>CAVZYS010000013.1:0-193050 GCA_963779555.1 uncultured Acidobacteriaceae bacterium
ATTTGCTGTCTCGGGCTCGCGAGAGCCGTCACAGATGATTGAGTTTGTGTTCTCTGCCAGTCCCGAAACAATTCGTAATGAGCCTCCGGGAGTATTGCCCCTTCGCCCAGTCGGCAAACGGCGGGACCTGGCAGACTGCGCGTTCATGTATCCCGATGTTTTTGCTTTTCCACTATCAGGAAAAGGTTCTTACGCAGCCGCTGTTCGGCTGAACTCTTCGGCAGGCACGAAATCCTGCTTTCTGCGCTCGACCGCGAGCATGTAGCTGACCATTTTTCTGGCAACGGCTAGCGTAGCGCGGTTCGGATTACCTCGTTCCAGTTCTCTGGCCCGGATCACGGCCAGCTCGGGTGACTCCCGCGGGGCCAGTTTGGCTGCCTCGATCAGCACGCGCCGGATATGCTTATTCCGCTGCTTAGAGATCGGCATTCGCATCACCTTGTCAGCTGAGCTCTTTTCATCTCCGCAGAGCCCACAGTAACTAATAGCCTGCTTGATCGATGAGAACCGGGTGAAATCGCCGATCTCAAGTGCCCAGGTCAGCGCGGTGATCGGACCCACGCCCGGTACCGTCCTCAACCTCCGCAGCCGTTCCTTCAGCAGTGGATCTCGTTGCAGTGAACTGAGCAGGGCGTAATCGAGCTTTTGCGACCGGCTGATCAGCTCGCGGCTCAACTTCAGCAGCGGCCGTATGCTCTCGTGCACGTCTTCGTTGCCTGTCATCAGCTCCGCGAAGTAGCCCACCTTGTGCAGTCGCTGCTTGTTGTAGCTGACCCCGGTCTCCATCAGCAGGCCGGATACGCGGTTCTTTATCTGCACCATCTGCTTGACTACAAGGCTGCGATAGCGAAGCGTGCGGCGCCGGTCGCGGATCTCGGTCGTTGCCATGTGGCACTCGGGCAGGAAATCGCACCGCAAGCAATCGGCGATCTTGCTGGCATCGATTCTGTCGTTCTTCTTCTTGGCCGCAGCAATCGCGCGCAACATCAAAGGATGCGCTACCTTCACCTTCTCGGCATGCGGAAGCAGGTGATCGTAAATCCACCCAGTAAAGATCGTCGCTTCCATGGCGATGGTCCGGGGTTGAGGCATCGTTCGGATCCACTCATCCAGCTCCCGGCGGGTCGATCCAATCTTGCCTTCCTGAAACACACGACCAGCCGCGTCCTTCACGCAATAGCTGATCGTCTTCTTGTGTACATCGAGTCCGATGAAGTACATAGTCTCTGAGGAGCCTCCGAGGTGTTTTCTGAATCAGCTCGGGCGCTGAGTTCACCTTCTTGTAACACCTCGCGCTCCTTCTGGACTTAGCATTCAAACAACACGTCCAAGTGAGTTTCCCGAACCAGATTTCTGGCCCGGAATGCGTTTCTGTCAAAGATCAGCGCTCACTTTCGTCAACCTCGCGAAAGCATCATGGCGCGAACTGGGCATTTATCCTCAAGAGAATAGGAGAGACCTGCCGCCTAGGCTCTGTGACCCGCGAACGCCGAGTGCAGAGCTAGGAAACCACTGGTCAGAGAGTTGGCCAAACAGAAGAAGTAGTGGCAAGAGTGAAGTTAAATTTCAACCGACCAAACCCAACGTTCTCCCTAAATTACTTCGGCGTGGCTATCCTGGCGACTTCCAGTTTCGGGACCCCCTCGACTCGGCGACCAATTCTAGCTTCGTTCATCTAAGTTTTGTGGGTGACTGTTTGCCACCGCACAAAGGAGATGAAATATGAAGGCCGTTGTCGTTCACCAATATGGCGGTCCTGAAGTGCTCAAGTTCGAGGAGTACCCTGACCCGGTTCCGGGTCCGGGCGAGGTGCTGGTGCGGGTCGCCGCCACGAGCGTGAATCCGATTGACTACAAGCGTCGTGCCGGATTAACGAAGGACTTTTATCCCATTAAGTTCCCGGGACTGATAGGAGTCGACATTGCGGGGACAGTGGTCAAAGTTGGGCCGGGAGTGGAAGGCTTTTCCGTTGGCGACCAGGTGTTCGCTATGGCGGACAATACTTACGCCGAGCTTTGTGTTGTGAAAGCCGCGATTCTGGCGAAGGTTCCCAAGGGGCTCGATTTGATCCAGGCGGCCGCGCTGCCGCTGGTGACGACGACCGGCAACCAGCTCCTTTCAGCTACGGGAATCAAAGCGGGCCAGACGGTTCTCGTCGTAGGTGCTGCTGGAAATGTCGGGCGTTCGGCGGTATTCACTGCGAAGGAACGCGGGGCGACTGTGATCGCTGGGGTCTTAAAGAGGCAGATGGATGAGGCGAAGACTGTGGGCGCGGATCAGGTGGTCGCAACCGACGACGACACAGCGATTGCGAATCTTCCGCCGCTCGATGTCGTGGCGGATACGGTAGGCGGAAGAACCGCCGAGAATCTGATCGCCAAGGTCAAGCCGGGAGGAGTGTTTGCATCGGTTGTCGGGGCACCGCAGAACGCCGCGAAGTACCCATCTGTAAAGGTGGTGCCAGTATTCTCGAAATTCGACAGGAAAACGCTCGAGTTCATGGCCGAAGCGGTGCGAGATGGCAAGCTGGTCATCCCGATTAGTCAGAGACTGCCACTCAGTCAAGCGGCCGAGGCTCAAACAGCGGCAGAAAAGGGTGGTGTCGGGAAGATATTGCTGGTGGCTTAAACTCTCTGCTGGACATGCAACGTCTAAAAGAAAATCGAAATGAAGAAAGATCACCGGGGACTTAATCCCGCTTCGAAACTAAGCCGCGACGGATGTGTGGAATGCCTGGCGTCACCGAAAGGTTGGTGTTTTCATCTCCGTCGGTGTGCGGAGTGTGGGCAGATTGGATGCTGTGACAGTTCTCCGAGCCAGCATGCGTCCAAGCACGCGGCAGCGACAGGGCATCCGATCATTGCCAGCTTCGAGCCGGGTGAGGATTGGTTCTTCGATTACGAGAAGCAGGGGTTGATCAAGGGTGTGGAGTTGCTTCCGCCACACTCGCATCCGGATGATCAACCATCACCTGGACCGGCAGGGAGAGTTCCAGCCAATTTGGAATCGCTTCTGCACTAGCTGGCGTCGATCGATTTTTTATGAATGGGAGCGGGACTCGGGACACCGTATTTGTAATGAGCACCGTATCGAGGGGAGCCATCAATGAACGGCGTACAAAAGGAGCCATCAATGAACGCGATACAAGTCGAACAAAAGAGTTATGAGATGCCCCCGCGCGAGGGGATAAGCATCGCGCAGTTTCTCACCGTCGCCGACATCGAGCGATCGGCCCGCTACTACGAAAGGGTCTTCGGCGCTCGCATTCTGAGCCTGGGTGACGGCAACGCGCCTGGGTACCTTCAGCTTGCGAATATCTGGATGATTCTGAACGTTGGGGGCGGGCCGACCCCGGATAAGCCGACGGTAACGCTCAGCGTCCCCGACCCGAATCACATCAACAGCTTTATGAATTTCCGCGTTGCTGATATTCAAGCGTGCTACGAACTATGGAAAAGTCGAGGAGCCGAGTTCATCACCGAGCCAATACCCAAGTACGGTGAGATTCGCTGCTACATCCGCGATCCTGACGGTTACATTATCGAGGTCGGACAGAGCACCAACCTCAAGTACGGTTAGCGCTCGGGCCGGGGAGGAATTGGCCGTGAAAGCAGCCAGGATTCGTAGCTTCGGACCGCCCGACGTCGTGGTGGTCGAGGATGTGCCGATGCCGTCGCCGGGCCCGAACGAAGTTCTGGTGCGCGTGATGGCCGCGGGCGTCGCCCCCTGGGACGCGATCATCCGGGAGGGGAAGAGCAAGGTCAGCCCGCAACCTCCGCTCACCCTCGGTTCGGACCTCTCCGGTGTCGTCGAGAAGATCGGCCCCGGCGTTTCGGACTTCGCGCCGGACGACGAAGTCTATGGCGTCACCAATCCGCAGTTCTGTGGCGCCCAGGCCGAGTTCGCCGTGGCCACGGCCGGGATGATCGCCCGCAAACCGGGATCGCTGAATCACGTAGAAGCAGCATCGGCTCCCGTCATTGCGGTAACCGCCTGGCAAATGCTGTTCCAGTATGCAGAGGCGATGCGCGGACAAACGGTAATGGTCGTCGGAGCCGCGGGGAACGTCGGGGCCTACGCCGTACAAATGGCCGTAGACGCCGGAATCCACGTCGTTGCCATCGCCCACCTCGACGACGAGGACCTGCTCCGATCATTGGGCGTGAAATCCATCATCGACTCGAGTAAGCCCGCATTCGAGCGGGACCTCCCACAGGTGGATGCTGTCCTCGACACGGTCGGGGGGAGCACGTTTCAACGCTGCATCGCTGCGTTGAAACCCGGAGGCAAACTCGTCACCTCGGTCTCGGCGCAGCCGCTCCCAACCGAGGCCATTTTCTTCTACGCTGAGGTGACCACCGCGCGCCTGCAGACACTCACAACATTATTTGACGCAGGCAGAATCACAGCGCGTGTGGGATCAATCCTGCCGCTTTCGGAGGCGCGTCAGGCGCAACGCATGCTCGCGGGCGCACCACACAAGTCCGGCAAGATCGTACTGCAGGTCGGGTCCAGGTAGCGATACCATGGTCCAATTGTTCAAAGCCCGCCCTTCTGCTTTTATAGCGTCACGCTGCAGGTTCAATCAGAATCCGCATTTTCGGAAGCAATCGAAAGGGATACCAAATGGACGGCACAAATAGGCCCAAAGAGACCGCGCCTGTCGCCTCGAACACGCCTGCGCCGAACACGCTTAGTGTGAACGTCTTTACCGCTCCGGGAAAGCCTATGGTCGGCGAGCGGCCAAAGCCCTTCGGCGAACCGCTCGGCTTTGACCCGATCACGTCGACTTTAATCTTCGGCGAGCACGACGCGGTGCTGGTAGACGCAATGACGACGGTGGCTGAGGCAGAGGCTCTGGCGGATTGGGTTGCTCTGCACAACCGCAACTTGCAGACCATCTATATAACGCACGCCCATTTCGACCACTTCTACGGTCTGAGCATTCTGCTCGACCGTTTCCCGGCCGCTCGGGCGATAGCAACGCCGAAGACGGTGGAGGCCATGCAGTCGTCGTTTGTTCCTCCGCTGAGCCAATTCGCCCGCCAATTATTTCCTGGGCAAGTGCCGACGAAGTTGGTCTCACCCGAGCCCTATGAGGGCGACACCTTCACGCTTGAGGGCCACGAATTGCGCATCATCGAGCAGGGCCGCACCGATTGTCCCGATTCGACGTCTCTCCACGTTCCATCGATCGGCCTGATCGTCGCTGGCGACGTGGTGTACAACCAATGCCACATGTACGTCGGCGACACCACCCCCGAGAGCCGAAAGAATTGGATCGCCGCGCTAGACCGGTTAGCCGCGCTGAACCCGGCGATGGTTGTCGCCGGTCACAAGAAGACTGGCGCGCCCGACTCTCCCTCGACGATCCAAGAAACCAAGCAGTACTTGCAGGACTTCGATCGGGTGCAGAAAACCGCGACATCCGACCAGGAGCTGTTCGATCAGATGACGGAGCTGTACCCGCATTGGGTAGCCAATCAGTCGTGGTTGATGTTCGGATTCCCCGGAGCATGACTCACATCAATCGCAGTGGCCCGACCTTGCGCACTTTGGAGGAAGAGCTAGCTCATATTCAGAAAAACAAAATTCGATTTCAAAAAGGAGAACAAGAATGACAACGAAAGGAAAAGTCTTAGTGCTGGTATCGAGCGGTCGTGGCCTGCCCTTGAAAGATGGCAAGGTTTATACCGGCGCTGGCTACTATCTCAACGAGCTTACCGTTCCGGTTCGCGCCCTGATGAAGGAGGGCTACGAAATCACTTTCGCCAACCCCAAAGGCAACGCGCCCCAAGTGGATGTGCATTCAGAGGTCGCCGATTTCTTCGGCGGGGACGCGGCCAAGCTTCAGGACTACATGATATTCCGCGACGGCCTGACTGGGCTCAGAGATCCAACCCGCATCGCGGATGTCATCGCATCAGGCCTGGATCAATATGACGCTGTTTTCGTCCCCGGTGGCCATGGCCCGATGATCGATCTTCTCGATGACCCCAATGCCGGCATAGTGATGAGACACTTTCACGAAACATCCAAGCCTACGGCTGTGCTCTGCCATGGCCCGATTTCACTACTTTCGGCTCTACCAAATTCGACGGAAGTGGTCGCCGCGCTGTCGGCGGGCGATGCCGCTGGAGCACACGCCAAGGCTCAAGGCTGGATCTATTCCGGATATAAGATGACTATCTTTTCGACAGCGGAAGAGCAGCAGCGGGAGCCGCTTGAGATTGGTGGTAACGTTCTCTTCTACCCGGACTTTGCCTTGCGTACGGCGGGCGGTGACGTAAGTGTGCTCGCTCCTTGGACGAGCTACGTCCTTCAAGATCGCGAAGTGATCTCAGGTCAGAACCCGTTCTCTGATGAAGCGCTTCTGAAACTTCTTCTACCGGCACTCGATGCGAAGAAGAAGTCGATTTCAGCGGCATAAGAATCGGGGACACACAGAAAGAGCTAATTGAGTGATGGGACGCGGATTTCAGCGCAACGGGTGCGGATCGAAGCTCTAACTTATTAGGATTGCCGCCGGCCGTGTGCATCTGCTGCGACGAACGAAATCCGTGTGACATCGGGTCGTTGCAGCACATTCTCCGATGGAGGGACAAGAGATGGATTGGAAACAGTTGGTCCAGTTTGCGCTGCTTGGAAGCAGTGACTTGGAACAATACGCCATCCTGCTGATACGCGTTTCGATCGGGCGGTTCTTCGCCATTTCCGGGGCAAACAAGTTGTTTGTCGCCGGCGGCACCAAACCTGTTTACGAAACGCTCGTTAAGGCCAACGTCCCGTTTCCAAAACAGACGGCTTATTTCGTCTCGGGTGTCGAGTTCGTTTGCGGCTCCTTGCTGGCCGTCGGGCTTCTTTCGAGCCCGGCCAGCGTGGCTTTATTGATCGATATGATTGTCGCCACCCTGACCAGCGCGATTTCCACCTTGCCGAAAGGACTTTCGCCTCTTAACTGGCTCGACGATTTCCTCTACCTTCCGGAAGTCTTGTACGTGCTCTTCTTTATTTGGCTGATCTGCTCTGGCCCGGGAAAGTTCAGTGTTGATTACTGGCTTGCCGGCAAGCTATTGGGATGATCGATCGACGAAGCAGCTTGTTGCTCGACAAGAGCATGATGGTCATGAGCAGACTCATTCATCCGCACGACCGGCCCTGAGTCAGCGGACAGCTACCCACGTTTGAACGTGTCAATCGTCACTCTCCCATGGGCATTTTCAGAATTGCCGATGCAATGTCTTCAACGTTGGTTTCCAGAGCAAAGTGCCCAGTGTCCAGGAATGTCACGACTGCGTTGGGCACGTCTCGCGTGAATGCTTCTGCGCCAGGCGGAACGAAGAAGCTGTCGTTCTTGCCCCATATGGCGAGCAACGGAGGCTGATGCGTCCCCAGATACTGTTGGTAAAGAGGATAGCGTTCGAGGTTGGCTTTGTAATCAAGCTTGAGATCGACCTGTAGCTCCATCATTCCCGGTTGTGCGAGCAGTGCGGCGTCCAGCCAGTAGGCTTCGGGTTCGATTCTGGAGACATCCGGGACTCCTTGGAAGTACGCCTCGCGAACACCATCGAGCGACATACGCTCTTTGATCTTGTCACGAATGGCCACCGATGGCTGCTTCCAATAGGCGCGCAAAGGAGCCCACGGCCCCTCACCCAGGCCTTCTTCGTATGCGTTGCCGTTCTGCGAGATGATCGCGGTGATGCGGCCCGGATCGGCGACTGCAAGGTTGAATCCGATTGGCGCACCGTAATCGAAGACGTACATGGCGAAGCGTTGTAAGGCTAGGGCATCGACGAACGCCTGGGTGGTCTCCGTTAATTGTGCGAAGGTGTAGCGATAAACTTCCCCATCCACCTTGGTAAAGCCAAATGAAGGCAGGTCAGGAGCAATCAGATGAAAGCGGTTCGCGAGCAGCGGCATAAGGTGCCGAAAGTAGTGCGATGAGTTTGCGAAGCCATGCAACAACAGGAGAACCGGACGACCCTCGAGCCCGGCCTCTCGATAGAACACGGTAACGGGACCGACCTTCACGGTGGAATGCCGGACCTCTGCCACATCCATCTTCCCCTCCGAGTTGAGAGGTGCGGCGAATGAGTAAGAGCGGGCAAGGGCCGCTGCTCCAATCATCCCCTTAACGATATGCCTGCGAGTTTTGCTGGATTCAGTATGGGTGTTAGCCATCTGCCTTCTCACATCATAAGCATTACCGGATCGGAAAGTCACCAGGGCGTTCCGTCGAATCGAATTCCCGGTAAGTCCCTGCATGTCGGCCGGTGTTTACGAACATCTTCGCTTCACTTGGACGAAAAACGCCGGTTCCGCTCTCTTACCTGACCGCGTCCCGAGGGGCTGGGCACAAGGAAGCGTAGCCGACAACCCGTCAAACTGGACATCCGAGTAGCCGACAATCCTGGATCTACCGCACCGCGGATTGAATGTGAATGCCTCACTGCGTCTGCGGGCAACACGACTGGCGGAGTCGAAACGGCTGAAGCGGATTGAACCGAGAGTCTTGCCGGGCTCCGCCATCCTCCACCACGCTGTGGGCGGCAATTTGCTACGGGTTTCTTCATCGCGCCGGGCGAATTACGCCGCAAAACGCTCTACTATCGCCTAAATGCCAACCACTTAAACAATGCCGCGGAACTATCACCGAGGATCTCGCGCATGGACGAAACCGACGCCGCGCACAATCCGATCTCTGCTGGAAGCCGTCGCTAGGGGGTTCGCACAGGCTGTCGGCCAGCCAGGCCGCAACTAGAAGATGAGCTTCAGGCCGTACTGAATTTCACGCGGCCCTTTGGTGAGGTACGAAAAGCCTGAACCCTCCTGAACGCTCTGTCGAGTGATGATGTTGTTGCTCTGACTGCAGGGAGAATGCGCGCCACTGGCATCCTGTGCTCCGCAATTAACGTTCACGTTAAAGCCAGTGGTAGCATCGCCGCGGAAATTCGTATGGTTGAACAGGTTGAAAAAATCGAGCCGGAACTGGAGCCGCAATTTCTCGCCCCACATACGCCAGTTCTTGTCGATTGAAAAGTCGGTGTTGACATAGGCCGGACCACGGCAGTAGCCGCGAGGTTCCAGGCCCGCGGGCAGCGTATCGATTTGATAGCCAACCAGCGTCACGGAATTTGGATTGAGTACTGCGGGTCCCCCTAGTCCGCCGCAGGCGACTGAGGTCGCCAACGGGCGCGCGTTGAATGGGAAGCCCGTACCGGATAATGAGGGAAGACTTCCACCGGCGAGGTCCGGAAAGTCACCGAGGAACAGCGTGGTTGAGGTGCCAGACGCATATTGGGTAATGCCGGACAGCTCCCATCCACCCACGGTGTTCCGAACAACCACATTCCTAAGCTTCAACTCAGGCAGGTAGTAGATGGCACTCGTCACGAAGATCTGGGGCCGGTTGACTTGCGTATTGCCGCGATCAAGGCTCGGATTCGGGCCCCAAGTGTAACTCGGACCGCCAAGTCCGCCGGAGTTATCGTTGGTGACGTTGCCGATCGAATGCGACCAGGTGTAGGCCGCCTGCAGTTGGAACTTCTGGAGTTGGATCTTGAACAGAACTTGCAAGGCGTTATAGGTGGCATCGCCGTTATTCAACCACCAGGTCATCGATGACCATCCCGGGAAGCGGCGCAGGCTATCGACATTACCATTAGGCTGGAATGCCGCATTGAGCCACTGGGATTGGGGCACGTAGTTAATGTCGTAGGTATTCAACTGGTGGACCGCGTGGTTGCCTACGTAGCTGACCTCCGCCCAGACTCTGCCGTATGGTGGGTTAAGATTCCTGTTGCCGGGAATAGGCCTGTGCGTGAATCCACAGGCAAGACGAAAGAGGGTGAGGCCCGCGCCTACCTGAAGATTCGGCGGTCTGAGCTACAGCTCGGCATGAACCTGCCAGATTCCCGAAAGATCACAGTTGGCAGCTGAATCGAGGAGTCCCTGAAGGACATGCGGATGAACAAAAGGAGGTCGGTAGGCCGCTGCGAAGAAATGTTCCGGCTCCATGTTGGACCGGCCTTCAGCCACACTCTGGCCTCCAAGCCGACCACCGCCGCGCTTCGTCAGTACGCGGTGGATCGGCAAGCTCAGGGCGCAGCGAACGGCACCATCAACCGGGAGCTGGCGGTTATCAAGCGGGCCTACAACATGGCCGTACGTGAGACTCCGCCCCGCGTCTCGGGTATACCCTATATTCCCATGCTAAATGAGGACAACGTCAGAAAGGGCTTTTTGAAGATCGAGGAATACCTGACGCTGGCAAGCAACTGCAGCCTGACCGGCAAATGGCTGCGTGGTTTGTTCGAAACCGGCTACACCTTCGGGTTCCGCTCCGAAGAGGTCGTCAAGCTCCAGGTCGCTAGACTCGATATGGTCAATCGCGCGGTTCGCCTTGACGACACCAAGAACGATGACAGTCGCTTGGCGTACATGACCGAGAATCTGTACCAGGCGCTGCTTTCCCTAGTTGAAGGCAAGCAGCCACAAGAGAACGTGTTTACCCTGGAAGATGGTTCGCGAGTGATCGATTTCCGCAAGGCCTGGTGGGAGGCGTGTACAGCATCCGGACTGGGACGAATGTACTGCCGGGCCTGCAAAGCATCCAGTACCAGTTCCTGCTGGTGCGCTCAATGCCATTCCGACAACATCGGATACGATGGGCTTCTGTACCACGATCTTCGGCGGACGGCGATTCGGAACATGCGGCGGCGCGGGGTACAGGAAGGGGCGGCGATGCTCATCAGCGGGCACAAGACTCGCGACGTCTTCGAACGCTACAATATCGTCGATGAAACTGATCTGCGGGAAGCGTGTGACCGCATGCAGCAAGGCGAAAAGGCGGAGATGGATCGGCTGCGGGAATACGAAGCTGGCTTGGATTCCCGCCCAAAAGTTAAGGCACAGTTAAGGTACAGTCGCACAAATATTGGGCGTGAACTCCGGCGCCAGAATTCAGTTAAACCTTTTAAGCAAAGCAGTTAGTACGAGTGGCCCTGTAGCTCAGATGGATAGAGCAGCGGTTTCCTAAACCGTTGGTCGGCAGTTCGACTCTGCCCAGGGCCCCCATCGTCTAAGACACTTGCACCCTTGTATTGCGACTGCATACCGTGCCAGCGCCTCACCAATTTTGGAACTGCACCGATGTTCGAATCCCGCGGCCTCGGTTCAGAGCGTGGGGACTTCAAACACCGGAAGTCCCCGGTAGCGGGCTTCGGAGCCAAACTGGTCCGTGTAATCGTTCTCTCCTCGGGCCACGCCATCCCAAACCAGCGTCGCGGCTACCGGTTCACTTCGCTCTTGCCCTGAAGCAATCGCTCGCTCGAGGATTGCCTTGTTCGTCGCCGAGTAGGGCTCGTCATCGGTGCTGGCGTCGATGACGATCAGATTCCCAGTGGCTTCAACTTCGTCGACGATCGTATCGAACAGCTTTCCCCAATCGCCGGGACGATCGACGACCGAAGTTTCCCGAAACTTTCCGCGACCGAACGGAAGCACGATCCTGCGACGCAGCCCTAACTTCCCTGCTTCTGACAAGGCAATGAGATCGGCGCCGCACGCTGCCGAACTCACTACCACGGTCACCCCATGCTGCTCCAGCAACCCGCGAACGGCCGCACCGACCCTGGCAACGTTCTGCAGTGGAAATCTCGGTTGGCTGGCATTAATGTCGTCGACTCTACGTCCAGCTAGCGCTATGATCATTGTCCGTTCCGCCGTCATATAGTCTCGCACAAGAGAACCGCGAGTTGCCGCGGCGCCACAAAGGAGAAACCTGTGCTGCTTCATCCTGAACGATGGAAGTCACTGCGTCCCCGGTACGAACAGGAACGCCCGCACCGCATGCTGGCGCTCGATGGCGGCGGCATCCGAGGCATACTCACCCTCGGCATTCTTCAGAAGATCGAGACGCTGGTGGCACAACATACCGGCCAGAAGCTCTGCGACTATTTCGACTACATAGCCGGCACCAGCACGGGAGCGATTATCGCCGCTTGCTTGGCGCGGGGCATGACAACGGCCGAGATATTTACCTTTTACAACTCTGCAGGCATGCAGATGTTTGAATCGGCGCATCTCATGCAGCGACTGCAGTGTCTCTACACCGCCGATCCGCTCAAGGCCAAGATGCAGGATGTCTTTGGCCACGACACGACTCTGGAACCGGCGGAGATTCCTACCGAGAAGAGCCTGAAGTGCCTTTTACTTGTGGTGACAAAGAACTTCACCACCGATTCGCCTTGGCCAGTCAGCACCAATCCCGACGCCAAGTACAACGACCCCACTCGCAAGGACTGCAACTTGAAAATCCCGCTGTGGCAACTGATTCGAGCCAGCACAGCTGCTCCGGTCTTCTTCCCGCCTGAAGTATTGGCGTGGGATCCGAACGATGCCTCAAAGACCTTCGTGTTCGTCGATGGTGGGGTAACGTCGCACAACAATCCTGCGTTTTTGCTTTACCGCATGGCTACCGAGCCGGCATATCGCTTGAACTGGGGGAGCGGCGAAAAAAACTTGTTGATCGTTTCGGTCGGCACGGGAGCGGCGGAGTCGCTGGGAACTACAGCGGCGTCGCCCGGGCTGAATATCGTGTCGAACGTCGCGGGAATACCTGGCGGCTTGATGAACACCATCCAGATTGATCAGGACATCAACTGTCGCACGGTTGGTCGCTGCACCTATGGCGCATATCTCGACAGCGAGATCATGGACTTGGTACCTCGTGAAGTGCATGATGGAATGACCAGGGATGAGTATTATGCAGCGCCTCTGATCCCACTCACCACCGATTTGGGGCGGCGTTTTCTGTACTGCCGCTACAATGTCGATCTGAGTAGCCAAGGCCTTGCGGCCCTGGGCTTCCCTAAGGTCGACCCAGCAGGCATCCAGAAGATGGATGCGGTCAAAAACATTCCTGCACTGACGGAGATTGGCATTGCTGCAGGAGCGCAAGCGGACGCGGCGCATTTCGGACCGTTCCTCTAGCTCCTGAACGCAACCGTGATTGGCTCGGCGGTAGGCGCGGACTAATCATGCCTCATTGGGGACGTGCTTCAGCATGCGAACCTGTCCCGGCTATCGACGTGCCCGGCGCCCGCCTCGGACCGCCGCTCATAGAAGACCGCGGCACAGAATCTATCGATACCCACCGCTATAGTGGATAATGTTGCCGCTATGAAGTCTTCTGGGATTTCGCGACGTGACTTTTTGCAGCGCGCTGCAGTGTTGAGCGCAGGAGTAGCTCTACCCTGCACTGGTCTTTTGGCAGGTGAAGAAGTCAAGACGAGCAGAGCCCCTCTGGCCGTGTTTGATTATGGCGACGTGACGCTCAACAGCGAATTGCATCAGCGACAACTGGACAACACTCATGCGGTGCTGATGGGACTGGACGAAGACAGCCTGATGAAACCTTTTCGCGAGATGTCTGGGATGCCCGCCCCGGGGGAAGAGCTAGGGGGCTGGTATATGTACAAGCCCGATTACGACTACCGCAAAGACAGCGCCGGACTGTGTCCGGGCGGGACGTTTGGACAATGGGTGTCGGCGCTGGCACGGGAGTACGCAATCACGGGAGATCCTGCGACGCGCGACAAGGTGCGCCGCCTGAACCGCGCATTCGCTCAATCCATTGGGAGCGGGTTTTTCGAGAAGAACCGCTTCCCCGCTTACTGCTACGACAAGCTGCTTTGCGGATTGATCGATTCGCACGAGTTCGCCGGCGATCCGCAGGCATTCGCAATTCTGCAAAAGACCACCGACATCGCGCTGCCACACCTGCCTGCGAAAGCAGTAGATCGCGAGCAAAGTTGGCGTGCCGGTAAAGACATTTCATACAACTGGGACGAGTCGTACACGCTGCCAGAGAATTTGTTCCTCGCCTACCAGCGAGGCGCGGGCGATCGTTATCGCGAACTTGCCATCCGATATCTCGACGATGCGACATACTTCGATCCCCTGGCAGCTGGCGAGAACGTGCTCCCGGGCAAACATGCCTATAGTTATGTGAATGCGTTGAACTCGGCGATGCAAGCTTACTTGACGGTGGGCAGCGAGAAACATCTGCGGGCGGCGCGCAACGGCTTCGAGATGCTGTTGGCGACGCAGAGTTTCGCCACCGGCGGCTGGGGTCCCGACGAGATGCTGCGCAAGCCTGGTAGCGGCGCGCTGGCCGAGAGCCTGAACGATAATCACAAGAGCTTCGAGACGCCTTGCGGGGCGTACGCGCATTTCAAATTGACGCGCTCGCTGTTGCGCGTCACTCGCGATGCCCGATATGGCGACAGCATGGAGAGGGTAATGTACAACACCGTGCTGGGCGCAAAGCCCCTTCAATCTGATGGGACAGCGTTTTACTACTCCGATTACAACTTTGCGGGGCACAAGGGTTACTCGAATCATCGCTGGCCGTGCTGCTCGGGCACGCTGCCACAGGTGGCGGCGGACTATCGCATCAACACCTATTTTTATGATGCGGATGGGTTGTGGGTAAACCTGTACATTCCCTCGACAGTGGAGTGGCAGCTTCCAAACGTCCACGGAACTCTGACACAGACCAGCCTGTATCCGTTCTCTGACGTCGTGCAATTGAATCTGCTGGCTGACCACCCATACGAATTTAACCTGTATCTGCGGATTCCCGCGTGGACGAAGGGTCCGACGGTTGCAGTCAACGGTAAGCGGTTTCCGATGGAGCTGAAGCCCGGGAGTTTTGCGGCGGTTCGCCGGGAATGGAAGACCGGCGATCGCGTCGAACTCGAACTGCCGATGACGACCCGTCTGGAAGAGATCGACGCTCAGCACCCGGGAACGGTCGCGCTGATGAGCGGACCGCTAGTGCTGTTCGCGATTACGGATACCGCTCCAGTGGTGACGCGAAGACAATTGTTGTCAGCCAAGCGCGCTGGTTCACAACGCTGGCAAGTGGAGACCGCGAGCGGGCCAATGACGATGTTGCCGTTCACCGAGATTGGCAAGGAGGAATATTCGACCTACCTCCGAGTGAGCTGATCAGGCTACAGCTGCAGAGGTTCGTGACATGCAAATCCGACCTGTCGTATGATGCTGCCGCCATGACTGCCCGTGCCGATGCAATGAGTGCCGCCAAGTCTGCCAACCTCGACAACGTGTTCGACGAGTTAAAGGCCATTCTGCGCCGCCACGCCGGTCCGTTTAGCGAGCACGAGGGGCTGGTAAGGAACAAGCGCGATTACCACCTCAAGCTGGTGAAGCCGCTGGTGATCGATGGCCGCAAGAGAGACGAACTGTGGTTCGCCAGCCTGATCATTCGCAGAAGGATTCGGTGGGTTTCTACCTCCCGTGTGGCGACGACGTAAAGGCCAGGCTGTCACCGCGCTCCTGCAGCATCTCGATGGGAAGTCCTGCTTTCATCTGAAGGCGCTTACGCCAGAGTTGAAGAAAAATGTGGACGCTGCGCTGAAACATGCAATGGCGTCGTACAAGAAGCGAAAGTTGTTGTGAGGTAGCAGCGCGACAAGGGTCAACCCGTTAACCTGCCATTCATAATTGTGCGCGGGTACTGACCGTCGCTTTCTTGTCGACATTTCCGTGCTTCCACTACCATTAGCTAGCCATCCAAACACGTGTCTCGTGTAGCGTCACTATGCTGGACGAGTCTGCGTTCCGCAATCGGATCGCACCAACAGCCCGCACACCATGAGAGAGGTCAATCAATGCCCGACCAACCGCCCCAGAACCAATACGTAACAGTAGAAGACGACCGCACTGGAACCAGCGTTACAACCCTTAAGCAGGCCATCCTCGACAACCTTTATTACATTGCTGCGAAAACGCCGGAGAATGCGACGGACATTGACTACTTCACGGCCGTTGCCTACACGGTCCGCGATCGAATGCTGGCGCAGTGGATTGCCACGCTGGAGAGCTACTCGCGCGAAGAGCTACGGGTGGTCTGTTATCTGTCGGCGGAATTTTTGATGGGGCCATATCTTGCCAACAACATTCTGAATCTGGGGTTGACGGATCCGTTCCGGCAGGCGACCAAAGAGCTAGGCCTGGACATCGATCGCATCATCGAGCAAGAGAGTGAGCCGGGCCTCGGAAACGGTGGACTGGGCCGACTGGCTGCATGTTACCTCGATTCGCTGGCCACGCTGGGAGTACCCGCGATCGGATATGGCATCCGCTATCAGTTCGGGATGTTCCATCAGCAGATTCGCGATGGCTGGCAAGTCGAGATGACTGATTACTGGCTCAGGTATGGCAATCCTTGGGAGATTCGGCGACCGCAGGCTGCGGTGGATGTCGGCTTCGGCGGACATACCGAACCCTACACCGATGCGCAGAGCCACTATCGGGTTCGCTGGGTACCGCGATCCGTCGTCAAGGGGATTCCGTACGACACGCCGATCGTGGGTTATCGCTCGGGTGTGGTGAATGACCTGCGATTGTGGAAGTCCGAAGCTACGGAGTCTTTCTATTTCGAGCGCTTCAATAGCGGCGACTACCAGGGGGCTGTCGCAGAGAAGAACTTCGCTGAAAACATTACGAAGGTCCTTTATCCCAACGACGAAGAAATCCAAGGCAAGGAACTTCGGCTACAGCAGCAGTACTTCTTTACGTCGTGTTCGCTGCAGGACATGATCCGGTTCCAACACCGCTTTGGCTACCCGCTGGAGACGTTTCATGAAGAGTGGGCGATTCAACTCAACGACACGCACCCATCGATCGGCGTTGCCGAGCTCATGCGATTGCTGCTGGACGAGCATGACATGGGCTGGGACCAGGCGTGGTCGATCACGACCCGCACGTTCAGCTTCACCAATCACACGCTGCTGCCAGAGGCACTCGAACGCTGGCCCCTGCCGCTGTTTGGATCGCTTCTGCCGCGGCACCTGGAGATCATCTACGAAATCAATGCGCGATTCCTACGGGAAGTCCGGGAGCGTTTTCCTGGCGATGCGGCCCGGGTCGCTCGCATGTCAATCATCGACGAGCATGACCAGAAATACGTTCGCATGGCTTATCTCGCCTGTGTCGGAAGCCACAAGGTCAACGGAGTAGCTGAACTTCACACCCAACTGGTGAAGCAAGAACTGTTCCGAGACTTCTACGAGATGTGGCCGGAAAAGTTTATCAACGTGACGAATGGGGTCACACCGAGACGCTGGCTGGCGGTGAGCAATCCTGAACAGTCAGGCTTGATGACCAGCAAGATCGGCGATGGCTGGATCAGGGATCTTGACGAATTGAAGCGCTTGGAAGGGCTGGCCGACGATTCTGCTTTCCGCGCGCAGTGGCGCAAAGTCAAGCACGACGTCAAGGTACGGCTGTCGAACTATAGTCGCGAGCAATGTGGCGTCACCGTCGATCCGGCGTCAATGTTCGACGCGCAGGTAAAGCGGATCCACGAGTACAAGCGGCAACACCTCAACGTGCTTCACATTATTACGCTCTATCACCGACTGAAGAACAATCGCAACCTGGAGATCACCCCACGGACCTTCTTGTTTGGGGGAAAAGCCGCGCCCGGATACTTCATGGCCAAGCTGATTATCAAGTTCATCAATGCGGTCGGCGAGGTCGTCAACAATGACCCGGACGTAAAGCATCAGCTGAGAGTGGCTTTTCTGCCCGACTACGACGTGAGCTTAGGACAGCGAGTGTATCCCGCAGCGGACCTCAGCGAGCAGATTTCCACGGCGGGCAAGGAAGCCTCAGGCACAGGCAACATGAAGTTCGCCATGAATGGGGCGCTCACCATTGGCACTCTTGACGGAGCGAACGTCGAAATTCGGGAAGCGGTTGGCGCTGAGAATTTCTTTCTGTTTGGTTTGACGGTCGACCAGGTTTCGGCCACACTCGCCGCTGGATATCATCCCTGGGACATCTACCAGGCAAACGCAGGACTTCGTGAAGCGATCGACAGCGTTGGGTCAGGCCAGTTCTCGCATGGCGATAGCGAACTGTTCCGCCCATTGCTTGATTCCCTGTTGCAGCACGATCCGTACTTGCTATTCGCCGACTATCAGGCTTACATCGACTGCCAAGACAAGGCCGCGAAGGCTTACGTCGACCAGGAGAACTGGTCGCGCATGTCGATCCTGAATGCCTCACGAATGGGAAAGTTCTCGTCGGACCGTTCGATCACCCAGTATTGCGAGGACATTTGGAATGTGGCAGTGAAAGCTTGACGCTATAAGAAAATAAAAACTCTGTGTCCTCCGTGCCTACATGGTGAATATCTCCGCACGAACACAGGAAATTCTAATTTGCCCTAGCGTCCGGTTAGGTTGGCGGCGATGTCTCCGGCGATGGGAACCATGAAGCGCTGCCCCTGATACGCCTTGATCATGCACACGATCCACAGGACAAACGTAAGCAATCCAATCAGGCTCAGGAGCATGATTCCGATACCAAAGCCGGCAAAGTGGTCGACACCTCCGAACGGGCTGAATCCTCCGAACGCCCAGCCAAATCCGAACACTATTGCCACCACCTTGTGGATGATATTCAAACCGCCAAAGGTCACGATGGATTGAGCGGCGTGGAAGCGCACGTAGGGCCGTTTATCAACCAGGAAGAATATGATGCCGGTCAGCCAGCCGAGCACGTAGCTCAAAGTGGCAGCAACATTCTCCGAGAGGCCGGACGCTGCCGGTTGATAAGGCGGCGTCGCGGGCCGAAAGCCACTGCCGGGCTGCGGCGCGGATTGCGGTTGCCCACACTTTTGGCAAAACTGCGCAGTGTCCGGTAACTCGGCGCCGCACTTCGTGCAATGAGCCATACCTGCCTCCTGTTTCGTCAGAGGCATCATAAGCCAGTTTGCGGCTGTAGGAGTATCAATCTGCGATCCAACTCCACGCTCATCGACGAGAAAGGGCACGGAATTGCTCCGTGCCCTTCTCTGTGCTGCGGGGCTCTAGGGGGCCGAGGTTAAGCCCCGCTCGCGGCATGGAGCACGCGGAAGGTACTGCCGCCATTGCCCCATACCAACACCATCGCGTCCTGCCCTTGGGGGACATTGGCGAGGGCTTTCTGGACATCGGAAGCGCTTTGCGTCGGGTGACGGTTCACGCTAACGATGACTTCTCCAGGTTGAAGTCCAGCGTCCTCTGCGGGACTGCCGGGTTGAACGCGCTGGATCACCGCGCCCTTCACGCTCTGCGGCGCCTGCAATTGCTCGCGCAGATCCGACGTGAGATCGGCTATGCCGATACCCCAGCGCGGCTTGCCGTTGTCGGCACTGGCCGAGAGATCTTCTTTCTTGTCCTTGGAGCCGAGCTCTTCGAGCGTGACCGGCACGTTCACGCTCTTACCATCGCGCAGAACGTCGAGCGCGACCTTGGTTCCCGGGTGCTTCGAACTGACTTCGGCCTGAAGCTCTCCGGCGCCGACGACTTTCTTGCCGTCGAGTCCAACGATGACGTCGCCGACCTTGAGGCCTGCGCGCGCGCCCGGCGAGTCAGGCTGTACTTCGCTGATGACTGCGCCGTTGGCGTCCTTCAGGTCGAAGAACTTCGAGTTCTCGGGCGTGACATCGGTGATGCCTACCCCAATGTAAGAGTGGCTGACTTTTCCGTAACGCACCAGCGAGTCAACCGTCGGCTGCACAATCTGGGTGGGAATAGCGAAGCCCATTCCCGCGAAACTGCCCGAGGGCGAAATCAGGAAGGTGTTGATGCCGATGACTTCGCCGCGAGCGTTGACCAGTGGGCCTCCGGAATTGCCCTGGTTGATGGCCGCGTCGGTCTGAATGTACTGACCGGGCTTGCGAGGATCATCGTTGTAGGGGTTGGGACGGTTCAGCGCGCTGACGATGCCGCGGGTCACGGTGAAGCGGAAGCCGAACGGGTTGCCGAAGGCGAGCACGGTCTGGCCGGGGCGCAATTGGGTGGAGTCGCCGAGCGGAATGTTGGGAAGGTTGCTACCGTCAATCTTGATGACGGCAAGGTCGGTGAGCGGGTCGGTGCCGATGAGCTTCGCCGACATAATGCGGCGGTCGCCGAGCGTGACCTTGATATCGGTTGCGTCCGCCACCACGTGGTTGTTGGTGATGATGTAGCCGTCGGGGGAGATGATGACGCCACTGCCGATGCCGTGCTGGAACTGCGGTTGTTGCGGCATCATCTGGCCGCGTCCGCCGAACTGGCGCTCGAAGAATTGCTGCATGTCGTCGGGCAGACCTTCGGGCATGCCCTGCTGCATCATCACCTTCTTCTGGTCGACCTTGGCGGTGACGGCAACGTTGACGATCGCGGGAGTGACGCGCGCGGCTACGGTCTCCATTGCCTGATCAAGGGAGAGCAGTGGGGCGATCTTGCTTTCGTCCAGCGGCGCTGCGTTGGACGTGGCTGCGGCACGCACGCTGATGGGTTGGAGGAAGTGATAAGCGCCGATGCCGGCAATCATGGCAAGGGCCAGGACTGCGGCTCCCATGCGGCGCTTGGCGGATTGAGTGTTCGTGCTGTTCATTGGTTCGTAGCTCCTGTGTTTTCGTTTCTGTTCTGTTTTGTTTTGCAACTAACGAATTAGTTGCTGAACTTGGTGCTCGCCCCCTGGGCATAAAGCATGGATTAAATCTGTTTCGGTGAACCTCCGGTGATGACGCGCTGCTGCGCCGGCGTGAGGCGAAGGATCGTCACCCGCCAGAAGACGGGGCCGTCCGGACCGAATTGCTCGCCTTGGAAGACGACGAGGACTGGTGCGGGTGTCAGCTCGATCGGAAAGCTCGACAACGCCATGATGGGAGGCGGAGCGAACTCGTTCTCGCGGACGCTCTGCGCGAGGACGACGCGTGGCTTAGTTGCAACGCGGCGCATGACACGCAGGTGAACTCGCTCAACTTTGCCGACCGGCGCACTCGCTGACTGTGGACGATCGGTGTAGTTCAGGTTCACTGGCTGCAGCTGAAAGTCAACCGCCGAAGAAATTGCCCGCGAGTTGGGTAATGCCGAAGCCATTTGCGGTGCATCGCTGGAGAATGCGACCAGTCGAGGCGTGCGGGAGAAGCCATACACAGAGACGATTGCGATCAGCGACATGAGGGCGACCGCGGGCTTCCCGATGCGGGCAGTTCCCTGTCCATCGCCGGTACGGTCTTTGCGCAGGATTTCGGCGAGGCGCAGTTTCAGTTGCTGTACGTGGCCGACGGCAGCCTGCGCCAACTGAATGCCGCGACGAAGGAAACTCTTCTCGGCGAGGCTGATGAGCGATTCCGCGTAGGCGCGAGGGCTGAAGCTGGCAGCGAGGACAGCGTCATCGCAAGCCATCTCGCGTTCGAGGGTGAGGCGCGATTCGATAAACCACACCGCAGGATGAAAGAAGAGAACCGCTTTCACGAGTTTCTGCGCGAGGTTGGTCCAGTCGTCCCAACGGCGCAGGTGCGCGAGTTCGTGCAACAGGATCGCGTTGAGTTCCGCGGGAGGAATCTCGGCAAGCGCCCAGGACGGGAACACCACCATGGGGCGGAGGTATCCGATGGCCGCGGGAACGCGGATGGCGTCAGAGGTGCACAGGTTCACGCGGCGATGTTTTTCGGCATCGGCGAGAGCGTTTTGCAGACTCGGATCAAGCGCACGCCTGTCCATCGGAGAACAGGTAGCCCGCAAGCGCTGTAAACGGTACAGGCCGTGCGCAACGTGCAAGAGTCCGAGGCCGGCGCCAACGATCCAGGCGACGAACAAGAAAGATGCGAACCATGCGGGCAGGGTGAGCGCGCTGGCTGGTGCGGCGGAAACTCCATTTCCAGAACTCACAGCGAAATGGCCGACCATGGGAAGCAACGCGATGGCCACAAGCGCAAGAAACCATACGGCAAAGCGCGTGCCCGAGCCTTGGCGGCGAACAACGCGCGTAACGGCCCCAGCGAGAAGTGCGATGACGATCCCAGCGATGAGGCTGTTCAGAATGCCAGCGGCAGCGAAGCCAGTTACAGCATGCAGATTCATTGCTCTTCTCGCTCCTTCAAGTATTGCTTTAAGCGTTGTAGCTCATCTGCATTCAGACCCGAGTCTTCCAAAATATTGAGAACGAGCAATTCGTGAGAATTCTGAAAGAGGCGCTGTACCAGGTGACGGACTTCAGAGCGAGTGGCCTCGGAGCGCTCGACCAGCGGCGCGTACACGTAGGCGCGGCCATCTTGGGCATGGACGACGTACCCCTTCTTTTCCAGAATACGAATGGTGGTGAGGACCGAGTTGTACGCCAGAAGCTTGTCGCCGTGGAGGCCGTCGAGCACCTGCTGCACGGTCGAAGGCCCACGCTGCCACAGGACTTCCATCAGGCGCAACTCGGCTTCGGTCAGGGTCGCGGATCGTTTCGGAGGCACTAGTCGGGACTCCCAGGATTGGCGGTCACGGAGCATTGGACGTGCGACAGTGAAAAAGGTAACTAATGGTTTAGTTGCAGGCCGCAATCCGGCAAAAAGCGCTTACGGATTTCCACGGATGCGAAGGGAGCAGTCTCCGAATCAGGTTCCTGAAACATCTACGCGCAATGAACATCCACCGGGCTTCACTCTTCCCCGGGCTTGATGGACTTGGCTTGTCTCTTAAACTCGACCTAGAACTGAAAAAGAGCGACGGCTAAGTTCACCAATGGCGGGTGGCCGACAATCGCAAGCCTTTGGCAGTCGTGGAGCATCCGCTAGATCTTCTCCGTGCCTCTGTGTCTCTGTGGTGAATCCCACCCGGCTGTTCCCAGATCGGGAAACATCTGGTTACCTTCGTCACATTGACTCCACGATTTTTCCTTGCCTGTCCCCTCCCGCCGCGCCATGATACTTTCGGTGTCCATTTCCCGTGTTTTGGGGGCGGAGGGTGTCCTTAATTCTCCCAGCCATGGGACGGAGGCATCGGTTCTTTGACAAATCGAAGCTAACCCCAAAGGGTTGAATATTCTACAGGCGAAGCGCCGCTAAACCATTGATTCTAAACGGTGACTCTTCCGCAGCATGCGTCTAACTCGCTTGTTTTGAATATTTTACTCTGATCTCCTTTGCGCTCAATATTTTGCGCGCGTCGTTTCTTCTAGCCTCGTGTTTTCAATACCTTGCGCTAGGAGGGGGAGGGGGAGGGGGTACCCAACACCCTCTGCCAATTCACCATGTGCGCCACCGCGCCGCTTGGTTCGGGATGGAATAGAATCTCGTGGGTGGCAAAGCGCGGGTGAGTGCTGCCAAGAGGAAACGCTTGAAGACCAGCATCTTTGAGATTTTCAAGATCGGCGTGGGGCCGTCGAGTTCGCACACGGTAGGCCCGATGCGGGCAGCTCGGCGATTTGCCCTCGACCTCCTGGAAAAGGGTTTACTCGCAGGGGTGGTGCGTGTGCAAGTGGAGCTGTTTGGATCGCTAGCGTTGACGGGACACGGACACGCCACCGACCGCGCGGTGCTGCTGGGGTTGTCTGGCGAGGCTCCGGAGACGATTGATCCGGCGACGATCCATGAAAAGGTTGGCGACATCCGGCAACAGCGCGCACTGCGGTTGTTGGGCAGCGCCGCGATTCCCTTCCATGAAGATACCGACCTGCTGTTCCTGAAGACCCAGATGTTGCCAGGACACTCCAACGGCATGCGATTTACGGCATTCGATCGGGATGAAGGCGAGTTGTATTCAGCCGTCTTCTATTCAGTGGGAGGCGGGTTCATCGCGCGGGAAGGCGAAGACGCGGGTCGCTCCGACTGAATTGAGCCTCCCTTCCCGTTTTCGAGTGCCGATCAGTTGCTGGAAATTGGCGATCGGCAGAAGATGGCGATCTGGCAGATCGTGCTGGAGAACGAGAAGACGTGGCGGGATGTTTCGCAAATTCGCGATGACCTCCAGCGCATTTGGGAAGTGATGGAAGCCTGCGTGCGACGCGGGCTGGAAACCGAAGGAATTCTGCCGGGCGGACTGAATGTGCGGCGGCGCGCGCCGCGGCTTGCGCGCAAATTGAACGAACAAGGCAGCGCCGACCCGCTGGCGCCAATGGATTGGGTCAATGTGTACGCGATGGCGGTGAATGAGGAGAATGCTGCGGGCGGACGCGTGGTGACTGCTCCGACGAACGGCGCAGCGGGAATTATTCCGGCGGTGGCACATTACTACCAGCGGTTCGTCGAGGGCGCGTCAGAAGAGGGATTGTTTCGCTACTTCTTAACCGCGGGTGCAATCGGCATCCTCTATAAGGAGAACGCGTCGATCTCGGGTGCGGAGGTGGGATGCCAGGGCGAGGTTGGCGTAGCTTGCTCGATGGCGGCGGGAGGACTGGTGGCGGCGCAGGGCGGCTCGAACCGGCAAGTGGAGTACGCGGCGGAGATTGGCATGGAACACAATCTGGGGATGACGTGCGATCCCATCGGAGGTCTGGTGCAGATTCCGTGCATCGAGCGCAATGCGATGGGATCGGTGAAGGCAATTAACGCCAGCCGTATCGCGATGCGCGAGACGGATGAACACAAAGTGTCGCTCGATCAGGTGATCGCCACCATGTACCAGACCGGCCTCGACATGCAATCGCGATACAAAGAGACGTCATTGGCAGGACTGGCGTTGAACGTGATCGAGTGCTGAAGGAAGCTGGGGGCCTTCGGCGCTTACGCCAGCAAAACGCGCAGATGCTTCGACTCGGTCGTCGCGGCGACCTCGTTCTGGATTTCGCCTGCTGGCTCTCGCTTCGCTCACGCCAGCAATGCGCCTCAACTTAACCGTTCGTAACAAAACGACACACTGAGCACTTCATTCCAATAGGAAAATTGAATAGGTGCGTGGGACTTGCATTTGGCGGGACCTGCTGAAATAGCTGCCTTCCCGCGAAAGCCTGTATGTACACAGGTTGGCGAGCGTGTGTGCAACAGCGCTGCCAAGTGTTGTTCGAGGCTTTAATTTGAGGAGCAACGGAGTGGATCATTTGTCCGACGATCGAGATAAGCCAGCGGCGCGAACAGCATTCAGGCACGCGGTTGCGGGTATCGCTCTAGGCTTCATGCTCAGTGTCATCGCGCAGGCCCTTCCGCAGCAAACTCCTGCTGCGAGCGCGCAAGCCAAAGCTGTGGGTGAGATCAAGTCGATCGGCGGCAGCACGATCACGCTGACGACGGACGATGGAAAGAGTGTAAGCATTTCCCTTCCTGATACGACGCGTATCGTGCGGATCGCACCGGGTCAAACCGACTTGAAGAATGCAACCACTATCAGTCCGCAAAACCTGCAGGTGGGCGATCGGATACTGGTGCGCGGCAAAGCGTCGGACGATGCCGAATCGTTGACTGCATCGACGGTCATCGTCATGAAGAAGTCTGACGTAGCATCCAAACAGCAACAGGAGCGGGACGATTGGCAGAAGCGCGGCATCGGCGGACTGGTGAGCGACGTGGATCCGGCTGCGGGAACGGTGACGATTTCGGTGACGACGCTTGCCGGAAGCAAGAAGGTTCTGATTCAAACTTCAAAGAAGACGATCGTCAGGCGTTATGCGACCAACTCGGTGAAGTTTGACGATGCCGCGCCGAGCAAGGTGGCGGACATCCATCCCGGCGACCAGTTGCGGGCGCGTGGCGATAAGAACGCCGATGGCACAGAGTTCGCGGCCGAGGAAATCGTGAGCGGCTCCTTCCGCAATATTGCGGGAACGATTGCGGCGGTGAATGCTGCCGACAATTCGTTGACGGTGATGGACGTTCTCACCAAAAAGCAAGTCTTAGTGCAGGTCACACCCGATTCGCAATTGCGCAAGCTGCCGCAGATGATGGCGCAGCGCATTGCGATGCGCCTGAAAGGTCAAACACCGGAAGGACAGCCTGCCGGAGGGACGCCCGCAAGTAGTTCGACTGCCAATCCGGGGGGCGGTGCTCCCCCAGGCTCGCCGGGCGGAGCGGGCGGCTATGGAGGCGGTGCGGCACGCGGAGGCGGGGGTGACCTTGGACAGATGCTGCTTCGTTTGCCGGCGGTGACGGTTGCGGATTTTCAAAAGGGCGATGCTGTGATTCTAGTGTCGACGGAGGGAACCGATTCGGGCGTTATGGCGATCACGATGGTGGGAGGAGTGGAGCCGATCCTGACGGCGGGATCGGGCAGCCAGATGGTGCTGTCGCCGTGGAGTCTGAGTGGAGCTCCGGGAGAGGCGCAATAAACTTGGCGGTTAGTGGCCACTGTCAAAACGAGAGCGACGGTTTAATGAGGCAATTATTTTGATGAGAGCTGTGTCAGTCCCGCGAGTAATTCGGACCGCTGTGTTTGCGTCGATTTTTCTCCTCGCCGGTGGGCGAGTGTGGGCGCAGGCGGCGCTCGGGTCGCTGCACGGCACGGTCACCGATCCCTCGGGTGCTGCGGTCACCAAGGCGGACGTGCAGGTTGTCGCGTCAGATGGAAACACGGTCAGAACTGTTACCAACCAAACCGGGGCCTATGAAGTAAAGGGGCTGGCTCCGGGCAAGTACGGAATCAAAGTTGCGGCAAAGGGTTTCGCCCTGTACGAAGTCGATGGGATCGACGTTGTATCCGGTCAATTGCAGAAGGTGGACGTATCCCTTTCGATTGAGGTGCAGCAGGAAAACCTCAACGTTTCGGACCAAGGGATCGGCGTCGATACCTCGGCGGAAAACAATGCGACGCAAATGGTTCTCAGCGGGAAAGACCTGGATACCCTATCAGACGATCCCGACGAATTGGCGACGGACTTGCAGGCGCTGGCCGGGCCGTCGGCGGGGCCGAATGGCGGCCAGATTTATATCGATGGATTTACTGGCGGACAGCTTCCTCCGAAGTCTTCGATTCGCGAGATACGCATTAACCAGAACCCATTTTCGTCTGAGTACGACAAGCTGGGTTATGGGCGAATTGAGATTTTCACCAAACCCGGGACGGACCAGTACCACGGGCAGCTCTCGGTAATGGGCAATTCGTCGTACTTTAATTCCACGAGTCCGTTTGCAACCAGCACTCCGTCGTATGACACGACCCAATACAGCGCTAACCTTGGTGGGCCGGTGGGCAAGAAGGCCTCGTTCTTTATCAACTTCGAGCGGCGGAATATCGGCGACAACGCGATCGTGAACGCCTTTGTGCTGGACCCGACAACGTTTCAGCAAACGCCGTATAACACGTCGGTTCCCATACCGCAGACCCGAACGAACGTCAGCCCGCGCATGGATTTTCAACTCACGCCGAACAATACCCTCAGCGTGAGGTATCAGTGGTGGCAGAACAACCAGCAAGACCAGGGGGTGGGACAGTTTGCGCTACCCACCCAGGCTTACAACCTGACAACCACGGAACAGACGGTGCAGGTGAGCGACACACAGTTGTTCGGCGCGAAGGTGGTCAACGAGTTGCGCTTTCAGTACCTGGGCGACCGCAACAACCAGACGCCGGCTTACACGGACGCGACCCTTAACGTGCAAGGCGCCTTTGTGGGTGGCGGCAACGGCGCGGGTTACAACATCGACAAGCAAGACCACTACGAATTGCAGAATTACACGAGTGTGCTGGCGGGCAAGCACATGGTCAAGTTCGGGGGGAGGCTGCGGGCAGAGCGCGATTCGAGCGATGCAAACCCGAACTTCAACGGCACGTTCACGTTCAACTCACTGGATACCTATCAAATCACCGAGCAAGGCATTGCCAACGGCTTGACTCCGGCGCAGATTCGGGCGGCAGGCGGCGGCGCGGGGCAGTTCTCCATCACCTATGGCACGCCTGCGGTCGTGGTCACCTATTATGACGTGGGGCTGTATTTCTCCGACGATTGGCGGTGGAAACCGAACTTCACGGTCAGCTATGGGCTGCGGTTCGAAACGCAAACCGACATCCACGATAACGGCGACTTGGCGCCACGTGTGGCGTTCGCGTGGGGGTTAGGGAAAGGGCCGACACCGAAGACGGTGTTGCGCGCCGGATGGGGCATGTTCTACGACCGCTTCGAGGAGCAGTACGTTTTGCAGGCGAATCGCTTGAATGGGACGACGCAGCAGCAGTACATCGTGGACCAGCCCAATTTTTATCCGCTGGTTCCGCCCCAAGGTAGCCCGCTGCTGAATACGGCCAAGACGTTTCCCACGTCGTACCAGCTAGCGCCCAATCTGCGTGCCGCGTACATCATGCAGACGGCGGTGAGCGTGGAGCGGCAGATCACAAAGAACGCGAACATCGCGATTTCGTACCTGAATTCCAAGGGCGTGCATCAGTTCCTGACGCGGAACATCAATGCCCCGTTTCCGAATACATACAATCCGGATGATCCGACCAGCGGCGTACGGCCGTTAGGGAGTGCCGCGGGGAACATTTACCAGTATGAATCGGACGGGGAGTTTGAGCAGAACCAGCTTATCGTGAATGCGAATGTGCGGATCGGTTCGAAGGTGTCGCTGTTTGGCTGGTACACGCTGAACAACGTCAACGCCAACACCAACGGAGCCAGCAGCTTCCCCAACAACCAGTACAACCTGGCGCAGAACTATGGGCCGACAGCTTATGACGTACGCAATCGGGTGTTTATCGGCGGAACGGTGGCATTGCCGCGAGGATTTCGCGTAAATCCGTTCCTGGTGGTTAGCTCGGGGATACCATTCAACATCACGCTGGGCCAGGACTACAACGGCGACTCGATCTTCAATGACCGTCCGGCCTTTGCCACGCCTGGGTTGTCGGGGCAGAACATTGTGGTGACGAATTGGGGTACTTTTAACTTGACGCCGCAGCCAGGCCAGACGGTGATTCCTCCTTACTACGGATTGGGTCCGGGGCGGTTTTCGCTGAACCTGAGGTTGAGCAAGACCATCGGGTTCGGGCCGGAGACCAAGAGTGGTGGCGGCGGGATGGGACCGGGCGGGGGGCATGGTCCGCGCGGCCACTTTGGTGGAGCGATGGGCGGGCCGATGAGCCTGGGCAGCGCGACGAGCCACCGCTACAACCTCACGTTCAGCGTCAATGCTCGCAACGTCTTCAACTATATTAATTTTGCTCCGCTGGTCGGGAACCTGAGTTCTCCTCTGTTCGGGCAACCGAACGCGATCGCAGGCGGCCCGTATGGCTCGTCTTCAGCGCCGCGCAAGATTGAATTGCAGGCGATGTTTACTTTCTGAGATAGGTCTGAGATACGGCCGGTCGCCTGGGTCCAACGATGTGCAGAGTCACATCGGCTTACGGCGTGCATTCATAATTCCCTTCTCAATCGCTACGTGGTATGTTCTACGACGCTGCGAAGGCACCCATTACATCACTCACATCTTCAAATTGAGGGTTGCCGAAAACAAAGCTCAGCTTATAAACTCGGCGTGCCAAGAAATAAGAGCGATGCGCCGATGCGTCTGGGATTCACTACCATGTCGTGTTTGGCGGCGTGAGCACCTCTACGCACGCGTGTTTGTAGTACGCTGGCAAGCAACAAATCCGGAGACGGGCCGTTGCAGGGTGCGAGTGCAATTCTCTCTCTGTCTGCCCGCAACGAGCTTCGCAGGAGTAAGAAGCAAGGAATTATGCAGGGGTTGCTGACGAAGCTATTGCTGGCCGCAGGCCTAATGGGCAGTCTACTGGCGCCGCTGCTGGCGGAAGAGGACCAGCTCGACATTCTAACTGTCGATCAGGCGGTGAACATCGCGCTGGCGAACAACCGAAGTCTGAAAATCGTTTCCCTGAACCTCGACGTACACAATGAGAAGCTCGCTGCGGACAAGACCAAAAGGCTTCCGTCGTTCAGCACTTACGTCTTTGGTTCCCAGTTGCTGACACCGATTTCCTATACCGTGCCGCCCGGTCAATTCGGCACGTATCCCGCAACTGGCCCGATCCCAGCTACTACCTCGTACATCACGACGCCAGCCCATCCCACGGCGCTGGTGATGGCCAGCGCCTCGCAGCCTCTGCTGTCGCTCTACCGGATCAACCTTTTCGTGCATGGACAGGAATTATCGATCGAGCAGGCCAAGGAGCAATTGCGAGGCGAACGACAAGCAGTGGTCGATAACGTCCGGCAGAATTATTACAAGGTGATGCAGATTGAGAACGAGATTGAATCGATCCAGGCCAGCATCAAGCAGTACGAGGAGCTGGACCGCATCACGCTGCAGTACGTCTCGGAACAGGTGGCGTTGAAGTCGGAAGACCTGGAAGTGAAGGCCAAGTTAGCGCATGAGCAACTCAACCTGCTGAAGGCCCAGGACAAATTGCAAACCGCGAAAGAGACGCTCAACGATCTTCTGGGGCGTGAAATCAAGACAAAGTTTCACACGGCAGCAGTGGCTCCCGTGACCCCCGCGGAAGAAAATCTGGAACTAGCAGAGACCAAGGCGCTGGAACAGAATCCGAAGGTGGCGGAGGCGGCCATCGAGGTAAGGCAAGCGACGAATGCGCGCCAGATCGCGAAATCGCAATATATTCCCGACCTGAATCTCTCCATCCAGTACTCTTCGCCGTTTGGCTATGATTTCGTGCCGACGAATGTTGCCAATGCCGGGTTTGAATTTCGATGGGAGCCATTCGACTGGGGACGACGCAAGCACGACGTCAACGAGAAGACCATCAACGTCGAGCAGAGCAAGTTGAAGCTCACCAGCACTAAGTCGCAAATCCTGATCGATGTGGGCGACAAGTTCCGTTCGCTTCAGGAAGCTCGGGCCGCGGTGACGGTGGCGCAGGCGAAGCAGGAAGCGTCGCGTGAAAAACTGCGCGAAGTGACTCTGCAGTACGAACAGAAAACGACGCTGCTACGCGACGTGCTGCAACAACAGGCGGCCGTGGAAAGTGCGAACTCCGAATATAACAATGCGGTGGATGAGTTCTGGAGCGCGAAAGCGAGCTTCCAGAAAGCGATAGGTGAGGAATGAACCAGAGTAAGCCGCAGAGGCGGAATGCGTTGGCGACTTCCCTGCTGACAGTTTCACTTGCGGGCGTTACGGTGATGAGCGCATGTCGTACCACCGTGTCCGCGCCGCAGCCGTTGGTACCGGTGCGCACCAGTGAAGTGCAGGCGATCGACGCGGGCACGTCGAATACCTACTCGGCGAATATCCAGCCCTACCAGCAGGTCGACTTGGCGTTCAAGTCGAACGGATACCTGGCGAGCGTGCGGCAGGTGAAGGACGCGACTGGACGAGTGCGCTACATCGACCAAGGTGACTGGGTGACTAAGGGGACGGTGCTGGCAACTGTTGACCAGGGCGATTACAAGGAAAAGCTGCAACAGGCAGATGCGCAACTGGCGGGGGCGCAGGCGAATTACGACCGGGCGAAATTGTCGTTCGACCGCATGTCGGTTCTTTACCAGAACGGAGCTGCCACCAAGCCGGATTACGACAATGCGAACGCGCAGATGCTGGATGGGCTGGCGTCCATCCAAAACGCGAAGGCGAGCATAGCGGAGGCGCAGATCGCGCTGGGGTATTGCGAGCTGCGCGCGCCGTTCGATGGATGGCTCGTGAAACGAAATGTCGATGTCGGACAACTGGTAGGACCAGCCACGAATGGGTTCACTATTTCGGATGTTCGGTCGGTAAAAGCGGTGTTTGGCGTGCCGGACACGGCGATGGAGCACATACGACTGGGCAGCCCCGAGGCGATCACCACTGACGCGGTGGCTGGGAATTTTGCCGGACACGTGACATCGATCTCGCCCTCCGCCGATCCAAAAAGTCGTGTCTACTCAGTGGAGATCACCGTACCGAACTCGGACAACCGGTTGAAGGCGGGAATGATCGCCTCAATCTCAATCGGCGGCGGACGCCCGAATGCCCGAGTTGACGTGGTGCCCCTGACTGCAGTGGTGCGCAGTCCGGACAATCCTAATGGCTTCGCCGTATACCTGACTGACGGGCCGGGTGACACGGTGAAGGTACACACGCAGGATGTGACGCTGGGAGACACCTATGGGAATAACATCGCTGTCTTGAGCGGGCTGAACGTCAAGGACCGGGTTGTGACTTCAGGAACCAACATGATCAAGAACGGCGATCAGGTGAGGGTGATTCCGTAACGGTAAGTGTTAAGCGAAGATGGCCCACATACACAAGTCCGACGCGGAGTACATCGCGACCACCCACAACATGGCGCGGTTCTTCACCGAGCACCGCCAGGTGGGACTTGTGTTGCTGCTTGCGACCTTCGTATGGGGCTTCTTCAGCTATCACAACATGCCGAAGCGGAAGGACCCGAATATCCCGGTGCGGGTGGCATCCGCGCAGTGTCCGTGGCCGGGCGCAACCGCAGAACAGGTTGAGCAACTGATCACGCGACCGATCGAACAAGTGGTCGCGATGAATTCGACCTTAAAGCCGACAAGCCCGTCGGACTTCGGAATCCGATCACTTAGCTTTCCCGGACTTTCGGTCGTCTACATCCAACTCGCGGACAACGTGAAGGACAAGGAGAAGCAATTCTCCGACATGAACCTGAAACTGAATCAACTCAATTTACCCAGGGGCGCCGGACCGATTCAGTTCAACAGTAACTTTGGCGACACGGCCGCACTCATGTTGACCGTGGCCAGTCCAAAGGTCACCCCGACAGAAGTAGCGTTGCGGTCGATCGCCATCAAGAAGGCCATCGAGACCACGCGCGCCGCATTGCCACGATACGCTCCTACGCCCCGGGTGACAGTGGTATACGCATTCCCACTGTCAGTGGCGCAGGGGCCGGTCCGCACCGACTTCGAGAACATTGCTGATATCGCGAGCCGCAATAAGACGCTGACCGATCTTCATTTTTTCGACGGCCCCGGATACGTGGGCCTTGACGCCAGCACAACATTCGACGATGCCACGATCCGTAGCCGCGGCGAGCAGTTGATCCAGGTGAACCTGCATCGCTCCGAAATCCATCCGGATGCATGGCAGCCCGCCATTATTCGCGATCCGGCTGACACTGAAGCTCGACTGGCAGAAGTTGCGGGCGCGAAGTATTCGTACCGGGATCTCGATGAATATACGGACCTGCTGCAGCGCACTCTGCAAGGCGTGCCCGAAACGTCGAAGGTCTCGCGCGCCGGGGTGCTGCCGGAGCAAATCTATCTGGACTACTCGCAGCAGCGGCTGGCCCAGTACGGATACGATCCGTCCAAGCTGAAAGACGTGCTGGGCGCGCAGAACATCACGCTGCCCGGCCGGATCGCTGGAAGTCGGTCCCAAGGACCTGGTCATCAATCCATCGGGTCTCTTCCCGGATGCGCAAGCAATCGGCAACGTGGTCATCGGCGTGTCGTCGTCGAACAGTCCGGTTTATTTGCGCGACCTGGTCGATATCTCGCGCGCTTACCAAAGCCCGCCGAGCTATCTGAATTTTCTGACATGGCGCGACAAAGATGGGCAGTGGAATCGCAGCCGAGCGGTTACGCTGGCGATTTACATGCGGGACGGCCAGCAAATCGACCAGTTTGGACTCCATGTCACGGAGAAACTGAAGGCGCTGAAACCGTATCTGCCAGATGACTTGATCATGGTCCACACCTCGGACCAGCCAGTACAGGTCAAAGAACAGATCGATCTCTTCATGGACGCGCTGTACGAAGCAATCGGGCTGGTGGTGATCGTTTCGTTGATTGGCTTCTGGGAGTGGCGGTCAGCGCTGCTTATGGCGCTTTCCATCCCGGTGACACTTTCGCTTACGTTCGGAATGATCTACTTGCTGGGAGTTGATATCCAGCAGGTTTCGGTGGCTTCGCTGATTATTGCCCTGGGCTTGCTGGTGGACGACCCGGTGGTGGCGGGCGATTCCATCAAGCGAATGCTGGCCGAGGGACAGCCGCGCATGGTTGCGCCGTGGCTGGGTCCTACCAAGATCGCGACCGCCATCCTGTACGCGACCATTACCAACATCGTCGCCTATCTGCCTTTCCTGCTGGTGACCGGAAACACCGGCGAGTTCCTGTACAGCCTGCCGATCGTGATGACGTGCGCGCTGGTGGCATCACGCTTGGCCTCGATGACTTTCATCCCGCTGCTGTCGTATTACATCCTGCGACCCGACAAGAAGCCAGAGCAGCCGATTGAGGTGCGACGCACCAAGGGATTCACTGGACAATATGCCCGAGTCGCTAAATTTGCCATCGAGCATCGCTGGAAGGTCGCTATCGGTTCTCTGGCTTTCATTCTGCTCGCGGGATTTCTGTTTAAACAATTGAAAACGTCATTTTTCCCTGATGATGTGCAGTACTGGTCGTACGCTGACGTGTGGTTACCCAATGATGCAAATTTTGAGGCCACCAACCAGACAGCGCAGCAGGTAGAGCAGATCATCCGGCAGCAAGCTGAACTGTGGGGCAAGCAGCATCCCGATAAGAACGGCAAGCCTTCGCAGATTCTCCGCTATGTAACAACCTGGGTCGGTGGCGGCAGTCCGCGCTTCTGGTTCTCTCTGTCGCCGCAAGCGCAGCAGCTCAACTATGCGGAAGTGCTGGTTGAGTTGACGGACAAGGAGATCACTCCCGAATTTGTCGATCAAGTCCAACCGGTGCTCTCGGCAAATGTCGCAGGAGCGCGGGTTGATATGCGCCAACTCCAAACCAATCCGGTGAATTATCCGGTAGAGATTCGGGTGACCAGCCGGGCCGACGTGGGTACGGCGGGAAGCGCACAGGACATCCAGACGATGCGGCAGATCGCCTCGCAAGTGGCCGACATCCTGCGCTCCGCACCGGCGGCGGCGCGCGTTCGCAACGAGTGGGACGCAGAGAGCGCGAATGTCAGCCTGAATGTGGATCCCGACCGGGCCAATCTTGCAGGTATCACCAACATGGATGTGGCCAATTCGGCAACCGGCGCGATGAGCGGCGTGCCGGTGACCGCACTGCAGGACGGCGACAGGAACATCCCGGTCGTCGCGCGCCTCAAAATGGATGAACGGGCGCGCCTCTCTGACATTCAAAACCTGTACGTGTACGGCTCGCAAAGTTCCACCAAGATACCGCTGGTGCAGATCTCGAACATCGAGAACAGCATGTCGTCGGATCGTATCGTTCGGCTGGATCATTTCAGGTCGATGTCACTCTATACCTTCCCTGCTCCGGGACATCTGTCGTCGGAGATCACCGCGATCGCCGTTCCCAAGTTGCATGAGTTGGAGAAGACCCTACCCCCAGGTTACGGGCTGAGTATCGGTGGCGAGTTCGACAAACAACAGACCGGCTTCCGGAACCTCGCCGTGGTGTTGGCGGTCTCGATTACAGCAATTTACTTGGCCCTCCTCTTCCAATTCAACAACGCTATTAAACCCTTCCTGGTGTTCGCGGCGGCACCGTACGGGGTCGCCGGCGCGTTGATCGCGTTATGGATCATGAACACCTCGTTCGGCTTCATGGCATTTCTCGGGATCGCCAGCCTGATCGGTGTCATTGTCAGCCATGTCATCGTGCTGTTCGACTTCATTGAGGAAATGCACGCCAAGGGCGAACCGTTCGAGACGGCCGTGATTGATGCGGGCATCATCCGGTTGCGGCCTGTGATGATCACGGTGAGTGCGACGGTGCTGGCGCTGTTTCCACTGGCACTACACGGGGGCCCGCTCTGGCAGCCGTTATGTTACGCGCAGATAGGCGGCTTAACTGTGGCAACGTTTATCACCTTGCTGATGGTGCCCGTTTTCTACTCCATCGCAGTGCTTGATTTGAAGTGGCTGACGTGGGACGAGAAACCTAAAGTAGAACATGAAGAACAAGAAGCAAGTATGAGTCCGATAGAGACTAAGCGGCCTGCGATTTCAGGAGCATAGGAGCAGCACGCGCCACGAGGTCGAGGATTCCCACAGTTCAGATGACGAAATCACGAAAACGAATTCCAATGCCGCAGGGCGGTTGGAATTCACGAGTTTCTTATTGCGGGCCGTGTCAGGTACGTTTCTGACGGCACGATTATTCCGAGTAGACAGTGCTGAACGCGGCGGCCAAACAGATTGTTGTGACAACCACCAACACCAACTACCATCCGCTGGGTGGAATGTAGACAAGTTGCTTGATTGGTGAGGACGTCCGCGCAAAGAGCTTTGCGCGTATGCCGCGGTGACCAGAGTTGTGATGTCACCCGCAACTCCTTTCCCACATCGGGTTGAATTCAGTAAAAGACGGCAACGACGTGGCAAGGCGCGCTTGCGCGCTCAACTACAATGGTGGCGGTGTCCTGTTCCAATTGGTGCGACTGCCATGGCGCGAATACTCGATACGATCAACTCGCCAGCGGATGTAAAGCGACTCCCTCTGCTCGAACTTGAACAACTGGCGTCGGAGGTCCGCGAGGAACTCATCACGGTTTTGTCCCGGACCGGCGGCCATCTCGGGCCCAACCTCGGCGTGGTGGAACTGACCATCGCCATGCACTACGTGTTCAACACACCAGAGGACCACTTTCTGTTCGACGTGAGCCATCAGGCCTACGTGCATAAGTTGCTCACCGGTAGGCGGCAGCAGTTTGAAACCATCCGGTCGGCCGGCGGACTGAACGGGTTCATGTTGCGAACCGAGAGTCCCCACGACTGTTATGGCGCGGGACATGCGGGTACGGCGCTGTCAGCCGCTCTGGGGATGGCGGTGGCACGTGACAAACTGGGCGGGAAGGAGCACGTGGTAGCGCTGGCGGGCGACGCAGCGTTTACCTGCGGCATCACCTACGAAGCGCTGAACAATATCGCGCAGCAGACCAAGCGAATGCTCGTCATCCTGAACGATAACGAATGGTCGATCGACAAGAATGTTGGTGCGATCGCCAGCTATCTCAACAGAATTGTCACCAATCCCAAGTACGATTTTCTGCATGAACGGGCCGGCAAGTTCGTCGAACGCCTTGGGGGAAAGAAGGCTCTGCGCCTGGCGCGTAAAGCGGAGGAAGCAGCTAAGAGCTTGCTCTGGCCGAGCGTCATCTTCGAAGAGCTGGGCCTGAAATACTACGGCCCGATTGATGGTCACGACATTGCGACGCTGATCAAGACTTTTGAATTTCTCAAGACCCAGGAGCGGCCGATTTTGCTGCACGTTCTGACGCAAAAAGGCAGAGGGTTCGAGCCGGCGATGCAGAAGCAGAAGAAGTTTCACGGTTTGGGGCCGTATGATCCCGAGACTGGAGAGACGAAGGTTGTAGGTCAGCGTACGTACTCAGAGGTTTTCGCCGACACGCTGGTCAAGCTAGCGAACCGCAGTGACAAAGTTGTCGCAATCACCGCGGCGATGCCCAACGGCACTGCGTTGGACCGCTTCCGCACCTACCATCCCGACAAGTATTTTGATGTAGGCATCGCGGAAGAGCACGCTGTGTTGTTCGCAGCCGGTCTGGCCACCAAGGGATTTAAGCCCTTCTGCGCCATCTATTCAACTTTTTTGCAGCGCGCGTTCGATCCCGTTGTGCACGACGTCTGCCTGCAGAACTTGCCTGTAGTTTTTTGCATGGACCGGGGCGGGCTCTCTGGCGATGATGGACCTACGCACCACGGGCTTTTTGACATATCGTACCTGCGTGGTATCCCCAATATGGTCCACATGGTTCCCAAGGACGAAGACGAACTTGCGGACATGCTGTACACCGCGATGTTGTACGAAGGCCCCATAGCCGTACGCTATCCGCGAGGCGTTGGTCCGGGGATGCCGGTGAAAGATGTTCCCAGGGCCATCCCCATCGGCAAAGCAGAACTGTTACAGCACGGCGAAAATGATCGAGTTGCAATTTTCGCACTGGGCGCGATGGTCCCAATGGCCCAGGAAGTTGCGAGCAAGCTGGAAGGGGAGGGAGTGTCCTCTGCGGTGATCAACTCGCGGTTCGCGAAACCGATTGATGCCGAGATGGTTGAGTTTTACGCTCGCACCGTGGATGTCATTCTTACCATGGAAGATCATGTGTTGGCCGGGGGATTTGGGAGCGCCGTGCTCGAGGTGCTGAGCAACGCGAGTGTTAACACAGCGGTGGTCCGCATCGGTTGGCCGGATCAATTCATTGAACACGGCAAACCGGACGACCTGCGCGCTAAATACGGCCTTAGCGTGAAGGCCGCCCTGGAAAAACTGAGGCCGCATCTTCGGGTTCGTGTTCCACCGAGAGTTTCGATACGGGACTCCTAGTCGTTCTGGATGGAATGGCGGTTCCCTGCTGGTGTGAGTAGAATCGCACGGGAGCCGACATGCCTACCAAGACGATCATCGAACCATTTCGCATTAAGAGCGTTGAACCGATCCGCTGGACCACACGTGAGCAGCGCGAAGAGCTGTTGCGCGCCGCCCACTACAACCTCTTCCTGTTGCCCGCTGATGATGTGCTGATCGATCTTCTGACCGACTCCGGCACCGGAGCGATGTCGACTCACCAATGGGCCGCAATCATGGAAGGTGATGAAAGCTACGCCGGCAGCAGAAGCTTTGACCGCTTTCGGAATTCTATCCAGGACATTTTTGGGTATCAGAATGTGATTCCGACCCACCAAGGAAGAGCGGCGGAGCGCATCCTATTCAGTGTCGCGTGCAAAAAGGGAGATGTGGTGCCCAACAACACGCATTTCGACACGACCCGCGCGAATGTCGAGTTCGTGGGTGCCGAGGCTGTTGACCTCCCCATCCCCGAAGCGCGTCAGCCATCGACGCAACTGCCCTTCAAGGGGAATATGGATGTTGCCGGGTTGGAGAACCTGATCGCTCGAGTGGGACGCGAGCGCATGCCGTTAGTGATGCTGACGATCACCAACAACTCCGGCGGCGGACAACCGGTGTCGATGGAGAACGCAGAGGCGGTGAGCACCGTTTGCCGCAAGCATGGCATCCCTTTGTATTTCGATGCGTGCCGCTTCGCGGAAAATGCGTATTTCATCAAGCTCCGCGAAAAGGGATACGAATCGAAGACGCCGAAGCAAATCGCGCAGCAGATGTTCGCCCTGGGAGACGGCTGCACCATGTCCGCAAAAAAAGACGGCATGGCAAACATTGGCGGATTTCTGTGCACCAACGATGACGTCTTAGCGCGCCAGGAAAAGGATCTGCTGATTCTCACGGAGGGGTATCCGACCTATGGCGGGCTGGCGGGACGCGACCTGGAAGCTATTGCCGTAGGTGTGCAGGAAGCTCTGGAGGAAGATTACCTGCGCTACCGAATCGCTTCGACTGCTTATCTTGGCAACCATCTTTCAGAACAGGGTGTCCCCATCGTTGAACCGCCCGGGGGACACGCTATCTACCTGGACGCGCGGGCATTTCTGCCGCACGTCCCGCTCGATCAATTCCCCGGTGTTGCGCTTGCGGCCGAGCTTTACCTGGAAGGCGGAATCCGTTCGGTTGAGATCGGCACGCTGATGTTTGCAGACGCAGCCCGCATGGACCTGGTGCGGCTGGCGATTCCTCGTCGCGTTTATACGCAGAGCCACGTTGATTATGTAGTGGAGATGATCCTGAGGGTCTGGAACCGTCGTAAAAACATCAAGGGAATGCGCCTGACCTACGAGGCTGCGTTCCTCCGCCACTTCACCGCGCACCTGGAACCCATGGCCTAGAGACAGCGTGCGGCACATTACGGTTAGCGCGTGACAGATGAAACGTTTGTTTCTACCCTTGAGAAACTCAAGAGGGATTGATGGAGGCAACTCTCGCAAAGGCGTGCGGACGGGCAAAACAAAAAGGCGCACGATCTTCAGGCAGCCTATGTCCATTGGGTAGCAGGCTACGATTTAAATCAATAGTTAAAAAATACTAGTTCCCTTCCTTGTTCTCACGTCACAGCCGAGATGTACCTGCGTCACCGACCAGCGTTCGCTCCGGAGACTAGTGTACAGAAACGAAATGAAACGGTTGCTGCCGACGTGAACGCTCGCTGGAACGGACAATTCTCGTGTTATGACCTGGTCGCGAAGACGGTTTCGCGGCCGCGAACCATCGTGCATGTCGGAGACATAGCGATCGGCGGCGATGAGTTTGTCGTCATGGCAGGCCCCTGTGCAGTCGAGTCGGAGAGACAAGTACTGGACACCGCGGAATCGGTTGTCAAGGCGGGTGCGCGAATCTTGCGCGGCGGCGCCTACAAACCACGCTCCTCCCCGTACTCCTTTCAAGGGATGGGAATCGAGGGCCTGAAGATCCTCAGCAAAGCACGGGACTTGACCGGACTCGCGATCATCACGGAAGTCATGTCGGAGACCGACGTGGATGTGGTAGCCGAATACGCCGACATCATGCAGGTGGGCGCGCGAAGCATGGAAAATTTCTCCCTGCTCGAGCGGCTAGGCACATGCGGGCGTCCGGTGCTTCTAAAGCGGGGTATGACCGCCACGTTGGAGGATTTGCTTCGATCCGCACAATTCATAGCCGCGAGTGGAAACCCTGATGTCATTTTGTGCGAGCGCGGCATTCGCACCTTCGAGACTGCCACCCGAAATACCTTTGACGTGGCTGCAGTGCCCGTACTCAAGGCGGTCTGCCACCTGCCGGTAATCGTTGATCCCAGCCACGCTGCGGGGGTTCGATCGCTGGTGCCGGTCTTGGCGCGGGCTGGTGTGGTGGTTGGAGCCGATGGCCTGCTGGTTGAAGTCCATCCGCAACCGGACAAGGCCGCCAGCGACGGAGAACAGTCGCTCACCTTCGCACAATTCGATTCGATGATGCTCGACCTTGAGCCGTACTTGAGTCTTCGCCCCACTGCCGACAAGATGTACGCCGCTGCGGGAGGACTCGACTAGTGCGGGTCGGAACCATCGCTATTCTTACGTTGGCTCTTGGCGCCTGCGTGATTGAGATGAAGGTGATGAAGGTGATAAAGGTGTCGGCGCAATCCCCCGATCAAAGTGTGTCACTTAACGTGGCGTACACCTCGACTCCGGATTACGAGGTTGGGGCTTGGTTGCATGGCGGAGAGCGCTTCCCTGCTGGCGCAACCGTTCTGCTCCGGCACGACGGAATTTCGCACCCACTCGTCACGGGATTTGCTGCCACAGCGGATCCCTTTGTCTCGTTCGATGGCACTCGCGTACTCTTCGCTGGAAAACGTGACGCCAAGTCGCCATGGCAAATCTGGGAAGTCGCAGTCGCTGGTGGCGAGCCGAGACAGATCACAACGTGCGACGGTGGCTGCATTCGCCCCCTTTACCTGCCGGGCGACCGCGTGGTGTATGCACGCAAAGCGAACAACCACTTCGTGCTCGAAGCCGCGCCGTTAGGGGGCGGACCGCCGTTGCAACTCACCTATTCCCCGGGAAATGCGCTACCGACGGATGTACTGCGGGATGGACGAATTCTTTTCGAGGCCTCATACCCCTTGGGTAGCGGTTCGGCGTCGGAGATTTACACCGTCTACTCCGACGGCAGCGGCGTCGAGGCTTACCGTTGCGATCATGGCAGCAATCGGCAGGCAGGCAAGCAGGTAGCGTCCCACGACATCGTCTTCGCGCAACAAAACGGTCTGGGCCGATTCACTTCAGCGGTAGCTCATGAGTTGAGACTGAATGCGCCGGGCGGCGAATTCGCCGGTGACGTGGTGCAGACTCCTGCAGGTGAATATCTGGTCTCGTGGCGCCCTGATTCGAAAGCAACTTTTTCGCTACGGCTCTGGAACACAGGTACAGGCACCTTCGAGTCGTTCGTTGCCGAGTCGGGCACTAACATCGTGCAACCCGCTTTGATCACAGCGCGTCCCGCTCCCAATGTTCATCCCTCCGGCTTGCACGACTGGAACTATGCGAACCTGCTTTGTCTGAACGCCTACACCTCCAAGTATCAGTTCGCCGAAGGCTCCATCAAGTTGATGCGTCTTTACACCAGGGCCGAGTCCGGCAAACCGAGGCTGATGGGCAGTTCCAACGTCGAGGCTGACGGATCGTTCTTTCTGAAGGTCCCAGCCGACCAACCATTGCAGATCGAGTTGCTGGACGGCGCGGGAAGAACCCTGAAACGGCAACAAGGATGGTTCTGGCTGAGAAAGGGTGAACAACGCATTTGTGTTGGTTGTCATACCGGCCCCGAACGCGCACCTGAAAACGCAGTTCCCGCGGTGTTGGTGAGATCCACGACGCCTGTCGATCTCACGAGGTCAGGCGCGCAAGTAAACAAAGGAGGCCGCTAGTGCTCGCCCGCATACTCTGCTTTTTTGCTCTCTCGGGAGCGTTGGTGGCGCAGGCAGCGCCTGCGAGCGCGATACGGTTCGAAGATGCGACGGCCGCTTCCGGAATCAACTTTACGCACAGCTTCGGTGCGGAGAAGTTGGGCTCTCTGCTGGAAGGCACGGGTGCAGGGTGTGTGTGGCTCGACTTCAACAACGATGGACTGCCCGATCTCTATGTGACCAGCGGCAAGCCGTTGGAAGCGGGTGTGCATCCGTTTCCACTGAAGCGACCGCCTGACAATCCACCCCACAACCATCTGTATCGCAATGATGGCCACGGCAAGTTCACGGACGTAACCGACCAGGCGGGGGTGGCGGCCAACATCTATGGAATGGCGGCGATAGCAGCCGATTTTGACAATGACGGTTTCGTGGACCTATTCGTCACTGGCTATGGGCGCGCAATCCTGTATCGCAACAAGGGCGACGGTACGTTTGAGGACGTCACAGCCAAGGCTGGGATCAATGTTGATGGGTGGTCGATCAGCTCGACCTGGCTCGACTACGATCGCGACGGATGCGTCGATTTGTTCGTCGGGCGCTATGTGAAGTTCGATCCCAAGTATCGCAATTTTTATGCGGGCGATAACTATCCCGGGCCGCTGGATTACGAAGGCCAAACCAACGTCCTGTACCACAACAATTGCAACGGCACGTTCACCGACGTGAGTGAGAAATCGGGCATCACGGCATACACAGGCCGCACGATGGGGGTGACGTCGGCTGACTTCGATGGCGATGGCTATCCCGATATTTACGTTGCGAACGACAAAACCGAAAACTTCCTTTTCCACAACAAGCACGACGGGACGTTCGAAGAGATCGCCGCCGACGCCGGCGTTGCGTATGGACAGAATGGCGAGTCCACCTCGGCCATGGGGCCGGTGTTCGCCGATATCGACAACGACGGCAAACTCGATCTGTGGGTAACCGACTCGAAGTACAACCGCCTGATGCACAACACCGGAAAGATGCAGTTCGACGACATAGGTGCGGCATCGGGCATTTCGCCGGTGACCGGGCAGTATGTGAGCTGGGGCACGGGGATCTACGACTTCGACAATGACGGGACCCTCGACATCATGACTTTCCACGGGGGCTTGATTCACCTGATACCGGAAGAGCATTCGATTTTCCGCGGACTGGGGAATGGCAAGTTTGTCGACGTTTCCAACCAGGCCGGCAAGGTCTTCGACGTGAAGACAGTAGCGCGCGGCGCGTGTTTCGGCGACTACGACAACGATGGAAAGGTCGATGCCTTCCTGGTGAACCTGGGAGCCTCTGCGACGCTATTTCATAACGTCTCAACGAACACGGGCCACTGGATCACGATTCGACTGAAAGGCACAAAGAGCAATCGCGACGGCATCGGGGCGCGTCTCGAGGTCACGGCGGGCGGGAAAAAGCAAATCGCAGAGCGGGTTGCGAGCTCCGGCTATATGTCCCAGGACGATGGACGCGTGCACTTCGGGTTGGGTGCGGCAAACAAGGTCGAGAAGTTGACGGTGAAGTGGCCCAGCGGACGCGAGCAGACACTGGAGAATTTGGCGGTCGATCGCATCCTCACGGTGGAGGAGCCGAAGTGAGGCTAAGCTCCATCCGCGTGCCTCCCGAATCCACCGCTGTAGCCGCGGCGATGGCAGTCGCGGTCTTATTTGGGGCTCTTGCGTTTACGCTATCGGCGAAAGCAAAGCCAGAGTCGGATGAAGCTCGTTATCTCAGTCCGCGGGAGATGGTGCTGTCACCTGATGGACGCCATCTGTACGTGATGTGCGAGGCCAGCGACGAGGTGCGAGTTGTCGATACCACTTCAGGGAAGGTTGTGCAGGTTGTCGCCGTCGGGCATATGCCCAGGGGAATTTCGTTGTCACCTGACGGCCAGCAGATATTTGTAGCGAACTCGTGGGACGACACGGTGTCAGTAATCGACGCGTCATCGCTGCGAGTTGTGCGCACGCTGACAACCGGATTCGAACCTAACAGCGTGATGGCCGATCGCGAAGGCAGAGACGCTGTACGTGGCCAACCGCCTCAGTAGCGATATCTCGGTCATCGATCTGCAGAGCGGGCAGGAAACCAAGCGCCTGCTGGCTGGACACGGGGCGAGTTACCTGGCCTTCTCGCACGACGGCAAGCGTCTGTACTGCACGCACGTGTATCCCCAACCAGGCGCTCATCGAACTCCGCCAGAGTCAGAAATCACGGTGATCGATACCGAGCGACAAAGGGTGGTCGATCGCAAACCACTTCATAACGTGGCCGGCGTGTTCCACATTGCGCTTTCCGGCGACGGCAAGCTGGGAGTGGCGCCGCAGCTTCGTCCTAAAAATCTGGTTCCACTGGCGCACGTTGAGCACGGTTGGGCTTTCGGCGATTCACTGGCGCTGTTCGGCGACGACGTCGGCGGAGTCGTACAGGTGCCCATCGATGAACTCGAGCGCTATTTCGCCATGCCCTACTCGGCGGTAATCACGCCCGACAAGACAAAGCTCTATGTGAGCAGCTCTGGCGCCGAAACGATCACGGTGATCGACATCCCGAAGATGCTTGGCTATGTACGTACGGCAAGAGGGCCCATCGCAAATGATCTTTCTGCGTCGGCCAACTACGTGGTTGCACGAATTCCGGTGGGGCGCAATCCCAAGGGCCTGCTGCTCTCCGGCGACGGCAAGCGTCTCTACGTAGCCAACCGCCTCGACGACAGTATCAGCGTAATCGATACCACCAATGACGTTGTCGTGTCCTCGATCGGCTTGGGTGGGAAGCAGGACATGACGTCCCTGCGGCGGGGCGAGCGCATTTTCTATACCGCCCGCTTCGCCTTTCAGGGGCAATTCAGTTGCGCTAATTGTCACATCGACGCCACCTTTGACGGACTGCAATGGGACCTCGAGCCCGATGGCTTCGGCGTAGACATTGTCGACAACCGCTCGATCGAAGACCTGTCGGGGACGGAGCCGTTCAAGTGGAACGGCGGCAACCCCAACCTGCCGACCGAGTGCGGCCCGCGCACCGAAAAGTATTTTTACCGGTCGCAAAGTTATAACAGCGCGGAATTGGCCGACTTGGTTACTTACGTCCTGGCGCTTCCCTTGCGGCCGAACCGATTTCGTTTGCCAGCTGGAGAACTCAGTCCAGCGCAGGAACGTGGCAAGGCGATCTTTGAGCGCAAGGTAAATAAGTTTGGCAAGGCGATCCCGGAAGGTAACCAGTGCGGCTACTGCCACAGCGGAGCGAAGTACACCAATCAAAAACTCGCCGATGTAGGCACTGGCAAGAAAACGGATCGGTCGCCGCTGGTTGACGTACCGCAACTCACCAACGTTGCGTACTCGGCGCCCTATCTCCACGACGGGTCGGCCCGGTCGATGGAAGAGATCTGGACGATCTTCAATCCCAACGACGCACACGGCTTTACCAACGACTTGACCAAGGATGAACTGAACGACCTGATCGAGTATTTGAGGACATTATGAAACGGGCCTCTGCACTCTTGTTGCTCGCGCTGGTGGCTTTGCCGTCACTCGCAGCCACGCCTGATATGCCGCGCTTTCGGTTTGAGAACTTCACCACCGCCAACGGACTGCCCGACAATCACGTTTTCACAGTTCTGGTGGATGGCGATCGCGTCTGGGCGGGTACGGAGAACGGACTTGGCTTGTACGAAGGCGGCAAGTGGAGGGTGATCACCCCGGCCGATGGGTTGGCGCATCGCGCTGTGCTTTCGCTGGCGCTGGACAAAGCCACGGGCGATTTGTGGGTCGGCACCATGGGCGGATTGAGCCATGTCTCCGCGGGACGAATCGACACCTACACACAGCTCAATTCGGGACTGTCGAATGACGTGGTGTATGGCGTGGGAGTGCAAGGCGACTACGTATGGACGGCGACCGCCGCTGGCGCGAGCCGTCTGAATACGCGTACGGGCGAGTGGTCGCTCTACAACGAGCGCAATGCTCCGATGGACGAAATCTGGGCGTACGCGGTGAGCACGGGTGCGGACAAAGTGTATTACGCGGTCTGGGGCGGTGGCGTCCTGGAATACACGCTCGCTACCGGGCGCTGGAAAAACTACACCGATCCGGACGGCGAGAACGAATTGGTGTTGTTCAAGGACCAGGGGTTGATTCACAAGATCACGACTTCGGTCAGTTACGTGGACAACGTCCTGTGGGTGGCAACCTATTTTGGAGCCAGCCACTACGACGGACGGAATTGGCATAACTTCCTGGTCAAGGACAGCGGGCTGCCTTCTAATTTCACCAACCAGGTAAAAGGCGTGGATGCCACGCGCGCATGGTTCTGCACCGACAGGGGGCTGGCCTACTACGACGGCGTGAATTGGGCGGTGTACCGACCGTCGCTCGACACAGGCAAACCTGAGATGTATGTGCGCGATGCAACGGGTGCCATTACGCCAATCGCAACGGAGACGGCGCCGGCACACAACTACATCCTCGCGGTTGATTTCCAGGGTGAAGACATCTGGGTAGCAACTGCCAAGGGCTTGAGTCATGGGATTCGACAGAAGTAGAGAAGACGATTTTCAAGGAGAGAAAGTCATGAATATTCAAGAGCTATTATCCGAAGTGGCGACTGCGGCAGTGGAGAAGCGCGCCATCACCAACCTCGAAGTGCTCAACGAAGCGTACGACTACGCCAAGCCCAGTTCCTTCGTGCGCGGCATGCGGCTCGACCTGAACGGACTGGTAATCCTGCTGATCTCCGGCACGGCCAGCATCGACGAGAACGGCGAAACCGTCCACGTTGGCGATTTTCGCGCGCAGTGCCGCCGGACATTCCAAAACATTACGGGTCTGCTGGAAGCCGAAGGTGCGACGTGGCATGACATCGTTCGCACGACCTGCTACCTGCGGGACATCGACCGCGATTACGCCGCGTTCAATGAAGAGAGGACCGCGTTCTATAAAGAGCAGCAACTGAATCCGGTGCCGGCATCGACGGGCATCCAGGCCAAGCTGTGCCGTCCGGAACTGCTGGTCGAGATTGAAGCCATCGCAATGTTCAAGAAGGATGAGAACTAGCACTTCTGCGACATGCGCGCCGTTCGCAGGGCCGTGAGGATGAAGACATGAAGACGGAATTACGGGTTCTCCGCGTATTGGTGCAAGCGGGGCTGCTGGCCGCTGCGCTTGCTACTCTTCTGTCTCCGTCGGTCCAGGCACAAAGCAGCACGTCCCTGCAGGCCCAGAATCCGTGCACCTGCGGGAGCCATCCGCCCAAGCCACGACCGCAGCGCACGATAACGCCCTACGCCAACGAACCGAGGGACCTGCAGCCGTATTCGAAGTTCGCCGAGCCCTATGAACTGAATTACATTCAGACCAACGTTTACACGGGAGCGGCGCGGGATATCCCTGATCCGGACCTGAACAGTCTGCAAGAGATTCGAATCGGCTTTCTGGGGCCGATCGATAAAAATCCTGACGAGATACTTGGCCGGCGAATGCTGAACGGAGCGCAACTTGCCGTAGATCAGGCGAATGCGCGAGGCGGCTATTGCGGCAAGCCTTTCAAACTGCTTCCGCGCAATGACTACGACAACTGGCAGGAAATGGCAGTTTACGGAGACAACCGGCCGACGACCCAGGACATTTGGGGGGCAGCGTCCAACCAGGCAGTGAAGATGGTGTATGACGACAAAGACTGGGCGATCTTCGGCTCGATCAGTTCCGAGTCGACCCACATCGCGTTACGGCTGGCGTTGCGCGCAGAGATACCGATCGTCAATTCCGCTTCGACCGATCCGACGATTCCGGAGACCTATATTCCCTGGTATTTCAACGATCTGCAGGACGACCGCGTGCAAGCCTATACGCTGGCCCGGTACATCTATGACGAGCTCAAGCTCAAGCGAGTGGCGGTGCTGCGCGTGAACAATCGTTACGGGCGCTTTGGCTCGCCGCAGTTCAAGGAAGCGTCGCAGAGACTGGGGCATCCGGTGGTTCTGGAGCAGCGGTACCCCGCCGGGACCACGGACTTTCGCCGCGAACTGCGGTCGATCCAGGCGTCTCGTGCCGACGGCATCGTGCTGTGGAACGACCAGGAACAGACAGCGATGGTCTTGCAGCAGATGCATGAGTTGGGCATGAAGCAGCGCGTTTTCGGGAGCTATCGCACTATTGGCGACGATTTGATTGCGCAGGCCGGAGACCTGACTGAAGGATTCGAGGCCGTTTTTCCCTATGACGCTGCCCGCACCGACCCGCGCTGGCAAAAATTCAATGCCGACTATGCGGCAACGTACCACGAGAAACCGGAGCAGTTTGCGTCGCTAGCTTATGACGCTATGAACGTGCTGCTGGGTTCGGTCTGCGAAGCCGGCCTGAACAAGGGACGCATCATGGACGCCCTGGCACAGGTCTATGAGTACGACGGTGTGACTGGGCATATGGTCTTCGACACCAACAGCAAGAACGTTGCGCCAATGTATATGGCACGAGTGCACAACGGTGCGATTGAGTATCGCCCGGCTTCAATGGAGCCTGCGGTCCGGCAGCCGGAACTGAAACCGGCGACTCCTTCCAGCACGCCCATCTCGGAGAGTGCTCCAGCGAAGGGCACGCCAGTGCCGTATGCGCGGGTTGGCGAGGATGGAGTTTCCTTTTCGGGCCCATCTGGAGTTGACTCAAATGCCGGTGAGGTGCGCATCGCGGTATTCGGGCCACATGCTGATCAGCTAGTGCGATCGCCGGAAGTAGTTCGAGCGATTACAAAGCTGAATGCAGGCCGCCCGCGGTGGTCGCTGATCGGCATCCCCTCGGACGTGCAGTGGGGGAAGGCGTCCAGTGCACTGGTGCAAGCGGTCTTCGATCAGAACGTTCTTGGGATCATCGCGCTCGATCGCGATTCCAGCCATCTGGCCGAGCAGATTCGGAGTAAAGGTATTTGTCCCAGTAATCGCCATTTCGTCGGATCGCGCTCTGACGTCCACAAACATCCCGTGGATATTCCGTATGCCGGAGGGCACGTCGCTCGATCAGGCCCTGCAAACGCTGGCCGCAGCCGAACAGCAGTCCGGACCGAATCGCACTAAGCTCCGCGACGTGCTCGCCTCCGGAACGCCAGTTGCGGGCCTTCGATTCCAGTCGACAGGGGAACCCCGCTAACTGACCGGCGGTCGGCGGCCGGCATCAACCCGCGTACGTCCCAGTCTAAGAAATCTAGCAGCCTTTCTCGGCGTCGCTCATCTACTATCTGAAAATCTGAGACGGTGAGGAGCGCTTATGGGCACAGACGCAGAAGCAACTTCAGCAGCGGAACTGCCGGAGTTGCCGCTCAAGGACTGGCAAGCCACCTACGATACGCTGCACATGTGGACGCAGATCGTAGGAAAAGTTCGCAAAACTCTCGGCCCTGCGATTAACCACTGGTGGGGTGTTACGTTTTATGTAACGTCTCGTGGGTTGACTACCTCTCCTATCCCTCACGGCTACGGATCGTTCGAGATACGGTTCGACTTCATCGATCACAAGTTAGTAATCGAGACCAGCCGCGGCACGGTCCATGAGTTCAAGTTAGAAGCACAGTCGGTGGCAGAGTTCTACAAGAGGTTCATCGAAGCGCTTCGGGGATTGGGGATCGAGGTACAAATCCACGCCGTGCCCGACGAATTTCCCAATCCCATTCCTTTTGACAAGGACGATGTCCACGCCTCCTACGATGCCGATGCGGTAAACCGTTTCTGGCGGATCCTGGTGTGGAGCGATTCCGTGTTCAAGGAATTTCGCGCACACTTCATCGGCAAGGCCAGCCCTGTTCAATTCTTTTGGGGAAGCTTTGATCTCGCCGCGACCCGCTTCAGCGGCCGCGTTGCCCCGCCTCGTCCTGGCGCCGACCCGATCACGGCTGAAGCGTATTCGCACGAAGTGAGCAGTGCGGGCTTCTGGCCGGGAGGCGGCGGCGTTGACGGAGCAGCGTTCTACGCTTACGCCGCGCCTGAGCCGCCCGGATTTGCGGCGTTCAAAGTGAAACCTGAGACGGCGTTCTATCATCCTGAATTGCATGAGTTCTTGCTGATGTACGACGATGTGCGCCGGGCGCAGTCTCCCAGGGAATCATTGCTGCAATTTCTCCAGAGCACCTACGAGGCAGCGGCCATTCTGGGAGACTGGGACCGCAAGAACTTAGAGCGTTAGCAACGCAGACGGGACAAACGATATGACTCAAACTTGCACTCACCTCGATCAAATCAAAATAACTAAGCCCACCAAGCATGTCTGCGAAGAGTGCGTGAAGCTCGGTGATACGTGGGTCCACTTGCGCATGTGCCTGACGTGCGGAAGCGTAGGGTGTTGCGACTCATCCAAGAACAAGCACGCCACCAAGCACTTTCGGCACATCCATCATCCCCTCATGCGCTCGATTGAGCCGGGAGAGGCGTGGATGTGGTGTTATGTCGACGAGATGGAGCCTGGTGAAATCGAAGCTTGATGAGACAACGGCAAGGCGGTTTGCGAGTTTTCTGAGAGCGTCAGGCCGGATTTCTGCCTCGCAATCTGTACCACACCATCCACCCGATGGAGAGCAGTGCAACCACTGCGATAATTCCCTGTGAGATTACGCAGTAGAGACACCATACGCCGAGGACGCGAGCCTCAATGTTGGTGAGATAGAGGGCGAAGGCCATTCCGATGAGCGCAGCAGTCAGCAACAATCCACGGCGCCTTAGCACTGCGAGAATTCCTATCAACAGGTAACCGGCAATGCCGATAGCAGCCACCGGAATGCCGCGAATCTCCGCGTAAGGACTATGGTTCACGATGCCGCAGTCCCACTTCTCGTTAATGCTGCAGGGAGCGGTTTCGGTACTGCTATGCACACGTAGAGCCAGCACCGAGACAACGATTCCGGCAATGGCGAGAATGGCCAGTAAGTAACGCACAAAGAGCCTCCGATACTCTGTAGAAACTCTACGCGAGCCGCGCCGCGGGTGTCGACCCGGCAGTTCAACACCCCTAACGCCGGCAACGATGATAGCGGTTGGCCGCCGACGGCCGTGACCCGTGACATGGTAAAATCTCGCATCCGTAGTGCCGGGTTGTCGCCATTCGACGGACTTCCTGCTGGGCGTCGAATTGGTTCTTTGATTTGCGCGTGCGCAAAAAACAAGTACGCGTGATGGAGTACAATTCCGCAACTCATGCGACGAATTCTGGCCATCTCGATGCTTCTCGTGCTGGGCGTCGGGATTGGTCTGCCATTCGCTCAAGCCCAGAGATCAGTTCCTGCATGCTGTCGACGCGGTGGAGAACACCACTGTGCGATGTCCCCCCAGGGGGATGGCTTCCGGGGAATTGCATCAACGTGCCCCTACCGCCGTTTTACGCCCCTGTCATCTCACGCCGATGATGCTCTGGGCGTTCCTCCTCAGGGCGTGATTCTTCGCTCGTCATGGCAAAACGCCGTTCTACCGGGCTCACCTCGCCTTGCTCGGCGTGTCTCCGGCAACTCCTCAAAGCGTGGCCCCCCACTTTCCTAGCTTCCTGAATCGACAGCGAGATCAGCGCTGAAGCTCCTGCGCACTGGGCTCCTCGGTGCGTCACTGCGTGCGTGTCAGAACCACTTGCCCTGGCGCGAGGATGCGTTTTCTCCGCGAATCAAGGAACCACGTTAGGTGGCCGGCAGGCGCCTGGCGACGACCACGGGAGGGCCTAGTGCGGCAAAACTCAAGAATAGCCAAAACAGTTGGGATCAGTGTGTTCATCTTTGGATTTGTTGTTTTTCTGGGTAGTGCTGCCGATGCGACGGTGTTCGGCAATATACGTGGGGTTGTGCATGACCCTCAGCATCACCCTGTCAACGCCGCCCACGCCACGCTCCAGGCTAGCGATTCGGCGTTCAAAATGACTGCCGAGACCGGCGACGATGGCGAGTTTCACTTTGACGCCGTGCCGCTGGGCACCTACACCGTTAACGTTGATGCCCTTGGATTTGCGCCGCAATCGCAGATGCTCGTAGTGGTATCCGGTTCGGCGCCGGTACTTCATTACCAACTTACGGTCGCCAACGCGAAGCAAGAGGTTACGGTTACCGCCTCCCCGGAAGACCTGAATCCCGATTCGCCACGACGAGATATTCTCATCAGCCAGCAACAGATATCGCGCTACGCAGGTGTGGACGCCAGCAACAGCTTCAAGATCATTACCGAGTTTGTTCCCGGATCGTACATGGTGCACGACCAGCTGCACGTTCGCGGTGGGCACCAGGTGACGTGGGCCATTGACGGCGTGCCGGTCCCCAACACCAACATCGCCTCCAATTTAGGGCCCCAGTTCAATCCTAAGGACGTCTCTTATCTTCAGGCCGAGACCGGCAGCTATGCCGCCGAATACGGTGACCGCACTTACGGCGTCTTCAACGTTGCTCCCAACACGGGTTTTGATCGTAATCGCCAGGCAGAACTTATCGTCAGCTATGGTAACTATAATCAGACCGACGACTGGCTCAGTTTTGGCGACCACACCGCAAAGTTTGCTTACTACGTCAGTGCTGGCGGCAACAACACAAATTGGGGTCTTGAGCCGCCAACCAGTGTCAACCTGCACAATCAAGCGTCCGAGGGCGGCGGCGCATTTACCTCGCTTATTTACAACCGCAGTGCCAAGGACCAGTTCCGATTCGACGCCGGGCTTCGCCTCGACTACTACCAGGTGCCGAACGATCCCGAGATGCAAGCCGCAGGAATTAACGACCGCCAGCGCGAACAGGACATCTTCGCAACCGGGACATGGGTCCACACCTATTCGCCAGGGCTCATGTTGATGGTCTCGCCGTTCTATCACTTCAACCGCGCCGCTTACGAGGGGGGACCCAGCGATGTCCCGATCGCAACGGACAATCGCGCCTCCAACTATGAGGGCGGACAAGTTACGGTGTCGTGGCTCAATAACCGGAACAATGCTCGCGCCGGGATCTATGCGTTTGCACAGCAGGACAACACTTTCTTTTCGGTGGTAGCCAACGATGGTTCAGGGCAGCAACTCAGCCAGCGGGTTTATCCCGGCGGTTTGGCGTTTGCCGGCTTTCTGGAGGACCAGTTCAAGGCGGCTTCGTGGCTGACGTTCACCGGCGGACTCCGGATGACCCACTTTTCCGGAAACCTTACGGAAAACGCGTTCGATCCTCGGTTGGGGGTAGCTGTCACGGTCCCCAAGTTGAACTGGGTGCTGCGGGCCGCTTATTCGTATTTCTATCAACTGCCGCCGCTCGATACGGTTTCCGGTTCACTGCTTGATTTCACCCAGAGCCAGGGACTGGGATTTCTGCCTCTGCAAGGTGAGCGCGACATCCAGCAGGAGTACGGCATCACGATTCCGGTGCGAAACTGGACCTCCACCATTACCTATTTCCACACCAGTGTGCGGAACTTCTTTGACCACGACGTGATTGGCAATTCCAACATCTTCCTGCCTCTCACCATTCAGGGGGCCATCATTGAGGGAGAGGAGGCCACAATCCGCTCGCCGCTGATTCTCAATCACTATCACTCTCATCTCGTTTACTCGCACCAAATCTCCCAAGGTGTCGGCGCCATCACTGGCGGTCTTACCGATTTTTCCCCACCAGCCGGCGGGTCGTTCTATCTTGACCACGACCAGCGCAACACCCTCTCGGCAGGCTTCGATGGAGACCTGCCGTGGCGCAGCTTCGCCGCCGTCACACTCAACTACGGCTCAGGGTTTCTGAACGGTGATGGCCCCAATCATCTGCCGAGCTACTACACGCTCGATCTGTCGGTGGGAAAGTCGTTTGGCGAGAACTGGATGTTGCGCTTTAGCGGCACCAACATCACCAACCAGCGTTACATGCTCGACACCAGCAATACCTTCGGAGGCACGCATTGGGCCGATCCCTTTATGTGCTCGGTACAGGTGAAATTCCGCTTTCACTACTAGAACTGCTGCAATGGTCTCAGATTTGGCGGATCGCCGGATGTGTCGATCAGAACGAGATGACGATATAGGTTGAAGGCGTGTTGAGGCTTAGCCTGAGGCATGTTGAGGCGACTGTTCGGGAGGTTCGTTGATCTGCGATTTCGTGCCTCAGTGTGTTCCGCCACGCTGGCGATCGCTATATCAGCCAGATCCAGTCGGACCAGCTCTGTCTTCCGCCGTAGCGCTCATCATCATTGCACGTTTTGTGCGCAGGGATGAGGTGCAGGCAATGATGGCCACGGCTTTCGTGAGAGCTTCCCGCGATTGTCCTTGCAGGTTCCAAGGATATACCACGCGCTCAGTTCGCGGCGATTGGCGCACTGCAAGTGGCCTTGACGCTTGCGGTCTCCCGCCCAGGAGATTGCGTCTGCTCCCGAGCGTGATTTGTCCCGCCGCCTAAACCGAATTCATCACTTTGCAAGCGTGGTCACTCCACGCCTGCGGGCACGTTCGAAGGCACTCACTTGCGACGGGTGGATGCTGCTTCGGCAAGCTGAACGCCTGACGCGTGGGAAGAATACGCATGAGTGTGCTCCGGCCCATGGTGGTTCGTAGCACGGGAAGTGTGGACTCAATCGCTCAGCCATGTCTTTGCACCGGAGCTGCTCATCACCTAATCGAGGAACCACGAACCTCGGGGAGATGCACAACGTTCACGCGATGATAAAGGAACCGATGAAGCCTGGAAGAATCGCAAGTGCGAACCACGGTTTAGCAGAGCTTTCGCCGCAGACGAGTCGGGAGACTCGGACGCGGACGACCAGGACGTCGAGGAGGATCCGCAATCGCTTCCGCAGATGTGCTCGCGGATCTCTACGAGCTCTTGCAGTAATCTACGCGCCAGCGTGGTAAACACGGAACACCACCACGCGAGAACCGAAGAACGCATTGAGAATGGCTGGGAAGACTGTGACATCATGCATTTCGCAGGTGCGTTCGCCCGAACGCACCGCCACTCAGGACAACATTCGGGTAGCAAGAAGAACCAGGTCCCGATGTCTCACCTTTGTTCGGCGGGATGGGTCTTTTGACTTCCACTGACTACCGACAACTTACCATTCGCGTTGTTCATCCATCACCCTCAACCGCGACTAACTCGCTTGGTGTTTCCCCATCCTGCTCGTACACTACCGGTGGAACGATGAGGGAGAGCTGTGTCCTCGAAGCGCGCAGCCGCGAGATGTTCGTTCCGCTGACCCTGCCGGGTGCCCCATTCAAGGCCTTCCTTTGGCCTTGAGTGGGGATTCTTGTCCCTACAACGGGATTGTCGCCGGGTGCCCCAGGTTCGCGCCCCTCTTTTGGGCGCTAACCTGGGAGATGATCGCCCGCCGTGCGGCGGGCTACCTCCAGCTCAAACTAGCCTTCAACTCAAGCGCTGACTTTTCTTATCTTCCGAAATTGACTAATTTTCACTGTACCGTGCTCCGGGAAGATTGCCTCGATTCGTAGGACACCTCCCATTGCTCTAACCATTGAATCCAACGTGCTCACGTACATGTCAGCCCGACGCTCCATCTTTGAAATTGACGACTGCTTCACATTGAGGGTCTTGGCCAGGTGCTCTTGTGTCAGGCTGAGTGCTTCCCTGAGCTCGTCAAGCGCCATTTCTTTCTTGTAAAGTTGCGCCTTTTTATGGGAGCGCTCGCGCGACTCGTCGGACATTTTTGCCCGGAGTTCTGAAAACTTATTTGCCATCTCGCTCCTCCTTCGCTAGTTCTGCAAGGTGTTTATCAAACAGTGCATCCGCTTGTGGTACAAACTCGTCATACCAGCCCGGGTTACCGCCCTTGTCGCCGCCAATGAGTAAAATCGCGGTGCGTTTCGGGTTGAAGGCATACAGTATGCGTAACTGGGATTCGCCGGCGCGTCCCCTCAACTCCTTCATGTTCGCGTGTTTCGATGTCACAATCACGTCAGAATGCGGGCGGGGTAAGGTTGGCCCATGCTCCTCCAGCAGCTCGACCTTGGCATTCACTTCCTCCTGCTCATCGATATTGAGGGAACTCCATGCCCCGAACTCGTCCGTATATTCGACCTCCCATTCCACAGAGTGAATATAGCTTGCATGGAATATGATGTCAAGCGGCTAATCCGGCCGGGTGGCCGGGTGGCCGGGTGCCCCAGGTTCGCGCCGCGATTTTCGGCGCTAACCTGGGTACTCCCCAAGGTCCTTCCATTTCGGGAATCCCATAGTTACTTTAGTTTTTCCGCCCCGCCGATTTCTCTGGCACTTCTACCCACTAGCGCGATACACATCAAACAGGGGACGCTATCGGTGTCCCTGCCCGCACCCGCCGTGCGGCACAGTCTGCTCTTTGACAATTCCCATGACGAGGAAGCCGGTCCTCGTCGGCGCTTCTCCGGCGCCACCATGATTTCGCTAGGTCAGTATGACTTGTATGATTTGTATGACAAACGTGAGTATTGAAAGTATGACAAGTATGACTAAAGTGAGTATGACAAGTATGGAAAGTATGACAAAATTGTCCGCCAATACCCTCGAATTTACCCCCTAAGTCCTACTGGCAGACATGGATACGTATAACTAGCTGAGGAATCAACGACATGCGAACTTTTTTCGCCCAAACCATTGATTCTAAACGACCGTGATTTTTGTATTTATTGATAGTGTTATACACAGCTATATCACACCATCACCCCGTCTTAGTGGGATGCCAGTGGCAAAGCGCAAGTACACAAGGTCAATGCTTGTGCTCGCCATGAGAGTGCAAGTGCGGGTGCGAGTGGGTCATCGTTCCATGGGTGTGGCGATGGGCATGGACGAGGTTGGCCCGCAGCAACAGATCGCCATCCGAGAGAATGTCGTGAGCCGAACCGCTAGCGGAAACGCTTCCCTGCTCAAGCACGAACACGCGGTCGGCGATGTCCTCGACGATCTCAAGCTGATGCGTGGCAGTGATGACCGTCTTGGAAGAGCCCTTCCATTGCTGGATCAGGTCGATGATCTGGCTCTGGCTGCGAGGATCGAGCATAGAGGTCGGCTCGTCGAGCAGTAGCACTTCGGGATCCAGCACAATGACCGAGGCAAGGGCGACGCGCTTCTTTTCGCCTCCGGAGAGGCGATACGGGGCGCGGTCGCGCAGATGCGAAATGCCCATGAGTTGGAGCGTCTCCTCGACCTTAGCGACGACCTCTGCGCTAGACCAGCCCATCTGGAGCGGCCCGAAGGCGACTTCGTCGAAGACCGTGGGGTTGAAGAGCTGGACATCAGGGTTCTGGAAGACGAGCGCCACACGGCGGCGAAACGAGAGCGCATATTTGTCATTGCGGAACCACTCCGGCGTGAGTTGATCGCCGCAGAAGCTCACAGTGCCGCTGGACGGGAAAGAAAGTGCATCGAGCAAACGTAGCAACGTTGATTTGCCGGAACCATTTGCGCCTACCAGCGCGACCGACTGACCGCAATCAATGGAGAGCGAAAGGCTGTCGAGTGCAGGAATTTTTTCGTACTTAAAGCTGACTTGTTGTACCTCGAAGATGTGGCCGCCGTTCATGATCTTCCCATCCACACGGCAAAACCACCACCCGCCAGAAACGCCACCAGGCCAACATAGTCCCAGGCGCGCATGCGGAATTCGGCGAGGATTCTTACCTCTCCACGGAAACCGCGCGACTGCATTGCCAGGAACACTTCATTGCTCAATTCGACACTCTTGCTTAGCAACACCCCGGCAGTTCGCGCCATCATGCGTCGCTGAGTGACGCTGTCCAATGCGCCAACCGTACGGCTTTGACGCGATTCGAACATCTGGCCGGCAGTTTCGGCCAGCAGGAATATGTAGCGATGCGTCATGGCCAGCATCATCACAACTTCCTGCGGGACATGAAACGCGCGAAGGGCTTTCAATACGTGCATCCATGGGGTGCAAAGCACCAGGAGCGTCGTGAAGGTGACTGCGGTTTCCACACGCGCAATCAAGAGCAGGGCCGTGGTCGCGCCTTGAGCCGTGACACGGAGCGCTCCACCGGCGGTGGTGAACAGTGTGTCTCCGGGTGTCAGGAATAGCGCCGGGAGGGCGATCACGCCAGTGAAGGCTAGTACGACCAACCATACTCGCGTTACAAGCGTGTGGAGACTGACCTTGGACGATAGAGCGATCAGCACGGCTGCGCCGAACATTGCGAGGACCACGCTGATCCGGTGGGAGAGCGTGACGGCCAGCACCAGCGCGAGCAGGCCCACGACACGCACTCTGGGGTCAAGGCCCTGCAGAAGGCCGGGCTGTCGCGCCACATCCTCGGATACCAAAGCACGTCCGAAAGCGCGCGTCAGCGCCACCAACGTCGCCGCAACCGCCCGATTGCGCGTCACTCCGCCTGTCCAGTGCTGCGCCGCCTGACATAAGCTCTGCACAGCCAATGAAAGCAACATCACGAGACCGACGCCGAACATACCGGAAAGGAGGTATCCGAGCGACGGGCTTTTCACGACTGGCGGAGCGTATGCAGGAATCGGAGCAGTCCAGACGGTAGACAGGCGCTGCAGGCCAGTTGGAGCCTGAGAAGGAGCTGAATGGTTTTGCGAGGACGAAGCGATGCGGGCGCGTCGTTCTGCGCGTGAGAAGTCCGAGGCGCTCCACTCGCCCCATGCTTTTCCGCCGGCGAGCACACCCAACGGGGTCAGCAACAAGAGCAACGCCACGGTGATCCACAGTTTGCGAACAGACTTCGGCGGTGCTGGTTGATTTACTTCTACGGTGAAGGGCCCGAACCCTGATGTGTTCTGTAAAAGCTCCGGATCTGCGACCTGCAGATAGGCAACCAATCCGGCCGCAATCGCAGCCTTCAGCGATTCCAGCGATCGCGAGATGTCCGATCATCATGGCCGGTATGGCGACGCCCAGCGTGTAGGGCGCGTAGAGGGGGACACCGCGAGCATCGCGAAAAAGAAGGGGCTGAATTCCGAACTCGACGGCCGTCATGAATGCCGCCGCATTTGTTGCGAGGTAGCCCGCAATGGCAGCTGCCACAATACGGCGCCGCGAGGTAATTGCCGCACCGGAAGCGATCAGACGATATGTCGCATAGGCCACCAGCGAGCCGATGACGGCCATGTTGAAGCAATTCGCGCCCAAGGTGGTGATACCGCCATCCCCGAAGAAGAGGGCCTGGATGGCAATAGCAATCGAGATCGACATGATCGCCCCTGAGGGTCCAATCACGATGGCCGCAATGGTCACGCCGAGCGCATGCCCGGTGGTCCCACCAGGAAGCGGCAAGTTGAACATCATCAGCACGAACGAAAACGCAGCGAAGACGGAAATGAGGGGGACCATGCGAACGGTAAGGGTGCGCCTGATTCTCCGCAACGCCCCATACCAACCGACGCCCGCTCCGGCGTAGAGGACCGCGCAGGTCGAAGGACTCAGATATCCGTCTGGGATATGCATGCTCTCGTTTGGCAGCCTCTGTAGGGGATTGTAAACGAGGGGAGCGAGGCTGTTTGCAAGTGAAAGGGCGCGCTCACACGCGCCCGATCGCCGTAAATGCTTCGCTGCGTTTCAGAGAACCTACTTCCGGCTGGCGGGCGGAATGATGCCATTCATCCGGAGATACTCGACCATCTGTCCGTAGTGATCAAAGGGGTGGGAGATGATGCTGATGGAAAGTGCCAAGCGGGTGGTCATGTTGGAGCCGAACGGGCTCTTCACCGGCTCAAGAATGTTGGCCTCGTTGATGCTGCTGACTGCCTTGTGAGCATAAACGAACGAGTCGTTCAGGAATTTCACGATTTCGGCTTTCGACTTGATGCTGGCTGGTCCGTTGGGACCTCCACCCAGATCAACTGGAGGCTTCTCGCCTAGAATCGCAGCGCCAAGCGCGTAGTTGGCCACTGCCATGTGCTTGACTTCGGCTCCGAAGTCGCGCACACCCTTGAACTCCCCCTGAGTGGGAGCAAAGCCGTACTTGTCTTCGGGCATGGCCTCGGCTGCCGGTACGACGGTCTTTTCCGTGTTGCTCAATTGGTGATCCAGCACCGATGCAAATGTCGGTTTGGTTTCAGGCTTCGCCTGCGGGTCGGCGGCTTTTACCGTGCCTGTAATTGCTAGACTCGCCAACAGACAACAAACTGCGATACGCATCCTCATTGAAAATTCCTCCACAAATAGTTTGACGAGACCTTTGTCACTTCGTGCCCAAGCATTCTAGTTCATTTCGATCACTTTGGGCCTAAAAGCGGCCCCATAAATGGTGCCCGTGGGAAACTTCGAATTCCCTCAGGGGCTAAAGCCCGGTGTTTACGGGGCGCAATGCGGCACGGCTAAAGCCGAGCCCTTTCAAATCGCATGTATGAGACCATTTCAAGTGGTTGGGGTCAACCCGCGGTTTCTGGTGTAGCCGACGACTGCGTAAACGGCCACTCTCTTCGTTTCCAGGAACGCACGAAATAGACCAGCAAGCCTGCGATCAGAATCACCACGGCATACTTGATTTCCCGCTGAAAGTTTTTACGGACCAATAGAATGTAGGTGAACCCGGCAATCGCCATAAGCGCGGGTAGTGGATAAAGCCACATTCGGAAGGGACGGGGCAGATCGGGCCGGGTACGGCGCAGGACCATCGCGCCCACCGCCTGCACAATGAACTGCAGCAGAATGCGGATGACCACCAGCGCTGCAATAACGTCAGACAGGCGAAGCAGACAGAACAATATCGCGACCGCACCCAGTGCCAGCAACGACACGGTAGGAAAGCGCTTCTCGGGGTGCACGCGAGCAAATGCGCGAAAGTAGTTGCCGTCGAGGGCGGCAGCGTAGGGGACGCGGGAGTATCCCAGAAGCAAAGAAAACACCGAGGCAAATGCCGTCCAGATGATCAAGGCGGCGATGGCGCGGCCTGCCCAATTGCCGTAGATGCGCTCCATGAAAACCGAGACAACATAGTTGCTCTGTTCTCCGGCGTGTCCAGTCATTTCCCGCCAGGGAACCACGCCGAGCACGCTGATGTTCATCACGATGTAGATTGCGGCCACCACAACGATGGACAGGATGAGTGCACGCGGAATCGTGCGGCCCGGATCTTTCACCTCGCCACCGAGGAAGCATACGTTGTAATAGCCCCAATAGTCGTAAGTGGCAATGAGCATGGCGGCGCCCATCCCAGTGAAGAATTCCGGGGAGAGGGTGAACGCGCCGCGGGGAAAATCGAAAGCCCGGGCGGAGTTGAAATGTGTCAGGCCGGCGAAGATGATCCAGGCAATCGCGATCGCCACTCCCACCCAGAGCAATTCGGCGAGCTTGGCAATCACGGTGATGCGGCGATACAGCAGAAAGACAATGAAGGCACAGGTCCCCATCGCAACAAGCGTTCCCGACATTACGACGGTGCTGACTTCCAACGAACCAAGCAGCGGAACCCCGAGGTGATAGGTGTGCGACAGCCAGATGTGGTCTAAGCCGGGCCAGATGTATCCCGCATAGTGCGCCAGGCCGATGCAACCGGAGGCGATGGAGAGCGGCGCGCTGAAGGACAACTGCCAAATGAAGAGGAAGGACAACAGGCGACCCAGCGAGCGTGGCCCGTAAGCTTCCTTTGAGATATTGATACGAGCCGCCGGCATTGGGCATAGCCGCGCCCAACTCGGCCCAGACCAGGCCATCGCAAAGTGCGAAGACCGCGCCGGCGATCCAGCCCAGCATCGCTTGCGGCCCGCCTGCCGCACTGACGATCAGAGGGATGGTGATGAACGGACCGACGCCGATCATGTCGATCATGTTCAGCGTGGTTGCGCCGGCCAGACCGACTCCGCGAATCAGTTCCGGTTGTTCGGTGGCCTCACTTGGGCTCATGGCCCACGCTTAACAGGTTTACGTAGAGGCGGATGGCGCCGGGCACTCCGAATGGCAGTTGGCGGAAAAACGCGTACGCGTTGTAGATGTAATAGCCTTTGCCGTACGAGGCGACGAGCAGGCCACCTTTCTGCGGCACCTCATCTGGGTCGTTCGATGCCAGCAGCGGGGTGTAGTGATCGTCCCACTTGTCCATGAAGTAGAGTCCGCGCTCCTGTACCCAGCCTTCGAAATCGTGCCCGGAGATGAGGTTCGGATAGTGAAAGACCGCACTTTTCGGGTCGAGAACTGAGACTGGAGCTTCTTCCACAGAAACGCGCGCCCGGCTTAGTTGCGCAGGATATGGCATGAAATTGCCCGCATTGAAGCTCGCTGGATCGGTGTTGTATTGGACCATCAACGTGCCACCATCACGCACGTAGTCGAGCAGGCGTTGGTTGTTTTTCTTTAGATCATCGCGGGTATCGTAAGCGCGGATGCCGAGCACAATCGTGCCAAACCGCTGCAAGTTACCATGCTCGACGTCGTCAGGCGTGAGCAAAGTCACGTCGAGGCCTACTTGCCGTAAGACAGAGGGAATGTCGTCGCCCGCGCCCATGATGTATCCCACCTTAAGGTCCGGCGGAATTTTCACACTCACAATCGCAGTACGCTGCACGGCTGGTTGGTAGTAGAAGAATCCACCGATGTCGGGCCGCGTGACGAGGCTGTAACCTTCCCCGAACTCGCGAGCGTTGGCGGCCACCACGGCCTGGACCCGATAGCGCCCATCCACGGCACCGTCGGGCAGTATCTTGAATTCGGAGGCATGCTCGCCGCTCTTGGTGAATTCAATGACTGCCGACTTTGGTTCCACCCGCCAGCCATGAGGAATGTCCACGCTTACGGTGCCAGACACATGATCCAGAGTGGCCCGCACCACCGCGCTCAATTCGGCGGAAGGATCCAACCCAGCGGGAATGATCTGGGTGGACGGCGAGGTGCTCACCGAAAACGGCGGCACAACCGCAAGCGGCATCGACCACGCTTCGCCCTTGGTGTCGTGGATCGGAGTGCGGGCGACCGAACTCAGAACTCCTTCCTGTCCCTCAATGCTGTACACCACACGCGCTGAAACCGGCGGGGGAGGCAGCGCGAGGGTCTGGTATTCGGGTTGATCGATCTGATAGATCGAGTCCGTTTCCGGGTCGTTGCGGTGAAAATACGCCTTGGTGATTTGTGCATCCGCCGGCGGAGAGACGCGGAACATCAAGGCGCATCCATCACCGGGGGCGATTCGAGCAGGAACCTTGTCCATGAACAATTCGTACTGCCAGCCGCGCGGAACATCGAGGACAAACTGCTTCAGGTCCATGGGTAGCGTGCTGCCGTTATGGAGCTTGGCCAGCAGCAGGAACGACTTCCCCGCCGTAATGACGGCAGCCAGAACATCCCCATTGCCGGTCGCAAACTCCTCGGCCATGGGACGACCGTCTGGGGTTCCTGGCCCAATTCCCATGTCCAGCGCGTAGGCCAGATTTGCCGCCTGCTCGAATTGCTGCTCCTTGGTGCGCAGGTTGGCCAGCAGGTCAGCTTTTTCTGCGGCCGTCAAACTCGACTCTTCGATCTTGGCGATCACTGCTCGCGTCAGGCTCAGTCCTCGTAGGAGTGGCTTTCCGGAGGACTGAGGATTCTTGTCGACTGCAACACTCGCTTCGTCCACCGACTTGGTGATTTCCTCGAGTTGGGAACGTAACCAGGGAGCTCTCGCTATGTCCGGGCCCAGACGTGAGGCCAGTGCAGGCAGCGAGGTATCAATTCCCTCAAAAAAATCCTTCTCGTGGTTCGCGCTGACTGGAGTGCCGGGTAATGCCGAGTCGATGAGTTTGTAATAGCTGGTGCGACGGCCCTCGGAAAGCGTCCAGCCTCCCGCACCCTGCGAGAGTTGATGTTGCAACCCTTTCCACGCGAACTTCACGTACGACTCACCAAGAAGAGGGTCGTCCTGTGAGGTTTCCAACTCCACGTTCCACTCGTCAGGCGGGCGAACATTGTCCATGTAAAGCTTCTTCGCCTGCCAGGGCGCCAAGCCTTCCCGAATCTGCTCTGGAAACTTCGTGGGGTCGGCAGCGGCTCGGAATGCCTCGCGGGTAAGGATTCCGGAAGCCTGATGGTTCCCGTGACCGTCGCGAGGTCCACCCTGAAAGCGGGTGCAGATCACGTCCGGCCGGAACGTACGAATGACGCGGACAATATCGGCTAGGGCTACGTCGTGACCGCCCCACTTGTCGAAGGTCTCCTGGGGAGTCTTGGAGAATCCGAAGTCAGCGACACGGGTGAACCGCTGTTCCACGCCGTAGTAGCGGTCGGCACCCAGCAATTCAAGGGTGCGAAGGATACCGAGTTCGTCGAGCAGATTGCTGCCCAACTTGTTCTGTCCGCCCTCGCCGCGGTTCAGGGTCAGCTGCAAAGCGGTTACGCCGCGCCCCCGGGATTCCAGGGTCAGCATGCCGCCGTCTTCGTCATCCGGATGCGCGGTGGTGTGCATGATGCGGGCCGTGGTGTGCAGGCGGCGCAGGATTAGCTTAAGTCCAGTGACACCCGTGTCTACGGCCAGCGGCTTGGTGTCGACCCATGGGGACGGAACCTGCCCACTCGCTGACATGCACAGCAGCGACAGCGCCACCATGATCGGCACGAGCCGGCGTCGAGCACGCAATGAAGCTATGGCTACCTTTGAAGTCGGGATTCGTTGTAGGCGCAATGTAAGCAGGCTCACCAGTTCGTTTCTAGACAGTATACAAACCCGTCACGCGACACGAGATCGCAACTCTCTTCTCATGGAAAATTGGTTGGATGAAGGACTTACGGGTCGCGATTCGCCGAAACCGTGGGCCGGCGAAAAGCGGTCTCATAAATAGTGCCCGTGGGGAAGTTCGAATTCCCGCAGGGGCTAAAGTCCGGTGTTTACGGGGCTCGGTGCGGCACGGCTAAAGCCGTGCCCTTTCAAATCGCATTTATGAGACCACTTCCAGCTAGTACCGTCGAGGTTACGGCGTCGTCCTGTCGGCTCGTCTATAATGAACGATTCGCGGCTCTTTTAGCTTCCGCGTGTGGAGATATCCTCCGCGTCGCGCACGTCTGACAGCTCGCGACGGACCTATCGATGATTCAGACCCTGTTTGGCAGCACCGAAGAGAAACCGAGTTTCCTGGATCGAATGAAAGAGGCGGTCACGCGCACGCGTGAGAGCCTCAACGAACGCATCGAGGATATCGCCTCTTTTGGTAAGGAAATCGACCGCAACACGCTGGATGATTTAGAAGCCACGCTGATCAGCGCTGACCTGGGGACTGCGACCACGTCCGCGGTACTGGAGACTCTTCGCGCAAAGGTAGATCGCAGGCAAATTGGTGATGTGGCCGAATTGAAGCGAGTGCTGAAGGAGGAGTTGCTCAAGATTTTGAATGTCGCCGAGCAGCGGCCAGTTTTGAAGGTGGATGGTGAACCCGAAGTGATTCTTGTGGTTGGCGTGAATGGCACGGGAAAAACTACCTCAACCGGCAAACTGGCTTACGCGTTGCGCTCGCAGGGCAAGACGGTGCTACTAGCTGCTGCGGACACTTTCCGCGCAGCCGCCATCGAACAACTCGAAATCTGGGGCGACCGCACCGGAGTCGAAGTCATCAAGAACAAGCCAGGCGGTGATCCGTCGGCGGTGCTGTTCGATGCATTACAGGCCGCCAAGGCGCGCAACACCGACTACGTGATCGTTGATACTGCTGGGCGGTTGCACACCAAGAGCAACCTCATGACCGAGTTGGAGAAAATGAGGCGCACTGCGCAGCGCTTCATCCCTTCGGCTCCCCACGAAACCCTGCTGGTTATGGATGCTACGACCGGGCAAAACGGGTTGCAGCAGGCCCGGCTGTTCACCCAATCGGCCGGTGTCACCGGAATTGTGCTGACCAAGTTGGACGGCACCGCGAAAGGCGGCGTCGTAGTTGCCATCTCGAAGGAACTGGGGCTTCCCGTGCGATACGTCGGAGTCGGCGAAAAGATCGGCGACCTGTTGCCCTTCAACGCGAAGGATTTTGTGGAATCGCTATTTAACTGAAGATGCCCCCCAAATCCAGCGACGCCCGATATATGCAGCACGCACTCGAGCTTGCAGGTCGCGGAATCGCCATGGCCTCGCCAAATCCACGCGTTGGCGCTGTGCTGGTTTCTCCGGAAGGCAAGATCGTGGGCCGCGGCACTCACACCTACGATGGCATCAAGCACGCCGAGGTTCTTGCCATCGAGGCGGCCGGCGCCCGTGCGCGCGGGGCTACGCTCTATTTGAACCTGGAGCCGTGCTCGCATGTGGGCCGTACGGGGCCGTGCGCAGACGCCATCATCGACGCCGGCATTAAGCGGGTTCTGGTTGCCATGCGCGATCCCAATCCCGTGGTCGCGGGTCGCGGACTTGCCATGCTCCAAACGGCGGGGATCGAAGTGCACGAAGGCCTTTACGAGCCTGAAGCCCGCAAGTTGAATGAAGCGTTTGCCAAGTACATCAGGTATAAGACACCCTTCGTCACGTTGAAGACAGCAATGACGCTGGATGGCAAGATCGCTCCGCCGCCCGGCGATAGTGTGGAGCCTGGCGCGATGGGTTCGCTGGCCTCGAGCGGAGGCTGGATCACCAGCGAGGTCGCTCGCGCGCACGTCCACGAAATGCGCCATGCCAACGACGCCATCATGGTCGGAGTAGGAACGATCATCGCCGACGACCCCTTGCTGACCGACCGAACGGGCCTTCCCCGGCGTCGGCCATTGCTGCGGGTAATTCTTGACTCACGGTTGCGGTTGCCGCTGGACTCGCGTGTCGTTCGAACTGCGAATTACGACGTCATCGTATTTTGCTGCTTCGCCGAAGAGCACAAACGGCAGGAACTTGAGTCGCACGGCATCATGGTGGAACAGGTTCCTATGCGCCAACTATTTGAAGATGGAACAATTCCATTTCCCGGTGGGGCCACATCATCCAACGGCCGGCCTGACTTGGAACGGGTCATGGCGCGACTGGGTGAACGCGAGATCACCAGCCTCATTATCGAAGGCGGTGCGATGGTGAATTGGGCGGCGCTTTCGGCGGAAATTGTGGATAAGATCTTTTTCTACTACGCTCCAAAGATTATCGCCGGGACTGCTTCGATTCCGCTGGCGTTGGGCACGGGATACCGACGGATGAGCGAAGCCGCTTATGTGCGCTCGCTCACGTTACACCGTTTTGGTGAAGACTTTGCTGTCGAAGGATATTTGCGCGATCCCTATGCGGACATGGTTCGCGGTGCTCCAGAAGGTTCATAGTCGGTTCGCTTCACGAGCTATTTTCGAGGTTGTCATTATGTTTACTGGTCTGGTGGAAGAAGTTGGAACGGTCGTCAGTATCATTGAGCGCGGCGGTAATCACCGCATTACGATTCAGGCTCCCAATTCGGCGAAGGAGCTCAAGGAAGGAAACAGCATCGCAGTCAGCGGCGTGTGCCTCACGGCCCTCGACATCAAGCCTGACGCTTTCTGTGCAGATCTAGCCAAGGAAACGTGGACGCGGACTTCGTTCTCGCGCATGACCGAGGGGGCGGAGGTCAACCTTGAGCTGCCGCTTAAGGTCGATGCGCGCATGGGGGGGCACATCGTGCAAGGCCACGTCGATGGCGCCGGCCGGTTCATTGGCCTTGATCCAATTGCCAACGCTGACGACTTCTGGCTGTTGATCGATATACCCGCAGACATTGAGAAGTATGTGGTTTTCAAAGGATCGATTGCGATCGAGGGAATCAGCTTAACGGTGGCTAAACTGGAAGGCCTGCGGCTTACGATTGCCATCATTCCGCACACGATCAAGATGACAAATTTGAAGTCACTCAAGCCGGGTGACCCGGTGAATATCGAAACTGACATCGTGGCCAAGTACCTGGAGAAGTGGACGAAACGTGATAACGAGGCCGCGGCGTTGACGGTTGAACGCCTCGTGTCGCAAGGATTCTAAAGTCTCACTACAATTGAGCCATGTGCGGCGGACGCTTTTCGCCAAAGTAGCGCTCGAAGTCCAGCGAGTCAAGTTCCAGGAACTCCTGCACGATCGGTTCGCTGCACTTCTGCATCTCCGCAAACGTCCCGAAAAAGATGGCGCGCGCCTCGTGGAGAAAGAGGATACGATCTGCCAGTTTTTTGGCCAGAGCCATGTCGTGAGTCACGACGATACTGGTCAGCTTGAGCTGCCGCTTTAGCTTCTTGATCAGGTCGCCCAACAGATGGGCCATCAGCGGATCGACCATGGTGGTTGGCTCATCATAGAGAACCGCTTCCGGCTGCGCGGCCAAGGCCCGCGCTATGGCTACGGATCGCTTCATGCCTGTCGACAGGTCGGATGGCAACTGATCGCGAAATTCGCGCACGCCTACCATGTCCAGCAACCCGTCGATGATCTGGTAGATCTGCTCTTCCTCGAGACCGCCACGCTCGCGCAGAGGAAACGCCACGTTTTCGCCGACGGTGAGCGAGTCGAATAGAGCGCCGTTCTGGAAGACCATGGTTACTTTCTTGCGGATGGTTTCCATTTCGGCCTCGGCGCACTTGGTGACGTCTTCATAGGCCACCCACACATTGCCGCTATCGGCTTTCAAGAAACCCATGATCATATGCAGAGACACGGATTTGCCCACACCGCTGCGTCCCAGTATGCAAACGGTTTCTCCGGGCATGACGTCGAAACTCACGTCGTTGATGACGACTTTACTGCCGAAGGCTTTGTGTACGTGTTGGAATTCGATGTAAGGCTTGCGTTCGATCATCAGTTGTGACCTTCGGACCGCAACGGTGAGTCTCGCAACTGCATATTCTTGACGGCCTCGTAATCAACCGGCGTGTTGATGTTGCAGAAGATATCCGGCGAAAACCCTGCAGCGAGTAATTCGTCTTCCCTCACATAGCGAGTCGGAATCAAAGAGAAGATATGGTCGACCTTGAAGTCGCCCATCGTCAGCGCCTGTTCGACCACGCATTGTGCAACACGACGATAGACCGCGCAAAGCGGTTGTCGCCGGCCCTGAGCTTCGGGCACGAATGCCAGTTCCTCGCCCGATGCTGCTAGTTGTGCCAGCCAGAGCAGGAAGCCGGCCGTGATGAGAGGCATGTCGACCGACAGCACGAGGTTCAGATCGGTCCGGGTAGCACTCAATGCGGCGTGGATTCCACCCAATGGCCCGCAGCCAGTAAATCGATCTTCGATGACTTGACCATAGGAACAATATCGCTCCCGCGCACCTACGATGATCGGTGTTGGCGAGATTTCCCTGGCTTTGCTGAGAGCGAGTTGAAGAAGATTTCTCTCGCCGACCGGCAGCAGCGCTTTGTCAGTTCCCATGCGGGAACTGCGCCCCCCGGCGAGAATGAAAGCGGACACCTCTTGCACACCGTCATGATACCTGACGGGTGGCGCATGCGCCCGCGGATCTCAGGCTCGAGCTGGCTTAAAGGTTGTGGTGTGCGGAATACAACCGTTGATCTCAATGGCAACGATTCGTCCACCATTGTCGAGTTCCACGGTACCGGGGGCGTTGAGCACAGCGTCGCCGCTCAGGCCTGGCAGCGAAACAAACACGCGATTCTCCACGCAAATCGCGGTGGGATCTTTCCTGATATAGGTCAGGGAATAGTCGTTGCGGCAGGCCTTAGGCAGCACGAAACTGAGATCGGCGATGTCACCCGTCTCCGATACCGAAACCGCCACTTCGATGGAGATACGCGCCGTCACCTCTTCACCATCGACCTGGCTCGCCGGCTTGAAGCAAATGTAATACTCAAAACCCGAATCGGGGTCGAATGCGCTCCGATCCACTTGAAACGCCATGCTCCGGCCTCCTGCAGTACAGCCACAACTCATCAGGTAACCGAATAGTAAATCACGCGGCGGAGGCGCGCAATTCATAAAAGGTGGGAGTCCAGAACCACAAGAGTCACCGCCGATGTTGCTTGGGAATCGGTCGTATCGACGACTGACCTTGTCACAAAATAGAGTCTGATCAGTCAGCGAGCCCCGGCCACCCGGCTCGATCGACCATCGGGGACGTCACGCCCGCTCTGTTATATTCTCGTCTGAGCACGTTATTGGATCAAGGCATGCCGATCAATTACCTGACGGACGTGGCAAAGGAAAACGTCGAGGCCGTACAGGAGTACTCACTCCTGGCCGGACGGTCGCTCACCAACCTCTTCGCACATCCGCGCTACATCGCCGACACGTTGCTGCAGGCTGATTCCATTGGTGTAGGCTCCCTGCCCATCGTTGTTCTCACGGGTTTCTTTACTGGCGCAGTGCTGGCACTGCAAACGTCTGCCACGCTGCAGCAGTTTGGGTCATTGTCTCTCACCGGACAATTGGTTTCGCTGTCGATGGTGCGCGAACTTGGTCCGGTGCTGACGGGACTGATGGTGGCTGGCCGAAACTCGAGCGGAATGGCCAGCGAACTGGGCTCAATGAAAGTGACCGAACAGATCGATGCCATGCGCGCCATGGGAGTCGATCCCACCAAGAAGCTGGTGACGCCGCGGGTAATAGCCTCCGCCGTCATGCTGTTCTTTCTGAGCATTATCTCCGACCTGGTCGGCCTCACCGGCGGGTTTGTGATTTCCTTCCTGCGACTTGGACTGAATTCCAACGAGTACTGGAGCACCGCATACCAGTCGTTGCGCTTCGAAGATGTGTTCATGGGACTGTGCAAGCCCGTGGTGTTTGGCCTCATCATCGCCACCATCGGCTGTTATTACGGCATGTCGGCAAAGGGTGGCACACAAGGCGTGGGTCGCGCCACGACGCAAGCTGTTGTCGCGGCATCCGTGCTCATCCTGGTGAGCGACTACTTTATTACCCAGCTCTTAATGGGGATTTTCGGAAAATAACGCATGTCCAGCCTTGCGCCCCCGGTCGAACAACCGCAGTCTTCCCCTGAAAACACCAGCGCGCCGGCGATTCGATTCGACGATGTCTTCATTGCCTTCGATCAGCCTGTTCTTGACGGCGTCTCGTTCCAACTCAAGCATGGCGAAACGAAGGTACTGCTGGGCGAATCTGGAACCGGCAAAACTCTAATCTTGAAACTGGCTCTCGGGCTCATAAGACCGGATTCTGGAACCATCAACGTACTTGGCGAAGAAATCTCCGCCATGCGCGAGCAAGACATGTACGCACTGCGGCGGCGAATTGGCATGGTGTTTCAAGAGAGCGCGCTGTTCGATTCACTCACCGTGGAAGAAAACGTCGCGTATCGCTTGATGGAGGAAACCGGTGAGCTCACCGATGAGATTCACGCACGCGTGCTGGAAGCCTTGGAATTCGTAGAGTTGGGGCAAACTTACAATTTGTTTCCCGGGGAGCTGTCAGGCGGTATGCGACGTCGTGTAGCGATCGCGCGCGCCATCATCACCCAACCCGAAGTGCTCCTCTATGACTCGCCAACCGGCGGACTCGATCCGGTCACTTCCAATACGATCATTGAGTTGGTCGTGAAACAGCGCGACGTGTACAAGACCAGTTCCCTGCTGGTGACGCACCGCCTGCAAGACGCCTTCACCATGGCCAGCCACTACTTCGATCGGAACCTCAATAAGATGGTTCCACTGGAGGACGGTTCCGCCCGCAACGTCCACACGACGTTTCTGATTCTCCGCGACCACAAGATCATCTTCGAGGGCATCGCACCGGAATTGCTGCGCTGCCACGACCCGTACATCCGCGAATATCTCAGCTAGAAGATCATCGTTTCGCAGTGGCTTCGTCACGTCGCTTGATCCACTCTTTGAACTGACCCTGCATGCGCTCCACCCGCGCACGGCCATCGGCCGACGCCTCCACTAACTTTTCGACATTCTTTAGATAGTCGGGCGACCCCATGCCTTCACGAATAGTCGCCACGAAGGGCCTTAGCTTGGCGTAAACCAGATACATTTCTCCGCAGGTCTCATATACCAGGGTCTCATTTAAGACACCATGATTGACTAGGGAAGCCACCATGTCCCAGTAACCGGATACCTGGCGCAGATATGCACCCTCCTTCGATCCCCAACTACGCATAACCTCCAACACTTCGTCTGCCGATTGCGGCATGAACTGAACGAAATAGCTCCTGGCTTCCCGCATCACGGGTTCACGCCGAAGATCGTAGAGTTTCAGCAAAAGCTCGGCATCCTGATAAGTCGCTTGTGAGTTGGCCATCGCGATTTCCTTTCCGAATGAAAAGCCCGGCCGGGGGCTAGGCTGAATTTATGCCGTGGTAGTGCTGGAGGCCAATCAATGAGATTAGGCGACGACCGCTGCCGGTGCGAGCAGCCGCGAGTAGTCGCACCTGACCGTACTCTCGACTGCTTCCTTCTTCTTCTTGCCGCGGCGTTTGGGCTCTTCTGAGGTCGTTCGCTTGTTGTTTGGACAAACCAGGAAAGTGCCGTCTTTCAAGGTCTTCTCCAGCAGATAAGGGCTTTTGCACTCGGGGCAAGACTCCGCGACCGGCTTAAATGCCGAAGTGAATTCGCACTTGGGATAATTCGAACACCCATAAAAGAAATTGCCGCGGCGAGCCTTCTTTTCAGCGATCTCTCCATCTTTACATTCCGGACACTTCACGCCGATAAAGTTCTGCTTGACGTACTTGCAATCCGGATAGCCGCTGCATGAAACAAACTCGCCAAACCGGCCGTGCCGGATGAGCAGGTTGCGTCCGCACTGGGGGCACTTTTCGTCCAGCGGAATGTCGGGAACCTTCTTCGCCTGGTCGAGACGCCGCGTGGTCTTGCAATCCGGATATCCGGTGCAAGCCATGAACTGGCCGAATCGACCGCGCTTGAGCACCATCGGACGCCCACAGTTCTCGCAGTATTCCTCCTGGGTGGTCTCCTGCAGGTCGGCCGAATCAAGGTCGGGCAGATCGATCGGATTTTCCTTGGTAAATGTGCAACTGTTCGGATCGGTCTTGTCGTACGAGCTGCACGCATAGAACGAACCATGCTTGCCCCACTTGATGACCAGCGGCGAGCCACACCGCTCGCACTTTTCGTCGGTGGGCTTCTCCATCCGCTTCACGTTCTCCATATGCTTTTCGGCATAATGGAGGTCCTTCTCGAACTTTTCGTAGAACTCGGCCAGCGCGATCTTCCAATGCTCCTTGCCGTCTTCAATCTCGTCGAGTTCCTCTTCGAGCCGGGCTGTGTACTGCAGATCGAATATGTCTTTGAAGTTTTCCACGAGCAGGTCGGTGACCACCAAGCCGATCTCCGTAGGAATGAACTTGCCGCCGACCTTTTGCACGTACTGGCGCTCCTGAATGGTGGTAAGGATGGCCGAATAGGTCGAGGGGCGTCCTATGCCGCGCTCTTCCAGTTCCTTGACCAGCGATGCCTCGTTGAATCGCGGAGGCGGCTCGGTGAAATGCTGCTCCGTGTCGAGCGCCTTGAGCGTCAGCTTCTGGCCCTCGGTGAGGGCCGGGAGCTTATGTTTGAGCGCTTCGTCCTCTTCGTCCTTGCTGTCTTTGGACTCTTCGTAAACCTTCAAGAAACCTTCGAACTTGAGTACGGAACCGGTGACCCGGAAACGATAGTCAATGCCGCCACTCTTGGCATCGATCTCGACCGTGGTCTGATCGAAGACCGCCGGATTCATCTGTGACGCCACGAAGCGCTGCCAGATGAGCTTGTAGACCTTGTACTCGTCTTCCTGGAGGTACTTCTTGATGTCCTCGGGGCTACGCGAGGCTGACGTCGGACGAATGGCTTCGTGGGCGTCCTGCGTGTCCTTCTTGGATTTGAAGGCATTCGGAGTCTCGGGCAGGAATTCCTTCCCGTACTCCTTCGCAACGTGTTCGCGTACCTCAGCAATGGCGTCGTTGGACACGCGCGTGGAGTCGGTACGCATGTAGGTGATCAGTCCGACGGTGCCCTCGTCGCCGAGATCGATACCTTCATAGAGCCTCTGCGCGATCATCATGGTGCGCTTCACACTGAAGCGCAACTTGCGCGAGGAGTCCTGCTGCAGCTTGCTGGTGGTGAACGGAGCGGCAGCATTGCGGCGGCGTTCGCGCTTATCGACCGAGCGAACCGACCAGTCGGCGTTTTCGAGCGCAGCCCGGAGTTTCTCAGCCTCCTCACCGTTGGGGATCGGTGTTTTTTCGTCACCAATGCCGATAAAATTAGCGGTGAATTGCGGCGGCTTCGAGCCCATCAGATGAGCGGCGATCGTCCAGTACTCTTCCTTGACGAAGGCCTTGATCTCGCGCTCGCGCTCCACGATCAGGCGTAGCGCTACAGTCTGAACCCGGCCGGCGGAGAGGCCTCGCCGCACCTTATCCCAGAGTAACGGGGACACTTGGTAGCCCACTAAACGATCCAGCACGCGGCGCGTCTGCTGCGCGTCCACCAGGTTGCGGTCAATGTCACGCGGGTGGAGGAACGCGTCCTGGACAGCACGCTTCGTAATCTCGTTGAAGGTGACACGGCGGATGTTCACCACAGGCGAGCCTTTCTTGAGCTTTTGGCCGTCCACCCGCTCGCCGCCCAGTTCTTCCGCCAGGTGGGCAGCAATTGCCTCGCCTTCGCGGTCAGGATCGGGCGCCAGGTAGATCGTTTCCGCCGATTTCGCCAACTTTTTCAACCTGGCGATAACCTTCTCTTTGCCGGGGATAACCTCGTATTCCGTAGCAAATTCGTTGTCGAGATCGACTCCGAGCGATTTCTTGGGGAGATCCTTGATGTGCCCGAGCGAGGCTTCGACCTCATACCCGGCTCCTAAATATTTCTGGATCGTCTTCGCCTTGGCGGGCGATTCGACGATTACTAAGCCTTTTGACAATGGAACCTCGTCTTTATGATTGCGTTATCCGATATGAAGCTAGCACGGAAGTTCAGCGGCGGCAAAAGTGGGTCCCTGCCCAAACCAGCACGCACTCAGTGACGCGACCGCAATTTCATTGGTCTCCGGCGGTTAGAACTTCACGAACTGACGACACCGAAAGGGGCAAGTCTTCAGATCACCCTGACGTAATACTTGCCCGGAAGAGTTCTGATCTTGCCGCTCAGCTCCAGTTCGAACAAGGCGTTGAATATTTGCGACGATGACAGCTGAGCCTCCAACCGCTCCACCAGGTCGTCGATATGCGTTGGCTCATCAGCCCGGAGAACCGCAAAGATCCGTTTTTCGTCGGGAGGCAACTCATGCCCCTCGAACAGTGATGCCGTTTCAGGCGTCTGGGATGCAGGCTGTTCCGGCGGAGTTAGTGCCAAGCGAATATCCGCCGGCAGCGCTTCCCAGACATCTTCCCACGTCGCAATGAGTGCAGCACCCTGCTTTATCAATGTGTTAGGCCCCCACGACAATTTGTTCGTGACGTTGCCAGGCACGGCGTAAACATCCCGCCCTTGTTCCAGAGCGCAACGCGCGGTTATCCGGGTTCCGCTGTATTCTCCAGCCTCAATCACCAGCACACCGATGGACATTCCGCTGATGACGCGGTTGCGGATAGGGAAATTTTGCGGGGCCGGAAAGGTTCCCAAAGGAAACTCGCTTATGATGGCACCGCCAGTGGCCAGAATCTGGTCCGTAAGCTTCTGGTTCTCCTTGGGGTACGTGACGTCAACACCGGTGCCCCAGACTGCCACCGACAGGCCATGTGCGTTGAGCGCACCGCGGTGGGCGGCGCTATCGATGCCACGAGCCATCCCGCTCACGATTGTGAGCCCGCGTGCAGCAAGGTCGCAGGCCAAGCGCTCGGCCATGCCCGTGCCATAGGGCGTTGGATGGCGGGTACCAATTACGGCAAGTCCATATTTATTAATGATATCCGTGCCTCCACGAACATACAGAACAAGAGGCGGATCGTAGATCTCGTAGAGGCGTTTGGGATATTGGGGATCGTCTTGCGCCACGATGCGTGCGCCGAACGCCTTCACCCGATCGAGTTCGTCAGATGCCAGTTCCAGGGACTTGCCACTGGCCAGACTTTGTGCCGATCCGGCCGATAGACCTGCGCCTTCAAGCTCCGTAAGCGTGGCTGCAAACAGCCTGTCGATACCGTTGAAGAGCTCGACCAGCTTGCGTCCTCGGGCAGCGCCGATGCCCGGGGTTAGTGACAGTGCTAGCCATTGCAGCGCTCTAACGGTGGAGGCTTCGCACGCCGCGACTTGTACTTCAGTTTCCATTGTGAGGGCTCCAGAGCCGCACGAAGATCGATCAGAATGAAGGTAACCTTGCCGATGGTTACCGTCAAGGATGCGCGTCACAATGAGCAGTGCATTGAACCGGGACCGATGTGGACCCGGACTTGAACGACGGAGACGGGTTCAGCGGCTATCGCAGGAAGGGATCACGGCTTTGTTAGACTCGATCTTTCATGCCCGGTCTGCGTATTTCCGCGATCTCATTCTTGAATACGGCCCCGTTGATGTGGGACTTCGAACACGGTACAGCGGGACAAGACTTTGAGATCGAATACACCATCCCATCGGAATGCGCTGCTGCCCTTGCCGCCAACCACGCGGACATTGGAATCATTCCCGCCATCACGTTCGCAGAGATTCCCGGCCTGGTGATCCTGCCCAACATCGCAATTGCCTCACGAGACCGGGTGCGCTCGATCCTGCTGGTCAGCAAGAAGCGCATTGAGGACGTGCGCACAGTGGCAACCGACACCTCGTCGCGCACCTCGGTAGCGCTGACCCAGATACTGTTTGCCAAGTTTCTCGGCGGGCATCGCGAGTTTACTCCGCATGCGCCCGACCTGAGGGAGATGCTCAAGGACCATGACGCCGCGCTCTTGATTGGCGACTCGGCCCTGCAGATCTCGATGCACGACTCGCAATACCATCTTTATGACCTCGGCCACGACTGGCGGAGGCTGACAGGAAAACCATTTGTGTTCGCGTTCTGGGCGGTGCGATTGGATGCCTTGCATCGCCAGCCGCAAGGAATGAATCTCATCGGGACATTCCAACAATCGCGCGATCACGGGTTGCTACCGGAGAACATCGAGGCATTGGCTAAGGAGTGGGCGCCGAGGCTGGGCATCACAGAAGCTGAAGTGACGACCTACCTCACGGAGAACATTCATTACTATTTGGACCGCGAGAATCACGCGGGCCTGCAGCTCTTTCTCACCTATGCGCATGAGGTAGGCCTGATCAAGTCTGTTCCGGAACTGCGGTTCCTTGGTCCCGTGGCATTTGGCAGTGCCCGCAAGTAACTTCGTCCCACAGTGTGGGACATGCCGCGGCAAAGATCAATCGAATAGCCAGCGGGTTGCGCCTGCCGGAAAGAGCTTCTCCGGCATGGCAAAGACCACGCGCGGCGTCACCTTGAAGACCGGACCCATCTCAGGATCGAGCTTCCAGCCGTATTTTTTCTGATACAAGGCAAACGCCGCTTTAGGGATTTCCGGCACTGCGAGTTGACGTGCCTGCCCCTCGACGATTACCGCCTCCTCCACGTTTTCGTTGCAGACAACGCAGTTCGGGTTGGTTGCAAGGTTTTTTGCCTTGCGGGTTGCCGATCCGGTGCTGAAATAGTAAGCGTTCTCCAGCCAGATGCCCCAAACCACCATGGTGTGCGGACGGGAGCCGGGGCCCACGGTGGTGATGAGGTAGTTGTGGGAGTTGGTGAGCCGGTCGAGTGCCCACTGCCATGAGAGACTGCCCTTCATGCTCTTCGGGATGCCGTAAACCGCCGGCATCACCGGGCGACTGGACTTCGGTCCTCGGCTGGTGGCTTGACGCGATGACTTACTGCTGGCGGGTTTGCGGGGTGTCTTCTTCGCAGGCATCGAAACATTGAAACGCTGCCCACGGTTTTTCGTCAAGAGAAGCTGCAGGCTGGAGTTCCAGCGTTCCGCCTGCAGCCTCCATTCAACCTAACGTGCTAGAAGTATGCCCAGAAGGGTCCCACGTAGTTCGTACCGCTCACTGGCTGTTGCTCGATGCCGGTAAACACGGATTTTCCATAGAAGAACGAGAGACCCCAATCGAACGAACTGCCGCAACCGCTGATGGGACCGTTGGGCGCAGCCAACTCGCTGAACGCCACGTTGTTCCCGCCATTGTTGGTGAACAGCGTGGTGGCGTTTCCAACGTTAAAGGCAACCGACCCGGTTTGATTGTTGGTGTTAGGCGCGCTCGAATTCGTCGCATTCTGGCTCAGGAGGCTCGCCGGGCAATAGAATCCGCTCCCAGCGCTGGTAGAGCTGCAAGTCACTAACAACGGGTTGCCGGAGCTTGGCACAAACAACGCGTTCGACCCGCTGTCGATGTAACTGCAACTGTTAGTTTGGCCGTTGTAGATGGTAGTGAAGTAAGCGTTGGCGTCGGTGTTAAACACCGTTGCTGAGCCCAATCCGTTGTTCACCTGCGTACCAATGCCAATGAAGAGGGTCCCGGTCACGGTTGTAGTGCCGCCTAAGGGGACCAGTGGCAACTGGACCAGCACTCCGTTATTGTCCTGCGGCAAGGCCCATACCGGGTGGGTTACCTGCTGTGCGAGACCCAGCAGCGTTGGGTTACAAGTGCCACCAGCGCACGAGTAATAAACGTCGGGAATGGGGGAGTTGCTGACACAACCCGCACCGCAATCCTGCTGAAATGTTCCCAAGCCCAGGACGCCGTAGGCGCCCAATCCGGTGAGACTGCTTTCATCGCCACCTGCGGTCTGAGACGAGCAACTGCCGGGCACAGCGGGAATCCGTGTATCGCCGATGATCTGGATCGGAACGCTGGACGCAGTCTCGCCAGCCATCTGTATGGTTGCCTTGGATACCGATCCCCAAGCGAAGCCATCGACAAACACATTGCACTGTGCAATAGAGTTGCCGGTGGCATCGGTCTGCGGTGGGAAGGCAGTAGGATCAAATTCTCCGCCAGCCGTCCCCTTAGCGACCAATCGAAGACCAACGGAGCCGGTGTCGACCAGAATATGATCGATGGTCTGGCAGGTTGACGTTCCGGGCACGCAGACATTCACGGTGACGAACGCGCCATTGGCATAAATGGTGTTGGGTATTGGCCCGCCGTCAACCACGATGGGAAGAGAATTGCTGACTCCCGGGGCGACGTTTACCGTGGTCGTTCCGTTCTTTGTAGAGTCCTGCTGCGAAGTGGCAGTGATGGTATAGGCACCGGAGCTCGTACTGCTGAACAGGCCAGTGATCGGATTGATGGTTCCCCCGCTAGCCGACCAAGTGACGCCGGGACTGAAGGCGCCCGTCCCGTTGACCGTTGCAGAGCAAGTCGACACCTGTCCGGTTTGAACAGACGCCGGACTGCACGTAGCAGTAACCCCGGTAACGGTACCGGCCGCAGCCACGGTGATGGTGGTGGAACCGCTCTTGGTCGAGTCTGACGCCGAGGTAGCTGTGATCGTAACCTGGGTGGAGAAAGGTACGGTGTCCGCAGTGAAGAGGCCGGTGGCGGCGGTAATGGTTCCGCCACCGCTGGCGGTCCAAAACACCGTGGAACTGAAACTACCTGTTCCCGTAACCGTAGCCGTGCACTGGCTGGTCTGTTGCGACGCAATCGAGGTTGGGGAACAGCTCGCACCCACCAGCGTGATCGTAGGCGTGGCGGTCGAGCCGCTGCTGCTTCCGCAACTCGCCAGCAATGCGAGGCACGCTACTCCTGCAAGGATTCCTAGAATTCGCACGCCCGCTCCTTTATTGGATATCGGTGACATCTACACCCTGTGGCACCATGGACGGCACATAAGCCCGGCCATGAAAGCTGCGTGCGTGTCCACCTTGCTGAAAGACAAAACCGGATGTCTCCACGAATATCGGGCCATGCCCATGACGCTGCTGTGCCGCCACGGCTTGCTTCACCGGCCCGAAGTAGGAACCCAAAAGCTGTTGCAGATCGGGTTGAAACGGTCCCTCCCACGCTACGCCGAAGACGGTGCCATCGGGAGAAACAAATTCGCGCACAACCTGTCCGGTGGGAACCTGAATTTCGTGTTTAACGTAGAGCTGGGAGGCAACGCTGCGCAGCGTTCCCTTCATGCGCACTTTGTCGTTCTGCACCGTGGTGACGTTGTCGCCCAACGAAGCCCAGGCTGGAAAAGCCAGCGCCAGCAGCAGGCTGGGAAGCAACAGGCATATGGTTTTTCCGCTTGGAAATCCAAAGGGAGCGGGTCGATTCATCGTATGTCCTTTAATGGCTTTGCCCACGAACGCTCGAAGAAGTTTAGCAGCCTTGGCTGGGACATCTTACCGAGTGTCCCTGAATAGTCTTTCATTTTACAGGGATTGCCGCAATTACAGCCTTGGATATAAACGCTTTACGAGTGGGTTAGTTTCGTGGAAGCGCAAGCCGCCTGCGGATTCACAAGCTTTCTTCAATATTCGCCGCTCGTGCCTTGCCGGGTTCCAATGTTTTAGAATGTCACAGTGGGTTGTGATCTCTTATGTCCCTAAGCAAAACCGAAGCGCTTGAACTGTTTCGCTCCGACGATCTGATCGGCATCGGCATGGAAGCCGATGCGGTCCGCCGCCGTCTGCACCCCGATGGCGTGGTCACCTACATCATCGATCGAAACATCAATTACACCAACTTCTGCACCGAATACTGCACCTTTTGCGCGTTTTATCGCCCCCTGAAAGGCAAGCTGGCGGCTGAAGGGTACATCCTGGATTTCGACACCATCTACGACAAGGTGCGCGAGACGGTCGAGTTGGGCGGCACCGGAGTCCTGCTGCAGGGCGGACTGCATCCTGACCTGAAGATTGAGTGGTACGAGGCGATGCTCAGCGGAATGAAGCAGCGCTTTCCGCAGGTGCATTTGCACTGCTTTTCCGCGTCGGAGGTGATCTGCATCGCTGAGGTCAGTGGCCTCAGCATCGAGGACACCATCCGACGGTTGCGCGATGCAGGACTCGATTCCATTCCAGGTGGGGGCGCCGAGATTCTCGACGATGAGGTGCGCTATAAGATTGCACGGTTAAAGTGTCTGACCGAAGATTGGCTGAATGTGCACCGCACGGCGCATAAACTCGGCATGCGCACCACGGCTACCATGATGTTTGGCGTAGGCGAAAACTACGAGCATCGCGTCAATCATTTCCAAGTCCTGTATGACCTGCAGGAGGAAACCGGCGGATTCACCGCATTCATTCCGTGGTCGTTCCAGCCACAAAACACGGCTCTGGGAGGACGCGGATGGGATGAAGCCACCGCGGTCGAATACCTGAAGACGCTGGCCATCGCGCGTCTCTACCTGAGCAATTTCGAGAATGTGCAGTCAAGCTGGGTGACGCAGGGCCTGAAAGTCTGCCAGATGGGCTTGCGTTTTGGCGGGAATGACGTGGGCTCGGTGATGATCGAGGAAAACGTGGTGCGGGCCGCCGGAGTTCGTAACTGCACCACCGAAGAGGAATTGCGACGCATTATTCGCGATGCCGGCTTCCGTCCGGCGCAGCGCGACACCCTTTACACCAAATTCTTCCTGAACTAGCACGGGAAAGGAAGGTGCCGCAATGGAAACGCCGATGCAATACAAGGCGCGCATCGTCGGGTTGATGGAAGGCAAGGATCCCGTAGCCGTCCAACGCGAAACCGCCCAGCAGCTGGCAAATCTAGTCGATGGCATTCCGCCCGAGAAACTGGTTGAGCGCCCGGCGCCGGACAAGTGGTCTGTAGCCACGATTCTCGCGCATCTTTCCGAAGCCGAGGTCGTCAGCACCTGGCGTTATCGCCAGATGATCGAGCACGACGGTACTCCCCTGCCTGGCTACGACCAGGAGGTTTGGGAGAGCCTCGGAGAATATTCCGCACGCAGCCCGCAGGAATCGCTTCAGCTCTTTCGCCTGTTGCGCCGAGCAAATTTGCAGATGTTCGACAAGCTCACTCCTGAGGAATGGCAGCGTCACGGCGTCCACGAGGAACGAGGCCGGATGAGTGTTGCCGATCTGGCGCGTCAAATCGCTGGTCACGATATCAATCACGTCGCCCAGATACGAACAATCTTAGGAAAGTAAGGTTTCTGCTGTTCCTTCGGTCATCAATGATGCTGAATCGCACACACTGAATCCCGCCGGGATTCTCCTCCCAGCGTGAGAAGCAAATCAATCAGCCTTTTTGCTTGGTAGCGGCTGGCCCTTCATTTGCTGGCCCTCCAAACTCTCGCCGTCACGGAGTAGGGTAGGACGCGAGGCTCCCGGTGAGTTGTTCGCCGGAGCAGGAGCGGGTGGGTCAGCAACTGCGTCAGGGCTGCCTGGACTGGGAGCGACCTGAGACGCGACTGCAGCAGCGGGTTGCGCAGCGGCGATCGCCCCCGTATCGGTTAGGGCAGAGGCAGGGCTTGCCACCTGTCCTTGGCTCTCTGGCGGTTCGTGTCCACCTCCGGCCTTGATCGTGGAGGCCGCTTTGGTACTCGGCTCGGAATCGAAGCCCATCTTGGCATTCATAAGTTCGCGCAACTCGGCATCATGAGGGGCGGCAAAGATCCAAACCAGAAGGTATCCGCGATGCTCAGCCATCGCCATCGCTACCGAAATGCGGCGCGAGAGCGAATCTCCCTCTTCTTTGTAGGCGATGGTTCCGTGCGTCAGGACGAAGGTCTTGCCGCCGGCCTCGAAAGTGCGGGCATCGTTCATGTCACGCTGAAGCGGCTCACTGAAGCTGAAACCTACGAGAAACCTGCGGACCGCGTCTGCATCGTGGGGGTCATCGGGAAAATGGATGTTAGGCACGCACGACAGCGGCATGGCGGTCAGCGTTACCTCGCCAAAGTCATCGTAGGGAACCTGGCCATCCGAGCCGGGCTTGGTTTTCCATGCAGAAAGTAGAGTGCGCCGACACGCCTTCACGACCTCACGTTCACGCGGTCCCATCACAGGCTCGCCTGAGACCCTTTCGCGATAGCGCGACACCGCGGGCTCAATGGCGCCCTGTGGTTGAATGCTCCAGTCCTTGGGAAATTCGAACTGGACACCGATTTGCGCGTTGCGGTAGACGCCGTCTTGAGCCTTGCCGGGATCCATCCGCTGGGCTGGAGGGGACTCTTTAAGCTCACGCAGACGTTGCGACGAAATTGCCGGACCTTCGTAGGCGGCCGCGTCGGGCCCAGCGTGCAGTTGGGCTTCCTGAGGAGGAAAAAACTTGAGCCGATAAAAGGCCGCGTTCAACATCTTTACCGTCTGGGGATCGTTGGCCTCGAGGACCACCAGAAGGACGTACCCGTTCGCCTCGGTGGCCAACTCGACGTGCTGTTCTACGCCCTTGCGGGTCTCAAAGTAATAGAACTGGTGGCCGTCGATTGTGGTCTTTGAGAGCCCGTGTAGCTCCTCAACTCCGACGAAAAGATCCTGATCGAGTTGGCGGCGCAAGATTCCTTTCGCATCTGTCCAGTTCTTTCCCTTGTATTCGTAAGCGGAAATCGAAATGCCGGCGTGTTGAGGAGCAGGCCCCAGGACTTCCAACAATCGTATGCGACGGTCCATGGTGGCCGGTGTAGGGATGGGCTTCAGCCGTGCTTCCGGCGGAAAATCGAACTCGAAACCAAAGTAAACGTTGGTGTAATGGGTCGGGGACAGAAATGCGTCTTCGGGATCGTGTTCCGACGTCGGGCTCTGCGCGGTGGACGAATTCAAAGATGTATTCGGCGACTGCGCGATGGCTGATGCGCAACCCAAGACGCAGATCAGAACGACAAAGAGTGCCCTTCGCAGACTCATCCCCCTGCACTTTACTCTATTGTTCGCCCGCGAAGGGCAAGAGTCAACGTGGCTCTTCTCTCCCCGTGAATGGAGCCACTCCAACTCCCACTGGCGATTCCGAATTCCCGCCCGGGGAGTTCCCGCTTTCGCGGCGGGCGGCGTCAGGTACAATCATCGCGTTGTGGAATCAACCTGCGCCCGCTTACGAAGCTGGGGCGATTTCTCGAGGGGAACAAGTTCCTGAACGCTACGCTCATGATGCTGTGCACCGTGCTGGCGGAGCCTCGCGGACTCCGGCACTATCTGCGCACGCATTTTCTCGACACGACGTTTAAGGGGCTGTACCACGCTAACGCGTTTGACCTGGCGCTGTTGATTCCTTACTTTGTCGTACTGATCCTGCTGGCCTTCTACGGAATGCATCGTTACCAGTTGGTTTACCTGTATTTTAAGCACCGCAAGAACAAGACGACCGATCCGTCTTCGAGGTTTGTCGAACTCCCCAAGGTGACGATCCAACTCCCCATCTTCAACGAGCAGTTCGTCATCGACCGCCTGGTCGAGTGCGTCTGCAAGATGGAATACCCGTCCGACAGGCTGGAAATTCAGGTACTCGACGATTCCACTGACGAGACCATCGAGGTCGCACGGGCGGTGGTCGAGCGCTATGCCGGAATGGGGCACAACATCGTTTATCACCACCGCACCAATCGAGAAGGCTACAAGGCCGGGGCGCTTGACGCCGGCTTAAAGGTTTCCTCAGGTGAGTTTGTGGCCATCTTTGACGCCGACTTCACGCCTTATTCGGACTGGCTGATGAAGGTGATCCACCACTTCGCCGATCCGCAAGTCGGGATGGTGCAAACGCGTTGGACGCACCTCAACCGCAACTACTCCTTCCTGACAGAAGTTGAGGCCATTCTGCTCGATGGCCACTTTGTGCTGGAGCACGGCGGGCGGTCGCGAGCGGGCGTGTTCTTCAACTTCAATGGCACAGCAGGCATGTGGCGCCGCCAGGCGATTGATGACGCCGGCGGGTGGGAGCACGACACTCTGACGGAAGACACCGATCTCAGCTACCGCTCACAGCTAAAAGGTTGGAAGTTCAAATATTTGCAGGATGTGGAGTGTCCGGCGGAGCTTCCGATCGAGATGACGGCTTTCAAAACACAGCAAGCGCGCTGGGCAAAGGGGCTGATTCAGTGCTCCAAGAAGGACCTGCCTAAGGTACTGCGCGCCGATGTTTCGCGGCGCGAGAAGATCGAGGCCTGGTACCACCTGACCGCGAATCTCAGCTATCCGCTCATGATCATCCTGAGCACACTGTTGATGCCGGCGATGATCATCCGTTTTTACCAAGGCTGGTTCCAGATGCTCTACATCGACCTGCCGCTGTTCATGGCCTCGACGTTTTCGATCTCCAGCTTTTACCTGATGTCGCAGAAAGAACTGTTTCCCAAGTCCTGGCTGCGGACGTTTCTTTACTTGCCGCCGCTGATGGCGCTGGGGATCGGGCTTACCGTTACCAATACCAAAGCTGTGCTGGAAGCCATCGTGGGCAAACAAACCGCGTTTGCCCGGACTCCCAAATACCGGGTGGTCTCGAAGCAGGACAAGAGCGTCGCCGCCAAGAAATATCGTAAGCGGCTGGGATGGATTCCCTATATCGAACTTCTGATCGGTTGCTATTTTGCGCTGACCGTGTGGTATGCCATCGCCAACGAAAACTATTTCACGGTGCCATTCTTGTTTCTGTTCGTCTTCGGCTACTGGTACACGGGATTGATGTCGTTGTTGCAAGGCCGGTTCGACAGCCTGGTTGCCTCACGCGCCGAGGAGCACAGCACAAAGCCATTTCCGGTCGGAGTTTAGATTTTTATAACAGACATGAAATCAATACTTAGCAGCACATCATTGAAGTGTTTGTTCACCTTTGTACTGGTCGCCGGATTGGGCGGTGGTTGCCTCGCGCTCGATCGCCAGTCGAACGCCGACTACCGCGCCCGCCGCATGGCCCTGGCTCAGAAAATGAGCGGTGGGGTAGCGATAATATTCGCGGGAACCGAGGCCGAGGGTCCGAACGCGGTTAACGGATTCCGGCAGGAGAATGACTTCTACTATTTGTCGGGATCGACTGAGCCGGGTGCAGCGCTGGTCATCGCTGCGGCGATAAACCCCAAAGAAAATGTCACTCCCAGACCCTATACGGAGACACTCTTCCTGCCCATTCATAATGTTGCGCAGGAAAAATGGACGGGCCCAAAACTGGGCGCCGACAACCCATTAGCGCCGACAATCACCGGGTTCGATCGGGTAGACTTTCTGGATCAAATGCCCGCCGAACTTGCCAGGATTCTAGGCAACGGGCCTGCTACGGTCTACGTTGACCAATCTACGGACGGAGAAGCTTCGCCGTCGGCCAGTTCGCTGGAATGGCTGCGTCGCACCAATACATTTCCTCTCCGCACTTCGACCCAGGACGTCAAACCCCTGCTTGCGCAGTTACGCGTGGTGAAGGACCAAGGCGAAGTGGACCGGATCCGCCACGCCACTGATGCCTCGATCGCGGCTCACATGGCAGCGTTACAGATGCTCAAACCTGGGCTCAATGAGCACGACATCGATGCCCGGATGCAGTACGAGTTCATGAAAAGGGGATGCGAACGTCCGGCCTATGCACCAATTGTGGGCACCGGTGCCAATTCGACCGTTCTGCATTATTCCGCCGATGATGCCGCGATCAAAGCGGGCGATGTGGTGGTCATGGATGTGGCCGGTGAATATGCCATGTACGCGTCGGACATTACCCGAACCGCCCCGGCGAGCGGTAAATTCACTAACCGGCAGCGCGAGATCTACAACATCGTGCTAGGAGCCCAACAGGCAGCGATGGCGGCCTTCAGGCAGGGAAAAACTAAATTAGCCAGCCGTGATTCTGATTCCCTTTTTAAGGTTGCCTACGACTACATCAATTCTCACGGCAAAGACCTTCACGGTCAGCCGCTCGGCCAGTATTTCATCCACGGATTGGGTCATTACGTCGGGCTGGAAGTCCACGATGTCGGGGACAACATGGCTCCAATTCCACGGGGGGCCGTGTTCACGATCGAACCAGGGATTTATATCCCCGAAGAGAAGCTTGGTGTGCGTATCGAAGACATCGTGTGGGTATCGCCTGATGGCAAGCTCGTGGACCTGACCGCCTCTTTGCCGCACTCCGCCGAGGAGATCGAAGCCGCGATGACCGGCAAGGGTAGCGGAAAACAGTAAGTCCCTCTGGGACCGAGATATAAGGGGTTCATTGGCGAATCCTGGATTGCATGCTCATTCGTCGTCCCCTCGGAGAGGGTGCCATCTGTTATCCTGAAATCCTGTGGTGATCAAGCTTCTGTTTGTGCTCCTGGTGGTGTGCACTGCAGCTCTTGTGGCGGTCGGCATTGCCGTACTGGTACGGGTCAGGCGGCATTTGAAACATGAGCACCAAGAGGCACAGGCCCGTTCCGCGGTCGATGAAGCGGGCGAGAAGGATTCGAAGGAACAACAGTCTTTATAAGCCGGCGTTCACGATGCCGTTGATACGAGGATAAAGAAATGGCACAAACTGCAGTTCGCACGCAGACAAATGTTGCCGAGCACTGGTTGAGCCTGGTGAAGCAGGCGGGGATTGTCATCGGAGCGAGCGCAGTGATAGCCGTGTGCGCGCGACTGGTAATTCCTCTGCCGTTCACGCCCGTGCCTCTGACACTGGCGAACTTTGGCGTCCTACTGGTGGGCCTGGCTCTAGGCAGTAAGCGCGGATTTGCGGCGGCCGCGCTCTATCTCGGTTGGGGAGCTATGGGACTGCCGGTGTTCAGTCCGGCGGGCGTTGGCGGTGTCGCGCAGTTGTTCGGTCCCACTGGGGGATACCTGATGGCTTATCCGGTTGCCGCTTTTGTCGCCGGGTGGCTTTCAGAGCGGGGAGCGGCTTCTTTCGCGCGCAATGCAGTGGCCGGAATTGTTGCTGAGATCGTTCTGTTTGGGTCAGGAATCGCGTGGCTTGCGGTCGTGACACAGAGTTGGCAGCGTGCCCTGGCTTTCGGCTTGCTGCCGTTCTTTTTTGCCGAGATCATGAAGGTCATGATCGCGGCTGCATTGGCAAGGCGGCTGCAGCGGACGCTTTAGAATCGTCCACCTGCGTAATCAAGCGCTCCACGACGTTTTCACCCGGATTTCACCGGTAGACTGGCCGTACCTCGCATGAGCAGTTCTGACAACAAGACCCGCGAAGTCAAGGTGGCACACAGCCCCGACTCCGACGACGCCTTCATGTTCTATGGCATGGCCACGAACAAAGTGCGGGTGCCGGGAGTAAAGTTCACCCACACGCTTTGCGACATTGAGACGTTGAATCGCAAGGCCCTTGAAGGCTATTACGACATTACGGCGATCTCGTTTCACGCCTATCCGTATATTCAGGACAAGTACGCGGTCATGCCCAGCGGCGGCAGTGTTGGCGAAGGCTACGGACCGATGATCGTCGCGTCACGCAACATTCCGGTGGAAGAGATTGCCAACATCAAGATCGCCGTACCTGGCACGATGACAACTGCGTACCTTGCACTCAAGCTGTTTGCTCCCAATGTCGTGACCGAGGTCATTCCATTTGATCAAATTATCCCCAAGGTATTGGAAGGCAAATTCGAGGCGGGACTGATCATCCACGAGGGGCAGCTCACCTTCAACAAGGTGGGCTTGCACCGAATCGTGGACATGGGCAAGTGGTGGCGGGACTTGACGGGCATGCCGCTCCCGCTGGGCGGAAACGCCATCAAGCGCGATCTCGGGCCAGCTCTGATCAATTCGTGTTGTAATGCGTTGCGCGACAGTATTCAGTATGCTCTGGACCACCGCGACGAGGCCCTGCAGTACGCCATGCAGTTTGCGCGCGATCTCGATGTACAGCAGGCCGACAAGTTTGTCGGGATGTATGTGAACGAACGGACGCTTGACTACGGCAAGGACGGCCGCGAGGCCATAAGCAAGCTTCTGGCGCTGGGTTATGAACGAGGCATCATCCCGCATCAGCCGAACGTCGAGTTTGTCGGCGACTCTGCCGTCACGGCTTAGTCGCCTCTGAAATTTCCAAGGTATAATAGCCGGCTTCGTCGCCGGTTATTTTCTTTTGCGTTGAAAGACGCTTTTCTCTCCGCCCGCTAATCTCAATCACAGTTCGATAGGATAGAGAATATGTCCGAAGTTCGCCTGGAAAAGGTCGCGCCCGGCCAGAACCTGCTCATCGATGCCGATGACACACTCTGGGAGAACAATATCTACTTTGAACGGGCGATCACGGAGTTTATTTCCTTCCTGAACCACCACCGGTACACGCCCGACGAAGTCCGGCACGTACTCTATGATGTCGAGCGGGAGAACATCCGGCAACACGGGTATGGCATGCACAGCTTCGCTAACGCGCTGGTGATCTGCTTCGAAAGGCTGTCAGTGGAACCGGTTACGCCAGAGTTGCACGAAACTATCCGCGGGATTGCCTACCAGATCGCCGAGCATCCCATGGAGTTCCTACCTGAAGTGCCAGAGACCCTGGCAGACTTGTCGCAAGCGCCATCGGCTGTTCATGGTGACCAAAGGCAACATCACAGAGCAATTGGGAAAGGTAGAGCGTTCGGGCTTGAAGGAATACTTTACGGCGATCGAGGTGGTTGCCGAAAAAGATGCCGCGGCATATCGCGCGGTCGTTGAGAAATATGGCTTGCTAAAGGACCTCACCTGGATGATTGGCAACAGCCCAAAATCGGACATCAATCCTGCGCTGGAAGCGGGCTTGCACGCGGTGTTTGTTCCGCACGACAACACCTGGATGCTGGAGCGTGACGAGTTGCGCAGCCATGCTGCCGATGGTCGGTTGCTGCAGGTTGAGAGTTTCAGCCATCTGCGCGATCGCTTCTGATGATTCTCCCGGCTGACCTGTGGACAGAGTTCCTTCTGCGGCGACGTATGTTCAATCCAACCGTGCAGGAAGCAGCACCTTTGACGCAATTAAACGGATAAGCGAGGATATAATCCCGTCATGGACGAACAGGATTTTCGCCGCCTTGCGGATGCAGCGATTGAGGGCCTGAAGCGCAGCCTATACGAAGCCGAAGGCGAGGCAGACTTCGAGGCCGAGGACAACGCCGGAGCCTTGCACATCAGCTTCGAGGAGCCGCCCGGTAAATTTGTCGTCTCGCCAAACTCGCCCGCGCGACAGATCTGGATATCAGCGCTGTCCACCAGCTTCAAGCTGGACTGGTCTGATGCGAAGAAAGACTTTGTGCTGACGAAGACCGGCGAGGGCATCAAGAAGCTGGTCAATCGCCTGATCAACGAGCAACTGGGCGAGCAGGCCATCACGCTGCGATAGAGCATAGCGCAGGTTCTCCGTGGCGACGCGGGTCTGCGGAACGCCTTTCTCTTGTAATCACTTTTTCGCGGACTTCGCATGATCTAAGATCACTGCGAGACCCGACATCATGCTTCGACACTTCGCCGCCCGCATATTTCCCTCGCTGATTGCTGCAGTTTTTCTCGCTACTAACGCGCCAGCCCAGTGGACTGCGCCCAATCCTGTCACTGGTTTTGAGAAACAACCTGACGGCGTGGTGTTCCACATGAAGACCGGCACCCTGCGATTGACGGTCTGCACGCCGTTGATGATCCACCTGGTTTATTCGCCCACGTCATCTTTCCCGGCGAACCTCAATCCCGCTGTAATCAAAGCGATCTGGCCGGCGCCGGCGTGGTCGCTAAAAGACAGCGAGGCTGAACTCGCGCTGCAGACGGCCGCACTAAAAGTCGCGGTGGACCGCAAGACCGGGGCGATCACTTACACCGATGCCGCCGACCGTACCTTGTTACACGATGAATCCAAGACCATGACGCCGGTGACCGTCAACGGCGAGGAGACTTACCGCGCGGAAGACTATATGACCCTCGCCGGTTACGGCTCGACAGAGGCGCTGTACGGACTTGGGCAGCACCAGGCCGGGGTATGGAACTATCGCGGCGAGTCGGTCGAGCTGTCGCAGGACAACACCAGCATTGCGGTGCCTCTGATGGTTTCAAGCGCTGGCTATGGGCTGTTCTGGAACAACACGTCGCGCAGTCGCTTCAATAATCGCTTTGAACACGCGCTCTATCTGAGTTCCGAGGTGGCTGACACCATCGATTACTACTTTCTGTACGGCCCCGAACTCGACAACGTCGTGGGCGAGTATCGGGAACTAACCGGTTCCGCTCCGATGTTCGGCAAGTGGGCTTACGGCTTCTGGCAATGCAAGAACCGCTACAAGTCTCAGGCTGAGTTACTGGGCGTAGCGGAAAAGTATCGTGAGCTGAAAATTCCTATCGACAATATCGTGCAGGATTGGTTCTGGTGGAACCGCAAGGGCGAGCATGTCTTCAACCAGAATTATCCCGATCCCAAGGGCATGATCGACCAGCTGCATCGTGCAAACTTTCACCTGATGATCTCGGTGTGGCCATTCTTCGAGCCGGGTTCAACCGCATACGAAACGATGGACAAGAACGGGTGGTTCATCGACAAGACGGTTGTCGCGAAGCCGCCCTACCACAAGGCGGAAATGGCGGTGTATGACGCGAGCAACTCAGAAGCACGCAAGTACTACTGGCAGCTTATGGATGACGGTCTGTTCAAACTTGGGGTTGACGCATGGTGGCTGGATACAACCGAGCCGGAGACCGAAGGGCGCGAAGAGAACATACAGCTTAATCACAAGCTCGCCATCGGCAGCGGTAATCGGTACGTGAACTTATTCCCTCTCATGACGACAACTGCGGTCTATGAGGGGCAGCGAGCCGCTTCGGACAAGAAACGGGTGTTCATTCTTTCGCGTTCAGCGTTCGCAGGAAGCCAGCGCAACGCGGTCACAGCATGGTCGGGCGACATCAACTCCGATTGGATCACGTTTCAGCGCCAGATTCCTGCCGGGTTGAATTTCGAACTTTCGGGACTTCCCTACTGGACAACCGACATTGGCGGATTCGTAAGCGGTGACCCGGGCGATCCTGCATATCGCGAGCTTTTCGTGCGCTGGTTCGAGTTTGGCGCCTTCAGTCCGATATTCCGCGTGCACGGCACTCGCAGCAACGATCAGAATGAGCTGTGGTCTTACGGAGCCGAAGCGCAGAAGATCCTGACCAGCTATGACCAATTGCGCTATCGCCTCATGCCTTACATCTATTCCATGGGGTGGATGGTAACGAATGGCAGCTACACGCCGATGCGTGCGTTGGCGATGGATTTTCGCTCCGATGCGCGAGCGCTCAATGTGGGCGACCAATTCATGTTCGGTCCAGCGATTTTGGTAACCCCTATAACAGAACCTGGGGCGAACTCACGGCATATGTACTTGCCAAAGACAACCTGGTACGACTTCTGGACGGGGCAGAAACAAGCTGGCGGAATGACAATCGAAGCCGCCGCTCCCCTCGATCGCATGCCACTGTACGTGCGTGCAGGTTCTATCCTGCCCATGGGCCCCGACCTGCAATACGCGACTGAGAAGCCCGCCGATCCAATTGAACTGCGCGTCTATCGCGGCGCCGATGGCGCGTTCACGCTCTACGAAGACGAGAACGATGGCTACAACTACGAGAAGGGGACATACGCAACGATTCTCATTCACTGGAACGACGCGACACAGACTCTAGAAATCGGCGCGCGCAAGGGCAGCTTTCCGGGGATGCTGGAGAGCAGAACGTTCCACGTAGTCTTTGTGAGTGGGAACCACGGCGGCGGTATCGAATCTACCGCACGTGCTGACAGGACCGTGCACTACATCGGGCAAACCATGTTGGTGAAACCGTAACGCTGGCAGATAGGTCCGTCGTTTACCTTGAGATCGTCTGATACTATCCGCACATGCCTGCAAACACGATTGACGAAGTCGTCGCGGCCCTCGACTCCATCATCCAGCGAGCCTGGGATGAGCAGAGCCGTATGGGATACTTTGCCGCGCTCTATCGCCGAGTCACAATCGCAGTGCGCGACGGGCTGAAGGGCGGAGCCTTTCAAAACGGTCCCTTGATGGAACAACTGGATGTGGTGTTTGCGTCGCGCTATCTCGACGCGCTTTCGGCGTACCAGTCAGGCGGCTCCCCAAGCCGCAGCTGGAGACTGGCCTTCGAAGCCTGCAGCCACGACAATTGCCTGATCCTGCAACACCTGTTGGCGGGGATGAATGCGCACATCAACCTCGACCTTGGCGTCGCTAGCGCCCAAGTCAGTCCTGGCGACCAATTGCCACAGCTCAAAACCGATTTCGATCAAATCAACGACGTACTCGCAGCCCAAGTGGGAGCGGTCGAGTCGGAGATGGCCGCCTTGTCACCGCTTATCAAGAACCTGTCGGCGGTGGGCCTTAAGAGCGAAACCACACTGATCAACTTTAATATCGACCTGGCGCGAGAGGCAGCGTGGTTTATTGCGCAGCGCTTGGCCAACGAACCGGCGATTCTTCACGAAATCACGATTGATGGACTCGATCTTGCGGTCTCCGTTGGAGGCAAGGCCACTCTTTATCCGCCATTCAAAGCTGAAGCAATCGCGAAGATCGTGGCCGCCGAAATCAAGGACGTGCGGAGCGTGATCGAGATACTGGCGCGGAACAACTGAGTAGGGCGTCAGCCATAGCCGCCCCCAAGGACGTAATGGACTTCGGCACACCCGGTGGCGGCTCTCTCAGCCCGGACTCGCGAACGAATCCTGTCCGGCTCAAGATAGCCCGCTTACGCGCTAATTGACGTTACGAGGACGGATTTTTAGAGCGTGCATCCTCAACCGAACTGGCAAAGGTAAACAACTGGTCGACCTTGGTTGCCTTCAGCGAGTTGAGCAGACGTTCTGTAGCGCCAACAACCACGAGTTTGCGGCCGTTGTGTTCCCGCGACACGTGCGCACCCACCAAACAGCCGATGCCCGCGGAATCGATGTAGGGAACGTCAGCGACATCCACGATAAGCAGGTTGGACTGGTCACTACGCACCATCGACTGGAAGCTGAAAAAGTTTCCCAAAAGCAACGGACCATGGAGGCGAAAAATGATGCTGGATCCTCCACCATCGTCAACGCGTTCAATCTCTAAGGGCTTTTCTTGCATAGAACCGTATCTTATAACCCAGTAGCGCTACGAGAGTGTTAATTTTCGTTTACCGCAACTGGGAAAGGGAAGCAGTTTAAATCAACCGGGTTCCGGCGTCAGCTACATGCGAGGCGAGTTATCGAGAGGCGGTTCGGCTTTGGGCGGCACTGAGTTGTGGTTCAAGTCGCTGCCGAACTTGCCCTGCGTCGTCCCGGGGTGCGAGCCCTGCTGGGACGAAGTGGATGTAGAGGCTGTCGTTTTCTGGTGACCTGCAGTTGGGTTTCCCGCGGCTAGGGATTGATGCTTTGTCGCAGACGGTGGGGCTTGGGGCTGCCGATGAAAAACGGCATGATCGTGGCCCGTATAGCGCTGAGCCGAAAGAGCGGTGGTCAAAACCAACAAAGCAAGCGCGATTCGGTGCGTCGTGGTGTGCGAATGCGACATAAAGAAATGAACGATTTACAACCCACCTTGATTCTAGGGCAATATGAGGACCATTGGGAAGAGCCGTCTTAGGTCCTTCTCATGCCACTTTTGAGGGACTGCCGTCCTTACTTCTTCCTGGAAGATACCTTTCGGCGAATGCCCGTGAACCGATGTTCGTAGGTCGCCAAGTCCACTCGGCGGCCCTTGAACCGTACCCCCTCGGCCTCTAGCAGAAATCGCTGTTCAAAGCCGTTTTCACCCGGCAGTGAGATTCGGCCGCCCGAGCCCAGCACCCGTTGCCAAGGCAAGCCAGGCACTTGGTTCAAGACTTTTGAGACATGACGGGCGCAGCGGGGATAGCCAGCGGCCTCGGCGACCGCGCCGTAGGTGCTGACGCGTCCGCGGGGAATCTGGCGGATCATTGCAGCTACAGCACTGGCCATTGCGGGCCTGGGGCTAGGCGTACGCTTCATCGCTCACGATAAGATACACCCATGTCCGAGACATATCGCGATACCGTGGCGAGGTTTTCTGACCGCGCGCAAGATTACGCCAAGTACCGTCCTCACTATTCTCCAGACGTGCTGGTGGCCCTCGAACGGGAATGTGGCCTAAGGCCCGACCATGTCATTGCGGATGTCGGTTGCGGTCCAGGGTTGCTGGCCGAGATCCTGTTGCAGAATGGTAACCGAGTGATCGGCGTCGAACCCAACCTCGAAATGCGTGAGGCCGGAGAGCAGTATCTGGCGCGGTATGCGAACTTCCGCATGGTCGACGGAAGTGCCGAGAATACAGCACTTGCTGATGCGTCGATGGACTTTGTGGTTGCTGGGCAGGCATTTCACTGGTTTCGACCACCGCAAGCTCGAACTGAATTTGCTCGCATCCTCAAGCCGGGAGGTTGGGCCGTCCTGATCTGGCATGACCGGGACACTCAAGCCACTCCCTTTCTCCGAGCCTACGAAGATTTTCTGCACGAATATTCCGTCGATTATCAGCAAGTCAACCATAAAACCGTCGCCAGCCGTGAGGTCATTACGCGATTCTTCGCTCCGGACCGAGTACAATTCATCGCGCAACAAACTCGGCAGCACTTCGATTTTGAAGGCTTGCGAGGACGGCTGCTGTCATCGTCCTACGTTCCCAGAGAAGGTCCCGCGGCAGAAACGATGCTGCAAAAGTTGCCTGAACTTTTCTCGAAGTACGCCGACGATGGTCAAGTCGTCGTCGAATACGAGACGAAGATCTATTACGGGCACTTGACCGCATGACCGCCACCAACCAGCGGGCGCAACCCGATGCTGTGTTGCGCGCGGAGAAGTTGGGGCGCGAGGTGCAGGGCAAATCCATCCTGTCAGACATATCGTTCACCGTGGCTAAGCTTGATCTGCTCGGGATTGTTGGTCCCAGCGGTTCCGGCAAGAGTTCCCTGCTTCGATTGCTGAATCGTCTCGACGAGCCCACTAACGGTACCGTGTACATCGACGGAATCAACTATCGTCTGCTGCCGCCCCGTGAACTTCGGAGGCGCGTTGGGATGGTCACGCAGCGGCCGTTTCTTTTTCCTGGGGACGTCGCATCGAACCTGCGCTTTGGACCTGCCCAGCGGGGCGAGACGGTGCCGGACGAGGACATTGCCCGCCTGCTCGATCGCGTCGGGCTGGCAGGATTTGCGGGGAGCGAAGTGTCGGTGCTGTCTGGAGGCGAGCAGCAAAGGGTGTCGCTGGCACGCGCGCTGGCCAACCGCCCCGAAGTGCTACTGCTCGATGAACCGACATCGGCACTAGATGAAGAGTCCAAGCTTGGCATCGAAGAACTCATTGCTAGCCTGGTGCGGGACCACAGCCTGACGTGCGTAATGGTTACGCATGATCGCGACCAGGCGCGGCGGATATGTAATCGCGTGATCCTGCTGGAAGCGGGACACCTGACCCAAAGCGGTACGGCCATGGAGGTGTTAGGTGCTTAAATACCTGTTCCCGTCTCAGATTGCTCTAGGACTGGCACAAGCTGCCATTGCGTCCGTGTTGGCGCTGGCAGTTGTACTGCTGGCGCGGCGCAAGAATATTCACCTGGAAAGCGATGCAGCCATTGCTTTGCTGCGCGGGATAGTGCAAATCGTGGCCGTGGGTTCGATCCTGGCTCTGTTGCTGAAGGGGCCGCGTTGGACGAGTGTATTCCTCCTGGCGGGTATGGTGGTGGCGGCGGGATCAATTTCGGCCAAGCGGGCGAAAAACATCCCTGGCGCTGCCAGGATTTCGACGTATTCCATCGCTGCCGGAGCGGGCCTGGTGACAGCCATCATGACCTGGGCCGGCGTGATCGATACCGCGATCACATCGCTGATTCCGGTAGGGAGCATGATCATCGCGAATGCCATGAACACCAACGGACTGGCATTAAACCGCTTTCGCTCGGAGGTGCTGGCGCACGCAGGCGAGATTGAGACGGCGCTAGCCTTGGGTGCCGCACCAGAAGCGACGGTGGCGCGCTACGCGGAAGCGAGCATTCATTCGTCCCTCATTCCGGCCATCGACAACCTACGGTCGCTGGGGATTGTTTGGATTCCCGGCTTGATGACTGGAATGTTGCTGTCGGGTGCGAATCCCATGTACGCGGCGATATACCAGTTCGTAGTGATCGCCATGATCCTGGCGTCGTCGGGACTGACTTCCCTGCTGAGCACAATGATGATCCGGTCGCATGCATTCTCTCCTGCGGAGCAACTGGTACTGAAAGGCGCGGTGTAACTGGAATTGGAACGAAGCTAGGCGCGATATGGCACGGTTGCGCCCGTGTTTGCCATGGCTTTCGCTCGCTGGAAAACTGCGCGACAAGGTGCTTGCGGTGTTCGGAAATCCGGGCGCAAGACACTTCAGAAACGAAGGCCCTGCGCCGGGGGTTGTAGCCGAAGCCTGACCATCCGTGGAGCGGGCAGATTTTCAACCCTTTTTCTTCTTTTTCTCGCCGGCGTTTGGGTTGATCACGCGCAGATTGTTGGTGACTTGAAACGTTCCCGGGACCTGGTTGGCCTGCATCCCTGCAATCTGCTTGTCCGATTCGCTGTCGACGATTCCTTCCAAGGTTATTCTTCCGTTCTTCACGATGATGTGAATGGGAGGCACTGGTGCGTGCGAGTACTTGAATAACGGGCCGTAACTGTAAATCGCCCTGTAGGTGGCTCGGCGAATACGTTCGTCAGCGGGACTGGGCGGCAGCAGTTCGATGTTGTTGATGACCTTGTCGACGCCCTCGATGTGTTTGACGACATTTCCCGCACTGGATTTGGTAGTGGCATTCGGTGTCTGGCCGAGCAAGGTCACGGTACGTCCATCGATCCTGAAATAGAGGTTGTCATACACGTCGTAGTACGGAAGCATGACCAGTTCGTGCCGGACCTTATTGGCCAGCTTTTGAAAACTCTCTGGACTGAGTGTCTCGGTTGGCGTGCCGGGTTGTGCGCCACTGGTCTGCGGGCGGGTCTGGACAGATTGGTCGGTGCCCTTTGTCTCTTGAGCTGCGCACAGCAAGCCGGAAAAGATGACGACCAGCGCACATCCGAGCGCGCTACGCCAAATCAATCGCATGGTTCCTCCTGCTCTTCGTGAACTGTATCTCATTCAGGCCAAGCCGCAAATTCAAAGGGCATCGGCCCGCAAGCGGATGGATATGCAATTGGTATGCAATCGAAACTGAAAAGCGAGCGGTATCTCTTGGACTCACCCAATCATCATAGAAGGTGCAGACGCAGTCTGGTTAGCGACTTGAAACGCCTCCGCGAATGGTAAGTACCGGACATGCAGCTTCACGCACCAATTCATAGGCGATGGGCCACATGAACCGGTCGAGCAAGCCCGACGACGGCCGGACTCCCAGGACAATAAGGTCCGAGTCGATTTCGCTTGCGGCATTGAGAATGGTTAGGGCAATCTTGCCGCACTCGATTCGGTAGCAAACATCAACGCCATCCGCGCATCTTCCCAAAATGTGGGTTAGCTCTCCCTGAATCCCTTGCTTGACGCGCTCGGGATCCACTTTCATACCTTCGTTGGCATGATCGATTACGTGCAGAACCGTCAACTGCGAGTTGTGCTCCTTGGCCAAAGCGCACGCAAATTGCACGGCAGGGTGCGATCTCGGCGTCAAATCGCAGGGAGCGAGGATATGGTGGGCAGCAACGACTTCCCTTGGCCGATGGATGTGAGGGCCAATCGTGAGCACCGGTACGGATGAATGCCTAAAAATCTTCTCAGCCACCGACCCAAGGATAATTTTGCCCAATCCGCCGCGTCCGTGGGTACCGACAACGATCAGGTCAATCCTCTTTTCGCGGGCCCACTCCAGGAGGCAATCGGCCGCAGAACCTTCAAGCATGCTGACGCGATAGTCTACGTCTTCTTCGAAGGAGTGGCTGCAGCGCAGCTTAGTTTTTAGGTCCAGCACGTCCCGTCGGGCGGCGTCTTTCGCCGCCGTCAGCGCCTCAGGGCCTGCAAGAGCATACTCGTCCGTTGGCAACACGTAGACAATTTCAGCGTGAGCGCTATAGCGATGAGCGAAGCTCAGACCGTAGCTGAGGGCGGCAGATGAGTGATGAGAACAATCCGTGGCAATGAGCACATTGTGGATGCCCACGCCAGATGCGGTGAGCTGTGCCGTGGCCATTGCAGGCGACCAATCTCCCCACGCGGTGGGGCCACGAGGCGAATGGCAAGGTGGTCACGTCGAACAGACACGAGCGCGAAAGCAGCAAACGCGACCGCTACCATTCATTGTTAACGGTTAATGCTACCCCCTTTTTAGCGCAGTACGAACGGGAATTCTGTGACGTAGATCAATAGCTGTGGTGACGGTTGATACGATGCCAATAATGACTACAGGGGACAATTCCGTTCACGACGTCGCGCCAGTCAGACGTTATAAGGAACTTGCTGACGCCGTGCCGTCGGCCGGGGCTTCTTTGTCCTTGCTGGTCAGCGACTTCACGATCACGTAAAGCACCGGAATAAAGAGAAGATTCAGTCCGGTGGAGACGATCATTCCGCCGAACACGGTTGTACCCACGGAATTGCGGCTGGCAGCACCCGCGCCGGTGGCGAACACAAGCGGCAGAACTCCCAGTATGAAGGCGAATGATGTCATAAGGATGGGGCGCAGACGGATGCGCGCCGCTTGTACGGCTGCGTCCGTGATCGACAGTCCTTTGGCGCGCAGTTGCTCGGCGAACTCGACAATCAGAATTCCGTTCTTGCTGGCGAGGCCAATCAGCATGACCATGCCGATCTGGCAGTAAACGTCGTTCAACAAGCCGCGCGCCGACTGGGCAAGCAGCGCACCCAATAGGGCCATAGGTACGCTGAGGAGAATAATAAAAGGCAATACAAAGCTCTCGTACTGGGCCGAGAGGGTGAGATAAACGAAGAGCAATCCCAGACCGAAGAGGATCACCGACTGGCTCCCGGAGCGGACCTCCTCCAGCGAGAGTCCGGACCAGGCGTAATTGAAGCCGAGGGGAAGATTCTGTTTGGCCAGATCCTGCATGGCGTTGAGAGCCTGGCCGGAACTGTAGCCGGGGGCGGCCGATCCGTCGATTTCCGCCGAGCGGAAGAGGTTGAAGTGGGAGATCACTTGCGGAGCCGTAGTCTCGCTCATGTCAACCAGGTTGTCGAGGGGAATCATGGTGCCGGTGTCGGAGCGCACGTAGAAGTTGCGGATGTCGTGCGGCTGAGTGCGAAAGTCCTGGCTGGCCTGCACGTAGACGCGGTACGCGCGGTTGTTGAAATCGAAATCGTTCACGTAAGCCGAGCCCATGTAGACCTGCAGGGTGTCGCTGATCTGCTGCAACGGAACCTGGAGGCTACGCGCCTTCTCGCGATCGATCTTCACCAAAAATTGCGGATCGTTGGCGGTGTAACCACTGAACAGGCCGCGTAGATCAGGCCGCGCATTTCCCGCGGCCGCGACTCTTTGGGTGACCTCATACAGCTCCTGTAGGGAGCCGCCGCCCTCCTCGAGGACTTGGAAGCTGAAGCCGCCGAATGCCGCCACGCCTGCGATGGCGGGAGGCAGGAAGGGGAAGGCTTGCACGTCGCTGATCTGCGATAGGGGCCCGCGAAGCCGATTGACGATGGCCGCGGCGGAATGTTCGTCGCCCTTGCGGTTGTCGGCGAGGTTCAGAAACACCATGGCGCGGTTGGAGCCGCTGCCGGCAAAACTGAAACCAATAGCGCTGAATGCGCCGGTGATGTCCTTTTCGGTGGCCAGTGCTGCTTCCACCTGGCGCAAGGCGTCTGAGGTGTACTCCAGCGAAGCGCCCGGAGGTCCCTGCACCAGGACCATGAACCAACCCTGGTCTTCGTCGGGCACGAAACCGGAAGGTACGCGCTTGTACACGAAATAGGTCGCGGCCAGTCCGAGAAAGAACGCGAGCAGCACGAAGTAGCGAACGCGAATCGCCTTGCGGGCCGAAGCCGTATAAATGGATGTGCCTCTTTTGATGGCCGTCTCAATCCCGCGGAAGACGATGTTCTTCTTCTCGTGGGCACGCTCGGGCCGCAGTAGCAACGCCGAAAGCGACGGCGTAAAGGTCAGCGAATTGAAGGCCGAAATCGCAATCGAAAACGCAATAGTGAGCGAGAACTGCTGATACAGAATCCCGGTGGTCCCCGGAAAAAACGCTACGGGGACAAACACGGCCACCAGGACGAGCGATGTGGCCACCACGGCACCGGTCACCTCACCCATGGCCTCTGACGCCGCCACGTGCGAATTGATGTGCTCTTCGCCCATGTGACGTTGGATGTTTTCGATGACCACAATCGCATCGTCAACCACCAGGCCGGTAGCCAGCACGATGCCGAACAGCGTCAGGGTATTGATCGAGAATCCCAGCAGCTTGATGAAGGCGAACGTTCCAATCAGCGACACCGGGATGGTCACCGCGGGAATCAGCGTGCTTCGCCAATCCTGCAGGAAGAGAAACATCACAATCATCACAAAAAGGATGGCCTCGACCAGCGTCTTCAACACCTCGCGAATGGAGTCGCCCACGAACGTCGTGGAGTCGAACGCCATTGCGTACTTCAGGCCGGGCGGAAAGCGCAGCGCCAGACGCGCTAATTCTGTCTTTACGGCCTTATCCACGTCGAGAGCGTTCGCCGTGGGAAGCAGCGAGATCCCAATGCCGATACCTTCGTAGCCGTTGAACCGGAGCTTGCCGCTATAGCTCTCGGCACCCAATTCGGCCCGTCCCACGTCTTTCAAACGAACCTGTGCACCGTTGCTTCCGGGCTTGAGGATGATGTCGTCGAATTGTGCCGCCTCGGTCAGCCGTCCCAGGGCACGGACGCTGATCTGAAACGCCTGATTCTTGGGAGTGGGCTCCTGACCGACCTGCCCGGCGGCAATCTGCACGTTCTGCTGCTGCAACGCGGAGACGACGTCGGCCGCAGTCAGACCGCGCGCCGCCAGGCGGGAAGGATCAAGCCAAAGGCGCATGGAGTATTTGCGCTCGCCAAATATTTCCACGTCGGCGACGCCATGAATGCGCTTGATGGCGTTCTTGATGTAAATGTCAACGTAGTTGCTGATAAAGAGCGGGGTATATCGGTTGTCGTCGCTGTAGAAGCCGACCGCCCCGATGAACGAGGAGGCCACCTTATTGACGGTGACGCCAGTGTTTTTCACCTCGTTGGGCAGGCGACCCGTGACGCCAGAGACGCGGTTTTGGACGTCGACGGCAGCGATGTCGAGGGGGCGGGTCAACTCGAAGACGACGGAAATCTGGCTCGACCCGTCGTTGCCGCTGCTGGAAGTCATGTAGCGCATGCCTTCCACGCCGTTGATGGACTCCTCGAGGATGGTAGTCACGGAAGATTCGACGGCTTGCGCGTTGGCGCCAACGTAGAACGACGTTACGGCTACGGTGGGCGGGGCCAATTCAGGAAACTGCGCAATCGGCAGCAAAGGAATGCACACTGCTCCGGCTATGACAATGACCAGTGACGTCACCGTCGAGAATACCGGGCGCTTGATGAAGAAATCAGCGAACAAGGTGAGTGCCCCTTCTTCTTAAAAGCCGTGAGCTACTGCTGAACCTTAATTGGCGCGCCGTCAGCGAGGTTCTGCCCGCCCGAGACAATGACGTCATCACCGGCTTTCAAACCGCTGATCACACGGTAGTCGTTCCCGGATATCTCGCCCAGCGTGAGCGGAACCTGCCGCGCTAGCGCCTTGCCGTCTTTCTGTTCGGCAACAAACGCGAAGAACTGGCCACTAACGCGAGACACCGCCACCACCGGGATGGTTATTCCAGGCTGCGTATTCCACGTGATCCGGGCACGAACCAGTTGCTGCGATCGCAGCTTGTCAGCTGCCTGGTCCACTGGAGCCTTAGCCAACACTGTTTGCGTAGCGGTATCCACCTGGGGAGAGACAAAGTTCACCCGCGTGGTGAGGATAACGTTTCCGCTGGCATCCAGAATCTGCACCGGAGCGCCCATCTTCAGCTCCTTCGCGCGGTCGGAAGGAATGGGAAGGTACACTTCCAAACCACGGCGCTCATCGATTGTCGTCAGCATGGTCGTATTCGTCACCCGGTCACCAACGTGGACGGGAATGTCGCCAACTATGCCGTCCACGGGAGCGAACACGCTGTAATACTTCAGCTGTACCTGCTGCTGATTGATCTGCGCATCCATCGACTTCACGTCCGCATTGGCGGCATCGTAGGTGGACTGTGCCTGGTCAAGTTCTTGTTTGCTGACGACACCCGACGCATACAGACCCTTGGTTCTATCGAGTTGCACCTTCGCCAATTGCAGATTCGCTTCCTTGGAAGCCCGCTGCGACTCCCAGTTGGAAACTGTTGCAGCCTGACGGCGCGGATCTATCTCCATCAGCGACTGGCCCTTCTTCACCACATCACCGGACTTCACGTTGATGGCGAAAATCCAGCCCTCAACGTCCGACATGATAGTGGCCGAATTGCGCGACTTGATGGTGGCAACATATTCCGACGTGTTGCCGATTTCCTGCGAGCTAATGCGCTGCACCTTCACCGGCATCGTAGGCGGACCCTGAGGACCTTCAGCTGTGCTGCGGCCACAGGCAGCCAGTTGCAAGATCAATCCAACACCAAGAATTAGCCATAGCCAGTTGCGCTGCCTGGTCCTGCTGGGCTGACGATTTAGTAAACATTCACGATTGGGCATAAAGACTTCGGTTCCTGGCAGAGACAACGAAGATTTCTGCCGCCACAGCAACATGTTTATGAATAACGGCTTGGTTAGAACCACTTGATTGTATCCCGAAGGCAAGGATATCCGTCGTGTCAGGCAAAGATGACTGGGGTCAACGCCCTCTTCCGGGATGTGAACGCACGAAGCAAGATCGGTTGTAACGCGCAACTGTGGGTGGAACCGTCGCCAGGTTCCTCAACGCGCTCATAAGATGGTCCGCCACTTCTTCCAACACTTTCGATGGCAATCAACGATTTAATGCGAGTTGTACGGGCTCCACCTTGTCGAACTGCCGCATATCCACAGCAACCTTTTTATTGGCGGAAGCGGTGATTACGAAGGCGTTCGCGAACCGGTAGTCAAATAAAATCTCTTCCGGGATAAATGACGTCCGAGTTTGGACCGTGGTGGAAAATATTTCGTCGAAGCCGCTGAGCAGGACAAGCAACTCGGACTGTGAATCGCGCAGCGACTGGGGAGTCTCGCCGAATAGCGGACTGGATCCGTTAATCGGATGTACCACGGTCCAGGTAAGCGGAAGAAACACCACGCCGGAGCGCTCCAACTGAAGCGGATAATAGCGACGCGTGCGAATGCCGTCAACCTCCTCAAACCGGCTGAGCAATACCTTCGCTGAGACTTCAATCAGTTCGTTCGACCGGGCGTTGGCCACTCGGAATTCCAGGGCGGTAATGTTTTGGTAAGGAGCGACTAGCGCATGACGGCTGAACAACACTTTGGCGGTAGGCCGAGAAAATCTGGCAAACATCAATCCAGTGACGATGCCGAAACCCATCAGTCCGACCAGCGACTCCAGCGTAACCAGCGAATTGGCGGCGGTTCCTATGGGGATGACCTGACCGTAGCCAATGGTCGACAGCGTTTGCACGCTGAAAAAGAAAGCCCTCAGGTAAGTGTGGTTTTGCATACCCGCGGTCTCACTGCCCAGGGCTCCTGGTCCACAGGCCAGGTACGCAGAAGCGAACGCGGCATTAACGGCCAGGTACACAATGGCCGTGGCACCGAAGAACTGCCACCACGGCATGGTGAGCATGGCGTGATACGCGCTAAACGACGACCAGAAGCGGAGCCCAGTACGCCGGACGTTAAAGCTGCCATCACGGTTCAACAGGCGCTCATGGCTCTCGCGCGACACGACTGCGCCAAAACCAAGGTCTCGAAGATCTTGCTCGTTTAATGACGGTGTCGAGGCTTCTGTTGCCATGTGAATCGCTGCCGGCGGTCCCGCGCCCGCCGTCGTTCTGAGAGTATAACCAGTTTCGACGCCGTGAACCGGGTTGCAGATTCGGGGAAATTGACCCCAGGCCTTGATCTGAAATCCATATGGTCCACCGAACAGGCCTCCTAAACTCTGGCTGCTCAATGTGGACACGTCCCATGTGCTGAGTGTCACTGCACCGGTTTAGAAAATTCGTGTTTAATAGGCTTTTCACCATTTGGAGGATAGGAATCCTTGATGGCTACAAGTGGCAAAAAGGGTGTCATCGGAATCTTGACGGGCGGCGGCGACGTCCCGGGGTTGAACCCAGCGATTCGAGCGGTCACCATCAGGGCTCTCCGCGAAGGTTACACTGTCATTGGACTGCGCCGCGGATGGGCAAGCCTGGTCGATACCGTGCGCGACGCGGAATATGACAACAGCGATAACTTCCAGATTCTCACCGAGGAACTCGTCAATCGCGCAGGACGCACCGGCGGCACTTTCCTTCATAGTTCCCGCACCAATCCCAGCAAGGTGAGCAAGGCCAGTGTTCCGAAGCACCTGCAAGATGCATACACGGCTGACAAGAACGATCTGACTCCCGAAGTTCTGAAGAACCTGGAGTGGCTCGGTATCGAGAACCTGATCCCGATCGGGGGCGATGACACCTTGAGCTACGGGGTGCGCCTGTACCAGGAAGGCGTGAAAGTCGTGGCAATTCCGAAGACCATGGACAATGATGTTCCGGGAACCGACTACTGCATCGGCTTCAGCACCTGCGTCACCCGCACCATCGAGATGACCAACCGCCTGCGGACATCGGCCGGATCCCACGAACGCTTCATGGTACTCGAGGTTTTTGGTCGTTACGCTGGTTTCACCGCCATGCTGCCGACCATGGCCGGGGCCGCAAACCGTTGCGTGATTCCCGAGCACAGATTCGATATCGAACGGCTGACTGAACTCCTGAGCGAAGACCGCCGCCGCAACCCCAGCCGCTACTCGGTCGTGCTGGTATCGGAAGGCGCAATGTTCGAGGGCAGCGAGATGGTTTTCGAACGCGACAGCGCTGACGCTTTTGGCCACAAGAAACTTGGCGGCATCGGCGATTTGGTTTCAGAAAGAATCAAGGATCTGTCGCCCAAGTACAACAATGGCAAGACGATCGACGTGATTAACCAGAAACTGGGCTACCTGGTTCGTTGCGGAGATCCGGATGCCATCGATTCCATCGCACCCATGGCGTACGGAAACCTGGCTCTCGATCTGCTCCTCAACAGGATTCACGGGCGCCTCGTGGTTCTCAAGAATGGTCGCTATGACAACATGCCGATTGATGCCGTCACCGCAACCAAGAAGGTCGTGAACGTCAAAGAGCACTACAACACTGACCGTCTGCGCCCGCATTACAAGAGCTTCGAAATGAAGCCGCTATTTATTATGACCAGCGAAGCGATATAGCAAACATCGACTGGGCTGCCGGATGCGAATTCTGGCAGCCAAACTTTCGTAATGTGATGCGTGCCCGAAGGGGACTCCCCCACACGTTCAGTCGCTCAAGATCTCTTCGGCCAAGCAACCCGCCCGCCTGTTATTCTTGTCCCACGGGTGATAGCAATGAACCAGCAAGTCGAACAGAAACGCGAGCAAATTGCTGCAATTTGCCGGGACTATCACGTTCGTCGCCTGGCGCTCTTCGGCTCGGCGCTGCGCGACGACTTCGATCCTTCCCGCAGCGATCTTGACTTCGTGGTCGAATTCGAGCCGCTGGCTTCCGGCACGTATGCCAGCACCTACTTCGGCCTGATCGAGGCGCTGGAGCATCTTTTCCATCAACGTGTGGACCTGGTCGAAGCCGGTTCCGTTCGCAATCCATACTTTCGGCAAGAAATTGAATTGCACCAGGAACCGCTGTATGCCGCGTAGCTTGCGGGCTTACCTTTGGGACATGGAGCGGGCTGTCGGCGACATTCTGACGTTTACGTGCGGCAAGCCGCTGGGCGAATACGAGAATGACGCAATGTTGCGCGCTGCGGTGGAACGCAACTTCGAGGTCATCGGCGAGGCTCTCAGCCAGGTGCTCCGCTACTTCCCGCAAATCGCCGGACGCATAACCGACGAGCAACAGATCATCGCGTTCCGCAACCGTCTTATTCATGGATATGCAACCGTGAGCCACGCGCTGGTGTGGGACATCGTCCAGACGAATCTTCCCCGGCTTCGCGACGAGGTCGCAGCCTTGCTAGGCGAGGCCGCCGAAGAGAAAGGTTGATGGGCCCGAGAGGTGGAGGTACCTCACAACTCCGCATTTGCCAACTTGAGGGCAAATGTAGGCCACCCGCGTCCCTAATGGTCGAATCGACTTATGAACTTTTCGATCACCTTATTGACGTTTACACCTACTCCGAAAAGACGAGGCTTGAGTTCTACGATGTCATTCGCGAATAGAAGAAGTTTCAGGATTGACCGCTGTCTGGTAGCAGGGCGGGCGGATGTCGGCTGAGAAACGAAATCAAACATCTCGATAATGAGTTGGTCGCGCTGCTCCCGCCAGAACGGATGTTCGATGGGCAGTTGCCTAAGCCCCTCGATGATTTCACGAGCAAGATCTATTTCAGTTGCAGCAATCGCCAAGGAGGCTTTAGCCGCGAAATATTCGAGTCGGAGCGATTGTTCGATATCATCGCCCTCGAGTTCAAGCTGCAACTCTCGCGCCATGTCCGTTTCACCGCAGAGTGCGAGCGCATGCGAGAGGTGTATTTTGGTCACGGTAGCTGGATCCAGTTCGAGCGAGCGCCGAAAAGCGCTTGCGGCATCTGGATATTTCTCTCGGTCGCGAAGCACCCATCCTAAATCCAGCAGCAGCGCTGCTTTACCTAAGCGGGTCAGCTCATTTTCTGGCACCCTTAACAGCAGTTCCTCCGCTTTACGCAGAGCCTTCGCATCGCTCTTGAACTTTCCATAGAGCGCCCAGGCCTTCGCGAGTCGCAGGACTGTTACAACATCGTCAGAACTCTCCAAGCGAGCACAACCTTCCAATAGAGTCCCTAGTGCCTCGAAGCCCTGGTTCGCTTCTCCAATTTCGAGAAGACAAATCGCTCTAAGGGAGGTGTACTGAATCCGCACTGCGTCGTCCTTTTCAGCCTGAGCAACTATCTGTTCTGCGAGCGCGATCTTTTCTCGGTCCGAGAGTTGGTCTCCGAACACATCCAGGTAGACTTCTTTCGCTTCCCGTCGCTTATAGGCGTGTATGCTCCCCAATTTAGCGAACTCGCGACGGGCCCCTTCCGCATCTTCAAGAGCAACATATAGCCAAGTTGCACGCACGAAAGCCACGTCCTTCGCAAAGTCGTGCAACGGCACAATCGCTTCAACGTGATCCAAGAAGGGAACTATCTCAGCTGATCTGTTCAGCTTTGCCTTGAAACGAGCGATGGTGTCAACCAGATGCACGAGAGCGTCCTTATCCAGTTCGACCAACTCATCGGCACGGGGCATGTTAACCGCGACGGCAGGCAGTGTATGCTCGTAGATCCACTGCAGATAGTGAACAAAGTGTGCACGATACAGAACCTCCAGTTGGCCTATATCTCCGGCCTCCCATTGCATTGATTCTTCTTTAGTCAGCGAGTCGATGGAACCGTACTGAGCGAGCACCGCCTTGCAGCATGAGCCATAGGTCTTTCGACTACCACACGGACAGGGCGATTTGGGATCAATTGGGCGCGATCTTAGGCGCACATTCTTCGGACTTGCAGAGACGCCAGAATCCAAGGGAATCTTCGCAGGTACTGCTGTGGCGAGATCATGGGAAGCGGACGGTTTCCCGCAGCACTTCTTAAACTTCAGCCCCGAGCCGCAGGGGCATGGCGCGTTGACGGGAGTTTTCTTATTCATGTTGGGACACGTTCAGGATAGACCTCAGCTGCCTAAGAAGTAATTCCGAAAACATACCGGCGGGTGGTCAGGCCAACGCCCTATCTCAGCCAAGAAATCCAGGGTCGAGCGCCTAGCGCCCCGGGGTTCGCCCTTCCTCTGGGCCAACCTGGGCCGCGATGATCCGGTTGCGTCCAAACGAATGCTCACGGCAATCGGGCGATTCGATCCCACGCCACCATGGCTAAAGCCATGACCAAGACGGCGCTCCATTCACCACGCTAAAGCGTGGTGCTTCCACCACGTCCTGCAGGTGCTGAAACAACGTGTATCGCACCGGGCGTGGAAGATCCTCAGTCCCACCCTTTCCCAAAAGATGGGAAAGCATGGGGCACCCCCCTGCCGCGTTCGCTAATGGAACGAACATCAAAATACCGAGAATGCTAGGGTAGCCAGCCGGGTGCCCCATTCAAGCGGAGCTTGGGTCTTTTCGCATGTGACAGCCACAGTCCGGTAGTACAAACGAAAATCCCCACTCAAGGCCAAAAAAGGGCCTTGAATGGGGCACCCGGCTTGGGGCAAGTCGGTGCGCCATCAGCGGGATGCGTTGAGTTCAGCCATCAGGCGGGCGCGTCCGCGTTCCTTCACTTCCACGGCGAGTTGCTGGATGGTCTCAGGAGTAACGTCACGGCCTTCGCCCCTGGCTACCGACGCCTTTGCCTCGCTCAGGGTCAGAAGGAACTCTGCACGCTGCCGCTCATGCTCTTCCCATAACGCAAGCGCTTGCCTAACGGCGTCATCTTCCGAGTTCAGTCGCCCGCTCTCGATGGCACGCTGCGCAAACGCTTTCTGTTCCGGAGTGAGCTGGACATTCATGGCGTCAGAATACGAAACTTCGGCCATCCACGCAACGAATTCTACGGTCGAGTGGCCCTTTCAAGGACGTGAAGCGGCCTTGAAAGGGATTTTGGCGGATGGGAGGGTGGCCCACGCCGTCCGCGTCAAGGAGAATCTCTGAAGTGGGTGCCCCATCCCGGCTTCCTTTGCCGGGGTGGGCGATTTCCCTTGTGCCACGACAATCTTGGCGGCTTACCCAATATTGCCTTTCGTTGGAAATTCTCTGGCTCCAGCCCGATATCTAGGCAAGCTGGTTACTTTAGTTTCCCCGCCCTTCCGATTTCTCTGGCGTTCCCGCCTGCCACCGCGATACACCTCAACCAGGGCACAGGATTTGTGTCTCTACCCGGTCGCACCCAGCGTGTGGCTCCTGCTGCTCTTTGACAGATCGTCTCCGAGGTCAGGTCAAGGCTTTCTGTACCTGGGAAGAACCCTCGAAGCTCATGAAAACAAACGATATGAGCACCGCCGCGACGAATTGCCATACTTGTATGACTTGTATGACTCGCGTAAGTCATACTTGTCATACTTTTCATACCAGACTGGCGTGCCAAAAGCGAACATCCAGCGAAAATCGCGCCACCTAACTCTCACGGGCAGACATGGATACGTATAACTTATATATTTATCAACGACATGCTAACATTTTCCTCCCAAACCATTGATTCTAAACACCCGCGTAATTTGTTTTTTAAGGTGTTATAGCCAACTACATCACCATAGACCGGCCGCGAATAGCTCTAACAGTAAACCCGGAATTTCACCTGCACTGCGCACACCGTGCGACTGGGCGTTCCATGCCGCGCACTTGGCATCACAGCTGGTCTATCGGACAATGGGACGGTGTCGACCGAACCAGCCAAGCAGCCAGACATAGCGAGCACATCGGCTTCTGAGTCTTCAGCCACGCCCGGGCCCGACTGGGTGCCTTCACGTATACCGCCGGTCGATTTGGTGCGTTGGGTAGAGAAATTCTGCAGCGCGCCCACCCTCCCAAAGCGCACTGCAGCGTTGATCGGGCTGATTGGCTGGATGAGAAAGCCTGGTCCCTCGATTGCAGACCTTTCCGGCCTGCCGGGATTGGTTGAGTACCTCGAAGTCAACGCCGACGAGAGGGTCCGCTTCCAGGCTGCTTTCGCCGACCTCCTCTCGCAAATGAACTGCGTTTCGCTGTTCGGTGAGGCGGGAATCCCATCGGACCACAGTTTCGTGTCGGAGATCGGCCATCGCATCTCCGCGCGGCTGTTGCCTTCGGCGCGTGAACAATCCGATGCCGCGAAACTGCTGGTGATGCTCTATCCCACAGAGCGAACTGTGAAACTGTTTCTTGCCAGCCCGCCCGAACTATTCCAGCGGCTCGTCGCGGTGGTGACCCTTGCCGGCGATCCTCAGTTTGCCAGCCACGAGCACCAAGATTTGCTGGAAGCACTTCGTCTGCTCGGTTCGCGCGTGAGTGCCCTGGGCCTGGAGCCGGAGGTAAGGGCGCGCACTTCATCGCCAGGAGTATCGGACTCGCCGTTCTACCAGATCGTTTCCTGCACTGAGGATCTCATCGCGGTGTCCGAGCCGGAAAATGCGCCTGCCGCATTGGCACGCTGGCAAGGGACGGTTCATCGCTGCCGCACGGGAATGGTGCGCGTCCATCAGGACATGGAAACAGCCGGCGTCAGCGTGGAGTTGATTTTCGACCTTCGAAAGATTGCCGCCTGCCTAGCGCGCATGGAATCCATCGTGGATGTGCTGAACGCCGCAACGCGCGACGCCAAGGTTTCAGCGATTCATGGTTTGCTGGGCCAACTCATGCAGGGCCGGCTCTCAGACCTCAGCTTGTCGGCCTTGCTGCGCGAAAACCTGAACTTGATCGCCAGAAAGATGGTGGAACGAACCGGCCACAGCGGTGAACACTATATCGCTCATAACCGGGGCGAGTATTGGCACATGTGGGCGGCCGCATTGGGAGGCGGTTTGTTGACCGTCATCACCGCCGCGATCAAATTGCGGGTCATGGATGCCCATTTGCCGCCGTTCGTGGAAGGACTCGCCGCCGGAACCAACTACGCGGCTAGCTTCGTGCTGCTCCAGATCCTGGGACTCGTTCTCGCTACCAAGCAGCCAGCCGCGACCGCTGCAACCTTCGCCGGCATTATTCGAGAAAGCCGCGGAGTAGAGCGCGAGAACAAACTTACCGAATTCGTCTCGCGCATCACCAGCACCCAGTTGGCGGCGGCTATTGGTAATGTGGCTGCAGTGTGCGTCGGCGCGATCTTTTTCGAGCGATTGTGGTTGTTTGTCTTTTCAGAATCTTACCTGGCACACGAAACCGCGACCCACGTCTATGAGACGCTTCATCCCCTGGCCTCGGGAACTGCATTTTACGCCGCGGTCACAGGCGTCATTTTGTGGATGGCGGCGCTAGCCGGTGGATGGTGCGAGAACTTTGCGGTCTACTATCGAGTGCCGGAAGCGATTGCACAGCATCCGTTGGGATCGAAAGTCGGCGAGGTCAGGCTGAAGAAATTTGCCCGCGTACTGAACAGAAACTTGGGGGGATGGAGCACGAGTATCGTGCTCGGATATTTACTCGGATTCACTCCCGTGATCGGGCACTTCTTTGGACTACCACTCGACGTACGCCACGTTACCTTGTCGACTGGCACCCTGGCGTTGGCGGTCGCTCACTTCGGAACGGCAAGCGTGGGCCGTACTTGGTTCTACCAGGCGGTCGCAGGCATTGGCGTCATCTTCATCCTCAACCTGTTCGTCAGCTTCAGCATCGCCGCGTACGTAGGGTTGCGGGCGTACGATGTCAGTCCCCGCGAACAACTCACGATCCTGCGTTACCTAGTACTGCAAGGGCTGAAGTCGCCGCTGCGGTTCATTTGGCCAAACTACATGCGTGATTCTAGTAAAGGTGAGATCAGTTCCTCGGAGGAACAGGTCTAGGAAATCCTGCTATGCCGGCTAATTGAGTTCGCGATTCTGCTTTTGAGTTGGGAAACTTCTCAGGCAGCTCGCCGGGAGCGGGCACGGATGCACACGACCGCACGATCAATGACTTGGACCACCTCGCTGGCTAATTCCGGTTTGCGGTTTTCACGCAAACGCCGCCTCGCCTTGTCGGCGGTAAACCAAGTTGGATCGCGATATTCTTCCTTGGGAGAAACTAATCGTTCGACCTCGCAGAGATGGGCATGGACAGGCACGACTGACCGGCGAGCCCGTAAGCGGTCACGCTTTGAGTGAAAATACCAATGAAACGCACTGAACTCAATCCTGCCCTTAACGCCAGCCTCTTCGTAAGCTTCGCGGGCGGCGGCCTCCGCATTGGTTGCATCTCCGTCAACCCCACCTTTGGGAAATGTCCAGCGCCCACTGCGAGTCCGGACTAACAAGAACTCTGGTTCGTCTCCCTTGAGACGGTAGCAAACTGCAGCCACGTGAACGCGTTCGCCTGTGGATTTCTTGCGCGGTCGGGTCGGCCAAAGCAGTGCAGAAGCTGGCCGATGATCGAAGTGTCTGGCTGCCACGGGCATCAAGAGTCTCCAGCAAGCTGCGTCGTCCGCTGCGGCTTGCTTACTAAGTAGTATTCCCTAAGTTGGCGCAGCTATCTGTTAAAAAACAATGAACACTTGCGGCCGTACCTACCTAGTGAATGGTCGCCAGCAACGCCGACGGGCCACATTAAACGTGAATATGTTCGGGAGCGTCGCCTGACATCATGAATCGGCGGGAACAGCGTTCACCTTGAGTGTCGTTGCTCCCGCCCAGGCTTAACGAGCAGAAAAGCGATAGATGGTCACCGACTGAAACTTCTCGCCGGGCTTCAACTCAGTTGTGGGAAATTCCGGATGGTTGGGCGAATCCGGATAATGCTGGGTCTCCAGGCAAAAAGCATCCCGCTTGCCGTAAACCTTCCCACCCTTGCCGGTCACGGTCCCATCCAGAAAGTTGCCGGTGTAGAACTGTATCCCTGGCTGATCGGTAAGCACCTCAAGGACGCGCCCTGTCGTCGGTTCATACGCTTCGGCGGCAAGCACGACCTTTTTTCCGCCGTCGTCGATGACCCAGTTCTGATCGTAGCCGTGCGCCAGCTTTAGCTGTTCATTGTCTGTGTCGATTCTTAGCCCTATGACCGTGGACTTGCGGAAATCAAACGGGGTCGCTGCAACCGGTGCCAATTGCCCGAGAGGAATTAGATTCGCATTGACCGGCGTGTACCGACCGGCGTTGATCTTCATCTGGTGATCCAGGATGTTTCCGTTCCCCTGCCCCTTCAGATTGAAATACGAGTGATTGGTCAAATTGAGTACGGTGTCCTTGTCAGTGGTTGCCGAGTACTCGATGCGCAGTTCATTTCCGCTCAGGGTGTAGCGCACTGTCGTGGTCAGCGTCCCAGGAAACCCCTCTTCGCCGTTCCTGCTGACGTAGGTCAACTCGACGCCGTCCTTGATTTCCTTGCCCGTCCACGCCTTCTTGTTAAATCCAGTTGTGCCGCCGTGCAACGCATTATCGCCATCGTTCTTGGGGACGTGATAAGTCTTGCCGTCAAGCGTGAAAGTTCCGCCGGCAATGCGGTTGGCATAGCGTCCGATAATGGCACCCATGTAGGGCTTGTTGCCAGTCGTGACGTAGCCGTCGAGCGAGTCGAAGCCCAGCACAATGTCCGCGGGCTTGCCAGTGCGGTCCGGAGTCTCGATCGACTGCACGATTCCACCGTAAGTCATGATGCGGACAGTAATCTTGCCATCCTGCAGCGTGTATAACTCGACCGGCGTGCCGTCCGGGGTCTTGCCATACGGCTGTTTCGTCACCTTTGATTGCGATGGAATACTCATAGCGATAATCCCTAAAAGAATAAGCACCGTCGATTTCATGTTGTCCCTTTTCCTCGCCATTGCGTCCGGCTGCATCAAGCGTTCGATGGCGCCGAGCGTAGCATTACGGAGTGTGCTGTCTGGTTCAGTTGCGGAAGCACCTCGCACCAACGCTCGGTTCCCCGCGACCTGAAAGCGAAGTATAGCTTGCGAAACAGCGGATATAGTACCTCGTAAGCGCCGTGCTCAGTAGAATCCGGCAGATATTCCTTGTGAGGAGAGCAAACTTGTTCCTGCGCTTCCTCAACCGCCTTAAACGTGCCTGCCTCCTGAAAGGCAAAAATTGCCGTGCAACTACGATGCCCTCCGTGGAGAGAAGCGCAAGCTATACAAGATCCCAAGCAACAGCAACACGGCGCCCCACCATACATTCGCGTGATAGTGGAACAGCACCACCGGATTCGCAGGCGGATATACCAACTCATAAAGTCCGGCGGCCAGGATCAACGCACCGTTGACCAGCAGCGAAACGCCGACGAAGAACCAGATAGAAATGCCGCCACCTTTTCTCATATGCGCTCCCTCACCAGACCAGAATATTGAAAATCACGAACACCGCCGCCACCACCACAGCCCAGAAGATCGGGCGCTGCCAAAACGCCATATCCCCTTCGTGAGGTATATCCGTCACACCATAAACCAGGCCTACCAATTCCCTGTCAGGCTTAGGCTCAGTTAAGAGACTGACCACCACCGTTACGCTCACGCACACCACCCATGACCACAGCGCGCGATACATATTTTCCGCCATGTCCCGCGCGTTGGGCGAAAGCGCCACGTAGCGCAACGCCGTAGGATCGACCTTCACCCACGCCCACATTCCAATCGACGACAGCGTGCCCGCGAGCAAGCCCCAGAAGCCGCCCTTCGGTGACGCCCGCTTCCACAGCATTCCGAGAACAACGGTTCCAAACAATGGTGCAATGAAGAAGCTGAACAGCGCCTGCACATAATCCATGATGCTGAGGAACGACATCACCAGGTAAGCCGTGCCTACCGAGATCAGCACACCTATGATCGTGCACCAGCGTCCCATCTTGACGTAGTGCTCATCGCTGGCGTCTTTGTTAATCAGCGCGCGATAGATGTCGTAGGTCCACACCGTTGTGAACGCGCTCACGTTTCCCGCCATGCCCGACATGAATCCCGCGATCAGCGCAGTAATGCCCAGCCCCAGTAGACCAGGTCCGCAATAGCGAGCCAGCATCAGTGGCAAAACTTCATTGTAGCTATGGCCACCGGACGCAACCGCTGCTCCTTCGCCCATCAGTTTCTGCGGCAGCACGGCCAGCGCCAGCAATCCGGGCAGGATCACGATGAACGGGACGAACATTTTGAATGCTGCGCCAATGATCGGCGCCATCTTGGCAGCCCGGAGGTCCTTGGCCGACAATACGCGCTGCACCACCAGGAAGTCGGTCGTCCAGTAGCCGAACGAAATCACGAAACCCAGGCCCAAGACGATCCCGGTCCAATGGATACCCATGGGATTGTCCTTGAACGAACCCAGCGTCGACCACAGGTGCGTGTACTCCGACGACGCGCGTACCGCGATTTGCGCTTTAAGGTTCGACCAGCCGCCGGCTTCGATCAGCCCCATGACCGGGATCACCAGCGCTCCCGCCCATATCAAAATGAACTGCAGGACCTCATTGAAGATGGCAGATCTCAGGCCGCCCAGAGCCACGTAAATCGCGACCGTGATCGACGAGACCCAGATGCTGAAGTTGATGTCCCAGCCCAGTACGACTTTCATGACCAGCGCCATGGAGTACATGTTGATGCCGCTCATCAGCACCGTCATGAAAGCGAACGAAACCGACGAAAGGGTGCGCGCGTTCTCCCCGAACCGCAGCTTGAGATATCCCGGCACCGAGTGTGTCTTGGAGATGTAATAGAACGGCATCATCACCAGCGACAGGAACAACATCGCTGGGATCGCGCCGATCCAGTACCAATGCGTCGCCAGGATGCCGTACTGGTAGGCCGCCGCCGCCCAGCCCATGAGTTCTAACGAACCGAGGTTCGCCGAGAGGAAGCTGAGACCGGCAATCCATGCCGTCATCTCGCGGCCCGCCATGAAAAAGTCTTCGCCGGTGCCCGATTGGCCTTTCAGGTACCATCCAATGGCCAACACAAGTGCAAAATAAAAAGCGATTATCACCACATCGACCGCAGACAGATGTACAAGCCTGGTCGCGGCGACCATTCCCAGCAATGGAATCATTCTTGGTTCCTTACCCGAGTGTAATAGGCTTTTGTTCCGTGCTTTCTGAAGTAGTGCTTGCCCTGCAGCGCCTGCAAGATCACTCGCGCGCCCCGGTCGCTCCCAGTCGTCAGACACGCAGTTCGTGTCAACATCTCAAGAACCATCGCTGTGTGCACAGCCGTCATCGCGTCAGATCCCCACGTGAAGATCCCATGACTTACGACGAGCCCTCCGGGACCGCATCGTAGTCTATCTCATCGAACACCCGCGGTTAGCTCCGTGGTATTTTCCTGTTAATCGGCCACATTCTCACTGGCGCTCAATTGTCCTCGTAATTCGGATATGGTACGAAAGAAGGCCGCACGACTCGTGCTAGATCCCTTATCGTGTACGTACACGAACACGCTATTCGCCGGTTGCATGTTTGTCAACGGCCATCTTCCGGACTAGCTGCGAGCCCGTCCGCTATCATTTCGGAATGACTGTCATAACCGCCAGCGGGATACTATTCGACCTTGATGGTGTCCTCATTGACTCCACCCCTGCCGTTGCGCGGGTGTGGACACAATGGGCCATCGAGCACGGCTTCGAGCCCGAAAGGACCGTCCGCGAGGCCCACGGGCGCCCCAGCATCGAGTCGATCCGCGAGCTTTTGCCTGATGCCAACCACGAAGCCGAAAATCGCGAAGTCGAACGTCGCGAGATCGAGGACACCGATGGAATAGTGCCCTTGCCCGGAGCCCTTGAGTTTCTGACTTCCCTGCCAACCCATCGCTGGGCAATTGTCACTTCCTGTACCCGCCCGTTGGCGGAGGTTCGCATCCGCGCCGCCGGACTTCCAGTTCCGCCGACTATGATCACCTCCAGCGACATCACGAATGGAAAGCCACATCCCGAGCCCTACATCAAGGGGGCACGTATGCTCGGCTTCGTTCCGGGCGATTGCGTGGTTGTCGAAGATGTCCCTGCCGGAATTCGCTCTGGCAAGGCTGCTGGGGCACGAGTGATCGCGTTGCGCACGACTCTGCCTGATCCAGACTTGATCGCTGCCGGCGCTGATTGGTTGCTCGACAATTGCGCCGCGATCTCGGCCGAGGAGAATCCCCAGTTGTGCGCTCTCAGTATTACGCTGCGCTGATTCTTACGGCCAGTTGTAACGGCCGCTAACGAACTTTGAGGCTGCCGCTTCGTTCTGCTAGCTTAGACAGTCATTCATTACGTTAGGAGCCTTCATGTCCCGATTCCGCGTGGCATTCATCGCTACTGCGTTAGTGTTGTGCTGCCTTTCCAGTCGCATTGTCATCGCGCAAACCACCTCGCCGCCACAGCCACTCAGAATGTTTGCTCCCTACGTGGACATGAGCAAGCTCGCGACCAGCCTGCCGCAAGTTCAAGCTGCCTCGGGAATCAAGACGTTCACCCTGGCATTTATTGTCTCGGGAAATGGTTGCGTCCCCGCATGGGGAGGCACGGTCCCCATCTCATCTGACACCGCGATCGCATCCGGGATCGCGAAGCTCAGGGATGCCGGGAGTGATGTGATCATCGCCTTTGGTGGATACGACGGCACCGACCTTGGCCAGTCGTGCGCTGATGTTCCGACCCAGCAAGCCGCCTATCAGTCAGTGATTGACAAATACAAGGTGAAGACTCTCGACTTCGACGTAGAGCACACTGCCATCGAAGATCCCGTCTCGATCGATCGCCGCAGCCAGACCCTGAAGGCACTTGCAGGCGTCAATCCCGGGCTGCAGATCAACTACACGCTTCCCGCCACTCCCTCCGGACTGACGGACTTGTCGGTCAATGTCATCAAGAGCGCCGTGAAATATGCTACGCCCGTCGCCATCGTCAATTTGATGGCGATGGATTACGGCGCACCCGTCCCAGCCGGAGCGATGGGGCCGGATGCTGTTGCGGCCGCCGCTAGCGCGATTTGTCAATTGAAGTCTTTGGGCTTGAACGCGCGCGTTGGCATCACTCCAATGATCGGCGTCAATGATTCAGCGGGCGAGACGTTTACCTTGGATGACGCGCAGGTCGTACTCAACTACGCGCAGGCCAACAGCAGTTCCATTGCGCTGTTGTCGTTCTGGTCAGTCGGACGCGACAACGGTGGTTGCTCGGGCACAGTGTCGCCCTTGTGCAGCGGCATTGCGCAAAAGGACTGGGAGTTCACCCGCATCTTTCAGAAGTTTCCGTAAAGCCAAGAATGTGGGTGCCCCATCCCTTGCGCCTGTTGTGGCGAACAAGGTGGGAATCGAAACCGGTGCTACCCCATCGTTACCGCAACATCGTTCACTGAGCCAGCCTTCTGCACCGGGATCGGCATCGTAGTCGCCTTTCCGTTGAGCGTCACCTTCCTAACGCCCCTCTGCACGCCATCTGGATTTTCAACGATGATCTTGTAGATAGCTCCGCGCCATTGTCGCCGTACTTCAAAGTGCTTCCAGTCGCCAGGCACGCACGGATCGATGATCATGCCATCGAACGTCAGGCGCACCCCGAGTATCCACCGCGTGACTGCCGTGTAATTCCAGCCGCCGCTTCCGGTGAGCCAGGGATGACGTGCACGTCCGAACGCGGTGTGGTCCTTGCCCATCACGAACTGGCAGTAAGAGTAGGGCTCAGCCTCACGGACCTCAATCATTTCGTTCTGGTTGTAAGGCAAAAGCGAGTTGTAGAACTTCATTGCTCGATCGCCACGGCCCAGTTTGCACTCCGCAATCACCGCCCACGGATTAGGGTGGCTGAAAATCGCTGCGTTCTCCTTGATGCCCCTGTACACACGTCCCACAAACCCAATGTCATCGTTCGGCTTCGAGAACGCGGGCCACAGCAGGTGTATTCCGTACGGCGAGTACAAGTACTTGTCGACCGCATCCATGGCCGACTTCCCGCGTTCAGGCGAAGCGGCTTCGGAAACGACAGCCCAGGTATTGCTCTCGATGAAGACCTTGCCTTCCTCGTTCTCCTTGCTGCCCACCTTCAGGCCTTTCGCCGTGATGCCCCGCAGGTACCACTCACCATCCCAAAGCTCGCGTTCGCAAGCTTCCCTAACCTTGTCAGCCATCGCGGAATACTTCGCGACATCAGAAGGTCGGCCTAAATACTCAGCCGCCTCAATGAATGCGCGCAGCGCCCAGTGATGCATGAACGACACCATGGCACTCTCGCCGCCACCCAGGTTCAGGCAATCGTTCCAGTCCGCGCGCAGTCCCTTGCAGATGCCGGTCGCGCCGACTTGCTGCGCCGAGAAATCAAGCGCACGCTTGAGGTGCTCGTACACAGTCGCCGTACCCTCGTCAGCAAATGGCACGACTTCCTCGAAGAGCGCGATGTCTCCCGTTTCCTTCACGTACTCACAGATCGTCACCACTTGCCAGAGGGCATCATCGGAACACGTGTGCTCGAGACCATGGATCATCGTCTGGCGATCGGGAGCGTGCGCAATCGTTGGCGATTTGAAAGCCGGGGCCTTCTGTTTCTCAGGATCAAACCAGTCGGGATCGAACAGGTGCAGCCCATAACCCAGGCTCACCTGTCCTTTGAGCAACTCGATAATCCGCTGGCGGCACTTGGTTGGATTCGTATGCACCACGCTCATGACATCTTGCGAAGTGTCGCGGTATCCCAACCCCGTCCGTCCGCCAACCTCGATGAATGACGCGAACCGCGACCATACGACGCACGTCTCCGCTTGATACAGGGTCCAGACATTAGTCATCGTGTCCAGACCTTCGTTTGGGGTTTTACACTGGAACACATCCAGTTTTCGCTGCCAATGAGAACGCAGTGCGTCGAACGCAGTATCAACCACCACAGGATCGGAGTACTTCGCCTTGATCGATTTGCCGGTCGCTCGCGGCCCCACTCCCAACATAAACACCACTCGCGTCTCGTCACCCGGCGCAAGGGTTATCCGCTTATGGAGCGCACCGCAATGATTTCCACCGAGTTCCGTCGTGTTCTGGCATTCCCCCCGCTCAACCGCAATGGGGTTAGTCTCCGTCCGGTAGTTCCCCAGAAAACGATCCCGAACGCAGTCATAGCTGTCCGGCTCGAAGCTGGCAGCCATGAAATGAAAGGTCCACGGTTCGTAAAAGAAGTCGTATTCGATGATGCCGTCCGCGTAGCTCGACCCTGCGGCATAGAGACTCATCTGCAAATTCTGATTGTCGATTTCAATATGATGAAACGAAAACTCGACGTATGAGAAAACGCTCAGTTTGCGAGGCATGTTGCCGATGTTGCGCAGGTGCACGTCCCACAACTCGACGTCATCGTCGATGGGGATGAACAGCGTCTGCTCGGCCCTGATATCACTGTAGTCGCACGAGAATTTCGAATATGAAAGTCCATGCCGGCATTCGTACTTCGCGGCTTTCAGATCCTTTCCCACGGGCTGCCAAGAGATCGACCAATACTCTTCCGTCTCATCGTCACGAACATAGACATAGTGCCCCGGACGATCCAGCGGTACGCCGTTCTGTCGAAAGCGCGTGATGCGATGATGCTCGGCGTTCTTGTAAAACGAGTACCCTCCCGCATTGTGGGATATCACGGTGCACAGGTCTTGTACGCCCAGATAGTTGGTCCAAGACACGGGTGCATCCAGCCGATCAATCACATATTCCCGGTTTTCGTTATCAAAGTACCCGTATCGCAAACTCTGCCTCCGCTAGTCGCCCAACCAACTAACTGGTAGTGTCAGCCGTCACGAACTGTCGCAACCACTGCAGCAACTCTTTCGCCTTTTCCGGAGTGTCGGCTTCTACCGTAAGACGCAGTACCGGCTCCGTCCCCGAAAATCGCAACAGCGCCCAGTTATCGTTTTCCAGGAATAGCTTCGTTCCGTCCATGTGCGAGATGCTCGTAACCTTGTACGGCCCGATGTGGCTGCTGGGAGCCTCTTTCAGTCGCTTGGGAACAGCAATTCGCATTTCTGGAGTCGCTGGCAAGCTCTCTTCCACGAAGTACAGCCGCCCCGTCAGGCCATACACACGCTCAAGCAGCTCAGACACTTTCTGTCCTGTCTTGGCGAGCATCTCGACGACCAGCGCACAGGCGAATATTCCGTCTTTGCCAAGAATGTGGCCGCGAATCGTCAGTCCACCCGACGACTCGCCTCCCAGCAGCGCGTTGTGATCGAGCATGCCGGTAACAATGTGTTTGAAACCTACCGGAGTCTCATAGCACTGCTCGCCAAGTTTCTTGGCCAGCCGGTCCAACATGTGCGACGTCGACAGGTTTCGCACCACGCCGCCGCGTTCGCCGCGAATCTCGTGCAGGTACCAGTACAGCAGCAGCAAGATGTCGTTGATCGAAACATATTCACCTCGCTCGTCAAGCATCGCCACGCGATCCGCATCCCCATCCATAGCCAACCCGAGGTCGTAACTTCCTTCCTGCATCTCTGAGCTCAGCAGCCGCAGTGCCTCGGCATTCGGTGCAGGCGACCGTCCCCCAAACAGTGGATTATGTCGCTCGTGAATGAACGTCACCCGGCAGCGCGCCTCGGTCAAAACAGTGCCCAGGGTAAGCTGACCCACGCCGTACATAGGATCGACGATAACTTTCAGTCCGGCTTCTCGGATCTTCTCCAGATCGATCAATGCTTCCACTGCGTCGACGTATTCGTTGGTAAAGTCACGCTTCTCGACGATCCCGGCTTCCAGCGCCAGATCGAGTTCCAGTTTGATGACGTCGTTCTGGGTCAGTGCGTTCGCTTCCCTCTCGATTTGCCGTGTCTCATCGTCCAGCAGTAACGAACCGTCCCCGCGAAATACTTTCAGCCCATTCCATTCGGGGGGATTGTGACTGGCAGTGAACGCCAGACCATACGCTGAGTCTTTGATCGCCGTTGCATACGTGATCAGCGGGGTCGGGGCATCTTCCGTAAGCAGGATTGCGGGAATATCGTTGCCCGCGAACACTTCCGCCGACGCCTCAGCCGCCTGCTTCGACAGGAAGCGGCGATCGTACCCAATGATCACGCCGCGCTTCTCCAGCGATTGCATCGTGATTTCGTTAGCAAGGGCCTGCGAGAGTCGGCGCACGTTGTGCAGCGTGAAGCCTTCGCCGATCAACGCCCGCCAACCTCCAGTGCCGAATGCAATTAGATTTTGTTCTTCCTGCCGGCGCGGACGATACAGTCGCTTCTCCAGGATGAATTCCGCGCGCTCGAAGTCCGCATCGGAGTTGATGCCCTGCACTTCGTCGGGATCATAGAGTTGATAGTTCTCGACCTTCAGCCCCGATCGGATCAACTGGTGCACGCAGTCGGTGAGCCGGTAATCACCATCCACGGGCGAGGGAGACAGCTTCTGCAACGCCGCCGCGATCACCTTGGCGTCGACCACGTACGCCCCAACATTCACTTCGCGAATCGCCCGTACTTCAGGAGATGCCTCGGTGTCTTCGATGATGTCGATAATCTGCCCACCGGCGTTGCGAATGATTCGCCCATACGGCAAGGGCCTGTCGACCACCGCGGTCAGCAGCGTCAGGTGGGCCTGCTTCAGGTGATGCCTATTCAACAGCCCCAGGATCGACGCGGGGCGAAACAGCGGCGTGTCGCCGTACAGAATCAGCAGATTGCCATCAAATTCCGGCAAAGTTTTCGACACTTGCAGGACGGCGTCGCCGGTTCCCCGCGGCTTCTCCTGTTCCACATAATGAAATTTCGAACCAAGCTGGTCACGAACTTCCTGCTGGCGGTATCCCACCACCACGTAGACATCTTGTGGCCCGACGACCTGCAGGGCGTTCTGAACCACGTACTCCACGATGGCGTGGTCTCCCAGGTTCTTCAGCACTAGCGACTGGCCCTCAGCTGTGGTCGCATCTTTACCCGCCGCCAGGATCACGGCCTTCAGAGACACCTTGTTGGCAATAGGTTCATTCGACATTCAAAAGGTACCTGTTCTTCCTGCAACACATTCGCAACCGCGCTGGCCCCGTCACCTCGCACCTCCAACTTCTGCGGCCTCTAGACTGGCCGGCCGCACCTTGCCGCTGTGAATCGGCACAAATCGCGAAAGTATCATTGCGGGTATGGCGGAGATCAGCACCCATACGAAAAAATGCTCATAGCCAATCTTCATCTGGATCCACCCACTGACGGCACCGGGCAGAATCAGCCCGAGGTTCATGAGCGAGTTGGCGAAAGCATAGTGGGCGGTCTGATACTTTCCCGGAGCAATTTCCTGCATCATCAACAGCATTACGCCTACAAATCCGAATCCATAGCCAAACATTTCGAGCGACATGGCCAGCGTGATCAATACTGCGTTAGTGGGCAATTCCGTACTGAGGTAGAAATATGTCAGCATCGGCAGGTTCATCACCAGGATTAGAGGTAGCAGCGCGCGCTTTAGGCCCAGCCATGCAGCGAAATATCCGCCGAGTACGCTTCCTACAATAAATGCCGCCGTGCCAAACGTGCCGTAGATCGTTCCAAACTGGGTGGTGCTGAGGCCCAGACCTCCCTGTGCGCGTGCCGCCTTCAGAAACAGCGGCCCTATCTTAACCACCTGCCCCTCGCCGGCGCGATACAGAAAAACGAAGAGCAGCAGAAAATAAATGTTGGGCTTTTTGAAGAAGCTGGTCACCACGTCCCAGAACGTTGCCAGCATCTCGCGCGGGCTTCTGGAATGCCGCTCTTCGCCTCCTGGCGGCAGGACCCGCGAGTGAAACAGACTCAGCACGACCAGGGTGATTCCCACCATTGCGAAGATGATCATCCATGCGCGCACCGCCGGCATCCGATTCTCGAGATAGCCCGCGAGGATCAGCAGCCCGCCCTGCGAAAAGAAGCGCGCTATGTTGTAGAAGCCTCCCTGCCAACCCGCATACGCCGCTTGCTGCTTGGGACTCAGGGCACCTATATACAGCCCATCGGCGGCGATGTCGTGAGTCGATGAGCAAAAGGCAACCAGGGCAAAAAAAGCTATGCTGTAACGAAAATAATCTGGCAGCGGCAGGCAGAGCGCCAGCAATCCAAGGCTGACTCCACCGACAAACTCCATGAGCACGACGAAGAACTTCTTCGTCCTGTACATCTCCAGGAAGGGGCTCCACAGCGGCTTCAGCGACCATGGCAACCCCAGCAGACTCACCGTCGCAGTGATCGTCCGATTATCCACTCCCATCCGCGCGTAAAAAATCAGGGCCATCATGCCGACGGCGTAGAACGGAAGTCCCTCGGCAAAATACAGCGTCGGCACCCACACTGCGGGGGAGAGACCGGTGCGTCGAGTTATGCTCATCGATTCCTTTCGTGTTTCGCCGCAGGATCGGAACCGGGCCTCTCCAACTTAGCCCAACGGCCACTGTCAACATACAAGAGCAGCGCGAGACTCTCAACCGTCGACTGTTACTCGCAATCGATCATAAACGATCACATTCGAAAGTAAACCAAGTCGGCGCAAAATGGCAAGCAACATCACAAATTCACCAGATCTTCCTGTTATTCTCAAAAGAACCCAGATAAAGGAATCCCGAAGTACTTGCCACCCATCCTCAACGCTCAGGGTCTGTCGAAACGGTTTGGGGCCGACTCCCCTCTTTGAGGGAATTTCGTTTGTCATCAGCGAGCGCGACCGGATCGGGCTGATCGGTCCCAACGGCTCAGGAAAATCCACCCTTCTCCGTATTCTCTCCGGACTGATGTCCTCCGACAGCGGCGAGGTGGCGTTGCGCAAGCGTACGCGGCTTAGTTATCTCCAGCAGGAATCCCAGTTCCCTGCCGGCCAATCCGTTCGACAAGTGATTCATGCCGCGCTGATGCAAGCAAAAGCCCCTGAAAGCGAATGGGAAGCTCGCACCGGTGAGACGCTTGGCCGAACCGGATTTGAAGACTTCGAGCAGGAGGCCACGGCGTTGTCAGGCGGATGGCGAAAGCGCCTGGCCATTGCCGAAGCTCTGGTGCAGCAACCTGACATCCTGCTGCTCGACGAGCCTACCAACCATCTCGACCTGGCCGGCATCGAGTGGCTGGAAGAGTTGTTGCAAGACGCGCCGTTCGCCTCCGTCGTGGTCAGCCACGACCGCTATTTTCTCGAGAACGTAGCCAACGAGATGGTCGAGCTAAGCCGCGTTTATCCTGATGGCTTTTTGCGTACTAGCGGCAGTTACAGTTCATTTCTGGAGAAGAAAGAGGAGTTTCTCCACGCCCAGACCAGGCGGCAGGAGGCGTTGGAGAACCTGGTGAAGAACGAGATCGCGTGGCTTCGTCGCGGCGCCAAGGCTCGCACCCGCAAGTCCAAAGCCCGCATCGGCAAAGCTCATCAGTTGATGGGAGAGCTGGCTGACTTGAACACTCGGACCCGCACCGGCAGCACAGGAATCGATTTCTCCGCCACCGACCGCCAGACCAAAAGGCTCATCGAACTCGAAAATGTCGGCTACACCATTGCTGATCGCCCTCTTTTTTCGAACCTCGACGTCGCCATTACCGCGGGCATGCGCGTGGGATTGGTCGGTCCCAACGGAAGCGGCAAGTCCACACTATTGCGTCTGCTACAGGGCGCACTCAGCCCAACCAACGGAGCCTTGCGCCGCGCCGACTCGTTGCAGATCGTTTATTTCAACCAGGACCGGGAACTAGATTCCAATGACACGCTACGCCGCGCCCTCGCTCCCGACAGCGATTCCGTGGTCTACCAGGACCGTGTCATTCACGTAGCTTCATGGGCTGCGCGGTTCCTGTTTAGTGGCGAACAGCTCAACCAGCCGGTGGCAAACCTCTCCGGCGGAGAACGCGCCCGTGTCCTGATTGCCCAGCTGATGCTTCAGCCCGCAGACGTGCTCCTGCTCGACGAGCCAACCAACGATCTCGACATTCCGACGCTCGAAATCCTGGAAGAAAACCTTCTGGAATATCGTGGTGCCCTGGTCTTGGTGACCCACGATCGCTACATGTTGGACCGGGTTTCAACCGTGGTCATTGGACTCGACGGGCTCGGCAATGCAGGGCGGTTCGCCGATTATTCGCAGTGGGAAGTTTGGCAAGCCGAGCAGATCGAGAATTCGAAGCGCCCAGCCTCAAAGGTCGCCATGCCGAAGCACGGCCCCGTGCAAGCAACTCAGAAGAAGAAACTGTCCTACCTCGAGGCCCGCGAATACGCCACCATCGAGCAGCAGGTGGCTGAGGCGGAGGCGATATTGGCAGCCAAGCTGGCGGCGATGGAAAACCCCGCTATTGCGACCGACGCAGCGCGGATTGTCGCCGCACATGCCGAATATGACGGGGCCCGGAGAGTCGTCGATGAACTCTATTCCCGCTGGGCGAAGCTTGATAGCAAGCTCAACTGAGCGCGGTTCTGCTGTTTCCCGACCGATGCGTCACTTCGAGCCAAGTACCGCGTCAATCGTCTGAATATCCACCAGCCCACAGCAGCCATACATTGCCGGCAAGACCTTATCGGCGGGATATCGACGTCTCAGCTCGGCAACTTTCTCGGTCCCTGCGCGATACGCCGGCAGATACATCCTGCCCAGCAACGGATGTTTGCCCCACGCCCCCGAAAGCTTGTCGGCACGCTCGTGGCTGACTAGGAAGTCGCGTCGCAGGGTCCGCGCCACTTCCACCTGCTCTCTTCCCTCGCCCCATGTGAGATACGAAGATTGGTTTTTCGCATCGTCCTGCAGAAGCGCCAGTAGAACCCCAATCTGCATGTCTTCGTCGGGCAACTGCTCGATCTCGGTCACTCCGTGCGCGATCAGGATCGCGTTATTCGCAATGCCCTCGAACAGGCTTGCGGCCCGCGTGTTCATGGTCAACACCGTGGCTTCGATTCCTGCCAGCCCACGCACATATAGATTTTGCAGGTAGGCAAACGTTGTGACGTGTCCCGGCACAACCTCATGACTGACCAGTTGCTGAAACTCCGGAAACGAGATCTGCAGCGATGCGTTAATTTCATACGTCGCTTCGTACTCGGGAGTCCCATCAGCATTGCGCGCCCGGCCCACGTAGTTCATGGAGCCTGAGAACCATGCGTCTTTGATGGGCAGAAAGTCGATATTGGCCCTTGGCACGTGCGCTAACTCGGCCGGCAATTGCGGTAACAGATGGGCGACACAGAGCTGATCGAAATACGAGATCACTGCACCTCCCATGGCCCGCACCGATCCCATTGGTACAGTCCGTTCGCGCCGCCAGGCATCCACCGCTGCCAGTAGTCCATCTCGATCCGCCGATGCATAACCCGCGCGACCCAGGAGTTCAGCCACCCGCACACTCTTGGCTTCAGGCTGCGAAGGCTCCGGAGCCCGCGCGGTCGACGCCTCAACACAGCGTTCATACGGAACAGCCGGGCCTCTCCCCAGTATCTCCATAGCCAGGTCCCACATCGTCTCCAGACAAAGGGCCAATCCGGAAAGATACCGGCCGCGCAGTCCTCCCATCATTTGCGCTTCCTGCTTTGTCCCAGCGATCGCATTCGGAATATCGACTTGCTTGAGATACATTTCGATGGCAGCATGATCGACGGTCTTCGACGACACTCCTCCTGTCTCGCGCACTGTAGCTGCAGCGGGTGCCGTGTAAGCCATTGGCAGCGGTTCGTCCGAGAACCACGAATCGGCAATAAAGCGGCCCGTACCTGAAGGGCACATGACGTCGCCGCCCCAGAGCGTGTCTACCCCCAGAACTGCATACGCCACCAAGTGTCCTAACTTATCCATGTCATGCCTTCACTTTCTTGAGCGAACCAAACCAGATGTACAGGCACAAACCAACGAAGAGCAGCGCCGACACCGTTTGCGAAACCGGCTCGTTCGCGTAAAACGGTGTGGTAATCAGGTTCTCCCGATACTTGGGGAGCAGCCTCAACGCGGCTCCAAAGACGCCGCCAAGCGCGCCTCCCGCCATCAATCCCGAAGCAATGATCACACCGCGCTCGCGAATGCGCCGGCCAGGGTCGCCATCCGTCTTCTCCGCCCGCTTGTTCAGCAGATGCGAGATGAAACCGCCCACAAGAGCCGGGGTATTAAGTTCCAGTGGAAGGTACATTCCAAGGGCGAATATCAGCGACGGCTGGCCCAGCATTTCCATGAGCACCGCGATCATCGCGCCCGCGCCGAACAGCAAGTAGGCTACGGGTTGGTGGCTCATAAATCCTTCAACCAATGCTTTCATGATAGACGCCTGCGGTGATGCCAACACTGGTCTTAAGTCACCAGAAAGAGCCTCTCCAAACTGGAACGTGCGCGCCAACATTACGATCGTCAAGCCCGAAGCTACGGCCGCCGCAATTACCCCAAGAAATTTCACTTTCTCCTGCGCCGCCGGAGTTGATCCCAGCCAGTATCCCGTCTTCAAATCCGTGATCGCCTGCCCCGAAACCGACAGCGCCGTGCACACCATTCCCGCAATCGCCATCACGAAAAACATGCCGGTCGTGCCCGACAATCCAAACTGCAGCAACACAACCGACGAGATGATAACCGTCAGCATCGTCATGCCCGAGACCGGATTGCGCGCCGTTGTTGCGATGGCATTCGCCGCGACGGAAGTGAAGAAAAACGAAAAAACTAGAGTCATAACCGTGCCGATGGCGACGACTCTCCACGCAACTGGCAACTGCGCCAGATACACGCCCACGCCAATTGCGCCGAGTGTCACTCCCAGAAATATGGCAATCATCGAGATGTCGCGATCGGTGCGGTCCGGCGCCGCGACCTCAGCTTTGCGAAACACTCGCAACGCAATGCCGAACGATCCCGCGACAATCCGCAAAGACTTGACGATCCCAAAGATGCCGGCTGTGGCGATCGCGCCCACTCCAATGAAGCGCACATAACTGCGATAGATCTGCACTGCCGACATGCTCGAAATCGGGACACGTCGCCGGATAAACCGCGCCGACCACGTGGCTGCCGATGAACCAGATCAGCGGAACCAACACAAAATTCGACAGCACTCCGCCAGCACACAAAATCATGGAACTCCGTAGCCCCATGACATATCCCAGTCCCAGAATGAACCCGATGGCGTCGAAGCTGAAGACCATCCGGGCGCGCTCGTTAAGCGTCCTCATGACGGGGACAAACTGGAAGTTCACAAACTCTTTCCAGACCTGAAAAGTGGTCACGAAGAAGTCGTACACTCCTGCGATCGCAGTCGCTTGCAGCAGCAATTTCGCTTGCGATCCACCTTTCTCGCCTGTGACCAGCACCTCGGTAATCGCGGTCGCCTCGGGATACGGCAGCAGCCCGTGCATGTCGCGCACGAAGTACCGTCGTAGCGGGATGAGGAACAGCACCCCGAGGCAGCCTCCCGCCAGGCAGATGAAGATGGTTTGCACCGGATGGGGATCGAGTTTCAGGATGTACAAGGCCGGAAGCGTGAAAATCGCGCCAGCGACTACTGATCCGGCGACGCCACCGATCCCGGTGATGATGACGTTCTCGAGCACGGTTGAGCGCCGCGGATACAACCTCGCTAGCCCAATCGCCAGGATCGAGATTGGGATCGCCGACTCCATCACCTGGCCGACCTTCAGGCCCGAGTAAGCCGACGCGACGGTAAAGACGACACACAGTAAGATGCCCCAGCCAATGGAGCGCGGCGTAAGTTCGGGAATCCGCTTCTGTGTCGGGATCAGTGGGTCGTATGCCTGTCCGAGTTCGAGCGGCTCGTAGGCATTTAAAGGCAGTGTTGTTTGCTCAAGTTCAGCGGTCGGCATCGCAGGTCGATCCCCCTGAGGTTTATCGAACCGGCGATTTTAACGATCCACACGCCGCAATACTGTGACCGCGCTAACCCTGCGACGTGACAAATGACACTCGAATCGATGGGATCTTTCGGGAGAGGACTTTTACCGGGTAGCGGCCTACTGCACCAGATGCTCGAGCAACTGGTGAACTCCGCTCAGGCTTCCCGGCCACAGCAACATCGTCGCGGCCACACCCGCGACAACCACCGCCGCATTTCGAGCAAAAGCAACGACGGGTGCCAGAGGCTTCTCTGCGTATGCCGGTTCTCGCAACAGGCGATCCACTCGTATCTCCAGATCGCGGTCATCGTCCACTAGCGACGACAGCAAATACGACGGCGTAGGACGAACTCCCATCTTCGCGACTTTGACCAGCGCCGAGGCCAGCGATAGCGCCCGTTGCGGGTCGCCATCCACTGCCTGATCGTCAGCCGCCCATTCCGTAAACCTCGCCCAGCCGTGCTCCAGACTGGAAAGGCCCGACACAAACGGCACGATGTCAGGCGTGAGCAGAAACAAGAACTTCTTGAGATTGTCGCGTGAAATACGGTGCGCCGTCTCATGCCGGAAGGCAGCTTCTTTCTGCTCCTCGCTGAGTGCGTCCATCACCGATTGCGAGACCACCAGCCACGGCCGCATTACCCCAGCCACGGCCATGAGCGGAACTTCGTCCTGCACCACCAGTAGGTGCGCAGAATCCGGCCCCACAGTGGTTTCCACACCATTACTCTGGCAAACCCGCATGTACCGTGCAGTTCGCGCCAACGACGAGAATCCTCTCAGCAGCGCGACCGACCAGACTGACGCTCCCAACACCGCCGCCATCAGGCAGGCAAAACCCACGCGCTCGCTGGCTACGTCGGGCTCCAGCCACACGTAACTGGGGACGCAAAACCCTACCACAAGAAACAGCGTCATGGCCGACGGGGCTATCCGCAATCCAAACAGCAGCCGCGACGACATCCGCGGCCTCATCGTCTCAGCGATTCTCACCGCCGACGGCGCTATGCTCCGAATAACCAGCCAGCTCACCGCATGCACCATGAAGAACGTGGCGAAGCACAGGCACAGCAACCGTAAGTAGTACGGGAGAATCATTAGCGGTTCTTCTCGATCAGTTCCTCGCGCTTGCGCTGAATCTTCTTCTCCAGCTCATCCAGCAGCATGGCATCGTGCGTGCTAACCGCATCCACCAGGCACGACAGCAACAATTGACGCGACTCCTCGGGTCCAGTCAGGAACCCGGCCATCATCTCTCCCGCCCGGCGGCGGTCCCATTCTTCGCGTGACAGCTTCGCCCGATAGACAAACGCGCGGTCCGTCAGTTCGCGATCCAGCAGGCCTTTCTTGTACAGGCGATCGAGCGTAGTCATCACGGTCGTGTAGGCTAGTTTCCGCTCCAAACGCCCCACCACATCGCGCACACTGCTGGCCCCGAACGTCCACACCGTTTCCATCACGTCGATTTCCAGCGGCCCTAAATGCAGTCGCTGCGCTGAACCGCCTTCGCTGGCAGAGCCCTGCGTAAAAACGTCATCCATTAGCGCTACTCCCTATGACCAATCTACCGTCGATGAATTGTATCGTCCGAACCGCACGCGGGGCTATTGATTTCATCGGGCCTCTCTCATTTGCGGAATTTACTGTGACATCAGCGACTCTACCTCAACTTCTATCGCCGAAATCTCAATCGGATGCTGTCCCGCCTTCTTTACAGCGCGATTGAATTCCTCGATTTCGCTCGTCTTTAGCTTCTTCCACTGTGCAATCCGGCTCTTGGCCGCCTCGTCCGACAGTCGGTAAACCTCGATCGCTTGCTCCGGGGTGGTCCGGTCGCCGCCTTCGACCACCCGCAGCACTGACTGCAGGCCGCTACCCGCAGCCTCCAAGCCCATCTCCTTTGATTCGGGTTTGCTGCCTTTCTCGATCGCACCCATCGCAGCTTCCAGTTTTTCTGCCTGGGCCAGCAATTGTGGCTGGACTTTGAGTTGCTCCTTAAGTTTTCCCAGGCTTTCCTTCGCCGTTCTCAATTCCGCAAGAGCCTGTCGTCCGCGCCTCACCTCTCCGAATATCTCCAGCGCCAGCTTGAGTTGTTGCTCCAACTCCAAGGAAGTTGCCTTCGATCGGGGATCCATCTTGACCGGCAATGATTGACTGAACGCCTCACCATCCATGGTCAGCTTCACCTGATATTGGCCCGGAACAACACGTGGCCCCCTCGGCGCGCCGTATTCCTCGTCCTCAAACTCTTCTCCCGTGCCCGAGCTGTTCCAGCGCAAGTCCCATACGAATCGGTGCATCCCGGCGCCACCTTCGAGCGCCACTGGTTTCGGAAACCACCGCGGCGCAATCGGCAGCGGGGGAAGTTCCTTCGCCTTCATCTGGCGGCTCGCATATCGTCGAACCAACGTTCCCTTCGCATCGAAGATTTCCAGCTTCACAGCCGCAGCTTTGGCCGGCAGGTAGTAGTCGATCACCGCCCCATCGGGCGGGTTGTTCGCCATCGGCTCATCCGGAGGAAACGGGCTGCCCAGGAATGCATCGTTGTCCACCCGTATCGCTGTCGCCGGACGATACAGCACTGCCTTTGTCGCTTGCGCCTGGTCTCCGATCTGGCGCAGCGGCGTGATGTTGTCGAGAATCCAGAACGCCCGCCCATTGGTAGCAATCACCAGATCATCCCCATGGATCGTGAGGTCCCGCACCGACGCTGCGGGCAGATTCAATTGCAGTGGTTGCCAGTGATCTCCGTCGTCGAACGACACATAAACACCCAATTCCGTTCCTGCGAAGAGCAACCCCTGCCGCGCCGTGTCTTCGCGAATCGCATTCAGGAACGACGTCGCACCAATCCCGGCGTTTATCATCTGCCATGTCTTTCCAAAGTCACGCGTGCGGTACAGATACGGCGATCGATCGTCCAGCCGATGCCTGTCCACCGCCGCATACGCTACGGCCGGATCGAAATGCGATGCCTCGATCATCGCCACCTTGCTCCATTCGCCTACTCCCTTCGGTGTCACGTCGTTCCAGGTCTTCCCGCCATCAATCGTCAGATGAATCAGCCCGGTGTCGCTTCCCGCCCAGATCACCTCCGCCTTCTTTGGCGAGGGCGCGATGGCATAAACCACGCCAAAGCCGCGCTCCTTTGCGTTCTTAACTGTGACTGAAGCTGTCTTCTCGTTTGGTGGGGTTGCGGCCGCGCCTGTCAGCTCCGCGCTGATCCTCTCCCAGTGCAGTCCTTCGTCGGTCGTCTTCATGACGAACTGCGTCCCCAAAAAGAGCGTTTTCTTGTCGATTGGAGACATCACCAGCATGGGCGTCCACGGCGCGCGATATTTGCGATCGTTGATCTCCGTTCCCCACATCGGCATTGGCCACGGACTGATGTCCTGGCTCAGCGAGGTCCGCCGGTCATAACGCACCACGCCGCCGTACGCGCCAGTCACGTAGAAGATGCTGGGATCGTCCGGATCCACCACAATCCAGCCGCTCTCACCACCGCCAATCAGAAACCAATCCATCGCCGTAATGTGCCCGTGATCGGTGCGGCTCATGACTCCAGCGCTGCCGCTGTCCTGTTGCGCGCCGTACACCGCATACGGAAAATTGTTGTCTGTCACCACGTGGTAGAACTGCCCGATCGGCTGGTTGAACCACGAAGACCATGTCGCGCCGTGGTCCAGGCTCACGCTCGTACCCTGGTCGGTCCCCAGCACCATGCGCGACGAATTCGCCGGATCGATCCACAGTTGGTGATAGTCATCCCCTCCCGGCGCTCCGCGTACGATGCTGATCGTCTTTCCTCTGTCTTCCGCCCGGTACAGCGCCACGTTGGGCACGTATACGACGTCGGGATCATTCGGATCGATTGTCGGCTGGTTGAAATACCATCCACGACTGGTCAACCGCGAATCGCTATTCGCTAGCGTCCAGGTATTGCCGCCATCGTCCGAGCGGTACAGCCCCGACTTCTTACCGGCCTCGATCAGCGCATAGACTCGCTGACCGTTTGCGGAAATCGTCACTCCTACGCGGCCCCACTCTCCATCCGGCAATCCATTGCCTTTAAGCTGAGTCCAATTCGCACCCCCATCGGTGCTCTTGAACAGTCCGCCACCCGGCCCCTGTAATGGCGCGTACGTGCTCCACGGAGGCCGGTGCGCCTGCCACGTCCCAGCAAACAAAATCGCAGGGTTCGCCGCCGCCATCGCCAGGTCGCTGACCCCAATCTCTGGTCCCGTATCGAGCACATGCGTCCACGACTTGCCGCCGTCGCTCGACTTGTAAACCCCGCGCTCCGGATTCGGACCATAGGCGTGGCCCAACACTCCCACGTAAACCACTTCCGCATTCTTCGGATCAACCACGATGCGGCTGATCTGCCGCGAATCGCGCAGCCCAACATTCGTCCACGCCTTTCCGCCATCGGTGGATTTGTACACTCCATCGCCCGATGACAAAGCGCTGCGTATGTCCGACTCGCCCGTCCCCGCATAAATCACCTGCGGGTCCGACGGAGCCACGGCCAGCGCGCCAATCGAGGCAATCGGTTGTCCATCGAATAGGGGGACCCAGGTAACTCCAGCATTTCCGGTTTTCCATACGCCGCCATCGACTGCTCCGAAAAAGTACGTCGCGCCGTCACCCGGAATTCCCGACACGGCCACCACGCGCCCGCCGCGAAACGGACCAATCAACCGCCATTGCATGCCGTTGAACAGTTCCGGAGGGACGCTTTGCGCCGCCACCGGGGCGCTAGCGACGAAAAGAAATAAAGCGATAAGGTACACCGACGAACGTCGCACTTTCGAGCACATCAAATCGAAGTTCCTTCACACCTGCAATTTGGATTGAATTAGACTACACTTCGCCGTGCGAAAACATGAAGCGGCGATGCGCCTCGGCGCAAATCTCAACTTCTGGATGTCCATGCGCGCGAAATTCGCTCTTCTCTCCCTACTGCTATTTGCCGTCCCTGTCGTTACCCAATCCCAGCAGGTCGACACCCAGGCACTCACCGAGATGCGCTGGCGCAACGTCGGCCCCTTCCGTGGGGGACGCACTCGCGCCGCAGCCGGCGTTCCCAGCCAGCCCAACGTGTTTTATGTCGGTGCGGTGAACGGAGGAGTCTGGAAGACGACGGATTACGGCCGCACTTGGCAACCAATCTTCGATCAGCAGCCCACGGGCTCCATTGGCGCGATCGTCGTCGCGCCTTCCGACCCGCAAATCATCTACGTTGGCAGCGGAGAGGGACTGCATCGTCCCGACCTCTCCGTCGGCGATGGCATCTACAAGTCATCCGATGGCGGCGCCACCTGGACCCACCTCGGCCTTCGCGATGGTCAACAGATTTCTCAGATGGCGGTGGACCCTCGCGATCCCAACCGCCTGTTCGTAGCCGTTGCAGGGCACCCCTACGGCCCCAACCCCGAGCGTGGCATCTACCGCTCCACCGACGGCGCAAAGACCTTCGAACAGGTCCTCTCGAAGAACGAAAACATCGGAGCAGCTGGAGTAGTAATTGACCCATCAGATTCCAACGTCGTCTATGCCACGTTGTGGGAGGCGCGCGAAGGCCCTTGGGAGAACGGCGACTGGAATGGCACTGGCGGCGGCATTTTCAAGTCGACCGATGGAGGCCAGACTTGGAAGCAGCTTGCCGGAGGTCTGCCAGACGGCATTGTCCAAGCCTACGTTAGCGTCGCTGCCAGCGATCCGAAGCGTCTCTTTGCCTCAGTGGCAACCAAGGACACGGTTGACCTCTACGCTTCCTCAGACGCCGGCACAACCTGGCACATGGCGACCACCGACGCGCGTCCTCGTGGCCGCATCGGCGGCGGCGACCTGCCGGTTCCGATGCTCGACCCGAAAAATCCAGACGTAGTCTACGTGACGTCCACTGTCACCTGGAAGTCCACCGACGGCGGCAAGACCTGGATCGGCTTCCGCGGCGCACCCGGTGGCGACGATTACCAGAACATCTGGATTAATCCCAACGACTCCAAGATCATTCTGATTACGAGTGACCAGGGAGCGATTGTCAGCGTGAACGGCGGCGAGTCCTGGAGTTCCTGGTACAACCAGCCCACCGCGCAGGTTTATCACGTCGCCGCCGACAATGCTTTCCCCTATCGACTTTGCGCCGGACAGCAGGAGAGCGGCTCGGTTTGCATATCCAGCCGCGGCAATGACGGCGAGATCACCTTCCGCGAATGGCATCCGGTCGCGGCGGAAGAGTACGGCTACGTTGCTCCCGACCCGCTCGATCCCGACATCGTCTATGGCGGCAAGCTGACTCGCTACGACCGTCGCACCGCGCAAGCGCAATACATCATGCCTCTGGCATTGCGCACGCCTGACTTTCGCGTCGTCCGCACCGAACCGGTGATGTTCTCGCCCATCGATCCGCATCTTCTCTATTTTGCGGCCAATACTTTGTGGACCACGCGCGACGGCGGCCAGAGTTGGAAGCAGATCAGTCCCGACCTCACCCGCAAGACCTGGGATATACCTGCTAGCGTCGGCATCTTCGCTTCTGAACCTTCTGCGAAGCCCTCGCAGCGCGGAGTCATTTACGCGCTCGCGCCCTCGCCCCTCGACATCAATCGCATCTGGGCAGGGACCGACGACGGCCTGCTCTGGCTGACAACTGATGGCGGCGCAAACTGGAACAATGTCACACCGCCCACCCTGACCGCATGGCAAAAGGTTTCCATCCTCGAAGCCAGCCACAGCGATCCCAACACCGCCTATGCCGCAATCAACACTTTGCGTCTTGACGATCTGCGTCCGCATATCCTGCGCACCCGCGACTCCGGCAAGACCTGGACGGAAATCACTTCCGGAATTCCCGACAACGAAAACGTCAACGCCGTCCGCGAAGACCCCAAGCGCAAGGGATTGCTATTCGCTGGGACCGAGCGCAGTGTATACGTTTCCTTCGATGATGGCGATCATTGGCAATCCCTCCGACTCAATCTGCCCGCGACTTCAGTTCGCGACCTCACCATCAAGAACGACGACCTCGCCATCGGGACTCACGGCCGCGGCTTCTGGATTCTCGACGACATCACGCCGCTACGCCAAATCGACGAAAAGGCCCTCGCCAGCAACACTTACCTGTTCGAACCCGAACTTACCTACCGCGTACGCTGGAATATGAACACCGATACGCCGCTGCCGCCCGATGTGCCCGCAGGCCAGAACCCTCCTGACGGCGCAATCCTCGACTACTATTTGCAATCCGCCGCGTCGGGACCGGTCACGCTTGAGATTCTCGATAGCTCCGGCAAGCTCGTGCGCCGCTACTCCAGTGCCGACCCCCTGCCGCCTCCCGATCCCGAACTCCCCATTCCCACATACTGGCCGCGTCCGCCGCAGAAGCTCTCTAGCGATGCTGGCTTCCACCGTTTCCTTTGGGATCTCCACTGTCCACCCGTTCCGGGCATCAAGCCCGAGTATCCCATCTACGCGGTCTACAAGAACACCGCACCCACCTCGACTTCTCCCTGGGTCATGCCTGGCAAGTACCAGGTCGTGTTGACCGTCAACGGCCAGAAACTCACACGCGAATTGACCATCGCAATGGATCCTCGCGTCAAGACACCACTCGCAGGCCTGCAGCAGCAGTTTGATCTCTCGTATCAGGTTTACCAGGACGTCCTCACCCTCCAGCCCATCAACGAGCAGGTGGAACAGCTTCGCGCTCAACTGAAAGCCCAGCGTGCCAAGTCACCCTCGCCTGCCGATGTCGCCAAGCTCGATGCGTTCTCGCAGAAGCTCGACGCCTTCGCCGGCGCTGGTGGCGGACGCCGACGCCGCGGCGGTCAACCCGCTGCAACTCTCTCGAGCGTGCGAGGATCTCTGCTGGAACTCTTTGGCGTCTTGCAAGATGTCGACGCCACGCCTACGACTCAGGCGGCGCAGGCCATCCCAGTGCTCCGCAACTCGACGCAGCAGCTACTCAAGCAATGGGCGGAGATTCAGAAGAACGACTTGCCGCAGTTGAAATCGCAGCTCAATATTTCGGAGTTGCCGACGCTGCCGGAAGGGGCATCTGCGCAGCCCCTCGGCATGACGGCCAATCGCGACGAGGAATAATCAGGAGCACCCTCGACGAATCAGTTCTTGTTTGTCATCCTGAGCAAGGCCCACGAAGACGCGGAGTCGAAGGATTAATTTTGGAGAGTCATCCTGAGCCGCAGGGAGCGCAGTCGAAGGACCCCTATCCCCACAACTCAGCCCTTCATCGATTTTGGAATTACGAATTCGCGTGCCGCAGCAACCAGATCACGATCGCTTCCCACTCGCGGCCCAAATCTCCATAGGCCGCTGCCCTGTCGGCCCGGCGATACCAATACTTTGCGTTCGACAGGTCGCCTTCTTTGCGGTGCAGATAAGCATGCACCCACGCCCCGTCCGCCCCTTCGTCTTGCTGTGCCGATTCGTGGGCTTTCGCCCAGTCTCCCTTGGCGTCCCACCACAGCCCTTCCAAGCGCGGGACTCATTCCTCCTGGCGGCGTGGCAGTCTTCAGCGACTCCCGAAATTCGGCGATTTCCATGCAACCCTCGCGGCGCAACTCTTCTGCTCCTAGCTAACCGCGTCGCCTGCCTTCTCGCAAGTCCATGTCGCACCGATGCTGGTGCTGTGCATCACCACCATCGCGTACATCGTTCCCGCTGACATCTCGAATCCCCGGTGATATCTTCTGGAAATGCTGCGCAAAACCACTGCACTCGTCCTCTCACTCTTCTGTCTTTGCGCCTTCGCCCTCGCGCAAGCACCCGCTAGCGACACCGTCAAAGCCATTCAGAATCTCGAAAAATATCGCGAGTCTCTGATTCCGCTTTGGATGAGTGATTTCGGTAACCTGGCCCGTTATCGCGACGCCAACGCGAAGCTCGCTCCGACGTCAGCGAATGGAGACCGCGTCGTCTTCATGGGAGACTCCATCACTGACATCTGGAACCTCGCCAAATACTTTCCCGGCAAGCCCTACGTAAACCGAGGAATCGGTGGACAAACCACTCCTCAGATGCTGATTCGGTTTCGCTCCGACGTCATCGATCTCGAACCCAAAGTCGTCGTCATCCTTGCCGGCACCAACGATATCGCCGGCAACACCGGCCCCATGTCCCTCGCCGAAATTGAGTCAAACTTGCAGACTATGGCCGAACTCGCGCGACTGCACGGCATCCGCGTCGTGCTCTCATCAGTGACGCCCGTCAACGACTACACCGAGCGCTCCAAGCTATTCTTTCCGCTCCGCCCGCCCGAGCAGATTCTCGAACTCAATCGCTGGATGAAGAGCTACTGCGCGCAGAATGGCTGTATCTATCTCGACTACTTCAGCGCGATGGTGGATGACAAAGGCCTGCTGAAAAGCGATCTTGCGGAAGATGGCCTGCACCCAAACGACAAAGGTTTCGCCCTCATGACGCCGCTGGCGCAGAAGGCCATCGACCAAGCCCTGGGGTCACACTAGTCTGCTCACAGCTTGTTCAGCCCATCCAGCGCCGCCACCTTGAACGCTTCTGCCAGCGTCGGGTAGTTGAACACCGCATCGCGGAAATACTCGATCGTGCCACCCATCGCCAGCACTACCTGCCCGATGTGTACGATCTCCGCCGCCCGGTCTCCGATAATGTGCACTCCGAGCAGCTTCAGGGTAGAGGGATCGAAAATCAGCTTCAGGAAGCCCTGATCATCCCCCAGCATCTGGCCTTTCGCCAACTCCGCGTAGCGCGCGATGCCAACCTCGTACGGAACCTTGTCTCTCGTCAGTTGTTCCTCGGTTGCGCCAACCATCGAGATCTCGGGAATTGTGTACACGCCATACGGAATCAGGTTCGCCGGTATCGTCGCGGCGACGCCAAAGATGTGACAGCTCGCCAGACGGCCTTGCTCCATCGAAGTACTCGCCAGCGCGGGAAAGCCAATCACGTCTCCCGCCGCATAAACGTACGGCACCGCAGTTTGGAAGTTCTCGTCCACCACCAGCTTGCCGCGCTCATCCGGACACAGTCCAATCGCCTCCAAGTTCAACTGATCGCTATTGGCCCGCCTACCCACCGCATATAGCAATGCCTGCCCGTGCACTGTCTTTCCACTCTCCAGCTTCGCCGACACGCGATCGCGCTCCTTATCGAACCCTACCGCCACCACTTTCTCACCCAGACGGAAAACTGTCCCCAGTTGCCGCAACTGGAAGCACAGGCTCTCCACGATTTCGCGGTCGGCAAAGTCCAGCACAATCGGGCGCTGATCCAGCAGCGTCACCTTCACGCCGAGTGCCGCAAACATCGACGCATACTCCAGCCCAATGATGCCTGCGCCCACCACGATCAACTCGCGCGGCAACTCCTGCAGCTCATGCACCTGGTCGGAGTCGAAAATTCGCGCGCCGTCGATGGGAATCTGCTCATCGTGCGCCGGGCGCGTGCCACAAGCGATTACGAAGTACTCGCCGTACACTACTGTTGATCCTGTTTCGCTCACTACTTCGACTTTGTGATCGCCAATAAATCGTGCCGTGCCCTCCAGCACCGTGACCCGGTTACGCCGCAACTGCGACTTGATGACCTCGATCTCGCGCGCCATCACCGCGTCCGAGCGAAACACCAGGTCCTGCATAGAAATATGATCTTTGACGGCATAGCCCCGGCCGTAGAACGTCCGCTGCTGCAGGCCGCTCAGGTACAGCACAGCCTCGCGAAACGTCTTGCTGGGAATCGTGCCGGTATTGACGCACACGCCGCCGATGGTGCGTTTGCGCTCGATGACCGCCACTTTCTTGCGCATCTTGGCGGCGCAAATGGCGGCCTTCTGCCCAGCCGGACCGCTGCCGATCACGACCAGGTCATACGAGTTGTTGCCGCTGATTTGCATGAGTGGTGCGGTCACACCTGTACCGCCGCAACCATATCACTCGCTTCGGACGTTTGCGTGAATGCAGCGTTAATGACTTGAAGCTATCATCATATCGCGACCAACGGAACGCGCCGGGCACCGAGCGGACGTCTTTCCCAGTCGCTGTCCCGTCCCGAATCGAACCCCAACCGGCACTCTTCACCTTGCGATATACTTCTTGGTTTGCCAGTCCTCACTTGTTCTTTCCATGAAGGAGTATTCCCATGTCTTCCCCAACAATTTCGGCATCAGCAATTTCCTACGCCCGTGAAAATCAGCAACGCTTTGTCGATGAACTCAAAGCTCTCCTCCGCATTCCCAGCGTCAGCACTGCCGAGGAACACAAAGGCGATGTCCTGAAGGCCGCCCATGTCGTCGCGGACGACCTCAAGAGTATCGGCTTCGAGCACGTCGAAATCATTCCTACCCAGGGCCATCCGCTGGTTTATGCCGACTGGCTGCATGCCGCCGGAAAACCCACCGCGCTGTGCTACGCGCACTACGACGTCCAGCCCGCCGAACCGCTCGACGAGTGGCTCACTCCTCCCTTCGAGCCCACCGAGCGCAATCAGAACATCTATGCTCGCGGCGCTGTCGATGACAAAGGCCAACTCTGGATGCAACTCAAAGCTTTCGAATCGCTCTTCAAAGCTGGCAGCGGCAAGCTGCCCATCAACGTCCGCGTGCTCATCGAAGGCGAAGAAGAGGTCGGAGGCGAAAGCATCGAAGCCTACGTCAAGGCCAATGCGACTGCAGAAAAGTTGAAGTCCGATTTCGCTCTCGTCACCGACACCGAACTCTTTGCGCCCGAGATTCCCACCCTTTGCGTCGGACTTCGCGGACTCCTCTACACAGAAATCGAAGCGCGCGGATCGAAAGTTGATCTCCACTCCGGTGTTTATGGCGGAGCCGCACCCAACGCTATCTTTGGCCTGGTCGAAATCCTCAGCAAATTGAAGGACGCCGATGGCAAGGTCCTCATCCCCGGCTTCTACGATGACGTGCAGAAGCCCACCGACGCCGAACTCAAGGCCTGGGCCAGCCTTCCCTTCGACGAAGAGGAGTATCGCAAGAACGAAGTCGGCTCCAATGTGCTCACCGGCGAGCCCGGATACTCCGTGCTCTACCGCACCTGGGCTCGTCCCACGCTTGAAGTGCACGGCATCATCGGCGGCTTCATTGCCCCCGGCGCCAAGACCGTAATTCCCGCCAAAGGCTCAGCCAAAGTGTCGATGCGTCTGGTGCCCAATCAGGATGCTGACGACATTCTCAAGAAGTTCACAGACTACGTCGCCAAGATCACGCCCAAGGGCATCTCGACCACCATCAAAGTTCACAGCAAGGGACCGGCGTGCGTGGTGAGTACCGACAATAATTTTGCTCGCGCCTCGGTCGCCGCCATGCACGAGGTCTTTGGCAAGGACACGGTTTACATCCGCTCCGGCGGCTCGATTCCCATCGTCACCCAGTTCGAAAAGGACCTGAAAATTCCCAGCATCATGATGGGAATGGGCCTTCCCGACGATAATTTGCACGCCCCGAACGAGAAATTCCACATCCCGAATTTCCATCGCGGTATCGAGTCCATCATTCGCTTTTTCCAGATCCTGGGAGACGGTAAGTAGTTCTGCTGAAGTGGGTTCCGCACTTGCTGGTACGGGAGAGTTTTGCTGGACGACTCTCCCGTTTTTCCGCTACTATAACCACATCCCCCGTGGGAATTTTGATAGTGGGAGTTCGTTGTGTTTTGTTCGTTTGAGGGACACGGATTCCGCGGTCGTTTTGTGCGGATTCTGTGCCTTTTTGCTGTCTTGACTTCTTTGTCCTGTCTGGCGGCCCAGGCGCAATCCCCTGCGCCCGATAATGCTGACAACGGAACCGTTGTGTCGATCGACGCGTCCCTGGCAGGGTTAGACGGCGAAGCCGAAACCTCCGCAACTCTTTCTGACACTCCCCTTCCCGACAGCCCGCTTCCGAGCGACAAGTCCAATGAGTCGTCGAGCCGGACCAATCTTGTGCCTGTGTCTCCCGTGGTGGTCAGCCAAACTGCGCCTCGTAACGGAAAGTTCGACCTGAAATCTGCGTTCTGGCAGTCGTTCGGGGAGACGTTCTTCTTCCAAGCCTGGCGTGTTGCGTTCGATCCCGGGATGCGCTGGAACCTCGCCCACAAGCCGTTTGTTCATGACTGGTTCGCGTCGTATGGCGGCTATGACATGAAGCGCTGGGGCGATGGTGACGATTTCGTGGTCAACGATGTCGGCCACCCTCTGGAGGGTGCGGTATTTGCGCGGACCTTCCTGCAGAATAGCCCCAATAGCCAGGTCGTCATCGGGAAGAACCGGCGATACTGGATGAGCCGCCTGAAGGCACTGGGATGGGCCGCCGCGTGGTCGACAGAAACCGAGATTGGTCCGCTCAGCGAAACCAATATCGGAAACCAGGGCGGCTTCACCTATGTTCCCGGTTGTGGCGCGTATTTGATCTGCCTGAACGATCCCAGGTATCCCAAGCCGCCAACCAACAACACCGGCTGGACCGACTTTGTCATTACTCCGCTGGTTGGCATGGCGTGGGTGCTAGGCGAAGATACGATCGACAAGTACATCGTCATGCCCATCGCGGTGAACCATCGCATCATCGGCGGGCGGATTCTCCGCTCGGCGCTGGAGCCGAGCCGCAGTTTCGCCGCTATCTTTTCGGGCAGGTTTCCCTGGGACCTTCCTACTCCCGAGAGCAATTTCATGGTGAGTGGTACATCCCACTTTCCGAAATCGGCCGGCGACCTCGAACGGCCACCGCTCAACCATTGGGAAATCGGAACGCAATACAGCAACGTCAGCCTGCCGGTGGTCAGCAACACCTGCTCTGAGCTTGCCTGTCGCAAGAACTTGTCCGCACTGGGCGCCAACTTTACCTACAACTTCACCCGCGGCATCGGCTTCGACAGCACGCTGAATTTCATCCCCGGACAGCAGGGCTCCCAACCGATGATGGAGGGACTTTTCGGCATTCGCATGGGGGTGCGCACCGAAAAATTCGGTATTTTTGGCAAGGTCCGCCCCGGCTTCATCTATTACGAGAATGCCGTTCCGGTGCAGGGAGAGGCCACCACGGGCAGCCTCACCCGCTTCGCCGCGGACGTGGGAGGAATCGTGGAGTACTACCCGGAACGCAACTCCACTGTGCGTTTCGATGTAGGTACCACGGTGGTGCGCTATCTCACCAACCATCCTGACCCACACGCTTACGAGCTTGGAACCCTGCTTTCGCCTCAATATATCGTCACCCAAGGCAACTTCCAGATCGCGACTTCCTACGTCTATCGTTTTTAGCTCGCCATACGCCGATTGATCCCACTTTGGGAATCCTCTTTGCAGCTTTGCGAGATATTCCTACCCCAATTCATCCCAACCGTTCTATGATGCACCCATCATCTCCTTCGCGGAGAGACAAACCCGATTGGGGCCCTCGATGAAGCTGCTTCGCGCCACGAAGTCTGCGTCAATGATGTGTCTTGCTGTCTTCCTGAGTCTCGGTTTTGGGTTCGCCCAGGACATTGACGATGCAGCGATTCCCCCGAACTCTGCCGCGGGGGGGCTGCCCAGCATCCTGGTAGGACAACCAGCCCGTGCCTTTCCCAGCATCCCACTCTGGGACAGAGAGGTACTGACATATCTGGGTGTGTTCAGCCCCGATGCCGTGTTTCACTCAACTTCCAGGCTAACGAGCACGACCGGATACTCCCCTGGCGAAGGCATTCCCGCCGCCCAGTACCACCAGCAAGGCCAACGGCAAAGTAACGTCCCCGTTGCTATGCTGCTTTCCAATGAGAGGGTCGTTGAGAATATTGCCCCCCCGGCGCACGCCGAAGTGGTGGCGCAGATGCCCTCCCGGGTGGCCGCAATCCGCAATCGACTTGTCACCTACGCCTACGGTCGACCGAGTGTGCTGTCTGCCCCGCACCGTATCGCCACTGACTCACGGCGGCGCCTCGTCATCAGTGACCCTGACGCCAACGCGGTTCATGTCCTCGATCCTTCGGGAAGAGCTTCCTTCCGCATCGTGACTGGTGAGGGTCGCAGGCTTCAGCAGCCCGCAGGCGTTGCTGTCGATGGCGACGACAACATCTACGTCGCGGATTCGGCGCGCGGCATGATCGTGGTGTTTGATCGCTCCGGCAACTTCATGCGCTACATCGGGCAGTATCGCGGCGAAAACGAGTATGAGAGTCCCCAGGGAATCGCGATTGATCGTAAGACCGGAAGGATCTATCTGGCCGATAGCCCCCGTAATATGATCTTTATGCTCGACCTTAACGGTAAAGTTCTGAAGAAGCTCGGGAAGGGGCATGACGGCGCCGGAGTGGGTGAATTCGACGATCCTACCGACATTGTCTTCAAGCACAACCAACTCTATGTTCTGGATGGCTCCGGAACTCGCGTTCAGGTCATGGATGCGGAGTGCAATCCCCAGGGACGCTTCAACCTGCCTCGCCCAGTCAGGCCGAAGACGAATCGGGAAAACCGGCTGGAGGCCGATCAACAGGGCAATATCTACGTAAGTTCTTTCCATGGCTCGGTAATACAGGTCTACAGTCAAGAGGGTTATCCATTGGCTTCCTTTGGCCAGTTCGGACAAAGAGCAGGCGAGTTCTCCGAGCCCGGCGGCCTGTGGATCGACTCCTCCAATCGTCTCTATGTAGCCGATTCGGGCAACGGACGCGTCCAACTCTTCCAACTCAAGTCACAGCGATAGCTGCGCAAGTAGGTTCGAGCGGAAAAGGCCCTTCGCTCAGATGGCACTCGTATGGTGATAACCATTTAGATAACCGACGGTCGTTTCCCCTTGAATCGTGCTCTTGCCATTTCGTACACTTAACATAGCTCTTGTTCTTCTCCCGCGTTCCTCCTTTTGCTCCTCCAAGCTCGAAACTTGGCGTTATGTTGCAAGGCTGGTGCAATATGGTGTGGTTTGCACAGGAGGGACCCAAAATATTGGGCTTTCTATCTTGACCCCTCCCGTGTTCACAAGTAAAGTTGCTCTGGCACTGAAACTTCTGCGCCAGAATTTGGGTTCGAGCACAGATTCACGGAGCCCGCACTGCGGCGGACGGGATCGGCAGAATTGGCATCAGCGAGGGCCGAGCGATTGGGTGTAATAAGGAGTACAAGTTGCTCAAACTAAAGAAGCTGCAAATCCTGGGATTCAAATCGTTCTGCGACCGGACAGAGCTCAAATTTCAAGGCGACGGCATCGCTGCGATTGTCGGTCCCAATGGCTGCGGCAAGTCGAACATCTCCGATGCGATTTCCTGGGTGCTGGGCGAGCAGTCGGCGCGGTCGTTGCGTGGCGTCAACATGCAGGACGTTATCTTTGCAGGCACGCGCGATCGCAAGCCAACCGGGATGGCCGAGGTGACGCTCACACTCATAGATCCGGGCGTGTATGGAGACGCGGGCGATCCTGAAATTGACATCCAGGATGACATGCCTGAGGAAGACTGGGACGAGTCGTCGATTCGCGCCGCCAAGGCGGAGGACGCTGAACGTTACACCGAGGAAGTCCGCCCCGGTCAGGGCGATGAGGATGCGGCCGCAGCGGTAGACGGTCATGCCGCGGCTCAGCCAGAGAGCGCGGCAGCGGAACCGGTCACGGGAACGCACGTCGTGCTGAAGATCCGCAGACGTAAGTTTGTCCGCACATTTAAAGCGGGAGAGATCGCTGTCACCCGACGCCTGTTCCGCTCGGGCGAGAGCGAGTATCTGCTCAACGGAAAACTGTGCCGGTTGCGCGATATACAAGACATCTTCATGGGCACCGGGCTCGGACCTGAGTCTTACGCCATCATCGAGCAGGGCCGCATCGGACAGATCCTGAGCAGTAAACCGACGGATCGCCGCGCCATCATCGAAGAAGCTGCCGGCATCACCAAGTTCAAAACGCGCAAGCGGCTGGCAGAGGCTCGCCTCGAAGACGCCAAGCTAAACTTGGCGCGCATCAATGACATCTTCGACGAAGTGACGCGGCAGATGAATTCGCTAAAGCGCCAGGCCGGCAAGGCTGAGCGCTATGCCAAACTGCGCGACGAGATGCGTGCGAAGCTGCGGGTTGTCCTGGCCAGCAAGTTCACCCAACTTGATTCCGAAATCGCTGAACTCGAAGCGCAGCTTGCCGGGATCGCCGAAGAGATGCGCGTCCGGGGTGAGGCTGTCACGGCAATGGAAGCCGAGCACAGCGACCGCACCCAGCGTGGCTATGCCGTCGAGCGCGAAGGCAATGAAAATCGCGAGAGGCTGAACGCTTTGGCGATGGAGATTGATCGCGCCATCGCACGGCGGCGCACCAACGAAGAGCGTTGCGCCGAATTGGATGCGCGTTCCGTAGGAGCGCAGGCCGAAATCGGCAGCACGCAAGAACAACTTGCCCGCCTGCGGCAGGAGTTGGAAGCGAATCGCAGAATTCTGGAGTCGGCCAACGCTGATGTGGCCCTAGCCCAGGAAGAGTTGTTACAGAGGCAACAGGAATCGTCTTCCGCTTCAGGAACATTGATGGAAGTCGAGCGGCAGCAGGAACTGCGTCGCGCGGCTATCCTGCAAGCCGTTTCGGCCGCTTCGTCCGTGCGAAACCGTATGACGCAGGCCGAGGAGCGCGTTGCCTCTCTCGATCGCGAAGCGCGGCGTCTGGAAGAAGAGACCGGCATAGCGAACCAGCAACTAGAGAGCTTCGGTGGCCAGCGCGGACAGCTAGGCCTGGAGTTCGAGTCGGCTTCGCAGCGGGTCGCAGCTCTGACCGGCCAGATCGACGAGTCTCGTCAATACCTCGAGCAGAAACGTGGCGCGGAGACCAGCGGCAAGCAGCATTTGGATTCCTTGCGCGCGGAATACGCCAGCCTGATCGGCAAGAAGGGCGCGCTCGAAGCGGTCATCACCGAGCACGGATATTCGACTGAATCGGTGCGCAGGCTTTTCAAATCCGGCGCGATGACGGGTGGGATGGCTCCGGTCGGTGTGCTGGCCGATTTCCTGGAAGTCGATGACCGTTACGAGCATGTGGTGGATGATTTCCTGCGCGACGAGTTGAACTACGTCGTCGTAAAGTCGTGGGATGCCGCCGACGAAGGCCTTCGCCTTTTGCGTAGCGACGTGGACGGCCGGGCTACTTTCCTTGTCCACCCCGAGGATTCGCAGGCTAAGTTCTCGTTTCTCGGAGAGGACGGTTCCTATCAGGGCGCGCAGCGCGATACGGTGGTGCCGCTCAAGCATTGCATCAGGGTGCTGGATGGATTCGGCAAGTCGCTTGAGGTAATCCTGCCCAAACTTGGCAATGGCTACATCGTGCCCGACCCCAATGTAGGCCGCGAACTGGCGCTGCAGAACCCCGACGCATTCTTCCTTTCGCAGTCGGGAGAATGTTTCCACAACGTCACCGTCACCGGAGGCAAGCAGCGCAGCGAAGGACCGCTGGCGATGAAGCGCGAGTTGCGCGACGTGTTGCGGCAGACATCTGACGTGGAAGGCGCGATGGCGGCTGAGCAGGCCCGGGTTGCCGTCCTGACACGGGAAATCGGCGAAATTACCGGACTGCTGCAGCGCCTCGAAGAAGACAAACGCGAGGCGGAGCGCCAGGCGATGACGTCGGGCCACACGCTGCAGCAACTGGAAAGCGAGATGGCGCGGGTGCGTGAGCGCCTGTCCACCTACGGACGCGAACTGCAGCGCGTGGTGGCGGAACGCGGCGAATGTGAGGTCTCCATCGCATCTCTCCGCGCCGAACTGGCCACGCACGAGAGCCAGCAGGTCACGCTTGAAGCTGAGATGCAGGCCGCACAGAGCAGCCTTGATGAACTACGTCAGCGGCGCGATGAAGCCGCCCAGCACGCCAGCGACGCGCGGGCGCGGTTAGCCACCCTGGAAGAACGCCGACGCGGCTCAATGGCAACCGTGGAGCGTCTCGATGCGATGGCTGTCGAGGTCTCGTCCCGCCTTGACAAGCTGAAAGCGCAGATCGACTCTGCGGCCGCTGAGAAGCAACAACGCGAATTGGAGAACACCCGCCTCGCCGAGCAGGAGATCGTCTGGACAGCGGAGCGCGCAACAGCACAGCAGCGGGATCGCGAGTTGCAGGCAGAACTGCAGATGGTAAGAGTGCGTCTTGGCGAACTGGAAGAAGCGCTGAAGAACCTGCGTCATGAACTCGATGCGGCACGCGACCACAGGGGCGAGTTGGCGGCAGAGCAGGCGCGTCTCCATTCCGACGCACAGCACATGGCCGAAACCTGCGTCCAGGAATTGAGCCAGCCCCGCGAGGAGTTGCTGGCTGATGATTCACTGGCTCGCCTGTCGGGCGAAGAACTGAACGCCGAAGAGTCGCTCTACAAGGAAATGCGCACTCGACTGGAGAACATGGGGCCGGTGAACATGATGGCGCTTGAGGAATACCAGGAGACCGCCCAGCGCCACCAGTTCCTCGAGACTCAGCGGCAGGACCTGCTGCAGTCGATCGAGAACACGCAGAATACGATCAAAGAGATCGACACCATCTCGCGCCAGAAGTTCGAGGAGGCCTTCAGCCGCATCAACGAAAACTTCTCGCGCACCTTCATCAAACTGTTCGGTGGAGGCCAGGCGTTCATGCGGCTCACCGATCTCGAGAACTCCATCGAGAGTGGCATCGACGTGGTGGCGTCGCCTCCCGGAAAGAAACTGCAGAATGTGTTGCTGCTCTCCGGCGGCGAAAAGGCGCTGACGGCGCTGGCGTTGCTAGTCGGTATCTTCCAGTATCAGCCGAGCCCGTTCTGCATTCTCGACGAAGTGGACGCCCCTCTCGACGAGGCAAACATCGGGCGGTTCACCGAACTGGTACGCGAAATGAGCGGCCAGACCCAGTTCATCATCATCACCCATAGCAAGAAGACCATGGGCATCGCGCCCGTGATGTATGGCGTCACCATGCAGGAACCGGGTGTGTCGAAGTTGGTGTCGGTGCGCTTCCACGAAGAGCCGACGCGCGTGGCAGCGATCGCTTAGGATACGGTGTTTTGAAGGGGCGCCGCTTCAGATTCTGCTGGAATGAGCGAATCGGTGGTAGAGCTGGCCTTTAGGCCAGCGTTCATGTCGTTTGTTTTTGATGTCCCTCGCGGGCTTCAGCCCACGAGGGATTTATTTTCCGAACTTTTCGCAACCTATTCAGGCGCGTTCACTTCCCTGCCGTCATTCCAGCCGATTCGAAACTGATGGCGGTCTCCTTGCCCCCGAAGTCAATTTCGCTGATGCTGCGTGCATTGCCTTCAGTATTCAAAACAACCTGGGTAGATCCCGCTTTCTTGGTGAGGTTTTTGACCTGGCCGTTGGCGCTGGCAACTTCCTTATTGCCCTTGAGAAACTTCACCTGCGCATTGTTGCCGTCCACGTCGTATTTCACCACGTACTGTCCGGCGGGAAGGTTCGTCCCGCTCAGTGTCGCGTCGTTGTACAGAGTGATGCTCTCCGTCTTCGATTTTGCAAATGCACTGAGTGAGAGCATCAGCGCAAGAACCAACAGACCGGTACCTGACAGAAACTGCTTCATTGGTGTATCTCCTTGTAGGATTGGCCAATAGAGTAGAGTTGCGGCTCGCCCCTGACCGTATCTACAGACGGCATCAGCACGTTAAAGGGAGCAGTTCCGGCAGGGTGTTAGTGACGAACACGCAGCTTTTTGGGATAAGCCGAACTCAGATAAGGCGACGACCGCCGTCGGCGATCATCAACGTGGTATCGCAACTACTTCGCACAACCAGCTTGACGCTCCTACCATCCCATCCGATCGCGCAGCCTCGTGATGTGCGCGGTGTGGTGGGCCGAGTGCCACGCATACAGCGCGAGCATACGGTTCAGATTGAGCACGCCGAGCTCGGGATGCCGCAACGTGCGGGCAAAGTCGGAGGAGTCCATGGCGCGGAGCAGCGTCACCCACCGCGTATGCAGTGCGCCGAGCATTTGCAGCGAAACGTCGATGGGAGTGTTGGCCGTATCGGGCAGCTTCGCCCACATGTCTTCTTTGTATGGCTTGATCGACGGCTCATATTCAGTGAGCGCGAGCTTGAAGCGGATATAGGCGTTGGCGTGACTGTCAGGAACGTGATGGACCAATTGCCGCACCGACCAGCCCTCGGGCCGGTAGGGCGTGTTGAGTTGTTCGGGAGTCAGGCCAGCAACGGCGTGGCTGAAATTCTCCGGGAGCTTAGCAAGGACCTCGATATAGTGGGCGCGGCGCTTGGCCATCTGCTCTTCGTTCTCGGGAGCAACCCACTCGAACTTCCCTATCGGATATCGCAAGTCTTCCATAGTTATTCACCTTCCACGCACAGAAGATCGACCAAACCAGCAGGCATCTCACAGATAAGTTTTGAAGGGGCACAGCTTCAGCTGTGCCGTTACGATCTGATTAAAACTGGGCTTTAGCCCCTGAGGTGCCGCCGTTCTCGACATTCAGGCATCTATGAGATGCCTGTAGTTTAGTCCACCGACCGCACCGCGTCCGAGAACAGCAGTTCCACAGTGCAGGGCCCAGGCAACAGCTCGGGCTTAGCGGAAGACTCGGTCTTGGCTGGCGTTGCTGCCGGCGCCTTTCCCTTCGCCCCCTTCTTGCTGTCCGGCTTTCCTTTCGCGACAGGTGGAGGAGGCAGCGTGCCGCACTTCACGGTGCCGCGACGCAAGGCCCGAACGGACGACGGATCGGGAAACTTGATGCCCAGATCGGTGGACTTCACCGAATGAGCAAGGTCTTTGATCTCGGCGTCTCCACTGACGAACTTGACCTGTTCGTTCTTTGTGGGCGACGCCAGCACAAAGAAGTCGCCGGATCCTTTGCCCGAGCTGTCTAACTTGCGTGTACGCAGGACCAGCATCTCGGCCCGACCTTTATCAATTCGACTGTCGAGATCGCCCGTGACGCCAAGCTCGGCCAGACGCGGACGTGCCTCATCGCTGGGCGACTGGCCCACCAGCGACAGTATGTAGTAGTGAATAGCCTCGTCTTTGTTGCCGCGCTTCTCGTAGATCTCGCCCAGGTGTTCGCAGATGTTGCCGCTACCTGTGGCCTCCCATGCAGTACGAACGTAGCGCTCGGCGACATCTAGATTGCCGCGCTGATATTCAATCCAGCCCTTGGTATCCCACACGTTGTAGAGCAGGTTGGCGGTCGCGATGTCCTGCAGGCGGAGATTGTCAAGATTCACATCGCGAAGCTGCGTCTCGATGGCGTTGATGGCGGCGTCGGAATACTGGCTGGCCCGCTCGAGCTGCACATTCTGCTCAGCCAGCGAGTAGGCTATGTTGTTCCAGACAACCGGGCTGGGAGACAGCGCGATAGCGCGGTCGAACGACGCCATTCCCTTTTCGGTCTGGCCGCTCGCGATGTAAGCCTCGCCCAACGAGACGTACAAGATCGGGTTCTTGTCCTGCAGCGAGACAGCCTTTTCGAGTTCCGGCACGGCCTCATTCCAGCGTTTCAGCTTGCTGTACAGCGAGCCCAGGCCAATATGGGCCGGGCCGTTGAGCGGGCTGATTTCAATCTCCTTCTGATATTGCTTGATGGCGTCGTCGTAGCGCTGCATCCCCTCGTACGCCGCGCCCTGAAAAACATAGGCGTATTCATCGTAGGGATTGGTGTCAATCTGCTTCTGGAGTGCATCTACCGCCTTCTGGAACTGCTTGTCGGCCAGGTAGGCGCGACCGAGAGCGCCCCAAAGGTCTTTGTGCTTGGGGTCAGACTTGGCTACGCTCTCAAACAGTTCAATGGCCAACGCGAAGTTGTTGTTGTTGGCGGCCTGCCAGGCCGAGTCAAAGATGTCGTCAGGCGACTCTCCGGCACCAAGGCCCGCGGTTCCCGGAGACTTGTTTTCCAGTGTGATGTTCTGCGCCTGGTCGGCTTCGATCGTGCGGCGAAAGGCCGCATACTGCTCTCGCCGATCGTAGGGAATTTCGCTGAGCAGAATTTGCAGTTTGCGCGACGCGATGAGTTGCCCGTCCCCAAATTTGTAGCTGGAGTGATACTCCGCATAATCGCGCTTCACGTCCACTCCAATGGGTAGGCGAACGCCATACTTCGCGGGTATCGCGATCTTCACCTCCGACGACGCATCGGTTGTCGGACCCAACTTGATGGGCTTGGGATTCTTGCTGTCATCGTCATAGTCCGGAGGAAGCGAAAACGGAACCAGCGGTAGGGGAAGTCTGGGATCGGACGCTGACCAATCAAAGTAGTTGCTGACCGCGACATCGAAATCAATGTCCATAGGCTTCTCGGTATTGGCAGGATCGCCGACTTTGAGATTTGTGATCTCGCCACCCTTCATCGGCGACCGGCTAATCATCATCTCGAATACGTTCTTCCACTTGTTGTTGGGAATCTGGCGCAGGCCGAAACGCATGCCCAACTCCGAGTCGCCGCGAGCGGCGGCATCGAAATGAACGGTGAGTTTGCCGGTATCGTTCAACGCGCCAGTGATGTGAGTGCGGTCAAAGCTTTCAAACGGCAGGTTCGCGGGAGTACGCACCAGCCCGGGAATTCCGCCAGGAGGCATGGCCAGCGCTTGTTTGTCGCGCAGAGGAAATGCCAGCATGCGGAAGGGAGCCACTCCGTTGGTGCTGTCCAGCCAAATCTCCTGGCCCTCGACCGGTACGCGCGTAATCACGTGGTCGAATTGCGAAGGCGACGGTATGTCGGGATCGAGCTTGTGTTGTGAGCCAATCAGCACGGACGTCGACTCGAAGCCCTGCGCAGCGAGAAGCGCAGCCAGCAGTGTGTTCTTGTCCTTGCAGTCGCCATAGCCGTTGGCCAAAACTTCGGATGCGGCGTGAGGCTGATAGCGCCCCAGTCCAAAAGAAAGGCTGACGTAACGAAAGTCGCGCGACACGAAGTCATACAGAGCTTTTACCTTTTCCGTGTCGGTGGTCTTGCCCTCTACCAGTTCGCTGGCCTTGGCCTTGATCGCTTCGTTGGGCTGGCGACGGTCTTGCTCCAGGCTGGCGTACCAGTCTCCAAGCTGCTGCCAGCTTTCGAACGTAGTCAATTGCACCGACGGAACATCATCCTCGTCGCGCCGGTGCATCGGCCTCTTGTTCTTTTTGGGGTTCCCTTCTTCATCTCCCAAGTGCGAATGTTTCCAGCGATAAATGCGGCGGTCGCCGTCCTCGGTGATCTTCGGCTCAGCGCCCGGCTCGCTCTTGATCTTGATTTGGCGTGATTTGGGCACGTTGATCTCGAGCTGCTCGTCGAGCACTACGCCGCGGTCCCTGAAGTCGTAGCTGGTGAAGAATTGCCCGGGAGTGAGCGGGTTCACGATGGTGCGGACAAACTGGTACTCGATCACGTCACCCGGCCGCAGTGAAGGCACGGTGATGTGCTTCTGATGGTAATCCGTGTAAACCGGGGCATCGGGAATGGTGAGGTCCTGGACTGCCGACTCCTGAGCGGTGATCACAGTCCCATCCGGCTTGATGACGCGGACATAGACGACCTCTAGCTTGTCGCTCAACGCGCTATAGCCGACCTTGAGTTGTCCCAGCGCCTGCACTCCGCTGTCGCTGTTGACCTTGATGCGCGCGTCGATCTGCTCGCGTCCGGTGCCGTCGTTCTCGAAACGGAAGGACTCCAGATAATGTTCCGTCACAAACGCTTCCTGCGAGTAGTCAGCGGATTCGGCCGGCTTTGTACTGGCAGAAGGTTTGGCTTCCTGCGTGACGGCGGAATGGCTAGGTTCTTTGCTGCGCGCTTGCTGGGCCCAGAGGGAGGAAGTCAGAAGAACCAGACAGAGAAATGAAGACCAGAGTTTTTGCATGACCCTATAGTTTGACAGATAACGCGCACTGCAGGCGCGGACAGTGGATTCCTGCTTCGTTCTCGGAGCCCGGTGAGAGAAGCGCGAACCCTCGAGCCGCGAAGCGGCGACTGGGCCGTTAGCCCGGGCTGAGAGTAGCGGAACTCCGGGTCGTGGCCGAAACAATCTTCGAGCCGCGTAGCGGGGGCACTCACACCAACGCAAACTCTGTAGGGCCGCCAGCGTTCTCACCCACCTCAGCGCACAAAATCTACTTTCTAAAAATCTCTAACCGGCATCCTGCGCCTTCACAAACTCCCCCGGTGGCCACGGACCACTCAGCCGCAAGCGTACTCCTTCTGACGGTCCAGCGCTGCGCAGCGCAGCCACGAAGCGCTCGCGATCCGAGCGCGCCACAAGCGCGAACCAGTGGTGCTTCCTGCGCTCCTGTCGAGCACGCCACTCGCGAACACTCCCTGCTGTCACCGACTTCAGCTTGTTCTCGATCGCTACAATCCGTTTCGCTGCTTCCTGCCGGCGCTTCATGTATTCCCGCCCGCTTACCGGAGTCGCGAGGTCGGCCTGATCGTCTGTCGCCCAACTGGCAATCATTTCGTATTGCACTGTGTCGCCCAGCCGGTTCAATGCCTCTTGGAAATGCCCTCGCATTTCCGCAACGTACTTCTCAACCGCATCGAGATCGACGAGCACCACCGGGAATGGAATCGGAATGGGTGAGGTGTGGGCCACGATCTGTCGGAGGACTTGCTGATACTTGAGCTCGGCGTTCTTTTGAGCCGCGCCTTCAGCCAGCACCGTCTCAGGATCAGCAATCTCGCTCCAGTGGATACGCAGACTTGAGGACTCCTGCGAACGAACAGGCTCGTCGCACACGCCCACAATAGCGGGAATGACTGCGCCATTAAGACGGGCTACGCAATAGAGAAGGCAGGGCATCCAACCGATCGCTATCTGTGACCAACTGCAAAAAAGGGAGAGCATCGCTGCTCTCCCACCTTACGTTTCTCGGATAACCACCTTACCGGCGCGGGCCACGACCACGTCCGCCACGGTCACGGTCACCGCCGCGTCCTCCGCCGGGGCCACCCCGACGAGGTCCGCGATCGCCCCCGCCATCACGGCGCGGCGGACGGCTCCCTTCGCGATTGAAGTTCGGTTCGTCGGCGGCTTCATGTCCACCTTCGAACGCCACCGGTACTGCAGCACCCTCGGAGCCTTCACCGCCCTCTGGCGCGGCGTCCCCGCCGCCCATCTTGGCGCGCTGCTCTTTCAGAATGGCTTTGCGCGACAGCTTGATGCGGTTGCCTTCGACTGCCAGCACCTTGACCAGGATCTGGTCGCCTTCCTTCAGTTCATCGCGAACATCGTTAATGCGATGCTCAGCAACTTCGCTGATGTGCAACAGCCCATCGGTTCCCGGAATGATTTCGACGAACGCTCCGAAGTCAGCCAGGCGCGTCACCGTGCCCAGATACGTCTTACCCACTTCGGCCGTTGCCGTGATGTCTCCGATCATCCGCAGGGCCTTGGCTGCAGCTTCCTGATCGCTCGAAGACACATTCACCTTGCCACTGTCTTCAACGTCGATCTTGACGCCTGTCTGCTCGATGATGCCGCGAATCACCTTGCCCCCCGGCCCGATCAGATCGCGAATCTTGTCGGTCGGAATCTGCAAGGTATAGAAGCGCGGAGCAAATTCGCTCAGGGTCGTGCGCGGTTCGCCAATCACCTCGTTCATTTTGTCGAGGATGTAGAGGCGTCCGTGCCGCGCCTGTTCCAGCGCTTCTCGCATGATCTGCGCCGTGATGCCCATCACCTTGATGTCCATCTGCAACGCCGTAATTCCCTCACGCGTGCCGGCAACTTTGAAGTCCATGTCGCCGTAATGGTCTTCCGCGCCCGCAATGTCCGTCAGGACGGCATACGCTTCGCCTTCCTTGACCAGTCCCATCGCGACTCCGGCCACCGACGCCTTCAGCGGAACGCCGGCGTCCATCAGGCTGAGCGATGCTCCGCAAACCGTCGCCATCGACGACGATCCATTCGATTCCAGGATGTCCGACACCACTCGCATCGCGTACGGCCATTCCGTCAGGTCGGGCAGCACTGCGAACAACGCGCGCTCGGCTAATGCACCGTGACCAATCTCGCGGCGACCAGCGCCACGCAGGAAGGCCACTTCGCCTACCGAGAATGGCGGGAAGTTGTAGTGCAGCATGAAGCGCTTCTTGGCTTCGCCCTCGAAAGCTTCCAGTCGCTGCATGTCTTCGCCTGTGCCCAGTGTCGTGGTCACCAGAGCCTGAGTCTCGCCACGGGTAAAGATCGACGACCCGTGAGTGCGCGGCAGCACTCCAACTTCGATCCAGATGTCACGAATCTGGTCAAACCTGCGGCCATCTGGACGCCGCTTGTCATTGATCACCTGCTCGCGGAAGATCTGCTCCCGCAGCAGGTCGAAGTATTTGCCGGCCTTCTTGCGTCCCGCTTCGTCTTCTTCAGGGATTTCCGCTTTGACTTCGGTCTTCAGAGCCTTGATCAGACCGTAGCTTTCGTTCTTGCCATACTTTTCGGTATTGACCGCATCGGTCAGCCGCGCGCCGAACTTCGAGCGCAGTCCGCTGAGATACGCTTCGTCGGTGACCACCGGCTCGACCGTGCGCTTCGCCTTGCCAACTTTCGCCACGAGATCGTTAATAGCGGTGCAGATCTTCTTGATTTCCTGGTGACCGAACTCAATACCGTTGACGACGGTCTCTTCCGACACTTCCTTCGCTCCCGACTCGATCATCACGATGCCGTCCATGGTGCCGACGACCATCAGGTTGAGCTTGCCCTCGCGCTGCTCGTCGTAGGTCGGATTGATAACGAACTCGCCGTTCACCTGCCCAACCCGCACCGCGCCAATGGGACCGTGAAACGGAATGTCCGACACGCTCAAAGCAACCGACGCGCCATTGATGCCGGCGACATCAGGATCGTTGGTCGTATCCGCCGACAGCACCATGGCGATGACCTGCGTCTCGCAACGAAAGCCCTCGGGGAACAACGGCCTAATCGGGCGATCGATCTGCCGGCTGGTCAGAATTTCGCGCTCGCTCGGACGCCCTTCGCGCTTGATGAATCCGCCCGGAATGCGTCCGGCGGCGTAGGTGTACTCTCGGTAATCCACCGTGAGGGGAAAGAAGTCGATGCCCTCGCGGGGATCGGGGTTGGCGCAAGCGGTGGCGAGAACCACGTTATCGCCAATGCGCACAATGCAGGAACCGTGTGCCTGCTTCGCTAATTTTCCGGTTTCAAAGTGAATGGACTTGCCGCCATGCAGCTGAACTGTTACTTCGTGTTTCATTTATTTTCCTTTTGGAATGCTTCCCGTAGTCGTGCAGTTAAACGTCGTCCAGGCTCGGCGCTCCCTCGAGGGGCCGGATTCCTGAAACTCGGGCACTGCCAACGTGACGCGAGCATGTGATCCGGCTGCTGCGGGATGGGGAGGATGGAATACTGGTCAGCCGAGAGTGGCTGAAACCGAGGCTGCGGACGCACACTCGCATCCGCCAAGTCTCGAAAATATGTTCCTTCCCGAAATAGACCGCTATCTCGGGGAGCCCGGCCAGCGCCACACCGGCGCCTGCAGGGGTAATTCGACGCACATCACGCTTGTAAAGCGGTACTCCAGTGGCTGGCAAGCTGCTTATTTGCGGATTCCCAGTTTCTGAATCACAACCTTGTAGCGTTCGGTATCGGACTTTCTGAGGTAGTCCAGCAGACCGCGACGCCTGCTGACCATCATGAGAAGACCGCGCCGGGAGGCATGGTCCTTCTTATGCGTCTTAAAATGCTCCGTCAGTTCACCAATCCGCTCACTCAGGATCGCAATCTGCACTTCCGGCGACCCGGTATCCGTGTCGTGAGTACGGTACTGGTCAATAACGGCGGTTTTTTTCTCTCGGGCTAACACTGTTTCGGGTGCACTCCTGCTCTTTAATCGTATGTTGTTACGCCATAAAGAATAACACGCATCTGCGGGAACCGCCAAACGCGCGGTGGCGGGCACGCCCTTCACGGTTGCTGTTATATAAGTGGAATCCTGAACAGATTCCTTTGCACCGACGTCCGCACATAGGCATAAATGGACGGATTTGGTCCGGGCGCGAAAACCCGGATTCCCTTCATGTCAATCTCCGCCACCACATTTAAACCCTTAACATCGTTCGCAGATTTCAAACCCTGTGCTGGCAGCTTTGGCATTTCCTCGCCAGGCGGTAGTCCGATCACGATCGTGCTTCCGCCACCCATCTCGCCAAGCGAGCGGAGCCACACATAGAGAAATTTGCCGCCCGGTCCCCACCCGACGCTACACGAATCGCAGATGCGGATCGTCGGGCCTCCGCGAACTGGACGGGCTGCAACCTTATAACAGCCCAGTAGCCACCAGTCACCATCGGGCGATAAGCCGCTGATGGCTGCACCGGGTTGGGGAATCATCTTTCGTGGCGCCGATTCATTCGCCCCACTGACGTAGACGAAGTCATGTTCACCTTCACGTTGACGAACCAGAAAGTAAACGTCTTGTCCAGGTCCAAACCACGGCATGCCGGCGAAAGAAGAAGTCAGTTGCTTCGGGGGTGAACTACGGTCGAGAGGCGCCACCCATACGTGCAAATTTTCTTATTGATCCAGGGCCGTGAACGTCACCAGTTCGCCATCAGGCGCGATGTCGAAGCCAGTCATCGAGACCCCAGGTAGAACTGGCTCGGCGCGCTCGGAGTCCAGGTCCGTCATCCAGAGTTCCCCGGATTTGTACGCACGGGAGCCGGGCTTCCGCACCAGGTAATACACTCTCTTTCCGTCCGGCGAGAAAACATGGCGAGCACCCCCGCCGTTAGATCCCAGCCCCTGGAGGCTAGCAAAACCTTCTCCTGAAATCTGGCGCTCACCCTGTGCATTGTGCACCCAAACCGTACTTTCCTGGATGCCCGCAGAAGTCACCAGCGAGCGGCCATCCGGAGAGACGGCGACACCCTCTTCTTCCGTCGGCCCGAAGGTCATTTGTTCCGGCACGCCTGCGGGAAAATGCTGGCGCCAGATATGGAATCCGTCCCCCGCATCGGCGCTGAAGTACATCATCTTGCCATCCGGGCTCCAGCCCGCGTAGGTGCAACGCGCGGACGTCGGACCGGCGGTCCGACCGATGCTGCTCCCATCGAAAGGAAGCACGCGGCATGGCGCCCACCCGACCCTGTCCATTCCGACACTAGAATCCACTTGCCATCAGGAGATAACCAGGAGCGGTGCGCCATTCCACCAAGGTCGGCTGGTAGATAGACATCGTGCTCTCCGGCTCGACTCTCCGTTGCAGTCGCGATGCCCATATGGTTGCCTGTTTTGATCTCCGAGAACAACACGTGTTCCGGGTCGGTCCAGGTCAGCGCGGCTGCGTTCGGCAGAACTTCTTCTGGTTCCCCGCCCAACACCGGAACCATCCAAGTATTCCATCCGGCATGGGTATCCGTGGCCGTGTAGGCAATGCGCGATCCGTCCGGCGAAAAAACCGGAGCCATCTTCGATGGAGTGTCATGGGTTAGCTGGACGGGCTGGCCATCCGGCAACATCTTCACGTAGATCTGGCCGGGCGACAGAAAGGTTTCCGGTCCGCGAATGAAGGCAATCATACGTCCGTCAGGCGACAGCGCAGGAGAAGTCGCCGAGTCGGCAAAGTCGGTGATCTGCACCCACGACTTGCGCCCAGGATCGTGGGCTTGACGCGAAGAAAACGAGGAGGAAAACAGCGCAAGACCAGCGATTGCCAGCAGGGCAATGATCGCTCCAGTCACCGCAACCACGCGCCTTCGCTTCTGCAGAAAACCCGCTGGAAATCGTCCCTTCCGCGAGAACAGGGCGGGCGCCGCCGTACCCGAGCCCGAACCATTCCCCTCCAGGATCTCGACCGGAGCGATAAAGCGATACCCAATCCGCGGCAGCGTCTCGATGAAACGCGGGTTCTCGGCGTCGTCCCCGAACGCCTGGCGCAGCTTATTCAGGCGGTGTTAATGCCGTGTTCAAAGTCGACGAAAGTATCGCTGGGCCAGAGCTTCTGCCGGATCTCTTCCCGCGTGACTACTTCTCCGGGCCGCTGCAGCAGCTCGGCAAGAATCTGGCAGGGATTTCCTTGGAGTTTGATCGTGGCGCCGTTGTGCCGCACCTCACGGCATCGAAGGTCCACATCGAACTCTCCGACCCAGAAGCGAGCAGACGGATTGGCTGGCACTTGCATGGTGGGGTGCTACCAGCCTTGCAATTGTGTCGTGCTCTCTAACGGAGGTCAAGCTGGACAAAAGTGTTACAGCAGAGTCAGCGCACAACTACTAAAACCGCTCTTGACTTCAGAAGCCAGCCTGTTTACCCACGATTTACCCGAATTTATACGCAGTGCATTGATGCCAGCAGCCGTCTGCGAGAAAGTCCCACGTACGCGAAGCTCGATCCAATCGCGCCGGTCAGGCGAAGTCGCGCTGATACGCGGCCATCCGCCGACCCTGACTCAAGGAGACAGTCATGCTACTCGAAAAGCTCACAATACGGGTTTTGGCTGGAGTGGTCGTATCGCTCCTTGCTCTTGTTCCCAATAACCTCGTTCGTCTGGCTCCCGTCGCCTTCGCTCAGGAGCAGACTTCAACTTCCAACTGTGTTCCTGTTGGCGGGGCGCTGATGACCAATATCGGAGCGATCGCCGGAGTAACTAACCTTGGTCCGGTATCGGGTGATTTGGCGGGCTCCGTGGCAGCTACCATCCTCGGACAGAACAGCAACGGGACTTACAACGTCCAGCATTATTGGGTCACTGCGGCGGGCGACACCATCACGCTGAAGGTGGCTGTGTTGACCCCAACTTATCCAACAGGTAATCCGGCCATCGTGGCCGTGCCTTGGGGAAACTATAGGTCTTACATCTCCGGTGGAACCGGCAAGTACGCTGGCGCGACCGGATATCTGGATTACCTCGGAATGGCTGACTTCACCCAGAACACACTCGTGCTGCGCTATCGGGGACAGGTCTGCTACGCGCGATAGGCGCGATGGGTCAGTGGGACACGGGTTCCATTGAAGAAAGAAAAGAGAGATGCAACGGGTACGCTCTTCTTCAGGTAGGGCGCCCGACGAAACAGGAGATACACCAATGAAACAGGTAGCATCTAGAATTCCGTTGGCCTTGCTGGCGGCTGTCCTCACAACAGTAGCTCCCTCGACGGCGCCAGCTGCTTCGATACCACCCCCAGTTATCGAAGTTGGCGCGGCAGGCGGAACGGGGATATTAACTGTTGGGACGGTAAGTGGAACCCAATGTCTCCCTGGCGGTTGTCAAAACAGCACTGCGACTGCCACTTACGACGGCTTCAACGCAACCGTATCTGGACTTGGATCCACTACTGTTGGAGTGGGTATTCCTCCAAATTCGTCTGGGACTGCCACTGTTACCTTTTTCTTCTGGGCACAGGGTCAGGCATCCGGAGTTACAGTTACAACGGTGCCGCTTATTTTCACCGGAAGTGACTCGACCTCTGCCAGCGGTCCTTCTGCTGCGGCCTACGCCTACTTCCAAACTCCCGGCGGTCAGATCGATTCATGCTCTGCCGCAGGCAGTCAGGTTGGGACTTGCGGCACGTTGCCGCCGTCCAACTCAGGCACACTGCATTACAACGCGGTGCCTTGCCCACCTAACGCGCCGACTTGTGCGCTTTATGACGTCAGCGTCCTTGCTAGCGGCAGCTCATCCTTGGGAACAGGAAGTTGGTCTGCCTCCGTCGATCCCGAGGTCGAGATCGGTCCGAATTTCGCCTACGCAAGCGACTTCAGCCTTGTATTCAGTCCCGGACCAACCACTCCCGAACCCGGCAGCCTGGCGCTGTTTGGTTCCGGCGTCCTCGGACTGGGGGCGTTGCTGCGGCGGAGCCGGAGGAACTAGACCAGCGAAGTGCCCGATGCCCCAGGTTCGCGCCGTTATTTTGGCGCTAACCTGGGATCGCCGTGATTCGGCTGAGAACCCGTACAACCCGACTCCTTGGCGAGAATCTTTCCTTGGTACATGTACCTTCGTAACTTGACGCCCTCCGCCACGGCGCTACGCTGCGGCGTGGGGATTGGTGTGTCCAACCCCACCGAGCGCTCATGCACCCCGCGGCGATTCGTGGTCTTTGACAAGTTGATTTACCTTCTCGTCACTTCCGGTTGCGTCCCGTCCTGAGGTGATCAGAACGGCGGGGTATTCAGTACGCTCGGCTCAAACGTCTTTAGTACCTTCTTCACAATTCCAAAGACTTGGGCTTCGGTTCCGTCAATCGACCGCCTCACCCAAAAACCGGCAGCGTTGTTCGCGAGGTACCAGTCATCACCCTTTTGGAAGGCCTGGAAGTTTGCGAGATAGTCGGCCAGCCACCTGCAGTCCTCGTTGAGTTGCCCGCCGACACCCGTCGCGATCGCTTCGAGCTGACCGGGTGCGCCTGAGCCCATCGACGATTCGCGCTCGCCATGCTCTAATGCTTTCCGCGAGGATTTCGTGTCCATGACCCGTACCTGCAACTCTCGCCGTGTTCTTAGTCTGCTGCGTCAGTCTTTCCTGCGCCGCGCAAGAGAAGCCCGCCATTTCTCCCGAGACCGTCAACTCGGCTCTCGCCCAACTCGATCCCTACATCCGCTCCGCCTTGGCTAGCACGAAAGTCCCCGGAGTATCGCGTCGCCGTTGTTTACAACGATCAGGTCGTGTTCCTTCGCGGCTATGGCATTCGCAAAGTCGGAGAGCCGGCGCAGGTTGATCCCGACACTGTCTTCGAGATCGCATCGTTCTCCAAGCCCATTACCTCAACCATCCTCGCCTCTCTGGTTGGCGAAGGCAAAATCGGCTGGGACGACCGCATCGTCGACATCGATCCCGGCTTCCAGCTTTCCAGCCCCGACACGACTCGCCAGATCACCGTCCGCGACTTCCTCTCGCACCGCAGCGGCCTCGCCACCGAATCGGGCGACCTGCTCGAAGACCTCGGCTACTCCCGTCCCGACATCCTCTATCGCATGCGTTATCTGCCTCTTGCCGGGCCAATTTCGCAAGACCTATGCTTATAGCAACTTCGGTTACACCACCGGAGCCATCGCCGCCGCCATCAAGCTCGGCAAGCCCTGGGAGACGATTGCCGACGAGCAGCTCTATTCCCGCCTTGGGATGACGTCCACCAGCTCGCGCTTCTCAGACTACGAAGACCGCGCCAACAAAGCCGCGCTGCATATTTTTTTTAATGGTGAGCCCGTCAACCGTTTCGTACGCGAGGCCGACGCCGAAGCGCCGGCCGGTGGAGTCTCGTCCAGTGCCCGCGATCTCGCACAATGGGTGCGGCTACAACTCAACGGCGGCAAATGGAACGGCAAACAGATTATCGATGCGAACGCCCTCTCCGAAACCCACAAACCTCAGATCTGTCGCAATCCCGCTGACCCGGCAAAGCCCAATGTCTGTCCCGGCGACCAGTACTACGGCCTCGGATGGGATGTCGGAACCAATGCCGAGGGCCACGCGCAAGTGAGCCATAGCGGCGCATTTTTCCTGGGCGCAGCCACCGCCGTCTATCTGGTTCCCGAAGAGCACATCGGAGTACTCGCCCTCAGCAACAGCATGCCCATCGGCTTGCCTGAGGCCATCTGCCTGCACTTCCTCGACCTCGTCCATTACGGCAAGCCACAGCGCGAGTATCTACCGCTCCTGGCGAAGCTCTTCTCACAGATGATCTCTGGAACTCAGGACGCCTCTACTGACTACGCCACGCTGGCGCAGCCGAAGACCTCCGCTCCCGCCAAACCGCTCAGCGCCTATACCGGCACATACACCAATGAGTATTTCGGGACGCTGGAAGTCTCAGTCCAGGACAACCGACTGATCCTTCGGCTTCCGCCGCGCGGTAGCTACCACGAACTCGCGCATTGGGACGCCGACACTTTCACCTACTACTTCGCCAGCGAAAACACCGGCACCGGTCGCCGCGGCGCAAAGTTCTTCCCAGACAAGAACCAGGTCCTGATCGAAAGTCTCGCTCCGGAACACGCCGCGGTGTTTACCCGGGCACAGCCAGCCCGTTAGAAGCTCCGAACAAATCCGGCCTGGGTTGGAAGGTCTGCGGGTAAGAATGTGCCGCGTGGTAATCAAATAGTAAACAAGCGATCAGCAGTTCAAGACTGGAAACTTGAAACCTGAAACTCGAAACTAACTCACCGCGTCGCCTGCTCCAGCAGGTACATATACGACCGGTAGATTTGCCCCGTCGCTCGCGTCATGCCGATCTCGCAAGTACGGCTGCTGGAGTAGCACGCTGTAGGCTTGGTGGCTTTCACCTCCGCCGCTTCCAGTCTCGTAGCCGACGCGGTCAACTCTGGCACGAGGAATCCTCGATCCCCGGCGAACGCACAGCATCCCGCGTCCAACGGAACCAGGACCTTCTCGCTGCACGCCTTCGCGATGGCTTCCAGTTTCGGCGTCAGCCCTAGCTTGGTGACTGAACAAACCGGATGCAACGCCACCGACTCCGCTCTCGAATGAATCGCCAGCTTGGGCAACAGTTCGTCGTGCACGAATTCGATCGAATCTAGAAACTTCATCTTGTCGAAGCGCTGTTGATTTTCCTCGGTGAGATATCCGCGCGCGGTCCGGAAACCATAAGAACAGGGACTGGTGTCGATCACAATGGGCAGTCTTCCCTGCTCCGACCAAGTCCAGCAACGCACGACGGCGGCGTTGATCGTAATCTCGTGGGCACGGCTGAGACCCTTGGAGGAGAACGGCGTCCCGCAACACGTTCCCGCAACATCGCTGGGAATGTACACCGGAACTCCAGCCCGCCGCGCCAGCTCTACGGTGACTTCCATGAGCGAGCGATCTTCAGGCTCTCCCGGGAGTCGTCCCATGGTGCGCGAGATGCACGACGGAAAATAAACGGCTTGCGCTCCTGCGCGGTTGGTCTTCGGCACGGCCCTGGCGACATACGGCGTGTCGGGCATCCATTCCGCCATATTGTCGCCGGCAAAACGTTTCAGAGCACGCGTGAGCGAGCGCATTCCGCCCGCGCCGATCATGCTCTGCATGAGATGGCCGCCGCGCAGTGCCCAGCGCACAACTTTCTCGGTGGCGGCAAAATGATTGGCGATGCGCACGGCCCATTCCTGTGCCGCGGGAGATTGCCGCAGGCGACGGAAGCGCTTCACTAGTTGTCCAGTGTCGATGCTTACAGGACAAGCCGTCGCGCACAGTCCATCCGTCGCGCAAGTATCTAGAGCGGCGTAAGGGAAATCGCGGTCCAGCGCGCTGTACAAGGCCGAAGAATCTTTCCCGTCCTCTAATCGCGCCATTTCGCGGCGGACGACGATGCGCTGGCGCGGGGTCAGTGTCAATTCGCGGCTGGGACACTTCGACTCGCAGTAGCCGCACTCGATGCACTTGTCGACCTCGGGCTCGATGGTGGGAATGCGCTTCAGGTCTTCGAGATGCGCGCGGCGATCGGGATTGATGATCACGCCGGGATTGAGCAGGTTGTGCGGATCGGCCAGTTGCTTCAGCCGCCGCATGATTTCATACGCTTCGCTTCCCCACTCGGTTTCGACGAAGGGAGCCATGTTGCGGCCCGTACCATGTTCGGCCTTCAGCGCGCCATCGTAGCGATTGACAACGACTTCCACTACATCGTCGATAAAACGCGCATACTGATCGACCGCGGCTTGGTCGTTGAAGCCTTGAGTAATGACGAAGTGCAGGTTTCCATCTTTGGCGTGGCCGAAGATAATGGCATTGTCGTAGTCGTGTTTGCGGAAGAGTTTATTCAGATCCAGCGCGGCATCGGCTAGACGTTCAATGGGAAATGCGACATCTTCGATGATGACAGTGGTTCCGGTCTTGCGCACCGATCCCACCGATGGGAACATTCCTGCGCGAATCTTCCACAGCAGCGCCTGCTCTGAGGCAACGTGCGTAAATGCCGCGGCTTCCTGCAGCTTGAGGCCACCAACCGCATCGCGAGCGAGTTCTTCAAGTTGCTTGCGCTCTGCCTCCTCTGCCGACTGAAATTCCGCCAGCAATCCTGCTGCGCCTTCTGGCAAAGTGCGGATTGATGCCGGTATTCCAGCCTGGTTCTCCACCGAGCGTAGCGACGCGCGGTCCATCACTTCCAGTGCCTTCGCGCCCGCCTGACGCAGTGGAACGATGGAGTCCGCCGCGGCATACAGGTCAGGAAACAACAGCAGTCCGGTGTATTTCACCGGAAGATCTGGAACGGTATCGAGCACGGCCTCAGCGATGAACGCGAGCGTGCCTTCCGCACCGATGAGGACATGCTGGAAGATGTCCACAGCGGTCTCGAAATCAAGGAAGGCGTTCAGCGAATAGCCGGTGGTGTTCTTGGTGCGGTACTTCCGGCGCACGCGCTCGCGCAGGTGGGGATTGCTCTCCAGATGGGCCTTCAAATCCAGAATGCCGCGAGCCAGTTCCGGTTCGTGGGCGTGAAATTGCTCTTCCGCGTCTGGCTGCGCGGTGTCGATGACCGTCCCCGACGGAAGCATGAACGTCAGCGAGCGCAGCGTGTGATAAGCGTTCTGATCCACGCCGCAACACATGCCGCTAGAGTTGTTGGAGAGAATTCCGCCTAATGTACAAGTTGCAATGGAAGCGGGATCGGGACCGATCTTCGCACCGTACGACGCGAGGAGTTGATTGGCTCGGGAGCCAATCACGCCTGGTTGGACCCGGATTCTTTTGCCGCCGTCCTCGACCTTCAGGTCGCGCCAGTGGCGTGCAACCTCGACCAGCAAGCCGTCGGAGATCGATTGACCGGAGAGGCTCGATCCCGCAGCGCGAAAGGTCATGGGGATTCCCTCGCGCTGGCTGAACTCGAAGAGTGTTTTGATCTCCTCAAGGCCCTTGGCTTGAACAACGGCCTTCGGGATCAGACGATAGAAGCTGGCGTCGGAGGCGTAGGCAATCAGGTCGATGGGACGGATCAGAATGCGGTCGCTGTCGATAAGAGCTGCCAGTGACGATTTGATGCCAGCGGAAGAAGTCGGGGCAGAAGTCAGAACGGTTGCAGCCATGATGGATCGATTACCTACCCCGATTTGTGACGGAGCCACCCTCCTGAAAGATTGGCCATCTGAAATCTTCCGGTGGGCGATGTTTGCGCCCACCGGAAGGCCAAGACGAAGTTACAACTCGCTCTCAACAGCAAATGTTCCTGCGGTACTACTGCAACACAAGGTGCGTAAACGGAGGAACGTACGCCATGAGGAAAACCAATATTCCCACGAGACACGCCAGTGCAATGCTGTGGAAGAACACGTAGCGCAGAATGTCACCCTCGTGTCCGTACCACTCGGTAGCAGTGCTGGCCACGACAATGCTCTGCGCGTCGATCATCTTACCCATCACTCCGCCGCAACTGTTGGCCGCTGACATCAGGATTGGCGATACGCCCACCTGCTGTGCCGAGATTTTCTGCAGGCTGCCGAAAAGCACGTTGGAGGAGGTGTCTGAACCAGTCAGCGCGACGCCGAGCCAGCCCAGCAGCGTTCCGAAGAACGGATACAGGTGGCCGGTGCGCGCGAAGGCAAGTCCCATGGTGGCGTCCAGACCTCCGTAACGCGTCAGGAAGCCGATGGCCATCATGGCGGAAATGGTCAGCAGCGAAAACCTCACGCGCAAGATCGTTTTGAGATAGATGGAAAAGATTTTTCCGACCCCGAATCCCATGATCAGTCCAGCGATGATCGCGGAGAGGAAAATGCCGCTTCCGGTGGCGCTGACCCAGTTGAGCCCGAAGACCGCGGCCTCCTTGGTAGGCTTGGGTACGACCGGTGGCACGCGCTCTACCAACTTGTTCAGTGCACTAATCGGGAACTGTGGATTCGTAATCTTGCTGGGGGGTGTGCTCCAACTCGCCATTGAGGTGAACACCTTCTCCGGCGTGTTCATATACGTCTTGCCGGTCTTCGTGCCCCATGTGAAGACAATGATGCTGAGGATGAGCCACGGTAGCCAGGCGCGTGCAACTTCGCCACGGCTGTAACCGTGGCTGGCACGATGCTCGGTCTTCTGCTCTTCGCCTTCGAAGGTCCAAACTCGTTTGGGATGCCACACCATGAGAAAGGCAATCAGGCAGATCATCGAAACCACGGCCGAGATCACGTCCACCAGCCACGGCCCGTGATAATTGGAAACCAAAAACTGCGAGGTCGCAAACGAAGCGCCAGCCACCAGTACTGCAGGCCAGATCTCGATCATCTCTGAGAAGCCGACAAAGGCCCAAATCAACCAGAACGGCACCAGAATCGAGAACCACGGCAGGATGCGTCCGGCCATGGCACCCAGCGTGAATTCGTTGAAACCGGTAACGGCAGCCAACGCGATAATTGGCGTTCCCAATGCGCCATAAGCCACCGGCGCGGTGTTGGCGATCAACGACAATCCAGATGCTTGCAGAGGCCTGAAACCCAGACCGATCAGAAGCGCGGCCGTCACGGCCACGGGAGTTCCGAATCCCGCGGCGCCTTCAAAGAATGCGCCGAAACTGAAGGCGATCAGCAGGAGCTGGAGGCGACGATCCTGAGTGATGCCAGTCAAGCTGTGCTTCAGCACCTCAAAGCGACCGGCTTCCACCGTGAGTTGGTACAGAAAGATGACGTTCAGCACAATCCAGCCGATGGGAAACAGTCCATAGAGCAAACCGTAAACCGTGGTCGCGCCCGCCAGGCGCGCCGGCATGTGAAACCCAAGGATGGCTGTGAGTAGCGCGGTAGCCAGTCCGGCGAGCGCAGCATAGTGCGCTTTGACATGGCCGAACGCAAGAGCGCCCAATAACACAATCACCGGCAACGCGGCGATGATGGTGGACAACCACCAGTGCCCCATAGGGTCGTATTGCTGCTGCCAACCGGTAGCGAGAGCTGACAGTCGCAGGATGACAATGGCGGCGATGATCGCCACCAGAACGAACACGGCGCCCACCCAACCGATCGATGCAGGCGGTGGAGCGGCGTGACGGACTACGGGTTGAGACGGCTTCGAGGTTGAGGTGGGACCTGCCATGCGTGCGCCTCCTGGAAGAATGCTTAATCTAGTGCGAGCTTATCCTGTCGTGACATCGCCCGAATCTTACTCGTGAAACTTTAAGATAGCCACCTTAATATATTGGCGGACATAGCTCACTGGCCGATGTGACCTGCGACACAATTTCGGGCCAGTCTGACGATTTTGTGGCAAGTTCCAGGCCGGGATGACAAACCGCCGAACCGCCGCGAAGTTCAGACGAACCACCGTCGGTTCCGGCTAGAGCCGTTTCAGAGAAGTGTAGAGCTGCTTCTCCCGGATCGAAAGCCCGACTTCACCGGACGAATTAGGTCAAGGTTGCGGCAACCGCATCGGGTTTAAGTTTCTCCTTTAAGTCCGCTGCGATCGCCTGCCCGTGAAAGCGTCCGTTCTCGATGAAAATCTCGCTGGTTCGCATGCCCGCGACCAGTACGCCCGCCAGGTAGATACCCGGGACATTGCTTTCCAATGTTTTGGGGTTGACTACGGGCTTTCTGTCCGCATCCCCGCGCAGTTGGATTCCGAGTCCGCACAGAAATTCGAAATCCGGATGATACCCGGTCATAGCGAAGACCCAATCGTTGGCAAGCGTCACTTCGCCTTCCGGAGTCGCCAGCGTCACATGGTCGGGAGTGATCTGCTGCACCGTGCTATTGAAATACGCCTTCACCTGCCCGGCCTTAATGCGGTTCTCGATGTCAGGCTTGATCCAATACTTCACCGAGCTGCTGATTGCCTCGCGGCGATGCACCATGGTCACGCGAGCTCCGTGGCGCCAGAGCTCGAGCGCAGCAATGGCTGCCGAGTTCTTTCCACCTACCACGAGAACGTCGAGCCCGAAGAAGGGATGCGGCTCGCGGTAATAATGAAGCACTTTGGGCAGGTCCTCGCCCGGGACGTTCATATAATTCGGGCGATCGTAGTATCCAGTCGCGAGAATCAGCTTGCGCGCCCGGTAGGCGCGACTGCGGCCATGGCGGTCTGTGGTGCGCACAACAAAATCGTTGTCGCTGCCCTCGATGTTCTGCAGCGGCTCGTACTGCCGCACGTCGAGCTGGTAGAACTCAGTCACTTTCCGGTAGTACTCCAGAGCCTCTTGCCGCGTCGGTTTCTGGTTGGGGCTGGAGAACGGAATGTCGCCAATCTCCAGCAGCTCCGGCGTGGTGAAAAAAGTCATGTTGCTGGGGTAGTTGTAGAGGGAGTTGACTAGGCAGCCCTTGTCGATGTTGGTCACCGAAAAGCCGGCCCGCTTGGCATCGATGCCGCAAGCCAGGCCGGTCGGTCCCGCGCCGACGACCAGCACGTCGAAAGAGGACTGCTCCGCTGTGTCCAGCGCATTACGTTCCATGACTCTAGGATATCGTGAGTCACAGCGCCCCGAATCTCCGTTGTGAGCTAGGTCACTGGTGATAGGGCCCGCGCTTTTGTATGCTGTTAAGTTCGCGAATCGTGCTTTTTCCCCATGAGGCGGTTATGACAATCATCCGGCAAGACGATCTCATCCAGAGCGTTGCCGACGCCCTGCAATTCATCTCCTACTATCACCCGGTCGATTTCATTCAGGCGCTGACTCGCGCCTATGAGAAGGAGCAGTCGCCGGCTGCACGCGACGCCATCGCTCAGTTGCTGATCAACTCGAGGATGTGTGCCGAAGGCCATCGCCCCATCTGCCAAGACACTGGCATCGTGAGCGTCTTCCTTAAGGTCGGCATGAAAGTCCAATGGGACGCGACCATGGGTGTGGAAGACATGGTAAACGAGGGCGTGCGCCGCGCCTATCTTCATGGAGACAACAAGCTGCGCGCCAGCGTGCTGGCCGATCCTGCGGGTGCGCGCAAGAATACCAAGGACAACACTCCGGCTGTCGTGAACATGACGATTGTTCCTGGTGACACAGTGGAAGTCATCGTCGCCGCCAAAGGTGGAGGCTCGGAGGCCAAGTCGAAGTTCGTCATGTTGAATCCGTCCGACTCGATCGTCGAGTGGGTGCTCAAAACCGTTCCCACCATGGGCGCGGGCTGGTGTCCGCCGGGGATTCTTGGTATCGGTATCGGTGGCACCGCCGAGAAAGCCATGCTAATTGCCAAAGAAGCTCTGATGGAGCCTATTGACATTCAGGAACTGATCGCTCGAGGGCCGTCGAATCGCGCCGAAGAATTGCGGCTTGAGATTTACAAGAAGGTCAACGCCCTCGGCATCGGCGCGCAAGGTCTCGGCGGACTCACCACCGTGCTCGACGTGAAGGTGAAAGACTACCCGACTCACGCCGCGAATCTTCCGATCGCGATGATTCCCAATTGCGCGGCTACGCGTCATGCCCACTTTGTGCTCGACGGGTCGGGACCCGTCGCGCTGGAGCCGCCATCGCTGGATGACTGGCCGCAGCTCACTTACGATCCCATGGGCTCGGGGGCGCGTCGGGTTAATCTCGACACCGTGACTCGCGCCGAGGTTGCAACATGGAAACTCGGCGAGGTTCTGCTGCTCAACGGCAAACTGCTCACCGGTCGCGATGCCGCGCATCAGCGCATGACCGATATGCTGAATCGCGGCGAAGCGTTGCCGGTCGACTTCACCAATCGCTTCATCTATTACGTCGGGCCAGTCGATCCGGTGCGCGAGGAAGTGATGGGTCCTGCCGGTCCCACCACCGTCGACTCGCATGGACAAGTTCACTCGCCAGATGCTCGAACAGACAGGCCTGCTCGGCATGGTGGGCAAGGCCGAACGGGGTCCGACCGCGATCGAAGCCATTCGCGATCACAAGGCGGTTTACCTGATGGCGGTTGGCGGCGCTGCGTATCTTGTCTCCAAAGCGATCAAGAAGTCGCGCGTGCTGGGCTTCGAAGACCTCGGCATGGAAGCCATCTACGAGTTCGAAGTGCAGGACATGCCCGTCACCGTCGCCGTCGATGTGAATGGCAACGCAGTGCATCAGTCGGGGCCGAAAGAGTGGCAGGCGAAAATCGCGGAGTTGGTGGAAATCGGATAATGCCGTATCGCCAGAGAGTCAGCCGCCGGACCACGAAGCCGGCGGCTTTCGTTTGCCTCCAATCTGCAGCCAGTGTGAAACACCCATAAAGCTGATGCTAATCTGACTGCGACATGGATCTGCAACAAACCCTGACAGCTCTTGCCAGCACGGACGGGCATTACCAACGAGAAGCCATCTCGGAAGCGATACTCCGTCGAGAAGAAATCACTCCTGCCCTATTGTCTATCCTTGAAGGCGTAATCCGAGATCCCGAACCATACCTTCAGGATTACCGGCGCTTCGACCACATCTATGCCATGTATCTCCTGGCCCAATTCAAGGAAACTGGCGCCTACCGGTTGCTGTTAGAGATCTTCTCCACGCCCGGTGAATTCGCATTTGAGCTTGTTGACGCCGTGGTTACCGAGGGACTTGGCAAAATTTTAGCCTCGGTTTCCGGCAATGAAATCGGCGGAATCACCGAACTCATTGAGAACGAGCAGGCCAACGAATTTGTGAGAGCCGCGGGTCTGACGGCGCTTTTAACCCTTTGCGCGTGCGGCAGCCTCAACCGCGACCAGCTTGTGACGTATTGCAAGGGCCTTTTCCAGAAATTGAAGCGCACTCCTGGGGTGTGGGATTGGTTGGCTAATAGTTGTGCTGATATCTGGCCCGGGGAAGTGATGGAAGAACTTCGCAAGGCCTATGAGGACGATCTGATCGATCCCATGGTTATCGCTTGGGACGACGTTGAAGAAGCACTGGCGTACGGCCAAGAAGTTGCGATGGTCAACCTCCGGCGGGACCACTCTTTCGTGACCGATGTGCATAAGGAGTTGTCGTGGTGGTATTGCTTTCGGGAGAATCAAAAGCCTCAAGTTCGGGACAACTTTCTTATGCCTGGCGAATTTTCGCGGCCGGATCCTGACGTTTTCAAACCGATCTACCGAGCTGAGCCGAAAGTCGGCCGGAACGAACGGTGTCCCTGCGGAAGCGGCAAGAAGTTCAAGAAATGTTGCGGCCGGTGAAAAACGCTATCGAGTTCTGCTGATTGTCTCGCCCTGTCGTTTGCCGCGGTAGACGATAGTTCGCGAGTGCACAGGCCGCGCACCCTCTCCGCCTCCGCTATCATCTTTACTGCTGGAGGCAGCCATGTCCAAGCCATCCACCCGCACCGAAAAAGACTCCCTCGGCTACAAAGAAGTTCCCGCCGATGTGCACTACGGCATCCAAACGGCACGCGCAGTCGAGAACTTTCCCATCAGCGGACTGCGGGCGCATCCGTCGCTGATTCGCGCCATCGCCATGGTGAAAGAAGCAGCCGCCGAGGCCAACCGCGAGTTGGGGTTGGTCGATGCGAAGACCGCCGACGCGATCATCACCGCCGCTCAAGAAGTTCAGCAGGGCAAGTGGAACCACGCCTTTGTGGTCGATGTCTTTCAGGCCGGAGCGGGCGTCAGCTTCCACATGAATTCCAACGAAGTGATCGCCAATCGCGCCTCGGAAATCCTGGGTGGCAAGCTTGGCGAGTACAAGCACGCGCATCCCAATGACCACGTCAACTACGGCCAGTCCACCAATGACGTATTCCCCACCGCCATGCGACTGGCTGCACTGCTTGAATTGAAGAAGCTCTACATTGCGCTCGATGGACTCATTGCCGCACTTGAGGCCAAGGGCAAAGACTTTCATCACATCCTGAAGTCAGGACGCACGCACATGATGGACGCGGTTCCCATGCGGCTTGGCCAGGAGTTTACTGCCTATGCCGGAGCGATGGCGCGTGCCGAGCGTTCGATCAAACAGCAATCCGAGTTGCTACGCGAACTCGGTCTCGGAGGCTCCGCTGTTGGAACTGGAATCAACACGCATCCAGACTACCGCGACAAAGCTGTGGCCAATCTCGCCCGTATCTCCGGCCAAACACTCATGCCAGTCGACGACATGCGCTATGCCATGCAATCAAATCTGGCAATGGCTTCGGTCAGTTCGGCGCTGCGCAATCTCGCGCTTGAGGTTATTCGCATTTCGAATGATTTGCGCCTGTTGTCTTCCGGGCCCAACACCGGGTTGGCTGAGATCAACCTGCCAGCGTTGCAGCCTGGATCGTCGATCATGCCCGGCAAGATCAACCCGGTGATGGCCGAGTTGGCTGCGATGGTCTCGTTCCAGGTCGTGGGCTATGATACCGCCGTGGCGCTCGCCGTACAGGCTGGACAACTCGAGCTCAACGTCATGATGCCCACCATGGCCCACAGCGTCCTGACGTCGATCACCATCATGACCAACATGCTGCGCCAGTTCACCGAGTACTGCATCAAGGGCATCACGGCAAACGAGAAGCGTTGCGAGTTCTACGCGCAAAGCACCGTGTCGCTGGCGACGGCGCTCAATCCTTACATCGGTTATGCGAAGGCAGCGGAGATCGCGAAGGAATCCGTTGCAACCGGAAAGACGATCATCGAGATTGCGCGCGCCAAGGGCTATCTGAGCGAAGAGCAGATCAAGGAGATCCTGGACCCCGCGCACATGACCGAGCCACAGCGCCCGTTGGAAGCGGCGAAAGATCGGGAGAAGATCAAAGGCAGCGGATAGTCGCGGGTGAATAGCGGGTGATTCCCTGCATTTCCAGGCTTGGCCGATGCGACCCGAACCCATGCGCGAATGGGAAACCGCCGCCATTACGCTAGTGCTATACTTGTATTGCGAGGTGTGTCCATGCTGGCTATAAGGCTTCCGGAGTCCATTGAAAAGCGTCTTGAAAAGCTGGCGAAGCGCACGGGCCGCACCAAGACGTTCTACGCTCGAGAGGCGATCCTGAAGCACATCGAAGATTTGGAAGATGTGTATGAGGCGGAGCGAGTGCTGGAGCGCGTGAGGGCTGGCAAAGAAAAGACCCTTTCGTTAGATGAGGTGGCCAAGCACCTTGACTTGGACGATTGAGTTCACAGGTACCGCGCTGCGACAGCTTGAGAAACTCGACAAGAGCGTTCAGCGACGTGTTTGGAAGTATCTGAGCGAACGGTTGGTTCGGCTCGACAATCCCCGCAGCGCAGGCGAAGCACTACAAGGCGAGCGCTTCGGAGAATTCTGGCGATACCGGGTCGGCGACTATCGGCTAATCACCAAGATCGAAGATGACCGCCTGGTTGTTCTCGTTCTACGGGTCGGACACAGGCGCGAAGTTTATCGTTGAGACGTTGGTGAACCAACCAATTTCAGCCGAAATTCCTCAGTACGCCCACCGCATCAGGGTCGCGCCTGAAGTAAACCCGGCTCCAACTGCGGCGATCAGAACCATATTGCCTTTCTTCAGTCTGCCAGTTTCAATCGCGGTTTCCATCGCCAGAGGAATCGTCCCCGCAGTGGTGTTTCCGTAACGGTCAATGTTGATGATCACTTTCTCCATCGGCATCTTCAGGCGGTCGGCGGTGGCCATGATGATGCGCTTGTTGGCCTGGTGCGCGATGAAGCAATCAATATCAGCGCCGGTCAGCCCATTCTTCGCCAGGACGCGGTCCGTCATCTCCGCCATTTTCTTCACGGCATACTTGAAGACTTGCTGCCCATCCTGATGAATATAATGCATCTTCTTGTCGACCGTTTCGTGCGATGCAGGATTCAAACTGCCCCCGCCCGGCATGTAGAGGTACTGCCCGCCCAGACCTTCGATTTGGGCCACGTGGTCGATGATTCCCTCTTCGCCCTCTTCGGCTGGCTCCAGCAGCACTGCTCCCGCGCCATCGCCAAAGATGATGCAGACGGCGCGGTCGGTGAAATCGGTCATCGAGGAATTCACGTCAGAACCGATCGCCAGCACTTTCTTGTACTGCCCCGACTCGATGAACTTCACCCCTGTGTTCAGCGCGTAAACAAAGCCCGAGCATCCGGCCGAGACGTCGAATCCCCATGTCCGTTTGATCCCCAGTTTGTGTTGCACCAGGCACGCGGTCGAGGGATACATCATGTCAGGCGTGACCGTCCCCACCACGATCAGGTCGACTTCCTGCAAATCGAAGGGATGGCTCTTGACGAGGTTCTTCACCGCTTCCACGGCCAGATCGCTGGCCGCCACGCCTTTGTCCGCGATGTGGCGTTCGCGAATTCCGGTGCGTTCGAGAATCCACTGGTCGGTGGTTTCGACCATGGTTTCCAGATCTTTATTGGTGAGCACCCGCGGCGGGACGTACGTTCCCAGCGCAGAGATCTTGGCGCGACACACGGTAGCCAATAGGTTTCTCCAGACGAGGCATCAGATGAAATGAATAACCATTCATTTTGAACGATGGACCCAGGAAAGTCCATGCAGAGTACCGAACTCGTAATCGGAAACAGCCGGCTTAGCGGACTGGATCGAAAGCCGAATCGAATGCACAAAAAAGTCAGGCGCCAGTTGACCGCTGCACACGCACTGGCCTGCTACCGTTGCTTCCTTCCGGACCTGGCGGGTTTCACAGGATTGCGTTGCGCGGGACCAGCGCCCGACCTACTGCATCATAACATCCCACGAAGCTTCATTGGATGTGGGGCGCGCTTCCGGACAACCGCGGAAGTGTGGCTGCGGAATGCTAAAATAAAGGGATTGCATGCCTTTGAATGACGATTCTGTAGCTGTGCTGACCCCGCCTGAGGAGGCTGCCGCAGCCGTTGCTCCGAAGAAAATTGGTTTCGTTAGCCTGGGTTGCCCGAAGAACCTGGTCGATAGCGAAGTCATGATGGGTCTGCTGTCCCAGGGCGGAGCCCAGATCACGCCCCGTGCTGAGGACGCCGACATCATCGTGGTCAATACCTGTTCGTTCATCGACACCGCCAAGCAGGAGTCGGTGGACGCGATTCTGGAAATGGCGCGGCACAAGATTACAGGCAAAGCTCAGAAGCTGATCGTCGCCGGGTGCCTGGTCGAGCGCTATCGCAACGAAATCCAGAAGAACATTCCGGAAGTCGATGCCGTGGTGGGCACGGGAGAGCTGCAGCAAATCCTAACCGCCGCCGGAATCGCGCCTTCACGCCCGGACGCTGGACCCTTCGTGATCCTGAATTCGCGCTCTGAGGGCGACGCCCGTGAAGCTGCCGGGCGCTTCTCCAAAGATGGCTGGGACGGCGCCATCGCCGATCTGCCCAACTATCTCTATGACGAGAACACGCCCCGCCTGCTGGCTACACCGAAGTACACGGCGTACATAAAGATCGCGGAAGGATGCGATCATCCCTGCTCATTCTGCATCATCCCACAGCTACGCGGGAAGTTTCGCTCGCGGCGATTTGAATCCGTGATTGCTGAGGCACAGCACCTGGCGTCGCAGGGCGTTCGTGAAGTCACCCTCATTGGGCAGGACACCACCTGTTACGGCGAAGACCTCGGCCTGAAGAACGGCTTGGCTCTGCTGCTGGAACGGCTGGCGCAAATTGAGGAACTGCGCTGGGTGCGTTTTCTCTACGCCTATCCCAATAAGATCACCGGCAAGCTGCTTGAGACGATTGCCGCGCATGACAAGGTTTGCTCCTACATCGATGTTCCACTGCAGCATGCATCGCCCTCGGTATTGAGGAACATGAAGCGCGGCGCAGGAGCCGACATATTCCTGAAATCCATCGAGAAGATGCGGCGCGAAATCCCCGGCCTGGCGCTGCGCACGTCGTTTATCGTCGGCTTCCCCGGCGAGAGTTTGGAAGACTTCGAAATCCTGTGCGACTTTGTGCGCGAAGCTCAGTTTGACTGGATGGGAGTATTCGGCTACTCCGACGAAGAGGGCGCCAAGGCGTTCGACATGGGTGAAAAGGCGGCACCCAAGGAGATCGAGCGTCGACGCAAGATGCTGATGTCGATCCAGAAGCAGATCAGCCGCAAGAAGAAGCGGGCGCTGATCGGCCAACAGTTCGACTTACTACTCGAAGGACCATCGGAAGAAACAGAACTGCTCTGGCAGGCACGCACCGCGATGCATGCTCCCGAGATCGATGGCACGGTGTATGTCAACGATTTTGGCGATCACGAAGACCTGCGCGCGGGCGAATTTTATCGCTGCGAGATTACCGAGGCTCACGATTACGACCTCGTGGCCCGCATTCTCTAGGTGTGACGATGCCGAAGAAACGCGTTGTCAGCTTACGTTGTCCGACGTGCAGGAAGATCGTGCTTGCTAAGGACCCTCACTTCCCTTTTTGCAGCGACCGTTGTCGGGTGATCGATCTTGGCAAATGGGCAAGTGGTGCTTATGTCATCTCCGCCCCACTCAACGATCCGGAAACCGACGACTCTATCTATTCGAATGAGCCCTTCAAAAAGCCCGACTGAGAACGAAGTCACCGCGTCTTCCGCACCGGTGTGGGCAACCTGGGTGGCGACGTTCTTTGGTGCAGGCCGTCTGCGCCCTGGACCAGGTACGTGGGGATCGCTGGCCGCCGCCCTGCTCTGGTGGCTGCTTGCATCGCAACTGCCGCCTTCGGCCCGTATACCGGTTATTCTGGCACTAGTCGTCATCACCACGGCCATCGGGATTCCAGCCGCCACTCTGGAGGCGCGCGGCTGCGGCAAGAAAGATCCGTCGCACGTGGTCATCGACGAGGTAGCCGGGCAGTTGGTGACGCTGATTGGGTGCCCCATCCTTTGGAAACCACTGCTCTGCGGCTTTATACTTTTCCGTGCGTTCGATATCGTAAAGCCACCCCCGATTCGCAGTCTGGAAAAGCTGCCGGAGGGTACGGGTATTGTGGTCGACGACTTGGGCGCGGGTATTTACGGATTGATTGTCCTGCAAGTGTTGCTGCACTTCCACTTGCTGGGCTGATCCAATGTCTGTTCTGCCCGAGAATTGTCCGGGCAGCGTCTGTGCAGAGGTCATGAGTATTTCAGACGATTAAGGTCGTACCAGCGTCCGTGAACATTGATTGGTTGAATTGGGGTAGAGTAGGTCCCATCATGGCTGCGCCGAAAACGAGCGGAACTCCCAGAATCGAATCCATTGAACCGGTGTGTGCGTTGCCAGGCGGCGAGGTCCGCATCGTGGGACGCGGTTTGCGTCCCCAAGGTCTCCGCCGTCCTGAAGTCCGGTTCGGCGACACGGACGGGTCCGTCGTCGTCGGCTCGGAACAATTCATCGTGGCACGAGTACCCGAAGGAGCGTCGTCGGGCAATGTGGTGGTCTCCACTAATGGTCATCGCAGCAATGCCCACGAGGTACGCCTGGCGGTGCCCATTGCGGAAAACTTGCATCCCGTCGCCAATCCAGCAGTCGATGCCGAGGGCAACGTCTACGCCACGTTTTCGGGATCGCGCGGACAGAAGGTGCCGGTGGCCATCTACCGCATCGACACCCGCCACGCCGTGAAGCCCTTCGTATCCGAGATGATGAATCCCACGGGCATGGCCTTCGGGCACGATGGCATGCTGTTCGTCTCGTCGCGCTATGATGGGACCGTCTATCGCGTCTCCAGCAATGGGGCTGTGACTCCGTACGCCGAGGGTCTTGGAGTCGCGACCGGGATCGCGTTCGACAACGAAGGCAGCCTGTACGTGGGCGACCGCAGCGGTACAATTTTCAAGATCGGACGCGACCGCCAGATCTTTGTCTTTGCCACCGTCGAGCCTAGCGTTTCGGCCTACCACCTGGCATTCAACGATGCCGGCAACCTCTATGTAACCGGGCCGACGACCTCGAGCTTCGATGCTATCTACCGGGTCGATCCCCAGGGCCATGTCGAGGTTTTCTATCGTGGCCTGGGACGTCCGCAGGGACTCGCTTTCGACGCGCAGGGCAATCTCTACGTGGCCGCGTCGCTGAATGGTCGCCGCGGCATCGTGAAGCTCACTCCCGACGGTCAGGCGTCGCTCGCCGTCTCCGGTCAGAACCTCGTCGGCCTGGCGTTTGGGAGTGACAGGTCGGCCGTGCTCACCACTACCAGCGGGGTGTATCACCTCGCATGGGACATCGCGGGACGGCCCGTGATTCCTACCCGATAGGGTTATCCTGAGGCAAATTTCACAGTGCTAGACTGAACAGGTGATCGCCGAAATCATCGCGGTCGGTTCGGAAATGCTCACTCCGTACCGGCAGGACACCAACTCCCTTTTTCTAACCAAGCAGCTTAACGAGTTGGGAGTGATGGTCGCATTTAAGACCGTGGTTGGCGATAACTTCGACCATCTCACCGGTGTTGCGCGTACGGCCATCGGCCGTTCCGACATCGTTATTGTCACCGGGGGTCTCGGTCCCACCGAGGATGATCTCACGCGCGAGTGCGTTGCCGCCGCTTTGGGGGTGGAGCTCAAGCGTGATCACGACATCGTGACCGCGATGTACAAGCGCTTCGCCGAGAGGCGTATGTCCATGCCTTCGAACAACGCAAAGCAAGCCGACGTCATCGAAGGCGCAATCGTACTTCACAACAGACGCGGCACAGCGCCCGGTCAATATCTTGAAACCGAAGTCGACGGCGCACTGCGCATCATCATTCTGCTGCCCGGTCCTCCCCACGAGCTCGAAGCGCTCTGGAAGCACGAGTGTATGCCGCGCTTGCGCGAATCGGTGCCGCCCGCGGCCATCGCTTCGGCCGTATTGAAGACCGCGATGCTGCCGGAGTCAGCCGCCGACGCCCGCACCTCGCCTATCTACAAGAAATATCCCAATGTCGAGACCACAGTACTTGCCGGTCAGGGACAGGTCGAGTTTCATCTCCAGGCAACCGCCTCCACAAAAGAGGATGCCCAGGCCGCAGTGGACAACTTGGCGGGCGAACTCGAAGAGGAGCTGGATGATGCCGTCTTTTCCACCGGAGGCGAGTCGCTGGAGGAGATCGTTGGCTACTACCTGCAGATGCGCAATCTCAAGCTGGCTGTGGCGGAATCCTGCACCGGCGGCATGGTCGCGGAGCGCATCACGTCCGTTCCAGGCAGCTCGCGCTTCTTCCTCGGCGGAGCCGTGGTGTACTCCAATGAACTGAAGACTCTGTTCGCGGACATACCGCCTCTGATGATCGAGGCGCACGGGGCAGTCAGCAAGGAAGTTGCGCTCGCGTTGGCAGAGAACATTCGCGACATCTGCAATGCCGATATCGGTCTCGGCGTAACCGGAATTGCCGGTCCTGCTGGTGGCACCGAAGAGAAGCCCGTCGGACTGGTCTACATCGCAGTCAGCGATGGCAAAAAGCGTGAAGTCGTGCAGCGGCGCTTTCCCGGCGATCGCGAGCGCATTCGGCGATGGGCCAGCCAGCAGGCACTTGACCTGGTACGCCGTATCCTGATGTGAGCCCATGCGACTCTTCATCGCCCTCGATATCGATCCCGACATCCGCGAGCGCATCACCACATTCCATAAGGAAATGCGCCAAATCGCACCGGATGTCCGCTGGGTAGGCCCTGAAACATTTCATGTCACTCTACAGTTTCTGGGCGAGACCAAGAAGCTGGACCAAATTCGTAGCGCCTTACAGCACATAAAGTCACCAGCCCTGCAGATCTCATTTCGTGGCGTCGGGTTCTTCCCCAATCCCAAAGCGCCGCGGGTCTTCTGGGTTGGTATCGAAGGCGACCAGCTTCTGCAAGACCTGGTCAACAAAATCGGCAGTGCGCTTTCTCCCCTTGGATTTGAGCGCGACGCGGGTACGTACACGCCTCACCTTACGCTCGCGCGTTCGGGCAGTGGCCGCCCGAGACCGGTTCCCGGTGAGCGTGCTGCGCCCGGATTGCAACTGGTACGAGCGAAACTCGAAGCGCTTCCCATTCCTGACTTCGGTACAATGACGGCACACGAGTTCTATCTTTACGAGAGCAAGCTGTCGCCTGCGGGAGCGCGTTACACGAAGATAGCGCGATTTCCGTTGAGCCAGCCCTCGATCGGCGTGCCACTCATATCGTGACAGCACTCACCTTTACCGTCGTTGTAGTCTCTTATCTGCTGGGGTCGATTCCCTTCGGCTATTTGCTGGTCCGAATGTTCCGCGGACAGGATGTTCGCCAGACTGGAAGCGGTAACATCGGTGCTACCAACGTCGCGCGCACTGGATCGAAGGGACTCGCGATTGCGACCTTATTGCTCGATGCTCTGAAGGGTTACGGCGCGGTTGCACTCGCGGCGTGGCTACCGGATCATCTGGCAATGTCGGTATCACCAACAACACATGCGTCACTCTCGGTCAGCGACCCCAACTCGCGATATGTGTTAGCGGCCCTTGCCGCCTTGTTCGCCATCCTCGGTCATATGTTTCCGGTGTGGTTACGCTTCAAGGGCGGAAAGGGCGTGGCGACCGCATTAGGAGCGTTCCTCGCGCTCGCTCCCCTGGCTGTTCTGGTTTCTCTTGTGGTGTTTGTCGTAGCCGTTGCGCTAGCCCGTTACGTTTCGCTGGGCAGCATCCTGGCTGCGGTCGTTTTTCCCTTTGCCGCCTGGTGGCTGAGTCCCTTCGTACGCGCCACCACGACGATGGTATTGCTGGCCGCCACTTCCCTGCTCATCATTGTTCGGCACAAAGACAATATCCGGCGTCTGCTGGCAGGCACCGAAAACCGTTTTCGTTGAGAGAGGCATCTTGTGAGCAAGATCGCAGTGATTGGCGCAGGCGCGTGGGGAACGGCAATCGCAATCGTGCTGGGCCGCAAAGGCTCGCACCAAGTCACGCTGTGGGCGCATGAACCCGAGGTGCGGGAGAGTATCAATACGCGCCACGTCAATGATCTTTTCCTCGCGGATCATCCCATCCCCGAAACCGTCGCCGCTACCAACAGTCTCGCAGAAGCCTTGACCAACACCGCCATCGTCGTCAGCGTGATGCCGTCGCACCACACTCGTCGAGTCTTCCAGCCAATGCTCCCGTACCTAAAGCCCGACATGCTGTTCGTCAGCGCCACCAAGGGCATCGAGAACGACACGTTTCTGCGCATGACGGAAGTGATCGGCGACGTTTTGCAGCATTCTCCCAACGGCTTCACGCCTCGCATCGGCGCGCTCAGCGGCCCAACCTTTGCCAAGGAAGTCGCAGAGAACCAGCCCACGGCACTCACCGTGGCCTCCGCCGATCGGGAACTCGCGGGAATGGTGCAGAGCGAGTTTAGCGATCCACGTTTTCGGGTTTACACCAACACGGATGTCGTCGGGGTGGAACTCGGCGGCTCACTCAAAAACATTGTTGCCATCGCTGCAGGTGTGTGCGATGGCTTGGGCCTGGGACACAATTCCGTCGCCGCCCTTATCACCCGCGGGCTGGCCGAGATCACTCGCCTGGTGGTTGCCTGCGGCGGACGTCCCGAAACCATGGCAGGGCTGGCGGGGCTAGGCGATCTGGTCCTCACCTGCACCGGTGGTCTGTCGCGCAATCGCACCGTCGGCGTGGAGCTCGGTCGTGGGCGAAATCTGAATGACATCATCGCCGGGATGCACGGCATGGTTGCGGAAGGCGTATTGACCACCAGCGCCGCCATCGGATTGGCCAACAGGATGGGAGTGGAGATGCCGATTACCGAGCAGATGCACGCCATTCTGCAGCAGGGCAAATCGCCGCAGCAAGCCATCCGCGACCTGATGGCGCGTCCATCGACGAGTGAAGTTGGCATCTACCGCGATCGCTGAACCGCAGCAGGGGTTATTTCGCGGATTTCTTCTTGGCGGCTGAAGTAAGGCTGTCGAAGAAGTTTGACATGATTCGCCTGACATCGCCTTCCGGCATCAGCGTCGGGTCGAGCATGTGCTCCAGGGTAAGAGAGTTGCCAAGCGCAGCCAGGGACACTCCAGTGGCGTGTGCCGATGCCGGAAGCTCGCGACCGAGCGCCCTCATGACTTCGTCCAGAAAGCCCACTCTCGGCCCGACGAAACGGCGATGCATGGCCGCCAGTCGCTGCTTCACTTCGGGATGGCGCACGGCAAACAGCTTGAACTCCAAAGATAGTAATGACCAACGCCGGTCCAGCGTCTTGGTCATGAAAAATTCTCGCATCGCACTGAGCTTCGCCTGGGGATCGCGAACTTTGTCCATCTCCCTTTCCAGGGCGGCAATGCGGGCTGCAATTTCCTTTTCCAAAAGCGCTAGAAACAGGTCTTCCTTGCTCTCGAAGTTCGCGTAAAATGCGCCTCGAGTGTAACCGGCGTCTTTCGCGATTTCTTCCAGCTTCGCGGCTTCAAATCCATCGCGAGCGAAGACTTTTTCCGCCGACTGTATTAACCTCGCACGGGTAATTCCTGTGCGTTCCTGGTGGCGGGATTGTGTGGCCGGCTTGTTCATTTCATTTCGATTCATCGTCAAGGGCCGTGAAAACCTCGCGCATTTCTGCGACCAATGCGCGGCTGCGCACATCTAACGGTTTTATATGATTTAGTACATGCATGTATGTATTAGATATATCATGAAACGTATGCGACGCAACTTTTCTACTCACGCTTCTTTGGCCACGCGCCATACCATCTTGGTTGCGGCATCGTTGCTACTATCGTGCAGGTTCGCATGGCCGCAGGTCACGAACGGATCTCCCCTGGCGCCATTGCCGTCGGCGGAGTCTGTCATCAACCGCAACACCGACAACTTTTTAGGTTCAATTCCGCAGGGCAAAGCGACCGATGAAACCATCGAATTGACCATCGATGACGCCTTGGATCGTGGCCTCAAGTACAACCTCGGTCTCTATCTAAGCAATCAGACGACAGCAGAAGCCCGTGCCGCCCGCGTTCAGTCGCTCAGTGCGCTGCTGCCGAATATCAACGGAGCATTTGCGGAAGAGTTGCAGCGCCTTAACCTGAAGGCCTTCGGCTTCAAGTTCGTCGGCTTCCCCAGTTCAGTAGGCCCCTTCGGTTTGACTGCGACCCAGGCCACCGGTTCATGGAGTCTCCTGGACCTGGCGTCGATCGACAAATATCGCGCTTCCAGCGAAACCGTGAAGGCCGCGGAGTTCGACTATCACGATGCCCGCGACAAAGTGGTGCTAGCCGTGGGAGCCAACTACCTGCTGGTGATCGCGCAGGAATCACGCTTGGAAGCGGCACAAGCCCAGTTGAAGACCGCACAAGCCCTCTATCAGTTGGCAAGCGACCAGGAGACTGCCGGCCTGGCACCCAACATCGATACTCTGCGGGCCCGCGTGCAGCTCCAGGCCCAACAGGAAGCGGTAATTGAGGCGCAGAACGATCTGGAGAAACAGCGTATTGCCCTGGCCAGGGTGATTGGAATGTCGGTGCATCAGAAGTTCCACCTGATCAACCGTGTCCCGTACGCTCCGGTGCCTGACATCGCCTTGAATGGCGCTTATGAATTGGCACTTGCGACCCGCTCCGATTACAAAGCCGCCCAGTCGCAGCTGCGAGCCGCGGAACTTCGCCGATCAGCGGCTTGGAAAGGCCGGCTGCCGTCGGTGGAAGCCTCGGGAACGTACGGTGTCCTCGGATACACACCCGACGCAATGGCTCCGAACTACTCCGCCGCAGCCACACTCAACATTCCCATCTTTCAAGGTGGCAGAGTGCGGGCCGATATTCAGGAGACCGAGGCTGTATTGAAGGAGCGCCAGGCACAAGCTGACAATCTGAAGGCGCGTATCGAGCAGGAAGTGGAAGACTCCATTCTGGACTTAAAAGCCGCTGCCCAGCAGGTGGAAGTTGCAACGACTGGACTGGACCTCGCGCAGCAGGTCGTCGCCCAGTCGCAGGATCGTTTTGCAGCGGGTGTTACCAACAACGTCGAAGTAATCCAGGCGCAACAGCAACTGGCCGCGGCCAACGATCAGTTCATCGCGAGCCTTTACGCGCACAATATCGCAAAGGTTCTGCTGGCCCGTTCCATCGGCAATGCCGAACAGATGGTGAAGCAGTACCTGTCTGGGAACTCCACGCTGCCGCCTTCGGTGGTTGCGCCACCAACAGGTGCGGCGGGACCGTCTCCGGATCAGCCACCGGCGCAGACCGCGACGCCGACCGGCAATCCTCCGGCCACACCAAATCCGCAGAAACCGAATTGACAGGTGAATAAGAGATGAGTCCCACTAGCACCGAGCAAAACGATTTGCAACAGCCGGATGCCCATGCTCGCACGAGCGAGCCTGATCATGACCGTGAAGACGATCGCGATATCGAGGTTCGCCGCAGCTTTTTCCAGCGGAATCCGCTGGCCAAGCCGGTCGCTTTTCTGGTCCTCGCGTTGGTTGTCCTCTCCGTGGGATGGTACTGGTGGGACAGCCGGCGCTGGGAGAACACCGATGACGCCCAGATCGACGGACATATCTACCCCGTCAGCGCGCGTGTGGGCGGCCAGGTCATCAAGGTCAATGTGGACGACGGCCAGTTCGTGCACCAGGGCGACGTACTCGTCATAACTGATCCTACCGACTACAAGGTCGCACTCGATCGCGCCCAGGCTGAGTACCAGGATGCCCAGGCAAGCGCCCAGGCAGCGCAGTACGGCGTACCCGTTTCCAGCGTCGGATCGTTCAGCCAGATTCGTTCTGCGTCCGCCGACATGTCCAGCGCGCAAGCCGGAGTGTTGACCGCACAGAAACAGGTCGAAGCGGCTCAAGCCCAAGTTGTGGAAGCCCAGGCCACAGCGCAGAAACTAAATGCCGACGTCACGCGCTACCGCATGCTGCTTGATAAACGCGAGATTTCGCAGCAACAGTTCGACCAGGCCACTTCTTCCGCGACTGCCGCGAACGCAACGGTTGCTGCTCGCGAAGCGGCGCTGCTGGCTGCGCGCGCACAAGTGCAACAGGCACAGTCGCGAATCGAACAGGCCAATGCTGAAGTGCAAAATGCCAAGATCACACCCAAACAAGTGCAAGCTACCGAAGCCAAGGCGAAATCGGCGGATGCGCAAGTACTCCGTTACAAGGCTGCTCTGGATCAGGCACAACTCAACCTTGGCTACACCACCATCGTCGCTCCGGTGGACGGAATTGTCGGCAAGCGCTCCGTGCAAGTGGGCCAAAACGTCTCGCCTGGACAGGACATGATGGCGATAGTTCCCCTGCGCGACATTTGGGTCACCGCCAATTTCAAGGAAACGCAACTCGCTCACATGCAGCCCGGACAACCGGTCAAAGTCAACGTCGACACCTATGGTGGCCGTAAATGGAACGCCCATGTCACCAGCATCGGCGGCGCTACCGGCGCGAAGTACAGCCTGCTCCCTCCCGAAAACGCCACCGGCAACTACGTGAAGGTCGTACAGCGCATTCCGGTGCGCATTGATTTCGACAACAACGATAAGCCTGACTTCAATCAGGACGGGCTTCTGCGTCCCGGCATGTCCGTCGATCCTGATGTGAACGTGTCCGTTCAGCCCGAGAACAACAATCCCAAAAAATAGTGCGCAGGAATAGATAGAGGCCGTAATCAACAATGGCGGACGCGGCAACCTATGCGGCTTCCACATGGAAGCCGCGCTATAACCCGTGGATCATCGCTCTGACGGTGACGCTGGCGACTTTCATGGAGGTGCTCGACTCCTCCATCGCCAACGTTGCCCTGCCCCACATCGCGGGCGGCCTGAGCGCCGGGCAAGACGAATCCACCTGGGTGCTGACCAGCTACCTGGTCTCTAATGCGATTGTGCTTCCGATGTCGGGATGGCTCACGACCGTCATCGGGCGCAAGCGTTTCTACATGACTTGCGTTGCGCTGTTCACAATTTCTTCTGTTCTGTGCGGACTCGCGCCTACTCTTCCCCTTCTGATCTTCTTCCGCATTCTGCAAGGCGCTGGCGGCGGAGGCATGGGTCCCAGCGAGCAGGCAATCCTAGCCGATACTTTCCCGCCGGAAAAGCGTGGTCTGGCGTTCTCGGTTTATGGGATGGCGGTGGTGGTCGCGCCTGCAATCGGGCCAACCCTCGGCGGCTGGATCACCGATAACTACGATTGGCGCTGGATATTTTTCATCAACGTACCCGTAGGATTGCTGTCTCTCTTTCTCACCTCGACCGTGGTAGAGGACCCTCCGTGGCTCAAGAGGTTCAAGGGCGCAGGCGTCAAGATCGACTACATTGGCTTGTCGCTCATCGTTCTTGGCATCGGATGCCTGCAGGTGATCCTCGATAAGGGACAGCAGGACGATTGGTTCGGGTCGGGCTTCATTACGATCTTTGCCGTCATTGCGGCTGCCGCTCTGGTGACGCTCGTGATCCACGAATGGCGCACTCCTCATCCCATCCTCGAATTGAAATTGCTAAAGAGCCGCAATTTCGCGGCCACCGTGCTGTTTAATTTTGTACTGGGAGCCGTGTTGTTCGGCACCACAGTCCTGATCCCGCAGTTTCTGCAACTCATGATGGGATATTCGGCCGAGAAGGCCGGCGAAGTCCTATCACCCGCTGGGTTCATGTTGATGGTGCTGTTCCCAATAGCGGGACTGCTCTCGACAAAAATCGATCCTCGCTGGATGATCGCTGCCGGATTCGGCATGACCTCGATCGCGCTCTATCACATCACTCATCTCAGTCTCGCCATCGATTTCCGCACCATCATGCTTTGGCGCATGTACCAGATGTCCGGGCTGGCGTTCATCTTTATTCCCATCAGCATCCTGAGTTATGTGGGAGTTCCCGCCGACAAGAACAACCAGATTTCCGGCATCAGCAACTTCATTCGCAATCTTGGAGGCAGCGTCGGCATTTCCATGCTGACCACGTTCCTCGCGCGCCAGAGCCAGGTTCACCAGACCAACCTCGTCGCGCACGCGACTGCCGCCAATCCTCAATTCAACAACATGGTGCACGGATCGGCCGCCAGCATGGCCAAGTCGGGTTCAGGCCCGGTGCTGGCGATGCAGCAGGCGTACAACCAGGTCGTGGGACTGATACAGCAGCAGGCTGCGCTGCTCTCCTATGTCAATGCGTTCTGGATGGTGTCGGTGATAGTCGCCTGCCTGGTGCCGCTTCCGTTCCTGCTGAAACGGCCACGGCCGGGTGAGGCACCCGAGATAGGTGCGCACTAAGTTAGTTGCGAAGGACACGCGGTTGAATGTTGGTCCGTAGTCGGCCCGGTAAAGTAGGCGTATTGCTCAGTTGCTTTGTCTTCTCCTTATCCAGGAGATCCGTGAAAACCCGCGGCTGCGTTTCTGGTTTGCGGGGTAGCATGCCGCTCGCGACACGTGCGATACTGGATTTCCAACCTCTCCCCATGCCGGGATGGCGAAACTGGCAGACGCAGCGGACTTAAAATCCGCAGACCCGAAAGGGTTGTGGGGGTTCAAGTCCCCCTCCCGGCACCAGATTTAAGCTCCTTTGGTTCAATCGGTTTGCGTCGACGGTTGGCGCTGTCGAACGGCCCCGAACACTCCCCGACATCGTCGATCTCAGTTAGAAAATGTAGGGGGTGCTCAGCAGGAGGTCGAGCGTCGGACTTTCTCTGGCGAACCGAAAGCGCAACGGATTGACACTCCGTTGCACGCAAGCCGTTCGATGAGCGAGTCGCCTTGTTTCATCAAGTGACATCCCAACGACTCCGTCTACCCGCAGGAGAGGACACGTTTTTAGACACTGGCCGACTTCCGGGGAGTAATCTCCCACATGCCGTTATCTCGGGAGTTTGCACGCAAGTGGCAGTTCAGCGGTTTGGCGACTTCTCGTCCAAGTGACTTACCCGAACCGGACTTGTGGTCCGAAACAATTCCAGTTTGCCCGCCGTCCTGGGGCAATCCGAAAGGCAGCGCTGAGGGCCGACCATTGAGTCACGCATCGGTGTGAGTTCCGAGAAGTCGATTCAACTCTAAGGCTAAGACCAGGTGCTGCGGCTGGTGTTCGGCGCAGGCTTACTCCCCAGATAGAGAATCAGAAAAGAACCTTGAGAGAGAACTGGATCTGGCGCGACGTGCCTGAAGTCTTGCTGATGTAGCCGAATCCGCTGCCGCGCACTACGTTCGACGGCAAACCGAAGTTTACGAAATTGAAGATGTTGAAGAACTCGGCGCGAAACTCCAGGGTGCCAAGTTCGGCGCCGCCGCGGCTACCGAATGGCGTGTCCTTGATCATTGCGATATCGAAATTGCGATAACCGGGCCCGCGAAACGTGTTGCGACCGAGCGTTCCGAAATAACCCTGGTTGGGTCCGGTACCGCCTGGGAGGTTAGTCGGGATGCCAAAAAACGAAGCGTTGTCAGCACCCCGGCCGAAGTAGTCGGCGGCTACCGAACCGCTGGTCGACAGTTTTGGCATGGATACCAGTTCAGGGCGATCGGCTCCGCTGGCGCCTGCCCCCGTCTGCTGCACTCCGGAGTAAACGGTGAAGGGAGGACCTGTCGTGAAGGTCGTGATGTTGAGAAACTGCCATCCGTAAGTCAAGGAACGCGGAGCAGAACGAAGAAAACTCACTTGATTGAGCGGGAGTACCTGGATCCAACTAAAGGTGAATACTTGCGTCTCGTCGAAGGTCGATAGTCCCTTTTCCGCGGCCGTATTCCACGGGTCCTGAGGGAGACGTCTGCAAGATGACACCGGCGCCTGCGATCGATCCACCCTGAACCGAACTGGTATCGTCGAGCGACTTGGAGTAGGTGTAGCTGACTTGCAGGCCGGTGCCCCAACGTGCCGAATTCTTGCTCAGGCTGGCCTGCAATGCGTTGTAGGACGAATGCGATTCGCTGGAGACAACGTAGATCGTACTGGCGCCTCCGATGGGCCTTCCGGCAGCGTCAAATTTGGTGAACGGAGCAAACGCGGGATCGGCTCCGGTGTAGCCGTTGGGATAGGAGACAAAGGGAAGATGTATTCCGGCAGTACCCACGTATGCCAGGGTTGCGTCGAAATCGCGAAAGTTGTGCTCAACCGAGAGAGTCCAGCTGGCGATGTAGCCGTTGCGGAAATTGTTGGCCACTGCAGACAAGGCCGGCAGTTGTGCCTGATGACCTGGAACCTCGGCGGCGACGGCATCCTGGTAGCGCTGGAGATCCATCACGGTGTTGGGCTTAGCGTCGGTGCTCTGCCCGTTGGGAAAGATGAGGTTGCCGGAGATGTCATAAGCCGGCGGCAGGGGTATGACGGCAACGCTGTTCTGGAACGGGACCGCGCTGCCCGGCTGCGCCGTGATAAAGGGATTGAACAGATACGGTACCGAAGCCGTTAGAAAGTTTTCTTGCCAGAGGTTCATGAGGCCGGTGGTGATGGCTCCGCCCGCATGTACCACCGTGTTCTTGGCAAGGGCATAATCCGCCGCCAGTCGCGGACCCCATCCGTTCCAGTCGAACTGGTAGGGCGGTTGCGGGTTCACGACGAAAAGCATGTTGGCCTGATGGTCCCAATACGAAGCCCGTTGGCCGTTGGCAAAAAACTCCGGCAACGATGTGCGCTTCGTCGCTTCGGCGATGCGACTGTCTACTTCGTAGCGCAGGCCATAGGAGAGGGTCAGACGCGACGTGGCTTTCCACGCGTCCTGAAAATAGAAGTTGTAGGCCTGGCGACGGACTCCCGCCGCGTCGAACTTGCTGCCAACGGGAGTGAATTCGGCCGGCAGGCTGATGTTGTAGGAGTAAGGTGTGGCAGTGAGCAGGCCGGTGAGCGAATCGGGCAGCGGATCGCCAACGTTGATGTTGTGCTTGCCGCTCAGTGACTGAATCGCAACCGGCGAATACGCCGTTCCACCTCCGAACGAGTAAGCGCCGTTGGGAGCAGTGCCGAACACAGTGGTGTCGCGGTTTATGCGGATCTCCGCGCCCCATTTCATCGCGTGATTTCCGCGCACGCCCGTCATGTTGAAACGGAACTGATAGAGATTGCCGTAGGATCCAAAGATCGATCCGGCAGGAGCGCCGTATCCCTCGAACAAGCCGTCACCAAAAAGGATGCCCGGTTGCGTGTGATTGGCAGCGGGAAAATTTGGTGTACTGCGGATATATCCGAGCGTAGCCTGCAAGGTCAGGTGGGGATTGATCTCTCGCGCGTAACTCAAGTCCGCGCTGCGCTGGTGATCAAAGAACTGAATGCCGAAGCTCGGGTTGATGGCGGTTTGATCGGGATTGGTAACCGGACCGGTGATCTGGTTGTAACTGAAGCGCCCAAATAGCTGCGACTTGCTGGAGAGAGTCTGGTCCAGATCGCACGGAAAATTGGTCGTAATCCGTCGAAACCTTGGACGAGGTTTCATAGGTCCGCGCACCAAAGGGACCAGCGGGAGCGTTGGGCAGAGGGTAAGCATCGAGTATCGGTTTGATCGCCGGATTCACCGGAACGATCAGCGTGTCGCCGGGGAAACTGGTGGTGTCGATCCCG
>CAVZYS010000014.1:0-551620 GCA_963779555.1 uncultured Acidobacteriaceae bacterium
GGGACGATAGAGCATAGCCCAGCGTTTCAGAGCCTGTTACGAAACTCGGTAACCGGGGAAAAATACAGATGGGAGTTGGGGGCGAGGGTAGTAAGTTAGCGGACATGGCTTACATCACAGGAGAAGCGCGGGAGCAGGTGACGATGTTTCCGGTGACGCTGGACGAGCTGATTCCGGCAGACCATGTGTGCCGGGTGATCGAGGCGTTTGTGGACCGGCTGGCAATGTCGGAGCTGGGGTTCGTGCGCAGCGGAGCCGGCGGAAACGGGGCGACCGGGCTACGATCCGCGGGATCTGCTGAAGCTGTATTTGTATGGCTACATGAACCAGCTACGTTCGTCGCGGCGGCTGGAGGCGGAGTGCCAGCGCAACGTGGAAGTGATGTGGCTGTTGGGGCGGCTGCGACCGGACTACAAGTCGATCGCCGAGTTCCGGCGGCTGCACCGGGAGGCAGTGAAGGAGGCGGGGGCGGAGTTGGTGCGGCTGGCGCGTGAGGTGGGGTTGGTGCGCGGGGAGTGGGTGGCGATAGATGGCTCGAAGTTCCGGGCGGTGAGCAGCGCGGCGCGAGTGAAGGAGCGGGAGGCGGTGCAGCGCTATCTGGACGAGATGGAGTCGGCCGACGCGCAAGAAGAGGTGGTGATCGATCCCAGCGCGGTGCAGGCGGCGCTGGAGAAGTTGCGCAGCGATGCGGAGCCGGAGGCGCGGTTTATGCGGACGACGGAGGGGAAGCGTCCGGCGTACAACGTGCAGACGGCGGTGGATGCGGAGTGCGGCATCATCGTGGCGCAAGAGGTGACGACGGAGGCCAACGATACGCGCAGTCTGCTGCCCATGGCGGAAGCGGCGAAGCAGGCGTTGGGCGATCCGGCATCACTGCAGGTGGTGGCCGATGCGGGCTACTCGAACGGGGAGCAGGCAGCGCAGTGCGAAGCGCAGGGGATCGAGCCGCATGTGCCGGCCAATCGCGGCGTGAACCATTCAAGGCGATGGAACGCTGTTTGATCGCAGTGAGTTTTCCTACGACGATGCGAGCGACACGATGCAGTGTCCGGCAGGAGAGATTTTACGGCGGCAGGCGGTGCAGAAAGCGCGGCGGCAAGTGGTGTATGCAGGCGAGGCGATGGTGTGTGGGGCGTGTCCGTTGCGAGCGCGCTGCACTACGGCAGGGCGCCGGGTGGTGAAGTGGCACGTCTATGAAGACGCGCTGGAACGTATGCGGCAGCGGGCGACGGCGGAAGCGATGCGACTGCGACGGTGTCTGGTGGAGCGTGTGTTTGCGGAGTTGAAGTACCGCAGCTTCGGGCATCCGCGCTTTCTGCTGCGCGGGCGCGGCGGAGCGCAGACGGAAATCAGCCTGGCGACGATGGCCTACAACCTGAAACGTATGCTGAAGGTGCTGGGAGGCGGGGCCTTGCGACTCGCCCTGGCCAGCTAAACGCTGCCCTTGCCGCCGGACACGAAAGGACGCAAAGCAAATCGCGATCGGAGGTTGTCAGAAACTCCAAACCACCGGGAACCAGACCATCGGCTCGACGGTTTCGTAACAGGCTCTTCAACGCTGGGTAGGCATCCCCACGAAATCCCGAGTCCCGTAGGGACGACAGGCCTCTTCATCCCCAAACGAATCGCTCATCGTAGGGTATTTCCGATTTCTTCAGCAGCGCGAGAAACTCCTGCTCGAAGCTCCATTTCTTGTGATGCTCCACCTGGCCGTCGATGTAGTCAATGACTCTCTTCCGCTGCGATTGGCTCACGCTGAATGCGCCATACCCTTCCTGCCATGCGAAGCGCGAGCCCGACTCATTCAGCCACCTCGACGTATTCCCCTTGATTTCTTGTACGGCCTTCGCCAACGTCACGGTCGGCGGCAAGGACATCAGCAAGTGAAGGTGGTTAGCGGTTCCCCCGGCGGCCAGCAACAACAGCTTCTTTTGGCGTGCAATTCCGCCAACATATTGCCAGAGCCGTTGGGGATCGGGGATCGAATTGATCCGGCCCTTGGTGCTGAAGACGCAATGCACAAGGTTGCAGGTGTAGGTATGCGCCATGCCAAAACGCTATGCGCGAGGCCTTGAAATTGCGGTGATGCATCGCACAACACGACGTTCATCTCTGCCGTCCCTACGGGACTCGGGATCGATTGGGGACGCGTTCCCAGCCGTGAAAGGCTGGGCTAAGCTCTTCTGTCCCTCACGGGACAGGGCTTCTGGCGTCTGTTGAATTATTATCCGACGCTCCACGCCGGTCGCGCAGCGACAGCCTGGCCTGCACATCTCGGGGACACCAATCGAGCCTGAACCCACGACACTCCAGTCCCACCTTGTGGGACGAAAGAGCTTAGCCCAGCGTTTCAGAGCCTGTTACGAAACCGTCGAGCCGATGGTCTGGTTCCCGGTGGTTTGGAGTTTCTGACAACCTCCGATCGCGATTTGCTTTGCGTCCTTTCGTGTCCGGCGGCAAGGGCAGCGTTTAGCTGGCCAGGGCGAGTCGCAAGGCCCCGCCTCCCAGCACCTTCAGCATACGTTTCAGGTTGTAGGCCATCGTCGCCAGGCTGATTTCCGTCTGCGCTCCGCCGCGCCCGCGCAGCAGAAAGCGCGGATGCCCGAAGCTGCGGTACTTCAACTCCGCAAACACACGCTCCACCAGACACCGTCGCAGTCGCATCGCTTCCGCCGTCGCCCGCTGCCGCATACGTTCCAGCGCGTCTTCATAGACGTGCCACTTCACCACCCGGCGCCCTGCCGTAGTGCAGCGCGCTCGCAACGGACACGCCCCACACACCATCGCCTCGCCTGCATACACCACTTGCCGCCGCGCTTTCTGCACCGCCTGCCGCCGTAAAATCTTTCCTGCCGGACACTGCATCGTGTCGCTCGCATCGTCGTAGGAAAACTCACTGCGATCAAACAGCGTTCCATCGCCTGAATGGTTCACGCCGCGATTGGCCGGCACATGCGGCTCGATCCCCTGCGCTTCGCACTGCGCTGCCTGCTCCCCGTTCGAGTAGCCCGCATCGGCCACCACCTGCAGTGATGCCGGATCGCCCAACGCCTGCTTCGCCGCTTCCGCCATGGGCAGCAGACTGCGCGTATCGTTGGCCTCCGTCGTCACCTCTTGCGCCACGATGATGCCGCACTCCGCATCCACCGCCGTCTGCACGTTGTACGCCGGACGCTTCCCCTCCGTCGTCCGCATAAACCGCGCCTCCGGCTCCGCATCGCTGCGCAACTTCTCCAGCGCCGCCTGCACCGCGCTGGGATCGATCACCACCTCTTCTTGCGCGTCGGCCAACTCCATCTCGTCCAGATAGCGCTGCACCGCCTCCCGCTCCTTCACTCGCGCCGCGCTGCTCACCGCCCGGAACTTCGAGCCATCTATCGCCACCCACTCCCCGCGCACCAACCCCACCTCACGCGCCAGCCGCACCAACTCCGCCCCCGCCTCTTTCACTGCCTCCCGGTGCAGCCGCCGGAACTCGGCGATCGACTTGTAGTCCGGTCGCAGCCGCCCCAACAGCCACATCACCTCCACGTTGCGCTGGCACTCCGCCTCCAGCCGCCGCGACGAACGTAGCTGGTTCATGTAGCCATACAAATACAGCTTCAGCAGATCCCGCGGATCGTAGCCCGGTCGCCCCGTTTCCGCCGGTTCGCTGCGCACGAACCCCAGCTCCAACATTGCCAGCCGGTTCACAAACACCTCGATCACCCGGCACACATGGTCTGCCGGAATCAGCTCGTCCAGCGTCACCGGAAACATCGTCACCTGCTCCCGCGCTTCTCCTGTGATGTAAGCCATGTCCGCTAACTTACTACCCTCGCCCCCAACTCCCATCTGTATTTTTCCCCGGTTACCGAGTTTCGTAACAGGCTCTTCAACGCTGGGAAAGCGTGTGGTAGAAAGACCCGAGTCCCGACAGGGACGGCACTCCTCCGTGACGGCTTCAGCCCGAGCGTCCATGAGCCTGCGGCCCACCCAAGGAGATGAAGATCATGACCGAGGCGCAGAGACCCCGGAGAGATCTTAATTTTAATAAGACTCCGTGCCCTCCGTGTCTCCGTGGTGAATGATTTTCGACAGAGCGTATTTCGTCCCAATCCACCGCGTTTTCACCGCACTACTTCTCGAAACTTGAAACTCGAAACTTGAAACTGCCTTTGGTTACTAAAGTACACCCCCCATGTACCTTCGTAACTTGCGCCCATCTTCATCTTGCTGAAACCCTATTCCAAACGGGGTGAGCCATCTCTATCCTGTTTGCTTTCGCTGCCCGCCCATCGCGGGCTGCCTGTACTATTTGGAGGCCTTATGTCCTTCCGTACTTGCGACCATCTCAAGCAAGATGGCGTCCCCTGCGGCTCCCCCGCCCTGCGCGGCAAGAAGCTCTGTTACTTCCACCAGCGCGACCACAAACGTCGCCAATACGCTGCCAGTGTCGTCCGTCGCGCCGACATTCTCGGCCCCCGGCTCCCGCGCATGAAATCTCCCGCCGACATCCAGGTGGCGCTCTACGAAGTCCTCAGAGCACTCGCTGACCGTCGCGTCCCGCTCCGGCGCGCGGGCGCTATCCTATTCGGCCTGCAGCAGGCTGCGGCCACCTTTCACAAGCCGTGCCCGGTTGAGGACTAGTCATGCAAGCCCTTACGGCTCAGGACTTTGCGTATAACTTGCCCGCTTGCAACGACTTGCGCGGAATTTCGCCTATCCTATTGAAAACAGGTATTTTGCGCACAGGGGGGAGGGGGTGCTCAAGCGCCCGCAAGCCCAACCTCGAGATCGGCGATGAGGTCGGAGGCGTCTTCGACGCCAACCGAGAGACGGACTGTGGCAGGCGAGACGCCGAGCAACTTCAGGCGCTTCGCGCTGAGTCCGATGTGAGAGGAGAGCACGGGATAGGAAAGGATGGACTCGACTCCTCCGAGGCTGGTCGCCAGGTACCAGAGCTTGAGCTTCCTGATGAAGCGATCGACCGCCGGTTCTCCGCCGCGCAGGTCGAAGGAGACCATCATGCCGTAGTCGCTCATCTGGCGGGACGCAAGTTCGTGGGCTTCGTGACTGGCGAGTCCGGGATAGTACACATGCGTGACCTTGGGATGCCGTTCCAGGGCTGCGGCGATGGCAGCAGCGTTGCGGCAGGCGCGTTCCACGCGCAGATGCAGGGTCTTGAGTCCCCGCAACAACAGGTAAGCGCAACCGGGATCGAGGCATCCGCCGGTGAGGATCATCAGTTCGCGGGCGCGGTCCATCCAGATTTTCGGTCCGGCCAGCACGCCGGCGGTGAGGTCGCTGTGTCCGCCAAGATATTTGGTCGCGGAATGCATCACCATGTCGGCTCCGAGAGCGAGCGGCTTCTGCAAAACTGGAGTGGCAAAGGTGTTGTCGACGACGACGCAAGCCTTGTGACGGTGGGCGATAGCGGAGAGGGCCGCGATGTCGGCGCAGCGCAACGTGGGATTGGTGGGCGTCTCGAGAAACAGCATGCGGGTCTTGGGCGTGAAGTGACGCTCCGGATTGCCGAGGTCGTGGTAGGGAACGAAGCGCGTTTTGATGCCGCATCGCGACAGCACGCTCTCAAATTGCTTTACCGTGCCACCGTAAATATCGAGCATGGAGACAATCTCGTCTCCGGCTTTGCAGGCAGCGAGAGCGGCGATCAGCGTGGCGGACATACCACTCGCGGTGATGACGGCAGCGTCCGCGCCTTCCAGGGCAGCGACTTTGTCTTCCGCCGCTTTGACCGTGGGATTGCCGTAACGCGAATAGAGATAGATATCGCGGTCGCCTTCGGCATAGCGGCGCAGCTCGTCGAGCGACGGGATGACGAAGACCGAGGTTTGCGCGATCGGTGTGGTCAACGGACCGGATTGGCCGTGGCGGTCTTCTCCAGCATGAACACAGCGGGTGGCATCGGCGGGGCGTTTCATGAGGAGTCGATTGTAAAGCAGTGGTCAGTGGCTAGTGGTCAGCCTAAGCGTCGTCCGCGCAGAACTTGATATGGCTAGGTTTCGAACTTGATTCCCGAAGAGATAGAAGCGTGTGAGAAGAGGGCCCAGGCCATGCGCGGCGTGTTGTGAGCAATGCCGACGCGGCCCTTGCTGTCGAGGATGATGATGCCGCCGTGTCCGTTGAGCCGCGACTTCAGATAGTAAAGCGCGCGCTGGGCTGCATCCTGGGGCGCCGAACCCTGCTCTACGCGGTCGGCCGTCCACTTGCTGAGCACGAGCTTCATCATCGGCTCGCCCCATCCCGTGGTGGAGACGGCGGCACTGAGGTTGTCGGCATAGCAGCCGCAACCAATCAGAGATGAGTCGCCCACGCGTCCGGGGGCTTTGTTGAGCGTGCCACCTGTCGACGTGGCGGCCGCGATATTGCCGTGTTGGTCGAGCGCGACCGCTCCCACCGTGTCGTGCGAGCGCATGGGCCCGAACTCGTCGGGCATCTCGAGGTAGCCCTGCGTTTTGGCTTCGCGCAGGCGCTCGACCTCGCGGGGTAGGATCAGTTCGTCGTTGGCGCAGAGTTCGATGCCATGTTCCTGGGCAAAACGCTCAGCGCCGCTACCGACAAAGTAAACGTGCGGACTGTCGGTGAGGATCTTCTTGGCAGCAGTGATGGGATTGCGAATGTGCTCGACGCATCCCACACCACCGGCGCGCAGGGTTGCGCCGTCCATCATGCAGGCGTCGAGTTGCACCCGGCCATCCATGTTGAGGAACGAGCCGCGCCCGGCGTCGAAGGTCTCGTCATCTTCCATGGCAACCACAGCGGCTTCGACGGCGTCGAGGCAGCTTCCTCCGCGTTGCAGCGCCTGAAAACCAACGGCCGCCGCGGCCTGCACGCCTTGCAGGTGCGAGTCGACCGCGTCATCGGGGATCGCCCACGCCCCACCATGGACCAGCATCAAAGGATTCGCAGCCAATGCAGACCTTTCAGAAAGGAATGACCCCCGCGAAACGGGGCAAACTCGACAGCATAACAGAAGGGCGAGACTGGTAGCTGGTGACTGGTCACTGGCAATTGGTGATTAGCAAGCAATAAGCAACTAGGGCTAGGGCTGCTCTCGCGCCAGTTGCTTTGCCTTTGTTGCGGCAGAGGTGATGTCGTGGATCGCTCCGCTGAAGCGAGCCAGGTCGGGCTGGGTTCGAGCGCCCTTCGGCGGGCGGTAAACTTAGGGCATGGGCGACTTGGGACGCGCGCTGGCATTAATCGGTGGAGTGTTGCTGGTGATCGGGCTGGTCTTGATTCTGGCGGGCAGAATCAACCTGCCCATCGGCCGCCTGCCGGGCGACATCGTGGTGCGTGGGAAGAACACGACGTTCTACTTCCCGCTGATGACGTCGATTGTGCTAAGCGTGATTTTGACGCTGGTGCTGTGGGTGGTGAATCGGATGCGGCAGTGAGGAAGGCCAACCGGTTTTAAAACGAACGCCGGAGTGGAGGACTCCGGCGCTCGTTGCTAAGGATGAGAAACCAGAAACGCGGAAGAAGATTCTCCACTCAGCTAGAACCGCAGAAAACGGCGGCGAGCCATGCCAGCCGCACCTACCAAGCCGGTGCCCAAAAGAATCATCGTTCCCGGCTCAGGCGTCGCATTGACGACGAAGTCGTCGGCAAACGTCTGGCTCGACCCAGCACATCCGCTGCAGCCAAACACACCGAACGACACTAGTGACCTGGTCGGGTCAAGGAAGGGGGTCATGTCGTACATGGCCCAGGTATCGCCGACCGTGAAAATGTTCTGAAAGTAAGTTGTATCGCTATAGAGAAAGAAAACGGCAGCTACCCCGGTATCCGGCATCTTCAGCCAGAGGGAAGCTTCCGTGATCATGGTAGCGGGGATCGCGGTGAAATCCTGCTGAAGCGCCCTGTTGCCGTCCACAAACGCGCTGTACAGTCCGCTGTGCGCGTCTGTTGACGTCACAGCCCAAGTGCAACCACTGCAAAAGTCATAGGTATTGGCCCACGGTGGCAGTGCACCGGTTTCGAATCCAGGATTAACCAATACGTTGCCGGCAAAGCCGTTCGCCGCCAACAGCGTAAGGCATACAACAAGGAACGTACTCCACTTAAACATAAGTCCTCCGTCGCTGATTACTTGTTAACTGAGGACACCTACCGGCGTTTACCGCTGCGAACCTGAAAGGACTTTGGATGAAAAACTCGCCGGCCAGATGAATCCATTTGTCCAGTACTTGCCACGCCGTAGAGGTGTACCTCTACTGAACCAAGGTGAACCTTGGCGCCTTCTGTTTAATTCTTGAGTTCACGATAGCTCCGCGCGCCTTGCGCGCAGCATGAAAATTCGCCGCGACGCCTGAGGCGTTCCAAAAAGGGAAGTACAGATATGGAAAATGTTGTTGATTGCAGCAGGGAAGCTCAATCTGCTCGTCGGCTGCTAGCGTAGTGTCCCGCAAATTCCCGCCATAACTCCAAGGTTTCGGAGTTGCGGAGACGTCCTTCCCTCAGTGGCTAAAGCCTAGCTCTCCATGCGCAGGTGTCGGCACGGCTGAAGCCGTGCCCTTTCAAAACATCCCTCTTCACATTCAAGATCACACCTTCAGGTTCTGCATGTACTCCGCGTCGAGCTTGATGGCTTCCAGCGGAGGCATGTCAAACTCCTCCTGCTCCACGAAATAGTGCGTGATGTGTCCGCCCTTCTTCGCGGCTTCGAAGATGGGGCGGTAGTCGATGGTGCCATGACCGAGTTCGGTGGACTGCAGCGGTTCTTTGCGATTCTTCAGGTCGAAGTCCTTCACGTGCAGCATGGAAATTCGCGTGGGATACTTCGTCAGATATTCGGTCGGGCTGTAGCCGGCGACTGCGACCCATCCACAATCCATTTCAAAGGTGACCAGGTCGGGATCGGTTATGCGTATCAGTTCGTCGTAGGGCACGACGTTTTTCAGCTTGCGGAATTCCGTGGTGTGGTTGTGATAGCCGAACTTCATGCCATAGCCCTTCACCCGCTGGCCGATCTGGTTGTACTGTTCGGCATTCCATTTCCAGTCGCCGAGGGTGAAAGCGTTGACCCAAGCCTCGTGATAACCGGGGTCTTTGGGCGACAGCTTCACTTTTGATGGATCCTCAAGCGAAGGCGACGAGCACACGATGTATTGCAGGCCCAACTCCTTCGCGTAGGTGATGACGGATTCCAGCTGCGGCTGCAACATGCTCAGTGGATAATGCGCACTCACACAGCGCAAGCCCGCCTTATCCATCGACTGCTTAAACTCCTGCGCACTCTGGGCGTAAAAACCGGCAGCCTCGACTTCCGTGTATCCGGCAGCGGCGATTGCCTTCAAGGTTCCTTCGAAGTCCGTGGGCAACAGATTGCGCAACGAATAGAGCTGCAAGCCAAGAGGCAGACCGAGCGGATAGGCGTCGAGCGGGGGCGCGTCATGGAAGGCGATTGCCGCAACCGAGGCGGCGCCGGCGAGTTTCAGGAAGTCTCTGCGTGAAGCTGTGGTCATCGGTGAACGGCCTCTCGAATCCCAGTAATTGTATTCCTTGCGAGACGTGACGAACTCACCACGGAGGCACGGAGAGCACGGAGTTGTTTTTCTTCCTTCCGTTTCATTCTTTCTTCTTCTCCGTGTCCTCTGTGTCTCTGTGGTGAAAAGCAACTCCTTGGCTGCCGCCCCACCGCGCTGGGTTACACTGCCTTGCAGACGACGCTTTCAGCATGGCCGACAGCGAACAACTCGGGCTGGTATTTGCGGCTCCGCAGCGCAAGGTGTACGCGGTGCGCGAACTGGTGGCGGCGCTGCGCACGCAGGTGGAGCGCGCGTTTACCGACATCTACGTGGAAGGCGAGATTTCGAACTATCGTCCAGCGGAATCAGGCCATCTGTACTTCACATTGAAGGATGGCTCGGCGCAGTTGCGGGTCGTCATGTGGCGGACGCAGGCTCGGTTGCTGCGGTTTCGTCCCGAGAATGGCCTCGCGGTGATTGTGCGCGGGCGCGTCACGATCTATGACGAGCGTGGCGACCTGCAACTTCAGGCCGAGATGCTGGAGCCGAAGGGTGCAGGCGCACTGCAGCTCGCCTTCGAGCAGCTCAAGGCGAAACTTGCAGCGGAAGGCTTGTTCGACGCCGGCCGCAAAAAGCCAATCCCAACGTTGCCCCGCTGCATCGGTGTGGTCACGTCGGCGCGGGGCGCGGCGCTGCAAGACATCCTGAACATTTTACGGCGGCGGCATGAGTCGGTGTCGGTGCTGATTTATGACGCGCGAGTGCAGGGCGAAAGTGCGGCGGCCGAAGTGAGCGCGGGGGTAAAGCACTTCAATCGCACCCGCAACGTTGACGTGATCGTTGTGGCGCGCGGGGGCGGCTCATTCGAGGACCTGTTCGCGTTCAACGACGAGGCGCTGGCACGCGCGATTGCAGCGTCGAAGATTCCTGTGATTTCCGCGGTCGGGCATGAGACCGACTTCACCATTTGCGATTTCGTGGCCGACCTGCGGGCTCCGACACCGTCAGCCGCGGCGGAACTGGTGATCCAGTCAAAGCAGGAACTGGCAGGCCGGCTGGCGATGTTACGCGACCGGTTACGACAGGCAATGAACTACAAGCTGCTGCGGTCGCATAATGCGTTGTCGCGACTCACGCAGCACTCGGCGCTGGTGCGCATGCCGGACATGATGGCGCGCCGCCAGCAGCGGCTGGACGATCTGCTGTACCGCTTGGAACAGGCGCAGCGGCGCAACGTGGCCGGTTTGCGGCGACGGCTCGAGTCACTCGACGTCCGATTGCGGCATCAGGACATGCGCGTGCGGTTGAGCGCCATGCGCCGCCAGTTGGAAGCGCGCACCAGCGAGTTGCATCGGCATTTGGAACGGCTGCTAGCCGCGACCAAAACGCATCTTGATGATCTGACGGCGGCATTGGCTCGCTCGTCCGAAACGATTTTGTTGCGGCGACGCTCGCGTTGGGAGCTGCTGCATAGCAGACTCAGCGGGCTGTCGCCCAAGGCGATCCTCGCCCGTGGATACGCGCTGGTGTTCGATGCTGCGGGCAACCTGGTGAAAGATGCTTCGCAACTGAAGCGCGGCGACGCAGTACGCGCGCAGCTCGGCCGCGGAGAATTCACAGCCGCCGTGGATGCGATCAAACCCGAATCTGACACAGAGTAAGACATCCCGCTTTCGCGCGGCAACCCGCCGTAGCCACATGGCCGCTGCATTAGAATGAAGTCAGACCCAATCAGCCATGCGAAAGGACCGTAAATGTTGCAGAACTTAGGCCGCATCCCAGAGATATCGGTGACATCCGTCGTCGACATCCTGTTTGTGGCGCTGGTAATTTACGGGTTCCTGAAGCTCCTCAGGCGGACACATGCCATGCCGGCGTTGCTGGGCGTCGCGGCGGTTGGGTTTGCGTTGTATGCGGCGCATTTCGAGCAACTGAAGACTATCGACTGGCTGGTGGCGTCGATGTTGCCACTCGGCGTCTTTGCGCTGATTGTGGTATTTGCTCCGGAAATCCGGCATGCGCTAGGCCGACTCGGCCGGAGCTTCTCGACCTCACGCCTGGGCGGGCGCGGGGTTGAAACCTATGACGACATCGTGCTGGCCGCCAATCTTTTTGCCTCGAACAAGACGGGTGCACTGATCGTAATCGAGCGGCAGGACGGACTGGGAAACTACATCGACAGTGGCGTGCCGCTGGACGCCAACCTGTCCTACGACCTGCTGGCGACCATCTTTTTAAAAGACGCTCCGCTGCATGACGGCGCGGTGATTGTGCAAAAGGATCGCATTGCCGCGGCGGCGTGCTTTCTGCCGCTGGCGACGGACCCGCAGCTTTCGAAGCAACTCGGCACCCGGCATCGCGCGGGCATCGGGATCACCCAGGAAACGGACGCCATTGCCGTGGTCGTTTCCGAGGAGACGGGCAGCATCAGCATCGCTTACGGCGGCGAAATTGAGCGCCACATCACGGTGGAGCGGCTGCGCGAGCGCATCGGCGAGTTGCTGCGGCGATACATTCCGCGCGCCACCCTGCCCACTTCGGCGACCGAGACTGAGAAGGGGAAAGCGCCTTCGGACCGGGCGACGCAGGACAACTTTGCCAACGGGGCGGAACTCTGACCATGCTCGAATATTTCCGCAAATACGTGGTGAACAACCTGGGCCTCAAGGTCCTGGCGCTCGCGATTTCCATCGGCTTGTGGTGGGTGGTGGGCCGCGATCCGACGGTGGAATCGATCGTCACTGCTCCCATCGAGTTTCATCACGCGCCTGAGAATCTAGTGATGACCACGGACTCTCCGTTTGAGGTGCACGTAGCGGTGAGCGGGCCCGAACGCACCATACGCACCATGGACCAGTCGGAAGTCAACGCCATCATCGATCTGGCGGGAGTGAAACCCGGCGAGCGAACGTTCGACTTGAGTCCCAGACAGATCCATGTACCGCGCGGCGTAAAAGTGGAGCGCGTCGTGCCCTCGCAGATTCACATCGACTTCAATCCCAGCGCCACGCGCACGGTTGAGGTGCGTCCGCGCGTGATTGGCACGTTTGTCAGCAGATATGGCATAACAGAGGTCACCGCAGACCCGGCAACCATCGTCATCGAGGGGCCCGCGAACCGGGTGAACGCGATCGACATGGCGATCACCGATCCGGTGGATGCGACCGGCGTGATGGGTAAAGCGACATTTACGACCCACGCCTATGTGCCCGATCCACTGGTGCGGATTCAGCATCCCGCGCCGATTCATGTCACCGTTACTACAGGAAAATCTTCCAGGGGAGCAGGCCAGCCTTGAGCACTACGCTGCAACAAACCTTCAAGCGACAATTGTTCGGGACCGATGGAATTCGCGGAGTGGCGGGAGAGTACCCGCTGGATCGTGCAACGGTGTATGCGATTGGCCGCGCGCTGGGCCAGCGTCTTGCCGAGCGTCGCCACGATGCGCGCGTGATCATTGGGCAGGACACGCGGGAGTCGAGTGCATGGATCAGCGAAGCGCTGGCGGCGGGACTGGATGCCTCGCGGACCAAACCGGTCAGCGCAGGCGTGATCACGACGCCGGGCGTGGCCTACTTGACGCGCGAGAATGGGTTCTCCGCCGGGATCGTGATTTCGGCCTCGCACAATCCGTGGCACGACAACGGCATCAAGGTCTTTGGCGCCGACGGCTACAAGCTCTCCGACGAATTGGAACACGCCATCGAGGCCGACATCTTCGCCCACATCGAACAGTTGGCGGCTGGCGCGTCCAAGACCGACGCCTCGGGTTACAGCATGTTGCCGGGCGACGCGAAGCTGCGCGCGCAATACGCCGAGTGGCTGGCGTCTCTGGTGGGCCCGGGCAGCTTCGGCAAGCTGCGCGTGCTGGTCGACTGCGCCAACGGCGCGGCCAGCAGCGTGGCTCCGCTGGTCTTCAAGGACTGCGATATCGAAGCGGACTTCCTGCACGTCGATCCCAACGGGCGCAACATCAACGCCAGTTGCGGAGCGCTGCATCCCGGCCACGTGGCGGCGGAGGTGGCGAAGTCGAACGGCAAGTACGATCTCGGCATCACCTTCGACGGCGACGCGGACCGCGCCATGTTCTCGGACGCCGCAGGCAACGTGGTGAATGGCGATGCCGTCATGCTGCTGACAGCGCGCGACATGAAGGCGCACGTGCGGTTGCACAACGACACGGTCGTGGCCACCACGATGTCAAACATGGGACTGGAAGCGGCGCTCAAACGCAGCGGCATCCGCATGCTGCGCACCGCCGTGGGCGACAAGTACGTGCTGGAAGAGATGATTAAGACCGGTGCCACGCTGGGCGGAGAGCAGTCGGGACACATCCTCTTTCGCGACATGGACACCACGACCGGAGACGGCATCCTCACTGCGCTGCGGGTGATGGAAGTGGTGGCGCGGGCCGGTAAGCCGCTGGCCGAACTGGTCGCCGATATGAAGGTCTTTCCCCAGCGCATCGAGAACGTGAAGGTGCGCGAGAAGCTGCCCATGGAGCAGTTGCCACCGGTGATGGAAACGATCCGCGCGGCGGAAAGCGAACTCGATGGCAACGGCCGCGTGGTGGTGCGGTATTCCGGCACGGAAAAACTGGCGCGCGTGATGGTCGAAGCCGAGTCGGAAGAAGCCATGGAGCGGCATGTGAAGACGATCGCGAGCGCGCTGGAGAAGGCGATCGGGGCGTAAGGTGAGTTTCGAGTTTCCAGTAAGGGGGCTCGCTCACGACAGCTTGCCCAATCCAACGTCGTGGTACATCTCCAGGTAATGACAGCGTACACAGAGAATTACTCGAACAGGCAGAGCACCCGCTGTGGTGGTGCTCTCACCGACATCCTTTGCTTGTCGCGAGTCAACATAGGCTGGAAGGCCAAAGGTGGTTTCCAGCAAGGTTCGATCAGCGTGACATTTGGGGCACTCTACGTTGAATCCCAGGGACATTAGCGATCTCCGATAGCGGTGCGAATTTTACAACTCAGAATATCGCTCACTCGGGCGAGCGCTGGTTCCGGGGACTTACACTAAGCACCCTCGATGGCATCGCGCAAGCCAATTACCAGTTGCCAGTTACCAGTTGCTTCAATCCAGATCCCGCCAATTCGGGCCGACGCCCACTTCCACCTTGAGTGGTACCTTCAATTCGTAAACGTTTTCCATCTGCTGCGTGACGAGTTGTTTCATAGCATCGAGCTCACCTTCCGGAACCTCGAACACTAACTCGTCGTGGACCTGCAGCAGCATGCGCGATTGCAGGTTGCGCTGGCGCAGTTCGGCGTCGATGCGAATCATGGCCAGTTTGATGAGGTCGGCGGCGGTGCCCTGCAACGGAGTGTTCACGGCAGTTCGCTCGGCGAAGCCGCGCAGGTTCGGGTTCTTGCTGAGGATGTCGGGGATGGGGCGAATGCGCCCGAACAGCGTCGCGACTTTTAAGTCGGCGCGCACCTGCTCCAGCGTGCGGTCGATGAACTGGCGCACGCCCACGTACTTTTCGAAGTAGGCCTCGATGAAGCGCTTGGCTTCTTTCTGGTCGATGCCGATTTGCTGCGACAACCCGAAAGCCGAGAGTCCATAGACGATGCCGAAGTTGACCGCCTTGGCACGGCGGCGGTGTTCGGGGTTGACCTCGTCGGCCGGCACGCCGAAGACCTGCGATGCGGTGAGGGTGTGAATGTCGTCACCGCGACGGTAGGCCTCGACCAGCAGCGGGTCGGCGGAGAAGTGGGCGAGCAGGCGCAACTCGATTTGCGAGTAGTCGGCGGCGAGTAGAAGGTTGCCGGGCTCGGCGACGAAGGCAGCGCGAATCTCGCGTCCCAACTCCGTACGGATGGGAATGTTCTGCAGGTTGGGATTGATCGACGACAGCCGTCCGGTGGCCGATCCGGCCATGTTGAAAGTGGTGTGCAGCCGCCGCGTGGCCGGATTGAGTAGAGCCGGCAATGCGTCAACGTAAGTAGATTTCAGCTTGGAGAGCTGGCGGTATTCCAACACCAGCCGGGGAACTTCGTGTTCCGACGCCAGGCCTTCGAGCACATCGACGGCGGTCGAGATGATCTTGCCCTTGCCCGACTTGAACGGCTTGGTCAGGTTCAGCTTGTTGAATAGCACGTCGCCCAGTTGCCGGGGCGAATTGATGTTGAACTCGGTGCCACATTTCTCCCAGATGTCGCGCGCCTTCTGGCTGGACTCGCGCTCGAGACGCTGCGACATTTCGGCGAGCACCTCGGTGTCGATCTTGATGCCGGCGGCTTCCATGCGCGCCAGCACGGGCGACATGGGGAGATCGATTTCGTCGTAGACCTTGGTGAGGTTGGTAGCGGCAACTTCTTCGCTGAGTTTGTTGGCGAGGCGCAGTGTGAGGTCGGCGGCTTCGCCGAGGTTGTCGCTCATCTTGAGGTTGAAGGTGCGGAGAGCGACGTCGGCGAGGCCATATTTCGTGTACGTCGGATTGAGCAGGTAGGAGTAGAGCAAGGGATCGTGCTGCACACCTGCCAGCGTGATGCCGCGCTCGCCAAAGACATGCGTCGCGGCTTTCGAATCGTGAATCGCCTTGGGAATTGACGGATCGGCCAGTGCCTGTTTCAACGCCTGTGCGGCGGCGGAGTCATCGAGCGCCAACGACAGCGCGGTGCCGCTTTGGACTGAGATTGCGAGGCGAAGGTGCGAAAGGGTGAGGGAGGTATCCGCGGCGTCGGCAAACGACCATTGCAGGCCCGAGCCTTCTTCGCTTTCGGTGTCACCGAACTCGACGCTGATTTCGTAGGAACTGTCGAGGGCAAAAGCGAGAACACCACCCGGATTCTTGCGGACGAAGGCGAGCACCGCTTCGACATCCGCGGCGGACGCGGCCTCATGGTAGTCGGTTTCGCCGAGTTCGACGCCCTCGCTGAGGAATTCCCGCGTAAGCGTGTTGAACTCCAACTCGGTGAATAGCGCGCGAGCGGCCTCGGCGTCGGGCGGCTGCGTCAGCATCATCGCGGGATCAAACTCCACCGCGACGTCAGTCTTGATGGTGACCAGTTCCTTGCTGAGCAGCACCATGTCGCGGTTGTTCTGCAGCGACTCGCGATAGGTCTTGCGCTCGATTTCGGCGGCGCGGTCGAGCGCGTTCTCAACCGTGCCGAAGCGCTGGATCAGCTCGACCGATCCCTTGTCGCCAATGCCGGGAGCGCCGGGAACCTCGTCGATGGCGTCGCCGCGCAGCGCCATCACGTCAACCACGCGCTCCGGCGGCACGCCAAGAATCTCCTACGACCTTGGCGGGGTCGGAAATCAGGTTGTCCTTCAGCGGATTCAAAATCGATACGCGATCGTTGACCAACTGCATCATGTCCTTGTCGCTGGAGACGATGTACACGCAGTAGCCGTCATCGGCGGCCTTGCGGGCGAGCGTGCCGATGACGTCGTCGGCTTCGAATCCGCTAGCCTCAAGGATGGGAATGCGATAGGCCTCGAGAGCGCGGCGGATGTAGGGAATCTGCTGCGCCAGGTCAGCCTGCATTTCGGGACGATCGGCTTTGTAGCCCTTGTACTGGACATCGATGTGGGTCTGGGTCTTGGCATCGAACTTGCGAAAGCTGGGCATGGCCGCGGCCTGCTCGTCGCGAAAGGTGGGAGCGGCCACGTCGAAGACTGCCGCCAGGTATTGCGGATTGAAGTCGGCGCGCAGTTTGCGCAACATGTTGACGAAGATAAAGGTGGCGCTGGTCGGAATGCCGGTCTTGGTCGACATAGGCCGCGCCATGGCGTGATAGGCGCGGAAGATGAACCACATCGCGTCGATAAGGAAGATGCGGCCCTTGGAACCGGCAGGCTCAGCGGGAAGCGCGGGCGCGGTCGTCGCCGCGATCGATTTGGTCACTGCGCTGTCGGCAGCGGCGTCGGATGGAGCGGATTTCTTTTTCGCTGGCAAGCGAGAATTCTACCAAGACGACAGTTTCAAGTTTCGAGTTTCGAGAAAATCAAGAACAACCACGGATTTGCACGGATGACACGGATTTAACACCGGGAATCACTCCACAAACATGCAGTCCCCATAGGAGTAAAACCGATATCGCTCTCTTACCGCATGCTCGTAGGCGGCGAGAGTACGCTCGCGTCCGGCGAAGGCCGAGACCAGCATGATCAGCGTGGACTTGGGCAGGTGGAAGTTGGTCAAGCAGGGCGCCGACGACGCGGAAGTCGAATCCCGGATAGATAAAGATGTTGGCCTCGCCGGATTGCGCGATCGATGCGGCCATCAGGCGACTGGCGGGCGGCGAATTCCAGGTGCGGACGGTGGTGGTGCCGACGGCGACGATGCGGCGGTCTTCGTCGCGGGCGCGCTGAATCTTCTCAGCGGCTTCGGGGGAGATCGAATACCACTCACGATGGATCTTGTGCTCCTCGACCACCTCAACCCGGATGGGCTGAAAGGTGCCGAGCCCGACGTGCAGCGTTACTTCGGCAGTCTCAATGGCGCGGGCACGGATGCGGTCGAGCACTTCAGGAGTGAAGTGAAGCCCGGCGGTGGGTGCGGCGACCGATCCAAGGGGACGTGCATAGACGGTCTGGTATTGTTCGCGGTCGGCTGGCGTGTCGGGTCGATCGATGTAGGGCGGAAGCGGGACGTGTCCGATGCGCTCGATCACGGCGAAGAAATCCGCGACGCGGTCGAAGCGGAGATGGCGCTCGCCAAATTCCCCGCGGGCGACGATTTCTGCCGCGAGTTCGTGGGACTGCTGGGTGGCGTCGAGACCAAAGTAAACGCGCTCGCCCAGGCCCAGCTTGCGTCCGGGATGGACGAGAGCTTCCCACAAGTTGGGCTGGGTGGAGAGCTGGCGCGTGAGCAGCACTTCGACTTTGCCATGAAGGAACTGGGCGACCGCGGGATTGGACGGGGAAATGGCCAGCGCCCGCGAACCGCTGCGGTGTCCGTAGAGCCGGGCCGGCAACACGCGCGTGTTATTAACCACCAGTAGATCGTCAGGGCGGAGCAGGTCGGGAAATTCCCGAAATATGGAGTCGCGCAGCAGATCGCGCCCCCGGCCCAGGTGCAACATGCGGGCAGCGGCCCGATCGGCGAGCGGATGTTTCGCGATCAATTCCTCGGGCAGGTGATAGTCGAACTCAGAAACCAGCACAGAGCGATTATGCCTTAGGCGAAATCGTAAAAGTGCATGTTCGGGCTTTGGCGGAATCTGGAAACTGGGGTACGATAAATACACTGAGGATGTTGTCATCCATCAGACCGAACGGCATGAAAACAGAAGAAAAACATCGGGACGAGATCGTCCGCTTCGGTAAGTTGCTGCACCAGACTGGCCTGGTGGCCGCGACCGACGGCAACCTTTCCGTGCGCCTGGGGGATGGCACATTTCTGTGCACGCCCACGGTAATGAGCAAAGGCCTGATGGAGCCGGACGACCTGGTCATCGTGGATGCGCAGGGTAAGAAAGTCAGCGGCCGGCGCAATGTTTCCAGCGAAATCGCGATGCACCTGTTCATCTACCGCAATCGGCGAGACGTGGGGGCGGTGGTGCATGCGCATCCCCCTACTGCAACTGGTTTTGCGGCCGCGGGCATGCCGCTGGACAACGCGTTGTGCTCGGAGATAGTGATCACCCTGGGCACCGTGCCGCTGGCAAACTACGAAACGCCCGGCACTCCCGAACTGGCCGAGGCGCTGGCCCCGCTGGTCGGCGATCATGATGCCATCCTCATGGCGAACCACGGGGTCGTGACCTACGGTGAGGACCTGCTCACCGCCTACATGAACATGGAGACGGTGGAGCATTACGCCAAGATCGCGCTGGTCACGCATATGCTGGGCAAGCAGCAGCCCCTCAGTGACACGCATGTGAACAAGCTGCGCGAGATCCGGCTGAAGTACCACGCGAACAACCACGTGGAAGCGAGTCGCGGCGACGACTGAAGAAGTGGCTAGTGGCTAGAGGAGAAAGTTTCGAGTTTCAAGTTTCCAGTAAGCCCAACCGCAAGTTCCACCGCTGTGACCGACGACACGGTCCCTCTAACGCGATGATTTTGAGCCCGCAGGGCGACACCTTGCGTTAGCCGTGGGCGTAAGCCCGCGGACGAAGTACCTGTTTGAATACATAGCCGACGCCAGCCGGCGGCAGCGGTCACCTACTCCCCACCCAGGCGGAAGCGCAACCCGGCACGGAAGTTGGCTTTCAGCGCGGGGTATCCCAGCACCTCGTTGTAGTGATTGTTGAGCGCGTTGCCGACATTCGCGTAGGCGGTAATGTGGCGCGTCACGTTGTACCATCCGCCGAGGTCAACGCGCGCATACCCAGCCGCGTAGTAGATGGGTGGGATGTATCCGAAGAGAAAGTCAGAGTCGGGACGGCGGCCCACCGCGACCACTCCGACGGTCGCACCGAAGCGCGGACGTACGTAGGTGAACAGCACCGTTCCCGCCTGTTTCGGGCGGCGCAGCAAGGGCGCTCCCACTCCGTAGATAAGCGGATCGCAAAAGGGCGGGTTGCACGGCGGCGCTTCCTGTATCCGGGTTGAGGTGTAGGTGTAGGCGCCGGTGAACGAAAGGTGGCTGCCGATCTGGCCGCGCAACTCGACCTCGGCTCCGTGCGACGTCGACTTGTTGAAGTTGACGTACTGGCTGGTGAAGTCGACGGGGTTGGTTTGATATTCGATCTGGTTGTGGAACTGGTTGCTGTAGTACAACGCGCTCAGAGATAGCTTGTTGCCCCAGAATCCCTGCTCGATGCCCGCTTCCCAGGAGCGGTTCTGCTCGGGTTGCAGGTTCGGATTGGGCAGTGTGGGATAGGTGCCGGAGATGCCGAAGGACTGCTGAAAACTGGGCTCCTTGATCCCTTCGGAGTATCCGGCACGCAGGCGCGTTCCACTGAATGTCTCGTTGCCCTGCAACAGGAGAAACGAGACCGACGCGCGCGGCACGACTTTGTTGCCGAAACTGGAGTTGTTGACGTAGCCGACTCCAGCCAGCGCCGACACGCGTTTCCAGGTCAGGAGTTCCTGTCCAAACAGATAGTTGTTGAAGCGCAGTCCGTGGGTGTCGCTGACGGAAAAAAAAGGCGTGCCGGGAGCGAATTCGGAATGAATGAATCCGTTCTCATCTTCGAAGGTGTAACCAATGGTGGTCTGCGCCCAGGGACGGGGCGTCCATTGTCCCTGGTATTCGAAGCCGGCGCGATTGTACTTGCTGAGGTTGGAAAAGGGGCTGTCAATGAACTCGCGGCCGGGATCGACGTAGGCCTGCGAATTGGCCTGCACGTGGTTGTACTCGTAGCCGCTGAAGGTGTGTTGCCATGCTCCGGGGCCGCTGACGGAAAGTTCGGCGCTTGCCAGAAAATTGTTCTGGTGGGCAAGCTGGTTGGAATTGGGCGGCAGTACCGGGTCGCCGTTGAACCACCAGTTCGACTGCACGCCCGTCCAGTTGTTCGAATGGCGCAGGCGAAGACGAAGCGCGACACGCTGCGAAAAACGAATGCCGACATTGCCTCCCTGAAGTCCGTTGGAATACGCGTCGTTGATGCCTTGTCCCTGCGTATCAAACTGGTTCAAGAAGAAGTTGTAGTCGAAGATCTTGTCGGCGCCCGCTACTGACGCGTATCCGTTGGCGGTGGAGAATGTGCCGCCATCAGCACCGAATTCGAAGACCGGCTTCAGGGTCGTGCCGGTCGTGGTCCAGAGTTGTACCACGCTGGTCATCGCGTCAGTGCCGTAGATAGTGCTCTCGGGACCGCGCACGACTTCGAGCCGCTGAATGTTGTTCATGGGAGTGACGCCGAAGTCGTAGAAGCCGCCGGGATCGTTGACCGGCACGCCGTCAATGAGGACCTTGTTGTAGCTGGATTCGCCGCCGCGCACGAAAAGGCTGGCCTGGCTGCCGCGACGTCCGCTGGTGTTGACGATGGCTCCGGGAATGTAGCTGAGGGCATCGGCTGCAGCGGGCGGATTGAGCAGCGTGAGTTGATCACTGCTGAGAAAGTCGAGCGAGACGGCCGTTTGATTCACGGTGGTGGGCGTAGCAGTGGCTGAGACCACAACGGTCTGGGGTGTGGTCGCCAGCTTCAGGTGCACGATCTGAGGCTCGCTTTGCGGAACAGTGACTTGTAGCGACTGCTCCGCGAATCCGGGCGCTAGCACGATTGCTTTGTAGGTTTCGTTGGCCAAATCGCCGAAAATCACGGAACCATCGCCAGTTGTGGTGAGAATACCGACACCCGCGTTGTCACTGACGCGGTAGAGTGTCACCTGCACTCCGGAGACACGGTCGCCGCTGGGGCTTTGCACGATAAGTTTCAGGTCGGCAGCGCAGAGCGCGCTGGTGGTCAGAAGCCAGAAAAGGATGATGCGAATGCGGGTCAACACTCCTCCTCACGCGAAAGGGGTTGGATGAAGGTTCGCGCCGGTCTCCTGACTTGCGAGTTGCGATGCGGACATCGCGAACAACGACGGAGGCCTTCCCGTTTGCACAGTGGCCTGGCGCCAGACAGCTCGCTTACAGTTGCGCGGCAGCGCGGGATTTACACCCGCTTCCCAGTTCCGCCGCAGTGGCGGAACGCGCGAACCAAAATCGTGGATGATCTGGAAAGAGCAGCCGGAACGATAGTTTGCTTCCGGGGAAACTCTGACTTTATCGGCCAAGGGAAGCAGTGTCAAACGCCGGCTGCGGAAAAGTGAGACTCTGCGTTGGCGGTAATGCGTTCGAGGGCTTCCTGCATCTCGGCGTACGCTGCTTCCACCTGTGCATCGTCGGCGTCGGACGGAACGAATATCTTGCGGGCGACGCGAATGTAGGCGCGAGAAAACGGCTTGGGGATCATCATCGCGTCCCAGGTGTTGAGCACCCAGGCCTTTTCCATCGCCACATAAAATGCGGTGATGGGGACACCGGTCGTCCGGGCGAGCAGCACGGGACCCTTTTTTGCTACGTAGCGCGGACCGCGCGGGCCGTCGATGGTGAAGGCCGCGCCGCCGCCCTTCATAACGAACGAGTGCATCTCCAGCAGGCCGCGCTGGCCGCCGCGGGAACTGGAGCCGCGGACCGGAACGAAGCCGAACCGGCGAATGACGCGCGCAATGAATTCTCCGTCACGGCTGCGACTGGTAAGCACCGCGAAGTTGCGGTGGCGGAAAATCCACGTCGCGCCCAACACGCAGCGGTGCCAGAAGGGATAAATCCCCGGATAAACATTGTCCATACTGCCGATGGAGCCGTCTTCCCAGGAGAACGTCACACGAAGAGTGCGTCCGACCAGAGCAACAAAAGCCGAAGCCAGCCAGGCAACGAGTGCGAATTGTACGCGCTGCCATAGCGTGAACTGGCGATCGCCGGCGTCGTCCGGGCCGGCGCTGGATTCGAGGGGCACGGGGAAATTCTAAATCAGTGGCTAGTGGCTGGTGGCTAGTGGTCAGAAAAGCAAGTTTCGTCGCGGCTATCCTGATCGGTTGCCCCGTTCAAGCGAAGTTTGAGCGGGAATATTTGATCTACCCCGCCGAATGCTAACGTTCAATCCGATCTCAACGCCATTGACTGACCACTGGCCACTAGCCACTGACTTCATCCCGAATACTTCAACCACCGCCGCAATTCCGGCAACGTTGGACGCTTGCCGTACATCAGGATCCCTACACGATAGATCCGCGACGACAGCCCCAGCAGTCCCCACGTGGTGAGCAGCATCAGCGCAATGCAGAGGATAATCTGCCACATGGGCGGCGTCTCAACCATTACGCGGACGAACATCAGGATGGGCGCAAAGAAGGGCACCATCGACGTCCAGAATGCTAATGGCGAATTGGGATGCTGCAGAACCGGCGTGCTGAGCACGATAGCGAAGATGATGGGCAGCATGGCTGGCCACTGTACTTGCTGTGCTTCCTGATCGGAGTTCACCATCGCGCCCAGCGCGGCATACATCGTCGAGTAGAGGAAGTAGCCAAGGATGAAAAAGACTCCAAAGGCGACGACGCCCGCCAGGGGAATGTGGACGTTGGACATCATGGAGTTTGACGCGGCAAGTCCGGGCAGGGAAAAGGCGAGCCCAACCAGCAGCCAGATGATGGTTTGCGTCAAGCCGACCGCGCCGACACCGATGATTTTTCCGGCGAGCAGTTGTTTCGAGGTCACCGTAGATAGGAGAACCTCGAGAATGCGTGAGCTTTTCTCCTCGATGATGGAGCGCATCACCGCAAACCCGTACATCAGCACGTTCACGTAGAGCAGCATGACCATGGTGAACGAGACTAGGAACACGGAGATGCCGCTGGCGCCTTCCTTGCCCTTCTCGATGCGGATGGAGTCGAGGTCAATCGGCTTCAGCAGAGTTTCGACCTCCGCGCCGCTCATACCTTTTTGCGCCAACTGACGCTTGACCAGGGCAGACTGAACTGCATTGCGCAGCTCGATGCTTTCGCCAAAGTCGGTGACGTCCTTGGCGCTGTACACAACCTTGCGGTCGGCGAGGTCTTTGTCCGTGAGCCAGAGAAAGCCGTCGATCTTGCCGTCGCTAATCTGCCGACGCAGCGACCCGCGCCCGGCGTCCGTGGTGTCGGTGCTGACGTCGATGGCATAGCGCGGGGCAGGTGATTTCTGATTCGACTTGCCAGGGTCGCTCTTCGCCGCCGGATCTTCGCCGTTCTGCTGCTGCTGCGCGATCAACTGCTGCCTTACTGCCTCGGCGATCTCGGGATTGTTGGCTACCAGCACGATGTGGCGCGTGCCGCCGGATTTCATGTCGGAAAGCATGGCAGGTATGAGGATTGTCGATGCCATGAAGACTGGCATCAGCAGGGTCATGATGATGAAGGCCTTGCTGCGGATGCGCTCCAGATACTCACGCCGGATGATCAGCCAGGTGTTATGCATTCTGGCCCACCACATCAATGAAGATCTCTTCCAGGGAAGGCTCGACCAACTCGAAACGGCTGATGCGAGCGTGCTGCGAGGCCAAGTGCAGTAATTGTTGCGAGTCCGCACCGGGCTTCAGCCGGACCTCGACGTAATTGCCGTAACTGTTGAACGACTGTACGAGATCGCAGTCTTCCAGAGGGGGGTGTCCCTCATACTGCATCTGCACGGTGTTCTTGCCGTAGCTGGCCTTGATCTTCTTGAGTTCTCCCTCGAGCACGCTGCGGCCATGATCAATGAGGCAGATCGAATCGCAGAGGCGCTCGACCTGGTCCATGCGATGGGTGGAAAAAAGTATCGTCTTGCCCGCTTTCTTCAACCCAATCATCACGTCTTTCAGCATCACGGCGTTGGCGGGATCGAGCCCGGAGAATGGCTCGTCGAGGATCATCAGATCGGGATCGTGCAGCAAGGCAGCGATGAACTGTATCTTCTGCTGCATTCCCTTGGACAGTTCTTCGACCTTCTTTTCTGTCCACTCCGCAAGCTGCAGGCGGTCGCACCAGTCCAGCGCGCGTTTGCGGGACTCGGCCGTCGTCAGGCCGTGCAGCCGTCCCAGAAAAATCAAGTGATCGAGCACCTTCATCTTCTTGTAAAGGCCACGCTCTTCCGGCAGGTACCCGATGCGTTGCAATTGCTGGCGATGAAATTTCTCGCCGAATAGCCACACTTCGCCTTCATCGGGAATGTTGATGCCGATCATCATCCGGATGGTCGTGGTTTTGCCGGCGCCATTAGGACCGAGCAAGCCGTACACGCCGCCTTCACGAATGTTGAAGGAAAGATGATCGACGGCGACAAAGTGGTCGTAGGCTTTGTGAATTCCGCGGAGTTCTACGGTATCAGGCATATTTTCACTAAGCCGTCCGAAGTGACCGGAACGTCAGCGGCAGCAGTAATGATACTGGGAAGACGATCCGCCACAATTGTACCGATCCACGACGACGAAACGATTTCAGAGAGGTCTTTGCTTGGGCCGGCCAGGAATCAACCGAGATGCATGCGCAACTCGGAATCGCGAGCGGCGTCCTGGGCGCAGCGGCGGGCGGTGATGTCGACGTTGATGCCGACCATGCGCTTGGGCTTTCCCGAGGCATCGTAGAAGACCTGCCCCTGGCTCGAGACCCAACGGATGCGACCGGAGGCGGTGCGAACGCGGTACTCCTCCGACCAGTTGTGGAGCCGTTGACGTAAGAGCTCATCGAGTTGTCCAACCACGCGATCGCGATCATCGGGATGCAGGCTCTCCATCCACTTCTGGCGCGAAGGCGCTTCGTCCAGAGGGTAATCGTAGAGGCGCTGATACCCGTCTGACCAATAAACGGTGTCGCTGGGAATGTCCCAGTCCCATACCCCGCCGGAGACAACTCGTTCGGCGATACGAAGGCGCTCCTCGTTGGCCAGTAATTGTTGTTGTGCGAATTTGCGGATTTCCGACTCGTTGGAAACTTGCAGGAACGCTTCTCGACTGGCCTCGCCCAGCACCGAGATCACGAGACCAGCAGCGGCGAACAACAATGTGCCCACCACCGCTTTCGGGCCGGGAAGTCCAAGAGTGTAGAGCGGCGGAACCAGGAAATAGTCAGATAACGTAACGGTAGTCAGAACAGAAACTATCCCAGGTCCGAGGCCCCCGTAAAACGCGGAGAGCGCAATAGGAAGAGAAAGCACAGCGAACGGGAAGCCGTCGTCAACGACGTATCGGCCCAGCATCCACCGCGCTGCGATGAAGGCGAGTGAGACCAGAACCGCTCCGCCGTAGCGCAAGACGATACTATGCCGCGATTCGCGTTGAGGGATGATCCGCAAGATGGACAGGAAATCGGGCATAACGCTGCGCGGCGGCGTCCGTCATTAGTATCGCCGAGTCTCTGAGTAAAGTTGACGCTTAATGACGGAATTTCGCCATAGCCATTAAGTGGGTTATTCGCTACACGTTTGTAGGAAATTGCGAACCATCTGCTTACCGTGGGCAGTTAGCACGCTTTCAGGGTGAAACTGCACCCCTTCGATCGCGTACTTGCGGTGCCGCAGGCCCATGATCACGCGGCTGCCATCGCGCTCCAGACAAGTTGCGGATATCTCCAACTCAGATGGAAGTCCTTTTTCTTCGACGACCAGCGAGTGATAGCGCGTGGCCGTCATGGGCGATGGAATGCCGTGAAAAATGGTTTTGCCGTCATGCTCAACCGAGCTGGTTTTGCCATGCATGAGGTGAGCTGCGCGAACCACGTTGCCGCCGAACGCGGCGCCGATGGCCTGGTGTCCAAGACACACACCGAAGACAGGCAGGCGTCCGGCGAAGTGCTTGATCACATCAATGCTGATGCCCGCTTCCTGCGGCGTGCAGGGGCCGGGTGAAATCACGATGCGTTCCGGCCCGAGCCGTTCAATTTCGCCAACCGTGATCTGGTCGTTGCGGCGCACCACGACCTCATAGCCCAGTTCCCCGATGTATTGCACCAGGTTGTAGGTGAACGAGTCGTAATTGTCGAGGACGAAGATCATTTCAGTGGCTAGTGGCTAGTGGCTAGTGGCGAGCGCCCGTTTCCTTTCGACGTTGTACAGATGTAATCAAGCCATTCAGAATCCGGCCCAGCTTCCGAAATCCTCGTTATGAGCTCCTCGCGCTGCGCATCGGAAAGGTAGTTAAGGTTGTGGGCCACGATAACCTGCGTTTCGAGCTCAAACAGCGATCCTCGCGCGTGACAAAGGAACTGTATAAACTCTCCCGAGGTTGCACGGCCCTGCCCCTCTGCGACATTGCTAGGAACTGAAACCGCCGCCCTTCGAAGCTGACTCGTTAGTCCGTATATTTCGTCACGTGGGAAACTGCTACTTGCTTTAGGTAGATCTCGGTCACAAGTGCTATGGCTTTCTGCCACGCAATCAGATCTTGGTACTGCTTAACAGCCACGATTCCGGCTCCTTAACTCGACAGCCACTAGCCACCAGCCACTAGCCACTAGCGCGTTCCGCCGCGCGCAACAGCGCACTCGCTTTATTCATGCACTCCTGGTATTCGCTCTCGGGATCGGAGTCGGCGACGATGCCGGCGCCGGCCTGAACGTAGGCGCGGCCGCGATGCACGACCATGGTGCGGATGGCGATGCAGGAATCGAGGTTGCCGGCGTAATCCGCGTAGAGAATCGCGCCGCCGTACACGCCGCGCCGCACCGGTTCCAGCTCTTCGATGATCTCCATGGCGCGGACCTTGGGCGCGCCGCTCAGGGTGCCTGCCGGGAAGCATGCCGCCACCGCGTCGAGCGCATCGAGCTCAGGGCGAAGCCGGCCTTCCAGCGCCGACACCAGATGCATGACGTGGGAGTAGCGCTCGACGTACATCAGGTCGCGCACCTTGACCGTACCGTAATCGCTGACGCGCCCTAGATCGTTGCGTCCGAGATCGACCAGCATCACGTGTTCTGCGCGCTCTTTCTCGTCGGTACGCAGTTCTTCGATCAAGCGCTCGTCGTCAGCGGCTTCTTCGCCCCGCCGCCGCGTGCCCGCGATGGGGCGATACTCCAAGTTGTGTCCAGTGATGCGCACCAGCATTTCCGGAGACGCGCCGACCACCTGCGTCTCGTCAAGCTGCAAAAAGAACATGTAGGGCGACGGGTTCACCGTGCGCAGCGCGCGATAAATCTGGAACGGCTCGGCTGGCGGCTTGAAGTTGAGCCGCAGCGAGAGCACGACCTGGAAGATATCGCCGGCGGCAATGTACTCCTTGGCGCGGCGAACATTGGAGAGAAATTCGTCGTGCGAAGTGCTGGTGTTGACTTTGATGGCCTTGCGCTTGGCGGGAGCCGACCATCCCAGTTCCTGCCGGTGAATCCCGCGTACCAGCTTGCGCTCCAGGGCATCGATGTCGGCGAGGGCGCGGTCGTAGGCCTTGCGCGGTGACTCGGCACTGACATCAGCTGCGGCGATGATGTGCAATTGGTGCTTCAGGTGATCGAACGCCAGCAGGCGGTCGTAGAACGTAAAGATACAATCCGGCAGATCGACATCGGCCTTCGCCGTTTCGGGGAGCCGCTCGAACTGGCGCACCAGGTCATAAGCAAAATAGCCGACTCCACCGGCGGTAAACGGCGGCAGGCCGGGCACGGTTGCAGGACGAAACTGCCGCAGCGTCTCTCGCAGCACGTCGTTGACATTGCCGGTACGGCACTCCTCGGTCGACCCCCGGCGAATGGTCAGGTCCTGGCCGCGGGCGGTGAGTACCATGCGAGGCTGCGCGCCGACAAAAGTGTAGCGGCCGATCTTCTCGCCGCCTTCGACCGACTCCAGCAGGAAGGCATACTTCTGCTTCGCGGCGACGCTCAAGAACGCCGCAACCGGCGTCAGCAAGTCGGCGCTCAGCGTCTTGGCCACGGGAATCAAGGTGGCGTCGCGGCTAAGTTGCAGAAAACTCTTGTAGTCGGGCGTAACCATCGGGTCCCTGGCGCTAGTTGCGGGGTGACTGGAATTATACGGGAGGCATGATAACGGCTGAGTGAGCGGTGGAACCGAGGACACGCGAATGCGACTTTCGGTCATGTGAATCTGCCGACTATCACAACGCTTCGTGCGGTGCGTCACAAACGCGTAACGTCAACAATAGTTAAGATACTTCGCAATCGATGTCACCGGATCGCGGAGATGGCCCTCAAGATTTCGATCGTTCAACGTGACCGCCCTTTAGGCCGATGTATTAAGAGTCAGTGGACTGACGCTTCCTGGTTCTTGCTGTTTCGAGTAGGGAAGGAGAACTGAATGAAGCCGATCATTCAGTCTTGGCGGAGCTATTTTAGTTCGCGCAGACCAACCTGGTTTGCTGGCGCGTTCGTCGCATTTTCCTGCGCGTGGATCTGGGTGACCGATGGCCTCGTCCGGCATTTCGGGCTTTCGGCTGCAGAACCAAGTCCCTGGAACGCGGCGAGACGCCTTGTATACGTAGCCATCACCGGCGGCTTGATCTACAAGATTCTGCGCCGGCTCGAGGATGCCAACAACAATCTTGAACAGACCATTACCACCCGCACCGCCGCCTTGACTGCGTCCGAAGAAGAGTTGCGCACACGCGAGGAATGGCTTCGGCGGCTGTTGGCCAGCCTGCCGGACGTGTCGTGGACCACGTCGGAAGACATGCGGACCGTGTTCGTCAGCCCCAATGTCGAGGAGATTTTCGGGTTCTCTGCGGAGGAGGTTTGCGAGAACACCGAAAAGGTGTTTCTGGGGTCCATTCATCCCGAGGACAAGCAGCGGGTCATCGACGGTTTCCAGGCGCTCTTCACCCGGGGCCAACGCTTCGATGAGGAATTCCGCGCCCAGCGCAAAGATGGCCAGTGGATCTGGGTGCATGACCGGGCGGTTCGGACGCACAGCGAAGAAGGCGTAATGTTCGCCGATGGCATTCTTTCTGACATCACCGCACGCAAAGAGGCAGAGGCGGCGCGGGAAGAATCCGATGAGCGCTACCGGTTGCTTTTTGAGAGGAACCTTGCGGGAATTTTCCGGGCTGATCTTGGCGGGAACCTGATCGAGTGCAATCCCGCCTTCTTCCGCATGCTGGGATACGACTCAGCGGCGGAGTTGGTGGGCCGCGGCCCGGAAGCAGTTCTGTATGACGCGGCCGAACGAAGCGTGGTGGAGAACATGCTCGCCGAGACCGGAGTTATCAACAAAGTCGAATTTCAACTCAAGCGCAAGGACGGTACCGTTATCTATGGGCTGAGCAACATCCGGGTTGTGCCCAACAGCAACGGCGGACCGACAGTCGCCGAGGGAACGGTGATCGATGTTACCGACCGCAAACGGATGGCGGATGCGCTGCGGAAGCAGCTTGACCTGATGCAGGCCATCACCTCGACGGCACCCGACGGTTTGTTCCTGCTGGATGCGGAGGGCCGCCTCACCTTCATGAATCCTGCGGGGGAGCGGCTGTGCGGCTACACCATGCGCGAGTTGCAAGGCAAGAATGTGCACGACCTCTGCCACTACAAAAGCCGGGATGGCAGCCCACTGCCGAGATCAGAATGTGCCGTCGCGCGGGCTTGCGCTTCCGGTCATACCTTGTGCGGCCACGAGGACGTCTATTTTCGGAAAGATGGCAGCATGATCGAAGTTTCGTGTTCCACCGCACCTTTACGGGAGGGCGACCGAATCGTGGGCTATGTTCAGGTGGTGCAGGACATTACGGCCCGCAAATTAGCGGAGCAGCAGTACAAATCGCTGCAGGACCAGTTCCTGCATGCCCAGAAGATGGAAGCCATCGGACGGCTGGCCGGCGGCATTGCGCACGACTTCAACAACTTGCTGCAAGTCATCAACGGCTATTCCAGCCTGATGGCTGATGAAGTCGCTTCCAACCCCCCACTCGCCAAAAGAGCCTGGGCCATCCATGAGGCGGGAGCCAGGGCAGCCCGACTCACGCAGCAGTTGCTGGATTTCAGCCGGAAAGGCCCCGGCGACGCGCAGACCCTCTCCCTGGGCCACGCTGTGAACCAACTGATGAAGATGGTGCGGACGATTGTCGGCGAAGACATCGATCTGACTTCGAACATTCACACCAACGGGGCGTGCGTAAGAATGAGTCCCGGCCAGTTGGAGCAGTTGATCATGAATCTTGTGGTCAACGCCCGCGACGCCATGCCGAAAGGCGGCAAGCTCCACATCGAATCCAAGTGCGTCAACCTCGATGACGGGATGTGTAAGACCTTCGGTTTCATCTCGCCCGGAGCCTATGTGCAAGTATCCGTCTCCGACACCGGATGCGGCATGGATGCCGCGACCATACGTCACGTCTTCGAACCGTTCTTTACCACCAAGGAACCCGGCAAGGGTACAGGGTTGGGATTGTCCACGGTTTACGGCATCGTGACTCAAACCGGCGGCGGCATCCAGATCGAGAGCACGCCAGGTGCGGGGACGACCTTTCACATCTGCCTGCCGGTGTCGGCGCCAAGCGCCTCCAGCGGGAAGATCCAGGTACGCCTGGCACTGTCGCGGGGAACGGAAAGTATTTTGCTGGTGGAAGACGAAGCGGATGTCCGATCGCTGATCAGTGGCGAGCTGGTAAGACTGGGTTACAAGGTGGTGGAAGCCGGCAACGGCGTAGAGGCCTTGCGATTGGCCGCGGATGCCCCAGGATCGATCGATCTTCTCATCAGCGACGTGATCATGCCGAAGATGGGCGGGCAAGAGTTGACGAAGAAAATCCGGGAAGTCTGCCCAACGATCAAGATCGTCCACATGTCGGGATATAACGACGGTCCGCTACTGGTCACCGATGAAAGCGGAACCGGGATTCCGCACCTCCAGAAACCCTTTAACTTTGAAACTCTAGCTGCAACCGTGAGACAAGTACTCGACGACTAGCCTTCGGCAAAGAGAATCTCGAAGACGCAACCGCAGTCTTCTTATTTTGCGACGATCGATAGGCCACGGTCGTCTCTCTCTCTTCAGGAGGGGCATGGACAGGCTCAAAGGGAAGCGTGCACTTATCACAGGTGGAACCCCCGGTAGAATTGTCATCATGAGGGAGCTTCAGCTCCCGAGGGATCTGCTTTCTCTGCCCTGGACGATAAGCCATGACCACTGTACGCATGGACAAATGGCTCTGGGCCGCCAGATTTTTCAAGACGCGCGCCTGGCTGCACGAGCCTGCGAACTCGGCCGGATTCGCTCCAACGGGCAACCGGCCAAGCCCGCTCGCGATGTCCGGATCGGAGACTTACTGCAAGTTACCAATGACGGTGGCGAGTTTCAGGTGGAAGTCCTGCTGCTCAGCGAAGTGCGTGGCCCCGCGCGCCGTCGCACAGACTCTCTACCGGGAAACCGAGGCGAGCCGGGAACTGCGCCAGAAGCTGGCAGAAGAGCGTAAGGCGACGGGACAGTTTGAAACATCTCCAGAGGGCAGACCGTCAAAACGTGATCGCCGCCAGATCAACCGGCTCCGGGGGAGAGCGTGAGCGCTGACGAGTATACCGAACGCAGCGTATATGCGAGCGACGAAAGCGGGTCTTACAGATCACTTTTGGAGTTTGAATGAGTTGGTGGGAATATTGAGGGGAGATTAACAGCAAATAAATTACCCCGGGCACTTGCCTGCTACGCAGGTAGAGGGGACACCGGGGTGTACGTGAACAAGATAACTCTTATATGGCCGAATTGCAAGCAAAATTCGTGTATGACGAGATAACGATTGCGCATCTTGAACGCAGTCTATCACTTGAGCGCCTAGGGCCGTATTTGGATTTGGCTGATGGTGATCGCACTTACGCACTGCTGTTATACGAATGGAACACTAGGGTTTCAGAGGCCATGTACAGCATTTTGCAGGGCTTCGAGGTGACCCTCCGAAACTCGATTCACGATGTGATGTGTGTTGCACACGGAAGACACGACTGGTACGAAGTTGCAGCGCTTACGGATGAGGAAAAATCACGAATTGTAGAAGCCAAACATCGCATTGCTCGTGATGGGCGCCAGATCACTCCAGGCCGGGTGGTTGCAGAACTTATGTTTGGCTTTTGGTCGGCGTTGGCTGGAACCGTTTACGCCCAAACGTTATGGGACAGACACCTACACCAAGCCTTTCGACAGAAAAAAGTTGGCAGGAAGGAGGTGGCCAAGCGTTTGAAGAAAATCCGATTTCTTCGCAACAGAATTGCACACCATGAATCGATCATTGGTCGAAAAGGCCAAGAGCGCAATCTTAGACAAGACGTGCGTGAAATTATCGAGGCCACTTCTTGGATTTGCAGCACGACGGCAAAATGGGTGGCATATACAAGCTCATTCGATACGGCTTATTCTCAACGGCCCACGCCACCCCAGGAGGAACTTCCCCTGTTACGCGACTGATTTCGAAGTAACTCACGATCGTTCCGTTCGGTAGTGGCTCGCCACTAGCATCCGTTCGTTTCGCTTGCACGCTTTTCGAAGGCGTGCATATACTCGTAAGGTTTGCCCGCCTGACGATGTGAGCGCGCGGTTAACGGACGCTCATACCTGCCCGGGCCGCAAGACCCTGCGATCTTCGGAGAAATCTTATGGAAACTTCACTCACGCTGGAACAAGAAAAAAATCCCTGGGAATCACAAGCCGCGCGCTTCAATGTCGCCGCCGAAAAGCTGAAGCTCGATCCCGGCCTGTGGCGGGTCCTGCAGCAGCCCAATCGCGAAATCATCGTTCACATCCCGGTCATGATGGACAACGGACAGCTCGAAGTGTTCACCGGCTATCGGGTGCAGCACTCCATCGCTCGCGGCCCGGCAAAAGGAGGCGTCCGTTATTCTCCTGACGTCACGCTCGACGAAGTGCGCGCGCTGGCCAGTTGGATGACTTGGAAATGCGCGGTGGTGAACATCCCATTTGGCGGCGCCAAAGGCGGCATCATTTGCGATCCCAAGCACATGTCGCGCGGCGAACTGGAGCGCATGACGCGCCGCTACACCTCGGAACTGATCGAGTTTATCGGGCCGGAGAAAGACGTTCCCGCCCCCGACGTGAATACCAACGAACAGACCATGGCGTGGATGATGGACACCTACTCCATGCACATGCGGCAGACGGTCACTGCGGTGGTCACCGGCAAGCCGCTGAACATGGGTGGATCGCGCGGACGCCGCGAGGCCACGGGCCGCGGCGTAATGATCATTGCCGATGAATCGATCAAGCACCTGCGAATGCCCCGCGAAACCACCCGTGTCATCATCCAGGGGTTCGGCAACGTCGGGTCAAACGCGGCCCTGCTTATGCATGAGGCGGGCTACAAGGTCATAGGCATTGGTGAGTGGGATGGCGGTCTCTACAACAGCAAGGGCATCGATATCGCCGCGCTGACCGAGTATCGCCACAACGAGGGCACCATTCACGGCTTCAAGGGCGCCGAGCCTGCCGATACGGAACACTTGCTGATCACCGATTGCGACGTGCTGGTTCCGGCCGCCACCGAAAACGTCATCACCTCGCTCAATGCCGACCAGGTGAAGGCGAAGATCCTGGTGGAAGGCGCGAACGGTCCCACTTCGGCGGCGGCGGACGACATCCTCACCGACAAACACGTTTTCGTGATGCCCGACATTCTGGCCAACGCAGGCGGCGTTACGGCGTCTTATTTCGAGTGGGTGCAGGATCGCCAGGGATACTTCTGGAAAGAGTCGGTGGTCAACGAGCAACTGAAAGACATTATGGTCGAATCGTTCGAAGCCGTGGTGCGTTACGCCGGGACCCACCATGTCAACAACCGCATTGCGGCGTACATGCTGGCGATTGACCGGGTGGCGTTTACCATCCGCCAGCGCGGAATTTACGCCTAGCGAGTCAGGCGAAGTTCAATTGGATGCGGCTCCTCCGCGGGAGCCGCTTTTTATTCCGGAATCTTCGCCGCCGTAAGAATCGCAAAAAAAATTCTGCACGACGCCCGCCAACGCCCGGATTGGGAGCATAATACTTCGCAAGGATAGTGGCCGTGGGGAACGCCCGCTCCAGAGTCAACATGCATCGCCTAACCTACACCCTCCGTTTGCTTGCGGTGGTGGTGAGCTTCCCAGTCATCGTGCTGGTCATCGCCTGCGCAACTCTGCTGCATCCCATTACCTCGCTGAAAACTAGGTTCCACACATCTCTGCGCATCTGGATGAGCGTGATGGACTGGATCAAGGGCATCCCCATCGGCTACACCTACTGGGTGCAATACCACGCGCCCAGTATGCTGGACGAAATCGCGGTACACCACGACGAATAGGCCCGCGAACCTTGATTCTGGGCGGTTGCTTTCAGGCAGAACAGTGGACGATAATCAGCTTGGCAGTGGCGAGGCGCCGCAGCCGCGCCCCAGTCCGCTTTTGTGAACCTTCCGAACTACATTACGCTTACGCGGATCCTCAGCATTCCGGTGCTGATCTGGATCCTGTCGAGCAGCCATTTCAGTTCGACCAATGGCGATCGGGAGCTGTTGGCATCGGCCCTCTTCATTGCGGCCTCGCTCACCGATGCCATCGACGGCTACCTGGCCCGCAAACGCGCCCAGGTGACCACCATCGGGATGCTGCTCGATCCGGTGGCGGACAAGCTGCTGATTGCCGCGGCATTCATCACGTTGGTGCAGTTCAATCCGCGCACCGTCCCCGCCTGGATGGCAGTCATCATCATTGGCCGGGAGTTCCTGGTCAGCGGGCTGCGCTCGATCGCCGCGTCCGAGGGCTTCACCATTGAGGCCAGCGATCTGGGCAAGATGAAGATGGTGGTGCAGATTGTGTCGGTGGTGGCGTGCATCATCGACCATCACTGGACGCACCTGCCGTGGTACTTCCTTGGCCTGCCGGTGCATCCCATCGCACTTGCGTCGATCTGGATCATGGTCGGCCTGTCGCTGGTGTCGGCGGTGGATTACTTCGTCGCCTTCTGGAACAAGATCAGCCAGCACTCTGAGAAGCGCCGCCGGCGCCGTTCCTTCGTATTGAGCCGGCGCAGGAAGCGCAACGATGTCCCCGTGGTCTGAAACACAATCCGTGAGCCCGTCCACAACTTCTGAATACAGTGAGGAAGAGCGCCGGCTGCTGCTGCAATTGGCCCATCGCTCAATTGAGGCGGCCCTTGATGGAAGAGAACTCGACCTGGTGCCCCCCAGCGCGCATCTGGGCGAGATGCGGGGTGCGTTTACCACGTTGCATTTGGAAGGAAGGCTGCGCGGTTGCATCGGATATGTCGTTCCCGTACATTCCCTTTATCAGACCGTCGCGGAAACGGCGCAGTCTGCCGCGTTTGACGACCCTCGGTTCCAGCCAGTGACGGCCGAAGAGGCTCCCCGCCTTAGGGTTGAGATCAGCGTGCTCTCGCTCCTGCAACCGATTCGGCCAGAGGAGGTTGTGACCGGAGTTCACGGTCTGATGGTGACCAAAGGAGGTCGCCGTGGGTTGTTGCTCCCGCAAGTTTCGTTGCAATGGAATTGGGATCGTGAAACCTTCCTCTCACAGACCTGCTTGAAGGCCGGTTTGCCCCCCGATGCCTGGAGGCAAGGTATTGATTTGCAAGCTTTTACGGCTGAAGTGTTCGGCGAAGGGCCTAGTCTTTAGGGCGGCGCTGAGTTTTGTCGGATCAACTGGAAACTCCCCGCAAACCCGTCCCGATTGTGCAATAAATTCATGATTTCCTACAAAGACAGTTGCATCCTTCGTTGTGCATCTGTACCATCGGGACGCTCCTATGCACGTTCCGACAACTGTTTTCGCCTCCCGCATTCAGCGTTTCCGTCTGCCCCGCGTCTGCGTCGCCGTCGTGGGTGAAGATGCCTCGAACATCATTGAGCGCGCCGAGTCCCTGGTGCGCGATAACCCGTTCATGGAGTTCAGGTTAGACTATCTCTCGACCCCGGCTGCGGGATTGCCCAAGCTGAAGCACTTTCTGGACTTGCACCCGGAAGCCACGGTCATCGCCACCTGCCGTCGCGCCGTCAATGGGGGCAGGTTTAAGGGTAGTTCGGCAGCGCAATTGGACATCCTGACCAAGGCTGCGGCGACCGGATTCCAGTTAGTCGACATCGAGTTGCAAAGCGCAGAGATACTGAAGCCTGCAGAGCTCGCTCAACTCAAGGACCGGGTGGGAGTGATTTTGTCCTTCCACGATTTCAAAGCCACCAGGAAACTGGAAGAGACCTTCGCCGAGATGAAACGTTACCCGGCGGATTTCTACAAAGTGGTTTCGACCGCAACCTCTTTATACGACAACGTGCAGATGATGAAGTTCCTGCAAGCCCACTCTGCGCAACACGAGATGGTGGGCTTGTGCATGGGCGAGCAGGGAATCATCAGCCGTGTGCTGGGTGTTCGCGCAGGCAGTGTCTTCACTTTCGCGGCCGCAACCCGCGGCGAGGAAACCGCGCCGGGACAGGTGACAGCCAGCGAATTGCGTGACACCTATCGCATCGAGATGGTGGATGCCGCGACCCAGGTTTATGGAGTTGCGGGCGATCCGGTGGCCCATTCCATGTCACCGATCATGATGAACGCGGCCTTCCGCCGCGAGACTGTGAATGCCGTTTTTCTTGCGCTGCATGCCAAGACGATGAAGGACCTGATGTCGTGCGTCCCCGATATTCCCATGCGCGGGATGAGCATCACCATGCCGTACAAGCAGGAGATCGTTGAGGCGCTGTCGAATTCCGATCCACTGACGCGGCAGATCGGCGCCTGCAACACCGTCGTCCGCGGTCAGGACGGAAAACTCTATGGCTTCAATACCGACGTGGCTGGCGTGGTGGTCCCGCTGGAGCAGCGGATGACCTTGCAGGGCGCCAAAATCCTGGTAGTCGGCGCCGGCGGAGTTGCTCGCGCTGCCGTCTTCGGACTGAAGAACAAAGGCGCAGAAGTCTTCATCGTCAACCGTACCCCCGAGAAGGGACAAGCACTGGCGAAGCTGACCAAAGCCAAGTACCTGAAGCGCACCGATCTCGCCAAGATGGACTTCGACGTGATCATCAACGCAACGCCTCTGGGTATGGGCGCGAATCGGCAATCGCCGCTGGAAGAGAAGGAATTGAACGCCAAGTTCCTGTTCGATCTGGTGTATGTGCCGGCGGAGACGAAGCTGGTGAAGATGGCGCGGGCCAAAAACATCCAGATCATCCCGGGACTGGAAATGTTTGTGCAGCAGGGTGCGCGTCAGTTCGAGATCTGGAGCGGGAAGCCGGCCCCCATCGCGGAAATGAGCTTCGTAGTGACCAAGGCCCTGGAGCGCCTCGGAGCAGGCCCAGTCGAAGAAGAGCCGCCTGCGCCGAAACCGCAGCCTCGGGTAGAGGAAGCGCCAGCAGTCAGACCACTCGCCAAGGCGCTTGCCAAGCCGCCGGCGAAAGCCACAGGCAAAAAGACGGCGAATTCAGCATCCAGGAAACCCACGAAAAGAACTGCCAAGAAGCCAGTGAAACGCTAGTTTCACGTGGGTTCACGCCGGGTCTTAATCGGCGAAGTTGCCTCACGCCATGCGCTCCTTTCACGGAGCGCATCTTTGCGATGGTCGAAAAGCGCCGTCCAGTGCGGGTTTCGGGACACTGCCCATTGGCTGAATTCCCAAAAAAGCGAATTCCTTGTTGCAGAATCAGTGCAGATGGGCATAGGATGAGAAATGGAAGCGGTTCTCTCCCGCTTCCACCTTAGTTAAAACCAGACCAAAGCCCCACGTTCGAAGTCGGATAACCCCTCACGCGCAGGCGTTAAACCTGTGTGCGAGCATCCCAGGAGAAGACCGAGATGGCGTGGTACGCGTACTGTATTACTGAACAAGCGGGCCTGCAAGGCAATAGCAGGGCCCGACGCCCGTTCGCATTAGAGAACCTGAAGGGCGTAAACGACGCTCCGGTTCTAGCCTATCCGAGTGGAGATTTCGCGGTCATCGTCAGCGAACATTTCTCCACCCAAACTCTCACCCAACAATCCATCGTTGAACATGCGCGAGTCATCAGCGAATGCTTTCGGACCTTGACCGTGTTGCCCTTCCGTTTTGGAACCGTATTTGACTCTGACGAAGCACTGCGTCGCGCAGTGCGGGGAAATCGCAAGGCGTTTCTGGAGAGTGTCGCCCGCCTGCGAGGCAAGTCGGAAATGCACGTGAAGATCCTCGTGAAAGACGGAGCGCTGGAGGAAGCGATCACCGCCATGCCAGTGGGGGTCGGCGGCGAGTATCTTCGCAAGCTGCGCGACCATGCGAGTCGCGATCGCGAGCGCCAGACCAAGGCCCGGGCGCTTTCCATGCAAGTGCACAAGCTCTTCTGCCCTCTGGAAGAAGATGTCGTCTGCAAGCGCACCGACTCCGGCAAGATGCTTATGGATTTTGCCCACCTGATCGATACCAGCACCGTTACCAAATACCAGAATCGTTACTCGGCAGCTACCAGGCATTTCAAGGACTGCCAGGTTACGATCACTGGACCGTGGCCGCCTTATCATTTCATGCCGGGCAAGCTGCGGACGGTGCAGGGCGGAAACTAGCTTCGGAACAGGGTCATTTTCTAAACGACGAAGGCGGCTAACCGGCCGCCTTTTCCGTTGGCGGCTTGCCGCTCCCTCACTGAGCGGCCCTACATGTTTCCTGAAATTTATCCGCTTCCCAATATGGGAAGAATTCTTGGTCTCGCGAAATATAGGCTGGCCGGAAAGTTGACGCGTATTATCGTGGGGCATATGATCTTTCATTCGCCATGCCGTAATTTTTGTTCAGGGCGACTCCTGGGCTGGTAGGCGTGGGGTGGTAGCTATGGACAAGAAGAAGTTGGACGCTTTCAAAAAACGGCTCGAGGAACGCCAACGGGAATTGCGGTTCAACGTGAGCCGCACAGCACAGGATGGCCGCGAGGCCGATCTGGAATCGGCGCAGGACGTTGCGGACCGCGCGGCAAACTCGTACACCAAGGAGTTTCTGTTCAGCCAAAGCAATAGCGAGCGCCAGACTCTGCAGATGGTGGATGGAGCGCTGGACCGCATCCGCGAAGGCTCGTTTGGCGAGTGCATCGCCTGCGGCACCGAAATCAATCCTAAGCGCCTGGAGGCGGTGCCGTGGACGCGCCACTGCATCGAGTGCCAGGAAAAGGTCGAGCAAGGTTTGCTGGAGGCGACCGGAACATAGCTGCCTCGGCAATCGTCCTGCAAGAAGAAAAGCCGCCCTTTTGGACGGCTGTCGTTTTGCGCGAAACTCGACACCCATTTATTTCGGCGGCTTCTTCTTACTGCCACCCAGCAACCCTCCGAGGGCATCCTGCAGTTGCTGTTGCTGTGACGGTTGTTGCGCCGGCTTCCCCGCCTGTTGCCCCTGCGCCTGCGACTTCCCGCCCAGTAGGGACCCGAGAATGCCGCTGGCCCCAGGAACAATGTTGTTCAGCTTCATTTCCGCAATCTTCTGCATATCGGGAGCGACTACGGGATGGCTCATGGTGCCGCTGACGATCACGGGAAGTACCAACTCTCCGTTTTTGTTGGCAAGCGCGGTATTCAAATAACCACCCACGCCCGTCCCTCCCACGGACTGAGAGAAGCCTTTATTCAAGACGGCGGTAAGGTGCAGCCCGAGAGCTTCGTTCACCAGGTTAATGCTTCCGGTCGCCGCCATGGTTCCCACGTCGAGGGCCGCCTTCAGGTCATTGGTATTGGCGACGCCGTTCTTGACGTCGAACGTCCCGCTCATGTTCGAAACTGCGGTGTAGCCTTTGCCTCCGCCGCCGAACTTGCCGATCTTGCCCAACTCACTCACCAGGTCAAGCTTGGTGAGCTTGCCATTCGTGAGGGTGAAGGAGAATGGACCGTTCAGGGTTTGCGCCACATCTCCCGATGCCGGAGTCGAGAATGTCTGGTTCATCGTGGCGTTGAGCGTTCCGTACACGCTGTCCTTGGTGTTGGCTACGGCCGTGAGTAACTGGTTGGCGTCGGCGCCGTTCAGCTTGGCATTGATGGCGAAGCTCGATGTCGTCTGGCGAAGGTCAGCGGTGATGCTGCCGTTGATCTGTCCGCCGAAAACCTGCCCAGTCAGAGGATTCAACTGAATGACGCCATGGTTGAGATTGACGTTGGAGTGCACGTTGGTGAGCGTCGTGCGGTCATAGATCAGGCTGCCGACGGTAATCGTGCCGGTTCCAGTCGCTGTATCCATAAAGCTGGGTTGTGGCGCCGACGCCGCGTCTGCGGTGGGCACGAGACTCCACGACGCCTCGGCTTTCTTGGCGGGAGTAGGCTTGCCCGACGCCACCAGCTTCTGCAATTCCAGAATGTTCAACTTGTCAGCCGCCAGAGCGAAGGTCAAGCGTGGGGCCTGGAAGTTGGCGATGCTGAGATTTCCGCTGGCGTTGGTCGATCCCACCGAGGCGGCCAGGTTGGTCAGGTTGAGCGAGTTCTGGGTGAACTGCAAGTTGGCGTTGCGAACATTGAGTGGCTGAGTCAGCGACGGCGTTTTTAGCGAAGCGTTCTGGATCGCGCCCGTTCCGTTAAAGGTCATCGCATCGGTATTCTTGATGGGACCAGTGGCGTGCACGTCGATGGTGACGGCTCCGCTGCCGCTCATGCCTTCGACCGCGCTAACGCCATATGCCTTGGCGATGCTCAACAACTCATCCAGCTTGGCGTTGACAGTCTTGAACGTGGCATCGACAGTGGGCGAAGGCGTTGTGTATTGGGCGATGCTCATCTGTCCGGTTAGCGTGGTTCCTCCGCAGGTCACGGTAAACGGATTGGAGCGGATATCCTGCGGTGTCATATTGAGATCGAGGGCTGGTACCTTGACGGCCTGCGGGATGTCCTTGCCCGTCACTTCCAGGTTGTGGCCATTCACCGTGCCGTTCAGCGCCAGGCGGTCGGTCGGTCCCTGCGCGTGAACGTTCGCCGTAAGTTTGCCAGTGATCTTCGCATTGGGACTGAACGCAACGCCAAACGCTGCCGCCAGTCGCGCCGCGTCCTCGATGGAAGCATCACTGGCTGACACGTTGACATCCGCCACTGTGGTCGCGCCGTGAGTGTTCAATGTCCCCGTGAGGGTTAGCGGAGTCGAGCCTAGCTTCACGTCGCCCTTGCCGATCTGGATCACATCGTTGTTGAGATCATCGGTCACGTTGAAGTCCATCGCGATCGGATATCCCACCTGAACGTTGTGAATGACGGCGTCGTTGATCTTCAGCGAACCCTTGGCCGACATCTTGCCGCCGGCATTGGTCAAATCCGTCGAGCCGGACAGCATGGCATCGGTGCCTTCGAGGGCCGCGGTGTTAAGAAACTTCTGCGCGCCCGCGAGCGACACCTCGTTTAGCTTCAGCGTGCCGTCAAAAGGCGTGCTCAACATCTGGGCCTGATTGATCGGGCCACCCTTGCCGCTCAGAGAAAAAGTCTCCGCTCCCTTTCCCGGAACGTGCGCGGTCAAGTCGATCGAGAACGGCTGGTTGGGCGCGTAATCCTTCAGTGTCAGATCGATGTGGTCGTACACCGCGCGCGGCTGGTGTTTCTGGAAATCGGTGACCGCAACTTGCCCGTCAGCAATCTTGAGTTCGTCGAGGGCGAACGAACTACCACCGCTCGCCGCTGGAGCCGGAGGCTGCGCTTGAGCGGGCGGTTTTGATTGCGCCGGTGCTTGTGCTGGCGCGGGCGCCATATTCGTGACGGGCGCCGCCGGGGCCTGTCCGAGATTGGCGAAATTCCACACTCCCGCCTGGTCCTTGATCAGCTCGATTTTGGGACGTTTCAGCGTGAGGCTCTCGATCGCAATCGTCTTGCTCAGCAGCGGAAACAGCTTCACGCTGATGTCCAATTCGCCGATATCGGCAAACGGAACGGTACTGTGGTACCTAGGGTCTTCCCCGATGGTCACGTCCTGCACTTGCACGCGCAGCGGGAAATACCGCCAGCGACATAGCTCCCAGCTTGACCGGGCGGTTGAGCCGGCTTTGCAATTGGGTCTGGATCTGGTCATGGTACTGGTTGACATCGATGATGTGCGGCAGCGCCAACATGACCAGAACCACGATAACTATGAGGGCGACGACACCGATCGCGACCTTCTTCATACGGGCCTCCTATTTGCAGACGGCTGGCGGGGGTGATCCAAAGTCTATGGGAAATCCTCTGCTGATGATAGATGCCTATCTGCGTGTTGCGGTTGCAAATCTACAAGAGGAACAACGTGGTGGAGATCCACCATCCATGTCCCATTTGCGAAACACTGCCGATACGGCACTTCGGATATCACACTCTGTAGAGCGATTGATGTCGTAAAATGGCCTTTTGGAAACATAGACCTATGAGAAGTCAGTCCGCCGGACTTGCAGTTCTTCAGTGCTTGATGCTTTTGGGCTTGGCAGGATGCGGTGGCGGCTCATCATCCTCGAGCGGCCCGACGCCAATGGTCGTGACTCTTTCGCCGTCCTCCGCAAGTGTCCTCGTGAATTCTTCCGCGCAGATTTTACTGCAAACCCCGACGCAGCTACCGAAGTACACGTCGTGGGTTGACTGGAGCATCCAGGAATATGTCCCAGGCACGAGCTGCTCGGAGGTGTCGTCCGATCCGCCGAACGCTCCGCCCATGCCAAACTGTGCCTCTGGCTGGTTGGCGATCCAGGCGCCGCTTACTGGCTATGCGCCAGCATATGCGTATTACTTTTCCCCCAGCACGACCACGAGTGCTCACGTAGTCGCGAGTGTGAAGTTCTACACCGACGACTCACAGTCTACGATTTCGTCCCAAGGATCAGGAACCAGTGTTGTTACCGTGACAAATCAATAATCTGAATGTGGTTTTTGAGAATGGATGGCGTAAACAGCTCGTTGCGCTAACAATCCTGCGGCATTCTTGAGAAGTTTCTATCGCGAAAAGCGCTCTACGAACTGGCGTTCGACGTTTCGTCTTCTTCGGCGTGGATGAGCCCAAACTTCTTCAGCTTGTAGCGCAGTGCGTCGCGGCTGATGTCGAGCAGGCGGGCGGCGTGGGTTTGATTGCCGCCGGCTTGTGTCATGGCCATCTCGACCAGCGCGCGTTCCACTTCTTCCAGCGAGGTGCCGCCCTCGGGAATCGAGAGCCGAGGCAGACTGCGGCCGTCCGGCAACTGAGTGCTACTTCCGCCATTTCCGCCGCTGCTGCCCGAGGACATTTCGAATGCGGTGTAGGAGGCCTGTTGCTGGGCCACCGCAAAAGGCAGGTAGGCAGGCCGCAGCACGTCGCCTTCTTCCAGGATCATGGCACGCTCGACAGCGTTCTTCAGTTCGCGCACATTCCCGGGCCAGTCGTACTTGAGCAGGAGCTGCCGGGTTTCGTCGGTGATGCCCTGCACTGTTTTGCGGAACTTGCGGTTGTAGCGATCGATGAAGTACTCGACCAGCGGCAGGATGTCATCTTTGCGTTCCCGCAGCGGCGGCAGAAAAATAGAAATAATCGCCAGCCGGTAGTACAGGTCCTGACGGAAGGTACTCTCCCGCACCCCGCGCTCCAGGTCGCGATTCGAAGCGGCAATGACGCGCACATCCACTTGCATGTCGCGCACTCCGCCCACGCGTCGAATGACCTGGTCCTCGAGAACGCGCAACAACTTGGCCTGCAGCAGCGGCGAGAGTTCTCCAATTTCATCGAGGAAGAGTGTGCCGCCGTCGGCCATTTCGAACATGCCCTTCTTCATCGCCTTGGCGTCGGTGAACGCGCCTCGTTCGTGACCGAACAACTCGGCTTCCATCAAGGTTTCGGGGATGGCTGAGCAGTTGATCGCAACGAAAGGCTTGTCCTGGCGGCGGCTCTGATAGTGAATGGCTTTGGCGATTAAATCTTTACCCGTCCCGCTTTCGCCCTGGATGAGGACGGTTGTGGCCTCGCTGCCCGCAACCTTGTTGACGAACCCAAGCAACTCGGCCATCTTTTCCGATACACCGATTACATTGTGATAGCCGGCGCGCCGCCGGACCTCACCGCGCAGGGACTCGACCTCAGTGCGTAATCGGGTGGTTTCAAGTGCGTTCTTGACCGCCACCGCAAGCTCGTCGAAGTCCAGCGGCTTGCCGACAAAGTCATAGGCCCCCAACTTCAACGCCGTCTTGACGTCTTCCAATTGGGGGTCGGCGGTGATCATGATGATCGCGCGCGCGTCACCGGCTTTCTTGATCTGTTCCAGGATGTCGATACCGCTGGCATCGGGCAGGCGCACGTCGAGCAGCACGAGGTCGGGAGACTCGTTATGCGCCACGCGAAGCGCAGCCGCGCCGTTGTCAGCCTCCAGAACGCGATATCCCCACTCTTCGCACTTCTGCCTGAGAGACCAACGAACCAGCTTCTCGTCGTCGACGATGAGAACCTTTTCCGAAGGCATTACGTATCACTAGCTTACTACGGTCGTGTCAAACCGGAGCGATTTCGCCATTCCACTTCTGGGGTAGAAACGGCATGGCGAATCGCAATCGGTGCCTCCGGGGTGCTGTCCGACAGCGGACACTGATTTCGTGTTACGGACAGCTCCCTGGCTGAGTTAGGCAGCAGCGGTGTCTATATTCAGCGACTTCCGTTGGTGGTAGGAATGCAACAACGCATCTTGGCACCCGGCTGGCAGGGGAGAATTTTATGGAGTCGGTACTACAGGACCTTCGTTTCACCGTTCGTCAGTTGCTGAAAAGTAAAAGCTTCACCTTGACGGCCATCCTTTCCCTCGCCCTGGGCATCGGCGCCACCACGGCGGTCTTCAGCGTAGTGTACGGGGTCCTGCTCGATCCGTACCCCTACAAAGACGCCAAGCGCATGGTGCACGTGGAGTTGCTCGACAAAGACGGGCGAACCATCACACTGTTGGTCAACACCGGGCCTGAGCTCGCCGACCTGAAGCAGGCCAAGTGCGTCGACGAAATTTTCATGCAGGGCGGCAATACGGTCACCATGACGGGCAATCAGCTGCCCGTCTCCGTGCAGTTGGGTGAATACACCCCAAACCTGTTCGACTACATGGGAGTGCCGCCGCTGTTGGGCCGCCAGTTTTCGACGGCCGACATGACCGACGGCAAGGCTTCACCCGTAGCCGTGCTGAGCTATCTGTTCTGGAAAAAGCAATTCGGCGCCAGCCGCGACGTGCTGGGGAAAACCATCGAGCTTGACCGCAAGCTATACACCATCATCGGAGTGGCCGCTCCGCGCTTCACCTGGGGCGACTCCGATGTCTACGTGCCGTACGTTCCGACGGGAGACCCGCACGATTACCGCAATAGCTTCATCAAGCTCAAGCCCGGCGTCACCCTGGAAGCAGCCAACGCCGAACTGCAGCCTATTGTTCTCAGCTTCCGCGACCGTGACCCCAAGGGCTACGCGCCGGTCGCCCGCATCAGGACCGTGACCCTTAATGAGCAGGTGCTGGGTCAATTCTCCGGAACGCTCTTACTGTTATTCGGCGCTGTGACCCTGCTTCTCGTCATCGGCTGCGCCAACGTTTCCATCCTCATGCTGGCGCGAGGTACAGCGCGAATGCATGAGCTGGCGTTGCGCTCGTCGATGGGAGCGTCCCGCTGGCGCATCATGCGCCAACTGCTGACGGAGTCGGTGCTCCTCTCGCTGACCGGCGCAGCTATCGGCGTGCTGCTGGCGTTCGGCGCGGTCAAGTGGATTGCTGAGGCCCTGCCTTTCTATTCATTCCCTCATGAAGCCGCCATCCACGTCAGCCTGCCGGTGCTGGCGTTCTCGGTGGCGATTGCAGTGGCTACCGGAATCCTGTTTGGCATGTCACCCGCGCTGCAACTTTCGCGACCCAACCTGAGCGAACTGATTCAGTCCGGCGCTGGCCGTCACTCTGGCGGTGGCGCAGACAAGCGGACGCATCGTTTGCTCATCGCCGGACAGGTTGCTCTGACTCTGGTGCTGCTGACCATAGCCGGCGCGGCAACGCGCGCGTTTCTGACTGCGTATCGCGTCCCTCTCGGCTTCGATGTTGACAAGGTCACCAGTCTCAATCTCGCATTGCCCCGCAAGTCTTATCCAGGCTGGACGGAGCGCGCCAATAAATTCGAATCGATTCGGCAGGCCATCGCTTCCGGCACCGGGGTGGAGCAGGCGAGCATTGTGACCACGTGGACGCCTCCGATGCGGGCCTATACCGACAAGATTGAGATCGAGGGCAAACAGGACTTGACCGGTATTCAATCGCAACTGGTGCTCATGAGTCCCGAGATCTTTCGAAACGCTGGGCATTCCGCTGCTTCAGGGCCGGGTCTTTACCCAAGCGGAGATGATGCGCGCTGCGCATGTCGCTCTGGTGAACCAGGCCTTCGTCCGCAAGTACTTCGGGGGTGCCGATCCTATCGGACAGCATGTGAAAGCGCCTACGTTGAAGTTCGAGCGGCCGGATTTTGTGACCGCAGAAGGCAACGACGGATGGTTCGAGATTGTCGGTGTCGCCGCCGACTCACGCAACAACGGCGGCTACAGGGATGGCGAAGACAACGCCACGCAAAAGCCCATCGAACCGTCGCTCTATGTGCCGCAGACATTGGTCATGGTCCCCTACGTCTCCTTGCTGGTTCGAACCAAAGGAAACGCAGAGGACGCGCTTCACTCGGCATTACTGCGGCTGCAATCAACCGATCCCGAGATCGCCATTTCCGATCACCATCCCTTGACCTGGTACATGGAGACCATGATCTGGGGACAACAGCGGTTCATCGCCGCCTTGTTTGGCATCTTCTCATTCCTGGGATTGGTCCTGGCGGCCACTGGCCTATACAGCGTGGTGTCGTACTCGGTCAACCAACGGAAGCAGGAAGTGGGGATTCGCATGGCACTGGGTGCGCAGAGAGTCGACATCATCCGGCTCGTCTTGCGGTCGGTTGCCGCGACCGTTGGCGTCGGCATCGTCATTGGCCTCGCGGTCAGTATCGGACTCAGCAAGATCGTTTCGCACTGGGTACAAAGCAGCTCGCGCGATCCTCTGACTTTGCTGACCGTCGCGTTGATTCTGGCATTCATCGCGTTTCTGGCCTGCGTTTGGCCGGCGCGCCGCGCGGCCACTCTGGACCCGATGAAGGCCTTGCGCACGGAATAACGGCAGGGTAGAGCGGTTTTCCCGATTTGACGATGGCTACGGCAGGCTTAAATTTCCGTCTTTCGTCCATGTCTGAAAGGGTGCTCCCCCATTCGGTGTACGCCAACTCGCGACCCGCTACACCCTGATCCAACTTCATGGCTCCAGCGACGGCGGTCGCCACCTTTATCGTGCGACTCGTCACATCCGAGTGCAGATGGGCGACACCGCAGGCACAGAAGTGCGATAGAATTCCCGAGCGTTTTTGCGCATTGCTCTCTTCGTCGTCTGCACTTCGTCGCAAGTCCAAATTAAAAGGAGATACTATGAGTCCAAAAGTCTCGCCCATTCCACAGGGCTATCACAGCATCACACCGCACATTGTCGTGAACGATGCCAGGGCGGCTTCCGAGTTCTACAGGAAGGCCTTCGGCGCGGAAGTCCGTCCCTTCGCAACCGGACCGGACGGCAAAGTCATGCACACCGAAGTGAAGATCGGCGATTCCACTCTCATGCTCAATGACGAGTTTCCGGAGTGGCACGTCCTGTCTCCCACCTCAACTAACGCTGACACAGCCGTGACCTTGCACCTGTACGTGGAAGACGCGGACAAAGTTGTCGCGAGTGCTGTGGCCGCCGGCGCCGTAGTCACCATGCCATTGCAGGACCAGTTCTGGGGGGATCGCTACGGCAAGGTAAGAGATCCGTTCGGCCACTCATGGTCGATCGCGACTCACATCAAGGACCAGAGCCCTGATGAGATGAAAGCCGCGATGGACGAGGCCATGTCCAAAATGGCGACTCACGCCTAGCGCGAGCGCAGGCTGACACGCAGTGGTAAAAACCCCGGGACGAGCTCTGCGCGGGCTCGTCCCGGGGTGAGCGAATGCGAACGCAGGAGCAAGCGCTCCCTGCTCACGATAGCTTAGCCCTTAGTAGCGCCGGCTCCGTGCATTTTCGCGCGCTCAATCAGCATCTGTACCTGTTCCTTCTGTTCGTAGTTGGGATTGGTCTTCAGCAACTGTTCCCACACTACGATTGCGGCCTTCGGATCTTTCTTTCCTTGCCACTTCACGATGCCCACGTTGAACAAAGTCCCGGGATGGTTTGGCCGGATAGCCAGCGATTTATCAAAATCCGCCAGCGCCTTGTCCGGGTCTCCGCTGTACCAGTACGCCGTTCCCAAGTCCGTCAGAACGTCGGGATTCTTAGGGTCTACTGCTAACGCTTTGTTGTAGTACTCGATGGCCTGGGGGAAGGCCTGGCCGTCGTAGTAAAGGTTTCCAAGCTGCCGTAACGTTTCAAAGTCCTGGGGATTGGCCTGTAGCTTTGCGAGCAGAGGCTCGGCCGCTTTTGCCAGCATTTCGGGTGATGTTCCCCCCTGTTGCTGGCCGCCGATGCCCGGCAGTTGTCCGGCGCCCAGTCCAGCGCCGCCACCCATTCCTGCGGGCGCCGCCGCGGTTTGTGCCGTTTCCGACGCGACCGCCGTTGGAGCCGAGCCGCGGGCAAAGTACCCAACCGCAATTCCGATGACCAGCGTAATAATCGCCAGGGTATAGGCTTGCACGCTGGTGAAGCCGAGGCTCGTATTTGTCTTATTGTCTTGCGCAGATTGAGGCATTACCTACTCCTTCGATTGTGATGCTTTACTGTCAGTTTTCTTGTGCTACTTCAACTATGTTGTCGGACTCCAGTTGGAACAGGCGATGTACTGCCACGGTCAGCATGTCCTGCCCGGTACGGTCCGGAAGGTCTCTGAGTTCCCGGGCCAGCGACCCGGCGATGCGCTGCGTGATGTGTGCCGCCAGCGTCGTCAGTACCTGGTCCTGGTCTTCCGTAAAGGGCCCGTATTCACTTCGTACGAATTCCACTTCCTGTTGGCAAAGATCATCGAGTCGCTGGCGCAGGGCGACAATGGTGGGAATTACGCGTTCCGCCATCAGTCTCCGGCGGAAACCCAGAACTTCGTCAGCCACAATTTTATTCGCTTCATCGGCCGCCGCCCGTCGTTCGTGGATGTCTTTCTTCACCACCTGTTGCAGGTCATCCAAATCAAAGAGGTGGATGCCGTCCACTTCGCCCACTCTGGGGTCGATGTCGCGCGGCACGGCGATATCGATCATCACCATGGGCTTGTGATGCCGGGCGCGAATGATTTGATGGGCGTCTTCCAGGCTGATGACGCTGTGTGGACATGACGTCGAGCACACCACGATGTCGGCATCTTTCAGTTGAGAGAGCCGATCGTCGCAGGAAACCGCAATGGCGTCGAGTTTGAAAGCCAGATCTTCCGCCTTATCCAGCGTCCGGTTCATCACCTTTATTCGAGTAGCGCCGGCGTCCCGCAGGCACCTCGCTGCCAGCTCGCTCATCTTTCCCGCTCCGACCAGCAGCACTTCACAGCCCGAGAGATCTCCAAGTACGCCACTCGAGAGCTCGACCGAGGCGTAGGAAACCGTCAAAGTGGAATCGGCGATGGCAGTTTCTGAGCGGACGCGTTCGGATACCGCCAGGGCTTTCTGAACGATGCCATCGAGGAATCGTCCCGTGGTGCCGGCCTTGCGTGCCTGCTCCCATGACTCCCGCAGGTGGTCGGTGATTTCAGGCTCGCCCAGAACCATCGAGTCCAATCCGGCGGCCACCTGGAAAACGTGGTTGAGAGCGACATCGTCCATCAAACGGTAGAAGTGCGACCAATCGCATAGCTTCAAGTGATATTCGTGGGTCAGGAAGCGCAACACGGAATTGGCTGCAGCCGGCACGTCGTTGGCCCAGACAATGAACTCAGTCCGATTGCAGGTGGCCAGCACGATCACCTCTTCGATGCCTTCGGAACGCACCAACTGGTGCAAGGCCTCGTACCGGCGCGACTCGGCGATCCAGAACCGCTCGCGGATTGCCACCGGCGAGGTCCGAAAATTCAACCCGATTACTGCCAATGTGGGTTCCACCGCGATCTCCCCCGCAAAAGGAATACACAGGAGTAAGGGCACAGCAAATGCCAAACCCCCAGTTTTCTCAAAAACGTGCTAACAATCTGAAAATAATTGACTTAAGTCACCGTTAATCAGGCACCGCGAGGACCGGTCAGGGAAAAATTTGCGGCATATCACGCGGCCTGCGTGTTTTTTCCCTCGCATGCGGGCGAAAACCGTTGTAGCCAATCGCGGTTTGGAGAGTTACAGTAAATGCGCCGTCCACGACGGCATTCATTTCTTCATGTGAGACTTGCAAGGTAGTTGAGACGAAGGAGATAACGATGACTTTGGTAACGCGTATCGCACTCGTAGTTCTGGTCTTGGCGCTGGCGATCCCGACAATTGCCACCGCTCAGGCTCCCGGCCAGGACACTTACAAAGCAAAATGCGCCATGTGCCATGGGGCCGACGGCAGCGCCAGCAGCGGAATGGGCAAGAGCATGGGACTCAAGCCATTGGGCAGCGCGGAAGTTCAGAAGATGTCCGATGCCGACATGGCCGCTCTCATTACCAATGGCAAAGGCAAAATGCCGGCTTTCAAGGGCAAATTAACCGATGCCCAGATCACGGATGTGGCCAAGTACGTCCACACTCTGAAATAGGCGGGCTGCGCGAGCCGGATTCCAACCGGGGCGGCGGCTCTCAGAGGCCGTCGCCTTTGTTTCGTTTCGGAAACGTCAGGACACCTCGACCGCAGTTTCGCGTCCCGTTGCCCGGGGTGCACCCGCGCTCATTCGGCTAGGTGGAGCGGCCATGGGTACGACAGTTTTCAATTCTGCAACGAACAATTTCCGCCACCGTCTAAAACTCGATAACTCCGCTCGTAATCACTCGTGGAGGCAAGATGAAAGACGACGACGCGCGCAAGCCCGAAGCAACTTCGGGAGTTTCGCGGCGCGACTTCATGAAGATCTCGGCTGTCACTGCCGCGGTTCCGCTGGTTCTGGGAACCAAAGTGGTCGAAGCAGCCGGGGAAGACGTTACCATTCATGGCCCCGGCAAGGTGCCGGTCACACTGAACGTCAATGGTAAGAAACTGAGCGCCGACTTGGAACCGCGCGTCACGTTGCTCGATGCTCTGCGCGAGCAGTTCGACCTCACGGGAGCCAAGCGCGTGTGTGATCGGGGTGCCTGCGGCGCATGCACCGTCCTGCTCGATGGCAAGCCGATGTATGCCTGTTCCGTATTGGCGATTGATGCTCAGGGCGCGAAGATCACGACTATCGAAGCTCTCGCCGAAGGCGATGCGCTGAGTCCGGTGATGCAAGCTTTCGTGGCGCACGACGCGCAACAGTGCGGCTTCTGCACTCCCGGATTCGTCGTAGCCACCACCCATTTTCTCCAGCAAAATCCTAAGCCGAGCGCGGAAGATATTCGTCACGGACTGAGCGGCAACTATTGCCGCTGCGGAACCTATGACGGCATCCGCGCGGTGGCGCTTGCCCATGCGGGAGGTAAACAGTCATGAGCCAATACAGTTGGCCCGATCCGGCAACCCGTCCGCTGCTGGGCAAGAGCATCTCCCGTGTCGATGGCCCCTCCAAGTCTTCGGGCCGCGCCAAATACACCTACGACTACAACCCGCAAGGACTGCTGGCGGGCAAAATCCTGCGCTGCCCGTATGCGCATGCCAAAGTCAAGAGCATTGATACATCCGCCGCGGAAAAAATGCCGGGAGTGAAAGCGGTCGTGGTCATCCAGGGACCTGGCATCGAGATTTTCTGGGCCGGGGACGAAATCGTAGGCGTCGCCGCAGTCGATGAAGGCACAGCCGAAGACGCGCTTCGCGCCATCAAGGTCGAGTACGAAGTGCTGCCCCATTTTGTCTCCGACGCCGAACCGCCCAAGAACATCGCCGCCGACACCGGGCCCATCAGCAGCGAAGGCTTCCAGGACATGGAAGAAAACCAGGTGCCGGATGAAGAAGTGATCGCGCGCATCCAAAAAAGCGGAATCAGCTTTAAGCCGGAAGAGAAGGACTACGAATCGATGAAGGGAATGGGCGTCGATCCTGCCGTGATCGCCGCTCTGCGCAAGGCAAAGTTCGTGCCTGCGCCGGCAACGGCAAAGTCGCCTTATAAGAAAACCGCGCTGCAGACGACGGGCACACCAGACAAGACCTTCGCGTCGGCGGCCGCCGTGTCTGAAGGCATCTACGGCACCCCTTGCATCGTGCACGCTTGTCTCGAAACGCACGGTTCGGCCATCGAATGGCCTGCCGAAAAAGAAGTGGTAGTTCACGTTTCGACCCAAAATGTCTCCGGCATCGCGGCGCAGTTGGCTGAGCCGTTAAGCGTTCCCGCCGGCAACATCAATGTCTTGCAGCAGAACGTGGGCGGCGGCTTCGGCAGCAAGTTTTCCGTGGATCGCTGGGACGTCAACACGGGCAACTTGTCGAAAAAAGCGGGTGGCAAGCCGGTCAAGAACATGCTCGACCGCAAAGCCGAGTTCGAGGTCGCGGGCATGCGGCCCTCGGCTTACGCGCGCGTAAAGATCGCCGCAGACAAAGACGGCAAACTCGTCGCGTGGGATTCGCATTCGTGGGGAACCGGTGGTGTAGGAGGCGGCGGAACTCCCCCCCTACCCTACATCTTCGAGATTCCCAACCAGCGCAAGCAGAACACCGCAATCTCCACCAATCAGGGAAGCGCTCGCGCCTGGCGCGCACCTAACCATCCCCAGGCGGCGGCCATTACCATGGGTGCGATCGAGGACCTGGCGGCCAAGATGAACATGGACCCCCTGGAGTTCATCGTCCGCAATCTGGACATCGCCGGACCGCGCGCCCAGACCTATCGCGAGGAATTCGCCATCGCCGACGAAATGATGGGATGGAAGAAGAACTGGCATCAGCGCGGCGACAAGTCTCCCGGCAACATCAAGCGCGGCCTCGGACTCTCCATGCACACCTGGGGAGGACGCGGCCACAACAGCAATTGCGACTTCGCCATCCATCCCGACGGCTCGGTCGAAATCAAAATGGGCACGCAGGACCTGGGTACCGGCTGCCGGACCATCATCACCATCGTCGCCGCCGACACGCTCGGCATCCCGATGAGCGATGTCCAGTTGCTGATCGGCAACAACCGCTATCCCCAGTCGGGAGGCAGCGGTGGCAGCACGACTTCGGGCGGAGTGACCTCATCGACGCGCCGTGCGGCGGTGGATGCACGCGACGCACTGTTCGCCAAGGTCGCTCCAGCCTTGAAAGCGCAGCCTGACGAACTGGAAGCGGTAGACGGCAAGGTGCGAGTCAAGAGCGACACCAGCCGCAGCCTGTCATGGAAAGAAGCCTGTGCCAAGATCGGCGCGGTGCCGCTGACGGTGCGTGGCAAGAATCCCGACAAGGACAAGCCACCGGATCTGACCAACAGCGGCGTTGGTGGCGTGCAGATGGCTGACGTCTCCGTCGATATCGAAACTGGCATCGTGCGCGTAGACAAGATGGTCGCGGTGCAGGATTGCGGCTTGGTCGTGGACGTGAAGACGGCATCGAGCCAGGTTTACGGCGCGCTCATCATGGGCATCAGCTATGCGCTGTATGAGGAAAAGATCCTCGATCCCGTGACCGGGCGCGTGTTGAACCCCAACTTCGAGTTCTACCGCCTTGCGGGCCTGAGCGACATCGGCGAGTTGCAGGTGCACATGATGACCGGCAAGGGTTACGACGAGCGCGGTGTCATCGGATTGGCCGAGCCTCCCGTGGTTTCGCCGGGGGCGTCGATCTCCAACGCCGTGGCCAACGCCATCGGAGTGCGCGTACCCTTCCTGCCGCTTACCCCGGACCGCGTGCTGGCGGCGCTGGAAGAGGCGGGTGGTTCACATGCGTAAAACGGGCGTTTTGAAAGGGCACGGCTTCAGACGTGCCGCAGGAGCTTCTCTTGTTTTGAAGGGGCACGGCTTTAGCCGTGCCGTTGAGGCCCTTTATTTTTTCTCCCCCCGCGCGGACTTCAGTCCGCGCGGGGCCCTCTTCGGAGGCCTCCATGCAGGCATTTGAATACGCCACCGCCGACAAGAAAGAGCAGGTCGCCGCGCTGCTCGGCGAGCAAGGCGCGATCCTCGCCGGCGGCACCGATCTACTCGCGCTCATGAAGGACGACGTAGTCGCGCCCAAGCGGCTGGTCAACGTGAAGCACATCGACAGCCTGCGCGGCATTACCTACCAGCCCGGCAACGGCCTGCGCATCGGGTCCTTGACCACGATTGCCGAACTCGCGGACGACGCCAACGTGCGCCAGCACTATCCCGTCCTGGCCGAAGCTGCCATCGAGGCGGCGAGTCCGCAGATTCGCAACCTCGCGACCATGGGCGGCAACATGTGTCAGCGCCCACGCTGCTGGTACTTCCGTAACGGCATGGGACTGCTGGCCAAAACGCCCGACGGCAAATCGATGGTGGTCGAGGGTGACAACCGCTACGCCGCCATCCTCGGCAACGACGGCCCGGCTTATTTCGTCAGCCCCTCGACGCTTGCTCCGGTGCTGATCGCCTACGGCGCGAAGATCCGCATCTACTCTGCCAAGGCCGGGGGCACCGGCGTACGCGAGTTGCCGCTGGAGAAATTCTTCGTCATTCCCACTGCTGAAGGCCAGCGCGAGCACGACTTGAAGACCGACGAGATGGTCATCGAGTTGATCGTGCCTCCACCTCCGCAAAACCTGAAGGCCGCGAGTTATGAAGTGCGCCAGCGGGCGGCGTTCGACTGGCCGCTCTCGATGGCCAGCGTGGCCCTCGAGATGGATGGCAACACCGTTAAGAGTGCGCGCGTAGTGCTGGGGCATGTGGCTCCAATTCCATGGGTCTCGCCCGAAGCCGCGCAGACGCTGGTCGGCAAGACCGTCACTCCTGACACCGCAATGGCCGCGGCCAACGCAGCCGTCGCTCAGGCCAAGCCGCTCAGCCGCAACAAGTACAAGATCACCCTGACCAAGGCGGCAGTAAAGCGTGCCGTCCTTAACGCTGCCAGCGGCCGGTCAGGAGGTGTGGCATGAAGGTGGTCACGAATCGCACCCATCGGCGCTTTGAAAGGGCACGGCTTCAGCCGTGCCGGCAAGTCCGTTTTTTAAGTCGAACCAAGTCGACTTTAGTCGACGATAGAGGTGCCGTGGTTGTCTGCAATACCACCGCGCCCACAGGAGGTCTCGCATGATGTTGATGCCCGATCACGAACGCTTCGATACCAGTTGCGAAACCCTGTGCACCGCCCTGCGCTGGAAGCAGCAATTCATCGGCGTGGATCACGATCCTACGGTGCCTCCATCGAACGACGGCTTGTTCTGGTGCCTCCACACCCAGACCTGCATCGGACCCGATGGCCAGCTCGCCGAACCCGGCACTTGCTCGTCCACCGATCGCAAGTGTCACGGAACGGGGAAGTGTCGCTGAGTTATTGAGTATCTGACTGGCCGCAGCTCGGTGCGCGCGGATAGGGAGTGATATGGGGATTTGCACGACACTTATGTGCGCCGACCGCCACTTCACCCTAACTACCGAGTTGCCGACGATCCGCTCGGAAACGAACTGCCACATCCACGCATAGGGCGTTAGAACTAACCCGCTGGCGCGGCGGACGCTACCGCGTATGGCGAACCCAACATTGTTGGAGTAGCTGGCATAGTGTTGGTCACAGAGAAAGGAGATTTCTGTGACCTCACTTCGCCAACGCGTGCTGGACGAACTCCAGCGCCGTAACTACTCGCCAGCCACGACTCGCGGCTACATCCTCGCAATCAAACAGTTCGCCGATTACTTCAGGAAATCACCTGAACACCTGGGCGGCAACGAGATCCGTCAGTTTGAAACGTACTTACTCCGCGACAAGAAGCTTGCCCCCGGCACGGTCGAAGGACGCATGTCGGCGCTGCGTTTTCTCTACCGGAAGACGCTGAAGCGGAGGGACATCTCCTACGATGATCTGATCTTTCCGAAGACTCCCCTGAAACTGCCGGTTGTGCTGAGTCCTGAAGAAGTCAGCCGCATGATCGAGGCTGCTCCAAACCTGATGCATCGCACCACCTATCGGAATAATGGTGCAACGGCCACGATACCGACCAGAGTTAGTAGCGCCGCCGTCCAGATTCGTGTTTCCCACTGCATCTTCGGAGTGACGGCCATCACCCCACCAGCCCCAAAATCAGCGATATGTGGGTCACGAGCCCGCCCCGAATGGGTTTTCGCTTGACAATTTTTAAGTGTTAAATATACTTGCCGTCCCAGAAGCACATACGGCATTCAGACGGTCATTCTCCTGCATACAACACAGCGCTGAGCAGGGCCCTTGCAATAGTACGAGGACGGGGAGATGACGAAAATGCCACGACAAAGACAAATAAGAGGCACCCTGGTGTTTCGACCGGGAATAACCGCGCCTGCGCGGCTCACCCTCGCGTTCCTGCTTCTGTCTTGCGGTGTAGCTGCTCAGGACTTCGCCAATTGGAATACGGGCTCCGGCAACTGGGGCAACGCCAACAACTGGGATTGCGTGATTGGCGGTGTTTCGAGCCATTGTATTCCCGGCGCGGGATTTGTGGTCACTAACATCGGCGGAGATATCACGCTTGACGTGGACGTCACGGTGGCGAGCATTTCGGGGACTGCCGGTTCTTTGACCCTGAACAACAGGGTTCTGACAGCCACCGATATCTTAGGTATCCAGATCACAGGAGGGGCCGTCACCGCCTCCAGCTCCACCATCAACGGCTTCCTCTTGACCAACGATTTGCAGTTGCAAACCTCCACGGTCAACGGCAACGTTGAGGCTTTCAACGCCAACATCACTAACAGCACTCTGCGAGCTCTCACGGTTGCCAATCAATTGACGGCAGCCAACAGCAGTATCGCTGCGAACTCGAACGTGACAATCAGCCAGCCTAGTTCGATTACGAACACCACGATCGGGGGCCAATTCAATATTGAGTTCGGAGCCCCTTTGACGGTGGACGGCGGTTCGATCATTAATGCGACCCAAAACCTGATCACGTCGGGATCTTTGACCATCCAGGGCGGTTCGACCTGGAACGCTAGCTTTACGCCAGTCTCCGTAGGACTTACGCCGGGCGCCTCGACGATTGATGTTAGCGGGGCCGGCAGCAAGCTGAACCTAGCCAACACTGCGTTGGAGTTGGGTGAAATCGCCAACTCCACGGTTACAGTGGAACAGACTGGGACCATCGCCGCCAGCGGCTCAGGCGGGAACTTCCTCATCGGCTTGGGCGTCGTTTTCGCGACGGATTCGAGGATGTTTGTCGACAGTGGAGGCAACGCCTCGGCGAACAATATTACTGTGTCGGGAGGGCTGGGCGGCTTGTCCACCGGCCTGCTCTCTATTTCCGGTTCGTCATCGAGCGTCACCGCCGGCGGCCAGTTGCTGGTTCAACTTGGAGGGGTGGTCAATGCCGCCACCCAAAGCAGCCTTACGGCGAATTCTCTGCGCATCCAGACCGGTTCCCTTACCGTCGATTCCGGCGCAAGCCTCAATCTCGGTTCCGGTATGGATATTCTGGTCGGCTCTGCGGGGACAGGCACTCTCACACTCCAGGGGGGCGGAACGGCTGATGCAGCCGGAGAACTGGTTCTTGGCACCAGCTCCACCTCAAGCGGCACCTTGAATATTGTGGACTTCGGTAGTAAGTGGGACGGCACCGGCAACGTGAGTGTCGGAGAGAACGGCGCCGGTTCGCTAAACGTGCGCAATAGCGGACTTCTGGTAACCGGGACCGATGGTGCCGGCCTGAGTGGCTCCATCGGCACGCAGAGCAGCGGAAGCGGCACTGTAACTGTTCAGGGTGGCGACTGGCAGGCTGGCGGAACTCTCAAGATCGGCGCCGCCGGTTCCGGAGCGTTACAACTGTCGCAAGCCGGGACCGTCGAGAGCGGCGCTGCCACAATCGGTACTGACGCCGGCTCATCTGGAAGTGTGTCGGTCACGGGCGCCGGTTCCCAATGGGTCATCTCCGGCAACCTCACCGTAGGTTCCTTCGGGAATGGTGCCCTCGGCATCTCTAACGCCGGGCTGGTCAGTAACACGAACGCGACGATTGGCGACAGGGCAGGGTCGAGCGGCTCGGTGACGGTAGTGGGATTGGGCAGTTTGTGGCAGAACAGCGGTATCCTGACGGTGGGCGGCGACGGTGGGGCAAGCCTCGTGGTCGATGCGGGGACAGTTACTGCGGGCGGCGCAGGGATAGGAAGCAACTTCGCACCCGTACACGTTACCGTCACAAATCACGGCGCCCTGAGCGTACTTGGGGACGTCTCGATCGGCGGTGGCGGGGCTACCGATTTGACAATACAAAACGGGGGCACCTTCGACAGCGGCACCAATGCAACAATTGGGGGAACTGGTGGCAATACCACTGTCACGGTGACGGACCCCGGCTCCGCCTGGACTCTGCATGGGACGGGAAACCTCGACGTCGGCGACAAAGGCTCGTTGCTAGTGATGAATGGCGGTACTGTCACTTCCAGCAGCATCACCGTTTCAACCGGCGGCCTGCTCAATGGCGAAGGCGGGCACATCATCGGCAGCTTGTTCAACACTGGCGGTACCATCACTCCCGGCGACGCTACCGGATCCATGTCGATCACCGGGAACTATACGCAGAGTTCTGGCACGCTGCTGTTGGAGATCGATGGTGTGAACTCGACGCAGTTCGATCATCTGGGAATCTCCGGCTTGGCCGACTTCACGGGAGGATCTATCGACCTACAATTCGGAAACGGATTCGTACCCGCTGCCGGCGAGAGTTTCGACATGCTCGACGCCGCTCTCGGTCTCAGCCTCTCGAACGTCACCTTTGGAGCCAGTGGCCTTCCTTCTAACTTGGACTTCACCGTAGTGGTCGGAGCAAACGGACTCAGCTTCGATATTGGCTCGAACGGCGCTCCAACTCCCGAACCGACGACGATGCTTCTGCTTGGGGGAGGAATTCTAGCTCTCGCCGGATCCTCCAAACTAGGACGAAACATGGCCAAGAGATAAGGCTTTCGGGCGGCTGGCTTTACAAGCGTTTCCGTTGGGCAAGACTCACGAGAGTGCAGTGGCAAGACACCGAGTGTGAGTGTGTTCCGGAATCCCCTTGGTCGGATGGTCGGCATCTCGGAGATGTGCCCCGTCCGGGGTTGATCCTGGATCACGGGCAAACCGGAAGTTGGATATCCTCAGATAGCGAGTGGGAACAGGCCAACTCGGAACCAATCCCGAAAAGGGAAGCGGGTTTCGCGGGTGGCCGACATTTGTCGTGAGAAATGTCCGCTCACGAGTCTCACCTGGGTGTCCGGGCGCAAGTGGTTACTTTAGTTTCTTCCGCCGCCTGATTTCTGTGGCGCTTCCTTTTCGCACCCGCTACAAACGGTTCAGGGACGAGGCAGCGCTGAGTCTTGTCCATCCGCGGCCAGTCCGCAGACAGCGTTTCGCTCTTTGACAAATTTTCCGGAATCCTTACGAGTAGCTGGCATCTGGCCTCTTCATGGCGCGAGAGCGTTATAGTGATGTAGTAATATAGTTGTGTATACCAGTTAACAACGGTTGATTTGGCTCAACTAACTAACTAATTATAAGAGATATACACCGTGTGATGTTGTGTTCTAGTTATGTATAACTGAGTTTTATTTTTGAAATTTAGTGGTCGCGAGAATCAACGTCCAGCGACCGCGTATACTCCCGAATCATCTCCGTCACATCCGGATACTGCGCCATCAACTCCTCGCGAACACCTGTCGAATAGTCGGCATAATCAAACCCCGGAGACATCGTCGTCCCCATCAATGCCCACTGGCCGTCCGGCGCAAGCTTGCAACCCTGCCACACGTTGCCACGCACCACGACCTGCGGTTTCTGCCCGTTAGCGAGATCGGTTCCGAGCGTCACCGTGCGCGACAGGCCGTCGGGATGCAACTGCAACATCACCACCGGATCTCCCATATAAAAGTGAAACACTTCGGTGCCGGGCAGCCGGTGCAACGTCGAAAACGATTCCGGCGTGACCATGTAATAGATCGCGGTCCCAATCGAACGTGGGCCGCGGGTAGCTTTTGGCAGATATTCCGCCGAGACCTGCCAGCGCGAGCGATAGGTCTCGCGGAAGAACCCGCCTTCCAGCTCCAAAGGCGTCAGTTGCAGCAGTTGTCTGACTTCATCGGCAGTCATAATCGCAACAGCGTAGCACCAAAATGCAGGGTGCGTGTCTGAATCACGGCTCCGCAACTGACCAGCGATTGACGAACCCGACGTTGCCCACTGTCCGCCAGCGGACAACCTCTCCTGCTTTTGGACGCGTCGCGATTCACACTCTGTTCACAATGAGCCGTATCCATCGGAATCACATCAACTTGCGCCTACCCGAGGTTTGGCAATCAACGTGTACGTACCCCACCAGACTTTGCAGAATTTGGCCTCAGAAATAGAAGAAAGTTCACTAACCATCGCCAAGTTCTCACGTCTTATGACCAGCGAGGAGGCGGTATGGAGCGTCGGTATCTGGTAGCGACCCTGGCCTTGGTCGCGACTTTTGCGATCTTCTCCCGAGAATTTCGCTCGGGACACTTGTCCAACCTCCCTTGTCCGCGCACTGCCCTGCAAGCCGAGATCGCCTGCGCTAAGCGCTACCTGGCCGATCAACTAGTAGCCAAGGTGCGGCCCTTTATCGATCGGGGTGTTCCAGAAGAGCAGCAGATGGTTGCGGAACTGAATCTGCCAGTGCTAGTCGCAGCCAATGAGAAGGCCGCTGAGATGCAGGCACAAGTCGCGCAGCATGACGCCGAACAGAATTGCGAAGAAACGATGCGCGCGCAGGAACGGACTCTGCGCGCCCAGCAAGCGGGTTTTCGGGCCCAGGAGAGAAGCCTCCGTGCTGCCGAACGCGCTCAGCAACGGGCGGTGGAGTTGAGCGTCCGAGCCCAGCAAATGAATGTGCGTATGGCCCTGCGAGCGCAGGAAGTAAGCGCCCGCGCGACAGAACGGGCGCAGCGGGCCATCGAAAGGTCCCGCTGGAAGATGATGCAGCCTTACGCACCGGCCGCGCCGGTTGCTCCCATGCCAATTGATTTCGAGTTCAACTTCCCGTCCGATTTCAATCAGCAGGTGCAGGCTGCCGTCGATAGCCGTCTTGCAGTGAAGTGTGTTCGCACCAAAGTTGCCGCCCAGCATCTTCGCACCGTCTTGGTGCAGCGTGCGAACCAGAACATCAGGGACAATGTGGACGTGGTGATTTCCACTCAGGATGTCTCGGGCTTAAGCGCGCTGACGGATAGTCCCTCGTCGCACACCGCACTGCATCAGATCGAGCACGAGGTTCAGCACTTTCAGAATCACGTGTTGCGCACCATCGACAACGCGTTCGCCACGCTCTAGCAGAGCTGCGGAAAAACTCGCTTCTGAGCAGCTTTGTATCAGCGCACGACTTCAGTCGTGCCGATAAGTCCGTGTCTCTTTTTCAAATAGGCGCGCAGCGGCGGCACAGCTTTCTGCTGGACCGGGCCTACAGTCTTTCCTCTGCCAAGGGTGTACACTCCCCACCGTCGCAATCTTTCCAATTTCAGGTGAGCCATGAACACGAGCGCCATTGTTGCGGCAGTATGCGAAGCAGCCGAAGAATCCCCAGAGAAGGTAGCCCTCATTGCGGGAGAGCAGCAGGTCGGCTATTCCGAGTTGATACGGCGTGCCCAGTCGGCGGGCGCGCACATCGCGCAGCAGGCTGCGGGAGACAACGTCGGAATCTTCCTGCCCAACTCTCTCGACTTCGCGCCCTATTTTCTGGGCGCTCTCTGGGCCGGAAAGACGGTCGCGGTGCTGCCCACGCTGGCGCCCGCGCCGCTGCTGAAATTCATGTTTGCCGAAGCGCGGCTGGCGACCATCTTCACCTCCGCCGACCTGGCTCCCAAACTGGCCGACGCTGGAGTGCCGCACGCCGTGATCGATCCCAGCTATCCCGCAATGTCAGACTTCGGTGTTCAGCCGCGCAGCCACGAAGCCGCCGTGCTGCTTTACACTTCGGGCACCACGGGTCGTCCGAAAACCGTGGCGCTGAGCGAGCGCAATATCATCTCGAACGCCCAGGGATGCCGCCAGGCGACCGGATTCGACGACCGCCAGGTTATGCTCGCGATCCTGCCGTTGTTTCACGCCTATGGCCTCACGGTCACTATCCTGCTGCCGCTGATGAGCGGCTCGACGGTGGTGATCAGCGAGCGCTTCGTGCCCCGCACCGTGCTCAATCTGATTGAGCGCCATCGCGTGACCACGGTTGTCGCTGTTCCCAGCCAATATCGCGTGCTGGCGATGGACCCCACGCCCTGCGACGCGAGTTCGCTATGGCTCTGCATCGCCGGGGCCGAGCGCCTCCCCGACGCTACCGAGCGCGAGTTCACCGCCCGCTTTGGGCACGCCGTGCTTCCAGGATACGGCGCCACCGAGGTTTCGCCGGTTGTTTCACTCAACATCCCGGAGACCAACCGTCCCGCCAGTGTAGGCAAACCGCTGCCCGGAACTACGGTCACCATCCGCAACGACGACGGAACGGTGTGCCCGGTGGGTGAAGTTGGCGAGATCTGTGTCCAGGGTCCCAACGTCATGCTCGGATACCTCAACGATCCCGAAGGCACGGCGCGCAAGATCCGCAGCGGCGTGCTCTATACCGGCGACAAGGGCTTCTTCGATGCCGACGGCTATCTCTACATTTCCGGCCGCGCTGATGAGATGGTAAAGGTCGCCGGCGAGAAAATTTATCCCGTGGAGATCGAGAACGCGCTGGAGCGCATCGATGGCGTGGAAGAGGTTGCGGTCGTGGCCCTGCCCGACCAGCGCGGAGGAGTGCGCCTGCACGCCTTCGTGCAGCGCAAGCCCGGAGCGGCGCTCGACGAGGCCGGCCTAAGATTTGCTTGCCGAGAGGTGCTGGAACCGTATAAGATTCCACGCACATTCACTTTTGTCGACAGCTTGCCCCGCACCATGACGGGCAAGACCGACAAACGTACACTTGCCACTTCGGCTGTTGAGTAGAGGTATCCCATGAAGCAGGTTCTGGCCCCTTCCTGTCCCCGCTGCAGTCGCAGCGATGACGTAAAGAAAATTGCCTACCACGTGATGTTGTCGCAACTGCGTCCCGGACCCAGTTGCGAAGGCTACGTGCTTGATGGGCGCTGCATCCGGCCTGATTGTCCGGACTGGTACTGCTCCGTCTGCGCCGAGAGTTTCGGCGCATGGCGCGAGTTCTGGGGCGATCCACTGACCGACCGGATCCAGTAGAAGGCTGCCCAATTTCGCACACTCCGTGCCGCCATCGGACATCGTGTGCCTGTCCCCTCGCCGCGCTGCGCGCGCAACCTGCGCCTCATCAGCTACATCTGCGCCTTCATTTCTGGCACAACAACTGCTCTGATCATCCGCGCAGCTTCGCGAGAGGACGGTAAAACTATGGCCAGCAGCGAACGCACACGCCAAGTGGTTTCGGGCCCGTTTGGACCGGACGATTTCAGCCAACGGCTCGCCCAGGGATGGAAGCCGGTCGCCATTGAGTGGGAACGCGAGATCGCGGTCGAAGCCGCCACCCAGACCTCCCCCGCTCCCGAGGTTCCGTTCGGATTGCAGGTGGCTGGCGACTGCTCTCATCTGGAAGAGAATCCACAGGAGCGCGAGGTGCTGTTCCAGATCATGGAACTTACTATCCAGGACGGCCCCTATTCCGGCATCGCCGAGGAACTGAACCGCCGCGGCCTCCGCACCCGCCACGGCAACAAATGGACTCCAGTCTCAGTGTTCCAGATGCTGCCTCGCCTGATCGAAGCCGGGCCGGGCATTCTCAACAGCGAAGAGTGGCAGCAACGCCGCCAGCGCCTCAAGATCGCCGCCAAGTGAGGCAGTAGATTGCGGCCTGTCTGTCCACCAATTTGCCCGGAAACTGCTCTCCCCCGCTGTCCATGACCGCCTCTAACCCAAAGATACTATTTAACTTAGCTACAGCTGTCTGGTATTATTAAAACATTGAGAGAATAGAGAAATGGTCTGAAGGGCGGCGTCGAGCCCCTGCCTTCGCCCTCAAGCAGAAGTAATCGTTGCGGACCATGATTTCGTCAGGGAGACCGAGTATTCCGTTGAAAATTACACGCAATGTCCAAATTCAACTCAAAGAAGGAAAAGGCAAGGAGTTCATCCAGGTGTTCGAGTCGCAGGTTCTGCCGGTTCTTCGCCAGCAGGCTGGCTTCCAGGATGAAATAGGCCTTCTGGACAACAACCGGGCGCTTTTGATCAGTTTCTGGGATGACCGCAAGCACGCCGACACGTATAACAACACGGTATTCCCGAAGCTGGTGGAGAAGCTGAATCCAATGATTCAGACGCCGCCGAAGGTCGAGACCTACGAGGTGGTGACCACCACTATGAGAGTAGCAGTCTAGCTTTCCCCTTCTGACAACTCCCTGTTTGCGTAGGGCCCCTCCCGGGGCCCTTTTCGGTGTGTTCGACGGCACGCCATGACGAATCGGCCCGAGTTCCGGGTAGAGCGGAGTCGGACCCCGCGCTCGCAGGAGAATGTTCCGCCCGCCGTCCGACAATCTGCTCCCATCGTGATCAAGCTCACAGACGCCCGAAACCGGCGGCGTTTAAAGTTAGAACATTCATTTCTCTGTTGAAGGGCGACTTACATGGCTACTACCGTTTCCTCAACCACCGCGAGAGTCTTGAACTCCCAACTGGCGCAAAGGATCATGAGCGCCGACGAAGCTGCCGCTCTCATTCATTCCGGCGACCAGGTCGGCATGAGCGGATTCACCGGCTCCGGCTATCCCAAGGCCGTTCCCATCGAGCTAGCGCGTCACATTGCCGACGCCAACTTCCGCGGCCAGAAGTTCCAGGTCAGCGTCTTCACCGGGGCCTCTACCGGCCCTGAGCTCGACGGAGCGCTTGCCATGGCGGGAGGCATTCATCTTCGCCTTCCCTATCAGTCCGATCCGGAAACCCGCAAGCGCATCAACGCCGGCGAAATGGACTACATGGATATCCACCTCAGCCATGTCGCCCAGTTCGTGGAGTATGGATTTCTCGGCAAGCTTGATGTCGCGCTGATTGAAGTCACCGCCGTCCTCGAGGACGGACGCCTGGTGCCCAGTTCATCGATCGGCAACAACAAGACCTGGATCGACCAGGCGGAGCGCGTGATCCTCGAGGTGAACTCCTGGCAGCCGGCTGCGTTGGAGGGCATGCATGACATTTACTACGGTCTGCGGCCGCCGCCCAATCGCGGGCCCATTCCACTGGTAAGTACCGGCCAGCGCATCGGCACGCCGTACCTCGACGTTCCGGCGGAGAAGGTCGTCGCCGTCGTTCTCACGGATTCTCCCGACCGCAACAGCGCGTTCAAAGCGCCCGATAAAGCCTCCAAGCAAATCGCCGGTCACATCCTCGAATTCCTGGGTTGGGAAGTGCAGAAAGGCCGCATGCCTGCGAACCTTCTGCCGCTGCAATCCGGCGTGGGCAACATCGCCAACGCTGTTCTCTTCGGGCTTGAGGAAGGTTCGTTCGAAGGAATGACGTCCTACACCGAAGTCATTCAAGACGGCATGATCAAACTCCTGAAGTCAGGCAAGATGACATGCGCTTCGGCTACGGCATTCTCGCTCAGCCCTGAAATGCTGACTGAAGTCAACGCCGATATGGCCAGCTACCGTGACCGCATCGTCATGCGCCCGCAGGAGATCTCCAACCATCCCGAGATCATTCGCCGTCTCGGCGTAATCGCCATGAACGGCATGATCGAAGCCGACATTTACGGCAACGTCAACTCCACGCATGTCATGGGCTCGCGCATCCAGAACGGCATTGGCGGCTCCGGTGACTTCGCCCGTAACGGCTATCTTTCGATCTTCATGGCGCCCTCGACGGCGCAGAAGGGGACCATCTCGACCATCGTTCCGATGGTGTCGCACGTTGACCACACCGAGCATGATGTGCAGGTCATAGTCACCGAACACGGTCTGGCCGATTTACGCGGACTCTCCCCGCGTCAGCGGGCGCACCTCATCATCGAGAAGTGCTCTCATCCGGATTACAAGCCTCTGCTGCTCGACTACCTCAACCGGGCCGAGCGGCTGTCATACGGCAAACATACGCCGCACCTGATGACGGAATCGCTAGGCTGGCACAACCGCTACCTGCGCACCGGAAAGATGCGCCCGGGGGAAGAGAACTAAAGAGCAATCGCCTGGAACCGCTTTCTATATTTGTCATTCCTCGTGGGCTTAGGCCCACGGGGAATCTGTTTTTCCGGCTCTTCAGCCGCATACTTAACCTGCCCCTGCCCGTTCACCGCCCCCCGCGTCATTTGCTGCCCCCTCGCCTCGCTGGTAGACTTGTCCGTTCGCTCAGACAATCACCCGGGGCCCATCCTTCCAGCCATGTCGAATACATTTCCTGAAATCGCAATCGTCAACGGTGCGCGCACGCCAATGGGACGCTACTGCGGGAAGCTGCGCGACTTCTCCGCCCAGGAACTCGCCGCCATCGCCTCAGTCGAAGCCATCAAGCGCTCCGGCGTCGAAGCCGCCGAGATCGATCACTGCGTGATGGGCAATGCCCAGCAGACCTCGTCCGACGCGATTTACGGCGCGCGGCACGTGGCCCTGAAGGCGGGAGTGCCCATCGAAGTGCCCGCCATCACGGTAAACCGGCTGTGCGGCTCGGGCATGCAGTCGGTTGTGACCGCAGCTCAGATGATCCAGCTCGGCGAATCGAAATGCGTGCTCGCGGGCGGCATGGAAGCGATGTCGCAGGCGCCTCACGTTATTCGCGGCATGCGCTGGGGCGTGGGCTTCGGCGAAGGTAAGCTGGAAGACTCGCTCTTCGTAGCGCTCACCGACAGTTACTGCAACATGCCCATGGCCGTTACTGCCGAGGTGTATGCCGAGCAGCAGGGCGTGACTCGCGAGATGCAGGACGCGTTTGCGCTCTGCTCTCAGAAGCGTGCCGATGCGGCCTACAAGGCGGGACGGATTCAGGAGGAGCTGACGCCCGTCGCGCTACGCAACAAGCGCGGCGAGCCGACGGGCGAGCTGTTCACCGAGGACGATCATCGGCGTCCAGAGACCACGATAGAAAGCCTGGCGAAGCTCAAAGCGTCGTTTAGCAAGAACGGTACCGTCACCGCAGGCAACGCCAGCGGCATCGTGGATGGCGGCGCGGCAGTCGTCGTGATGCCGCTCGAAGACGCGCAGAAGCGCAACCTCAAGCCGCTGGGACGGATTGTGAGTTGGGGCATTGCCGGTGTGGACCCGAAACTTATGGGCTCGGGACCGGTTCCTGCCACCCACATCGCGCTCAAGAAAGCCGGTCTAACATTGTCGGATATCGATCTGATTGAGTTGAACGAGGCCTTTGCCGCGCAGTGCTTGTCGGTGATGAAAGAACTGGGCCTCGAATCGGCCAAGACCAATGTCAACGGAGGAGCCATCGCGCTGGGGCATCCGCTGGGCGCGACCGGAACGCGGCTGCTCATTACGCTGCTCTACGAATTGCGGCGACGCAAAGCGCGCTACGGACTTTCAACCGCTTGCATCGGCGGCGGGCAAGGCATTGCCGTGATCGTCGAGAACTTGCAGCGGTAGGGTAGCGCGGGCCTCCAGGCCCACGTCAAGGCCGCCTCTTTTCCGACCGCCGAGCGGACTTTAGTCCGTGAGGCGCACCACATTGATTGAGGATCTTATGGAAATCAAGAAAGTCGGCGTACTCGGTTGTGGACTCATGGGCTCGGGCATCGCGCAAGTCGCGGCCACTGCGGGTTGCGATGTCATAGTGCTCGAGCAGGATCAGACGTTTCTCGACAAGGGTTTCGCGGGCATCGAGAAGTCGCTAACTCGGCTGGTGGAACGCGGAGTGGAAAAAGACGGCATTACAGCCGAGCAGAAGGCTGCGGCCCAGTCGCGGCTCAAGGGCACGCTCAACATTCAAGACCTGGCAGATTGCGACATCGTGATCGAGGCCATCATCGAAAACCTCGACGAGAAGCGCAAGACCTATGCGCAACTCGATTCGATCGTTAAGAAAGAGTGCATCTTTGCCAGCAACACTTCGTCCATTTGCATCACCGAAATGATGACGGCGACCAAGCGCCCGGAGCGGTTTATCGGGCTGCACTTCTTTAATCCCGTCCCCATGATGAAGCTGGTCGAAGTGGTGAAGACCATCGCCACCGCTCCCGAGGTGTATGAGACCGCGGTGGAGTTCGGCAGAAAGCTGGGCAAGGTTCCGGTACGCACCAGCGACAAGCCGGGATTCATCGTCAACCGGTTGCTGGTGCCGTATCTGCTCGATGCCATTCGCGCCTATGAAGAGGGCGTGGGCTCGATTCCCGACATCGACGAGGCCATGAAACTGGGCTGCGGCCACCCCATGGGGCCGTTCACCCTGCTGGATTTCGTCGGGCTCGACACCACCTACTACATCACGCACGTCATGTACGACGAGTTCAAGGAGCGGCGGTTCGCGTCGCCTCCGCTGCTGAAGCGGCTGGTGCTGGCGGGCTGGTACGGACGCAAGTCGGGCAAGGGATTTTACGACTATGCCGACCCCAAGAATCCGGTGGCGGGGAAATTTGTATAACGCGGCGCCGACAGAGAAAGGGACAATTACGAAATCTCTCCCGTCCCAACCAGACGCAGCTTTGCCCCGCTGGCTGATAACTTATTGCTTGATTGCTTATTGCTAATTACTAATCACCAGTCACCAAAACTAGTTGCTAGTTGCTGATAGCGAATCGCCGAGGACTCACATGACCGACTTTCAAAACATTCATCTCGAAAAGAAAGACCACATTGCCTACATTACCGTCGATCGTCCGAAGGTCCGCAACGCGCTGAACATGGCCACTATGGACGAACTGCGGCAGGCGTTCGCCTCGGTGAAAGACGACCCTGAAGTCCGCGTGGTCATCCTCACCGGAGCGGGCGAGAAGGCCTTCGTCGCCGGGGCCGACATCAGCGAGCTGACGCAACAGACGCCGGTTTCCGCGAAGGAATACACCCACCGCGGGCAGGCAATCGTGGATGCCATCGAAAATTTAGGGAAGCCGGTGATCGCGTGCATCAACGGCTTTGCGCTGGGCGGCGGATGCGAGCTGGCCCTGGCCTGCACCATGCGTCTGGCGAGCGAAGACGCCAAGCTCGGTCAGCCGGAAGTCAAGCTGGGGCTGATCCCCGGCTACGGCGGCACCCAACGGCTGTCGCGGCTCGTCGGCAAGGGAGTGGCTATGCAGCTTGTGCTGACGGGCGAGATGATCACCGCCGCCGAAGCGTTGCGCATCGGCCTGGTGAACGAAGTGGTGCCCGCAGCCGAACTCATCCCGCGCGCCGAAGCCATTGCGGCGAAGATCATCGCCAACGCTCCGCTGGCCGTGCAGTACGCCATGGAAGCGGTTAACCACGGCCTCGACATGACCCTCGCCGACGGATTGTTTCTCGAGGCAACTCTGTTCGCGGTGTGCTGTTCGACCGAAGACAAGAACGAAGGCACGCGAGCGTTTCTGGAGAAGCGGGCGGCGCAGTTCAAGGGGAAGTAGTGGCTAGTGACTAGTGGCTGGTGGCTAGTAAAGAATTGGATGCCACTACTCGTGGGATGAGCGCGGTTCAATGGCCTTATTCCCTGACTCCCGTGGTGCGCCCTTCAGGAGTTCTTCCGCGCTCAGGCCGAGCCGTTGGATCGTGTCGAACACCCTCGGCCATTCCTCCTGTAGAAACCTTTCGCGTTCGGCTGCCAGCGATAGTTGACGGGCACCTGGAATGACGAACATGCCGAGTCCTCGTCGCGATTCGACAAGCCCTTCGCTCACCAGTAGCTGATAGCTCTTCAGGACGGTGAGAGGGCTCACGCGAAACTTGCCCGCGAGATGTCGGACGGATGGCAAAGCCTCGCCTTCGGGAAAGCCTCCGTCGAGGATCATGGTTACGAGTAAGCCCCGAATTTGGCGGTAAATGGGTTGACTGTCGTCCCACCCTGAGTCCAAGTCCAACATGGCAAGCCCCCTGATTTTTAATTGTTATAGGTAACTATAACACAGAATCATAAGCGTTAGATCGATATCAATAAACTACTTACTAACCTGTAGCAAAGAATCCTAGATTGTTATACATAGCTATAACACCATGTCACATGTGAATGAAGTCGAATCAGGAAGGTGATTCACAAAAGACAGGAAAGCAGATCCCTCAGTCGCCGAAGGCGACTTCGTGATGACAAACAGGAGGGATAGGGAATGCGACAGCTCCGGGTTATCAAAGCGCCGATGTTGTCAAAGAGCGGAGGGCAATTGCGGCCTGGGCCGTTAGGTGAGGGCACAGGAATCCCTCGATCCTCGGTGAAGGTATAGCGGAGGCAGCGAGTGGCCCGCAAGGAGATTCGGGTATTCCGACGGAACGAAAGTAACCTGTGCAGTTCCAATATGGGACATCGATGGTGCATGGACAAGCGGACGAGGCCGCGCGGGACAGAGGCAGGATTCTGCTCAACCAACCATTTTTCTGTGACGAATGCGCCCACCCTATCGCCAAAATCGGGCGATAAGGGTGGGGCACCCAAAGTTAGAAATGGTATCGGTGGGGAAATGCGGGCCGCCAGCCCACGATGACGGAAAAGACGTTCTTGGAACGAAAATCCCCACTCAAGGCCAAAAGAGGGCCTTGAATGGGGCACCCGCGCCAAAAAGTTACAAGTCGTTGCCTTTTCCCTAGACCAGTTCGAGAACATTCTTCGTTCCCACCCTTTCCCAAAACATGGGAAAGGATGGGGCACCCAGATTTCGTGAGGCTGTTGCGATACCCTGTCGTCCCTCCGGGACTCGGACCAATTTCCCACTCGACCCAGCACTCCGCCCGCCGCGGCGGGCGGAGTGCCGGGTCTAAGCTCTTCAGTGCCTGCGACACTCGGATTTCATGGCTTCTGTCCCACCGCCGAGAGAGCACACCGAGTTTCGTAACAGACTCTCGTGCGAGAGGGAACGAAAGACCCCGCCCTACCGTTCGCTTCGGGAGCGGTGGAATGGGCCCGGCATGACTTCGGTACGAAGACCAACTCAAGCAAAACCGGCTTGAGTGGGGCACCCACATCCCTGCGGCTACAATGGACTCCTATGATCCGAAACTTTATTGTTCCCCGCGTATTGGGGAAGACGCAGGAAGACCTGCAGCCCGCATTCGAGTTGCTTCGCGCCTTGGGGGCGACGCCGGGTCACGAATGGCATGAGGGCGATGCCCACGGGTTTCAGCTAGATGCTCCGAGTGGCGCGGTCGAATTGATCGCAGCCGCGAATGCCCCTGATACCGACGTGACCCTCGAGGTTTCCGACGCCGATGCGGCGTGGGAAATCGTCAAGAGTCATGGTGTCAAGGTTCTGCGTGAGATTGGGGACACATCCTACGGTGCGCGGTTGTTCGCAGTGGAAGTCAGCGGGTTGCGTATCGCGGTCCTGACCTACGCAAACAACAGTAGCAAGGTTGCGGGCATCGAAGGGTCGTTAAACGCAAAATGCAAACGGTTTGCCGTGGTGGTGAGCCGCTTCAATTCCTTCATCACGGAACGGTTGCTCGACGGCGCGTTGCTGGCACTGCGGCAGGCCGGAGCAAGTCAGAACGACATCGCTGTAGTGCGCGTGCCGGGAGCGTTCGAGATTCCCTCGGCTTCGCGGCAGTTAGCCACGAGCGGAAAGTACGATGCCATCGTCTGCATCGGGTGCCTGCTGCGTGGCGAGACGCTGCACTACGACGTGATTGCCAACGAAGTAACGCGCGGGATCGGGCAGTCGGCGCAGGAGACGGGAGTGCCGCACGCCTTCGGGGTCCTCACCTGCGACACGCTGGAGCAGGCGATCGACCGCGCTGGTCTGAAGGCCGGCAACAAGGGTTACGAGGCAGGACTGGCGGCGGTGGAAATGGCTTCGCTACACGACAAAATCGCCGAGCCATCTGCCAGCGCCACAGCGGGGAAGCGATGAGCAAATCCGGCACACGAAGAAAGTCCCGCGAACTGGCGCTGCAGATGCTGTTTCAGTTGGACATGGGAAAGCAGACGACGGACGAGGTGCGCAAGACTTTCTGGAGCGAACGGCGCGACCTCGACGAAAAGGTGCGCGCCTTCGCGGACGATTTGTTCCGCGTGGCGTCAGAGCGCGAGGCCGAGATCGATCAACTGATCGAGAAGAACGCCGAACACTGGCGCATGGATCGCATGGCGGCCGTGGATCGCAACGTACTGCGGGCCGGAATTGCCGAGTTTCTGGGATTTCCCGAGACGCCGCGACCGGTGGTGATTAATGAAGCACTGGAGATCGCGCGAAGGTTTTCAACTCCCGAGTCGGTGCAATTCATCAATGGAGTGCTCGACAGCGTGGCGCGGGAGTTGGGGGAAGCCAAGGTGGAATAAATTCTTCACCACGGAGAACACGGAGTTATTTTTTGTTTCCCTCTCCGGGTCCTCTGTGTTCGCTGTGGTGAAACATTTTCTTGCCGACTGCTGTCCTATTTGGGCAGCACGACCACGAGGTTGGAAGCAACCGCGTTTCCGTTCGCATCCTTCAATCCGACGGCGATCTGCGCCGAATCGGTTCCGGTGTTCGTGTCCAGCACGTGCACATTGTTGTCGCTAGCGCCCACATAGATATGCGACCCATCCAGCGTGATACCACCGCTGTACGCCTGAGCACCGTTCGCCAGCGTAATGGTGGACGGCGCGAGGGTGGACAGGTTGAAGCCGATAACAGAGGTCAAATCAGAGATGAGCCAGACGTGCGAACTGTCGGAAGAGAACAGGAGTTGCCGAGCATTGAAATTGCCGCCGCCCAGGTTATAGCTGTTTACGGTGCTCGCTGGAGTCGGGGGACAACCAGGCCCAATCGATCCGTTCGTAACCAGATCGAACGCGGGAGAGTCGGCGATAATTGCGCCCGTGCCATTCGGAATATGAGCAACCAGGGTTGGGTTGTTTGCCGCCAGAATCTGCTGGTCGCTCTGATTGCAAGTTGAGCGAATGTCGATGGCATGCGCGGCCGCACTCGCAACGTAGGTCAGGCTGCCCTGGGAGTTCAGGTCCAGCGCGTTGGGAACGTAGGGCAGGTTGGTAGTTGTTGAGGCAGGAAGGATCGTCGCGTAATAAAGCTGCTGCCCCGCCAGAAATGAAACCGAATGACTGTCGGAAGTAAAAGCGCCGGCAGTGGGTACAACGGATTGCGTCAATACGACCGAGGACGAGCCAGTACTGAAGAGATAGACGACGCCCCCGGCGGTGTTCGATATCAGCAGGTATAGGCCATCCGGGGAGACGGCCAGCACGGTTCCCGGCACTCCGGTTGCGGAAGTTGCGGTAGCCGCCACCGTATCCACCGTGATCAAACCGGAACTCGATCCCAGATACAGCTTGGTTCCAGCTGAATTCGAGACCATGGAATTAGGCAGGAAAGGCAGGGTTATAGCAGTTCCCGCCGTGTTGCCGGAGTTGGGAATGGGCACCAGCGTCAACGAACTGGTGCTGGCGGCATAAGCCGTTGTAGCCGAACTACCGGTGGTGGTCACCGTGACTACATTTTGTCCATACTGCGAACTGACACTGCGGTTACAGTTCGGCGTGCTGCAAGTCGCGGTGATGATGGTAGTTCCTGAGGCGCCTGCGGTGACGGTCGCGGTGACCGCTCCAGTCGTCCCGGAGATGGAAGAGCTTCCGACATAGCTCGAAGCCCACGTCAGTAAGGGAGTGATGCTAACGCCATTAGTGTCGACAACGTCAGCAGTGAGAGACTGTGTCCCGGCGGGCGCGAGACTGAACGATGTCGCCGTACTGCTGGTGCCGTGAATCTGGATGGACTCGACCGGACAGACCAAGGCAGGCTGAGGAATACTGTTGAGGCTAGCGACGGTGGCATAGACGGTGGTAGCACCGGGATTGCTCGCGGTCAGAATGCCAGTCGTCAGGTTATTGCCCATGACCTGCAGGTCGGTGCTGTTGAATGTAATCGGGCCAACGGAAGAGGTGATATCGCAGGGATTGATGGTGGAGCATCCCGGCGCCGTGGTGTTATAGACGGTGGCGGTATAGGTGGGGGTCGTTCCCATACTCACGCATCCGGAGATGGGATCGACCACGATGCGGTCAGCCTGAAGATGTGCGTGGGCGACTACGGTGGCGGTCACGGCGTTTGCGGTAGTGGCGGTGATGGTTGCAGAGCCGATACCAGCCGTGCCGGGAACCGGATTACAGTTAATGAAGTTGGCGTCCCAGACGCCGGCGCAGACAAATCCGCCGGCGGTAACGCTTACGAGATTGGGGTTGCTGCTGATATAGCTCACATCGGCGACGACCGTGCCGCCGGATGCATTCTCCGGGATCGCAGTGATCTGGGCTACTTGTCCGGTATTCAGGGAGAGCGTAGTCGGGCTGAGAATGAGCTGCGTTACGGCACTGGTGGTCGTACTGGTACCACTGCAACCAGGCAGGAGGCTTAAGATCAAGACCGCAAACAGGGCAGCTAGAACTGGAGCCGCTGAAAACCGACGCATGCACCCTCCCCGCCGGGTTGGTTCCGACGGATATAAGAAGACCAAAAAGTGATTTCTACCAGAATTTCTCAGTGTAGAAGCTGACCTTGCTTTCGGCAAGCCGAGACCCCGAGGCTGCAATTTCGCGCGGTTCTGCGTGCGCGGCCCGGTCAGCCGCCGAATTCTGCTAACACGGATTCTCGGGGTGAGTTGTGAACGGAGCATGTGGGCAGTCGTAATGGCGTTGCTCACCGACCGTGGAATGGAACTGGAGCGAGATTGCGAGGGGCAGTTCTCTCCCTAGAAGTTGCATATTCTTGCACAGCATTGCTTTATCTAAGGAACATTCACACAGGATAACCCCCTGAAAGGACTCGATCTGAGAAGGAATCCATGTGGAGACCTACGTGCATGGTAGTAGCCACCAGCCTCCCAAATCGCGAAGGCCAAGTGGGAACTGCAATCTAGAAAATCAAGTGGTGAAGGGGTGTTCATGTCCAAGACTCTATTCGCAGGTGTGTTTCTTCTGGCTCTGGCCACACTCGCAAGCGCCAGCACGCTTTACATCGGGAACGATACCAATACGCCAGTAACCGTTTACACGTCGGGCGGGACGTTTGTCGGGTTCTTCGGCCAGAACTCGGCTACCGGCTCAGCAATCAACTCCGCCGGGGACGTTTGGACAGTGGCGCCCTCGTTCGGTAACAACAACATTGTGGAGTACAGCCCCACCCAAACCGTACTGAACTCGTTCATTGCAACGATCGATGGACAGTGGGTCGAGGACATGAGTCACGGCGCCGGCAATACGCTTTGGCTCGGCACCTATGAGGGAAATGTCTTTGCGGTGAACGACCAGACGGGAGCGATCTTAAGTTCCTTCTCGGTTCCGAATAGCAGCTTCACCGGGGTGGCGTTTGACGGAACAAATCTTTGGCTGACCGGCGGGTTGACAACCAATGCGCTGTACTATTACACGACCACTGGCACACTCCTGAACACCGTTCCGCTGGGTGCCTTTTGCATGGGTGTGGGTTACGACGCTTCGGACGGCACGCTGTATTGTGGCAACAATCCAAACGTCAACCACTACGACACGGCCGGTAATCTTTTGGGCAGCTTCACCGCGATGGGCTACTACCACGACGGCCTTGAAGTTGCCAATCTGGGAAGCACGACTCCTGAACCGTCAACCCTGGTCTTAGCGGGGACTGGCTTATTGACCCTCTTGGGCCGGCTTCGCAAGCGCTCCTGATCTGATTCGATATCAGTTTCGCGACGATCCCCTTCCGAGCAGTCCGTGCACGGAAGGGGTTTTTCTTTGCAGAATTTCCAACCGGAATTTCCGGTGCTGAACGCTATGCGGCGTTGTGCATGGGGCGGTTCCACATTTTGCGGTACTTATCAATTTTCGACACAGATTCGATTGACGGTTGGATGCGGGATTGTTACACTAATCAGGTTCCGCGAGTTATACCCAGCCTGCCTGTGGTGTGTGGCAGTGTGCAGTAATCTTATTTCCTGTGAGAGTGTGTCACAGGATTCCTCGCTGAAACGAGCCTGCGCTTCCACTGGAGCTTTCCGGTGGGTATGTGGGCCGAAGCAACGAAACGGAGTGCCCTCGTTCCTGCGTTCCATCCCGGCGTGAATCGCCAGTGTGGGGAACGGCCATGGCGCCACCGTCGTTTGCTTAATCTGAACGAACCGAATGCTCCCCGGCGGTTGTGGGGAAGTATGGGCAGATGGGCCCGTGAGGGCCAACGAGTGCTGTCCAGACCGAAGCTGGGATGAAATCGCGCTGCGTGGTGTGTGCCTGGTGGGCCGCCCAGTGCAGCGTGAGGTTGCGGCAGGGTGCCGCGAAGTTTTGTTGTTATCGCCTCGCGGACTAAAGTCCGCTCGGGTTTTGAGAGACAGGAAGTCGTACGGCACGGCTGAAGCCGTGCCCTTTCAAAGCAGGAAGAACGAAGGAGCTGCAAAGAGTGCCTACATTTAATCAGCTGGTGCGCAAGGGACGGACGGCGCCGAAGTACAAGACGGCCAGCCCCGCCCTGCAGTCCTGCCCGCAAAAGCGCGGTGTATGTACCCGCGTGTACACCCAGACGCCGAAGAAGCCGAACTCCGCGCTGCGCAAGGTCGCGCGCGTCAGGCTGACTAACGGCATCGAAGTCACGACTTATATTCCCGGCGTCGGTCACAACCTGCAGGAGCACTCGATCGTGCTGATCCGCGGGGGCCGTGTGAAGGACCTGCCGGGTGTTCGCTATCACGTGGTGCGCGGCACGCTGGACTCTGTGGGCGTCGCCAATCGCAAGCAGGGACGATCGAAGTACGGCGCCAAGCGCCCGAAGGCGTAACGAGGATCTATGCCGAGAAAAGGATATATCGCGAAGCGTGAGCAACTGGCAGACCCGGTCTACCAGTCCACGCTGGTCAACAAGTTTGTGAACTCGATGATGTGGGACGGGAAGAAGATCACCGCCCAGTCCATCTTCTATAACGCCATGAAGAAGCTTGAAGAGAAGGGTGGCGATGAGGCCATCAAGCTGTTCAAGAAGGCGGTGGAGAACGCCAAGCCGGTGCTGGAAGTCAAGACCCGCCGCGTGGGTGGCGCGAACTACCAGGTGCCGGTGGAAGTGAATGCCGACCGCCGGGTTTCGCTGGCGATCCGCTGGATTTTGCAGTACAGCCGCGGACGCGGTGAAAAAGGCATGGTCGACAAGTTGGCGAATGAGTTGCTGGACGCGGCCAATGGCCGTGGCGCGACGATTAAGAAGAAGGACGATGTGCATCGCATGGCCGAGGCCAACAAGGCCTTCGCGCATTATCGCTGGTAGGGAATTCGACCCCGCCCTACCGCCAAAAGAAGGCGGTAGAACGGGGCACCCAGTGAATTAGAAGATGGCGGGGGCTGGTGGCCCGCGCTACCAAGGTTCGAAGCGGACGTAGAGCCGCATAGCAGGAAACGGAAGGAATTGTGGCGAGACAGGTTCCATTAGAGCGTTGCAGGAATATCGGCATCATGGCGCACATCGATGCCGGTAAGACCACGACCACGGAGCGCATCCTGTTTTATACGGGACGCACGCACCGTATTGGCGAGGTCCACGAAGGAACTGCGACGATGGATTGGATGGCGCAGGAGCAAGAGCGCGGCATCACCATCACGTCGGCAGCGACCACCTGCTTCTGGAAAGACGTTCGGATCAATATTATCGATACGCCCGGCCACGTGGATTTCACCGCCGAGGTGGAGCGCTCGCTGCGCGTCCTCGACGGCGCCTGCGCGGTGTTCGATGCCGTTCATGGCGTCGAGCCGCAGTCGGAGACGGTGTGGCGCCAGGCCGATAAGTACGGCGTGCCGCGCATTTGCTTCATCAACAAGATCGACAAGGCGGGCGCGGACTTCGAGCACGCGATTGACACCATCCGCAAGCGCCTTAATGCCAAGCCAGTAGCGATTCAGTTGCCGATTGGGCAGGAAGACAAGTTCAAGGGCGTCATTGACCTGATGACCATGAAGGCGATCGTCTGGCATGACGAGACCATTGGCTCCGAATACCATGTCGAGGAAATTCCGGAAGAGCTGAAAAAGAAAGCTGCTGCTTACCATCAGATCCTCATCGAGACGGTCGTTGAAAACGATGACCAGGACGAGCTGATGCACAAGTACATCGAAGGCGAAACCATTGGCGAAGCTGAGCTGAAGGCCGCCCTGCGTCGCGCCACCCTGAAAATGAAGATCTTCCCGGTCATCTGCGGAACGGCCTTCAAGAACAAGGGTGTGCAGCCGCTGCTCGATGCGGTCATCGATTATTTGCCTTCGCCGTTGGATGTTCCTCCGGTGATTGGAAAGAATCCGGACACGGGCGCGGAAGTAGAGCGCCACGCAGACGACAACTCCCCTTTCGCGGCGCTGGCGTTCAAGATCATGACCGACCCATATGTCGGCCAGTTGACGTTTATCCGTGTGTACTCGGGTCACCTGAAGACCGGCGACACGGTGTACAACAGCGGACGCAAGCGCGGCGAGCGCATCGGACGTTTGCTGCAGATGCATGCCAACAAGCGTGAGGAAATCACCGAGATTTACGCTGGCGATATCTGCGCGTGCGTGGGCATGAAGAATGTCACTACCGGCGACACGATTTGCGACGAAGACGATCCGATCGTGCTGGAGTCCATCGAGTTTCCGGCACCCGTAATCGCGGTTGCAGTCGAGCCGAAGACCAAGACCGACCAGGAAAAGATGGGCGTCGCGCTGGGCAAGCTGGCGCAGGAAGATCCGACGTTCAAGGTTTCGACCGATCCCGACAGTGGTCAGACGATCATCGCCGGCATGGGCGAGCTTGCACCTTGAGATTCTGGTCGATCGCATGATGCGCGAGTTTGGCGTGCAGGCCAATGTTGGCAAGCCGCAGGTTGCGTATCGCGAGACCATCCGCAAGGCGTCGCAGGCGGAAGGCAAGTACATCCGCCAGACCGGTGGCAGCGGCCAGTACGGACACGTGCGCATTCGCCTGGAGCCGAACGAGCCGGGCAAGGGCTACGAGTTCATCAACGAAGTTGTGGGCGGCGTGATTCCCAAGGAGTTCATCAAGCCGGTCGACCAGGGCATTAAAGAAGCTCTGGAAGGCGGCATACTCGCCGGCTACGAAATGGTCGACGTGAAGGCGACGCTGTATGACGGCAGCTACCACGATGTGGACTCGAACGAAATGGCCTTCAAGATCGCCGGTTCGATGGCGTTCAAGGAAGCCGCGCGTAAGGCGAGCCCCGTCCTGTTGGAACCGGTCATGTCAGTGGAAGTGGTTGTGCCCGAGGAATACATGGGCACTATCATTGGCGACCTGAGCAGCCGCCGCGGCCGCATCGAGGGACTGGAGCATCGCGCCGGATCGCAGGTGATCAAGGCAATGGTTCCGCTGGCCGAGATGTTCGGATACGCGACCAACATGCGCTCGAACACCCAGGGCCGCGCAACGTTTTCCATGCACTTCTCGCGTTACGAAGAGGCGCCCCGTTCCGTGGCCGAAGAAATTGTGGCCAAGGTGCAGGGGAAAAGTCCGGCAGGGACGAAGTAATTATCCGGCGGACGATGAGCCCGCCACGTTAACGCAGTATTCAGACGAACTTCATAGAGATACGGAGCTCGAAATGGCGAAAGAAAAATTTGACCGCAGCAAGCCGCACGTAAACGTAGGGACGATCGGGCACATCGATCATGGCAAGACGACGTTGACGGCGGCCATCACCAAGGTGTTGCAGAAGCACAATCCGAAGATCGTGTTCCGCTCGTTCGATTCGATCGACAACGCTCCGGAAGAGCGGGAGCGCGGCATCACGATTGCGACCGCGCACGTGGAGTACGAGACGGCGAACCGTCACTACGCGCACGTGGATTGTCCGGGCCACGCCGACTACATCAAGAACATGATCACCGGCGCGGCGCAGATGGACGGCGCGATCCTGGTGGTGGCGGCGACTGACGGTCCGATGCCGCAGACCAAGGAGCACGTGCTGCTGGCGCGCCAGGTAGGCGTGCCGTACGTGCTGGTGTTCCTGAACAAGTGCGATGCGGTGGAAGATCCCGAGCTGATCGATTTGGTCGAGATGGAAGTGCGCGAGTTGCTGTCGAAGTACGGGTTCCCGGGCGACGATGTGCCGGTGATTCGCGGCTCGGCGCTGGGCGCGTTGAATGGCGAAGCGCAGTGGGAAGCCAAGATCGACGAGCTGATGGAAGCGGTGGACAAGAACGTTCCGCTGCCGGCGCGCGACATCGACAAGCCGTTCCTGATGCCGATTGAAGATATTTTCTCGATCCAGGGCCGTGGCACGGTGGTGACGGGCCGTATCGAGCGCGGCAAGGTGAAGGTTGGCGAGGAGTCGGAGATTGTGGGCTTCCGCGAGACGCGCAAGACGGTGGTGACGGGCGTGGAAATGTTCAAGAAGCAGCTGGACGAAGGTCTGGCTGGGGACAACGCCGGGTTGCTGCTGCGCGGCATCGCCAAGGAAGACGTGGAGCGCGGGATGGTGCTGGCGAAGCCGGGATCGATCACGCCGCACACCAAGTTCAAGGGCGAAGTGTACGTGCTGTCGAAAGACGAAGGCGGACGGCACACGCCGTTCTTCAAGGGCTACCGGCCGCAGTTCTACTTCCGCACGACGGACGTGACGGGAGTGGCGACGTTGCCGGCGGGCACGGAGATGGTGATGCCGGGCGACAACGTGGCGCTGGAGATCGAGTTGATCACGCCGGTGGCGATGGAGAAGGGCTTGCGGTTCGCGATCCGCGAAGGCGGACGCACCGTGGGCGCCGGGACCATCAGCGAAATTATTGCGTAGGTCTTCATACCGGGTGCGGTGGCAGTCGCCGCGCCCACTTACTAACTGCGGCAAAAGCCGCCGGGCGGATCGCGGAAACGTTGACGAGCCCTCAGCACTGATCTTTGATTATTAGAGAGAAACTAACGTGATTGGTAAAGAACGAATCCGGATCCGCCTGAAAGCTTACGATTATCGCGTTCTCGACCAGTCCACGAGTGAAATTGTGGACACGGCACGCCGCACGGGGGCGCAGATCGCTGGACCGATCCCGCTACCGACGGTGAAAAACAAGTACTGCGTGTTGCGTTCCCCGCACGTGGACAAGAAGTCGCGAGAGCAGTTTGAGATCCGCACCCATAAGCGCCTGCTCGATATTCTCGAGCCGACGCAGCAGACGGTGGATGCGCTCATGAAGCTCGAGCTACCGGCTGGTGTGGACGTCGAAATCAAGGCATTTGGGAAAGAGCATAAATAAGTGGCTGGTGACTAGTGCCTAGTGACTAGTAAAAGCCTAAGAACGAAGAACAAAGCTTCCGCGGCTAAAAGCCCCCGGTGGAGTAAGCACCGGAAACAGGAAGCGGAGTCAGAGGATAGAGATGGCAGTCAGCGGAATACTTGGCAAGAAGGTCGGGATGGCGCAGTTGTTCGATGACAAGGGCGATGTTCGTCCGGTCACCGTACTGAAGGCCGGACCGTGCGTGGTTACGCAACGTAAAACAGTTGCGAAAGATGGATACGATGCTGCCCAGATCGGGTTGGTTGAGTTCGTGAAGGAATCGCGGCTGACCAAGCCGATGAAAGGCCACTTCGGGAAGAACAACCTGCCACCCGTGCGCTTCATGCGCGAGGTAGAGATCGTGGTGGACGAAGCAGACCAGGACGGCGCCAAGGTCGGCGACAAAATCCTGGTGGAAATGTTCGAAGGCACGAAGTTCGTGGACATCGTGGCCAACAGCAAGGGACGCGGATTCGCGGGCGTCGTGAAGCGCCACCATTTTGCCGGCGGCGCTGCCTCGCACGGATCGATGTTCCAGATCACGGGTTCGATCGGCTCCTCGGCGTTTCCGTCGCGCGTGTTCAAAGGCATGCGGATGTCGGGACACATGGGCAACGAGCGCGTGACCACCCGCAACCTGCGCATCCTGGGTATTGATCGCGACGAGAACCTGCTGGTGATCGAAGGCGCGGTGCCGGGTGCGAAAGATGGCTACGTAATCATCTCGCGGGCGAAGAAGCCACCCAGAGAGCGTCGTGGATTTGGTCTAGAGGGCAAGGTCGATCCGTTGAAGGCATCGAAGCGGCAAGCGGCGAAGAAGAAGTAGTCAGTAGCCAGTTGCCAGCAAAGAGGCGAACTGAGAACTGAGAACTAGGAACTGAATTATGGCGACGATTGATGTAGTGAATTTGGACGGCGAAAAAGTAGGCTCGCTGGAGTTGGCCGAAGAAGTATTTGGCGCGGTCAACGAAGACCTGCTGTGGGAAGCGGTCAAGCATTACCGCGCCGGTCTTCGGGCCGGGACCCACTCCACCAAGACCCGCGGGCTGGTGAGCGGCGCCGGCAAGAAGCTGTGGAAGCAGAAGGGCACGGGACGGGCGCGTATCGCGTCGATCCGCTCCCCACTGTGGCGGCATGGCGGCACGGTCCACGGACCGAAGCCCCGCTCCTACGACTACGAGTTTCCGCGCAAGAAAGTGCAGGGCGCATTGCGCTCGGCGCTGGCGGCGAAGTTGTCGGACGGCAAGCTGGTGGTGGTCGAAAGCTTCGATCTGAAAGAAGCCAAGGCCAAGACCTTCCGCGCGGCGCTGAACAAGCTGAACGCCAAGGGCACGACGCTGCTGGTGGAAAAGTACATCGGTGAGACCGAGAAGAACCTGCACCTGAGCTCGCGCAACTTGAAGGGCGTCGAGTTGATTGCAGGCAACGCGGTCCATCCGTATCACCTGCTGCGGTACAGCAGCGCGGTGTTCTCGCGCGCGGCGCTGGAAAAACTGCAGGACTCGCTGAAGGCGACGGCGCCCAAGCGTAAGCAAGCGCAAGAGGAGGTGGCGTAATGAAATCGGCATACCAGATCATTCGCCGTCCGGTGATCACGGAAAAGGGCCTCGGGGTGAAGGAATCGGAAGCCACGCTGGTGTTCGAGGTTTCCTCGAAGGCATCGAAGACCGAGATCAAGAACGCGGTGCAGAGCATTTTCAAGGTGAAGGTGGAAGCGGTCCGCACCGCCAACTTCGTGGGCAAGGAACGCCGCCGGGGCAAGTTCACCGGCTACCGTCCTGACTGGAAGAAAGCTTACGTGCGGCTGAAAGAGGGGCAGAAGATGCCCGAGTACGCGGAGAACCTGTAAGACAGTGGCTGGTGGCTAGTGGCCAGTGGCTAGAAAGTTTCGAGTTTCAAGTTTCAAGTTTCGAGCAGGAACGAGACGCGAACCAGGATTCACCGATAGCTGAAAGCTGATGGCTGACAGCAGGACGTGACAAGCGAGTACAAACATGGCGATCAAAACTTATAGACCGGTTACTCCGACGCGGCGCTTCACCACGAGCACCGTTAACGACGACCTGACGACGAACCGGCCGCACAAGCCGTTGACCGAACCCAAGCGGCGCACCAGTGGACGCCGCAATACCGGCGACCTGACCATCTGGCACCGCGGCGGTGGACACAAGCGCAAGCTGCGCACCATCGACTTCAAGCGCGACAAGACGGGGATTCCCGCGACGGTTGCGACGATCGAATACGATCCCAACCGCTCGGCCCGCATCGCGCTGCTGAACTACGCCGATGGCGAGAAGCGCTACATCATCTGCCCGGTTGGCCTGAAGGTTGGCTCGAAGATTGTCAGCGGACCGGAGTCGGACATCCTGGTGGGCAACGCCCTGCCGCTGCGCAACATTCCTCCTGGCACGACGGTACATAACGTCGAGTTGAAGCCGGGCAAGGGCGCGCAGATGGCTCGTTCGGCGGGAGCGCAGGCGCAGTTGGTGGCCAAAGAAGGCGACTACGCGCTGCTCAAGCTGCCTTCCGGCGAAACCCGCAAGGTGCTGGTGGATTGCATGGCGACCATTGGCCAGGTGGGCAACACGGACCACGAAAACGTTTCCATCGGCAAGGCCGGACGCACGCGCTGGATGGGCATTCGTCCGACCAACCGCGGCGTCGTCATGAACCCGGTCGATCACCCGCACGGCGGTGGCGAAGGCAAGACCAGCGGCGGACGCCATCCGGTGACCCCGTGGGGCCAGCCGACACGCGGCTACAAGACACGCAACAACAAGCGGACCGATAAGTTCATCGTGAACCGCAGACAGAAGTAGGACTGAGGCGATATGGCACGTTCAACGAAAAAAGGTGCGTTCATCGACAAGCACCTGCTGGTGAAGATCGAGGGCATGAACGAGCGCAACGAGAAGAAGGTTGTGCGCACGTGGTCGCGCCGCTCGACCGTGGTCCCGGAGATGGTGGGACACACGCTGGCAGTGCATAACGGCAAGAAGTTCATTCCGGTGTACGTCACTGAGAATATGGTCGGCCACAAGCTGGGCGAATTCAGCCTCACCCGCACCTTCAAGGGGCACTCGATGAAGGCGGCGACGGAGACGGCGGCCAAGCCGGCGGCGAGGTAAGGGACAGAACATGGAATTCACAGCCAAACTGATGTATGTGCGAGTTTCGCCGCAGAAGGCGCGCCTGGTGCTGGACCTGATCAAGGGCCGCCGGGTGGAAGAGGCGCTCGACACGCTGCTGTACACCAAGAAGGGCATCGCGCCCCAGATTTATAAGCTGCTGCGTTCGGCGGTCGAGAACGCCAACTACGTGAGCGCTGAGAAGGGCCTGGACATCGATCTCGACCGGCTCTACGTGAAGCATGCGATTGCCAACGATGGTCCGCGCATGAAGCGCATCCGTCCGGCTCCGATGGGCCGCGCGTTCCGCTACCAGCGCCGCATTTCGCACCTGGAACTGGTGCTGGCGGAAAAGGTTTCGAGCAACGGACATGGCGGCGCTGCCGGAACGTCGGGCGACACCAAACCGGCGAGGAAAGTCGTGAAGAAGGCTCCGGTCAAGAAAGCTGCCGCCAAGAAGGCTCCCGCGAAGAAAGCGGCGGGAAAGAAGACAGCGAAGAAATAGGTTTTCGCCTGCCGCGTAAGTGGCGGGCAGATGCGGCGAAGCCGGAAGGCGATCGTTGCGGAGAGTAAACGAGACTATGGGACAAAAAGTCCATCCATACGGATTCCGCCTCGGCGTTACCAAGCCGTGGAAGTCGCGCTGGTTCGTGGAGCGTGACTACGACAAACTGCTGCTGGAAGACGTGAAGCTGAAGGCAGAGCTGAAAGACAAGCTCAAGTCGGCAGGCGTCAGCTCGATCGAGATCGAGCGTCCCGGCAACAAGCTGCGCATCATCATCCGCACTGCGCGTCCGGGCATCATCATCGGCCGCAAGGGCGCGGAGATCGACAAGCTGAAGGGCGAGATCGCCAAGCGCACGGGCCGCGACGTGTACGTCGATATCCTCGAAGTACACAAGCCGGAACTGGACGCGCAACTGGTGGCGGAGAACATCGCGCTGCAACTCGAAAAGCGTGTCAGCTTCCGTCGCACCATGCGCAAGGCCGTGGATTCGGCGCTGCGCTTCGGATGCAAGGGCATCAAAGTGCGGGTCAGCGGACGCTTGAACGGCAACGAGATCGCGCGTTCCGAGTGGTACCTGCAGGGACGTTTGCCGCTGCACACGCTGCGTGCCGATATCGATTACGGCTTTGCCGAAGCCCACACCACGTACGGCATCATCGGCGTGAAGTGCTGGGTGTACAAGGGCGAGATCCTGCGCGAGAAGAAGCGCGAGCCGCAGGGTGTAGGCGCGTTTTAAAAGCAGTTGTCAGTGGTCAGTTACCAGTTGTCAGAAATGACTTGGAACTGATCAGGGTAACGGAGAACTGGCAACCGAGAACTGAGAACTCATTATGTTGATGCCAAAGAAAGTCAAGTACCGCAAGCAGCAACGCGGTCGGATGTGCGGCAAGGCGTGGCGCGGCGGCGAATTATCGTTCGGCGACTTCGGCCTCAAGGTCATGGAGCCGGGTTGGATCACCGATCGTCAGATCGAAGCCAGCCGCGTGGCCATGACGCGCTTTGTGAAACGTGGCGGCAAAATCTGGATCCGGCTGTTTCCCGATAAGCCGGTCACCAAGAAGCCGGCCGAAACCCGTATGGGCAAGGGCAAAGGCGCTCCCGATCACTGGGTGGCTGTGGTGCGTCCGGGCAAGATCCTCTTCGAGATGGAGGGGGTTTCGCAGGCCGATGCTGCCGAGGCCATGCGCCTGGCTTCGCACAAACTGGGGCTGCGTACCAAGTTCGTGGCGCGTGAAGGCGTCCACTAAGGAATTTTGAAATGAATGCAGACAAGATCCGCAATTTAACCGACGTCGAGCTGACGCACCAGCAGGGCGAGCTGGCTGACACGCTCTTCAAGCTCAAGTTTCAGTTGAAGATGGGCCAGACCGAGAGCCTGAAGAAGATCCGCGATCTGAAGAAAGACATCGCGCGGATCAAGACCATCGAGCGCGAAAAGCAGCTGGCTGGTGGCAACGGCTCGGTCAAGGTGAAGGCTGTAGCTCCGGTGGCAAAGACAGCAAAAGCAGTCAAGGCACCCAAGGTAGTGAAGGCGAAGAAGGCGGCCAGCAAGACGAAAACGGCTGCGACGGAGAAGAAGTAAGCCATGGCCGATACAACGACGACAACCGCAACGACAGCCGAGAAGACGCAAGGACGCCGCAAACTTTTGATTGGCGAAGTGGTCTCCACCAAGATGGCGAAAACCATCGTGGTCGAGGTACACCGGCAGAAGGCGCATCCGTTCTACAAGCGCGTCGTGAAACGCAGCAAGCGATTCTATGCGCACGACGAAAACGGCACCGCCAAGATGGGCGATGTGGTCAAGATTGAAGAGACGCGTCCGCTGTCGAAGCTGAAGCGCTGGCAGTTGAAGGAAATCGTGCGGAAGGCCGCGCAGGTAGCGCCTGTAGAAGTGAAGCCGGTCTAAACCCACCCTTTCGCCAAAAGCGGGCGAAAGAATGGGGCACCCACAGGGTGGCGGTAAGGAGATAAAGTTATGGCAGTGATGATGAGAAGCATGCTCGATGTCGCCGATAACTCAGGCGCGCGCAAACTGCAGGTGATCCTGCCGCTGGGCGGTGGGGTTGGCTTGGTGGCGCATCTGGGCGACGTGGTTACAGCCTCGGTGAAGGAAGCTTCACCGGACGGCACCGCGAAGAAAGGCACCGTCGTCAAGGCCGTGATCGTACGCACTCGTAAAGAGCATCGCCGGCGCGACGGCACCTACATCCGCTTCGACCAGAATGCGGCGGTGCTGATCAGCGAAGGCGGCGAGCCGGTGGGGACTCGCGTGTTCGGTCCCGTGGCGCGCGAGCTGCGCGAGAAGAAGTTTTTGAAGATCGTTTCCCTAGCGCCGGAAGTTCTGTAGAACGGTAGCTGGTTACTGGTAGCTGGTAACTGGCTAAGGCGATCAAGGAACAGGCGGAAGTTGAACTAGGCAGCTAAGTTTTGATGAGCGCAGCAAGCTATGAAATGGGATGGTCAGCGGTCGATTCCAGTTACCAATTACCAGTGACCAGTTACCGGAGTGAGTGAACAAATGCAGAAAGTAGTCGACATTCGACGTAACGACCAGGTCCGGGTAATCAGCGGACGCGACAAGGGCAAGGAAGGCCGCGTGCTGCGTGTGATGCCTCACGCTGGCAAGGTATTGGTAGAGCACGTGATGATGGTGAAGAAGAACGTGCGACCCAATCCGCAGAAGAACATCAAGGGCGGCATCGCCGAGCAGGAAAGCTCGATCTCCATCAGCAACGTAGCGCTGATGTGCGCCGCGTGCGGACGGCCGGTGCGCGTGGGCCACGAGAAACGCGGCGACAAGCACGTGCGGGTCTGCAAGGTCTGCCGGGCGACGCTGGAGAAGTAACTGGTTATTGGTAACTGGTAACTGGTAATTGGTGGCAGGCATTTGCAGTCTGTAGGTAGCGACAGACGGGTTTTACCAGTTACCAGTCACCAGCTACCAAGTTGAGTTCCTCACGAACCGGTGCGACATCCGAAACCGTGAGAAAGGTGAAGCAGGAAATGGCAGACGAGAAGAGCGAGAAGAAACAGAAGAGCGCGGCGCCCGCCCAGGGTGGTAAGTCCCAGGGCAAGAAGGCCAAGCCAGCGCAGGAAGAAGTAGGCGGAGAGCAGCCGTCCGGCAAGCCGTCGCGGCCGAAGGCGAACAATCGCGCCACCGCGCGCATGCGCGAGAAGTATTACAAGGAAGTTCTGCCGGCGCTGATGAAGGAATTCAGCCTGGAGAACACCATGGCGGCCCCGAAGCTGGAAAAGATCGTGGTCAACATGGGTGTGGGCGAAGCGACGCAGAACGCCAAGGTCATGGATCCGGCGGCCAGCGAAGTGACCCAGATTACCGGGCAGAAGCCGATCATCACCAAGGCGAAGAAATCGATCGCGCAGTTTAAGGTGCGCGAAGGAAATCCCATCGGAGTGATGGTGACCCTGCGCGGCGACCGCATGTACGAATTCTTCGACCGGCTGGTGAATATCGCTCTGCCGCGCGTGCGTGACTTCCGCGGCGTGCCCACCAAGTCGTTCGATGGACGCGGCAACTTCACGCTCGGTGTGCGCGACCAGTTGATCTTCCCGGAAATCGATTATTCGAAGGTCGAAAAGATGCGGGGAATGAACATCACGATAGTGACCACCGCGGGCAATGACGATCAGGCACGTGCGCTGCTGAAGCACATGGGCATGCCGTTCCGCACCGCGGCGCAGTAAGAAGTGGCTAGTGGCTGGTGGCCAGTGGCTCGTGAAGAAAGTTTCAAGTTTCGAGTTTTAAGTTTGGAAGATAGCCCGAGTCCCGTAGGGACAAGAGAAAAGCAAACGAGTAAAGGAAACGATGGCTAAGACATCCAGTATCGCCAAGGCGAACAAGAAACCCAAGTTCTCCAGCCGCCAGCACAACCGCTGCCACATTTGCGGACGTCCGCGGGCGTTTCTGCGCAAGTTCGGCGTCTGCCGTTTGTGCTTCCGCGGCCTGGCGCTCAAGGGAGAAATTCCCGGCGTTTCGAAGTCGTCCTGGTAATCGCCCCAGCAAGCGCAAAAACGGCGCTCGCCGGGGACCCCGGAGATTCGGGGACCTCGCTTCGACAGCGATTGATGCGGGTCGAAGCAGTAGTTAAGGGCTGTCAGCGGCCCGCGAGCCGGCAACACCGGTGACCGAACGCTGAGGTAAGTCCGTCGCGGCTGGTTCTTTCACGAGCGCTCATCCCACGATGTGGGACAGGGCCTCACGCGGGAAGTTCGCGGAAAGCTAACGGGCGACGATTTGAGGAGATAGCGAGCATGAGTTTGACCGATCCGGTCGCAGATTTTCTGACGCGGGTACGCAACGCGATCAACGCGCGGCACCAGAAGGTGGACGTTCCCCTCTCCAAGCTGAAGGTGGAGATGGCCCGCATTCTGAAAGACGAGGGCTACATCGCGAACTACAAGACCACGGAAGAAGAAGGCCGCAAGGTATTGCGCGTGTACCTGAAGTACGGCTCTGACAGTTCGTCGCCGATTTCGCAGCTCAAGCGCATCTCGCGTCCGGGTTGCCGGGTGTACGTTGGCCACAGCGAGATTCCGCGGGTGCTGGGCGGGTTGGGGATCAACATCCTGACTACTCCCAAGGGCGTGATGACCGGCCGCCAGGCGCGCAAGGAAAAGCTGGGCGGCGAAGTGCTTTGCGAAGTTTATTAAGAGGTCGCTGGTAGCTGGTGACTGGTCTCCGGCTGATTGGCTTGTACTAGCCAGCTACCAATTACCAGTTACCAGCTACCAAGAGTGAGAGAGACATTATGTCGAGAATTGGAAGAAAGCCGATCCCGCTGCCGAAGGGCGTCAGTTATACCGTCGAAGGCAATACGGTGACGGTGCAGGGCCCGAAAGGCAAAGTTTCGACGCACCTGCCAAGTGGCGTGGCACTGGAGACCAAAGATGGCGTCCTGAATATCGTCCGCGAGGACGATTCGAAGGCTGGCATGCATGGCCTGGTGCGGGCGCTGGTCAACAACTCCGTGGAAGGCGTGACCAAGGGCTGGACCAAAGACCTGGACATCGTCGGCATCGGATACCGCGCGGAACTGAAGGGCAAAGGCTTGGTGGTGTTCACGCTGGGCTATTCGCATCCCATCGAGTACCCGTTGCCCGCGGGCATCGAAGTGACGATTGATCCCAAGCTGACCCATCTGACGGTGAGCGGCATCGATCGCCAGAAGGTTGGATTCGTGGCCGCCGAAATGCGTTCGCTGCGTCCGCCCGATCCGTACAAGAACAAGGGTGTGCGTTACAGCGATGAGCGCTTGAAGAAGAAGGTCGGCAAGACCGGCGCGAAGTAGTGGCTAGTGGCTCGTAAGTAGCAGGCCGTTGCCGTAAAGGACGGATGGGTACTCAGGTACCACGTTCTCCCGGTTCAGAACCCCGGGAGTTAAGGAAGCACAGAGATGATTGGAAAAACATCGAAGAACGAAGTGCGGGGCAGGATCCACACCCGCATTCGCAAAAAGATGGCTGGTACGGCGGAGCGTCCGCGGCTGAATGTGTACCGCTCGGTTGGCCACATTTATGCCCAGGTCATCGACGATGCAAAGGGTGCGACCATCGTGGCCGCTGCGTCGACCGAAAAAGGCAAAGGCATGAAGGGCGAGAAGCGTCCCACCGGCGGCAACGTGGCCTCGGCGAAGGAGATCGGAAAGCTGATTGCCGAGCGCGCCAAGGAGAAGGGCATCAAGAAGGTGGTCTTCGATCGCGGCGGATACCTGTATCACGGTCGCATCAAGGCGCTGGCGGAAGCCGCTCGCACAGCGGGGCTGGAGTTCTAAGAACGGTAACTGGTGACTGGTTGCTGGTAACTGGACAACAGAACGGCAACTAGCAACTAGCGACTAGCAATTGGCGAAAAGCCAAGAGCGTTCGCAAGAGAGTTTGGAGAAACTACGGAATGGCAACAGTAAAGAAAAAGCTTGACGCCAACAGCTACCAGCTCAAGGACCAGGTGGTCTCGATCAATCGCGTCACCAAGGTCGTCAAGGGCGGCAAGAACATGTCGTTCGCGGCGCTGGTGGTAGTGGGCGATCCGTCCGCTGCCGTCGTGGGTTACGGTTCCGGCAAGGCCAAGGAAGTTCCGCAGGCGATCCGCAAGGGCATCGAGGCGGCCAAGAAGAACCTGCTGCGCATCAACCTGACGCAGACCACCATTCCCCACCAGGTGCTGGGGCGCTACGGAGCGGGCATGGTCATGCTGAAACCGGCTCCGGAAGGAACTGGCGTCATTGCAGGTGGAGCGGTGCGTGCGGTCATGACTTCCGCTGGAGTGCAGAACGTGCTGACCAAGTCCATCGGGACGACCAACCCGCACAACGTGATCAAGGCGACGTTCAACGCCTTGGGCCGGCTGCGCGATCGCAAGGAAGTTGCGGCGGCGCGTGGCAAGTCGGTCGAGGAGCTTTAATCATGGCGCGAATTCGCAAAAAAACCGAAACGAAGGCCACTGACCCGGGATCGAAGATTCATCTCAAGTATGTGCGCTCGGCGATTTGTACACCGGTGAAGCACAAGCTGGTGATCAAGGGTTTGGGATTCACTCGCCTGTACCAGGTGATCGAGCGGGAAGACACGCCGTCGATCCGTGGAATGGTGGCGAAGGTTCCGCACCTGGTCGAGATCGTGGAGGGTAGCTGGTGACTGGTAGCTGGTGACTGGTGAACAGCGACTGCAGCCAGCAAGAAGCAGAGCAATGACGAATTCGGTCAGACGAAAGTCGTAATGAACTGATGCGGCGCACAGCGTTTCCCGCCCAGGTACGGTACACAATGAATCTTAGTAATTTACGGGCACCCCGCAAAGCCAACGAGAACAAGAAGCGCGTTGGCCGTGGCATGGGCTCAGGCATGGGTAAAACCTCGACGCGTGGCCACAAAGGCCAGGGATCGCGGAGCGGCTCCAGCCTGATGCGTGGATTTGAAGGCGGCCAGATGCCGCTGCACCGGCGTTTGCCGAAGCGCGGCTTCACCAACATCTTCAAGACGGAATACGAAGTGGTGAACCTGGAGCGGCTGGCCACGTTGGATGAGACGGAGATCACTCCGGAAGTTCTGCGCAAGGTCGGCATCGTCACCTCGAAGAACACGCTGGTCAAGGTACTTGGCCAGGGCGAGCTGTCGAAGGCGCTAACGGTGCACGCGCACAAGTTTTCCAAGTCGGCCCAGGAAAAGATCGAAAAGGCCGGTGGCAAAGTTAACGTACTGTAGAGCGTGGCTGGTTACTGGTAACTGGTAACTGGCGTCTGGCAACTGAGGTTTTTGTAATGCTTGAGAAGCTGGCCAACGTATTTCGCGTTCCCGATCTGCGGAAGCGCATTCTGTTTACGCTCGGGCTGCTCGCCGTTTACCGGTTCGGCGGACATATCCCCACGCCCGGCATTAATGCCGACGTGCTGGCGCAGTTCTTCGACCAGAATCGCGGCACCTTCCTGGGATTCATCGACCTGTTCAGCGGCGGCCAGTTGCGCCGTCTGACGATCTTTGCCCTCGGCATCATGCCGTACATCACGGCATCGATCATTCTGCAGTTGATGACGGTGGTTTACGAGCCGCTTGCCAAGTTGCAGAAGGAAGGCGAACTGGGGCGCAAGAAGATCACCCAGTGGACGCGCTACCTGACCTTATTGCTGAGCGCGGTCCAGTCGTTGGGAATTGCGTTTACGCTGCAGCGCCAGCCCGGCTTCGTGAACAATCCCGGATTCGGTTTCGTGCTGATGACCATGCTCACGCTCACTACGGGCAGCGTGTTCATTATGTGGCTGGGTGAACAGATCACCGAGCGCGGCGTAGGCAACGGCATGTCGCTGCTGATCTTTGCCGGCATCGTGGTGGGCTTGCCTCGCGCGGTGGCCGATCTTTACGACAAAGTACGGACCCAGGCTTGGGGAGCGTTTACGGTACCGGCGATCCTGTTGCTGATCGTGGTCATGATCGGGGTGGTCGCCTTCATTGTGTTTGTGGAGCGTAGTGAGCGGCGAATACCCGTGCAGTACGCCAAGCGTGTGGTCGGGCGCAAGGTCATGGGCGGCCAGTCCACCCATCTTCCGTTGCGTGTCAACTCGGGCGGCGTTATGCCGGTCATCTTTGCGTCGTCGGTGTTGACGCTTCCGCAGACACTGGGAGCGCTGCCGATGTTCAAGGACAGCCGCTACCTCAGCCCTATCTTCAATGCCCTGCGTTGGGGAGAGCCGCTGTACACGCTGCTGTACGCAGTGGGGATCGTGTTCTTCGCGTATTTTTACGTGTCGATTGTTTTCAACCCCAACGAGGTTGCTGACAATATGCGCAAGTATGGTGGATTTATTCCAGGCATCCGGCCAGGCGCGCGCACGGCGAATTACATCAACGACATTTTGACCCGCATTACGTTGGTGGGTGCGGGGTACTTGATTCTGATCTCGTTCATTCCGGAATGGATGATCACAGGCATTCACCTGAACCACCTGTATGGTTCCGTGGGGGCGTTCTTTGAGCACCTGCCTACCTGGGTCACCAGCGGCTTGAACGTGAACTTTTACTTTGGCGGTACCTCGCTGTTGATCGTGGTGGGCGTGGCCATGGACACGGTCAACCAGGTGGAATCGCAGCTCATCATGCGTCACTACGAGGGCTTCACCCCGCGCAGTGGTCGCGTTCGGGGACGCCGATCGACTTGGTAGTAACGGAGCCACCGGGAGGCTCCGGCCCGCCCGGGCGGGCAATGGGCCAATGGGACGGCCCACGGGGGCATGACGTGCAGGCACAGACTCGGTCGTCAGAGTTGGGCGTCATCAGGAAAGAACAGGTAGTCGGGACGATCATCGTGTTGGGACCCCCGGGCGCTGGCAAGGGAACCCAGGCTAAGCTGATTTCCAGCGCTTACGGCATCCCGCAGATTTCGACCGGAGACCTGCTGCGAGATAACGTGGCTCGCGGGACGGAACTGGGTCTCAAGGTCAAGGCGTTGCTGGGCAGCGGCGCGCTGGTATCCGATGACCTGGTCTGCGACATGGTGGCAGAGCGGTTACGCCAGCCGGATTGCGACCGCGGGTACATTTTGGACGGCTTTCCACGAACTGTGGTGCAGGCCGAATGGCTGGACAGATATTTGAAATCTCGGCAATCGGGCAACGGGGCGGAGCAGTCGAGCGGGATGAAGCCGGTTGTGATCCGGTTGGTCGTGGAGTATAATCATCTACTGCAGCGAATCACCGGGCGTCGTTCTTGTCCCACCTGTGGGCGGATCTACAACGTCTATTTCCAGCCTCCTAAAGTTGATGGCATCTGTGATGTCGACGGAGGACGATTTGTTGTGCGTCCCGACGACACGGAAGAAGTTGTTGTCGAACGCCTGAAAAACTACGAGAAGCTGACACTTCCCCTGGTGGACTATTACCACATCAAGGGCCGTTTGGTTGAGATCAACGGCGACCAGTCGGTGGAAGCGATTGCAGCGCAGGCATTTAGTGCGATAGAGAATGTCAATCGTTTGTAAGTCGGTTTCCGAGATCGAGAAGATGCGCCGTAGCGGGCGCATCGTGCGTCAAGTTCTCGATAGCGTCAGGGAAGTGGTCGCTCCCGGCGTTTCCACCATGGACCTGGAGCGGGTAGCGGAGCGCAAGATCAAGGAACTGGGCGCCAAGCCGGCGTTCAAGGGATATTACGACTACCCTTGCGTTTTGTGTACGTCGATCAACAACGAGATTGTGCATGGCATCCCGTCGGAACGCAGGGTGTTGAAGACGGGCGACATCGTCTCCATCGACACGGGAGTAGTGCTGGACGGGTATTACGGTGATGCGGCGATTACGGTCCCGGTGGACGGTGGCCTGAGTCCCGAGTTACAGCAACTGTTAGACGTGACTCGCGAGTCGCTTCACCGTGGAATCGAAGCGGCGCGAGTTGGCAACACGGTTGGCGACGTTGGCGCGGCGGTACAGAAACTGGTCGAGGCCAACGGCTTCAGCGTAGTTCGCGAGTTTGTAGGCCACGGCATCGGCACCAAGTTGCACGAAGATCCGCAGGTTCCGAATTACGGAGCTCCCGGAAGCGGCCCGAAATTGCGCGACGGCATGGTGCTGGCGATCGAGCCGATGGTCAACGTAGGCCGTCCGGAAACGCGGTTGCTGGACGACAAGTGGACAGCCGTCACGCAAGACGGAAGTTGGAGCGCCCACTTCGAACACTGCGTGGCAGTGACGAAGAACGGGCCAGTGATTTTGACGGAGTAGTTGTCGGTTGTCAGTGGTCAGTTGTCAGTGCGAACTTTGAGCTCTGACTGCGTGGCTAATCTGACAACTGATAACTGAGAACTGACAACTGGAGTTCAATGAGTAAGGAAGACGCGATTGAAGTGATGGCGGTGGTGCTGGAACCACTGCCCAATGCCATGTTCAAGGTGGAACTGGAAAACAAGCACCAGGTCCTGGCCCACATATCGGGCAAGATGCGCAAGAACTTCATCAAGATTCTTCCGGGCGACCGGGTGGCCGTGGAGCTTTCGCCCTACGACTTAACACGCGGCCGCATTGTTTATCGGTACAAGTAGCGGCGATTGCCGGGCGTTTGAGTCCGGCGCCGCTATCCTGAGACGCTGCGGACGGACGAAGGATCTGCTCAAGTTTGGACAAGTAGCCGAAGGGAATTTACGTCATCATGAAGGTCCGGGCATCGGTCAAGAAGATTTGCGACAAGTGTAAGGTGATCCGCCGTCACGGAGTGGTCCGCGTGATCTGCGAAAACGCCAAGCACAAGCAGCGGCAGGGATAAATAAGTTGCTGGTTACTAGTAGCTGGTAACTGAGCAAAAAAGGTTCTGGAGCAACTATGGCACGTATCGCAGGCGTGGATCTTCCGCGCAACAAGCATGTGAGCATCGCGTTGACTTACATCTTCGGTATCGGGAATTCGCGAGCGAAGAGCATCCTGGCTTCCGCCACGGTGGAAGGCACGAAGAAGGTCAGCGATCTCAACGAGGATGAGGTCAATCGCATCCGCCAGGTCATCGAGCAGGAAGGCAATGTGGAAGGCGACCTCCGCAAAGACACCTCGATGCATATTAAGCGGCTGATCGAAATCGGATCGTATCGTGGGTATCGTCATCGCCGCAGCCTGCCGGTTCGTGGCCAGCGCACCCACACCAATGCCCGCACCCGCAAGGGACCGCGTAAGGGCACGGTAGCCAACAAGAAGAAAGCGACTGGGAAGACATAGAACATGGCTAAAGCAGCTGGTTCCGCAGCGGACAAAAAAGGCAAGTCCGGCAAGAAGTTCAAGAAGAAGGAGCGCAAGCACGTTCCGCATGGATATGTGCACGTACAGGCGTCCTTCAATAACACCATCGTCACCATCACCGATCTCGCGGGGAACACGGTGTCGTGGAAGAGTTCGGGATCGCTCGGCTTCCGCGGATCGCGCAAGGGCACGCCGTTCGCGGCGCAGCAGGCCGCGGCGAATGCCGCCAACCAGGCGCGCGATCATGGTATGCGCAGTGTGGACGTGAAGGTCAGCGGCCCGGGTTCGGGGCGTGAGTCGGCGGTGCGCGCATTGGCAGCCTCTGGGCTGGATGTGCGTTCGATTCGCGATGTCACGCCGGTTCCGCATAACGGCTGCCGTCCGCCGAAGCGCCGCAGAGTCTAAGACCAGTGGCCAGTGGCTTGTGGCCAGTGGCTAGAAGTTTCCAGTTTCAAGTTTCGAGTCGGCTATCACCGTGACTCGTCGGCTCTGGACTGGGTTTTAAGGATGGTGAATATAGTGGAAGGTTGTTTTGGTTGTTTTACTAGCCACCAGCCACTAGTCACCAGCCACTGATTTGATCGGGAAGAAAGGCCGCCAAGCGCCCGTAAACCGATCCATAACCGGACCAGCCGCTACGGCGGTCCGAAGGAGAAAGCAACTTGGCACGATATAGAGATGCAGTATGCCGGCTTTGCCGCCGCGAGGGAATGAAGCTGTTCCTCAAGGGCGCAAAGTGCTACACGGACAAGTGTCCGATCGAAAAGCGCAACTTCGCCCCCGGACAGCACGGTAAGGACCGCAAGGCGAAGATCGTGGGATACGGACTTCAGCTTCGCGAGAAGCAGAAGGCGAAGCGCACCTACTTCACCCAGGAAGGCCAGTTCCGCAACTACTTCGAGAAGGCCGCCCGTTCCAAGGGCGTTACCGGCGAATTGCTGTTGCAGCAACTCGAACGCCGCCTGGACAACGTGGTGTATCGCCTCGGCTTCGCCTCGGCGCGGCGCCAGGCACGCCAGATTGTGCGCCACGGCCATGTAACGGTCAACGGACGCAAGGTCGATGTTCCTTCCTTCCAGGTCAATGCGGGAGATGAAATCGCGATCCGCGAGAGGAGCAACAAGCTGGTCGTGATCGAGTCGGCGAAGGAATTCGCCAGCCACCAGGCTCCGCCGAACTGGTTGCAGGTCGATCGCGATGCCTACAAAGGTCGGGTCCTCGCTCTACCGAAGCGCGAAGACATCAACCTGCCGATCAACGAGCAGTTGATCGTGGAACTTTATAGCAAGTAGTTATGCGCAGCGCCTCCCCATGGGCGCTGCGTTTCCTACAATGTCGAGCCAGATCAGCCGAACGTGATTGCTTTCAGGATCACGCGCGCAGCATGGCCGAACAGAGAGACAGGAGTTACGAATGCTTTGGAAAGGCTTTCAGAAACCGAAGCGGCTTGCCACCGACACCGAATCCCTGACCGACAAGTACGGTCACTTCTGGGCACAGCCGTTTGAACGCGGATTTGGCACCACCATTGGCAACGCGCTGCGCCGCGTGTTGCTTTCGTCCATTGAAGGCGCCGCAGTTACGGCGGTCAAGATCGAAGGCGTGCTGCACGAGTTCCAGTCGATCCCCGGAGTCGTTGAGGACGCGACGGACATCATTCTTAACTTGAAACAGGTCCCCTTCCGCCTCAATGGCGACGCGCCGAAAGCGATTTACCTGCGCGCCGATCAGCCGGGAGTGATTACGTCGGGCATGATCGAAGCGGACTCCGACGTTGAAGTGCTGGACAAAGACGTTTACATCGCGACCATCAGCGAGGGCGGCAAACTCGATATGGAGATGCGCCTCAAGAAGGGACGAGGTTATGTTTCCGCTGACAAGAACTTCGACGAGGACCTCGGCCTGGGATTCATTCCCATCGACTCGGTCCACTCGCCGGTGCGCAAGTGCAACTACTCGGTCGAAGCGGCCCGCCTCGGACAGATCACGGATTACGACAAGCTGGCAATTGAAATCTGGACCAATGGCTCGGTGACTCCGGCGGATGCGCTGGGGTTGGCGGCCAAGCTGCTGAAGGACCACATGTTCATCTTCATCAACTTTGAGGATGAACTGGAGGCGGCACAGGCGATCGATTCCGGCAAGCCGGAAATTCGCAACGAGAACCTGAACCGCTCGGTCGAAGAGCTGGAGCTTTCGGTGCGCAGCTACAACTGCCTGAAGAACGCAAACATCCAGACCATCGGCGAGTTGGTGCAGAAGTCGGAAGCGGAGATGCTGAAGACCAAGAACTTCGGCCGTAAGTCTCTCAACGAGATCAAAGAGATCCTGGGGACGATGGGCCTGGGCCTTGGCATGAAGATCGACGAGCACGGCAATGCGGTACCGGGAAGTTCTTCCGCGGCATCGCAGGCTTCGTCGCTGCCTTCGGCGTTGAGCTACGGTGGAAGCTCGGAACCAAATTTCTAAGGGGAGCGGCGAGCCGCTCTCTATTTATTTGCGCGGCGCAAAGGCCGCGACTTTTGCGAGATTGTGAAGGATCACGGACATGCGTCATCGTAGAGCAGGATGGAAACTAGGACGGAACACCGAGCACCGGAGAGCGCTGCTGCGCAACCTGGTGACCTCGCTGATCGTGGAAGAGCGCATCGAAACCACGCTCACCAAGGCCAAGGCCATGCGTCCGCACGTGGAGAAGATGATCACCCTGGGCAAGCGCGGAGATGTTGCGGCGCGGCGGCAAGCTTTGTCCTACCTCATGACGCGCGAAGCCGTGGACAAGCTGTTCGACACGATTTCACCGCGCTACGGCGACCGCAATGGCGGCTACTTGCGCATCATCCATGGCGGATTCCGCCAGGGTGATGGCGGCGATATCGCGTTTGTCGAACTGCTCGGCAGCGAAGCCACTCTCGACGAAAAGCGCCAGAAGCGTAACGCGGCCCGCGCCAAGCGTGCGGAAGAAAACCGCAAGGCGATGGAAGAAGCTACCGCCCAGGCCGCTCCGGCTGAAGGCGGCGAAGGTACAACCGAAAGTACAACCGAAGAGAAGTAGTTTATCGCAGCTGGCCGCGCGGGTTTGGACCGCAGGCAGTTGTCGGGACATCAGGCGCATCCGCCACGCGGGTGCGCTTTGTTTTTGAGATGCTGGCGCCCATGGAGGTCCAGACCTGAAATCCGACCTCGTCATCGTGGAAAATCCTGCCGGCGTTCTGCCCTCCGCTTTGACGTTGGACGCAATGACTGGATTGTCCTAGACTGCCCACAGTGCTCGATGGTCACGGGAAAGGGTTCTTGAATGATGGGTATTTTGCGCGCAAGGTCGGCCGATGCAAAAGTCACGGATGAAGAGTATGCGCAACTCGAGGCGCTGGCTCGATCACGCGGACTGACCTTCAGCGAATGGTGCCGCGAAGTTCTCCTGGCGCAATTGAAACCACCTGAGGCCAAGCCCCAGGAAACGACGATCCTGTCCGAAGTTCTCGGCCTCAGAATGATCATGATCAATCTGCTGCGTGCCCTCGGGAACGAGGAGACACTGACCCCGGAGAGAGTGAAAAAGATCATCCAGTTTGCCGACACGGAGAAGCTTGCTATGGCCGTGGAGCGCCTGCGGGAAAATGAAAAGCGGCGAAACTCCTAGCCGTGTGCGCCTGTTGGCACGGTTTAGCGGGTGAGTGAGGGTTCCGGCTCGTCCACCGGGTTTTGCCGGCGGTGGCTCATGGCATGTGCTGCCCGCGCATAGAGCAGCAGTTGCATGACAAGCGCGCCGGTGGTGTCGATGGCAACGTCCTGCCAGCGGCCCGTGCGCGAGGGAAGAAATGTCTGGTGGATTTCATCCAATGACGCGGTGATCAGCGCGAAGAGAACGCCAGTAGCCGCCCAATCAAACTGCCAGGTGTCGCGAAAGAACGTTCCCCAAGTTCGTTGCAACACGGGTTTCAGACGATCACGATGGGTGTGCTTCAGGGCCAGGAACACGAGCAAACTCAGGATGGCATAGCCAATGAAATGCCCGCTCTTGCGCAGCACTTCATTCATTACCAGGAGCAGCCGCGGGTCCACACGGCCGAAAATCATCGTGAATACCTTATAGAGCAGGCCAAACGTGGCTGTGGAGGAAGCGTAGTCAGTTGACTCCAGGCGAATGATCGCCAGCCAGACCGCAACCGGCCACCAGTTCCTCGCGAGGACTTTGAACGAAGGCCTCAGCACTACTCAACCCTGTAGTTGGGGGCCTCGCGCGTGATCAGGACGTCATGCACGTGGCTTTCGCGCAAGCCCGCTCCGCTGATGCGCACGAAGCGCGCCTTCTGCTGCAGTTCGGCGATGGAGGAGCAGCCGACGTAGCCCATGCCGCTTTTCACTCCGCCGACGAGTTGGTACGTGATCATGCCAACCGTGCCACGGTAGGGAACGCGGCCTTCGATGCCTTCGGGGACGAGCTTCGCGAGACGGTTGCTCTCGGTGCCGTCGTCGGACAGCACCTGCGTCGATGAGTCGGTTTCAGTGGTCTGGAAGTAGCGTTCGCTGGAACCCTGCGCCATGGCGGCCAGCGAGCCCATCCCGCGGTAAGCCTTGAAGGAGCGGCCCTGGTAGAGGATCGTCTCGCCCGGACTCTCTTCGGTGCCGGCGAACAGCGAACCAATCATGACGCAACTGGCGCCGGCAGCGATGGCCTTGGTGATATCTCCCGAGTACTTGACTCCGCCGTCGGCAATGATCGGAATGTTGGAGTCGCGCGCGGCGCGCGAGGCCTCGGCAATGGCTGTGATCTGCGGAACGCCGGCGCCGGTTACGATGCGAGTGGTGCAGATCGATCCCGGACCGATGCCGACCTTGATGGCGTCGGCTCCGGCGCGGGCCAACTCGACAGCGCCTTCAAAGGTTCCGATGTTGCCGGCGATGAGATCGACTTCGGGGAACTTCGCTTTGACCATTTTGATGGCCTCGATCACCCGCGTCGAGTGTCCGTGCGCGCTGTCGATGGCCAGCAAGTCGGCTTTACTTTTCACCATCTCGGCGGCACGCTCCAGAAAGTCGCCGGTCGCGCCGATGGCGGCTCCGACACGCAGACGTCCGTGATCATCCTTCGCCGCATTGGGATATTTCAGCCGCTTCTGGATGTCTTTTACGGTGATCAGGCCTTTGAGGCGGTACTGATCATCGACGACCAGTAGCTTTTCAATGCGATGCGTGTGGAGAATCGCTTCCGCCTCGGTCAGCGTCGTACCCACCGGCACGGTGATGAGGTTCTCCTTGGTCATCACTTCGCTGATGGGAATATCGGTGCGGGTTTCGAAACGCAGATCGCGATTGGTCAGGATGCCGACGAGCTTCTTGTTCTTGGTCACCGGCACGCCGGAGATGCGGTAGTGACGCATGACCTCCAGCGCATCGGAGATCTTGTCGTCGGGCGACATGGTGATGGGATCGACGATCATCCCGCTCTCAGAGCGCTTCACTTTGTCGATCTCGCTAGCCTGCTGCTCGATGGTGAAATTGCGATGGATGATGCCGAGCCCGCCCTGCTGCGCCATTGCGATGGCCATGCGCGATTCGGTCACGGTGTCCATGGCAGCGCTGATGAGGGGAATCTGCAGCAGGATATTGCGGGTCAGGCGAGTTGATGTGTCCGCCGCGGCGGGTACGACATCCGACTTGGCAGGAAGCAACAACACGTCATCGAAGGTAAGCGCCTCAGGTACAGGAAAATGAATCATGGCAATTGGTCTCTGGAAGGATAATCTTTGATTGTAGAGTTGGCTTCGCGGTTAGGCAAACGCGCGGAATGACACGGAAGTAGCAAGTTATCGACTGCCCACCAACCGGCCAAGGCGATAGGCACCAGTTTCCACCGGGGTCGTTGAATTTCGCTGATTTGGGGCGTATAGTTAGCAAAGTACTGCTGTGTGTAAAGGGCTCCGGTTGCTCCCGGCAGAGTGACGGACGCCGCCAGCGTACTCGGCGAAGCACACCGGTGGGCGAGAGCCCACTTTATTATTCCACCCTGCAATCCGCTGGTTCTTGGCGAGTCCGGGCGGCAACGAAAGCCTGTTGGGTGGATTGCGTTTGATCGCCGATGGCGAATGTACGAAGAAAAATGGCGGCTGGTTTAGACAAGATTCAAGAGATCGCGGAACGGGTGGCGCAGTCCAGCGGACTGGAAGTCGTCGAGATCGAATTGCTCGGCGGTGGCAAGGCACGGACTTTGCGGATTTTTATCGATAAGCCCGACGGCGTGACCCACGAAGACTGCGCGAATTTCAGCCGTGAGGCCGGCACCATTTTCGACGTTGAAGACGCGGTGCCGGGCGCGACTTACACGTTGGAGGTTTCGTCGCCGGGGTTGGACCGCAAGCTTTCCAAGGCGGCTGACTTCGAGCGGTTCACCGGCAGCCTGGTGAAATTGATGACGCGCGATCCGGTCAACGGCAACCGGCATTTTGAGGGACGTCTGAAGGCGTTTCAGGACGGGCGGCTGAGCCTGGAGTTGACCGGCCGCACGAAGAGCAAGAAGCATGAGGCGGTCGCGGCGGGCGCCGCAGTCGAGATCGAACTGGCGAACGTGGAGAAAGCCAATCTGGTTCCCGAGTTCTAGCTTCGGAGCAGGACAACATTTTGGATTCGAGTTTCTCAGTAAGGTGGCAGGTATTTTATGGCGAGTGAACTGTACAACGTGATCGACGCTCTGAGCCGCGAGAAGGGCATCAATCCGGACATCGTCGTGGGTGCGGTGGAAGATGCCATCGTCGTTGCCACCCGAAAATACTACAAGACGCAGGAGAACTTGCGCGCCGAGTTGAACAAGGAAACCGGCCAGATCAAGGCCTACGCGGTGCGCACCATCGTGGAGAACTCCGACCTGGTCGAAGACCCGAACGCGCAGATTTCGCTGGAAGACGCCAGGCGCATCGATCCATCTGCGGAAGTGGGCGGCGAGTTGCGCACCGAAAAGCCGACCGAAGTGTTGGGCCGCATCGCAGCGCAATTGGCCAAGCAGGTCATCTTCCAGAAGGTTCGCGAGGCCGAGCGCGACACGGTTTACAACGAGTACATCGGACGCGTCGGCGAAGTGATCAACGCGACGGTGAAGCGCGTCGAGGGGCAGGACGTCATCGTCGATCTCGGCAAGGCCGAGGGGCGCATCCCGAAGAAAGAACAATCACGGCTGGAGTCGTTCGCTCCCGGTGAGCGCGTGCGGGTGGTCATCGTTCGCGTGGAGAAAGCGTCAAAGGGGCCGCAGGTCGTGGCGTCGCGCGCGGTGCCCGAGTTGGTGTCGCACCTTTTCCAGACGGAAGTCCCGGAGATCTACGACAACACCGTCGTGATCCGCGCGATTGCGCGCGAAGCGGGTGAGCGCACCAAGATAGCGGTCATGTCGAAGGACAAGGATGTCGATCCGGTGGGCGCCTGCGTCGGCATGAAGGGCATGCGGGTGCAGTCAATCATTCGCGAGTTGCGCGGCGAGAAGATCGACATCATCGAGTATCACGATGACGCCGTCACCTTCGCCGAGAAAGCGCTGCAGCCGGCCAAGGTCAGCCGCGTCACCGTGCTCGAAGGGCAGGACAAGCACCTGGAAGTGATCGTTGACGATAGCCAGTTGTCTCTCGCCATCGGAAAGAAAGGGCAGAACGTACGGCTGGCCGCCAAACTGCTGGGCTGGAAGATCGACATCAAGAGCGAGGAAGAGAAGCGGCAAGAAGTCGAGGCCCAGATGTCGCAAGTGATGGGCCAGCCGACGACGCCTCTGGAAAGCGTGCCAGACTTGGAACCGGGCATTGTCGAAAAGTTGGTTGCTGCGGGCATCACGACAGTCGAACAGGTCGCGGACATGACGCCGGAGCAACTCGAAGAAATCCCCGGCGTTGGCCCCAAGACGGTGGAGAAGATAAGCATCGCGGTCAACAATTACTTCGCGAGCCTCGATGCAGCAGCAGCTGCCCCGGTTGAAGAAGAGGCGGCCACGGGCGACGAAGGACCAGTCATTGGCGACGAGGCTGTGGTCGCAGGAGAAGAAGCGATCGCAGTCGACGAAGCTGAGCTTGTCGAAGAAGGCGCAGTTACCGACGAAGAAACTGCGGCGGCGTCCGACGGCGAAGAGATTCCCGCAGAGGCCGACGTAGGGGCCGGCGACCTCGAAGGGTTGTCCACCGAGGCCGAGGCTTCCGAAGAGTCGGTGGAAGAGTTGGTTGAGTCTGGCCAGTACTATGAGGCCGAGGTGGTGGAAGGTGTGGAGAATGCTCCTCCAGCCGATGAGGCGGAGGTCACCACACACGAGCGCCCGGAAGTCCAAGGTGAGAGCGTGCCGGACGAAGAACTGCCCGGCGAGCAGCGTTGAATTTTCAGGGTCCGCGGTGCCTTATCAACCGGCTGGCTCCCTCGGGGCAGCCGGGAACCCGGTCCAACCGCGGATCGGCAACCAAAGCGCGAGGATGCTATGAACGCGTAGGCGGACGGGACAATACGGAGGAAATAGGGCGGAATGCTGCAAAAGGTTCGAATTAATGACCTGGCGAGGGAACTCGAGGTCAAAAGCAAAGTGATTCTCGATCTGCTTATCAAGGTCGGAGTCACGGAAAAGAAGACACACTCCAGCTCCATCGAAGTGGATGAGGCGGAGCGCGTGAAAAAGTATTACGCCGAGCACGGCGAACCTGGCAGCACCACCGCCAGCCGCAGCTCTCGCGCGCAGACGGAAGAGTTCAAGCCCAAGATCGACTTGTCGCACATCTCCAAGCCGGGAGACGTGCTGAAGGCGATCACGCAAAAGGCCGCCCACCCGCCAGTACCTTCGCGTCCCGCTGCCGCTGCAGCTCCGGTAGCGCCGCCGCGTCACACCGTGGCGCCTCCGTCGGCTGTGCCTCCGCGTCCTCCGAGCAGCGTGGCCAAGCCACCTGCCGTTGCTGCCAGCGCGGCTCCAGTCGCTCCTGTCGAGTCGCCCAAGCCAGCGCCGCGGTTCATTACGCCCCAGTCGGTGGCGCGTCCACCGGCCACAATTACTATTCCTACCAAGGTAGCCGCAGTTCCCCCTGCTGCGCCCGTGACGCCGCCCGCAGCAGTCAAGGAAACCGCCAGGCCTGTCGAACCTCTGGTTGAGGAGCAGGTTCCGGTTGCGGTTGAGGCGAAAACTGAAGTGACAGAGCCGGTTGTTGAAGTCCCGCCGGTGGAGGTTCCAATAGCACCCACAGTTTCCAGTGATACGGCCACCAGACAGGCGGCCGCACCAGCCGCGACTGCAGCTCCAATAACTCCCGCGAAGCATGCGGGCGGGACCCACCGGCCCGCGCCTCCACCGCGCAGACTGATTGTTCCGCAAACTGGACCTCGTCCGGTCTATGCTGCGCCGCCACCGTCGCCGACGCAGCCACGCGCCGTTGTGCCTCCTCGCGGAGGTATGCCGGAGCGCGGCAAGCCGATCTTTCAGCGCCCGCGTCCCAGCATGCCGGGACAAGGACAGGGACAGGGCCCGAGCCAGGGGCAAAACGCCTTCGGAGCCAATCGGCCGCCGCTGCGTCCCGGCGAGCGTCGGGGTCCACACCCCACGCGCTCGGGACCTCCGGGAAGCCGCCCGCCGTTTGGAGCGGGAGGTGGCGTAGGCGTTGCACCTCCGCCGCCGACTGGACGCCCGATGGGCCGCCCTGCGCGCCCGGGTCAGCGTTATGTGCCGCGTGGCGTGAAGGAAGGCCCGATGAAGGGCTTTACTCCGCCGCCACGCTTGTCTCTGTCGAGCGAGCCGCTGCCGATCACGCGAGCCATCACCATTCCTGAGGGCATCAGCGTGAAGGACTTGGCGGAAAAGCTGGAAATTCGCGCCAAGGATCTGATCGCGCGCTTGCTGGCGCGTGGCGTTTTCGCCACCGTCAACCAGACGCTCGACGCCGACCTTGCAACTGAGATGGCACGCCACTTCGGAGCCAGCACAGACGTTATTAGCTTCGAAGAGCAGTTGGCGAAGGACACCGCGCCCGGTGAAGGCGCTGGTGACGAAGGAACTGCAATCGCAGTGACACGTCCGCCGGTGGTCACCATCATGGGCCACGTCGATCACGGCAAAACCAGCCTGCTCGACGCCATCCGCAAGACCAGCGTTGCAGAAGGCGAAGCAGGCGGAATCACCCAGCACATCGGGGCCTACAAAGTGGCAATCACGGACAAGAATTCGCCGGCGTACGGGCGCGAGATTGTCTTCCTCGATACGCCTGGTCACGAGGCGTTTACGCGCATGCGTGCTCGCGGATCGAAGGTCACCGACATCGTGGTGCTGGTGGTTGCGGCGGATGACGGCGTGATGCCGCAGACGCTGGAAGCCATCGACCATGCCAAGGCGGCAAACGTTCCGATCATCGTGGCGGTGAACAAGATCGATAAGCCCGATGCTCTTCCCGAGCGCGTCAAGAAGCAGTTGGCCGATCGCGGCCTGATGCCGGAAGACTGGGGCGGCAGCACAGTATTCGTTGACGTTTCGGCCAAGCAGAAGACCAATCTCAATCTGTTGATGGAGATGATCTGTCTGGTGGCTGACCTGCAGGACTTGAAGGCTGTGCCCGATCGTCCGGCGAGTGGCACGGTGCTCGAAGCCAAGTTGGATCGCGGACGCGGTCCGGTAGCGACAGTACTGATCCAGAATGGCACGCTGCACGCAGGCGACAACTTCGTCGTGGGCAACGTGTTCGGCAAGGTCCGCGCGATGTTCAACGATCGCGGAGTTGCCATGGAAGCTGCGACTCCCGCCACGCCGGTCGAAGTTCTCGGACTCGACGGATTGCCTCAGGCTGGCGATCAGTTGGTGGCCGTCGTTGACCGCGAAAAGGCACGCGATATTTCTGAATACCGCGAAGGCAAAGCGCGCGAAGCACAACTGGCAAAGAGTTCGCGAGTATCGCTCGAAGGATTGGCGGAGCAGATCAAATCCGCTGGACAGAAAGATTTGCCGATCATCCTCAAAGGCGACGTGGGAGGCTCGGTCGAAGTTCTGACCGACCTGCTGGCCAAGTTGTCGAACGAAAAAGTAAAGATCACTCTCGTGCGCGCAGGTGTGGGCGCAATCACTGAGTCCGACGTGCTTCTGGCGTCGGCTTCGAACGCGGTCATCATCGGCTTCAATGTTCGCCCCGAGCGTAAGGCGCAGGAACTGGCTGAGCAGGAGAAGGTGGACATCCGCCTGCACTCGATCATTTACGAGTTGCAGGACGAAATGAAGCGCGCCATGACGGGCCTCCTGGAGCCCATCATCAAGGAGACTTACCTGGGACGGGCCGAAGTGAAAGACACCTTCCGTATCCCGAAGGTGGGCACGATCGCTGGTTGCCAGGTGGTGGATGGCGTGATCAAGCGCGACTCCGATGTGCGCCTGCTGCGCGACAACGTTGTCGTGTTCAAGGGCAAGATCGGATCGCTGCGGCGCTTCAAGGACGATGCCAGGGAAGTGACGAATGGCATGGAGTGCGGCATCGGCATCGCGAATTACGGTGACATCAAGACCGGTGACGTCATCGAGGCTTATGTTATCGAGAAGGTTGCGGCGGAAGCGTTCGCCTAAACTTAGGCGGGTTGCTGCCGGTTGGAATACGCGTTCACAGTCGCCGGAAGAACTCGTCCCGCAGCGGTTTCGTATCAGGGCACCGCTTCAGCCGTGCCGTACAACGCCTTTTGGTTTTGTCATCCCTCGGGGGCTCCAGCCCCCGGGGGATCTGCTTTTCGACTATCAGCAGTCACCGAACGGACCGAAATTATGATTGCGCATCTCACCCTGGAGATCCGCATCGAAGGCGCGCACTCCCTCAAAGACAAGCGGCAGGTGGTGCGCAGCGTGAAAGACGGCCTGCGCAGCCACTTCAACGTCGCGGTGGCCGAGATCGATCCTAGCGATGCTTGGCAACGCGCCACGTTGGGCGTGGTGAGCATCTCGTCTTCCCGCGATTACCTCGACGGCCTGATGCGAAACGTGGAGCGTTTTGCGATACGCACCGCCAACAACAGCGGTGGCGAAGTCACCGACTCCTTTCTGGACTTTCTGAACGAAGCTGAATTCGGAGACAAAATAACCGGAGAACCGTGACGGTTATCACCGTCAACTTGACAGGTTGGCGTATGCTCTAACGTTCACCTTCTAGCGGACCGATAAAAGAAGATGGAGAACCGGACACAGAAATATCTTCGGGCGCGACGCAGCGAAGCTCTGCGAGAAGAGATCACCACGCTCGTCGAAGGCGAGCTGGAAGATCCGCGCATCGGGCTGGTGACGGTGAATGAAGTCGTGATGGCGACGGATGGCAAGGTCGCCCGGGTATTCATCGAGGTTGCGGGAAGTGACGAAGAAGTAGAAGAGAGCCTGGAGGGGCTGAATGCGTCGCGAGGATTTATCCGCCATGCGCTGACGGCCAACTTGGGCCTGCGACATGCGCCAGAACTGTTGTTCATACTCGACCACCGGGACGAGCATGGCAGCCGGGTGGAAGAATTGCTGAAACGCATTGAGAAAAGAAAACGCCACAATTGAGCCGGGCCAAAGGGAATGTTAGACGAAGTCCTGAATCAGATAGGGAGAAGACAGAAGTTCATCCTGACTTCGCATGCGCGGCCCGATGGCGACGCCGTCGGATCGGCGCTGGCGTGCTGCGAAATCCTGCGCCGCATGGGCAAGCAGGCGGACGTCGTTCTCAGCGACGGCGTTCCGGGCATCTATCGCCCGCTACCGTACGCCGATTCCGTGCTGCTGGGCGTCGAGCAGGTCCCTGACGCGGAAGCCGCGATCATCCTGGAATGCGACGGAATCGCGCGCACTCGGCTCTCGGGGTTGGAAAAGCATTACCTCATCAACATTGATCACCACGCGACTGCGCAGCCTTTCGGCGACGTGAACTGGATCGATCCGAGTGCTTGCGCCACCGCCGAAATGATCTTCCGGCTGGCGCGCGAGGCCGGCGTGAAGATTTCTCCCGAAGTCGCGACTTGCCTGTACACCGCTATCCTGACCGACACGGGTGCGTTCTGCTTTAACGGCACTACCGAACGCACCTTCGCTCTGGCGCAAGATCTCGTACGGTGTGGCGCCGATCCGGTGAAGATCGCGCAGCACGTTTATTTTTCCACGCAGTTGTCGAAGATGCGGCTGCTGGGCGCAGCCCTCACTTCGCTGCACCGCGACGGCAGCCTGGCTTGGATGCACGTCAGCCATAAGACCAGATGGAACTCTGCGAATCGCAGGAAGAAGATTGCGAAGGGCTGGTCAATTACGCGCTGGCGATCGAGGGGATCGAGGTCGCTCTATTCTTCCGTGAACAGCCAGACGGACGCTTCCGAGTGAGCCTGCGCAGTAAGGGCGCGGTCAACGTCGCGGCGGTAGCAGCATCGTTCGGAGGCGGCGGTCATGAGTGCGCCAGCGGATGCGCCATCGAAGGCCCGCTGTCGGTAGCGGCCGAGCGCATGGCGGCCCAGTTGCGTATTCGCGGCTACGAGTGCAAGGTGCAATAGTCATCGCGCGGAAAACTTCCAACTTGAGAGACGATAAGCAGTACAGGGAACGCGCGCGCCGTTCCACAGACCTGATTGCGCTCATCGCATTCTGCGGATTCCTGTTTTTTGCTGGCCTGCAAGTGATCGGCCTGCTCGGGGCCGATGAGCCGCGCTATGCGCAAATCGCTCGTGAAATGCTGGCCCGCCACGATTGGGTGACTCCGGTGCTGTTTGGCCAGCCGTGGCTGGAGAAGCCGCCCCTGCTCTACTGGGGGGAAATGCTGGCCTACAAGGCGGCTGGCGGCGTGAGCGGTTGGGCGGCACGTTTGCCTTCGGCGGTGCTGTGTACGCTGATGATCTTTTTCATCTACGTGTGGGCGCGGCGCTTTCGCCGAGGCATGCAACTGGACGCGGCGCTGGTCACGGCGTCGTCGGTGATCGTCATAGGATTTGCTCGGGGCGCGAGTACCGACATGCCGCTGACTGCCACGTTCACCATCGCGATGCTGTCGTGGTATGGCTGGTACGAATCGCAGAACCGCGCATGGCTGCTGGCGTTTTACGCATTCGCCGGACTGGGCACGCTGGCCAAGGGGCCGGTCGCGGTTTTCCTGGCAGGTCTGATCATCGTGGCCTTCGCAGCGTTGCGGCGCGACTGGCGGCTCGTTGCTGCGCACGCTGTGGCTTCCGGGAATCGCGCTGTATCTCGCGGTGGTGTTGCCGTGGTTCATCGCGGTGCAGCGCGCCAATCCAGAGTTCTTCCGTGTCTTCATCCTGGAACACAACCTGGCGCGTTACACTACCGACGCTTTCCGGCACAAGCAAGCTTTCTGGTATTTCCTGCCAGTCGCGCTCCTCGGACTGTTGCCGTGGACAGTTTTCGTCATCACGGCGCTGGTCGATGCCATCCGCGACTGGCGTTTTTCGGTCGCAGAACCACAAGGCAAGGAAGACCTGCGAACCTATCTGGCGCTGTGGTTTCTGCTGCCCATCGTGTTCTTTTCGCTGTCGCAGTCGAAGTTGCCGGGATACATTCTGCCCGCGATTCCAGCGGGGACGATTCTGCTGGCTGACTTCGTTCTCCGCCGCGAGCAGGACGGCGACAAGCCTAGCTTGTGGCTGGCTATAACGCATGCTGTGCTGTGCGCTGCGCTTCCGGTTGCGGCGCTGATCGTGCCGTTCAAATTCCTGCATCTGGAGGTCAGCAAGCCCGCGATGATCGTGGCAGTTGCGCTGGCGATTATCACGGTGCTGGCGTTGCTGGTGAGCCAACTCGCGCAGGGCTACCGCATGCTGCGTTTCACCACGCTCATACCGCTGCTGATTACTTTCGCCTTGGTGTTGAAGGGCAGCGCGCCAATCATCGATGTGCTGCAGTCGGCGCGTCCAGTGCAGTTGAGGCTCAGTGAGACTGCCATAGGAGAGATTCCCAGCCTTGCAGTCTATGACGTGCCGCGCAGCGTCGAATATGGGCTTGAGTTCTACCGCAACCAGAGGATCGCGAGCTACGAGCGTAATGAAATTCCTGAGGGCGATCACCTCGTGGTCGCGGCCGCAGGATCCAAATCCGAGCTAGAATATCGCCTGAAAGGCCGCCGCATCATACGAGTCGGTGGCTTCGCGCCACAGCATCTGGACTTCTACGTGGTTTCGGGTACCCCCCTCCCCCCCTCCCGTTAAAATCCTTAGAATCATGGTCTTAGCGCGATTTCCGCGCAAAAGATTGAGCCCTTGAGGGTTACTGCCAAACTATACATAACAAATAACTTAGGACGTCCACTCGGGACTGACCCGGTGGCGCCCGCCGCCTGGTCTGGTGAATCCGGCGAGCGCGGAGGCGTCGAGTTCTGCGCCGGTGGTTCGACGCAGAACATGCCAGTTTCATGAATAAGGCTTGGAGGGGACATAAGTCACGCGAAATCGACGACGCGATGTTACGAAGGTAACCGAGTCAGTCGCCAGTTCTCAGCGTCAGGCCAGTGGCGCAGACGACACCGGACGCTGCCACCGGCGACTGCTTGCGGGCTACCAGATGCCAGCGCGATTCGAAACATCGCTGGTCTTACTTAGCACTCGCTCAGCACTCGCGAACCTGAGAAGTCACTTTGCTGGGATCATGCCAGCTTCTGGTCGCGAGCACGGTTTGCTCTCGACGCTTCGGTTCGTGCTCTTCGGAAAAAGGATATGCATAAGCCCGGTTACAAACTTCAACTTCACGTTCGGTTGCACCGGTGGTTTTTTTGAGAAGCCGTGCAAATACTTTCAGCCAAGCCATAAGCCACCTCACCGAAAACTTATGTTGACGCCTGGCGCAAATGTTGTCTGTGCAAAATTGTACACTTCCGGGCAGCTCCCGAGTTAGCGTCAAAAACCGGCACGAACGTGGGACGATCGGACAACAAAAATATTGCGTCTTGGTGTCGCAATGGGTATATAGTGCGGGGCTGTTGGGCGCCAGAAGCGGTCTCATAAATAGTGCCCGCGGGGAACTTCGAATTCCCTCAGGGGCTAAAGCCCGGTGATTGCGAGGCTGGGTGCGGCACGGCTAAAGCCATGCCCCTTCAAATCGTGTCTATGAGACCACTTCTAGATCCCACATTCCGGGCAAGCAAAAACGAAAACTGAAAGCAATGGGAGGTTGTTATGCCTTTTAACGCGTTTGTCAACTTCGGTGATATCAAGGGCGAATCCACTGACGCGAACCACAAAGATTGGATAGAGGTTACGAGCTATCGCCAACCGATCACCCGGGCAGTCTCAGCAGCGGGGAGGTCGGGACCTGCGGTTTCTGAGATCACGATTACCAAGCGGGTCGACGCTGCCAGCCCCAAGCTCTATGAAGCTGTCCATAACGGAACCCACCTGAAAGAAGCGGTGATTGAGCTGGTGCACGCGGGTGGCAAGACTCCGTTTTTGGTAATCAAGCTAACCGACGTGGTGATCACCAGCGCCCTTGACGATGCTGAAACCACTGGGGCGGCGCAGTTCCCATCGGAAACGATCAGCCTGACCTACGGTAAAATCCAATGGACTTACACCAGGCAAAAGCCGGACGGCACCGCTGCGGATACGGTGGCGGCGGAATGGGACCTGCGGGCACAAACCGCGGCGTAGTCAGTCGAAAATCGTTCACCACGGAGACACGGAGGGCACGGAGTCTTAATTAGCAAGATCTCTTCGTGATCTCTGTGCCTCGTGGTGATTTTCATCTCCTTGGTTGGGCCGCAGGCCCATGGACACTCAGGGCGGGCTCTTCGGCAGAACGGGCACCCAGGTTAGATTTTGCGTTGCGCGGGCCACCCGCCGTCCCTTCAACGGGGCACCCTGGCCACCCATCGTCAGCGCATAATGGTATATGTTTCCGAATCACGGAAGAAAAAAGAAATGCTGACGGAAGAGGACATTCGCCGCTTGTTACTGCAGAAGACTGAAACGAAGAATCTTGATTACAAGCGAACGTACAACTGGGTGACCGCCGCCAATGATGACAAGTGCGGGATCGTAAAAGACATTTTAGCCATGGCAAACACGCAAGACGGTGGGCAGTTGGTTTTTGGTGTTGACGACGCTACATTCGAATTTGTTGGGATGGGCCCGGCAGACTTTGAATCCTTCGATCCGACTAGGGTGAACGATTTCGTTCGCCGTTTCACTGATCCTCCCATTGCCTGCGCTGTCTACAAATTCACAATCGATCTCCTGCGTACAGTTGTTGTCGAGGTGCCAGAGTTTTCCGAAGTGCCAATAATCTGTAAGGCAGATGCGAATTCTTCAAGCGAACCACGGCGAACGATTCTCAAGAGAGGAGGCTTATACGTGCGAACGGATAAGCCCTCCAGCGAATTGGTTTCATCCGCGGAAGAGATGCGCGACATTGTGGGACGTGCGTCCCGGAAGAAGCGTGAAGAGCTGTTGCGGACAATCCAAGAACCTAATAGAGGGCAATCCTGTCCGCCCAGAGGCGGGGGCGCAGCATATCTACGGTGAGGAATTGGGCGACGCGGATGGGTTTTTCTCTGCCACCCTCCCCGCCAAGTTTAGCAGCCAAGGGCATTGGGAGGTATATGCGTACCCGGTGACGTATATGGAGAACCGAGTTACCGACCATGGGATTTTGACTGGACTAATTCGCAGTAGCACCGTTTCGTTAAGGGGCTGGCCCTTTCCCCACACGGACCACGCGAATGCGTCGAACTTCGTCAGGGGGCACCAATCACATACAGCATTTATGCACCATACAGAGGGCTACAGAGCATACTTCAGCGGGTTGTTCTGCTGGGAAAGTGCCTTTTGGGAAAACGAGCGAGTTCCCGATCAGAAAGCACTATCGTTTATAGGGGTCATATACGAACTGACTGAGTTCTTTCAGTTCTTCAAGCGGTACTACTCCGGAATTCCCACATTACCGGGTATACACATCACGATAAAGTTGGTCGACGTGCGCGATCGAACTCTCGTATCGATGGATCCCATGGTCGACCTGTTCGGTGAGTACACGAGCCGTGAACCCGAAATTAAGCTCGCTTTGGACTTGACGATGGCGGAACTGCAGACCGATGCTGAACTCATTGCGCGAAGGCTCGCAAAGCGCATTTTTGCTATTTTCAACTGGAATGATGTCGGAGATGACATAATCAAGCTCTGGCAGCACAAGCTTCTAACAAGATCACTCTGAGTGCGAAAGGCCCCGCCCTACCTTCGGTAGAACGGGGCACCCAAGTTAGATATTGCGTTGGCCGCACGCCCGCATCATTTTTCACTGAACTTCTGTAGGTCGACCTTGAAGTAGATCAGTGGCATCACCTCAAAATTATCGGCACCAATGACACCCATGGCCTGGTCTAGTAGTGGCAAGAAAACCGAGCACATCACGCGGTCCGACCACGGCTCATTTGTAGGTGTGAAGCTTGACTCGAAGATCGCCACGACTTCTTCCGGTGGCAGGATTTTGTCTGCGGCAAGCATGAACGCGCTCACTACTCTGACGCGATATATATCAGTACCGCCCAGATCTCCATACATACCTACAAGGCTATGCCGTTGTATAAATTTCCCTGCGTGGTAAGCCGCTTCGGCGAGTGCCTCAACGTCTGTAGTCTCCAGGGAAACGCTGCTCATCTGAACAACGGGTTCCTGAAAAGAATTCATTCTTGCAACGCCTTCCGTCGGAAGCTTCTCCCTTCCGAATAGTCTCTTCCAGAAGCGCATATCGCGGTCTCCTTGCTGCACCTTCGTTTAACCTAGCAGCTCGCGGAAAAACTCGATTCTGACCGGCTTTATATGAGGGCACGACTTCAGTCTTCCCGATAAGTCGTTTGTTTTCGGCTCGCAGAGAGGACGCCATTCCGCGGGGCGTGAGCGATTCAGATTATTTTCGCACCCTGCTAGAGCCAAAGATTTGGATCTCATTTTAGCCGTAGTTAATTGTGCTTCCGCACAGATTGGAAAACAACCGATTTCTTCGCTCAAGGAAGGCCCTGCCGGTGCTGCTGCTCCGGCCCTCGGTCTGCGCCGCGAGCGTGGTTGGCCCCTGCGCTTGCGCGTGCGCCTCTGGCCGCTGGGTTATCTTTTTCAGCCGGTTCGAGCTCAACCGACATGGCCGGGCGTCCAGGGTTTGATTAGTTCACCGCATCCGCACTAGACTGGCTCATCGCCCAGCGTTGACGCGCTAGTCCACTGGCAGTGCGACAATTAGGGGCGCGGGAGATATGGCGGTACGCAATCCAATTCGACCGGCTACGGGGGCGGAGATCCTCGACTTGAGGCACTTCTCGTCCGCGGACGTGCGGCCACTGCTCGACGAAGAGGTCGAGAGCTGGGGCGAGACGCTGGCGTGGGACTATCGCAGTTCGTCGGAGATGATCCTGCGCTATGTCGATGCCAAGATTCTGCCGGGGTACGCGGCGGTGGAGCGCGGCAGCCTGGTGGGGTACTCGTTTTTCGTCTATGAAGGCAGCAAGGGCGTGATTGGCGACCTGTTCGTGTCGCCGCGGCGGGCGGAGGCGCGCGCCATCGAGGTTCGCCTGCTGGAGCACGTGATCGAGACGCTGCAACAGTCGCCGGGGGTGCATCGGGTGGAGGCGCAGTTGCTGGCGCACCATACGGGGGAAGTCGCCGCTCCGTTTGTGAGTAACGGATTTCAGCGCTTTCGCAGGCTGTTTCTGAGCCTGGACCTGGCGATGCGAGAGACGGCGACGATTGTGGGACCGCGGCCGTTGAAGGATGTCGCGATACGGCGCTGGACGGAGCAGGATTATCAGCCCGCGGCCGGCATCATTACGGCCGCGTATCGGGCGCACATCGATTCGGAGATCAACGATCAGTACCGCACCAACGCCGGGTCGTTGCGCTTTCTGAACAACATCGTGCGGTTTCCGGGATGCGGCGTGTTCGATGCGGAGGCGTCGTTTGTGGCGATTCATCAGCCGACCGATTCGCTGATTGGGCTGATCCTGTGCTCGCGGGTGCGCAACGACGTGGGACATGTGACCCAGGTATGCCTGCTTCCGGAATACCACGGCGAAGGTGTTGGCCAGGCTCTGATGGCGGCGACCTGCGACGCGCTGCGGCGTCGCAGATTCAATCTGCTGACGCTGACGGTGACCGAGGCGAACCATCGCGCGGTGGAGCTTTATCGCAAGATGGGGTTTGAAGAGAAGCGGGTGTTTGACGCGTTTGTGTGGGAAGGGTGAAAAGACAGTTGTCAGTGGTCAGTTGTCAGTTTAAAAATCAATTCGACCGCCCCTGGGAGTGGTCACGCCCACATTCAGAATCTTGCCTTTGAAACCGACCACCGACAACTGACCACTGTTTTTCAGTGTTTCAGCAGCCACATGGCCCACGCGGCCACGATCACTCCTCCGACAAAGAGCGCGAAGCAGTAGGCGCCGTAGCGAAGCATTTCGCGCGTGTTGTTGCGCTGGGTGATGCCGAACACCGTGGAGGCGCAGGCGGCGAAGACTACAGCAGCGGTGAAGTGCGAGAGTTCGAAGTTCATTGTTTCTTGCCGATCGCGATGTGGTAGGCGTCTGCGGCGGAGATGATGTTCAGCAGTCCGGCGACGACGATGTACTTGGTGCCGTAGTCGGCCACGGCGCGCTGGATGTTGCCGGCGCCCCAGTCCATGCCGCGGGCGAGGAAGTAGAGCAGCCCGGCGCCGACGTCTCCGACGAAGCCGAGGATGTCGAGCAGGTCTCCAGTGTTGAAGGCGTAAACCTTGCCCTGCATGCCGAGGCCGGCGAAGAACATGATGAAGACCGCCGCCATGAGCAGCAGGCCGCGAATCCAGCGGTCCTGAATGATATGGCCGAGGCCCGGAAGCAGCCATCCGGCAAGAGGGGCGACGATCGCCATGGTGCTGGTTTTGGCGGCGGGACTTTTCGAGGCACGCGCGCCGGTGGTGGTTGTGTTCTGTAGGTTCGCCATCAGATGAGCACCAAGTCAGTCTGGATCCGGCCGGTGACTTCGGCCTTGCCGTTGCGGACCATCATGTCAATTTCGCTGCGCACACCGAAGTCCGGCAGATAGACGCCGGGCTCGACCGAGAAGCATGTGTTGGGCAGGATCAGGCGGTCGTCCTTGGTTTCGAGGTTGTCGAGGTTGGCGCCGTTACCGTGAATCTCGGAGGTAATGGAGTGCCCGGTGCGATGGAAGATTTGCGGGCCATATCCCTTGCCGACGATGTAGTCGTGGACTGCTTGGTCTACTTCCCAGCCGCAGATGGGCTTGGCGGCGTCGAAGGCTTCTTTCACCTTGCGAACTGCCGACGTCGCGAGCGTCGCGCACGATGGTGAAAACTTCGCGCTGCTTGTCGCTGGGAGTTCCGATCACGCCCGTCCAAGTAATGTCGTAGAAGACGGAGTCAGGCTCGTCGCACTTGGCCCAGATGTCGAGCAGTACGAAGTCACCAAGTCGGATCGGCGCTGAGGTCGCTGCTGACGGCTCGTAGTGCGGGTCGCCACTGTTGGCGTTCACGCTGACGTTGGGCGGATCGCAGGTGATGAGGTTTTCGCGACGGAAGGCTTCCATGATCCACTGCTGAATCTCGTACTCGTTGGTGCCGCCGTTGCGGACACGACGTCCGATTTCCTGAAATGCGCCAGCGGTGATCGCGTCGACCTTCGTTCTGCGCTTTGTAGTGCGACGCGATCTGCGCTTCGGTCAGCGTGGCTTCGAAGCGCGCTACCAGGTTGGCCGAGGTTTCGATTTCCTTGCCGAAACTGCGGATCAGTTCCAAGCATTCCGGCGTCCACCAGCGAGATGTAGGGGATCTGGTTGTTGGGCGAATACTGCATGACCAGCTTGCGGTAGGGCTTCACCATGGATTCGAGGTTGGCCCAGAGCTCTTCCCACGCCGAGTATTCGAGCTTGCGGCCGGGGAGCGAGTCGAGATGATGGCTCTCGATGCGATGCACCAGCTTCACCGGCTCGCCATCGGCGGGGATCAGGTAAAACCAGCGGCGGGTGGTGAGGCGGTCGGGCGGCAGTCCCAGCACGCGGTAGGCGATGGGATCGCGATGATGATGGTCGTAAAAGAGCCAGCTTCGTGATGGCCGTCGCGCAGGGCAGCCTGAATATCAGGTAGGTTCATGCGGTTTCTATTGTAAATGAAACAGGCCTACTTACTGCGCTTACCCAGCACCCGCTCGCGCGTGACGGCTGGCAGCGTTTCGCAGGCAGTTCGTAAGATCAGGCGCGGAGTGCGATCTCGGATCGTCATTAGGTAGGTGACGGTTTGCTCGCGGTTCGCCTTGGCGGCTTCGCGGAGCAGCCATCCCAGGCCCTTCTGCACCATGTCGTCGTCGCTAGGTAGGAGCAACTCGATGATGCGCTGAATGTGGTCGAAGTTCTTGTGCTGGCGCGTGCTGTGAATCAGGCTGACAGCGGCGGCGCGTTGATGCCAGACACTCTTCTTCTTTGCCCAGCGCGGGAGTCGCGATAGATAAGCATCATCTGCCGCGATCATGGGTCCGATGAGGTAATGGACGAGCGCGTCGTGATCGGCCCAATTGGTGATGCGGTCGAGCCAGCTTTCGAAGAGCTTGAACTCGCCGCGGCCGAACTGTTTCGTCATGCCTTCGAGGAGCATCACGGCGAAGGCTTTTTCTTCTAATACCTCTCCACGAAATAACTGGTCGGCAACCAGCAGCAGGTAGGGCAAGCCTTGCTCGGCGAGGATCGTGCGGCGGAAACGTTTGGCGACTTTGCGCAGTTCCGCTGTGTACCATCCGCGCGACTGGACCTCATGCTTGAAGAAGCGTTGCACCTCGACGGTGTGCGGGGCCGAACCGCCATTTTTCAGGACGGTGCGAACGTGGGCGGCGATGTAGGCGGGCGGCTTTTGAGACTTTGCGGACATGGAATTCGGCCTTGCCAAGGGCAGCAGCAATCAGAAGAAAAAAGGATATCACCCCCCTCCCTCCATGGCCCTTTGGAATCAAGGAGATATCACGCAATTGCCGTGCAAAGATGCAGAGACAAATAACTTATATCTACTTCATAGAAAACATTGGAGTTACGGAGTCGCCTTCCACTCCCAACATAAGATTTGCGGATAGTTCGGGTACACCAACTTTGCGATATTTCAAAGGGCAATTCGGGGCCGCGTCTTGAACGCGGGCCGACAGGGAACACTAATCCCTCCGCCTTACGAATTGTGTTTTACGCGTCGGGCTGGAATGAGGGAAGGACGTGGGACACATCGCAATGTGATAAGACCAGCAATTAGCTGAGAGCTAAAGCATTTTCAGAGAAGGTGCGGACCGATTCTCCTCAGAAGTTAAGGAGGCTGCGAAAAAGTCGAAAAACAGATTCCCCGCGGCCTGAAGGCCGCGAGGAATGACAGTAATAAAAGGACTTGTACGGCGCAGCTAAAGCTGCGCCCCTTCAAAACCGAAAACCGCAAAGCGAAGAACGAAAAGCCAAAAGCGAAAAGCGAAAAGCCTACGCCGTCTTCCGGATCATCAGCTTGTCATACACCAACAGCAACCCGGCTGTGACTACTCCGATTGCGACGATGACCCACCACATGCCGGCTGGTTCGTGTTTCACTTCGCCGAAGTGGTGGATCAGGAACCCTCCAAACGCGCCCCCAATAAGCGAGCCGATCCCCAGCGGCAGGAAAGCGAAGCCCATATAGGTTCCCTGCTGTCCTTCCGGGGCCAGCCGCGACACATAGTCGTAATATCGCGGAGACATCACGATTTCGCCCAGCGCGACGGCGACCAGCGTCAGCACTGCCCCCAGTCCGCTCGGCACTACGATCAGGAAGATCCATCCCAACGCGCTGATCAATGTCCCCGTCGTAATCGCCATCAACGGCGCCACCTTCTGCATCAGCAGCGTGATCACCACCGTCAGCGCAATCACCACCACCGGACCTGTCATCAGCAGCAGTTCGGTATCGATCGTCGGGCTAATGTAGTTGTGCACATACAGCGGCAGCGTCAGGAACTCCTGCCAGTAGACGATCCAGTAGCCGGTGAAGATGGCAAGGAACAGCATGAAGCGCGGGTTCGACAGCACCGTCAGGAAGTTTCTGCCGGCCTGTGCCATCGACGGCGTCTGCGCTTCTCGATCGCGGTTCGGCTCCTTGAAGAAGATCAGCACGCCGATGAACATCACGAATACGCTCAGCGCCGCCACCCGAAACACGTTTTCCACGCTCATCCGCTGGTGGACGTACGAGGCCACGTACGGTCCCGCCGCGCCGCCAATGTTCACCAGCGTGTAGTAAATGGAGTAGCCGAAAGAGCGCACATCCTCTCGCGACGAATGCGCCGTTGTGCCCACCACCGTCGGCTTCACCAGCGCCACGCCGAACGCCGGCAGCGCCAGCACCACTGCCACCAGCACGCCCAGCGGCACGCTCTGCCGCACCGGCGCAAGCCAGGGGGATCCGAGCGATCCGAGCAGAAAATAGGCACACGACAGGATCAGGTACGCCAACGCAAGCGCCTTGCGAAATCCCATCTTGTCGGCCAGCGTGCCGCCGAATACCGGCAGGAACCACACCAGTCCGCCGAAAAATCCGGTGAGGGTCCCGGTCTGCTGGGTGGGGAAATTCAGCACCTCGTGCAGATATCGCGCCAGCGAGGCGAACACCGCGTAGTAGGAAAGTCGTTCGAACAGTTCGCTGATGTTGGCGACCCAGAACGGGCGCTCGAAGCCGGTACGAATGTCATCCCAACGCTGTGCAAAGGTCATAAGAAGTTGTCAGTTAGCAGTTGTCGGTTGTCAGCGAAGCAGCTAGCGAGTAGCAATTAGCAACTAGTAACTAGCCCAAAATTCAAAAACAAAAACGAAAAACGAAAGCGTGGATCGTCGGCGTGCCCTAGTGCTTTTGTTGTGAAAACATCGATAGTATCAGCCGAGGACCGCGCGTAGCTTGGCTTCGACCTGCGCGGCGGAAAGCCCTGCGACACGAATCAACTTTTGGCGGCTAGATTCTCCGGCGGCTATCGTAACTGACGAGCGCGCAACATTCAAAAACTCGGCGAGATAGGCGATGCAGGCTTCGTTGGCGCGCCCTTCCACCGGAGGCGCAGTAAGTGCTAGTTTGAGCGCCTCGCCAACCACTCCGGTGATGGCGTTCTTGCGGGCGCGAGGATGCACCTTGACCTGAAAAGTCGCACCTGAGGGCGTGTCGCGGATGGGAATCATGGTGTGGAAGCTGTCTCGAAATTCGTGAGCGAGGGAATTCGAATCCCCTCAGGGGCTAAAGCCCGGTGTCTGGAACGGCTGGATCGGCACGGCTGAAGCCGTGCCCCTTCAACTCGCATTAACGCATGAAAAGTCGCGCCCGATGGTGTATCGCGGATGGGAATCATGGTGTGGAAGCTGTCTCGAAATTCGTGAGTGAGGGAATTCGAATCCCCTCAGGGGCTAAAGCCCGGTGTCTGGCACGGCTGGATCGGCACGGCTGAAGCCGTGCCCCTTCAAATCGCATTGACGCCTGGAAAGTCGTGCCCGATGATGTGTCGCGAATGGGAATCATAATGTGGAAGCCGTCTCGTAATCCGTGAGTGAGGGAATTCGAATCCCCTCAGGGGCTAAAGCCCGGTGTCTGGCACGGCTGGATCGGCACGGCTGAAGCCGTGCCCCTTCAAATCGCATTAACGCATGAAAAGTCGCACCTGAGGGCGTGTCGCGGATGGGAATCATGGTGTGGAAGCTGTCTCGAAATTCGTGAGTGAGGGAATTCGAATCCCCTCAGGGGCTAAAGCCCGGTGTCTGGAACGGTTGGAATGGCACGGCTGAAGCCGTGCCCTTTCAAATCGCATTGACGCATGATAAGTCGCGCCAGTCGGTGTGTCGCGGATGGGAATCATGGTTTGGGGCGCTCCCCGAAGATGGCCGTGCCGATTCGTACGCAGGTTGAGCCTTCTTCGATGGCGACTTCGAAGTCGTGCGACATGCCCATGGAGAGCGTGTCGAGGTTTACGGCAGGAAGGTCGCGAGCGGAGAGACGATCGCGCAATTCGCGCAGTTGGCGGAAGTAGGGACGAGCGCCCTCGGGATCTTCGGTGAAGGGCGGGACCGTCATGAGGCCGCGAACACTGAGGTTCGGCCAGTCGGGGGCGCCGCTGAGGATGGATTCGAGTTCGGGAGAGTCGGGCGCGATGCCGCTCTTGGCCTGTTCGCCGCCGACATTGATCTCGATGAGGATGGCGAGGGTCTTGTTGAGTCTTTGCGCCGCGTCGTTCAGCCGTTGCGCGATTTTGGCCGAGTCGATGGAATCGGTAGCGTGAAAGATTTCCGCTGCTTTTGCTACTTTGTTGGATTGCAGGTGTCCGATCATGTGGAACTCGGCGTCGCGCAGTTCGGAGAGTTGGGGAAATTTGTCGGCGAATTCCTGCACGCGATTCTCGCCAAACAGGAACTGCCCCGCGTGATAGGCATCGATGATGTTTGCTGCGGATTGCGTTTTCGACACGGCCATAAGGGCAACGTCGGCGGGATTGCGTCTGGCGCGGTCGATGGCGCTGGCGATGCGTTCGCGGATGGTGGCGAGATTGGAGGCTATGGTCATGGACGACGATATCTTTGGCGCCGATGCGCGTCCGTCGGCTTTGTCTTGAGACTTGTCATTACGAGGAATCTGCCTTTTGCCTCGTGCAACGAAGAGCAGATTCCCCGCGCCCGAAAGTCGGGCGCGAGGAATGACAATCCTAAGACGGGTCGGGCACTCTGTCGCTCGCGGTTTACGATGGCCAGCATTTCGCGGTTGCTCGCGGTTCACGATTCCCGCAGAAGTCCCGTTACATGATCGCTGTTGGCGGAGCCGGCTCGTCGGGACTGCCCGCGTTGGCGAGGGGCACCCGCACCATCACGAACGCCAGAATTACGAGCACGATGAAGCCCGACACCACGCTGGGATGCGCGAAGATCACCGGCAGCGGCCATTGCTTGTACTTGAAGATGGCAATGACGATGCCCATGAGCGCCTCACCGGCAATGAATCCTGATGCCGTCAGCACCCCCGCATTCTCGACGCGGGCTTTCTGCGCATCGTTGAAGTCGCGGCGATCGCGCATGCGGTCGGTGATCCAGCGAATCATGCCGCCGAGGAAGATGGCGAACGTGGTTTCGAGCGGCAGGTACATGCCGACAGCGAAGAGCATGGGGCTCTTCACTTCGATCATGATCAAGGCGATTCCCATCAGGATGCCGACCACGATGAGCGGCCACGCCATTTCGCCGCCAACTATGCCGCGCGAGAGCATGGCCATCAGTCCGGCCTGCGGCGCGGACAATTGACGGTCGCCGAATCCGATGCCGCCGCCGTTGATGTTGGCCTGGTTCAGCAACATGAGGATCGGGAACAGCGCGAAGCTGGCAACGGCCACTCCCATGAAATCGCCGATCTGCATTTTGCTGGGAGTGCCGCCGAGGATGTGTCCGACTTTCAAGTCCTGCAGCATCTCGCCGGCCACTGCCGACGAAACGCAGACCACGGCCGCGACTCCGAGCACGGCAGCGACGCCGTGAATGCCGGAGACACCGATGAGCACCATCAGCAGCGCGGCGATAATCAGCGTCGCGAGAGTCAGTCCGGAGATCGGGTTGTTGGACGAGCCGATCAGGCCGACCAGGTTTCCCGAGACCGCGGCGAAGAAGAAGCCGACGATGATCATGACGATCGCGGCCACGATGCCGGCGGTCCAGGAGTCGGCGTAGCTACGGTACAGGAAGATCATGCTGAGCAGAACGAGGAGCAGTCCGCCGAATACGAACTTGGCGTTGATGTCGCGCTCGGTGCGAGCGGTGCCGGCATGCGCCGCCGCGGATTTCTTTAAGTCCGAAACGGCGCGAGCCATGCCCGACCCCAGGCTCTTACGCATGCGGAACAACGTGTAGCAGGCTCCGACCAACATGCCGCCCACCGCAATAGGACGGACGATGAAGCTCCACACCGATCCCGCCTGACCCGCCCAGAAAGTTTCGTCGGGGGTGACGCCAGCAGGTACGAACTGGGCAACGAACGTCGGACCGCCGAGGAAGAGAATCAGTGGAACCAGCAGTCCCCAGGCGATGACGCCGCCCGCGAAGTTCAGAGAGGCGAGACGAGGACCGATGATGTATCCAACGCCGAGATAGGCGGGACTGATGGCGGGTGCGGAAACCGTGGTCACTGCTCCGGCGGATAGTTTCGGGGCCGTCATCGAGCGGCCCATGCGCACGAAGCTTGTGCCCAGGTTTCCGACGTTGACGATGAAGTCTTTGCTGGCATTGAACAGGTTGAACTGGCCGAGGAGGTAGACGATTCCGCCGAACCCCATGTTGCCGAAAAGAATCTTGGCGGCGCGGCTGCCTTGCTGTCCGGCGATGTGGATCTGCGAGGCGGCGACCGATTCGGGGAAGGGAAGCTCGGGGTCTTCGACCATCACGCGACGCAGCAAGGTGACGAAGAGAATGCCCAGCGTGCCGCCGACCAGCATAAGGATTGACGATTTCCAGTACGCGTGCTCGAAGTCGAACACCGGCCATGCGCCCGAGATCACGAACGCCGGGATGGTGAAGATTGCGCCGGCGGCCACGGATTCGCCAATCGAGCCGACGGTACGGGCGATGTTCTCTTCCAGGATGGAGCCCTTCATAAGGCGCAGGACTGCCATGCCGATAACGGCCGCGGGATACGTCGCAGCGATGGTCATGCCGGCGCGCAAGCCAAGATAGGCGTTGGCCGCACCCAGGACGACCGTCATGATCAGGCCGAGAAGAACGGCGCGGAGGGTGAACTCCGGCATGGTGGTGTTTTCAGGAACGTAGGACCGGAACGTCTTTCCCGGCGCCGAAGTGGTCGCACTCATAGAAGAAGACCTCGCGTAGAGCCCAAATAACTGTGACGGCGCAAGTTAGCATGCCGGGTGCGGTTCGTACAAGTGGGAGTTACCGATACCCATTAAAGGTAAGTGTTCGCACTCCCGGAACCGCACAACAGAGCGCGCAGTCACAATCGCGAATTAGTAATCTGGGAAAGGGCTCTGGGCATCGAGGGCTAGCCCGAAATGAAGAGGAAATGAGATGCTAAGCGTTCAGCACTTCGGATTTCTGCAACACCATTACTCCGAATGCCTATCGAACTTGCGCCGTCAACAATTCGATCGAGCCATTGGCGTTTCCCTTGATGAACTTCAGGAACGTGAATCCATTCGCTCGCGAGAAGCACTCTGCGCTCTCCCCTAACTCCTCCGAAGGCTTGTAGAGTCCGATCTGGTCCCCAGTAACGGCATCCAAGACCAGAAAGCGATAGTTGATAAGGCGTCGCACCTTGGTTGTCGTCGCAAGCCAGATCGCGAGATGGCCTCCCGACACCACCAGCCGGGTAGCTACCGTGTCCGGGTCGGGCTTTTCGTATGGAAGTTGGCGCACTAGTTTGCCAGAACGTGAGACTACAGCGACTTTGTCCGACAAGAGCAAATACAGATTGCCGTCCCTGCCGGCGGTTGTGTAGCCCTCAGGAAGCCTCCCCTTTTGTATCTTAAGCGCCGAGAGATCCAAATCGATCTCCCGAGACACACGGCCGGAAGCATCCAGCATAGCGGCGTAGCTCTTCGTGGATTTGTGAGAACCAGAACCTACGGAGATCTCCCCGGCGACAAAGAATGTGTCGTCAGTGAACGCAGTAAACTGTCGCGGCAAAAACCCGGATGGGGTGGCGAATGGAATTCGGGACGCAATTGCCCCTTTATCATCGTAGGAGAGTGCCACAATTGATGGCGTCCCTTCCGACCATTCGATGGTTAAAACCCAAACGCGTCCATCCGCCGTCACGCTGAAAGAAGCGAACCGAACTGAGGCCGACTTGTCCGGCAACGGCTTGAACAGCTCATGGTCGTCTTCGCTGTGCCCGAGTTTGAGGATTGTGGGATTCATGAATGAGACACCGTCTCCCACATGAAAATACAAGTTCCCATCGTCGTCGCATTGCGACTCCCCCATCGAGCTAAATGTTGGTCCAGCCATGACCGTGTCCTTAGTCGCGGTCAGTAACCTCTCCATCGGCTCATACGGCGACTCCAAGCGTGCAGACGATCCTACGTTCGTCGCCGGTCGCTCACTCGAGGGCGCGTCAGGCAGGCTTGGCTCGGTTGTTGTCGGCTTGTCGGACTGCGCCAAAACGGCGGCACCTCGCAACAGCAGAACCGCGAGTGCAATTGTGCGAATCCAACTAGTTTTCGCGCGCAGCCGCATTCTTCGTCGTCCTGGAGCTCACCTTTTGGAAACTCCTTTGAGCGAACCATTCTTCGACAGAGATTCCACATTTACTAACGGCTCGCCCGGGCACTTCGATCTTGTCCGGTAAAATCAAATCCGATACCGGCGGTCGTTTTGACGACGGGCATCCGGCTGTTGCATTTCCCAGATAGCATTCTCCGTTAGCATCACAGGGCTCCCAGTCGTAGGCAGAGGTACACCACGAGCTATCTATCGTGCCCGCACAAACCACCTGCTCGGCTGGCCCGCCCGTACACCTACATTTTACTTGCCTTTCTTCCGGTTCAGAATTGGGTTCACACGCAATCGCTGACTGGGACGCAGCAATAGCACCGGCAAACAGCAGCAAGAGGAACAATCTTAACTTCATGGCTTGTCTCCATGGCGAAGGGCTGAGAGTGCAGGAGCGGCGGTATTCAAAGAAAATGACGCCATGGTACCGTGGAAAAACGGAGATTGTCAATGGCTCGGAAGTGGCGCGGCTGTTGCTCACGCTGGCCACGGAGCGACTCAACCTCGGGTCAGGCACTGATGAATTGCAAGGTGAAACCCGCCAGAGAGAATCTGCCTCGGCATTGCACCCGGTCGCGGAAATTACTATACTGACTTCGCAAGTGCTTTCCGGCTACGGTAGCGCGGGCGTGCGTTTTCGGGTCGGGAGCACAATCGACTGGAGGGTAGTCTTCAGCAGTCGTGCGACTCTAGACCGACAGCGACGAATTGAGCGCGCCGAGCAGCGTACGTCCCTCGTCGCGCCAATTGTCACGGCAGTACGAAGTGTTTTTTCCGTCCTCTTCCCTTCCGATTGCAGGCTCTGCGGTATCCCCCTCGTAAACATCTCTCGTCTTCCCGTATGCCAGGAGTGTCTGGATTCCATTCAGCCCATACGTGCGCCGCAGTGTGTGCAGTGCGGCGAGCGCCTGCTACCGGCGCAATTACTGATGGGCGATGGACACTGCCAGGGATGCCGCGACTTCGAGCCGGAATTCGATCGCGCGGTCTCGTTTGGCGAGTACGCTGGAGCGCTGCGTGGGCTGATCCATCTGCTGAAATACGACAAGGTGTTACCGGCTGCACCCGTTCTTGGAGGCATGCTCGCCGAAGCGATTGGGCAACTCCGAGGTGGCGGCGAGGATTTCTGGCCGCTGATCGTTTCCGTCCCGTTGCATGCCAGCAAGCGCGGGGAGCGGGGCTTCAACCAGGCGGAGCTGATCGCGCGTGCCGCTAAGAAGCGGCTGCCAGAACGGTTCGAAGTTGCGGACGGACTTTTGAAACGCGAACGCCCGACGCATTCGCAGGTGGGACTGACGCGCGAAGAGCGCGTGGCCAACATGCACGGCGCGTTTCGCGTTACCGACCCTCAGCGCGTGAACGGCAGAACGGTGATCGTCGTCGATGACGTGATGACGACTGGGACTACCGTTTCCGAGTGTGCCCGCGTGCTGAAGAAGGCCGGAGCCGAGCGAGTTTGGGCAGCAACGGTGGCTCGCACCCTGAAGTTCGCGGTGCAGCCGGGGTCTGTCGAATACGGGGAAGAGGAGGCTCGCGAAGCAGTCGAGGTGGCTGTTTCGGTTTAATGCGATATGTCCATGGCAGCTCATAGCACAGCGTCCCGATACGGAAAATCACTGGCCGGCTGCATGCACGATGCGCGGGTGAATTCGGAGGAGCGTATGCACCGCTCGCCGATGCACGCTCCCGTGCTGGTGCTGAACGCATCGTATGAACCCATCAATGTGTGCGCGGCCCGGCGCGCCGTCATCCTGGTGCTGAAGGGCGTTGCGATGATGGAAGAAGCCAATGGGCAACATCTGCACGCGGCGCGCATCGCGATCAACGTGCCGTCGGTGATTCGGCTGCTGGAGTATCGCCGCATACCGCACCAGACGAGGGCACTGTCGCGGAAGAACATCCTGCTGCGCGACCGCAATACCTGCCAATACTGCGGAAAGATCCTGGCCGCGGGCGAATTGACGCTGGACCACGTGATTCCGCGCTCGCGCGGCGGTGCGTCCACCTGGGAGAACCTGGTGGCGTGCTGTCATAACTGCAATCGACGGAAGGGCAGCATGACCCCGCATGAGGCCAACATGCGGCTCACGCGCGAACCGCGCGCCTTCAATCTGCATACCAGCCGCCACATCATGCGCCTGATGGGGCGCTCGGATTCAAAGTGGCAGAAGTATTTGTACTACTGAAGGCTGAGTCTCTTCTAGTTCGACTTCCAGAGGAGAGCAAGCGCGAACACTAGCGCCACGGTTGTCCAAAACCATGGATTGTATAGGATCACGACGAGAGCCCCTACGCCCATGGCTCTGTTGGGGCCTGCTGCTAAAATTTCACGGATCAAGAATGCAAGATATGCCAACAGCGTGAGTCCGAATCCCCACGAAATCCTTCCCAAAATTGAAACTCCGTTCATGGTGCCAGCGTCTCGTGGCATGTGTTCGCGATCAATGGCAGCGTCAGCTACGGTTTCGGCGGCGGTGGGCTCGCTGCGGGTGGCTGTCCGCCGGAAGATTGGCTGGCTGCCGGCGGCTGAGTGCTGGCCTTGGGCGTGTCTTTGGTGATCTCCTGACCTTCGTAGGTGATCTTCGACTTCGCGCCGAAGCGCTTGTAATCGGTGTACTTCACCACCTGGCGGATGTGAATGTCGCCGGTGGAGAAGTGCAAGGTATCGTCAACCTTGGTATAGACAGGGAACCAATACTTGCCGTCCACCCGGTCGCGCCAGGTGGTGAAGTTGGGGAACAGGTTCTCCTGCCCGCCTCTTTTCTTCGTGCCGATATCGGGTACGTTCTTGCCGTAGGTCTTCACGATCTGGAAGTCCTGGTCATCCACCCAAATCCGACCCTGAAAATAACGCTTGTTCTTTTCGATTTGCTTGGGCGCAATGTCGAAGACGTAGGTGCCGATTTCATCGATGCGCTGTTTGCCGACATAGAGGATCTGATATTCCGGAATCTCATCGGTCGTCAGCACAAACGGCATGCGATTGCGGATGTCGTCGTAGTCTTCCTTGGTCATCAAAATGCCCTGCAGCGTCGATCCCGGTGCGAAAACCACGTGCTCGACCCGATTGCCCCGGTCATCGAACAACACATCTTCGACTTCCTTGAACTCACCATTCACCGTGTCGCCGTCCATGGTCTGCACGGTCAGCGATTGGCGGTAGGCATACTGTTCGCGCGCAATCTTGAATTCCTTTTCCTTGGCGGCAAAGCGCTGGATGATCTCCTGCTCGGTGATGCCTTGGGGCGGAGAGGAATCAAGCTCGCTCTCGCCGCGCTGGGCGGCGGCGACGGATACGAGGTTCAGCGCGAGCAAGCCGAGTGCCAGGAAATACAGAAGCGATCGTGGGGACGTCATCGAGGTTCCTGTCATCATTGTATTCGATGAAAACCGCGGGAAAGGCGATTCCTGCAGTGCTGCCAGAAGCCGGCAATTTCATAGAAACCCGGAAAAGGGCCGTTTGTTGCCGTGTGCCCACTGCGAGCCGGATGCCTCGTTCGAACGGAGCTTGTGCTTGGTTTCGTTCTGGACGGGAGGAGGCATCGGGCTTACGGCCGCAGAGTGTCGGCGCACGGTCGGCCGGTTACTTGTGAAATGGCGATTTGCACTAAGCCGCTAGCGCGGCAGCGGTGTGCAGTGGGTTGATTGGGTAGAGTTCATGGACACCCGAAGGAGGTGTCTATGACCGCACTACGCCAACGCATGCTGGAAGAACTCCGGCTGCGCACTACGGATTTACCGCCAACAATCCCGAAACCGTGACTAGAATGGAGACTTCTAGCGACGGGGAGATGGACGTACAATCGTGCCGCTTTTGAGTCAAAAAGGAGATCTCGGTTTGCATGAATATCTGAGACAGGACAACGAACCCCCAGCTGCAATTGCGAGGAATGGCTGGCGTTATCACCACATTGGTATTCCCACTCAAACCCCGCGTCCCGATGAGATTCACGTGCCCCACCTGCATATTCACGTGGCGGGATTTCAAACCAGTCCATTTGGCGTTCAGTGGATGCGATTTGATCCAGATGCACCCTATCCCGAGGCGGTCAAGACCATTCCTCATGTAGCTTTCGAGGTAGACGATCTTGCAACTGCACTGGTTGGGCAGGAGATTTTGATTCCGCCGAACAGTCCGAGCGCGGGAGTCAAAGTGGCCATGATCCTCGATCATGGCGCACCAATTGAATTGATGGAGTTTCCCCCACCCCAAGAATTGCAAAGAGAATAAGCGTCGTAAGCCAAACCAGAGGTTTAGACTGGAACGTTTGTGCGGGCATTCCGGCGCTCTCCGTGCCGGCCCCGCTTCCGGAGGCGTCATGTTACGTCGCATTCTTTTTTTCCTGCTGGTCTTTTCACTGTTTGGTTCCGCGCAAAGCAAACATCCCTTCACCTTCGAAGACATGATGCAGCTCAAGCGAGTTGGCGAACCGGTGGTTTCCCCGGACGGCAAGTGGGTCGGCTTCAGCGCCGTCGATGTGAACCTCGATGAAAACACAAAGAAGCCGCACTTGTGGATCGTCCCCCTCGGCGGCGGCGAGTCGAAGAGACTGACTCCGGCCAGCGGCGCGGGTGAGGACCGGATGCGCTCTTCTCCGGACGGCAAGCGCGTGATCTTTGAGTCCGACCGTGGCGGAGGCACGCAAATCTGGGTGCAGGATTTCGACACCAGCGCCGGTGCGCTCACCGGTGACGCGAAGAAAGTCACGACGATCTCGACTGAGGCTTCGGGTGGAATGTGGTCGCCGGATGGAAAGAGCGTTCTGTTTGTTTCCTCGGTGTTTCCCGACTGCAAGGACGATGCTTGCAACAAGCAGCGCGATGAAGAGCAGGCCAAGTCGAAGGTCAAGGCCAGGACCTACGACCACCTGATGTTTCGCCACTGGACGCACTACGATGACGGCAAACGCAGCCACCTGTTTATCGTTCCGATCGATGGCGGAGTGGCCCGCGATCTGACACCCGGCGATTACGACGTGCCTCCGTTCAGCCTGGGAGGACAGGACCAGTACGCTTTTTCTCCCGATGGAAAAGAGGTCGCCTACACCTGCAACACCGACGAAGTCCAAGCCACCAGCACCAACAGTGACGTGTTCGTCGTGCCGGCAACAGGCGGATCCGCGAAGAGGATCACCACCAACCCGGGCAGCGATGGCACTCCGATTTATTCCCCCGATGGCAAATACATTGCGTATCGTTCGCAGTTTCGCGGCGGCTACGAGAGTGACCGCTTCCGCCTGATGCTGTTTGAGCGCGCCACCGGAAAGATCACCGACTTGACGCCGAATTTCGATCGCTGGGTGGACGCGATCGCGTGGTCTCCGGACTCGAAGACGATTTACCTGACGGCCGGCAATGAGGGTCGTTCGCCAATCTACCAAGTTGCGGTGGGTGGCGAGAATCCCTGGCCGCAGGAATTGGTCGATGGCTACAACGACAGTCCGATACCCACGCCGGATGGCAAGACACTTGTATTCGACACCATGTCGATCTCGGCGCCCAACGAAATTTACACTGCGCCGTTGCTCTTCCCGCAGTGCCGGATGGCCGCGCCGCCGAACTCTTACTCCGTCCCCGATTGCCTGCTGTCCAAGTCGAAACCACTGACGCATCTGAACGACGAAGTTCTGTCCAGGGTGGCGATGGAACCCATGGAGTCGTTTTGGTTCACCGGGGCAGAGAAAGAAAAAGTGCAAGGTTTTCTGCTGCGGCCGCCGGGCTTCGATAACAATAAGAAATATCCGGTGAAGTTTCTTATCCACGGCGGCCCGCAGGGCGCGTGGGGCGATGACTGGTCGTACCGCTGGAATCCGGAGTTGTTCGCGGCCGATGGATACGTGGTCGTAATGATCAACTTCCACGGCTCAACTGGCTATGGCCAGAAGTTTATCGACGCGATCAACGGCAACTGGGGCGGAGCGCCCTTCGACGACCTGATGATGGGGCTCGACTACGCGGAGAAAGAGTATCCGTTCGTCGACAAAGGCCGGGAATGTGCTCTTGGCGCCAGTTACGGCGGCTACATGATCAACTGGATCGAGGGCCACACCGATCGCTTCAAGTGCCTGGTTTCGCACGACGGCATGTTCAACACCGAGTCGGCTTACGGCACGACTGAAGAGTTGTGGTTCAACGAGTGGGAGTTCAAGGGTACTCCTTGGACGGACCGTGAAATGTATCGCAAGTGGTCTCCGCATCTGTCAGCGACCAACTTCAAGACGCCTATGCTGGTAGTGCACGGGCAACTCGACTACCGGCTTGGATGTGTCGGAGGGCTTCCAGATGTTCACTACGCTGCAGAGGCTCAAGGTTCCGTCGAAGCTACTGTACTTCCCGGACGAGGGACATTGGGTACTGAAGCCGCAGAACGGCCGCTTCTGGTACCAGACGGTCAACGGCTGGGTGGATGAGTGGACGAAGCCCGGGAAATAGTCCAGGACTGTTGCCAGAGCGCGCCGAAAGTTACCGCAGCGGCTGAAGCCGATTTCAGTGGTTAACGCTCAATGCACTGCTGAAGAGCCTGTTACGAAACCCTGTCGTCCCTACGGGACTCGGATCGAATTTCCCACTCGACCCAGCACTCCGCCTTCGGCTACGTGCTGGGCTAAGCTCTTCCGTGCCTGCGGCACTCGGATTTCAGGGCTACTGTCCCACCGCCGAGAGAGCAAACCGAGTTTCGTAACAGCCTCTGAACGGTGCTCCACCCTGCCGCGCTAAGCGCTCTCTGCGGCGGTCTCTCTTTGCGCCTGGACGCGGTCGCTGTGTTGAGCGGCTGAGAAGTAGGCTCCGCCCAGCAGGAGCAAGCCGCTCCAGAACGACCAGAAGATCAATGTGACTGACACGTAGAAAGGTCCGTAGACTTCCTGAAAATTCAGCCACGGAAGTAGAAGGACGTAGACATACTTCGCGCCTTCGGTTAGCAGTCCGGTGATGATCGCTGCCGGCAGCACCGCCCGCACCGGGACCTTGCCGTTAGGCAGCAGCCAGTAGATAAGGAAGTAGATTCCGATGGTAGTGATAATTGCGAAGGCCTTCATCACCACAAACCCAAGACCGCGAAAGACGACATTCTGATCGCCAACGGCTAGTCCAAGGACCCTGAGGTTTTGGGCCGTGAGGTAGACGGAGAGCAGTGCCAGGGTTGCGCAAGCCAATGCCAATCCCACGGAAACCAACGCGTTCATCAGGTAGGAACGGTTCTTGGTGAATCCCCAGATACTGTTGAGCGCGACCTCGAGGGGGAGGAAGATTCCGGTTGAGGTAATGAACAACATTACTAACGACAGAACCTGTCCGCGACCGTGAACGCTGGCGAGAAACTGGAGATTGCGAATCACGAAGTCCTGATTGCTGGGCAGGAAGTCACGCAGGAGTTGTAGAACTACCTCGTACATCCGTTCGGAATGAAAGACCCGGCGAACGACCGTGAGCAGCAGCACGATTAGGGGGAACAAGGACAAGATGGAATACGCTGCTACCGAGAACGCGTAGGTGTGCACCTCGGTCTGGGTCAGGTAGCGGAGGGTCGTCCAGCCATAGCGCCGCAAGCGGTAGAACAGACCCCCAGCCCCCGCTTCATACTGAAAAATATGCTGGGCATCGTCTTGGGCTAGCAGCCGTTTGGCCGCAGTGCCAGTTTGCAGGGCCGTTACCTGCAAGTTGCTGTTTTCAAGCATTTTAACGTCTTTAGAAGAGGCCGCGGTCGGGGACGCGGAGGATTGTGACTTGGTGCGATCGGCGGGCGATTCTAGTTTACTGCTCATCTACTTTTCATCGTACCAAAGGGACAGGGTGCTGGTAATGAGCGCGCGACTCGAGATGGCCAGTTAATCTCCAGGAAATGTGCCAAAGCACTGTGACAGAAACACTTGCTAAAAGTGACAGTTCCTGTAATTATTCGTAGCTCCCCCTTCGAAAGGGCGGATGGGGAGCTTTCGGCATTGCCGAAGTGCGGATTTGGGTTGATGTTTCTGTCAGCAGTCGAAATTCTCGCATGGCACGAGCTTCACGTAACTGTCGGGATGCAACGGCATAGCTGCGTCCGGGCAGATGCGTGGGCCTTTTTTCATTGCGTAAAAGCTGCGAACTGAGCGGCAACCCTGTTTCCCGGCAACGTGGAGACGTCTTTCGCACGTGCCTTAGGGTCGTGTGCGGAACGTCCGCGAAGCAGGGGTTATCTCAGGTAAATCCATGTGAAAGGAGTAAGTTGTGAAAGAAAAAGGCACAGTTAAGTGGTTCAACGGAGCCAAGGGCTACGGTTTCATTCAGCGCTCAACCGGTGAAGACGTGTTTGTTCACTTCTCGGCCATCCAGGAAAGCGGATACCGGAGCCTGAATGAGGGCGAAACCGTGGAATTCGAATTGACCAAGGGTCCCAAAGGGCTCCAGGCCGCTAACGTCGCGCGCGTCTAGGCGTCTCCCGCCACGCGGAAGATCTGGATAGCTCGCCGCGCCGCTTCAGTGAGCCTGGCGGTCTTCCGAGTTAGCGACAAAACCACCGAACCCTCCCGCAAGGGAGGGTTCGACCATTTTTCTGAGAGCGTTTTTGGTGATGACTCAAGCTGCGAGTTTTGTTTCGAAGCTCTCGACCAGCGACGACACCTGCTGGATCGCCGTGTCGGTGGCCAGTTGCGCAGCCTGCCCGCCCATACCCTGTCGGTCGGCGTGGACAAATGTTACGTCAGTAAGGCCGATGAGACCAAGCACCTGGCGCAGGTAGGAGACTTGGAAGTCCATCGCACCCTGCGGACTCTCGGGCGCGTACACTCCGCCTCGCGAAAGGACCGCGACTACCTTCTTGTTCGAAGGAACCAGGCCCTTTGGCCCCTTGTCTGAATAACTGAAGGTCTTTCCAGCACGCGCAATCTGGTCGATCCAGGCTTTGAAGGTCGCGGGCACCGAGAAGTTGTGCATTGGGATACCCAGCAGGATGACGTCCGCTGCGAGAATCTCATCGATCAGCTTGTCGGAAAGCGCCAGTAATTCGCGTTGCGCCGGGGTGCGCTGCGTTTCGGGCGTGTAGGCGGCTTCAATCCAACGCTCGCTCAGGTAGGGGATAGTCCCGTCCGAGAGATCACGCTCGACGATCTGGCCGTTCGGATGCAATGCCGCCCAGTCTTCGGCGAACCGATGGGTCAACTTGCGCGAAATCGAATTGCTGCGCGGGCTGGAATTCACCATCAGCAGGGTATTCATGGACGCATCTCCTTTGGCCTGTTTCGCCAAAATGTGTCACAACACTTAAGTACGTGTTACAACACATAAGATGCTGGGCCCGATCCGAAGGATTCAAAGTCGGAGGCATATGGACGAGAAGCCGTCAAGCCGTCGCATAAGTGGTTTGCGTGAGGGAATCCGATTTTCCTCAGGGGCTAAAGCCCGAGGTTGTACGATGCTAGGAGCGGCACGGCTAAAGCCATGCCCTTTCAAATCGCATTTGTGAGGCCAGTCTAGTGGGAATCCGCGCAGATGCTGGGACCGCGCGCTTCGTCCTCGAAGATTGCGGCGCACAGGCGACTGAGCTCATGGCACTCCTTGTCGCTGAGCCTGGAGAGCCGTGCCGCGGTCTGAGTGTCAAGCTTCGGCTGGATTGCCTGCAGTAGCTTAAGTCCCTTGGCGGTGATGTGCGCGATCGCCTGACGCTGGTCCTCGCCGCCGCGAGTGCGTCGCACCAGGCCCCGGGCTTGCAGGCGGTCGACGAGCCGGGTGATATCGGGCGCGCGCTCGACCATGCGCTGGGCGATTTCGCAACGGGGATGCCCGTTAGGATGCATGCCCCTCAGGATTCGCAGGACGTTGTACTGGGGACGGGTAAGCCCATGACTCTTGCAGATCTCATCGACCAGGTCATTGAGCGTGCCGGCAGCCACGGCCACACTGAGTAGGGCTTCCTGCTGAGGATTGGAAAAGCGCGCTTGTTTGAGCCGCCGGCTGAGAGCTTCCGTCATGGTGACAGTTATAGCCAGAATTGAGCTTGTTGTCACACCCGTTCCTGGAGTGGTGCATGGCGGTGGCGTAGGTCCGGATCGCGGCACAAAAATGCCCTCCGGGCCGGAGGACGCCGGAGGGCTTGATGCCCCGGGGATCTTTAACCCCTAGTTGGGTGCGGTCGGGCATCATCCCTGGAAGGCGCGAGCGGGGACCCACGCTTTCGACGGGAACTCGAATTTGTTATTCGCTATTTCGTAGTGCAATAGACGTGCCACAGTTCAAAACGTCAGGTTCGCTCGGCTTACGGGTGTTGCCGGATTTGCAGTGGGTAATCAATACACGCTGTTGAGCAAGTACGGCGATGGGTTTTCATGAATGGTTTACTCTTCGGGAACTGAATCCGATCTGGCGAGAATCCGTCGACGCGCCCAGTCGGCAGCTTCGGCAACGGCAGGGTCATCGTGGCGGCTGAGATCTTCGAGGATGGCGAGGAACCGCTGCTCGCCGCTGTTGCCCATGGCAATGGCGACATTGCGAAGCAGGCCGCTGTGCTTGGCACGCTTGACCGGCGTGCCGCGAAACGTTTCGCGAAATTCGTCGAGGCTGAGACGTGCGAGCCATTCCAGATCCGGGTTTACCAACTGCGGGCGTGGCTCGAACTCGGGCGTGCGAGTGAGGGGAGCCTTGCGGTTCCACGGGCAAACGTCCTGGCAGATGTCGCAACCGAAGACCTGCCGGCCGATTCCAGCGCGAAGTTCTTCGGGGATGGCTCCGCGCTTTTCGATGGTGAGATACGAGATGCACTTCGTGGCATCGAGCTGGTAGGGCGCTGGGAAGGCGTTGGTGGGACAAGCGTCCAGGCACCTGGTACAAGAGCCACAACGATCGGGAGGCGGAAGATCGGGAGCCAAATCGACCGAAGTGAGCATGACGCCAAGAAACAACCACGAGCCGAGTTCCTGGTTCAGGATGCAGGTGTTTTTGCCGATCCAACCGATGCCGGCGTACTTGGCAAAGACGCGCTCAATCACGGGGCCGGTATCGACGTAACACCAGGTGCGGGGAGCGTCGAGTCCACGGTTTTTGCAGAGAGCGACAAAGGTGCTTTCCATCCGGCGCAGTTTGGCAAGAAGGACGTCGTGGTAGTCGCGCTGTGTCCAGGCGTAGCGTGAGATCCATGCTTGCGAGGTGTTTCCGGCATGCGTTGAGTATGACTGGTCGGTGTTGTAGTTCAGTGCGCAGACCACCACCGAGCGCGCCCAGGGAGCGGCGTTAACCAACGATGCGCGCTTGAGTTCCCCCGATTCGTTGCGAGCTTCAAGGTATCGCATATCGCCCGCATGGCCGTCACCAATCCATTGCCGAAAGAACCGGTGCTCCGGAGAGTCGGTGACACCGGCGACGCCGGCGAGATCGAAGCCGGCGTCCCGCGCCAGACGTTTGATTTCGTCGCTGAGATTGAGATGGGTGTGCACGTTCATCAACGCTGGCTTCGGGCTGATTATACGGGCGAGAGCGATCGCACTTCGATGTATCCCGTTATGCAACTCGCCACGAGTCGCCTACAATGCCGGGGTGGAAAAGCTTGATCACTTACGGGTTGGAAGTTGCTCGTTCACGGCCCAGGGCTGGGAGAAGAGCTTTTATCCTCCGGGGCTGAAGAAGACGGCCTACCTCAGCTTCTACGCCGAGCAGTTCCAATCCGTCGAGGTAGACGCAACGTTCTATGGCGTCCCCAGCGAAAAGACCGTTCGTCGATGGTACGAACAAACGCCGGAAAACTTCGTGTTTGCGTGCAAAGTCCCGCAGTCCATCACGCATGAATCCTGCCTGCTCGGTTGCGATGAGGAGTTCCGTGAGTTCGTAGGTGTGATGCAAGGGCTGCAACACAAGTTGGGCCCGATGCTGTTTCAGTTCCCCTACTTCAACCGGAAAGCCTCCGTCGGGCTGAAGGAATTCGTGGATCGGCTGCGAGCGTTCCTGCCGAAGTTGCCCGGCGAGTCTGCGCTTCGCGCTTGAGATCCGCAACAAGGATTGGGTTGGGCCGGAACTGCTGGGTGTGCTGAGAAAACACAAGGTCGCGTTCGCGCTGATCGATCATCCTTGGATGTCGCGCCCGACTGAATTGCTGCGCAATGGCGATCTCGTGACCGCTGATTTCGCGTACATCCGGCTGCTGGGAGATCGCTACGCCATCGAGGAGTTGACCAAGACATGGGAGAAGACGGTGGTGGATCGAAGTCGCGAGTTGACGGAGTGGAGTGCGGTGGTCGATCAACTGCTTGCGAGAGATATCGAGGTCTACACCTACGTGAACAACCACTTCGCGGGACACTCTCCCGAAACTCTGCGGCAGTTCCTGCAGATGCTGCGCCGTCGCCAACAGCAGAAGGTGCGGAATACGGCTGAGTCGTTGGAGCCCTTTTAGAGCCGATACGGAAGGATTCGCTGCTATTTTGCTTTCCACTGATAGGCGTCGGGCTGCGGCAATCCGACGTGCGCCAACACGCGGTTCACGTATTCGTGGGCGATCTCGTCGGTGGAGGCGGGACGGAAATAAAACGCAGGAATGACCGGAAAGATGGTCGCTCCGGCCTCGGCGGCCAGCGTCATGTTGCGGAGATGAATGCGATTGAACGGAGTCTCGCGCACGCATAGAATCAGCGGTCGCTGCTCTTTGAGGCAGACATCGGCAGCGCGTTCGATCAACTGAATGGCCATGCCGTTGGCGATGCGTGCCAGGGTGCCCATACTGCACGGCAGCACAATCATCGCGTCGGTGGGATAAGAGCCGCTGGCGACGTTGGCACCGATGTCAGCGTTACTTTGCTGCTGGATCTTTTGCGATGCGCGACCTAACAGCTTACCCACCAAGTCACTACGGCCCCCGGCATCTAACTCCTCGGCCATCACGCGCAGACCGCTGTCAGAGAAGATGAGGTTGACCGTTCCGACGCGATCGTCGCGATCGAGCAAGTCCAGCAGGTGCTTGACGAAGATGGAGCCACTGGCGCCGGTGACAGCAACGGTCAGCGTGCGTGAGACCGGATTCTCGGGAGCGGGCATAGCAGCCATTTATCGTAACACTCTGCCGGGCCTGGTTATTCCTGTGGATCTAGCACTTTGAAAGGGCACGGCTTCAGCCGTGCCCCTTCAAATCCTGTCGCTTTCAGCCACCAAAACAGATGAACAATCTAAACTACGGCTGCCGCGCGGCACAGTTAACGGGCTCCGGGCGGCAAATGGTAATCTCGCAGTGCGGCGTTCGACGCTGCTCGTGCCAATGAAATCAGAAGCCATCAAGAATCTCTTCGAGCAGGTGAAGAAGAGGAAGATCACGCCCGATGAGGCGATGCAGCAGTTGAAGCATCTGCCGTTCGAGGACCTGGGATTCGCCAACGTGGACCATCACCGGTCGCTGCGCGTTGGCATGCCGGAGGTGATCTTCGGGCCCGGGAAGACTCCGGCCAACCTGGCAGCGATCTTTGGCCGGCTGGCGAAACACGGCAACAATGTACTAGCCACCCGCACCACGGCGGAACAGTTCCTCGCCGTGAAGCGCAATTTCCGCAAGGCGGAATTCCACGAACTGGCGCGCGCCATCACGCTGGTGCAGGATGAGACGGTCCGCGGCAAAGGAAGAATCGTTGTGGTGTCGGCTGGCACCAGTGACATTCCGGTGGCGGAAGAAGCCGTGGTCACGGCGCAGGTGATGGGCAACGAGGTGCAGCACGTCTATGACGTCGGAGTGGCTGGGATCCATCGATTGCTGGCGCAGCGCGATGCACTGACCGGAGCGCGCGTGGTCGTGGTTTGCGCGGGCATGGAAGGCGCGCTACCCAGCGTGGTCGGTGGACTCGTCGGCGTTCCAGTGATTGCGGTCCCTACCAGCGTTGGCTACGGAGCATCGTTCCATGGTCTGTCGGCCCTGCTGGGGATGCTGAATTCCTGCGCCTCGAATGTCTCGGTGGTGAACATCGACAACGGATTCGGCGCAGGCTATGTGGCGTCGATCATCAACCGGCTGGCATGAAGCTCGTGACTCCCTCAGCGGCTGAAGCCTGGTATAGTACCGACAAACCAGTTCGCGTTTACCCTCGGTGTTCTGGTGATATACTACGCGGTAACACCAAAAAGAAAATCACGATCGTTTAGAATCAATGGTTTGGGTGTAAATTGTTCGCATGTCGTTGATTCCTTAGCTAGTTATGCGTATTCATGTCTGCGCGTAGGACTTAGCTGCCAAAAACGACGATTTCGGCGGCAAAATTGTCATACTTGTATTACTTCTATGACATGCCAATTATCATACTTTCAATACAAGTCATACACTTTATTGTCATACTTATATGTCTTGTATGACGAAAATTGCCATACTTTCAATACAAGTCATACTGCCCTTTTGATGCCGCAATACGATGTCTGCGCGTGAGAGCTGGGTATTTTGGGCGCGATCCGGCGCATTCCTGTTCCACTTTGGAAATTGTCAAAGAGCGGTTTGCCTTGGCGGCATAGCCGCGAGCCGGCCAGAGACACATTTCCTCTAGCCTCACAGAGTTGGTTGTAGCGGGCGCGGAGGGCAGATGCAAGGGAATTCGGGTGTGGCAGGAAACTAAAGTAACCAGTCAGTCGCCGGTCGCCAGTAGCCAGCAAGAGCAGATCCCTCGGTCGCCACGGCGACCTCGTGATGACAAACCCAGAGAGCAGGCGCTTGCATTCGTAGCTTTCGTTCCACCCTACAAACTGAAGCGAGAGTTTCGTAACAGAAAAATCTGACTGAATAGGAATTTTTCGGCAGCCTGTACAAATGTGCCCTTGAACCCCTGACCAAACATCCGGTTTGTCCGCAACCGGTGATGCGAGGCCCGGTTTGGCACAAACTGCTGGAAAACCGAATTACACGCCCCAGTCGCCGCTGGTCGCGCCGAAGACGCGGTGGAAGATCTTGTCGATGTTGCGCAGTGGGCGCTTCAGGTCGAATGCGTGCTCCAGCGTCTCGCGCTTCACCTTCGACGTGATCTCCTTGTCCTTCACGATCAGGTCGTGGAAGTTCAGTTCTTCCTTCCAGGCTTTCATGGCATTGGCCTGGACGAGTCGATAAGCGTCTTCGCGCAGCACGCCGGCCTCCACGAGGTCGAGCAGCAGTTGTCCGCTGAAGACGAGGCCGCCGGTGGATTCCAGGTTTCTCATCATGCGTTGTGGATACACCAGCAGGGTCGCGATCAGGTTAGTGGTCTTGGTGAGCAGGTAATCGACCAGGATGGTGGAGTCAGGCAGGATGACGCGCTCCACTGACGAGTGGGAGATATCGCGCTCGTGCCACAGAGCAACATTCTCCATCGCAGCCTGGGTATTCGCGCGCACCACACGCGCCAGACCACTGATCTGCTCGCAGGTGATGGGATTACGCTTGTGCGGCATGGCCGACGAGCCCTTCTGCTTCTCGCTGAAAAACTCTTCGGCTTCGCGGACTTCGGTGCGTTGCAGGTGGCGAATCTCGGTGGCGATGTTGTCGAGGGTCGAAGCGATGACGGCGAGCGTCGCGACGTAGAACGCATGGCGATCGCGCTGGATCACCTGCGATGATACGGCCGCGACGTTCAGTCCGAGGCGCTGGCAGATCTTCTCTTCGTACTCGGGATCAAGATGCGACGCCGTTGCCGACTGCGCCCGAGAGCTTGCCGACGCGCATCTGCTCGGCTGCCAGCTCGAAGCGCTCGATATTGCGCAGCATCTCGGAGTACCAGTTGGCGAGCTTCAGCCCAAAAGTAATGGGCTCGGCGTGCACGCCGTGAGTGCGGCCAATCATCGGCGTGTCCTTGAACTCCCAGGCACGGCGCTTGAGCACATCGCGCAACTTCTTCAGGTCTTCGCGAATGATGGTCGACGCCTGCTTGATCAGCAGCGCCTGCGCGGTGTCGACCACGTCGTTGGAGGTGAGTCCATAATGCAGCCAGCGCGATTCAGGACCCACCTTTTCGGCGACGGCGGTGGTGAAGGCGATGACGTCGTGCTTCACCTCGGCCTCGATCTGGTTGATGCGGTCGAGGTCGAAGCCGCCCTTCTCGCGGATGGCGACAGCCGCTGACTGCGGAACCAGGCCGGCTTCGGCCAGTGTTTCCGTGGCCGCCAGTTCGACTTCAAGCCAGGTGCGGAACTTGTTCTGGTCGCTCCAGATATGCCCCATTTCGGGCCGGGTATAACGTGCGATCAAGGCGAGCTCCTTTACAGGTCGCGATTCTGCATGATGGATAACCCTTAATTGTAAATGTTGCAGGAGCTCGGCGCGGGTTCGCGAGGGACGCTCCAGTGTTATTCGTAACGCAGCGCCTTCATGGGATCGATGGTCGATGCGTGATGCGCCGGGAAGAGACAGGCCATCGCGGCAACCGCAGCCAGTATCGCCGATACCAGGAACAGCACAGGCGACGTGATGGGCGATCCCTGAGCCCAGTGGGTAATGATGCGATTCAGCGCCACGCTTAAGATCACACCTGCTAGGATCCCGCTACCCACACTTGCGGCGGTCGAGTGCAGGACTATGCGCAGCACATCGCCGCGCTGGGCACCCAGCGCCATACGGATTCCGAACTCGTTGGTGCGTTGTGCCACAGTGTAGGACACGACGCTGTACAGCCCCACCGCTGCGAGAATGAGCGCCAATGCCGAGAACGTCCCAAACAGCAGGGCGATCAAGTGCTCCTGCGCGTACTCCTGCTGGCTGGTGATCCATTCCTCGAGGCTGCGCACGTGGCCGGCGGATTGCTGGTCCGCATCAACAGAGTGAATCTGATTGCGAACTTCATGCAGCACGGAGAGTGGCGGCACTTGAGTACGTACGAGGATCTGGGTCCAAACCCTCATCCAGACGGTGTACGGAATATAGATAGAGGGCTTAACCGGCTTTCCCACGCCGTCGTTGCGAGCGTCCGCGACCACACCGACAATCTCCAGCCAGTCGTTGCTCTCCGGAATCGCTACCGTCATCGGTGGATCGGCCTTCAGGTTGGGCAGTTTGATCTGGTGGCCCACAGCGTTGCCATCGGGAAAGTATTGCTTGGCCAGCGTCTCGTTAATGATCGCAAGCCGGGCGCCGCGCTTGGTTTCTGATTGGTCCCAGATGCGGCCCACGCAGCAGCGGAATCTGCAGAACCGGGAAATACTCAGGGCTGACAAAATTCAGCCGGGCACGTTGTTGCTCCGAGGCGGGCCGACCCAAAATCTCGAAGATGTTATCGGATCCATTATGCGGAGGCGTGGCATTGGTCGAGATTCCGGCTGAAACAACCTGCGGCAGGGCGCTGACTCTCTGCAGCAGTTGGTCGAAGTAGGCGGAACGGCTCTCCCAAGTGGTGTAAGTGTTGTCATGCACAGGGATGCCGACGGACATCACGTTATGGGGGTTGTAGCCGAGATTGCCGTGAATCAGCTTCATGAAGCCCTGAATGGCGGCTCCGGCGCTGGCAAGCAATAGGAGCGTGAGCGCGATTTGCCCGGCGACGAGAACGTTGTGCAGTCGCTTGCCTCTGACACTTCCCGTGACCTTCCTGGTGCTGGCCTGCATGACCTGCGAGACTTCAGGGCGGCTGAGTTGCATCGCGGGCGAAAGTCCGAAGAAGACACCTGTCAGTACGGCGAGCCCGACGCTGAAACAGAGCACTGGCAGATTGATGCGGATGGCGGCTTCATGAGGGAAGGAAAACTCAGGTAGCAAAGACACGATGAAGGCCACGGTGCGATACGCCAGCATGATTCCGAAGGCTGCGCCCGTAAGTGACAGGACAAGAGACTCGGTCAACAGTTGACGTATCAGACGGCCTCGCCCGGCGCCTATCGCAGAGCGGACGGCGAATTCGTGGGCACGCGCGGTTCCACGAGCGAGCAGCAGGATGGAGACATTGCCGCAGCCGATCGCCAGCAACAAGGCCACCGCTCCCAGCAGCAGAGCCAGGGTCTTGCCCAGGTCCCTGACGAACTGGTCGTTCAATCCCCACACGTCCATGCGGAAACCGTCGGCGGGGAAATGCTTCGGAGTCTCCTTGGCGAACTGCTCGAAGAGCGACTGGAACTCGGCGTTGGCGGTCGCATGACTTACACCGGGCTTGAGCTTGGTGTCGACCTGATAGGTACGAACAGAGTCAGCAGATAGCTTTAACGGCAGATAGACGTCGCCGTCGCCCCATGTGAACCGCGGCCGGGCAACTCCCACGATGGTGTAATTCTTGTGGACCAGTTGGATCGTTTTGCCGACGATGTCACGCTCGCCGTTGTAGTGCCGCTGCCAGAATTCGTACCCCAACACGGCTACGGGTTGCGGGTCTTGACCTTCGGGAGCATCGGCGGGAACCAGTCCCCGGCCGAGCAAGGCGGGCACGCCAAAATGATTGAAGCCATTGCCGGTGAAATAGACGGCATTCACGTCTTCGGGAAGGTCGCCGCCGGTGGTGGTGAGGTTCCACTGGTCTTCGGCAACCGCGCTTTCGACGGAGTTTGCGTTACGAAACTGCTGATACTGGGGGCCAGTGAGAAACAGCCAGCGATCCTGGCCGGCTTTATCCTTCGAGTGCAGATGGACCATGCGCTCGGAGTTGGCGTAGGGATAAGGATCGAGCAGCACCGCGTACACCACGCTGAAGACTGACGTCGTGGCGCCGATTCCCAGTGCCAACGAGAGGACGGCAGTCACCGTGAATCCAGGGCTGTGGCGAAGCTGGCGAAGACCGTAACGAAGATCCTGGAGGAATCCTTGCATCCCATCACCTCTGCGACACGCGGCTCGGTAAACAGCTTGCAGTTAGACGGCCACCGAGATGCTTGGGTATCTGGTTGATGGCAAAGAGAGATACGGTGGGACAACTTGCAAGTGAAGGAGGACAGTTGTTCGGATACGTAGAGAGTGTTCGGCAGCGGACATTGAGTGGTGGTGAGCGGAGAGTGGTTCGCCCAAATGAACGGTATGGCGGCTATAGGGGTCTTTCGACTGCGTTCGCTCAAGATGACAATCGAGAAAAAGGGGAGCGATTTCGCTCCCCCTTTGGTTTCTTGCTGTAGTCCTGACACTAGATCAGCGGTGCGCTGTACAGCAGGACTCCCTCGGTCTTCTCTTCGCCGACAGGGCGATAGAAGAGCTGGTCGTTCTCGAGATAGACCTCGATGAACGTTGGGCGCTGCTCGAAGGTTCCCTGGATGAGCGCCTCCGACAGCGGGTCCTCGATGTACTTCTGCAGTGCGCGACGCAGCGGACGCGCACCGTAGCTGCGATCGACGACCGTCTTGTTGAGGATCCACTTGCGGGCCTCTTCGGCCACCGTGACCGTGATGGCACGCTGCGCCAGGTTCTGGTTGAGCTGGTTCACCATCAACTCGACGATCTGGATGAGGTCAGCCTCAGTCAGAGCGTTGAAGATGATGACCTCGTCGAGTCGGTTCAGGAACTCGGGGTTGAAGGTGCGCTTCACCTCGCTTCGCACCATGTCCTCGACTTTGCCCGAAACCATGTCTTCGGCGTCGGACTGGAAGCCCAATCCGGTGCGCTTCTGTAGATGGCGGGCTCCGATGTTCGAGGTCATGATGATGATCGCGTTCTTGAAGTCCACCGTATTGCCGAGTCCGTCGGTGAGCTGGCCGTCTTCGAACACCTGCAACAGGATGTTGAAGAGGTCAGGGTGCGCCTTCTCCACTTCGTCGAGCAGCACGACGGAGTACGGCGCGCGCTTGACGCGCTCGGTCAACTGGCCTCCCTCTTCGTAGCCCACGTAGCCCGGAGGCGAGCCGATCAGCTTGGAGACCGAGTGCTTCTCCATGTACTCGGACATGTCAAAGCGAACCAGCGATTTCTCGCTGCCGAACATGAACTGAGCCAGGGTGCGTGCGACCTCGGTTTTGCCGACGCCGGTGGGTCCGAGGAAGAGGAAGGAACCGATAGGCCGGTTCGGGCTCTTCAAGCCGGCACGCGAGCGGCGGATGGCGCGGGCCAACGCCGAGATGGCGCGGTCCTGCGAGATCACCCGCTTGTGCAGTTCTTCTTCGATCCGCAGCAGCTTCTGGCTCTCTTCTTCCTTGATGGAAGCGATGGGCACTCCGGTCCAGCGGGAGACCACGTCCTCGATGTCCTCGCGGCCAACAACGCCGGTGGACGACTCGTCGAGGTGATACTTCTCACGCAGGGCACGCAGGTTGTCACGCTCCTTGCGTTCCTCGTCGGAGTAGAAACGCGCCTTCTCGAACTCGTGGTTCGCGATGGCGTTCTCCATGCGATGGACGATGAACTTGATCCGCTTCTGCACCTCGGTGATGTCCTCGGGCAGGGAAGTCTGCCGCAACTTCACGCGCGCTCCGGCCTCGTCGATCAGGTCGATAGCCTTGTCGGGCAGGAAGCGGTCCGGCAAGTAGCGGTTGGAGTGCGACACCGACATGTTGATCGCGTCGTCGGTGTAGGTGACAGCGTGAAACTTCTCGTAGCGATCCTTGATGCCGAACAGGATCTTCACCGCGTCAACTTCGTTGGGAGGCGGAACTTTCACGGCCTGGAAGCGACGCTCCAGCGAGCGGTCTTTTTCGATCGACTTGCGGAACTCAGCGGGCGTGGTTGCGCCGATGCACTGAATCTCGCCGCGCGACAGAGCAGGCTTGAGGATGTTGGCGGCGTCGAGCGAACCCTCGGCCGAACCGGCCCCTACCAGGGTGTGCAACTCGTCGATGAAGATGATGGAATTCTGCGACTCCATCAACTCCTTCATGATGGTCTTGAGGCGCTCTTCGAACTGGCCACGGTACTTGGTGCCAGCGACGATGAGCGAAAGGTCGAGGGCCAGGATGCGCTTGTCCGCCAGGAACGAGGGCACTTCGCCGTCGGCAATGCGCTGCGCCAAGCCTTCGACGATGGCGGTCTTGCCGACGCCGGGCTCGCCGATCAGCACGGGATTGTTCTTGGTGCGGCGGCAGAGGATCTGGACCACGCGCTCCAGTTCGCTGTCGCGTCCGACCAGCGGATCGAGCTGGTTGTCCATGGCCGACTGGGTCAGGTCGCGCGAAAACTCAGACAGCAGGGAAGACTCGCGATTGCGCTGCGAAGGCTGCGCTTTCTCCTGCGAGGTGCGCGCCAGTTCGTCGCGAATGGTCGAGAGGCGCAGTCCGCGCTCGTGCAGGATCTCCGCGGCGAAGCACTTCTCTTCGCGGAGCAGTCCCAACAGCAGGTGCTCGGTTCCAATGTGTTTGTGCGACAGGCGCTCGGCTTCTTCAGCGGCGTAGGCCAGTACGCGCTTGCACTCGTTGCTCAGGGGCAGGTCAACGGAGGTCGATACTTTTTCCCGTATGGTCGTGTGGGCCTCGATCTGCTTACGGATGGATTCAACCGAAGCATGCGACCGTAGGAACCTATTGGTGAGCGCCTTATCCTCGCGCAGAAGTCCCAGCAGCAAGTGCTCCGTCTCGATGTACGGAGAACCAAACTGGCTGGCTTCGTAGCGTGCGAAGAAAATTACGCGTCGGGCCTTTTCCGTGTACCTTTCAAACATTGGACCCCTCCAAAAGCTCTTTGGGCTGTTTTCCGGTGGCGCCGATTTACAGATCCCTTGAGCTTTCTGTGTGCTGCCTTTCCCCTGACCGCCGGCCCCAGGAAAATTACTGAGACCGAATGATGAGGACCTTGTTTAGAGGACCTCGATTAGAGCAAACCCATCCATGGCCTTCCCGTTGCATCAGGCAGACAGCGATTGTGGCGACACCTCGACCATTCGCCCGCGCTCCAGATGAAGTACCCGATCGCAGCGGCGCGCGAACGCATGGTTATGTGTAACGATGATCGAGGTAAGCCGGTAATCGCGATGTAATCTGGCGATCAATTCAAATACCGCATCCGCTGTCCGGTTGTCGAGGTCTCCTGTGGGTTCGTCGGCCATCAGGATTCTTCGGTCTGGTGATCAGCGCACGGGCCAGCGCTACCCGTTGCTGCTCTCCTCCAGACAATTCGCCGGACCGATGACTGGCTCGGTCCGCCAACCCCACCTCCTGCAACCAGTGCAGGGCCTGCTGCTCCGCTTCCTGTGGGGCGACGCCTCGCATCAACAGGGGCATCGCCACGTTCTCAACAGCCGTAAACTCAGGAAGCAAATAGTGAAACTGCCAGACAAATCCGAGTTCCCGTCCTCTGAATTCCGCTGCAGCTTCTTCCGAGAGCCTTCCCAAACCGAGTTTGGCGAAGTATACGTCACCCGCAGAAGCGCTATCAAGGGCTCCAAGGATGTGCAACAAGGTACTCTTTCCGGCACCTGACTCGCCAACAATGGCAAGCATCTCGCCAGTCCGCACCTGAAACGACAAATTCTCAAAAAGCACGAGTTGCGCGTTGCCTGAGCGAAACACTTTCTTGAGGTTTTCCACTCGCAACAGCTCAACTTGTTGTGTTAGATGCAGAGGTACTCCCTAAGTATCAGTTTTCGGTTGACGAGCCGCAAGTTCCGCAATGAATATTGCTGTTCACGCGCCGCTAACCTGCCCAGATTAGAACACGGCTTGAGATGTTATGTCAGTGACAACACTTACGCCGCATCCGGGTAACAAACCAATGTCGAATTACGTCAGAATTGGTCGCCTATTCGTAACGGAGCGCTTCGGCAGGTAGCACCCTGGCCGCCGACCATGAGGGATAGAGGGTCGCGACGAAGGAAATGCCAATGGCGACGAGGGAGACCAGTACCGCATCCCAGAAGCGCGGCGCGAACGGAACGTAGTCGATGGAATACACCTCGGCCGAAAGTGAGACCAGATGGTAGTGTCCGGCAGCCCAGGAAATCGAGTAGCCCAGGACCAGCCCAATCGCGGTACCGATCACGCCGATCAGCAATCCCTGATACATGAAGATGCGGCGGACTTGCCGCTTCTTGGCGCCCATGGACACCAGCACGGCAATGTCGCGAGTCTTCTCCATCACCATCATGATCAGCGAGATCAGGATGTTGAGCGCGGCAACGAAGACGATCAGCCCGATGGTAATGAAGGTGACCACTTTCTCGAGGCGTAAGGCGCGAAAGAGCGCACGGTTCTGCTCCATCCAGTTCGTCGACATGAATCCCTTGCCGGCCACGGCTTCCAGGTTGCGTGCGATCTCGGCCGCTCTGTAGATGTCGTCAACCTTGAATTCGAGCACCGATACCACGTCAGTGAGGTCGAAGAGCCGTTGTGCGTCGGACAGGCGAATGAACGCCCAAGTGTTGTCGTAGTCATAAAAGCCCGAGGTGAAAATGCCGACTACCTTGAATCGAGCGTACTTGGGAACAATGCCAAACGGCGTGAGTTCGCCTTGCGGACTAGTCACGGTGACCAGCGATCCTACCGTCGCACCGAGTTGGTCAGCCATGTCTTTACCGAGCACGATCGGGGCGAGGGACGAGGTGATGCGGGCCGAGAGGGGATTGGGCTCATCCGAATCGGATGGAGGTTGGTTTGTCGTGGGCGCTTCCGGGGCGGACAACGCCGCCACCGATCCCACATTGACGGAGTTCAGCAGGTCGCTGACCTTGTTCTCCTCGGAAGGAACGATGCCTTTGAGCACTGCGCCCTGGGCCCGGGCCCCGCGCGAGACCAGGACTTGCTCATAAATAGCGGGCGCACCCGCCACGACATGCGGTTGCTTCTCCAACTGGGACAACAACTCCTGCCAGTTGCGGATTCCGTCGGCTTCCACGCGCAACAGGTTGATGTGGGACGTGGAGCCGAGTAGACGGTCCTGAAGGTCCTGCCGAAATCCGTTGTTGATGGCCAGCGCAATGATGAGCGAGGCGACGCCGGCTGCGACTCCGATCGATCGATATGACGGTGATGATGCCGATGACGGCTTGGCGGCGCTTGGCCCGGAGATACCGCGCGGCAACGAAAAGTTCAAATTGCATGAGCAGCTTTGCAATTGCTCTACCTTGGGCGTACCTGGTAGAGCCGCGCCTTTAGCGCGGCGTGACCGCATCCCTTTCAAACGTCGAGCCGGATTTCAACCCGGCGGTGCCTCAGGCTGCCCGAAACTGGCGCGGCCTCGCGGACTAAAGTCCGCACGGCAGAATCATACCAATTATCGGCTGAGACGCTGGCCTGAAGGCCGGCTCTACCCTCGGTCGCTACATTGGGAACTTCGGCAGCAGGGCAGGGACGCTGTCACGGTACTGCCGATACGCGTCGCCGAAGCGCTCCTCGAGTTCGGCGTCTTCCTTGCGGATCATGATTGCACCGGTGATTGCCGCAAAGACCAGCAAGCCGCAGAGCGCAATTGACCCCGTGGCAAGCGTCCAGCCCATGACTTCACATAGGTGGCCGAGGTAAATCGGGTGTCGCACTTGGGTGCGAATTCCCGTAATAACCAGTCTCTGCTCGTGCTGCCCGAGTTCAAGCTCAGCCAGGCCAGAGACTTTCGCCCGATCGAAGCCTAGTGACGCTGAGCGATAAATCGAAAGACCCGCCAAAATGAATAGCCCGCCCATGACCCAAGCGACCCTGCTCTCGTACAAGTGCAGATGCCGAATCGGCCAGCCCAGTGCGAAAGCCGCCGCGATGAAGATTCCCCAGGCGGGCATGATTGCCACGTACGCCTTACGTCCGTACTTGCGCCACTGCTCGACGAAGGGATGAAACACCAGCCAGAACAGCGGGATGGTGCAATACACCGAGCCGACCACGAGTCCGGCGACGTCGAGATAGTAGGGAAGCTTCATCGTGCGCCGCCCGAGCGCCTCAGTGAGAAGACCCCGTCGGCGCTGATCGAATCACGGTCTTGGCGACTCCGACGTTCTCGAAGCGGTCGAACACGCGAACTACGATGGTGTGCTCGTCGACGGCCTCGTTCTTTTCCTTCCCCGGAACGGGCGCCGGTAGCGGAACCGTCAGATCGTAGTTCTCGACCTTGTAGTCGGAGATTTGCCCCACCGGCTCGGCAGTCTGCCAGTCGTCGGCGTCGATGGAGTATTCGGCGCGGCTAATGGGCGAAAAGGTATCCATCGCCCGAAAGGCCAGATGCAGCTTGCCGCCTTCGATACGTGTGTTCGTGAACTCGACGCGCGGCGGAGTGTTGTCCACCTCAAAGCGGGCGCTGGTATCCTCGCCGGTCAGTGCGTCGTCAGGTGAGTGCGACGGCGCATCGGACGCCACAACCCGAATGGTGTAACCGCCATCGGGAAAGAGGTCCGCATCGAGGTTAACGTAGCGGTCCTCGATTCCGTCACGCAGTAGCTTCCACTGCGATTCATTGTCGCCGCGGTAATACACGCTATAGAGCAACTGGTCGTCGTTGGCGTCGCGGGCCTTCCACTTCACCGCGATCGAATGCTTGTCGGGAACAGTGGGAATGGGCGGCTCGTAAGCCGCGCTCTCCGACGTTGTGTTCTGGTGTGAGTGGCTGAGGGTATGCGCGCGCCGACCAGCACGGTCACCTCGCCGACTTCAGGTGCGACATTTTTAGGAAGGTAATTCAGGATCACGTGTTCGATCACGGGCGCGGGATTGCCGGAATGCAGCACCGCCTTCCATTGAACGAATCGGGCGGATGGCGCGTCGACCGGAAGATCCTTGGCCAGATCAATTTTCTTCCACGGACTCCAGTTGCGGTCGGGATTATCCACGTTGCCGCTGCGGGCGAAAAGCTCGAAGTTGCCATTGCCGCGAACTTCCACCCGTCCCCACTTGGAGAAGATTTTGGCATCGAAAACATCGCTCTCGTAGGTGCCCTCTGCGACTGGATTCGGTCCCAGCAGGAAGACTTTGCCCAGATTGCTGGTGGCCGCGTAGAGTCCGCCTTTGGACGCGCGGGCGAATGCCGTTACCTGGTTGGCGCTTGCTTTGGAAAGGTCGGCGTATTCGTTGGCGCGGATAGCATAAAGCTTTCCCTTATTCCCAGTGCCCGCGAGCAGGCGTCCGGCCGAATCGAAAGCCAGCGCATAGACCAGGTCTTCTTTCGACGACCAGATTGTCTTGGCCGAGCCGTCGGGCGCAATGCGATAGACCTCGGAGCCGCCAAGGTTGAGTACGTTGGGAAACGGAATGGCCACGAGGCCCGGAGCGGAACCCTGCGCCTGGGCTGCGGCTTGCTGCACGATAATGGTTGCCGCGGCGGCAGCGGCGCCGGGTCCGCCGGGCGCGCCGGGCTGCAGCAAAGGACTTCCCGCCCGTTTGTCACCGGCTCCGGCTGCGTAAATGTTGCCCTGCGCATCAATTGCGAGGGCGGTAATTTCCTTCTTCGGGGCGCTGTAGAGCACGAAGCCTTCGCCCTGAGGCGTAATGCGATAAATCAACCCGCTGCCGTCGGTTCCAGCGATCAAGTTGCCCGCGTTGTCGAAGTCCAGCGCGCGAATCTGGGCTTCATCGCTCTTGAAGAACACAGCGCCTTTGCCGTTCGGTTCCACGCGGAATATTTCGCCCTGGTCGCCGGTGCCGATGTACAGACGTCCCTGCTTATCGAGGGCCAGGGTCCAGATGTATTTCGTCTTCGGATCGAAGAACACGCTGGCGGTATAGGAAGGATCGACTGCAACCGCCGGCCGGGCCTTGTCCGGCGACTGGCTTGACTTGTCGCTCTGGTCCGCAGCTTCGGCTGCTCTGCCAGACGAAGAGCCGCCGTGGACGATCTTGTACACCTTGCCGTCGGGCGAGGTCGCGGCGTAGATCGCACCGTTACTGTCGATCGCCAGCGCCTGCACCTGCAGTTCCTGCGGCGCGAGAATAATACTCGCCTTGCCGTCGGGGGTGATCTTGTACACCCGCGCGGGTGATCCAGCCGCGGCGTAGATGTTTCCCTCCCGGTCGACGACCAGGTCCCACAAATAGGCTGCGGGCGAGGTGTAGATGGCGGTGAACGAAGGCGCCAGCGACAGGCTGCCGTCGCTGTTAACGGCGACTCCACGCGCCGTCCCCTTTTCAAACTCGTCGTACTTGGATTGCTGCCAGGTGCGCGTGCCCTCTGCCGCTGCGACTGAAGACAGCACAAGGCAGACCAACGCAAATCGAAGGAATCTCGTCATGACCGTAGATGGGTCGGATGTAAGCAAAGTCTGAAGCCGGTCTGGGGCGCGGAAAACGTCGCTCAAAATGGATTCTGCACGGATATGCCGAAGTACTTTTGTCCGGAGTTTAAGTCTTCCGACCAAATCCTTTCGCAGCCCGCACGCTCCGCAGCCGCAACAATCAGGGAATCGTAGAAGTGCAAGCCATAGCGGCCCTGTACTTCCACGGCTCGGCGGACCATGTCGGCATCCGTCGCAACAATTGGAATCGGTCCCAGCGCGTCCATGATGGCCATCAGTTTTAACGGATCGACCCTAGGCACGACTTTGTGAAGCAGGGTTGCAGCAAACTCACCCAATACCTGCGCAGACGTCACGATGTCACCAGCCAATGCCTTTCTTACCAGATTCTGTGCAATTTCCTGTTTGCCCCGGTCGGCGATGTCGTAACTGTAGACCAACACATTTGTGTCTAGGAACTCAAGCGCGCTCATGTAGGTCTTCGCGCTTCCAATTCCGCTTTCCTACGTTGATTCGAACCTGCGCGAAGCTCCTTTCCAGCGCCTCGCGTTCGCGCCGCTTTCGGCCCGAGGCCGCATTTTCGAGAGCAAGTTTCTCCAGGTAGTCACGAACCAGCCCGGTCAGTGTGGTGTCTCGCTCCACCGCAATTTTCCGCACGTCCTTGACCAGTTTGTCGTCGAGGGAGAGTGTAATATTCATGGCCACAGAATAAGGGAAACCCTTAATCAGTGCAAGCCCTCACTCCGTCGATTGGAGCGCCCATCCCGATCAAGACGCTAAGTTTCTTGAACTTATTTTACTTGATGTTCAGCGTGATGACTTGTGCCCCGGAGACTACATAATCCACGGGAGCGGAAGCCTCGCTGGTGGCGGACTCGCCGACGACGACCATGTCCTGTGTGCCCCGCATCCCATCCATAACATTCATGACGGAGAGCGGCAGGGTTGGCATCACCTTGTCGTTGACCATGGCTTGCGGATTCGCTTCCAGAAGCGAGACGTAAACCTGCGAGTTGGAGTGCTCTTTGTTCAGCAGCGCGATGGTCGAGCCCAGCGGCAGCCGGCGGCTCAGGGTCGGCGGAACGCGGCGGAGTTTGTCGAGGGTTTCGCCGTCGCTCACCAGAATACGCAGAGTGCCTTTCGGAGCGGACGAAGGAATCTTCACCGGAATCTGCCGCACCATGCTGTCGCCGCGATACGGACGCAACAGAGTCTCGATGGTTATGGTATCGCCAGGCCGCGCTTCGGTGACATCGGTGCGAGCGTTCTCCAAGCGTGCCGTGCGTCGCTCGGGAACCAGGTCGAAATTCAGTTCCACGCCCTCGATCGTCGGCGTCTCGTAAGGGTTTTCGTAGATGCGTCCGAAGCGATCGCCGATCGAAACCGCAATGCCGTAAGCCGTAGGAGTGCTGCCATCCACCGGCGCGTACATGTTCTGGACGTCAAGCTTGGGGTACCCATGCACCGAGATATTGCCAGTCACGCGATAGGTGGTGTCCTCACCGTACTCATTCATGCCCTGAAGGGCATTGAAGACGGTAGCCATCATCGCGGTGGGGGTGATCTTGGCGTTATTGAGCACCTCGTAGTGAAACTGCTTGGCGTGCGTGGTGCCCTGGAAATTCAGCGTGACCGGGATCATGTGGGGCTCGCGATCAAAGCGTCCCATGATGCCGGTGCGACGGTCTTGCACAAACGATCCGACGGATTCGGTGGTGTTAATAATCTTGAAAGAATTGGCGGGAGAGGCCAGGGTCGCCAGCACCGTCGCCTTGGTCATCGGCATGTCGACGTTGCCGGACTGCAATAGTGGATGTCCGCAGGCCAACAGATTGGTCGCATCCAGATAGGTGACCGTGCAGGTACCGGCAATGCTCATGTCGCCCCGCACCAGGATGGCGCTGACGGCGGAACCCGGCTCGAGTGGCTCTGGCTGCTTGTCGTCGCTCACCGAACCGGCGCCCATGACCGGAACCACGCCTGCGGCGGCGAACTGCTGCGAGAACATCCGGATGGTGCCTTCATTGAATCCGCTAAAGACCAGAGGGGTTTCAATTGGCTTAAGCAAGTTGGCATAGCTCGCGTCAGGTTGACCTGGCAGCGCAGCAATTCCCGGTCCGGCAGTGTGGCTGGCAGTAAGTTCGGCACCGGCTTTGGCCGCCTCCATCTCAGGCGAAGGCGTCTTGTCTAGCTCGTTGATTTCCATCATCGACGCCGCTGGGGTGATTCCGGCGATCGGCTCTTTGGAAAACTCGCCAATGCGATAGGCAATGGCGCCGACTAGCTTCCCGTCGATGTAAACCGGGCTGCCGCTCATGCCCGCGACGACGCCGGTGTACTCCACTTTGGCACCGTGCAGGCGCGCCAGAATAACGTCAGACTTGGGGCCCGCCATGTTGCGCAACACGCCGAGGATTTCGACGTCGATCGCTTCCGGCTTGACTCCCTCGAAGACGGTGTAAGCCACACCGTGCATGCCCGGTTTCAACTGGCTTTCGGGCATGATCTGGACCTTAGGCTGGAGACCAGTGGCCGTAGCGACCACCGAAAAGAGACAAAGCAGAGCCGACGAAATCACGCTGCGCATTACGCCATCCTCACCTCAACACCGGAATGCGCGAAATCCGCACTCTGGCCGGGAATCCCGCCGTTCCGAGCAAGCCGGAAGCGACCAAAACGGGCATTCCCTTACCCAAAATCCCCGCGACTGTATAGACGCCTCAGGGTTCAATACGTCTGGGAGCGCAGTCGCGCCGATCAAAAGGCTGAAGGTGCCTTTATACTAGCAAAGAGTAATGCCGATGGGGCGTCCGATGTATCGAAAGTTGCACGAGAAAATTGACCGCGAGTAAGCATTTTACCGTCCGCTCTTTGAGCGCCGTCAATATAGCCGTTCTAGCCATCGTATTGTGCCTGGCTCTTCCGGGCGCGGCGCAGTCAACCGGCACTCAATCGTCGCCGCAAAGTCAGACTTCCCAGAAGCCCGACCAGACGCCTGACGAGGCTGGCGGACCCGGCGGCGAAGTGGGACCCATGGCTGTCCCCAAGAAGAAGGAGTCAACCGACGACACTCCTCCGCCTCCGAAGCCGAAGAAACAGACCGACATTCCCGAATACTCGTTGCACGTCGACGTCCCGGTAGTGACGGTCGACGCGAGGGTGGTGATGAAAGACGGTCGTCCCCTTGCCTTGCCGGCCAACGTAGCAAAAGAACACTTCAAGGTCTGGGAAGACGGCGTCCCCCAGAAGATCCAGACCGTTACTCAAAGCGAAGCGCCAATTACCGCGGTGTTGCTGGTCGAGTTTGCCTCTACCAACTACAACTTCATGTACGACGCGCTGAATGCCTCGTACATGTTCGCTTCGAACCTGAAGCCAATTGACTGGGTGGCCGTGGTCGCAGTTCGACATGAAAGACCACATCCTGGTGGATTTCACCCAGGACAAGCAGGCCATCTTCGGCGCGCTCAATACGTTGCGGATTCCAACCTTCAGCGAAACCAACCTCTGGGACGCGATGTACGACACGCTGGATCGCCTGGACCGCATACAAGGACACAAGGAACTGGTGATCGTCGCCAGCGGCCGTGACACCATGAGCCACATGACCTTCGACAAGATATTCAAGAAGGTCAAGAGCACCCCGAACGTAACCATTTACACCATCACCACGGGAGCTGCGATGCGTGTCATGATGGAGGGACGGTACGGGAGCAATCCGGAGTTTGGGGCCGCCAACATGGACTACCTGATGGCCGACAACCAGATGAAGACCTTCGCCCAACTGACGGGCGGACACTGGTATGCGCCCCGCTTTATGGGCGAGCTGCCGGAAGACTTCAAGGAAATTGCGCAATCCATCCGCAATCAGTACACCATCACTTACCAGTCCAGCAATTCCAAGCAGGACGGCACGTATCGCAAGCTCAAGGTGGAACTGGTAGGCCCGGACGGAACGCCGCTACAGGTAAAAGACGAGAAGAATAAGGACGTGAAATACCAGATCGTCGCGCGCGATGGTTACACCGCCAAGCACGAGGTTGACTAGCCTTTGCCTGCTCCCAGATCGGAAGTTACAGCCGTTCGTCTCAGCCATCAGGTTGCCGCGAACGGCTTTCCTATTGAAGGCGAATGGGAGCGAACAACACCGGTCCGGTTCTCCCACGATTGGCAGGGCAAGAACGAAGATCCGCAGAGGCTAACGGAAGTTCGGGTCCTGTGGCGGGAATCCGAGCTTTATCTGCGGTTTCGCTGCCGCTATCGCACCATTCACGTCTTTCCGGACGGCGAACCGAACGGGCGTAGGGATGCACTTTGGAACCGCGATGTAGCGGAAGTCTTTCTGCAGCCCGATCGCTTTGGCGAGAAGTACTACAAGGAATTTGAGGTCAGTCCCAACGGGCAGTGGCTCGACCTCAATATCACGCCGCAGGGACTCACGCACATCACTAGCGGGATGCGAACGGTGGTTAGGGTAGATGAGCCCAACCGCGAGTGGACTGCTGAGCTAGCAATTCCAATCGATTCGATCACCGCGAGCTTCGACCCCGCGCAGCCGTGGCGGGGGAACTTCTTCCGCTGCGAGGGAGTCGACCCGCGGCGCTTCTATGCAGCCTGGCAACCGACTGGTACGCCGGAGCCGAACTTCCACGTGCCGCAATCGTTTGGGACCTTGCGTTTCGTCGAGTGATCAGTGCTGCGAAACGCTGAGGGTGTTACCGTCCGGGTCCTTGAACCACGCCACGCGGGTGCCACCAGGCGCATTCCAGATGCCCAGTTCGTCCTGCTCCAGGAATCCGTCGTAGTGCTCAAACGTCACCCCAGCCGCTTGTAGTCGCTTCACCGTCGCTACGATGTCCGGCACCTGCCAGCCTAGAATCGTGAACGGCTGGGGCTTGACCTCCGGCAGGAGAGTCAGGCGAAGGATGTTTCCGTTTGCGTCGAACACGACTGCGAAAGAATCTTCGCCCAGGAACTTGAGTCCAAGTTTTTCTCCGTAGAACGACTTGGCGCGCACCGCGTCGGTGATTGGGACGAATCCGACAATTCTTTCTGATGTGAGCATAGCGATCCCCGACTACTTTCCCATCACCAGCTTGGCGATGGTCTGCAACTGCATGTTCGAGGTGCCCTCGTAGATCTTGCCGATCTTCGAGTCGCGGAAGTACTTCTCCACGGGATAGTCCTTGGTGAATCCGTAGCCACCGTAGATCTCGACGCAGAGCGATGCCACGCGCTCAGCTACCTGCGAGCAAAACAGTTTCGTCATGGCGGCTTCTTTTACGAAGTTCATGCCGGCGTCCTTCATACGGGCGCAGTTATAGAGCAACATGCGCGCGGCTTCGATTTCAGTCGCCATCTGCGCAATCTGAAACTGGATGCCCTGGAACTCGGCGATCGCGCGGCCAAACTGTTTGCGTTCCTGGGCGTACTTGACGGCGAACTCCCACGCGCCGCGTGCCAGCCCCAGCATCTGCGCGCCGATGCCGATACGGCCTTCGTTCAAGGTCTCGATGGCGATCTTGTAGCCCTTACCGACATCGCCCAGCACATTGGCCTTGGGTACCCGGCAATCGACCAACACCAACTCGCAGGTGCTGGAGGCGCGGATGCCCAACTTGTCTTCTTTCTTCCCGACGGTGAATCCCGGAAAGCTCTTTTCAACGATAAACGCGGTGATTCCCTTGTATCCGGCGGATGGGTCAACCGTCGCCAGCAGAATGAATACACCCGCCTCTTTTGCATTGGTGATCCAAAGCTTCTGGCCATTGAGGATGTACTCATCGCCCTTCAATTCCGCGCGAGTCTGCAGCGCGAAGGCGTCGGAACCCGAGTTGGCCTCGCTGAGCGCGTAGGCTCCCACAGTGTCAGAGCACATGCGCGGAAGATAGCGCTTCTTCTGGTCTTCGGTCGTCCAACGCATCAGCGCATTGTTCACCAGCGTGTTCTGCACATCGACGAGTACCCCCACTGAAGCGTCAACCCGCGACAACTCTTCCACGGCGAGGATAGCCTCAAAAAATGTGCCGCCACCGCCGCCATACTGTTCAGGGACTTCGATGCCCATCAGTCCCAATTCGAAGAAATGGCGAATCAGCGAAGGCTCGAACACGCCCTTTTCGTCCATTTCTTTTACGTGCGGCCTAACGGTCTCGTCGGCAAATTGCCGGATGGTATCGCGAAACAGAGTTTCGTCCTCAGTCAGCGCGACCAGGGGAGCGGGAGGTGTGTCCGTTGCGGTGATATCTGACATGGCATAGGTCCTCAAAGCTGGGATACAAAACCCTCGATTTTAGCACCGGGCGGTACGCGTGAGTGTGACGCAGGTTTCGTCCCAGCGCGCTTTGGCCATGAACGTTCACAGAATGCGTAACTACCGCGACATCGCGATAGTATTGGGTTGCGCCTGAGTGCGCCCGGAAAGAATTCTCATGAAGACGATTTGCAGGATTGTTCCAGTTCTTATTTTGATGGCCATTGGTTCCTCATTCAAGGTACAGGCCCAGGATTTCGAGGCCCTCGGTAAGGGGCTCGTGAATCAGCTTGTCGCGCGCCAGTTCGATCAGGTCGAACTGCAATTTGACGAGCAGATGAAGGCGGCATTGCCAATCATCAAACTGCCGGAAGTTTGGGACTCGCTACTCGCACAGGCCGGTCCGTTCAAAAGCATCGTTTCCACCCGTGTGACGGAAAGACAAGGACTCCATGCCGCGATTGTCACTTGCGAGTTTGAACGTGCAACGCTCGACGCCAAGGTTTTCATGGACGCTCAGGGCAAGGTCAAGGGCTTGTTCTTCGAGCCCGCGTCCAATTCCCCGGGTGGGGCGTCAGAGGCCGCGGAGTGGAAAGCTCCCGCCTACGCGAAGCCCGATGCTTTCCATGAACGCGAACTCACGCTGATCAGCGGACGCTGGGAATTACCCGGAACTCTGACGCTGCCCAATATCAAAGCCACGGTCCCGGCCGTTGTCTTGGTGCAAGGGTCGGGCCCGCAAGACCAGGACGAGAGTCTCGGTCCCAACAAGCCGTTCAAGGATCTGGCCTATGGGCTGGCGAGCCAGAACATTGCCGTGCTGCGATACGTCAAGCGCACCAGGCAATACGGCGCCGACTCCAAGTCGGATGCGCCATTTACCGTGAAAGATGAAACCACAGACGACGCCATAGCCGCCGTGGCCCTGTTGGCCAAGATGCCTGAGGTCAACAGCAAGCAGATCTATGTCCTCGGCCACAGCTTGGGAGGAATGTTGGCGCCGCGCATCGCTGCCGCAGACCCGCAGGTAGCTGGGATCGTCATCCTTGCAGGAACTGCTCGTCCGCTGGGCAAGGTGGTCGTGGAACAGGTCAAGTACATCGACGGACTGATGGGAGCCCAAACCCCTGAGGACAACAAGCAGATCGAAAGGGCTGAGGCCATCGCAGCTCAAGTGGAAAGCCCATCGCTCAAGCCAGATACGGTGGTCGACTTCTTCGGCTCACCCATCCCCGGATCTTACTTTCTCGATTTGCGTAGCTACGATCCCGGAAAGACCGCGGCGACTCTGAAGGTTCCGATACTGGTCTTACAAGGTGGCAGAGATTACCAGGTCACCAGCGCCGACTTCGAGATATGGAAGAACGCCCTGGCTGGCGATCCGCGTGCGACCTTCAAGTTCTATCCGGCTTACACCCATCTCTTTATGCCCGGAACCGGATCGGGTCCGGCGGGTCCTGAGGATTATTCGGTTGCGGGAAACGTTTCCGAAGACGTGGTCAACGACATCGCTCACTGGATCAAGAGCAATGGCGCGGCGCATTAGAGTTAGGGCGGATCAGGATTTTGTGTAGCCGGATTTGTCGGCCATCGGGAGTTGGCCGCCCAACACCACTAATCAGTAGCACGGAGATACCGAGTTCACGCCGAAGCTCGAAGAAATGAAAACTCTGTGTCCTCCGTGGTGAATAACTCCGGTCTAGGGAAATTTACGCGAGGCAGCAGGGGACTACTTCGGCCGGCGGAAGACCATCTTCAGCGTGTCGCCTTCTAGAATTCGCGCGATCTGATTGCGGGCATGCACCGACCACGGTCCCGTGCGGTCAAGCCGCGTATAAATCTTCCAGTGTTCCAGTGCGCGACGAGGCTGATGCTGACGTTCATGGGCGAGAGCCAGGTTGTAGTGCGCGTCCGCGTAGGTCGGAGCCAGCCGAATGGCCGTTCGGTAGGAAGCAATGGCATCGTCAATCCGACCGGTCTCATCGAGAACATTACCCAGGTCGAAGTACGCCAGTGCATAGCGCGGATCGGCCTCAATCGCCTCGCGATAGTGCTTCTCGGCGGAAGGGAAATCCTGGCGGTTGTAATAGAGCGTCCCGAGGTTGATGTGTGCGGCAGCGTGGGCTGGCTCGAATTGCAGCACCTTTAGATAGGTTTGGATGGCCTCATCGTGCGTGCTGGGATGCTCTTCGAGAGCGACTCCTCGGGCAAACAAGTCGGCAGCAGAATCGAAGTGCGCGATGGGCCTGACTTTAACCGAGACGACCGCGCCCACCGGCTCAAACTCCATCACGAATTGACCATCAACCGGCTCCACTGACAGGCCGTCGTGGCGAAATGCTACCCGGTTCCCAACGTTGAACGCGCTGGCCTCGAGCAACGGGTTCTCCATGCCCGCAACCTGCTTCCGCATGGCGACGAGAGATTCGCGGATGACCGCCGAGCGCACTCGTTTAGCGCGCAAATCGCGCACTTTCTTAAGCTGAATAAGGTCGAAGAAGGAAAACTCGTCAGAAATTGGGGCCAAACCGGCACGCTGCCAGCCAGATAGCTGGCTGGCGGTGATATGCAGAATCCGCAGTACGTCAGTTCGACAAAATCGATTCATGTAAGCCCGTAGTGGCCCGGAGCTCTACCCTGATTATCGACGCGCTTGCCAGCTTGCGCAAGTGTCAAATGGGTGCACTGCGGTGGAAAACCGGGACTTAGCCCGGCTTTACCATGCCGCGAACTGCAATTACAATCGAAGCGAGGCCGACGTAGCTCAGTTGGTAGAGCAGTCGATTCGTAATCGACAGGTCATCGGTTCAAGTCCGATCGTCGGCTCCATTAATTTCAATAGTTTACCGACAATCACTTCACCATCTGCTGCACGCTTGAGTTTTTCTTCGAACCTTTTCATTGCATCCATGGCTTCTTCACGGGCGGTCTTGATGTAAAAGCTGCAACTGCGATCAAAGCCCGGACAATGGCTGCGGAAACCTCGGGAGTGTAAACACTCCCGTCCTGACCAAGCACCGTGATCGAATTGCCTGAAAATAGTTCAAGGTACTTCTCGATTTCCTCGCGGGAAAAAGCAAATCGTTTCCGACCGTGTTTTTTCCCTTTTGGACACTGACACTGTGGCCCGGGGTTGTAGCCGCAGCCGCGAGTAGTTCCTTAAGCCGCAGGGCTGCTCCAGCTTTGGGACGTCATACTACTTGATCGACAACCACTAACCTGCAGCTAACCCTGCTGCATGGCTTGCTGACGCTGGGCCTTTTTGTGGCCAACATTGTGATCATGGCAATGCGGCTCGGGTTGCCATGTCAAATGCAAACCGCCGTGGGACTGACGACAACACGGTGTGCTGTGGACTGGGCCAACCGGGAGTCCCTTTTCAGCGGCAATCGCGGCTTGAGGACAGAGTTACACGTGGCATGCTTCGCAGCTTGTCAGCGAACTCGTCCGGGCGCAAAGGCCCGCTGAAGTAGTAGCCTTGAATCTCGTCACACGAATGCGCCCGTAAAAAAGACACTTGCTCTTCATTTTCGACACATTCAGCTACGACCTTGAGGCCAAGATTTCTTGCCATGCTAAGAATAGAACTTACGATTGCAGCATCATCCATATCTACGTTGACATCTCGGACAAATGAACCATCAATCTTAAGTTTGTAGACGGGGAATTGTTTCAAGTAGCTGAGGCTGGAGTATCCGGTGCCGAAATCGTCAATGGATAGCCTCACCCCCATCTCCTTGAGTTGTCGCAACATTGAAAGCACAACGTTCACGTTCGACAGAATCAGGCTTTCCGTAAGCTCCAGTTCGAGGTATTGAGGAGAGAGACCGTTCTCGCTCAGCACCGTTTCAATCAGTCGCAGGAAGCCTTTCTGCCGGAACTGAACTGCCGACACATTTACTGCAACGGGGAGTGCGGGAAGTCCTTCGTCTTGCCATCGCCGGGCCTGGGCGCACGCCGTTTTGAGCACCCATTCGCCAATTGGGATGATTAGACCGCTACTCTCCGCAACTGGGATGAACTTGCAGGGCGATACGAGTCCCAGTTCCGGATGCTTCCAGCGAAGAAGCGCCTCGCATCCTATGATCTCGCCCGTCGCCAGGTCCTCCTGCGGTTGGTACACCAGGAAAAGTTCGTTCCTCTCAACCGCCAGCCGCAAGCTGGTCTCCAGGGTCATCCGTTCCATCGCCTGAACGTTCATCTCTCGCGTGAATACTTGGATAGTGTTGCGCCCGTGTTCCTTGGCGCTGTACATGGCCAGGTCCGCATGCTTGAAAAGAGCTTCAATATCTTCGCCGTTGTCCGGGAAAATACTGATACCCAGGCTGCAAGTAACGTTGAGGGAGTGACCGTGAATGACAAACTCGGCAGCCATGGATTTGACAATGCGTTCCGCGACCTGGACAGCGTCGGCTGTGTCGTTTATGCCAGTCATCAAGACAAGGAATTCGTCGCCTCCCAAACGAGCCACGGTATCGGGTGCGCGCGTCCATTTCTTGAGACGCTCTGCAGCTTCTTTCAGTAACAGGTCCCCGATCGAGTGTCCTAGCGAGTCGTTAATGGTCTTGAAGTGATCGAGATCAAGAAATAGCAATGCAACCTTCTCGTGATGACGGCGAGCGCTGGCGAGTGCCACCAGTATTCGGTCGCGAAGGAGTGCGCGATTGGGCAATTCCGTGAGCGCATCGTAGTACGCCAGGAATTGGACTCGTTGCTCAGCCGCTTTGCGTTTTGTAATGTCCTCGGCCGTGCCCTCATGAAGCACGATCTTACCGTCAGCATCGCAGACGGCGCGCACGTTCGCCAAAATCCACTTCTTGCTCCCGTCCTTGCTATAGACTTCCAGCTCAGCACTTTGAAGCGTGCGATCTTGTTCCAGAATTCGCGACAACTCCAGCTGTGCGTTGGGATCGACAAACAGCTGGCGTCCCACATTCGAGACTTCCGCCAGTAGCTGTTCGGGAGAATCGTAGCCATGTATCCGTGCCATCGCACGATTAATGCTGATGGGACGACCCTCGGGAGTGGTCTGGAAAATTCCGATGACAGCATCTTCAAAAATAGAGCGATACTTCTCCTCGGCCCGTCGCAACCTATCTTCGGCAATCTTTCGCGAAGTGACGTCCTGTTTGATAGCGACGTAATGGGTGATCGCGCCATTGCCGATGCGGACAGGCGTGATCGTCATGTCCTCGGTGTAAAGGCTCCCATCTTTCCGCCGGTTGATGACCTCGCCTCGCCAGGTCTGCCCCGAGGTGATCGTTCCCCACAGGTTTGCATAGAATGCACTGTCCTCTTTGCCTGATTTCAATAGGCGAGGGTTCTTCCCCAGGACTTCTTCCGGACTGTACCCGGTCAGTTGTGAAAAGGCCTGGTTGGTCCAAAGAATCGAGCCCTTGTCGTCGGTAATCACGATGGAATTTGCAGCTGCTTGCAACGCCGCAGCCTGCAACAGCAGACGTTCGCTCGCAGCCTTGTCGTCATCGAGGTCTCTTCCAACCCCGACCATGCGCACCGGGCGTCCTGTCTTGTCGTGATAGACGCGACCGGTTACGGACCGCCAGTGCACGCTCCCGTCCGGCCACAGCATGCGGTACTCAACACCGTGGCTCTCTTCGTCCTGAGCCGCAGCCTCGACTGTCTCTTGCATCGCTTTTCGATCATCGGGATACACCGAGTCCATGAAGATTTCAAAGCCCGTTGGGGCGTCTTCTGGCCGCCCCATCTGTCGATTAGCAGCTGCTGACCAAACCATCTCGCCAGTAGCGAGATTCCAGTCCCAACATCCAATTTTGGCTGACTCGAAGGCCAGGCGCATTCGTTCTTCGCTTCGCTGAAGCTCGGCCTCGACTTCCTCCTCTCGCGCCTGAGACTCTCGCAGTTTCCGTTCATTCTCTTTTTGTTCCGTGATGTCTTCCAGGAAGTCCGTGACGCCAGTGATTTCGTTCTCGCGGTCGTGAATCGGCGCGGCCCAGAGCCTCATGTCAAGCCGTCGGCCATTTTTATGTTGTCGCTGTACTTCCTTGCCCCGGATCGTCGAGCCGTGAAGGAGATGGAGAATGTCCGCTTCGTACTCGGCGCAGTATTCTGACCGAATCGAGGGATTGACTCGACCCGATACTTCATTTTTCGTCCAGCCGAACATCTGCTCGGCAGCCGGGTTCCAGTTCTTGATTTTGCCTTCCAGGTCAACCTCAACGATGGCGAGGGGCGCAACGCGGACCAGCGCTTCCAAGGAATTCTGCGAATTGTCGATGACCTCAGTTTCCCAGGCCGAGATACCCCGATATGACATGTCGGTAGCACTTGTTGCGCGGCCGCGAACTGCCTAACCGTCCGCGGAGAGTGGATGTGTCCGGAAATCGTGAAAAGTTACGAATGCCTTCTAGTTGCCGCGCTGCTCCTTCCAACACAACCCCATCGGCAAATTGCTTCGGCCACGTGAGTATTGGATTGGGAAGACCAACCCGTAGACTGTCGAGGAATAAAGGATCGGGCTTCAGCAGCAGCCCAGGCGTGTCAAGGGCGCGGAGAACTTGCCGACCGCAGCCGTGTCAATGAAGGACTTGGCGCTGCGTGCGGGCACAAGAGAGCCGGGGACGGTTGCCCCGTCTTAGATGACCACGATGCAATTACAGGTTGATCTTGCGCCGCCGATGCTCGCTGCAGCGGACGCCACATTCAAAGCGGACTGTACATGTCGCAGCTCTCTCCGCACGAACGCTAGATAAGGCGCGAGGCCTTCGCCAGATGCGAATCGTAGTTTCGCGCGCATGCGCCCCCGTCGTCGTTGGGCCACGCTGATACTCATGGAACAGCAATGAAGCAGAACTACCGGTGAATCGTTCGTGCAGCTTCTGCGAATGACTCCGGTTCCGTAATGTAGACGCATTCGGCCAGATACCATCGAGTGCCGCGAGTGAGTGCCGGTGGATGCCTCCCAGTAGGTGTGTTCCATTTCGGGAGAGTCCTTGTTACTAACGTAACCGCGGTACCTATTAATCAGTCTCGTGCCTTTTATGGCGCGCCCTAGAATCGAGACCTAGAGAGCCCGGCGCTCAAGGTTTGAGGAGAGAGGCCGATCTTCTCTATGGACATTCAGCCGGGAGACGAATGGCCACTGTATGAGTTTACTTGCGCCATGAATCCGGACCTCGTGCTTCTCTCGTTCTCGCTCGCACTCGCCGCCGCCGCCGCCGTCCTCGATGTTCAGCAGCATCGCATACCGAATTGGCTTACCTATCCCGGGATCATTTCCGGCGTTGTGCTGCGCGGAGTGTTGTTGGGATGGAAGGCCGCGATTGGCGCACTCGCCGGTTGCTTGCTGGCAGGCGGAGTGTTTCTGCTGTTTTACGCCGTGCATGCCATGGGAGCGGGTGACGTGAAGCTGGCGGCGGCGATTGGATCGTGGCTGGGACCGGGCGATGCCGTCGTCATGCTGTCGGCAACCGCGCTGTGCGGGGGTGTCCTGGCCATTGTCTATGCAGTTTACCGACACCGCATCCGGGCCACGGTTATGAATCTTGGCGCTGTGTTGCGGTTCCATGCCTGGGCCGGCGTGCGCGCCCACCCGGAACTGAACCTTGACAATCCGGTGGCCCTGCGCTTGCCCTACGGATTGGCAATAGCCGCAGGGACGCTGTGCGCGTTCCTGGCGGTATGTGGGAGGTGAGTTACGAAAAACCGTCGCTTGGGTCTCGCTCTCGTTGTCGCGCTGGTGGTGTCGCTGCTTATGTCGTTCTTCCTCTACGCCCGCATTAAGCGGCAGTACGCGGTGAAGTCGCAGCCCGTCAAGATTGTGGCCGCCGCCAGGGCTTTGGAGCCGGGCATGCTGATTACGGCGGGAGATCTGGTGCCAATGGACTGGCCGGCGAATTCTCCGCTGGAGGGATCCATCCGCCATTCAGGGGATGTCGTCGGCAGGATCGCGCTGTATCCCATTGCCGCCAAAGAACCGATCCGGGAACCGCTGCTGGCGGCCCCGGGAGCGGGCGCGGGCCTGACGGCCAAAATACCGAATGGCATGCGCGCCGTGGCGGTGGAAACCAACGACGTGTCCAACGTCTCGGGCTTCCTGTTTCCCGGCTGCCACGTGGATGTGCTGGTGACGTTCCGTCCGGAAGCCGGCCGGGATTCGATGACCGCGACCGTGCTGCAAAACATCGGCGTCCTGAGCACGGGCGAAAAATTGCAACCCGACCCGTCCGCCAAACCGCAAAGCGTTCGGCAAGTCACCTTGCTGTTGACCCCGGATCAGGCGGAGAAACTGGTGCTGGCGGCCAACCAGGGAACGGTGCAGTTGGCGCTCCGCAACGGGTCTGATCAGGGGGAGGAGGAGCGCCGTCCTCTGCAATTGAGGGAGCTGCAAATTGTCGCGGCGCCGGTAGCTCCTGTGGCAGGGGCCAGGGCGTCGACTCGGGTTCCCGCGGCACGCGGTTATGAGGTGGAAAGCTTTGATGGGACCAAGAAAAGTGTCGTCAAGTTCTGACCGGGCACCGGAACGGAGCATAGCGTGAAAACGAAGCGAGGGATCAAGCAAGCCGGGTCGCGGAAAGTAGCGGCGTTTGGGCTTCTGGCAGGTGCGTGGATGGGCTGGGCAACGCTCGCCAACGCAGTCCAGCCGCAGTCGGCACCGGCGGCCCCGCCGTCCGAGACGGCTTCGACTGCAGCGGCCGAACCAGTCCCGGAGAGCGTGCACATCCTGGTCGGACATTCGCTGCTGATTCGGACTGCGGCGCGGGTCAAGCGCATCGTGAATGGAAACCCTGCGGTCCTGGAGTGGGTGCTCACCTCACCCCGGGAACTGGTGATCACCGCCAAGCAGACCGGCGGTAGCAGCCTGATGCTCTGGGATGAGGCCGGCCAGAACCGCATGCTGGATGTGTTCGCCGACTTGGATGTGTCTCCGCTGCGCAACACGTTGGAGCAGTCCTTCCCGAACAGCGGCGTGGAGGCGCAATCGGAAGCTGACAAAGTGATACTCGTCGGCGTTGTGCCTTCGGCTCCGGTGGCGGAACAGATGCTGAAGATGGCGGCGAACTTCTCCAAGGAAGTGGTCAATGGCTTGCAGATCGCGACGCCACCACGGCAAAGACAAGTGATGCTGAAAGTGCGTTTCGCCGAGGCCGACCGTGCCAAGCTATCGGCATTTGGCATCAACCTGTTCAGCACCGGCGCAACCAATACAATTGGCACCGTATCCACCCAGCAATTCGGTGCTCAGTCATTAAATACCCAGGGGCAGAATACGGGGGCTGGGTTGATTCAACAATTGACCCAGTTCAACATTTCTGATCTGTTGAACATCTTCTTGTTCCGGTCTGATATCAACCTGGGAGCAACCATCAAGGCCCTGCAGCAGAAGCAGGTGTTGCAGATCCTGGCCGAACCCAACTTGATGGCCATCAGCGGCCAGCCCGCGCGCTTTCTGGCAGGGGGAGAGTTTCCCTATCCGGTGATTCAGGGCAATGGAGGCACCAATAGTGTGGGAACCGTCACCATACAGTTCAAACCGTATGGGGTGCGGCTCGAATTCGTGGGAACAATCCAGGACGATGGCACCATACGGCTCAAAGTCACGCCCGAAGTAAGTTCCCTGGACTATACGAATTCGGTCACCATTTCCGGGTTCACTATGCCGGCCATCCAGACCCGGCGCGCCGAGACCGAGATCGAGCTCAAGGACGGACAGAGCTTCGGGATCGCCGGACTGCTGGACGAACGCACCACCGTGCAACTCAGCAAGGTTCCAGGAATCGGGGATGTCCCAATACTGGGGCAACTCTTCCGATCGCGGAATGTTAACCGCACTAACAGCGAGCTGATCGTGCTGGTTACGCCGACGATTGTGGATCCCGTCTCCGGCGCCGCTCCTGGTCCGGAACCTGCGGTCCAAATGCCAGTCGAAAACTTGGACAAAGGGACATTCGATAAAGGCCTGCCAAACCCGGTTAAGAATCCAGGCACAAAATGACGATGACTAACAATGGAATGAACATCCAAGGCTCGCGCAGTTCCGAACTCGCGATTGGCGTTCTTTGCGTCAATATGGATCCGACCTCGCGGGAGAGGCTGGACTCGCTGGTAAGCGAGGTGCCAGGAGCGCACGTAGTGGATAACGTCGACAGGCAAATCACTGCCCGCGAGGTCCTCAGCCTGTTGGAACAGTTTCAACACCGGGTCTGCGTGATCGATTTCGATGAAAGTGAGGACACCAGCCGGACTTGCCGGCGGCTTCTCGACGGCGGCGAAGGCAGGGTAACCATCTTCGCCGCGTCGAGCGACTCGAGTCCTGAGCAAATCATCCGGGCCATGCGCTGCGGGTGTACCGAGTTCCTCCTCAAACCATTTCAGCCCGACGAGATATTGGAAGCACTGACGCATGTACAGGCGCGGCGGGGTGGGACGCTGCAGGGCCAGAAAGGCCGGGTTGTCACCCTGGTGGGGGCCAAAGGGGGAACCGGGGTTACTTCCCTGGCCATCCACTTGGCGCTGACTTTGATGCAGAGGAATCAACAACATTGCTTGCTGGTAGACCAACATCCTGCGCTGGGCGATGTCTCCCTCTACCTCGGACTCACCCGCCACCAGTACAGTTTCTATGAGTTGGTCCACAACATGGACCGGCTTGATGCTGACCTGCTGAGTGGTTTCCTGTTACAGCATTCCAGCGGGCTCAGCGTCCTGGACTCCCCGGAGGTCATCCATGCTTTCCCGGGCGCTTCGCCGGAAGCCATCGAGCATACTCTGGCGTTTCTGGCGGAGAACTACAACTTTGTCATCATCGATTCTCCTCCGGGACTGACGGAGGACACGTGCGCCGCGATACGGCAGTCGGACCATGTGGCCATCATTATTACTCCTGAACTTCCCGCAATCCACAACGCCATCCGGGTCATGAAATACCTGACTGGACTGCACTATCCTGAAGACAACATTGACATCGTATTGAACCGCCATTCCAGACGGAGTGCATTAAGCGACGGCGAGATCGAAGCATCGCTGCACCGGCCCATAGCCGTGAAGATCCCGAATAGTTATGACCAGATCGTAAATGCCATCAATGCCGGCACCCCTATCGATCTTGGGCACAAGTCGGAATTGTCTGTGGCCTTCGGGTATTGGGCAGCCCGGCTGATGGGAGAGGAACCTGCTGCCGCCATGGAGAGCAAGGGGTCGCGGGGATTGTTCAGCCTCTTGCGATCGTAGAGAGAGGAAGATTCAGTGGCCAACACGAAGACCTATGTCCCTGATTCGCGTGTCGGAAGTGGCACCTTGACATCGCCACGCAGTATCGGGATCTCTGCCCGGGCATACCAGGAGCTGAAGACCACCCTGCATCGTGAACTACTGACCCAGATCGATCTGGAGAAGCTTACGTCACTGGAGGAAGCTCGGGCGCGCGCGCAGGTGCGGGACGCGATTCAGGCCCTCATCGTTAAGCTGGACACACCGCTCAGCGCGGGCGAGCGAGACCGCCTGTCCCGCGAGGTGGTGAACGAAGTGTTCGGACTGGGGCCGCTTGAGCCCCTGCTGCAGGACGCTACCACCAACGACATCCTGGTCAACACCTTTCGTAAGGTTTACGTCGAGCGCGGCGGCATTCTCGAAAAGACGAATGTCGTCTTCAAGGATGAAGCCCACCTGAGCCACATCATCGACAAAATTGTGTCCCAGGTTGGACGGCGGGTCGATGAATCTTCTCCCATGTGCGACGCTCGCCTGGCCGATGGATCGCGCGTCAATGTGGTCATTCCGCCGCTGGCGGTCGATGGTCCGATTCTCTCGATCCGGCGCTTTGCCAGGATTCCCATCGGTGCCGAGCAACTGATCGCCAATCGCACCGTGACAGGCCCCATCTTTGACGTCCTGAAGGCGGCTGTGCGGGCGAAGCTCAACATTGTCATTTCCGGTGGCACCGGTGCCGGCAAGACCACTCTCATGAATGTGCTGAGCGGCTACATCGGCGAGAGTGAACGCATTATCACGATTGAGGATTCCGCCGAACTCCAATTGCAGCAGGAACACGTGGTGCGCCTGGAATGCCGCCCCCCCAATGTGGAGGGAAAGGGAGCGGTGCGGCAGCGTGAACTGGTGATCAATGCGCTTCGCATGCGGCCGGACAGAATCATCGTTGGCGAAGTGCGAGGAGAAGAAGCTCTCGATATGTTGCAGGCGATGAACACCGGGCACGATGGCTCGATGACGACGATCCACGCTAACAGCCCTCGCGACGCCATCGCGCGACTGGAAACCATGGCATTGATGTCCAACCTCAATCTTCCGGAAAAGGCGTTGCGGCAGCAGATGGCATCGGCGATTGCCCTGGTGGTGCAGATCTCGCGGCTGAGCGATGGCTCGCGACGGATCACTTATGTCACTGAAGTCACCGGTATGACGGGCGATGTGGTTGCCATGCAGGACGTTTTTATCTTCGATCAACTGGGCATCGACGCCGGCGGGCGGGTGTTGGGAAGGTTCAAGGCTACGGGAGTCACGCCCAAGTTCTCCGACAAACTGAAGGTCAGCGGAATCCATCTTCCCCCCAGCACTTTTGAGCACTCGGTTGAGGTCTAGGTCGGAGCCAACCTATGTCGATTATCACCGCATTCCTGATCATCCTGGTGGCGGTCTTCGCGACGATCGCATATTTTACGGAGCCTTCGGAAGCCGCCAAGCGCATTCGCGTGCGCCTGAGCGAGTTGGACGAGCGCTCCCGGGACGGCCATCGCGAAGAGGAAATCTTCAAGCGCGTGACCTTCAGCCGGATCGCCGCCGTCGATCGCGTGCTTCGCAATCATGCGATTGCCCGGAGTCTGCAACTCATGCTGGACCAGGCGAAGCTGCCCTGGACGGTTGGCCGCTTCTTTTCATACTCGGCGGTCATGGTGGTTGCCGGAGCCATTGCCGGCAACGTGTGGATTTCCGCCGGGTTTGCCGGGTGGATTCCCGGACTCGCGCTGGGCGCTGTCCCCTTCCTGATCATCCTCAACAAGCGGGCGGCTCGCCTCCGCCGGTTCAATATGCTGCTGCCCGATGCTACTGATTTGATCGCGCGCGGGTTACGCGCCGGACATTCGCTGCCCGGTGCCCTGATCATGGTTGCCGATGAAATGGCAGATCCGCTGGGACCGGAATTTCGCCGTACTGCCGATGAACTGAACTATGGCATGCCGTTTCGCGAGGCGTTGTTGAACCTCGCGCGGAGATTCCCCCTGCAGGACCTGCAGTTTCTGGTTTCCGCGATCCTGCTGCAAAAGGAAACCGGCGGAAACCTGGCGGAGTTGCTGGACAAAACCGCAGCGCTGTTGCGGTCACGAATTCAATTGCAGCTGAAGGTGAGGGTCCATACCGCCCAGGGCAAAATGACGGGTGGAATCCTGGTGGCGTTGCCGTTCATTTGTTTCGCTGGCCTGAGCTTCATCCGGCCGGGTTATGGGCAGCTGCTCTTCGACAACGAAATCGGGCGGAAGCTGGTTTATGGGTCCCTGGTGAGCATAACGATTGGAATCGTCCTAATTCGCCGGATCATTCAGGTTAAGTACTGACATGATGGCAATTTTCATTGCGATCTGCGCTGCCATCGCGCTGTTTGCCGCGAGCGCCCTGGTTATCTTCGCGGTCGTGGGGGAGCGTTCGCCGGCGGCAGTCCGGCTGCACCGATTGGGTGCCCTGGCTGCGGGGGATGTGCAGGCTCCCACCCAACCTCGAGTCGAAGGCATCTTCTCGCTGCTTACGCGCCCCCTCGCCCCGTTCCGTGCCTGGTTGGGTTCGAATGATGAAGCACTCGAGCATCGACTGGCGCTGGCCGGCTACCGCAGACCGGTGGCTGTCGAGGCGTTCTTGAGCGCAAAACTACTGGCCCCGGTCGTCGCCGTACTCCTGGCCACCCTTGCCGGTCCGCAGAACCTCCTTTTCTTCGGACTGGTTCTAGGCGCGACCTCGTTTTTTGCACCGGACATGTTCCTCTTTCACGCTCTTAAACGGCGCAGGACCAGAGTCGGGCAGGCCCTGCCCGACGCAATGGACCTGTTGGTGATCTGCATGGAAGCCGGCTTAGGCATCGACCAGGCGGCACTGAGAATTGCGACGGAACTACAGATCGCCTATCCCGAACTGGCTGACGAGATCCTGATCATCAGCCGCGAACAGCGGGCCGGAAAACCGCGCCTGGAGGCGTGGCGGAGCATGTCGGAACGCGTCGACCTGGACACGGTTCGCCAGTTTGTTGCCATGCTGGTGCAGACCGAGCGGCTGGGAACGCCTATCGCGCGGGCGCTTGGCCAGTTCGCAGACAGCCTGCGGACCAGGCGCCTGCTGCTGGCGGAAGAGAGCGCCGCTAAGACCACGGTCAAGCTGATTTTCCCTCTGGTGCTATTTATTTTTCCCCCAATCTTCGTGGTGCTGCTGGGACCGGCGGCAATCGCGATCATGCAAAGCTTCGAGCAAGTCGGTAAATGAAGTGGACAAATTCCTGGAAGGTGACGAATGGACAACGTAACGATGATTCGGGTAGTGGCTGCGGTGGTCGCGGTGATCGTGCTGGCATTGATCATCGCCAGGCGTAAACGAGCGGCTTCCGCCAATCACTGAATTTGCACCGGTAGAAGCGGCAGTCGCATGGATCGTTCGTTGCGATTGACCGGCCCGCATCGGAAGGCATGGTGTGTGCTGGAACTGCGTGCGGGACTGATTGCCGAAACCTCAAACGGAGTCGGGGACGAGCTGGCGGTCCAGAAGGTGGCAAAGCGGGCAATCCCTAACTGAGGATCGGCCTGCCGGTGGAACGGCGCAAACATATTCATCACGCCGGAGTGATGTTCCACTCAAGCAAGAAGAGAGGAAGCATGCACAACCTTAGTTCGGGGCTGCTCCGGAACCGGGAAGGTCAGAGCCTGATTGAAACGGCGCTGCTGCTTCCACTTCTCCTTACCATCGTCTTCAACGCGGTCAACTTGGGCTATTACTTCCTGGTCTGCCTGAATATGACGACCGCCCCCCGGCAAGGTGCGCAGTATTCCATCCAAGGGCCGGCCAGCCAGGTCCAGACGGCTCTGCCGGCAGCAACTCCGGTCGGCGGAATGGTCTCCAGTGGATTCAGCGGCGCAATAGGGTCAGCTTCGGCGAAGAATACTTCGATTCGGGTCTGCTCGGCTGCTCTGGGTCTGGTCAACGTCGGAACGTCCAGCCAGGTGCCGAAATGCCAGGTGACCTACGGAAGCGGCGTGTTCCCGGCGCTTACGGCGGCTGATGCCGATCCGGAAGCGCCCTACATGGTGCTCAATCGAGTTGACATTCAATATACCGTGACCCCGCTGATCCAGGGGAAGGCTTTCAATCTCGTCTTGCCTTCTTCGCTTACGTTCCAACGGAAGATTTTCATGCGTGTCGAGGAGTAGCGCTGATGGCCGGGAAACGGTTGTACACAGGTCGGGCGGCGCGTTTTCTTGACCAGCAAGAGGGGACGGCTCTGGTTGAGTTGGCGCTCTCGATCCTGCTGGTTCTGACGGTGATCTTCATGACGATCGAGCTTACCAGCGCGATCTATACGTATGTGGTGCTTACTGATGCGGCCAATGAGGGGTTGCGCTATGCGATTGTCCACAGCGGGGACACCAGCGGGGCGATCAGCAAGGTCAAGGCGTGTGCGGCGTTGTCGACCCACGACGTGTCGAAGATGAGCGTCGCGGTGACCTATCCCGACGGCAGCGCAGTTCCCCCCAACCGAGTCGCGGTGACGGTGACTTACAACTATGTTCCCTATCTTGGTTTCATGAAGAACCCTCCCACCATGCATGCCTACGCATTGGGACGGCTGGTGAATTGACTATGCGAGTGCGCCCCGGGGATCGGCGCAGGAGGGATCGGGGACAAGTCACGATTCTCGTGGTGCTTGCGATGGGAATCTTCCTGCTGGCCTTCCTTGGTCTGGCCACCGATTTCACAAACTTCTGGTTCCACCGGCAGGCGGTGCAAGGGGCTGCGGATGCCACTTGCCAGGCCGCAGCCATGGACCTTCTACTCTATGCGCAGGGGCAGTCAACCTCGACCGTGAAGTTCACCCCTTCGAAAGGGGCCTCCATCAATTGTGCCTCCGCTTCGACCGCTGCGCCTTGCATCATCGCGAAGAAAAATGGCTACGATGGCACAATCGCTGCTAACAAGGTGGTCATGAGTTTTCCGGCGTCGGTTACCGGCGCCACTTCGCCTCCAGGTGTAGCGGTACCCTACGTTCAGGTGGATATTACGGAGCAGGTTCGTACCTATTTCTCGCGGTTGCTGAGCAAAAACTCCACCGTAGGTGTCCACGCCAGCGCCACCTGCGGACTGGGTGCACTGAATGGGCCAGTGCCGCTGGTGCTGCTGCACCCGACGGCTTCCGGCGCTTTGGGGATTTCTGGATCGGCCTCCATCGCCATCATTGGAGGATCACAGCGCAGCATACAAGTAAACTCGAGCAGTACGTCGGCAGTGAGCGTAGGAACGGTCAATCTAAGCCAGGCCGGGCCCAAAAATACCGGCGGCGACTTTGCGGTCTTCGGCGGTCCCGCAACCAAGCCGGGTTCGGTGAATCTGGGGTCAACCGGGAATTGGGTCTATCCGTCCACTCCCATCTCCGATCCTTACGCGCAGGTTACCGCGCCGGCGCAACCCGGAGCTCCGCTAAACGGCACAAGCGGGAAGTCCGCTGCCTACAAGCTGAACGGGTGTCCGGATTCCGGCGGATGCAAGGAATACACGGCCGGCTACTATCCCACGGGCATTTCGCTAAAGAGCACCCAGGCGATTTTTGACCCAGGGCTGTATTACGTCGTCGGTGGAATGAGCCTGGATGCCAACTCGACGGTTCGAGTGAGCACAGCGAACGGAGACGGAAGCGGGGGCGTCGTCATTTACTTCAAGGGAACTGGAACCATCTCGGTCAACGCCAACTCCGGAAAGAAGGGAACCACTACGGCTTATTACGTCAACGGCAGCACAAATAACGGCGTTGCCTCGCGCGCTCTGCAGTGTCCGGGCGGGGCCGCGATTCCATCGCAGGTGCCGGCGACGGTCAACGGTAACATCCTTCTAGGTCCCTGCACCGGTCCCTACGCCGATCCGTCGGGACAGAATCGCGGATTCGTATTTTTCCAGGACCGCTCCGCTGCCGCGCAACCGGCGTGGGGTGGAGGTGGACAGTTCCTGCTGGCAGGATTCATGTACTTTCACCAGTGCAGGGCAGACGGCACCGGTTCGAACTGCTCTGCGCCAGGCGGGGGCGGCTACGGTACGACCTTTGGAATGCAGGGCAATGCCTGTTCCGGTTCGTATGCTGTGGGTAGTCTTATTACCGACACGATCAGCCTCGGCGGCACCCCGTGCATCAACATGATTCTGAGCCCGAGCCAAAGTTTCGCCCAGCTTAAGCTGATGTTCCTCAAGTAAGACAGCCTTGGATTAATTTCGGGGTGATCCGGGAAAGCGCTCTGATCGGATGAAGTATTTACGATGAGAGTCCTGTGGAGCCTGGCACGCTGGCCCTGCTCGGTTCTGGAATGCTCGGACTCTCTGGCGTTTTGCGTCGCAAAATCAAACTGCAGTTGCGCTGAGCTTCGCCTAAGCAGCAGTGCTACGGCAGCTTCGCGTACTCCTTGCCGTCTCTCCAGCACCTACGCGGCGGCGAATAACAATCAAGGAGAGATGCGCAATAGAAGTGCACTCGCGCTGCGGGTCATGATGCTTGATCAATATTTTCGCCCGATCTCATAGCAGGCGTACCTTCAGAGCTAATTCCGCTGCCAGGCACCGGGCTTTGACCGCCATCGACTTCATCGAATGGGACGCTCCGATCCTCATGATCACGGTTGCGTTTCATCAGCAATGGGAGATACCGCGCCATTATTGCTCCCAGAACCAGAAAAAGGACGATGGGGAACACCGCGAATCGCACCAGAGATACCTGCAGAGGATCCGATTGTGCAGTGTCCTTCGGAAAAGCCGCACGGCTGGTCGGCGATGCTCCATTCGTCGGCCCCAATCCGACCGAAGTGACCGAGGCGCTCATGACCGCCGGAGCGCGCGCCGGATAGAGTGTCAGGTAGAGATACACGTCTTCCGCTTCATCCTCGGTCAAATAACCAAAAACCGGCATCCGGCCACGGCAAACCAGAGGCGGAGTGCCCATCACCACCGGAGCACCCTGGGTAACTTTGGTCACAAACCCTGACAGGTCTTTCCGCCCGGTAAGACTGCTCAGGGGAGGGATTGCGCCATCGAGGATCTGCTGCGCATTGGGGTTTGCTCCGGCCGCTGAGTGACAAATGTGACAGGTGGACTTGGCGATGTGTTCCCCGATATGGACTCGCGATATTTGCAGCGTCACCTGCTCCCCTTGCGCTCCCGGTACACCAGCCAGCTGTTTCAGGTAGGCCACGATCGCGCGAATTTCGGGTTCACTCAAGTGAGGAAATGGCGGCATGTTCTGGCCGCCCTCGTGCAGACGCAGCAGCAATGCCTTCCTGGATTGGCTCGCCATGTCCGCCGCAGTTGACGGACTGACGTCCATGCCGACCGCCTTCATTCGCTCCATGACCAGCGCGACTGAAGTCGAACGAACTGGATTGATGACAGAGTTGATTTCCGGAGGAGCGCCAAAGCCATATTCGCCGTGGCATCCACGGCAATTCATGCGGTACAGGTCGGCACCGCGAACAGTGACCGACTGAACTGCCAGTACAGGCAGAGGTTGCGATTCAAAGCGAGGCGCTTCGTCGCCTGCCTCAGACGGTCCCAAACGCCCCGTCTTCCCCATGCTGGTGTCGTTAAAGTTCCTGGCGAGATGATTGAGCCAGCTCTCGCCCGATACCTCGGTGACCGGGTCCTTTGTCTTTACGGTTTGGCTCTGCAACGGCAGTCCATAAGCCGAAAGCAGCGCCGCCGCCACAAAATAGCGCAAGCAGGCGTTCATCGCCGCCTCCTCTATCTCTAGAGTCGGATCAAGCCGCAACCCTGCGGAAATGGACTTGTCGGGCGACGCGTCAGCACATAGTCAAACTTCCGCACCGCCGTCCCCCTCTCAATCTGCTGCCAAGGTTGTCTTGTCGCCAGCGGATTGCATCGGTCAGCTTCGCGTTCCAGATCGTTTCCCACCCCGGATCGCCCCGGCCGGTAGCCCAAGAAAGTGCGGCTTTCAATCAAAGTTTCGCAACCAGACGATTGAGCTAGGGTGCAACCGTAGCTTGGTGATGTCTCGTGGTCTTTGTGGCGTCACAAACTAGATGTCAACAAGTTGTGAACATTGTCGAAAATCGAGGAAATGGATGCCTTCTCGTCCACCCGTCTGCATTCCTTACTGGCCATCTTTCCAATTCTGTGGGTGGCGCTGTAAACTGAGGCGACTTGGTGCAAAGAAAGATCTTTACGTTGAATGGCTAGGAATCGAACGCTAAGTCCTTACGGCTGACATGGATAGCTATAAGCCTAATAGAATGATATGGTTGCCAGCAATTTCTGTCTAAGTGACTGAAAACAAAGCGCAGCGGTAAAAGCATTTTGGCAAGAATTCCATTTCGACATGTCATTTGGGTCGCGCTTCTACTCTTCGCCCCTTTCCTTTGGGCCCACGAGTCGCGCCCGGCCTACCTCGAAGTCAAAGAGACCGCTTCCGGGCAATACGCCTTGCTCTGGCGGACCCCCATGCTCTCGGGCATGCGCCTACCAGTGATGCTTCAACTCCCTGACGACGTGCGTAACCTGAAGGAGCCGTCCACGCAGGAACTGACCGACTCGGTGCTCACCCGCTACTCCATCGAGGCCGGCCCCAACGGACTTGCGGGCAAGCGCATCGAGTTCCCCGGACTGCAGGGGACCATTACCGACGTGCTCGTGCGCGTCGAGATGCTCGACGGTCGAAGCTGGACGGTCATCGTCCACCCTTCGCAGCCCTGGGTCGAGATCACCGCGGCGCAAACCCGCTTGGAAGTGATGGGCACTTTCATCGTGCAGGGTATCCGGCACATTCTCTTCGGCGCGGACCACATGCTCTTCGTGCTCGGCCTGCTGCTGATCGTGAAAGATCGCTGGATGCTGCTGAAGACCATCACGGCATTCACGGTTGCCCACAGCATCACGCTTGCGATCGCCACACTCGGCTACGCCGAGGCGCCGATACTTCCGCTGAACGCAGCGATTGCACTCAGCATTCTCTTTCTTGGTCCTGAGATCGTGCGCTCCTGGCGAGGAGAAACCAGCTTCACCATTCGCCATCCCTGGGTGGTGGCCTTTGCCTTCGGTCTGCTGCATGGTTTCGGCTTTGCCAGCGCCCTCACCAGCGCAGGGTTGCCAAAGGCTGAACTGCCTGTCGCGCTGCTGTCCTTCAATGTCGGAGTCGAAATCGGACAACTCTCCTTCGTGGCGCTCATACTCCTGCTGGAGCGCGCCTTCCGCATCCTGGAAGTGCGCTGGCCCCGTTGGGCCGAGGCGCTTCCCGGCTACACCGTCGGATCGCTCGGCGCTTTCTGGACGGTGCAACGTCTGGCCATCATGTTCGGAGCAGCGCGATGACCACGACGCCGCGACAGGTACTCGCCAAATGGAGCGGAGGGCTCGCGGTCACTCTGTTCTGGACCGAGACCGCTTTCGCCCACGTGCAAAAAGGCGAAGCCGCTGGTTTTCTCAGTGGGCTGAAACATCCCGTATCCGGGCTCGACCACGTTCTTGCCATGGTTGCGGTCGGCCTATGGGGCGCACAACTCGGCGCTCCCGCGGTGTGGTTGCTGCCTGTTGCGTTTCCCATGGTCATGGCTTTCGGCGGCATGCTCGGGCTGATGGGCGTGCCCCTGCCGGGAATTGAATACGGCATCGCCGCCTCCGCCATTCTTCTGGGAGCAGCCGTGATGTTTGAGCTTCGTCCCCCGCTTGCCATCGCCGCGGTCCTGGTCGCGATCTTTGCCATCTTCCACGGACACGCGCATGGAACGGAACTGCCTCCCGGGCAAAGCGGCCTGCTCTACAGCATGGGATTCGTGATCGCCACTGGATGTCTGCATGGTGTCGGCATCAGCATCGGCACGGTGCATCGCTGGCAATGGGGACAGAAACTCCTCCGCCTCGCCGGAGCGGTTGTGGCTATGGGCGGAATGTTTTTTATGTGGAAAGCGTTCGCAGTATGAAGCTGGCTCAGAAGAAATCGCGGATTCCGCTGTACGCCGCCGTGTTATTCGTCTGCGCAATGTTCCCGCTAGCTGCCGAAGCGCATTTGAATTCCACCGGCATGGGACCAATCTACGACGGCCTGATGCACTTCCTGATGAGTCCCGAAGACCTTGTTCCGGTGCTCGCTCTCGCATTGCTTTCCGGCTTGCGCGGAGCTACCTACGGCCGCCGCACTCTGTTCGTTCTTCCCGCCGCGTGGCTGCTGGGAGGCTTAATCGGACTTGTGGCTTCGGCCTCCAACGGAAACGCTATCGTGTCAGCGGTGTGGTTTCTGTTGCTCGGTGGACTGCTCGCGGCTGACGCAAGATTATCGCTGCGAGTGACCACCGCGCTGGCAGTCTTGCTCGGGCTCTATCACGGATACCTCAACGGCGCCGGTCTGGGGCTGAGCTTCACCTCGGCCGCCGTACTACTCGGCCTGATCTTCTCTGTGTTCGTGCTCATCGCCCTTGCCGCAGCCTTCGTCGTCCAGTTGCAGGCATCGTGGGCGCGCATCGCGGTGCGCGTGGCGGGCAGTTGGATCTTTGCCAGCGGCCTTTTGTTGATGGGTTGGGCAGTACGCGGCATCCACGGACGCTCGTTCTGAACTTCGCTCGGGCTGGCTTTCGCCGGCTCACATCTCCCGATAGTTCAGCAGTCCCGCCCCGATCAGCACGAAACAAAACGGCCAGATCCAGGACGGAATCGCCCGGTTTTCCTCGGGAAGCCGCAGTTCGAGCCAACGCGACCATCCCGCGAAGACCGCGATGACGCCCATGGGGACGTGACTCAACTCCACCAGCAGATTTTCCTTTACGTTGCTGATAGCGTGCTGATGTGTCAGCAGGACCGCGCCTCCTGCGGCGCACATCAGCGGAAACACCAGTGCCATGCCGCCGCCATCCCGCTTCCGCTGGCGCACCCGAAGCTCGAAGACCGCGAATCCGATACACACCAGCGCTGCCACCCTGTGTTGAAAGACTTCGGGATCGGCCCAACACGCTCCGAAGCTCTTCCATCCCACAGGCCAGCATTCCGTGTCGGCTTGGAGAAAGATAAATATGGCGATGCCAATCAGCAGCAGCGGCCAATATTCCGCCCACGGAGCCTTGCCGGTGCGTGCCAACAGAGCCAGCAGTCCCATCGACAGCACCACGACTCCCATCCAGTGATGGTTGGATTCGGACTCAATCGAGTTGTTGATGAGGCGAGGGGTCAGCGGAACTCCGTCCACATTAACACCCAGCGGTTTTTGTGGGTTTGCAGCGCCGCCCGTGGCTTCCGGAGTGGCCGCTTCGGCTACATATTCATACGTAAGCCTTGGCAACCTGGGCCTGAGACGCTGATAGATCTGGTGCAAGCTCACCGTGTCGCTGACTTGGTCGACCGCCGGAGGCTGCGAGGTCAGCGACGCGGCAGTGAGAATGACCGTGATGCCGATTCCCACTTCTGCCTCGATCAGGCGGCGCAATCGCGGCAAAGCATTCTCTTTCGTCGTGTTTCGGAGAAGCAGAAAATTCACGCCGCCGAGTATCAGCAGGGCCCCAAGCATGGTCGCCTTCGCCAGAACCATCACGCCATAGGCCGTGCCGACCACGGCCTCCCACGATCCGATATAGAGCACGCTCATGATCGTGCCGCTGAGTACCAGAAAACCAACACTGATCAGAGCCAGCCGTGAAAAGCGTTCGGTGACGTACCACTGGGTGGTGAGGTCCTTGGCGCGGAACAGACCGAGCACCAGGAACGGCAGGCCGCCGATCCAGAAGCCAGTGGCCAGCTCATGGATACTCGACAGCGTGATCAACAACGGGCGTCCCGTGAGGCGCGATGCCGCATGATTGGTCATCACCGATGCACCCATCACGATCACCGCCAGCACCGGCAGCGCGTACTTCGCAACATTCTTGTTGCCGCTGGCGACGACGGCCGTCATGAGTGCCGCAGTCAGCACTATGCAGCCCGAGATAAAGAAGTTAGCGCCGATGACGCCGTCGAATCCAATCTCGGCCGTCACCATCAGCACAGCCGAGTTCACGTAGAGATAGAGCATCTGCACGATTGCCAGGCCAACCGCGCTGACTTGCAGCAGTCTCCATGACGACTTCTGAATTCTTGCAATGCTGTCGGGTGCGGCCGTGGGCGAACTCCGAGCCACCCAAAGCACGAACAGCACGCCGCCCAGCAGCAGCGACTGGAAAACCAGCGTGCCGGCACGCAGTACAACCGACAAAAATGAGAACAGATCGACGAGCTTAAGTAGCATTAGGCCTTGGCAGCTTGCGGAAAAACTCGCTTGTGCAAGTTGTTTTGAAAGGGCACGGCTTCAGCCGTGCCGTACAAGCCCTTTATTTTTGTCATTCCGAGCGGGCTTCAGCCCGCGAGGAATCTGCTTTCCCGACTTTTTCAGCAGCCTCCTAGTTCACCGTGAAGGGAATATCGCCGCTGCTCATGTGACCATCGGAGGCCAGCACCTTCCACTGCAGCTTATAGGTGCCGGGTTGCAGTCCCTTGGCGTGAGTCTGCAGGGTGTCGGGAGTCGCCTGGCCGGTGAGCTTGAGCGTCGACACCTTGCCGTCTGGCGACACCAGGAGCACCCGTGACCGCCCCCCGTCGATGCGCACATTAAACCGCAAATCGACAGTGACGTCCGGACCCTTGACCGTGGAATTGATCTTCGGCGATGAGTCCATCAGGATGGCGTGCGCCCAACAGACCTGCGTCACGCCGGCTACGAGCAGCAGCAACAGGAGAACCGATGTCCGGCGATGAAAAGCGGCGATCAATACGATTTCCTCCAGACAATAATCTCACCCCGTCATGAATGAAGGGGACAACTTCAAGGATACTCGCGTGACTTGGCCGGCTCAACCAGACGTCCTCGTGGGCCTGCACGCATTCGTCGTGTGCCCCAGGTCTGCGCCCGTTTTTCCGGCACTAGCCCAGGAGGCGGGCCCGCTTGATACCATCGTGCTTTGCTGGTTTTCCAGATCGTCGAGGTACCACACTCTTATGCAATATCGCAGCTTCGGACGCACTGGTTGGTCAGTCAGCGACATCGGCTACGGTCTCTGGGGAATGAGTGGTTGGACAGGCTCGGATGACGAGCAGTCGCTCGCGTCGCTTCAGCGGGCGGTTGACGCCGGATGTACGTTTTTCGACTCCGCCTGGGGATATGGAGACGGCAAGAGTGACCGGTTTCTCGGACGGCTACTAGCGGCGAATCCCGGGAAGCGATTGTACGCAGCGTCGAAGGTGCCGCCGAAGAACCTGAAATGGCCAGCGTTGCCGTCGTACAAATACAGCGAAGTATTTCCTCCGGAGCACGTCTTTCGCTACGCGGATCTGATCCGCTCCAAGCTGGGCGCCGATGCGATCGACCTGCTGCAATTCCACGTGTGGCAGGACGCGTGGGCCGGTGAGCCTGACTTTCGCATGACAGTCGAGAAGTTGAAGCGCGACGGCGTCATTCGCGCTTTCGGTCTCAGTCTGAACCGCTGGGAGCCGGGAAACGGCATCAAGGCGATTCGGACCGGTTTGGTCGATGCCGTCCAGGTGATCTACAACATCTTCGATCAGGCGCCGGAAGATGAATTGTTCCCGCTCTGCCGCGAGATGAATATCGGAGTGATCGCCCGGGTTCCGCTGGACGAAGGCAGTCTGGGTGGCAAAATGACCATCGAGACACGTTTCCCCGACGGCGACTGGCGGGCGCGTTACTTCGGCCCCGATAACCTCAAACGGACCATCGAGCGAGTCGAGCGCCTCAAGAAAATTTTGCCTGAGGGCATGAGTCTCCCCGAACTCGCCTTGCGCTTCGTGCTTTCGAATCCGACTGTCAGTACGACCATTGTCGGCATGCGTAGTCCCGAGCACGTGCGCGCCAATATCAGCTACAGCGACGAAGGACCGCTGCACCCGGCGCTCCTCGCCGAACTGAAGCTGCACCGCTGGGACCGCCAGCCCGCGCCCTGGTCCGACTAGGCGCGGGCGGTTCTCCACACGGTATCGGGTGCCCCACACAAGCCGTTTCTGCTTGTGTGGGTCTTTTGCACACCGACCAATCGATGCGGAACCTGATAGCTAATGACTCATCCCCCAACTTCACAACTTTGCACTTCTTGCCGCGCCATCCGTCACGCTCCCGCTTACCTGGCAACTAAGTTATCGTCTAACTGTCGCATCACCGCTGTCGGGTTCGGTGAACCCACCTGCTCGCGCGTCCGCTGGCAGACTCTCTGCACAAAAAGGAGTTTCAAATGCTCAAATTGCGTCTTCTGCTGGTATTCGCAGGTTTGATGCTAGCCGCCGGGCTTTGCCAGGCGCAATCGGCGCTGCTCGATCTGCCGCGCAAAAGCCAGAACGCCGAGGTCACTCAAACCATCGGCATCACCAACGTAACTCTGAAGTACAGCCGCCCTTTGGTTAACGGACGAAAAGTCTGGGGCGGTCTTGTTCCCTACAACGATGTCTGGCGTGCCGGCGCCAACGAGAACACCGTCATCACCTTCGCCGATCCGGTGAGCATCGAAGGCAAGCCGCTGGATAAAGGAACCTATGGACTGTTCATGATTCCGACCGCGGACCAGTGGACCGTCATCTTCTCGAAGATCAACACCGCATGGGGAGCGTTTACCTACAAGCAGGACGAAGACGTGCTGCGGGTGACGGTGAAGCCGACGGCGTCAGACTTCCACGACGCCCTGATCTACGAGTTCGATGACCTCAAACCCGACTCTGCGGTGGTGACCCTGCGCTGGGACAAGCTTGCCGTGCCCTTCAAGGTCTCGGTCAACGTTCCGCAGACCGTCGAGGCGAGCCTGCAGAAGCAGTTCCGCGGCATCGTGCAGTACACCTGGGTGAGCTACGATGACGCCGCCAACTACTTCCTCGATGCCAAGGCCGATCTGCCTGAGGGTCTCAAGTATGCGGACCAGTCCATCGAGGCCGAATCGCGCTACGACAACCTCATGACCAAGTCGCGCATTCTTGCTGCCATGGGCAAGACCGACGAGGCCAAGACCTTCGCCGCTCAAGCACTAGCCAAAGCCGACGCTCCCCAGTCGTACCAGTACGCTCGCCAGCTGCAACGCGATAACAAACAGGACGAGGCCTTCGCCATCTATCGCACACTCGCGAAGAAGTATCCGACAAACCTCTTCGCCTATGCTGGACTCTCCCGAATCGCTGTTGGAGACGGAAATTACGACGAAGCGGTGAAAGAGATGAAGCTCGCCAAAGACGCTGCGCCGGAGAACGCGAAGTCCCAAATCCAAGGGCTTATCAACCGGCTCGAGGCGAAAGAGAACATAAACAAGTAGGAATGAGGGCGGGCGAAGACTCGCCTTGGAGTGGTTGAGTCTTCGCCTTCATTATCATCTTTGGCGGTCAGTGATTGCAGATGGCGTTGATAAGAACGACGGCCATCGCGCTCGTTAACCCGAACGGTTGTGCTCAGCCGCGATTACTTACGACATGGCGATTTACAACAGCTATTGCGTAATTCGACCGTCTTGGAGGCTTCACTTAGGTTTAATGTCTACTGCAATCGATGCCACGGCTTCGCCGCGCAGAAAAGGATGAGCCATCTCGACCAATTCGGCTCTCTGCGTCGGAGTAAAGTCCGTCTCACGCCAGCCATTCAAGGAAGCTTCAATGCGATATGCACCCGGCTTGAAGCCGCCAGAACCAATCTGCTAGTAGCTCGTAGGTGCCTTCGATTCCCTGCATTGGCTTGAGCAGCACAGCATCTTTTTGCATCCGCTCGGCCATACTCATTGGTGCAGATGAACAAGACCCAGCGTAACCGCCGACGTAGTGTTTGCCGGAACTGTCTTCAAACCATGCCCAAACGTGCGGCTTGGCTGGGCATTCGACTGTCCATACCGACCGAGGGGCAAACAGTGCGGCATTACTAATATTCCTAATCTTGTATTTCAATACGATTCGTTCCCCGACCTTGTAAGTGCTCCGCTCCGATGAGATTGTGAAGGAAACGTCGTTCGCTGGAACAAACAATTCGGGTTGGGCAAGAGAAACAGGTACAACAGCCAACAAGCCCAAGATGGCCAATATGCACTTCATCTCACGCATTAAACGCTTCCCCGTACATTAGACACCGAGCACCAAGCAGAAATACCGTAAATCGATGGCATGGTCGAGGAAATGCTATGTTGTCGCATCGCAGTCGATGACAGATGCGGCAATGGTAACGCACCATCGATTCGTTTTCGGGTTACTGTTGGGAACAGGCCATATCACTCTCTACCGGTCGCACCGAGCTAGCACCGCCCTACACCGTCTCCCGATCCATCACGTCTGCCGCGTCGCTCTCACCCGCGCCGCTCCCATTCGTGACCGACTCTTCTGGCACATCGCCCTCTCCCGGAGCCAGGAACAGGTTCTGCTCGATTCCGTGCTGCTTGGTGTAGAGGTCGAAGTACCGGCCACCGAGTTCGTACAGCGACTGGTGTGTCCCGCGTTCCACAATCTGTCCACCTTCCACCACAAGGATTTGATCAGCCCGCCGAATCGTCGACAGCCGGTGCGCGATCACGAACGTAGTTCGCCCTTGCATCAAATACGTCAGGCCGGCTTGAATCAGTTGCTCCGACTCCGAATCCAGGCTCGACGTCGCCTCATCGAGAATCAAAATCCGCGGATTTGCCAAGATCGCCCTCGCAATCGAGACCCGCTGCCGCTGACCACCGGACAGCTTCACTCCCCGTTCGCCGATGATGGTGTCGTACTTCAGCTCGAACTTCTCCGCGAACTCATCGACCCTCGCGATGCCGCACGCTCGCATGATCTCTTCTTCGGTCGCATCCGGCTTCGAGAAAGACACGTTCTCACGAATGGTTCCGTCGAACAGGAACGAGTCCTGCAATACCATTCCCAGCTGTGTGCGGTAGGAATCAAGCCGAACAGTCGCAAGATCAATGCCATCCACCAACACTCTGCCCGAGTTCGGCTTATGGAACGCGGCGATCAATCCGATAATGGTCGACTTGCCCGAACCCGACGAACCCACCAGGGCGGTAACAGTTCCGGGCTCGGAATGAAACGAAATGTCGTGCAGCACCGTCTTCTTCAACTCGTAAGCGAAAGTCACGTCCTCAAACGCCACCTTGCCCCGAATCGGTGGAAGAGTCACTGTTCGGTCAGGGTCTTCATCTTCGGGAGTTTCGCCTAGCACCTCGCGCGTTCGCTCCAACCCGGCGATGGCCTCAGTGATCTGTGTGCCAATACCGACCACCTGAAACAGCGGGGCGGCAAGGTAACCGAGAAACATGGTGTACGTGAAGAATCCGCCCAGCGTCAGTTTGCCCGCCAGGATCTGCCGTGTTCCCATGAACATCACGATCGCGCCAATCACGCCCATCAGGGTGGAAGACGTCAGGCTCATCACCGACGTGGCGGTCAGGGTTTTGAAGACATTTTGCAGCAGACGCTCCACCCCCGCGCTGAATACCGCATGCTCGCGATCTTCCGCGTGATAGCCCTTGACTACCCGCACGCCGCCCAATGATTCCGTCAGTCGTCCGGTAACCTCGGCGTTAATCTTCGATCGTTCGCGGAAGATGGGCCGGATGGTCTTGAATGCCTTGCGCAGCCCGACGCCGAAGACCAGCAGGAATCCAAAAGCAATCATGGTCATGATCGCGCTGATGCGCATCAGCACCGCGAACGCTATAACCGCCGTCAGCAGGCCGCCAACGAAATCCACCAGACCGGTGCCGACCAGGTTGCGCACGCCCTCGACGTCGCTCATGATGCGCGCAACCATCGTGCCAGTCTTGTTCGCGTCGTAGTAAGACACCGAAAGCCTGCCGATGTGCTCCTGAACGCGCCGCCGCAACTCGGTGATCAGCCGTTGCGCGGCTTTCGACAGCGTCTGGGTAAGCGCAAAAGAAGTGAGTCCTTGCACGATGGTCGCCGTCAACACCAGTCCGACCAGCGGATACAGCAATTGGAAATGACGTTTGCCGATGATGTCGTCCACCAGGTACTTGGTGGAGGCAGGAAGTACCAGCCCCGACACTCGGTTGATCACCATCAATAGAAAACCGAGGGCCAGCAGGCCGCGGCGCGGACGAACGAGTTGCCAGATTTCGGGCAGCGCCTTGAACACAGCCGTCTTCGTCGCGGGCTTCGACGGTTCGCGATTCATGCGGACAAAGTATTTTTCTTCGGATGAGTGTGCCAAGTAAGCTTAGATTCGATCCAACAGCGACTGGGTTCGAAAGCTCGCGTGCCGTTCTCCGAACATCGCGACCCTCGAGTCGAATCCACGCGCAAATAAGAACAATGCCACCGACATTGCACCACGCAGCATGCAATGTTGCGGAATCATGCGATCTGATACGCGGTCAATGGCATCCTTTTAGCATCGTGCACAAACGAAAAGGCCACCCGGCAACAGGGCGGCCTTCTCTTCAAGGGAGAATAGTTCCAACGGAGGCTAGACCGTCAAAACTTTCTGCACAAATAGTAGGTTCACGCTACCAGCGTGTCAAGCAATTTCTAGGACTTAAATTGCTGTGTTTTCAATAAGTTACGATCGATTCACGGGATCTGCGGAAATCGACCGAAAATGACCGATTTCGTCGCTCTCACCATCTAACTACCTATTTTGTCAACTACTTATCGGTGGTAGGGCCTTCACGCAAATGTAGCTGCAGGATCTCAACGTTCTCGGGCAGGTCGAACACCGTTCCCGGGAAATACCGCGTCAGGAGCACTCGGATCCCGCCGAAGAACACGCCAAAGATCAATCCGAACACAATCAGAATTCCGATCAGCCCAAAAACAGCGACCAGAAGATTGCCGATGTTGTCACGCTTGCTCAGAGACGTCGCTTCGTTCCACGTGACCTCGGCTTCGTAGTTGACCGAGTTCAAAAGCGCCTTAGCTTCACCGCTACTGACGTTTCCGCTGTCGACGATGATGATGGGGCCGGTTCTGCGCGCGACGAACGCTGTGCCAGAGTCGGGCGCTGCCTGAAATGCTCGTAGCCGTTCTATGGCGATCTGCGGTGTCGGGTATTGCACCAACATCAAGGTCACGGGTCCATCGGCGGTCGCGTAACTTTGCGTCAGAATTTCGGGCTCGGTAGCGAAACCGACCAACTCGGCAGAGAGTGGAGTCCTGGTGGCTGCCAGCGCTTGCGGACCGAGGATGTACTTTGCTGAACTCTCGACTGCGCCCTGCTTGGGCAGATATTCCGGCAAGTTGGGAAGATTCGCGGCAGTAGCCGGAGCTTCGGGCAACATGCCTGCCAATTCGCGCAGTTCGGCAGCTGACATGCCGGTTACGTGATCGAATTTCGCGTCAACCAAAACATTGCTGCGGAAGAACAGGATGCGCTCATTCGCCGAAGCGGATTTGGTGCCGATCCGCTCCTCCTTCATCGATGGATTACGATAAAACGTGAAGGCGCCATAGGCCCCGGTTGCGTCCTTGAATCGGGCTGCTTTGATCGTCAGCATGCGTCCATCGGGACGCCCATAGGTCGCCGTCTCGGAGCCGGTGAATCCGTACTCATTGAGCACAGCCGGATAAGCCGCATCAGCCTGCGCAGGGCGGGTGGTGGTCGTGACCTCGCCGGTTTGCGTCCATCCCGCGAACGACTTAGGCAAGACGTTCTCGCCACTGGCGCCACATACCAGCACACCCAGCAACGTCATCACAAGAATCGATTTGAGGAATTGCTTCATGCAAAAATGAGCTTTCAGGCAGGGACCTGCTCGCCGCTATGACATTAGACTACTTTTCGGCGCGCAAAGTTTCCAACCCGCTCGCTGCTTTGAAAGGGCACGGCTTCAGCCGAGCCGCAAGCAGCGTCAGCGAAGTCGGGCTTAGCCCCTGAGGGAGGTCGGTCTACACCCTCTCTGAAACAGCTCTAGGGCATCGAGCCGCGACGGTCCTGCGGAAGCATCTTCTCCCGCAGCAACAGCTTATCCAGTTCATCCACCAACTCATTGACCCTGGCTACTGCATCTGCATCTGGATTACCAACAGCCGCCAGCAACTCGGTCACCTGCCGTTCCATATCACGAGGAAGTTTCGAGCAATGCGCCTTAGCGTGCTGGATCAGCCGCTTTTCGCCGGGATGGGGTAGCTCGTTGAGCGCAAACAGCACGTCAAAATAGCTCGCCAGAAGGGCCGCAACACGATGATTCACGCTGACCTGGTCTTCACGCGTCACGGCCAACTCAATCTGATGCAGATAAGACGACTGGTTGCGCCGTAACAAAGGATAGTTCTTGGCAATGACTGCCTGCCGCAATTCAGGTGGATACGGTCGTTGGGCGCGCTGTTGCAGCTTGGCAAACCATCCGGTGCGATCAAACAGCACCCGCGAATGGAGCACGTTATACCAGAAGCAGGTCGAATAGCCTGCGGATGCCTGGTAATGCACCAGGACCCGGTCAAGTTGCTCTTCCATCCAGGGCACGTGCCGGTACATTACGTCCAACGATTTGCTGGTCTCGGCATCCATCCATTCGTCACCGGGCTCCCAGGTCGCGTTGCCGATCTCAGGGTGCGGCGATCCTGCAGCGATCTTTGCTCGCAAGTCGAGCGGGACGTCTTCCGTGACGTAAACGTAAAGATCGATGTCGGACCTTGAGTCCGAGAACTCTGACGTGTGTGAGCCACCCATCACAACCGCTTCCACCTGCGGCAGGGAAGCGAACTGCTCCGCCACGCGTTCCGCGACAGCGATTGCCGCGGATGGCTCTGAAGATTTTGAAGTCATGTGAAATGCGACTCGTGAAACGCGAAAGCAGCATAGCGCACTCAACCAGAGACGCGTTGCTGCGGTGCTTTCAAGAGAACGAAGGCTTGGGACTGGCCACTAGACACAAGCCACTGGCCACTTCTTACTGGCCTGCTTCTTTATTGAACTTTGCCGCGACTTTCACCCCGCTGAGTCCCTCGGCGTACTTGGCGATGCCTTTATACAGCGACTCAGCGACCTTTTGCCGGTATTCCGGGGTTTCGAGCTTTTTCTCGTCCACTGGGTTGGAGACAAACGAGATTTCCGCCAGAATGCTGGGCATGTTGGCGCCGATCAGCACCACGAATGGCGCCTTCTTCACTCCGCGGTTGCGCAGTGTGGGACTCTTGGCCGACAGCCCGGTGTAAAGCGACTGCTGGACATCGCTCGCTAGCTCACGCGACTCGTCAATCTTCTCTTTCAGCGTGATCTTCTTTACCAGGTCTTGCAGTTCGTGAATCGATTTTTCGGAGACGGCGTTCTCGCGGGCCGCAACTTCCAGCGCCTCAGGGTTCGAAGTGAAGTTAAGGTAGTACGTCTCAACCCCCCGCGCCGATGCATCCTGGCTTGAGTTTGCATGTACGGAGACGAACAGGTCCGCCTGATGCTCGTTGGCGATGGCGGTACGGGTTTCCAGCGGGATAAACGTGTCATCGTCGCGCGTGTAGATCACGTCCGCTCCCAGCCGTGATTCCAGCAGCCGTCCCAGGCGTAACGCAACATCGAGAACCAAGTCTTTCTCCTGCAAGCCATTCGGCCCAATGGTTCCGGTGTCATGCCCTCCGTGTCCCGCGTCGATGACGATGCGACCGATCTTCAACCCCAGCGCGCGAATCAGGCTGCGGTCGCCATCCGCTGTCGGCGAGGCTTCGTGGACAGCCGACGCGCCGTTCGCCGCTGCGGCTGCAGTCTTCTTGCCGCCACGAGACTTCTTGTCGGGCGAAACGGTAACAGCGGTCGGAGCGCCTGTGGGTTTTGCACTTGCCTTCGCTCCACCTTCACTGGGGCTAGGTAAATCCGCATCGGCGGGATCGTCCGATCCACTGTTACGCGCCACCGTTGCGGCAGGCTTCGCCGGGTTTCTAGAAACTGTGGCCTGCTGATTCGTGGGGTTCTTTGCTGCTGCTGGCTCGGGTAAGGTGGCTGATGGAACCGTCTTATCGAGTGCCGAGGAAGCTGACTTTGCTACTTCTGTTTTCGGACCAGTAGCGCGAGTCGGAGTGTCGGGGCTCGTTGTCGCCGCGACCCCGTCCGTTCTGCTGGCAGCATCACGAGCCTGCGCTTTTGCAACAGTCTGTTTAGCCGGAGCCGCCGCGGGGTTGGGTTGTGTCGAAGGTAACCGTTGCTCCGGCTGGGCGACAGAGTCGGTTGGCGCCGCATTGGCTGTCACTCTGGACTGCTTGCTGTTGCTCTTCAGTGTGTTGCCTGCAGCAGTCGCACTCGCAGCCTGACCTGTTGGCCCGGCCTTCGCTGTGTACTCGTCAGCCGCAATGCCAACAGGCGGATTCGCCGCAACCAGTGATTGGCCGTGGGGCTCCCGTCCATGGATGTCGATAATCAGGCGGTACGGATTGGGCAGCAGAAATGCCGAATACTCCGCCACGTCATCGACTTCCAGCACCACGCGAGTCGATCCGATTTGATACTGGGCCACCCGGATTTTCTTCAAGAACCCGTCCTGCACGTCGAAACTCTTGCCCACCAGCGTCGATGCCAGCCGGGTGTCTGGCAGATCGAAAAATATCCGGTCCGGGTCCGGAACGCGTCCGGCTTGGTACTTCACCTCGGCATCCAGATCGATAGCGACGCGAGTGTAATCGGGCGTCGACCAATGACGGATGCCAGTCACTCGGGGAAGTGCGGTCTTCTTCGGTGCCGCGACCTGTGTATCAGGAGAAGCCGCCGGTCCCGCCTCGCTGCGCGCCGCCATTTCGACTTTTTTCTTCGCCTTCGGCTGGCTTAGCTCCGCCAGCGCTTCCTGTGCCTTCGGAGCCAACTGGTTATGCGGATAGTGCTTCAGAAACTCCTGGAACGTGGTCCGCGCCTCGTCCTCGTCGCCCAGGTCTTCTTTATAGATCTGGCCGATGGTGAACAGTGCCTCGACCCGGTACTTGCTGCCGGGATACTCGCGCCGCAGGAACTCGTACTGCCCGATAGCCGCATGCAGGTCTTTCTCGCCCGGTGAAAACTGGCGGCCCATCTCAGCCAGAATCTCCGCCACCGCAACTACGCTGGCGTCAGCTTTGGTCGAAGCCGGAGACACGTAATAAACCTTGCGATACGCATCTGCCACCTTCTGATAATCACGGCGTGTGCGCTCGTCGGCAGGACGGCCATTCAGCGCCTCGCGCATCCGTTCCGCGGTTTCGAATTGGGTGCGGGCTGCTGCTTGCGAACGTTGCCGGAGACATGCAAACTAGCCGCTAAGCGCCAGCGGGACCATCCAACGAGGGCAAGCACGACCGCCAATCGGATGCAGTATTGCTTAGCGCGACGACCTGATGCCGTAATCGACGCGAAGAGCAGTGTCGGAGGCATAGCAGGTAGGCTTGCGAACGGCCGAGTCCCGAGGGACGCAGTGCTTGTGCGTCCACCTTGAGATTCGCGGCAATGATGCGCGTGGGCATGGCATCAGGACACAAGCTTCCGGATACACCACACCCGTAGCGCACACGCCGTGCGGGTGGGGGTGTCCGGCGGATCAGTCGTCCAGAGCACCTTAATTATAGGCTGCCGGAGGACGGCAACAATCGGCGAAACGGGCCGGAATCAGGGGAGTGACCCCAGCGGAACTTGAGCACCTGTCCGTGTCGGTGTGCCCCAATATGCTTCACCAGGCACACGACGATGATGCGGAACAAGCAAGGCGCTTCCTTCACTGCACACCAGATATACTTTCTTCACGCATGCCGACCAAGCTGGAAGAAATTATCGCCGCAACCCGCGAACGAGTGTCTGCCGCGAAGTCCACCGCAGATCGCGGCCAGTTGTCGGCTGCCGCTGCGCTTCATCAGCCCAGGGGCTTCGGCGCCAGCCTGCACCGAATTTCGCACTCGGGTCCGGCGATCATCGCCGAGCTGAAAAAGGCTTCGCCTTCCAAGGGATTGATTCGTGCCGACTTCAGGGTCGCGGAACTCGCTGCCGAGTTGGAAAAAGCCGGAGCGGCAGCGCTTTCAGTGCTGACCGAGGAGCGATATTTCCAAGGCTCGTTGAACAATCTGGAGCTGGCTTCGCAAGCCACGGCTATCCCGTGCCTGCGCAAGGACTTCATCGTGGATGAGTTTCAGTTGCTGGAGGCGCAGGCCTACCATGCCGATGCCATCCTGCTGATCGTCGCCGCTCTGCACCCAAGCGAGCTTGCCTGCCTTTATCGGCGCGCCGTTGAACTGCGCCTCGACGTTCTGTGCGAAGTTCACGACGCCGCGGAGCTGGACCGCGCCCTTGAAGTGGGCTGCGACATCATCGGCGTGAACAATCGCAATCTGCATACCTTCCACGTGGACCTCAACACCTCGCTGCAACTCGCCAGGCGCATTCCGTCCGGCGTGCTCAAGGTCGCCGAGAGCGGCATCGAGTCCGGCGACGACATCGCCCGGCTGCGCGATGCCGGGTTCGATGCCTTCCTGATCGGAGAATCGCTCATGCGCGCACCCAGCCCCGGCGAAGCCCTGCGCTCCCTACTCAGCCAGAAAGCGCTTAAGGTGAACTGATGTTTGCGCCCGTCGCAGATATTGGTTCGTTTTCACTTGAAACTTGAAACTCGAAACTCGAAACTGTCTTTGTGATCTGGATCAAGATCTGCGCCACCACCAATCTCGACGACGCGCTCGCCAGCATCGACGCCGGAGCCAGCGCCCTCGGCTTCATCCTTACGGCGAGCCCGCGACGCATCACTGTCGAATCCGCCGCCGCAATCATCGCCGCCTTGCCGCCCTCCGTCGAAAAGATCGGCGTGGTCGTCAACGAGACTCCACAACGCCTGGCGGAACTCGCCAATCACATCGGCCTCACCGGCCTACAACTCCACGGCGACGAACCGCCCGGCCAACTCCCCGAATACCGCCGCGCCCTCGGTCTCCGCAAAATCATCAAGACGCTCCAGGCCCGCGAACTCCTCGCCGCGCCCGGCACGCTCGACGACTACTTGCGCAACTCCAAATCCATCGACGGCATCCTCCTCGACTCCGGCTCGCCCACCGCTCGCGGAGGCACCGGCCAAACCTTCGACTGGAACGCCGCTCTCCCCATCGTCGAGCGCATCAAACAGGTGTTGCCGGTCGTCATCGCCGGAGGCCTCAACCCCGACAACGTCGCCGACGCCATCCGCCTCTTCGATCCTTGCGGCGTTGACGTCGTCTCCGGCGTCGAACTCTCCCCCGGCAAGAAAGATGCCGCCAAGCTCCGCGCCTTCATCACCGCCGCCCGTGCGGTAATCTCTTAAGTCCTCGCCGACGCGGGCGTAAAAGGCATACACTCGGACAATGCAGCACCCGCTTCACAGCTGCTGTGTGGCATCTAAGGAGAGAAATTCATCATGGCGATCGATGCATGCATGTGGTTTCAGGGATATGACGGCAAATTCCTTAATAGCGAATCTCAGTTGGATTACTCAGGGGATCCGCAGGGAAGCGTGATCCATTACCCGCCGAACGGCAACATCTTCGAAGTCGTGGACTACTCGTTCGATATTCAACAAACCCTGAATATTGGGTCGCAGACGGGCGGCAGCGGCGCGGGCAAGGTTACGTTCAATCCGTTTAGAATTACTCGCAACATCGACAAAGCGTCGCCCTTGCTTTTTCAGATGGCGTGCAACGGTACGCCGTTTCAGACCGTCGCCCTTGTCTTACGTCGATCGGCGGGCAGTTCCTTGGCGGGCGTGGCATTTCTCAAGTACTCCTTCAAGCTGATGGCGGTCAAAAGCATTGCCTATGCGAAGTCGGACGTGTCGCCCACAGAGGTCGTAACGTTCGAGTACGGCGGTTTGGTCATCGAATACTGGCCGCAAAAGCCGGATGGCTCGATGGGAGCGAAGGTCGTGGATGGTTGGAACCGAGTGAAAAATATTCTGGATAACGACCCAATCACCATTATTAAGTGACCTACGCCGCGTAAGAACGTCGGGTGCCCATCCTTTCGCCATCTTCTGGCGAGAGGGTGGGCGCAACCATCCCACGTCCGCCCCCAAATCCCGCATAATAAGAAGACACACCATGCCGACTCTCACCACGCCCAAGAAGACCAAAGGCCGCTTCGGCCCCTACGGCGGACGCTACGTCCCCGAAACCCTCATGGCCGCCTTGCAGGAACTCGAAGCCGCCTACGCCGCCGCCCGCAAAGACAAATCCTTCCACGCCGAATTCCTCCACCTCCTGCACACTTACGCCGGACGCCCCACGCCGCTCTCCTTCGCCCAGCGCCTGACCGAGCATCTCAAAGGCGCCAAGATCTACCTCAAGCGCGAAGACCTCCTCCACACCGGAGCCCACAAGATCAACAACTGCATCGGCCAGGCGCTGCTCGCGCGCCGCATGGGCAAGCACCGCATCATCGCCGAAACCGGAGCCGGCCAGCACGGCGTCGCCACCGCCACCGTCTGCGCTCTCTTCGGACTCGAGTGCGTCGTCTACATGGGCGCCGAAGACATGCGCCGCCAGGAGCTCAACGTCTTCCGCATGCGTCTGCTCGGCGCCGAAGTCCGCAGCGTCGACTCCGGCTCGCGCACCCTCAAAGACGCCATCAACGAGGCCATGCGCGACTGGGTCACCAACGTCCGCACCACGCACTACCTGCTCGGCAGCGTCCTCGGCGCGCATCCTTATCCCACCATGGTGCGCGACTTCCACCGCGTCATCGGCGAAGAGGCGCGCAAGCAAATTCTGAAAGCCGAAGCCAAGCTTCCCACCGCCATCATCGCCTGCGTCGGCGGAGGCTCCAACGCCATCGGCATCTTCCACGCCTTCCTCAACGACCCCGGCGTCGCGCTCATCGGCGTCGAAGCCGGAGGCCGCGGCCACTCCCTCGGCGAGCACGCCGCCCGCTTCAACTCCGAAGGCGGAGGCAGCCCCGGCGTCTTGCAGGGCACCTACTCTTATTTATTGCAAGACTCCGCCGGACAAGTCGCCCTCACCCACTCCGTCTCCGCCGGACTCGACTACCCGGCCATCGGACCCGAGCACGCCTGGCTGCACGATCAAGGCCGCGCCGAATACGTCTCCGCCGACGACCGCGAAGCGCTCGACGCCCTCCGCCAGCTCGCCCATCTCGAAGGAATCATCTGCGCCCTCGAGTCCGCCCACGCCGTAGCCGAGTGCATCAAACGCGCCCCCAAGATGAGCCCGTCTGACGTGGTGATCGTCAACATCTCCGGCCGCGGCGACAAAGACATAGGCATCCTCCGCGAAAACCTCGCGCTGTAATTAAAGTTGTCATCCCTCGCGGCCCTGAGGCCGCGGGGGATCTGCTTTTGTTTTTGAAGGGTGGAAGCACTGGCCTTTAGGCCAGCGGGAGAACGCACTCTCTCACATTAGGGCGATGGTTCGTATCAGGACACGGCTTCAGCCGTGCCGCAACGTTCCCCCTTTGTGTTGTCATCACGAGCGGCCTTCAGGCCGCGAGGGACCTGCTTCTTCTTCGACTGGCAACTGACTACCGGCGACTGGCAACTGCTTCTCCGTCATCTTGAGCGGAGGTGGCGGACTCCGCCGCCGGAGTCGAAAACCCTGGTTTTCGCTCCGGGGGCACCACTTCGGTGTAGTTAAGCCCATGTACTTAATGTCTAATTAATGGCTCTACCGCTAAAGCGAAGCTACACTCAAAACTATTTTCATTCTGACCACCTATAGGCCATTGACATCCATTCCGAACCAGTACACCATCGCGGCACTCAGATTCACAGGAAGTGGGGATTCTGATTTCTCAATCTTTTGGATAGGTGTCGTTACGGGGCGCAACTACTTCGTCTACCCGCCGTCAGTTCCCGCTGATAACACTATGGTCCCATCGCACGTAATCACCGTCACAGTTATCGACGTAGCGGGGCGGTCGCCTGTGTCATTTGCTTGCAGCCCCTTCAAGTGCTGCGAAGGTTCCACATTCAACTTTGGGACGCGATGTGAGGACAATGTTTGTGACTTGTAGAACACTGGCCTGTCTAGCACTTCGAAACGGGAGGATTGTAATTGCGTCTGGCCTGCGGTCGCTGCCACCAAAAATATTGATCGCGCTGCTAGTGTCCTCCGTTTGCTTGTGTGCTCAATCGAGCGATGCGGTAAGTCAACATCCGCCTTCCACCACCGCTCTCCCGGCCGCTCTTATCCCCGCCTGCAAGCCTCTGCTGCCTTACCAGCCGCATCCTAATCCGGACAAGATTGCTGAGGCACTTGGGTCTAGGAAACGCTACAGGCTTGTTATAGGGGCCGGAGAATTTAGTCAATCCCCGGCAATGAATAGGGACTTTGTGGTGCCGACTGCCGTCGCGGTAGATGCAGCATTGGATAAGTTGGGCTTCCTTCCGATTCCGGGCCTCCCGTCCGGGACTACCTACCTTGTAGGCGCGGGGGCTACCAAACAGGCTGTTAAAGAAGCGCTAACAACGATGCAGCAAATAATGTCTGCCGACGACTACGGAGTGATCTACTATGTTGGCCACGGAATGCTAACGCAAGACAACAAAGATCTGAGCTTGGCGGTATACGACGAACCAGTCGCGCCAGATCGGGGTATCAGGCTTAGCGAACTACTTGCGATACTAGAGCTTACAGTTACACGGAATGATATAAAGGAGATTCCGCACTTTCTGATTGTCTTAGATGCGTGTCTCTCTGGTAACGCTACGATCGGATCGACGCCTGAACTAATAACCACTAAGAAGATCCAACGTATACAAGCTGTTGAGACCGATATTGTCCCCGTCGACCAGATTGCGATCCTTGCAGCTACTTCTGACGGAGATAACAGCGATGCATACGAGCTTACAGGTACCGGAGAATCCGCGTTTGGATTCTTCTTTGCGCGAGCACTTGAGGAGGACTGGCCTTGCGCCGATGCTTTGCCAGATGGAATCTTAACCCTTAGTGAGCTAAAGAACCATCTTCAACGCCGGCTAGGCGCGGCAGGAATCGGCATCGCAGGGAAGAAATACACGAATGGATTGATGGTACCTACTATTCTAGATAGGGATGACAATGACTTCATAGCCTATTCGCCCTCTCATTACGCCACATCTGGGATACGAGATCTAATCGTGCCTTTTGAGGCTCAGCCGGACCCTGGTTTAGTTGCGGAGGTAACGCTGCCCAGTGGTCACCAACTTACCTGCGCTGGTGCGAACGTGAACCTGCCGATGAATGCGGCGTGTACGGCCTTGGTCTCAAGAAAGTCCCTGGGAGACATTTCAGTAGTCTCCAGACCAGCAAGCGACTATAAGATGGCTCTCGATGTTGCGGTTCAGGCGAAGCAAGCCGCCGACCTGGCGCAGGCGGCCGAGCTCCAGTCGCTTCAGGCTTCGACCAAGGCGCTGCGGGCGCAGGCGGCTTTAGAGGAGGCCCAGGGCGGCAATTGGGGACTTACGGCAGGAGTGGGCGATGTGACCCAGCCCCCACCCCCGGACAAGCAGGCGGCGGACAAACAGGCTGCGAAGAAGCAGGCTGCGAAGAAGCAGGCGGCGGAGGCCAAGGTAGCAGAAGCGCAGGCGGCTGAGGCGAAGAACCAGGCGGCAGCGGCCCAGTTTCAGGCAGCCCAGGCCAAAGCGAAATGGACACAACATGACCTTGCCTCGCGGAAGCAGGGGAGCGTCAGCTTCGCAGATTTGCTTGCTAACAAACAAACAACGGTTGTCGGAGTCACCCTGAAGATTCAGTGACACCTCTTAAGGAGAACTATGAACAGCAAGTGGCTTCGTTTCGTAGTTGCGATAGGCATCTCACTAGTCACATTGGTCGCGTGCGACCTTCAGAAGGCAGCGCTGAAGATATTCACCAATCAGGGTCTCACGGTATTACAACCGGCTCGGGACTACATCGCATTGGGTGGTATCGTAGTGTTGCCAAAGAAGGGTCGCCCACAATACATCGATCCTTACGATACGCTCAGCGGTAGCGATGGCACCTACAGTAATTTTAGTGCCGTCATTCAGCAGCAGACCCAGAACCAGTCGACTGGGATCGAAGCTGCAGTGGGTACGCTCGCCAGCTTCATTCCCGTGCCTGCAGGACTGAATTTTACTACTGGCCAGCAAGTGCAGTTGGCTCAGATCGACAGCGGAGGCACCCGGCTGACGACGCAGGATGTATTGGCATTGCTTAGGAAGAGCGCCACGGGGACTGCGATAATTGCTCAGCTTCAGGCTCAGCCCGGAAATCGCGTCTTCGTCGTCCAAGAAGTGTACACGGCGAAGAGCATGGATTTGAAGAGTTCGTCAAATCTTGCCCTCGACGCGTCTTACGCTGGCGGGGGATCGCTACCCACTTGCAACGCATCTCCTGCCGCAGCAAGCGACACCAACAACTCGAATAGCAACCAGCCTAGCGGTACTGGGAACAACGTGGTCGCGGCTGCATCCAACACTGGTGCAAAGGCGGGAACAGCCGCGAATGCGAACCCGAGCACTGGTTCGTCCCCAACCACGAGTGGCAGTGCCTCGTCGGCCCACGCGGCTCCGGCGGGGAGCACTAGTAGTGCAGGTGCTGCCACAGGTGCTGCTTCGCCGAACACAAACGCGGCTTCTGGAAGCGGCGGCGGAGTGGGCATTTCTGTTGGAGTATGCCGAGCCAGTCAGTTTGAGATAAGTTTTCAGTCACAGACGGCTATCCCGTTCGCTGTTCGCCTAAATGAGGTTCAGCTAAAGCCCGGGGGCTTACTTGATCTGAAGTACACGAACTTCACTATTCCAGGGACGCTTGGGGGCGGTAAGGTCGACGCGACCGCAACTATCGATCAAGCGTTCCCAATGCTTGAAGAAATGGAGCACGTACAACACTAGCCTCCGGGCGGGTGGCCCATCCCGCCTTCCGTTGGCGGGGTGGGGATTTTCGACGGGCCGCCGCAACACCACCCTCCGCCACGCCCGGCTCACAGACCTCAGTCTTATCCGCGTGATCCGCGCCAATCCGCGGTTGCCTTTCTGCCCTTCTTCCTCCGCGTCCTCTGCGCCTCGGTGGTGAATTCCAAAACCGGAGTGCTCCACCCTGTCGGGACCCATCAGAACTTTAACTTGGGTGCCCGTGCGACGCCGGTTGTAGCCTCGAAGTTCCCGCTGTACTATGCTGGACTTTGTTCCATGGGAGGCTTTCCGTGGTCACTGACCGAACCCCTGTATTGGAATTGCAAATTGAAAAGCAACCGCAACTCACGATTGTCTGGTGTACCGGCAAGATCGTCATTGACACGTGGGCGAAACTCACGACCACCTTGCGCGACCTGATCCCCGAGGGCACACCCATCCGGGTCGACATGTCGAAGGTGGAATATGTGGACAGCGTCGGCATCGGCGCCATGGTCAGCGTGTGGGCCTCGGCCAAAAAGGCGGGCTGCGACCTCCAGTTCCGCAACCCCAACAAACTCGTGCAGGACGTCGTCCAACTCACCCGGCTCTACGACATGTTCGAACCTCAATCGTCCTAACGCCGGCTGCCAGGCGCGTGGCCTGGACAACGGACAATGCAACTTGGGTGTTCCGTGCCTTCGACTTTGCTCAGGTCAAGTGGGAAATTGCACCGAACCGAATAGCGCCGAGCTTAGTTTCGTAACAGGCTCTTCAGCTGTGGGTGGGCTGCACGTCAACCCCATTTCCAATCTGCCGAAGGCTTGCGCGTAGCGAATGCGAAGCGCACAAAAAAATCCTCCTTACTCTCGCGCCATTCCTTCCGATCCTCCGCCTAAACCCGCGGCCGCTTTTTTGTCTTCTTGTCTCCGAGTCTCTGTGCCTCTGTGGTGAATTCCGAGCGATGCAAATTGGCCTTCAAAATGCCATTATAATAGAAGTTATAACAAGCCCATTTGGCGACCGCAAATCGACCATCCGCCGACGCCGGTCTCCTGTTAACCTATGTCTTCATGTCCATCCAGTTCACCCACAAGCCCGGGCTTGTTGTCTACATCACCTGCGGCGATCCCAGCCTCGAAGTCTCACGCGATGTTGCACTTGCGGCCATCGACGCCGGCGCCGATGTGATCGAACTTGGCGTTCCCTTCAGCGATCCCGTCGCCGACGGCCCTGTGATTCAGCGCGCCAGCGAGCGCGCCCTCGCGCATGGCACTGATTTGGCAGGAGTTATCGACGTCGCCCGCCAGATCCGCCAGCAGTCGAAAGCCGGACTTATCATCTTCTCGTTATCTCAATCCCATACTGCAGTTCGGCCTCGTCAACTTCTGCCAAGCTGCTGCAAACGCAGGAGTTGACGGTGCTCTGGTCACCGACCTCCCCGTCGAAGAAGCGCATGACTATCTCCACGCGATGAAAACACACAAGTTAGCGCCCATCTTTCTCGCCGCACCCACCAGCCCCGACGCGCGTCTGAAATCCGTTGCAAAGCATTCAAAAGGCTTCGTTTACGCCATCTCGCGGACTGGAATTACAGGCACTCGCCAGGAAGTCGCGGGCGACGCGCAGTCCTTAGTACAGCGCCTGCGCGCGCTGACCAAGTTGCCCATCGCGGTGGGCTTTGGAGTCTCGACGCCTGAGCAGTTTGCCGAGGTCGGCAAATTCGCTGATGCTGTCGTTATTGGCAGCGCGATCGTGCAACGCATCGAACAAAACACGGGACGGGAAGCTGCTGCTGTGTCAGAATTTATACGATCCCTGACCGCAACCTCGCGGAATGCAGGCGCCGTCATCTAGCCGCTGGCGCGGCAGGGAATTGAGCGACACAACTATGGACATCGCGGAATGGCGGCTCAAAATCGATGAACTGGATCGGCAACTGGTGCGGTTGATCAATGAGCGCGCCCGCTGCGCCGAAGAAATCGGAAAGCTCAAGCGCAACTCGAGCATTCCAATCTACGAGCCGGACCGCGAGCGGATCATCTTCGAAAATATTGCGCGCCAGAACCAAGGGCCACTTACCCAGGTGCAATTGCGCCAGGTCTATGAGCGGCTTGTGGACGTCATGCGGCAGATTCAGCGCGATGAAATTGCTCCAGAGCCGGTGGCCGAACGCAGTGGCAAACTGACCGAGCTGGAGCCGAATGATTAAGGAACGGTAATTGGTTGCTGGTCACTGGTAGCTGGTAACTGGTGGGTGGAAATGTCCCGTCAGCTACCAGTTACCAGTCACCCGAAGCCGGTTGGGACGAGTTAGGAGATTCCGTACGAATGATTGTTGCGATGTTAGAAACCGCCACCGAAGACCAGATCCAGGACGTCACTGACCATCTGATGCGAATGGGCTTTGCGGTGCATCGCACCACCGGTGCGCGTCAGTCCGTGCTGGCGGCTGTGGGCAGGCGCATTGACTTCGACACGCGCGACCTGGAGGTCCTCTCTGGTGTCGAAAAAGTTCACCGCATCAGCGCTCCCTATAAGCTAGTGGGCCGTCAGTTCCGTCCGCATGACACGGTGATCAAGTTTCCCAACGGCGTCGAAGTTGGAGGGAAGGAAGTCATCGTGATGGCCGGGCCGTGCTCGGTCGAATCACGGGAGCAACTATTCAAAGCCGCGGAAATGGTTTCGAAAGCTGGCGCGAAAGTTCTGCGCGGCGGGGCGTTCAAGCCGCGGAGCTCTCCCTACACTTTTCAGGGACTCGGCCTCGAAGGACTCAAGCTGTTACGCGAAGCCGGAGACAGCCACGGGCTGCTGGTGATTAGCGAAGTCATGGAGATTTCGCAGATCGAAATCATGCTGCCTTATATCGACATCTTCCAGGTGGGCGCGCGCAACATGCAGAATTTCAACCTGCTGCGCGAGTTGGGCAAGGTCCGCAGGCCGGTCTTGATGAAGCGCGGTATCGCCGCCACCATCGAGGAGATGCTGCTTTCGGCGGAGTACATCATGTCGGGCGGCAATTACGACGTCATACTCTGCGAACGCGGCATTCGCACTTTTGAGACTTACACGCGCAACACGCTCGACATTTCTGCCATCCCAATCGTTCACAAGCTGTCGCACCTGCCAATTACGTCCGACCCCTCGCACGGTACCGGGTTGCGCGACAAGGTCGCTCCGATGGCGTGCGCCTCGGTGGCTGCAGGCGCCGATGCGCTGCTGATTGAGGTGCATCCCGACCCTGACCACGCCTTGTCGGACGGTGCGCAGTCGTTGTTCCCAGAGCAGTTTGCGGAGTTGATGCAGCGGTTGCGCATGATCGCGCCTGCAGTGGAACGCACTATCGGCTAGAACTAAGCAGCTACGATGACCAAGATCGGACCCAATACCAATAGTTACGATCCCGAGCTAGCGACTGGCTGGCCCGTCAGCAAGGTTGGGAAGTCTCTTGAAGCCTGCGAGAAGGCAATGCTTGTACAGTTTCTGAAGCGGCGGTACGAAGCACGATTCTTGAATCCTATTCAGACACTGAGGTCAGCACCGAGAAATAGTCACGGATTCGCATTTGCTGTGATGGCACTGTCCTCGTTATTCATTGAGACCATACAATGCTATCGACAGGGACTCCCGACTACGTCCCAGGCCGAGTTTGACGAGCTCACGACAGTAATCGCTGTGCCCTCGGAGTATCACCTTCCTAAGGTCGAGAATGGCCTTGAAGCATTTAAACGGTTCTTCTCACTTCCCGCACATCGGGTGTTATTTTGTGGAGTCGATGGCGAAATTTTTTACCGCAAAAATACGAAATGGGCTTGTCCATCAAGCCCAGACGAAGAGTGGGTGGAGGATTGAAAAAGGCCAAACGCAGCTCTGGAACGATGAGGAAAGTATTGTCGATTCGGACCAATTCGCAAGCGCCCTTGAATCTGCATTCAATCTGTATATAGACGAGCTGAGTAAGGCTAAGTGGGACGATAAGGTATGGAAGAAGGCGCGACGTAAGATTTGGTGGCTCATTAGGTCGAGTTAGTCTATGCCGATCCAGCAAATCACGATCATCGGAACCGGGCTGATTGGTGGATCGCTGGCACTGGCCTTGCGACAGCACGGTTTCCCCGGGACGATTATCGGCTGTGATAGGCGCTCCGTGCTGGAAATGGCGTTGGAGCGCAAAGCTATTGACCGCGCTGAAGCTGACCTCGAACGCGCGGTCGTCGGCAGCGACGTAATCGTATTCGCCACTCCGGTCGGGACCATCCTCTCGCAGTTTGAGACAATCGCGCCCACGCTGCCGCCTTCAACCCTGATCACCGACACCGGGAGCACCAAGCAGAAGTTCGTGGAGCGCGCGCGGATGGTCTTTGGGGCGGAGGTCAGGAAGCGCGTCTTGCCCGGTCACCCCATGGCGGGCAAGGAGTTCAGCGGGATCGAGCATGCCGATCCCAATCTGTTTGAAGGCGCGGTGTGGCTCATCACGCCGATTGTTGCGGACCAGCAATACACGCCGCTGCAGGAAGAGTTCACCGGACTGTTGACTGCGATTGGAGCGCGCATTATCGTGCTCGATCCCGAGCGTCACGACGTCGTCTGTGCGTGGATCAGCCACCTGCCGCAGATGATCTCCACCGCTCTCACGTCGGTGCTGCATGAAGAACTGGGTGACGATGAGATTGTGATGCAGATCGGCGGCCGCGCTTTGCGCGAGATGACGCGCATCGCGCACAGCCCGTACTCCATGTGGCGCGACATCGCGCTCACCAACAGCGAGAACCTGGAAGATGTCATCCTGCGCTTCGAGCAGCAGATGACTCACCTGCGCGAAAACCTCCGCGGCCCGGGATTGCGTGAGCTCTTCGAGAGCGCGAATCGGTTTGGGCGGAAAGCATAATACGATCCAGTAGCATGGGTACTGGTGATATGGCCTGTTATGGGGTAGCTACCTTCAGAGCGCTGGCCTCCGACGTTTCCCCTCGCCCGAATCCCCAAACTTCACATATTGTGCTTCAGATGTGGCGGGCCGTCCGCTAGCATTGGACACGTTTCAAAATACAGGCTCTGCCCTGCGAGTTTTGCTGCTGCAAACCTTCTTCGCTTTTGAATGACAGCCAGCGATCAGCAAAGCCCGAATCCTGTTTTGCTTTGTCGCGCTCACGATTCGCGTCTCGGAACCGTGCAGACATCGCGAGACCATATCCGAAATGCTGCCGAGGACGGGCTGACACGGCTTTACGCCCAAAGAGGGGGTACCTCTAATTGAGTATCGTGAAAGGGCAGAGCGGTTAGTCAGCTCATTCCCAACTCTCCCACCGCTCGCCAGGCTTGGTCGATGGCAGCGTCGGTGTAGGCTTTCGCTCCGGCATCGGAGTTGGCGATGGTGATGCGTCCGAAGGGCTGGCGTCCGATGACGCAGGGGCGCTCGTCGGGAGCGAAGTCCGGGTCCCACAGCGTGCTGTACTCGTAGGCATAGCCGTGGGTCCAGCGGTTCACGGTGATGGCGACGATGTCGCTCGCAGGATCGAATCCCTGCGGAGACGCAGGGTTTCCTCCCAACATTCTCCCCAGTTGATCGCGAACGTTGCGCTCGATGGTGGCGTAGGGCGTCTGGTAGAGCTCCATGTGTCCGTAACGATACTGATCGCGCGCTGGCAGTCCCGGCTTGCAGGGTGTGCGCAGCATAAATAAGACGGCGGGCTCCTCGGGCTGGCTGGGGAATTTGTACACGCCCAGGCTCACCGGAAAATCGAGCGCAGTGTAGCAGTGATAGCTGCCGGGAGAAACGATGTGATGCACTCCCATGCGGGCGAACGGCTGCCAGTTGCGAATGGCTACGTGGGTGTAGAGCAGCGGGACCTTGACGCCGTAGTGCAGCGCGTCTTTTTGCTTTTGCGGCAACTCCGGGCACAGGTAGGGAACCATCATGTTGTAGCAGGCCATGACCACGTGGCTGGCGCGCACGCCCTGCAGTCGGCCGTCACGCATGTAGAGCACATGCACTTGCCGGGCGCTGGCGGGCGGGCCGTCGTGCTTGACCTTGACCACCGTGCTGTTGAGCCGGATGCGCACCGGCGATGAGGCGCGGTCGAGCTGACTGTAGTCGGCACGCGCGGTGACTACGTCGTACATGTCGTGTCCGGGAATCGCGGTGGGGATGAGCGAGCGCACCAACAGGCGGGCAATCGAGGCGTTGCCGTCGGGGAAATGGAAGATGTAAGGCTCCTCTTTCTCTCGCTCGCCGAGGTCGAGGCCGTCGAAGCCCGGATAGAAGATGGCTTGGTAGTCGTCGCCCGCCTCATAACACGACAGCGCCGGCGCGGCGTCTATGCCCACGCCAAATAGATCGTGCGACCAGGTCTGGAAGAAGGGAAGCGCCTCGGGTGTCACGTTGCACGTCTTGGTGAGGAAGTCGGCATAGCTGATCTTGGCCAGCTCGGCGCGCTTCTGCTCGCGGGTGAGGCCGGGAAGGTAATCCACCTTGTCGGTGTAGACCCGCGCGATGTCGCGTCGTGCCGCTTCGCTCACCGGAGCTTGCGCCAGAAACTCAGGCCACGGCGTTGTGTTCAGTCCCGTCAGCAGGCGGTCCAGGCCGAAGGTTTCGCGATCGAAGAACACCGCCGTGCCCAGCTTGGAGTAGAGCTTCTGGTCGTACGCTTTGTAGAAAACCGAAGTGTCGATACCAAGGTCGGCGAGTACACCCTTGGCGACCGCGCCGTAGTCGTCAGGACTCTCGATGGACTGCGTGCCGCCGTAGCTGAGCACCATGCGATTGCCCGCTGTGAACTCGTTGCGCTTGGCGTGTCCGCCGAAGTCGTCGTGATTGTCGAGGATGAGGATGCGCGCCTTGTTGCCGGCTTTCTGGCGATAGAAATAGGCAGCCGCCAGTCCGCTAATACCGCCACCGACGACGACGAGGTCGTAGGTCTCGGAGGTGGCGGACGGCTTGGGGGCGGCGTCCCAGAAAGCGTCATCGCGCAGCGCATGTGCATACTGATAAGTCGCATCGTAGCTGCCGCGGAGACCGGTGAGGGCCGGCGGGTAGTAGCCTCCAGTCGCGGGGTCTTTCAAGGCAAGGTCGTCGAGCGCGGCGAGCAGTGAAGAGCTCGAGGCGAGGAGTGCGCCTCCGACGCCGAGGCTGACGCCGTTCAGGAAATCGCGTCGCGTAATGTTGCGGTGCATGCCGAGGTCACGGTCGTTGCTGCTATGGCGCATGCTTGTCTCCGAAAGCTTAGTCGTCGCGAATCACCCGACGCACGATGCCTCCGCGATCTGCCGGAGGATTTTGCGTGATGATAAAACTACTGGCCAGCATCTCGCGCACCCGCTCGAAACGATCTTCGGAGTTATAGAGCATCGTGCATAACGGCTCACGTCGCCAGTACCGGATCGCCAATCTTCTTGTGCAGGATGAATCCCACTGCGTGATCAATCGCATCATGCTCGTGTTGGCGGCCGCCTCCGATGAGCACGCTGGCGTGCCCGATTTGTTCGCACTCCATCGCGTTGACGAATCCCGAAGCCGGGCTAGCGATTTCCGCACGAAATTTCGCCTGCGGTAAACGCTGAGGATCGTCCACTACTCTCGCGTCACCAGCTTGCAGCTCGATCATGCGGCGGAACTTCGCCAGCGCCGCGCCCGATGCGATCAGTTCTCGCGCCAGTTGCTCGCCCGCCTCCACCGTGGCCGTGCGCTCTCCCAGGTGAAACATCCACGCCGCTAGCGTCATCGTCAGGTCGCGGAGGTCGACGGGGCCACCGCCACGCAGCACGTCCAGCACTTCCTCGACTTCCAGTGCATTGCCAATCTTGCGTCCCAGCGGCTGGTCCATATCGGTGATCAGCGCCACCGCGCGCACGTCCATGCGCTTCGCGGTATCCACCATCAACTCACCGAGTTGCGCGGCGTCTTCTTCACTCTTCATGAACGCACCCGATCCTGTCTTCACGTCGAGCACCAGCGCGTCAATGCCCTCCGCCAGCTTCTTGCTCATGATCGAGGCGCAAATCAGCGCAGGGCTGTCGATGGTGCTGGTGAAGTGCCGCAATTGATACAGCTTGCGGTCGGCGGGCGCGATCTCCGCTGTTTGCCCGATCATCGCGCAGCCGCACTGTTCGAGTACGCGTGTGAATTCCGCGATCGACAGGTTCACGCGAAAACCGGGAATGGCCTCCAGCTTATCGAGCGTGCCGCCGGTGTGCCCCAGTCCCCGTCCGCTGATCATGGGCACTGCCAGTCCACCCGCCGCCACCAGCGGCGCCAAGATCAGCGAGGTCTTGTCGCCGACTCCGCCGGTCGAGTGCTTGTCCACGGCCTTCACGCCGAGGGAAATCAGGTCAAGCATCTCGCCAGAGCGAAGCATCGCGTGGGTAAGATGGGCCGTCTCCGCGCGCGACAGCCCGCGCACGTGCGCCGCCATCAGCCAAGCCGCTGCTTGGTGGTCGGGAATGTCGCCGCGCGTGTGCCCGTGCACCAAGTGCTCGATTTCTTCGAGGGACAGTTCAAACCCATTGCGCTTTTTGCGCAAGATCTCCAGGATATGCGGCTTGCTTGCGGATGGTTCGTGCATGGCCTTGCCCATGTGCCCTGATTCCCCGAGTAACTCTAGTTGCTCCTTACAAGCTTCCTCTGCTTGTGTGGACAACTTGCAAATTAGACGCCGTCGTCGGACTACACTCGTTGAGCTGGCAATCGGTGTCCGAGGCCCGCACCTATCTTCGGGCCACTGCATCGAATAGACTAGCGGCGCCACAAGAGCGTTCGCAACCCAACCAGAACTCTAGCTTGCCCGGCCCGCGCCGGGCGTTTTTTTTAGATAGTTGCCTTGGCTCCCGGATGTTTGTCCCGCTTCCATACTATCTCTGTCTGCTTTGCGTTGCGTTCTTGTGACATTCATTTTGCTTCCCCATGACAACTCGCCAGCCCGCATCGCCCTATCCTTTGCTCGTACAGACGTCGGCAACGAGTGAGCATGCGGCTCAATTCCAGCCCGAGTCTGGGAGGCATTTGTGAAGTCGTTGTTGATTGGAATCCTGGCTCTCCTGATAAATCTGGGCTGTGGAGGCTACGGTTCGGGCATGGGCATGACTACGGCGGCCATGCCGGCCATTGCGCCCGCTCCCGGCACCTATCCCGCTCCGCTGACTGTCTCGATACAGGACAGCCTGCAAGGCGCCGTGATTTATGTAACGGTCGATGGTTCCATGCCATTGCTGTCCTCGCCGATGTATCGTGGGCCCTTCACGATTACCGGATCGGCGACGGTGCGGGCGATCGCCGTGGTCAATGGATACTCCACCAGCCCGGTAGCTGTCGCCAACTTCACCCTGCAATAGGCCTCCTGGACTTGTAGCAGGTGCTCCGCACGAAGGGGCTGTTGGCGGAGACATAGTTGGCGCGTCGAGGGGCCACTTGTTGGGTGGGTACGAGTGGCCCTTGCCGCATACAGTTGCAAGCGACTGTGCCATTCCCGTCTGCAGCCATCCCAGAACACAATGTGCAGTGGCCGAAAGACGTCGAAGGGCGGTTCCTCAGCCCGCCGAAGAGATCTCTCTCGCCGCGCCGAAACTTCTTGCTTCGTCATGTGCTCTTTACGCGGGAGTTTTGGTTTGCCACGGATAAGCCCTCGCCCTACCGTTCGCATACGATCGGCCAATCGCTTCACTTGTCTGCATCGCTGCGACTGAACTTAGCATTGTTGTAGTCCCAGCGCAGTGTTATGCTACGGCGAACTTAGCACGCTGTTGGTTCAGGAGCGTGGGATGGCCGAGGCCCCCAAGCAAGAGTTGGACCGCGCAGATTTCGATCGGGTTGTCGCTGTTCTGGAACGGGAACAGCAGGCCATGAAGCTTTCCCGCGCCCAGCGCATTTCATACCGTCTCTACACCATCTTCATCTGGTGTTTCATGCTGTGCCTCTTCGGCGCAATCATCGCTGCCATCTATACCAAGGAAGGAGAGCCCGGCAGGGCCGACAACTGGCTGACCGCCTGTGTGGTGATCGGCATGGTCTGCCTGCTCGGCGGAATCGTCTCGCTGCTGTTGAATTTGCCGCTCCTGTTCAAGATTGTCCGGCAGCAGATGGTGATTCGCCGAACAGGCTTTTCCGGCGCCTCGAGTGCTTTATGGAGGGCCCAGCGGCACACGCAGCGTTGGCGGGTCATTCTCAGACGGGTCGGGCTGGGTGTCGGTGTGCTTGCGTTCGTGTCCGGAGTCGTAATCGGATTCGCTGGAGGTGGAAAGAGCATCGGCGGATGGTCCGCGTTTGGCCTTGGCATCCTATTTCTTATGATGTACGCGCTCAGCAGAGGCAAAGCGTGGCTTGACATGATGTCGGCGCAGGGCGCCGACGCCGGGAAACTGAAAGAGGTCATGCTGAATCTGAGGACTGGTGAGGGAGCCGCGGGCGCCACCAGCATTGCGGTTCCGAGCGAGGCCATCGCGGAGTTTTCGCGGATCGAAAGCGAACAAATCGCCCGCAGCCGCGTTACCGCGATTGCTGAGTCCGTGAACGCCTCGAAGTCGGAGTTCTCCATCCTCTCCAGCAATGATGTGCGCAGAATGAAAGCCGAATTGACCCCCGGGGACCGGCTAAAGGTGGAGGAGGCGTTCGATGCGCTTATGCTTCAGCCCCGGTCATCTGACGCGCAACCGGATGCCGAGACCGGCTTTTTGCGGCAGAGAGTAAATGGAACGGAGCTTGAACTGCTGTACACGGTGGATGACGCTGCCCGGCAACTGAAACTCGTGTCGCTGCGGCCATCTCAGATTGGGAGCGCGGCCCATGGCTGACACGGTTGTTGAATCCACGGAATACGCATACGCTTATACGCCCGAAGCGCGAAAGCTGCGAGATCAGCTCCCGCCTGAATTACTGCCCAAGCTGCTGAACGTGATCGACGATCTGGCCAGTAATCCCGATGCCTACCCGCTGCGCGTCCAGTCCATCGGGAAAGACGAAAACGGAGAGTTGATCAAATACATTCATCCCGATCTTCCGGTGGAAATCACCTACCAGATCGATCGCACGAACCGCAGGATCAGGTTCATCCATTTCGCCAACCGTATCGTGGTGTTGAAGAGGGTCTTTGTCAGCTATTGCCATGAAGACAACAAGTGGCTCGTAGAACTCAAGAAGTTCCTCAAGCCGCTGGAAGACCGCGGGCTTCTCAATACCTGGGACGACAAGAAGATACTCGCAGGGGCCGATTGGCAAAGCGAGATCGAGAAAGCGTTGCAGTCGTCCTGTATGGCCATCTTTCTTGTCTCGCAATCGTTCCTCACCTCCGATTTCATCGCCCATCAGGAACTCCCGCCCCTGCTGGAGAAGGCCAAAAGCCAGGGCTTGACCATCATCTGGATCGCCGTCAGCGCCAGCACCGTCAACGACTCTGTGCTGCAGCCGTATCAGGCAGCCAACGACCCCGACAATCCTCTGGATGCGATCCCCAAGCCCGAACGCAACAAGGTCCTGGTGAAGATTTACGAGAAGATCAGGGCCGCGGCTGCCGTCTAGGGCAAGTACGATGCGCTCTCCATTTGCTATCATCCCTTCGAGGAAAGCGCACGTTGAAGACAATTCCAGTCTGTTTCTTGCTCCTAACCCTTTGCACCGCTGCGATGGGCCAGACTTCCAACCACTCTTCCGCGAAGAGCGGAACCCTTCGCGGTTCGGGCTGCGTGGAGAACGCAGTCGAATCCAGTTGCCATGTTTTGATCGATTCGAAATCCGGTGAAATCTACAATCTGCTGTTTAGCGCCAAGGTCCCGAAATCCGGCACCGCCATCCAATTCAAGGGGACCGCGCACCACGGCACGACCACCTGCATGCAAGGCAAGCCCGTCAACGTCACATCGTGGAAGAAGGAGAAGGGAATCAAGTGTCCGCCGCCGGCCCAGCTTACGCACTAGCAATTTAACGAAGGAAGTGTTTCCGCCCCCTCCGTTGCGCAAGCGGTTGGAAGCGAAAAAATCGCACCTGCCCGTGTGGACAGGTGCGACATTTGCGAATGCGGCGAACTTTGGCTACCCCAGTTTGCGGCGCAGCCAGAATCCCACAGGACCCAACCCGGTGGCCAGAAGCAGCAGGGCCGATGGCTCAGGCGTCACCCCAAACAGATGGGGATCATGACCGGAACCAGCGAGCAGCAGCGTCCCACAACCGCCGATGGGCGGGCAATCGAAGCCCGACATGATAGGGACGATTCCACCCGCGTTGGTTAGCGGCGTGCTCAGATAGAGGACCGCATACTCGGCAAAGCCGGGGCCAGCGAAACCGATGGTGTTCGGCAAATACGCGTCCACCACGATCGTGGCCGTGAATGCGGCTCCCGATGCCGGACCAGTGACCGTGATGGAATAGCTGTCATAGCCGTCGAGCGTGGGGTTAACCACAAACCAGCCAGTGGCGACATTTCCATTATCGAAGGCTACGTCGACGAGGGTCCACTTGGTATTCCAAGTAGGAGTTGCCATGGCGCTGAAACAACTTCCGATCAGCAACCCGAGGATAATCATCGCTTTTAGTACAGTCTTCATTAAGCTCTCCTAACACACTACTGGGGATTTCAGATTAGCATTGCGAGTAACGTCGGAAAGCGGAAATTACTATGGTTACGCGAAAAATTGCAGCGCTAGTTCCAATTCGGGAATTTTCGGCGCATCTTAACTTGCACGACCAGCGCTTGGACTGGTTTCGTCCTCCCACGCCCTTGTTTGCGCGATGATCGACCGCACGATGCTCATGGTGGATTGAAAGCGATTAGTCCTTGGGCCTCGTGCAGAAATTCTCTTCCGAATGGATCGTGTCGGATTGGTTCAATAAACCACTACCGGTCGGTAGAAGTTGATTGGTGTTGCGTGGCGATCTTACCGCGGCCCCCCACTCGGCCGATCCCCAGCCTGCAGGAGACACACACTTCCCGAGCGAGACATCCACGCCGCAACGCTGGTATCCTCAACGATTGATCCATCCGGGTGCCCCACACAAGCCGGGTCCCCAACAAGCGCAGGTTTTGTGCTTGTTGGGGCGGAAGCCGGTTTTGCTTGTGTGGGACTCACGGTTTAACGCACCTCAGGAGGGCTTCGCCGACATGCCGATCAGCATGGAAGGACGCACGGTGGTGGTGTTTGGCGTGGCCAACAAGCGCAGCATTGCCTGGGCCATTGCCCAGCACATGCAGCAAGCAGGGGCCCAACTCGCCATCACCTACCAGAACGAGCGCCTCAAGCAGGAAGCCGACGACATGATCTCCGCCCTGCCCAACTCGACCGGCTTCCAGTGCGACGTCTCCAACGACGACGAGATCGCCACGCTCTTCGCCCAGTTAAAGGCGAAATACGGCAAGCTCGACGCCCTCGTCCATAGCATCGCCTACGCTCCCGCCGAGGCGCTGCAGAACGACTTCTCCCAGACCAGCCGTGAAGCCTTCCGCATTGCCCTCGATACCAGCGCCTACTCGCTAGTCGCGCTCTCCCGCGCAGCGGCTCCGCTCATGACCGACGGCGGCAGCATTGTCACCCTCACCTATTACGGAGCTGAGAAGGTTGTCCCCAAGTACAACGTGATGGGAGTGGCCAAGGCCGCGCTGGAAGCCTGCGTCCGTTACCTTGCCTACGATTTAGGCAAAAACAACATTCGCGTCAACGCCATCTCCGCTGGACCCATGAAGACCCTGGCCGCGCGCGGCATCGGCAGTCTGGGCGAGATGATGAAGACCCAGGCCGAAAAAGCCCCTCTGCAGCGCAACATCGATGTCAACGAAGTCGCCGCGACGGCGGTTTTTCTAGCCAGCGAAGGCGCAACCGGCATCACCGGTGAAACCATCTACGTCGACTGCGGCTACAACATCATGGGGTTTTGATCTACGAGATCAGTCTTGTATTGAGCGAATTTAGTGATTACAATGTAATTACTACAGGGCTTGGCTACGGCATGAAGACGGAACTCGTTCGTATCGGCAATTCGCGAGGCATTCGCATTCCGAAACCGCTGATCGAGCAGTGCGGCTTGGAAGGGACTGTGGAGTTGTCGGTCGAGAACGATCGTCTGGTGATTTCTCCGGGAAGGCGACTGCGGCAGGGTTGGATCGAGGCGTTTCGAAACGCCGAGCCTGCGGCACGCGACGAACTGCTGCTTGAGCCGATGCGTGCCTCAGAGTTCGATCGCAAGGAATGGAATTGGTAAGCCGACCGCCACGTCTTGACGAGGTCTGGCTGGTATCGCTCGACCCCACTCGCGGATCCGAGATCATGAAGACGCGCCCTTGCCTGGTCGTCTCCCCCGATGAAATGAATCAGCACCTGAAGACCGTGATCATCGCCCCAATGACGACGGTTCATCGGTCATACCCCACGCGTATCGGCTTAACGTTTCAAGGCAAGTCCGGACAGGTTGCGCTGGACCAGATTCGAGCCGTCGACCGCGACCGCCTGATTCAGCGGCTCGGGACCGTATCGCCCAAGACCGCTCAAACTGTTTCCTCGGTCCTAGTCGAGATGTTCGGGCGCGAAATCTAAATGGGTGCCCCATCCTTTCGCCGGTTTTGCGAAAGGGCGGGAGCGAACGCCCTCTAGACCTCTGCTCGCACTGGCTTAGGCTGATCTCGGATTCAACGTCCGGTTCACATGGTCGGGATCGCGGGCGATGAGTGTTAGATACGCCCGCGTCGGCTGATCCGGTTCCGCCCGCCCCTGTTCCCAATCCCGCAGCGTACCCAGAGGAATGTGATAGCGGGCCGCAAATTCTTCCTGCGTCAGCCCTAGCGCCCGACGGATGACTTTTACCTGTGGGACACGTTTCATTCGCCTGAGGTCATCTTCAGTAAGCGGCTGTGCGTCAGGGTCAGACCAAGCAGCTGCTTCGATTGCCTCGGCAGTCATGGGGCGAAGCCTTTTATCCGTCCTCGCGTAAGTAGTCATCTTGCTCATCTTGGGTAGCTCGCCGTGCAGAGATCAGCCGAATTCGATCTTCTCGTTCTGTGTAGGCGACCGATAGCAGCGCCTTGTCTTCTGCCGCCTCAATGATCACGAATCGGTCTTCGCCGTAACCTGCTCGTTCATCGACACGGTCAACGGCGAACGGGTCTGTGAAAACGGTCGTCGCCAGTTCCAGTTGGCCCTGGCCTTCGCCGGATGCCATTCGAATTCCAGCTTCATAGTACTACGGGAATCCAGTACTCAGTCAAGTGTCCCGGTCACCACGATCTTCCGCTCCTGCTCCCCCCGTCGCTCGATCGCGATCTCCACATCGCGCTCGTTCACTAGGCGCGGAAACTTCTCGCCCCACTCCAGCAACACCAGGTTGTTTTCCTCAGCGAAGAGCTCGTCGAGGCCCAGCGTAGCCAGCTCCCGCTCCGTCTCGATGCGGTAGAGATCGACGTGGTACAGGTTTACCTCGGGCCCGTGGAATTCATGGATCAGCGTAAACGTTGGACTGGTCACGTCTTCCTGCGATGCGGCTTGCAATCCTTCAGCGATGCCCTTGACCAGCGTGGTCTTTCCCGCCCCCAGATCGCCCCGCAAGATGACCATCCGCGCATCCTTCAGCACTAACGCGAGTTCGCGCCCCAGCGCAATGGTCTCCTCCGCCGAGTGCGTGATGTACTCGGCCGTGGTCATCCCCTCACACGCACCACTGCCTCGCGCGCCCACCGCGTCGCCCGCCGAAACGCCTCTGGCAAGCCACTTAGCAAATCGGTGGCCACCAGCGAATGTTCGCCCATGGTTTCCGCCGCCACGTTGCCCGCGAGTCCGTGCAGATACACCGCCACCACCGCAGCGCGCGCTGCATCATTCGGCATCTGCCCAAGAATACCCGCAGTCATGCCAGTGAGGATGTCGCCGGTGCCGCCCGTCGCCATGCCAGGATTGCCCGTGGGATTCACCCACGCCGTGCCATCCGGCAGCGCAATGATCGTGAGATTGCCTTTCAGCACGAGCACCAGGCGATGCTCGCGCGCGAAGGTGCGCGCCACGTTGAGCCGGTCGGCCTGCACTGCTTTCGTCGAAATGCCCGCCAGCCGCCCCATTTCGCCGGGATGCGGCGTCAGCACCAGCGCGCGCTGGCTGCCGTCGAGCAGTTCGGTCTTCCCGTCGAACGCATTCAGTCCGTCGGCATCGATCACCAGCGGACACTTCAGTGTGCGCACCGCTTCGTGCACGAACTCTACCGTCTCGGGATGCCGTCCGATGCCCGGCCCAATCGCCACCACTGTCATCGTCGATGCCAACTGTTGTAGCTTGCCGCTCTTCACCGAAGCCACGCCGATTCCGCCCGTGTCGGTCTCCGGCAGCGGCTCGGTCATCAATTCCGCCGCGAATCCTGCGACGTTCGGCAAAGAGCTCTTTGCGGTCGCAACCGTCACCAATCCCACACCCGCGCGCAGAGCGGCCATGCCCGCCATCGCCGCCGCGCCCGACTTGCCCAGCGAACCGCCGACAATCAGCACATGGCCATACAAGCCCTTGTTGCTGTCCATGGGACGCGGCGCCAAAAACTCCGCCAGGTCATGCGCCGTCGTGACTTCCAGCTTGAGCTTGGATTCGATCGCCCCGTCCGGCGAGCCGATGGGCGCAACCAACACGGGCCCGCGCGTGAACTCGCCAAACACGTGCGCCGGGCGCGGTGCGGTGAAAGTGACGATCGCATCCGCCCGCACGATTCCTTCACCCGACTGCGGCGTCATCGCGTCAGAATCCGCGCCGGAAGGAATGTCAACCGCGACGATCGCCTTGCCGCTGCTGTTCATCGCCGCAATCGCCTCGGCGTACAGCCCCTCCACCGGAGGCTTGAATCCCGTCCCCAGTACCGCATCCACGATCACGTCACAATTCTCAAGGCTGCGCGCCGACTCAGCCTGCAACTCCTGCACGGTCTGCACCACGATCGGACGCACCGGCAGTTGTTCGAACATGGTCGCCGCGTCGCCCTTCAACTCCGATGGAGACGCCAGCAGCAGCACCTCGACCACCCGTCCGGCGCGATGAAGCTTGCGCACCGCCACGAAGCCATCTCCGCCGTTGTTGCCCTTGCCGCACACTACGGCGATGCGTTCTGCGGTCTTGAATCTTTCCAGAATGAACTGGGCTACCGCGCTGCCGGCGTTTTCCATCAAGGTCAGCGAAGGCACACCAAACTTTTCCGTGCTCGCGCGATCGATCTCGCGCATCTCCGCCGCGGTGGTGATCTTCATACGCGCTCCGAGGCCGATTCTTCCAGCTTCTTCAGCCCCTCAGGATCGCCCAACGCAATCAGGTGATCCCCAACGTGAATCACCGCGTCTGGCGGAGGGTTGAATCGCATCGCGGTGTTCTCGCCCTTGATGGCCACAACGATCACGCCCAGCTCCTGCCGGACGCGCGCCCCTTCCAGGGTCTGTCCGGCGAAGCGCGCGCCCTTACCGACTTTCACTTCCTCGATCTCCAGCGGGTACTTCTGGTTCATGGCGGTATCGAAAAAATCGACCACGTTAGGCCGCATGAACGTCTGCGCAATTCGATAACCCGCGAAGCGATAGGGCGAGACCACCGAGTCGGCGCCGGCCGTGAGCAGATGCTTCTCCGCTTCCTCTTCCGCCGCGCGGGCGATGATCTTGATCGTGGGATTCATGCTGCGCGCCGTGAGGATAATGTAAATGTTGATGGCATCGGTGGTCGTGGCCGCCACTAATCCCCTCGCGTGTTCGATGCGCAACTGCTGCAGCACCGGCGCCTGCGTCGCATCGCCCACCAGCGTCAGCCAGCCTTCGGAAGCGTACTTCTGCAGCTTCTCCACGCTGGTGTCGACGACCACGAACGGTAGCGGCTTGCGCGCCAGCTCGCGCGCCGCGCTGCGGCCCACTCGGCCAGCCCCGCAGATAATGTAGTGTCCCGACAGCCGGCTGATATCGCGGTCCATGCGTCTCCTGCCAAATACCGATTGAAGCTCGAATTCTAGCAAAGTGCGTGAGGCCCCTCCGAGGAACAGAAGCACCAGAGCGACTCCGGTAATGATGATGAAACTGTTGAACAGCCGTCCCACGTGCGACAGCGGATGGACCTCTCCATACCCAATGCTGGTAATGGTGGTGAGCACCATGTAGAAGCCATCGAACAGCGTCCAGCCCTCGATGAAGTGAAATCCGAGCACGCCGATGACCACCAGCACCATCAGCGCCACGAACAGCAGCTTCAAATTGAATGGGACCTTCACGTCAGCCATTCTGCGCGATGGCCGTGCCCTTGCGCAATGACATGGCGCACGTCGGTATCGCAAAACAAAACGCCCTCCCGCGGGGAAGGGCGTTGGTTAGCGTCAAACTTCATGGGCCGGAATCGCCGTTACTTCTTCGCCTCATCACTGCCGAGGCGTTGCACGTGACTATGGTGGCGTCCGTAGCCAAAGTAGATGGCCATCCCGAGAGCCAGCCAGACGAACAAGCGCACCCATGTCGCCAGGGGAAGAGCGGCCATCAGGGCGAACGATATGGCGATGCCGAGGATCGGAACCAGCGGTACCAGTGGGGTTTTGAACGGCCGATGCAGGTCCGGACGCCGTCTGCGCAGAATCCAGACACCCGCGCACACGATGACGAATGCCAGCAGCGTGCCAATGCTCACCAGTTCACCGAGAATCCCGATCGGCACCACCGAAGCGAAAACTGCCACGAAGAGTCCCACGGTAATCGAAGAAATGTACGGCGTGCGGAACCGGGGATGCACCTTGCCCGCCCATTCCGGCAGCAGGCCATCGCGCGACATCGAGTAGAACACGCGCGACTGTCCCAGCAACATGACCAGCATCACGCTACCCAATCCGGCAATCGCACCCAGTTTCACCAGGATCGATCCCCAGCGAACCCCGGTTGCGTCGATGCCGACCGCCACCGGATCGGCCACGTTCAACGCGGAGTAGGGCACGATTCCGGTCAGCAATCCCGAGACGAGAATGTAAAGGATAGTGCAGATCACCAGCGATCCGAGAATGCCGATCGGCATGTCCCTTTGCGGATTCTTGGCTTCCTGCGCGGCGGTGGAGACCGCGTCAAATCCGATATAGGCGAAGAAGATCACTCCCGCTGCGCGCGCAATTCCTGACCAGCCGTACTCGCCAAACGCGCCCTGATTCGGCGGAATAAACGGATGCCAATTCGCCGTCGCCAGTCCCGGATGCTTGAGCACAAACGCTCCTGCGATAGCAATGAAAATCAGCACGATTGTCACCTTGACGATCACAATCGCCGAATTGAAGTTTGCCGACTCCTGAATGCCGATGACCAGGATTGTGGTGATGAAGCAGATGACCAGAAAGGCTATGACATTGAACACGCCCGTGAGTTGCGGCAGGGTGGAAGGGTCCACGCCGTTCTGTTTCAGGATGGGCGCCATCGTCGTCAGCAGTTCCCAGCGGCCCTGGTATTGCACCAGGATGTTCGGTATCCATTGGTGGCCAGAATAGGTGTACGGGGTCGCGGTGAACTGCGGTGGAATGTGAATACCGAAGTCCTGGAGGAAGCTGACGAAGTAGCCGCTCCAGCCCGAAGCGACGGTGGCGGCGCCGAACGCATATTCCAGGACCAGGTCCCAGCCGATAATCCAGGCAAAGATTTCACCGAGCGTGGCGTAACCGTAGGTGTAGGCCGAGCCTGCGATTGGAATCAATGACGCAAACTCGGAGTAACACAATCCGGCAAATACGCAGCCCAGTCCCGCCAGGATGAATGAGAGCACGATAGCCGGTCCGGCATATTGAGCAGCTGCGGAACCGGTGAGGACGAAAATGCCGGCGCCGATGATCGCGCCGATACCCAGAGTAATAAGGTTAAGCGGCCCCAGGGCCCTCTTCAGACTATCTTCGTCCTCTTGGGAGGCCTCTCTCATCAGCATGTCGAGAGGCTTGCACTTCAGAAGATTCGCCATTCGGCTATGTGTCTCCTTCGAGATCAGGCTGGCAGTCGTTCTGCCTGGTTGCGCTTCGACCACAGAAAATACACGGGGATGCCCAGCAGCACGATGATCAAGCCCGGCCACGTGTATTGAGGTTTATAGCGTAACAAGACTATATCAATGAACACCGCCATCAGAATATAGATCGCGGGCAGTACGGGATATCCAATCGCGCGGTAGGGGCGCGGAACGTCGGGGCGCTTCACCCGTAGCACGAACAATCCGCCGATCGTCAGGATGTAGAACACCAACACCGCGAAGATGATGTAGTCCAGCAATTGTCCGTAGCTTCCCGAGATACACAGCACGCAGGTCCAGACACATTGCATCATCAGCGAGTGCGCCGGCGTGTGATACTTCGGGTGGAGTCTGGCTGCGCCCTTGAAGAACAACCCGTCCTTCGCCATGGCGTAGTACACGCGCGCTCCCGCCAGAATCAGTCCATTGTTGCAGCCGAACCCCGAGATCAGGATGAGGATGGCCATGATCTGCGCGCCGCCCGCGCCGAAGATCCCCTGCATCACCGCGGTCGCAACCCGGTCTTCTGAGGCGTGCTGAATGCCACGCGCCAGCACGGTAGTCCCATTCGGATCACCCACCAGCGGCAGCACGCTGAGGTACACCACATTCGCCATCACATATAAGAAGATGACGGCCCCTGTACCAATCGCGAGCGAGAGGGGTAGATTGCGTTGCGGATTGCGGACTTCCCCGGCGGTAAAGGTGACGTTATTCCACGCATCCGCCGAGAACAGCGACCCGACCTGCGCCACCGCGACAATGGTCAGCGTGCCCACCAGCAAGATGGGTCCATCGATGCCGACCTGCAACGGATGCAGCGCCGAGAGCCCCGCATTGCGCCAGAAATTCGCCCCGAAGTTGGCCGCGATGGCCTGCGCATTGCGCCCTATAAAGATTCCCAGTCCCACCAGCCCCAACAGCGCGGCCGTCTTTGCGAAGGTAAAGACGTTCTGCACCGCCGCGCCCAGCCGCACGCCGAAGATGTTCAGTACCGAGAGAAAGATCACCACCAGCACTGCGATCAGGTTCTGCGTACTCAGGCCGACATCCATGTTTCCCAGCACCATGGGACCGATTGGAATCGGTGGTACATGCCAAAGGTGCAGGATCCAGTTCGAAGAGCTGATTGACGGATAAAACACGCCGAGAAACTTGCCGCAGGCCACGCCCACCGCAGCGATGGTCCCCGTCTGGATGACCAGGAAGAGCGTCCAGCCGTAGAGGAATCCCCACAGCGGCCCCAGCGATTCGCGCAGGTAAACATACTGTCCACCCGCATGCGGCATCATCGCCGCCAGTTCGCCGTAGGCCAGGGCACCGGTGATCGTCATGAAGCCGGTAACCAGCCACGCCGCGATCAGCAGCGCGGGCGAGTTGACCTCGCGCGCAATTTCGGCCGAGACAATGAAGATGCCCGAGCCGATCATCGAGCCCATCACCAGCGTGGTCGCGCTGGTTAGTCCCAGCCCTTTGACGAACTCGTTCTCGCCCGAACCGGAGTGGATTGAAACAGTCTTCGCTTCAGTGCTCAAGCTGCCTCGATGTCGAAAGTGCAGGCCGTCAGGCCGGCATCAACTCCTTCAGGGATTTGCCAGCGCACGGCTGCAATTTCCGCGGAAAAGACGCGCTCTTCCCCTGCTTTTGCAGGTGCACAGCTTCAGCACGTGCTCGGGGCGATTGCACCGGCCAAGCATAACATGGGTGCCGCGCTCGACTTGTATTCACTGGAACTCGAAACTGGAACGAAAGCTTCGCTGGGCCGCCCGCCGCCGATGCCGTTTAGGGAGCCATGCCCTCGTCCATCCACTGCTTGAACCTGGCGATTTGGTCTTTGGACCAGGGTTCGTCGCAAGGCATGCTTCCGTCGTCAAGCCGCGCATAAATCGACTCAGCTTGCGCTTTCACGTCAGCGTAGGACGCGAGGTCGAGCCCGAAGGGCTTCATGGCCTCCACGTCAGGGTCGTCACGAAACATCGGTCGAATATCTGCGGCAAAGCTGAGCGCCATGGGCCACCTCCCGAACTGGTGCTCCATCCTATCGCAGAGCCTGCCCTGCTGCGAACAGCCGAGCAGGCGGATGGCCGCAGCCTTGCACGACCCACATCGAGATGAAAAACATAACAAAACATGACAGAAAGCGCGCGAATCGACGGGAGTCGTATAGCGTCTCGCGCACTCGGGACACAAAATGGAAACCCCGGTCAAATGGGAAGACTATCTGGCCGGGCGCCTGCCGTCGAGAACTATTTGCCGCCCAGCAGTTCCGTCAATTCAGTCTGTGCCTGGCTCCAATCCGCGTCGGGATTGTTGGAGTTTCTTTCGCGCGACTCATAGATTTGGTAAGCGCGGACGCGTATTTCGTCGTCCGAGAAGGCATTCCCCGGAGCTTGCTGCACAGGTTCTTCCTGTATCGGAGCGGCAGACTTCAGACTAACTTGGGCTTTGGGTTTAGACATTTCAACTCCTGGGATTTCACAACTAAGAGGAGGGGACTCCAGAACGGCTGACCTAGTTCAGGGGGTCTGAATGAGAGGTAGGGATACTCTCTCAACCTCAATGGTACGCTCACCTACCTGCCTTGTCGAAGTACACTGACTCGAACCAATTATCATCTGTTCGAGCCGGATATTTCTCCAGCGCAACGAAAAATCCACCCAAGCAGACGAAGCTTGAGTGGTGCACGTTCGAAAAGCTAAAGATCGAGCCTCTCGCCGAGGAAAAGGAAGACCGCTCACCCACACTTATTTCTGTGGGGGCGGCGTTGTGGTCGTGGTGGTGGTTTCCTTCTTTACTTCCGGCGCCGGTGTAGTTGTGGTGGTCGTAGTGTCGGTCTGCTTCATCTGTTCGGCCGGCGGCGTAGTTGTAGTGGTTGTGGTGTCAGTCTGCTTCACCTTATTGTGTTTGTACTTCGTCGTGATGTCGGTCGTCTTCGTGGTCTGAGCCGGTGGCACCACCGCCGGTTCCTGCGAAGTCGTGGTGGTGGTGCTCTGCGTCTGAGCGGGCTGTAGACCCTGCGTCGTTGTCGTGGTGGATTCCGTGGTGCTCTGCGCCATCACGGGCAATGACAGAGCGAACACGATAAGCGACCCCAGGACGACAGCAAGTAGATTCTTGGATTTCATTCAGTTCTCCTTTTGTTTCTCTGGCCAGACACGATGGTATGGCTCCGCACGGCGCCAAGTCTGAGCACAATAGCTCGCTCTCAGAGGGAAATCACGAATTATAGCTGATCTCTTAAGTCCTTTAGAGTGATGATCCAACATGGTGTCCGGAGTAGAAATTGCCTGCTTAGTTTGACAAGGCCGGCTCTATCTCGTAAGATAAAACGTGAGGCCGTGTAGATTTTCCCCTCATTCAGGTTCCCTGAATATAAGTCAGCCCATCTGAAGCTTTCTCCAGCTTATATGCATCGCGAAACAACCTTTAGGAGGTTGAATATGTACGCACGCAATGTCTCTTTTCGCCTGAAATCCAATATGCAGTCTGACTACACCCGGACATTCGAGAACCAGATCCTTCCTTTGCTGCGCAAGCAGAAGGGCTTCAAGGAAGAAATCAGTCTATTCAGCACCGGCTCGCAGGATGCGGTTGCAATCAGCCTCTGGGAGAACAAGAACTACGCAGATGATTACAACACCAACACGTACCCCGAAGTGTTGAAGACCCTGGCGAAGGTAATCGATGGAACGCCGCGGGTTCATAACTATGAGACGGTCGTCTCGACCTTTCATAACGTTGCCGTAGCCGTCTAGTTTCGGCTACCATGTCGAACGGGAAGGCGGCTAACCCTGCCTTCCCGAACTACTAAAGTGCACTTTGAACCAGTCGCCACCTGGAAGGTTGCTGCTTGTTCAACCTTTGTTGGCAATAGCGCGATTGATTTCTATAGGCGTTCGATTGCGCGGAGGATGATAACCATGCACCTCACGGCAAATGCAGAAACTATCGATCGTCTGGTCGACCAGGGCGCGCTCCTCTTGAAGGCGTTTCATGGTGAGCGTAAGCACGACCCCAATGGACGCAAGGCCGAATTCCTGCGTGGCCAATTCGCTGGCTGGCGCAGCACTCTACACACGGAGTACCGCGATGGCGCGGAAGAAATTGTTGACCGCGTTCTCGCGGAATCGAGCTTGCCCATTCCAGCGGGCGAGATTGGAACCGATGTCGCTCGCGCCTCTTGAAGGCGGTGCACTCATGTTCGATTCTGCTGGGCTGGGCCACTCCGGCAGGGTTTTGAGGGTTGACATGCAGATATCCGACCGCGAGAAACGAAAGATCATTATTTGGGAACAAATGCGAGAGATCGAAGGCGAACTCTTTCTCCTGTCCGCAAGATCAGGAAAGTTAGACTTCGAGAACCGCCACCGCTTCCAACGCCTGTGCGCAGATCGGACCCAGCTAGCAAGCGAACTGTTGCTCAGCGAGCTTCGTTAAGCTCACGCCTCATTCGGCATGACAACCCACAGAATAAGGTACAGCAGCCCGCCGGTTCCGCAGAACAGAACCAGCAGCAACCACAGCAGCCGGATCGTGGTTACGTTCCATCCGTAATATTGCGCAACGCCCGCGCACACGCCCGCGATACGCCGTCCCGCTCGCGGACGCACCAGCCGCCGCTCCACCACCCCGCCCGTCAGTGACGCGCCACAATACGCGCACAGCTGCGCGTCGTCAGGGTTCGCCTTCCCACAATGATTGCAAAACATCGCTTGCTCCTCCCTCGTGCGCTGCGGGTACGCAACAGCGACCATTGGCAGATCTGTCCGCACAATGATAACGGGTGGAGCAAAATCTGGTCTTCGAGTTCCGACGAGCACCCGCGCGTACGGCTAGCCGGGTTTGTAGAGCGCGATTTGTCGCCCGTTCGGCGGGAGTAGAGGGCCGGGTTAGCACCGCAAATCACGGCGCGAACCTAAAGGACTAAGCACTCTCAACTGGTTGCCGCTGGGGCGATGACCTCGTAGGCCGCGATGACGTCACGCCATCGCTCGGGTACTACGACAGAACTCTGGGCCTTGTAGTCATAGGCGACCATGGTCGAAAAACCGTGCGCGGCACGAAGCTGACGAGTGTCGCTCCAAATCTCATAGGCGAAATCGAACGACTTGCGTCCTAACCGGGCGATGCGGCATGCCACCGCGACCTCCTCCCGGTAGTCGAGTGGCTGCTCATAGTCAAATTGCAACCGCGCCAGGATCATGCCGTTGGTCCCGTTTATCGGCTCCTTGAGTACCTCGTCGAAGTAGATACAACGAGCCGTCTCGGCCCAGACGACATAGGCGGCATGGTTCACATGCTGCATCATGTCCACGTCACAGTAAGGGACGCGGAATCGCGATATGCATCGAAAGTTGGTGAGTGGCATTCTGTTTTTCCCGTCGAGGCTACCCAGACGCTTCGGATTATAACGGCCTTGAGTGGGCTGGCGGCAGATCGGCATCATTGACGTGTTACGGAAATCGGCGGTCGATGATCACGCGACCAGCACGATCGCTGGCAAAGGCAGTGGACTTCTGCTGACGTGCCCAATCACGAGAGGCCACGAGCAGCGACCGGGCTACACCACGTCCGCGCGCGTCAGGCACCACATAGAGCCCTTCGACATACCCAACCCGGCTGCCCAGAAGAGGAGGTGGGTCGGCGCGGATCGAGAGCTCGGAGAAACCGACGACTTTGCCGGTCGAATCCTCGGCCACTAGGACCGCGGAGGGCTCGTCCAGCGTTCCGGCAAAGAACGAGGCTATTTCAGAAGCGTGGTCTCCACGGCCGTCAGGCCAAAGGTCACAACGCAACTGTTCCCATGCTTTCGCATCGTCGGGGCGCGCGGCGCGAATCTTTACAACGAGCTGATTGGCCTTCGTGTCGGGCATCGTACTGGCTAATACGATGACAAACGCACGCGAGTTTCATCCCCTGGTCTGCGGACTGCATCCTCGACAAAAAATAGACCTGTTGGGGTCGGCCCCTGCCTAACTGCTCTCGCCTCCATTCCTGCAGGCGTACGAGCGTGCCAATGACGTCCGAGTTCAGAAACGGCTGGGTGGACCATCCGCCCATTGACAACCCTAATGACTAAAGGTAATGTTGGCTCCCTGGCGCGGCATCGAGCTGCGAATAGTGGGAAATATGCAAATTCCACTGACTAACTGGCACATTTCCCGAGGCGAAAGCCGCAGCGATATTCCGGCGAAATGTCAAAATGAGCGTGATGAACTCCGCCGCGATCTGGCGGCCACCAGAACCGTGGTGATCTTCGGTTTCCTTGTCGGATTGTTGGCCATAGCGTACTGGTTCTTCAGCAATGACAAGAACGGCGCATTAGAGATTTTCTTGTGGGCGCTCGCCTTTTATGCTTCAGGCGTGTTGCTGGGATTTCTATTCGGCATTCCGCGCGTGCTGCAGGATTCATCCAAATCAGGTCCTCTTCAGCCTGATGTTGCAATGGGTAAGCCGGAAGATCGCCCCACCTACCGGATGCTGATCAATACGAACTTGGACGATGTTTCTGATTGGCTAACGAAGATCGTTGTCGGGGTGAGCTTGGTGGAAATGCGCCAGATCACAAGTACTATTTACCGCTTCAGCGCTTGGGTGGCAGGAGGCGCGATCGGGGAGAAGCAACTTCTTCCTGAAGTGGTCGGCCGGAACCAGCAATTTCTCACCGGGGTGGTGGCAGGTGTCGTTGTTTATTTCAGCGTGTTGGGATTCTTGAGCGGTTATCTTACGACGAGAATGTTCTTTGAACGTGCGTTTAGTATCTCAGATGCTATTGCCAGTGGGTCGAGCCACGAAGTGACTGAGACCGAAGTGGTCAAAACCGCCACGCAAACCGTTTCGGCCCGGACTAGTTAGATTAGATTTCGGCGGGTTGCTGGGTGCCCCATTCAAGGCCCTCTTTTGCCCTTGAGTGGGGATTTTCGTTCGTACCTGTTACAACCGAAAGACTCCAACAAGCGTCGCTTGGGGGCCTGCCCGCTTCCCCGAAAAGTTCCATTGTGACTAACGACCGTTAGTCATACAATTCGCATTCTCCTGGTGAGTTTCACGTTCTCAGGAAAGCAGGAAGGAAATGCTGATGAACTCGAATAGGATCACTCTTCTGGTTTGCACCTGTCTCTGGTTGGCGGTGTGTGTACATGCCGCCCCGTTGCCGTGCGAGGCCCACGGCAAGGAACGGTGGCCAGTTAAGATCACCGTACCCCCTGGTGCCAAACACCAGACAATGACCTTGGAGCAGGCGCTGAAGCTTCCGCCGCTTAAAGACGTCAAGAAAGACGATTCCCGATACGCCAATGATCGCATCATGGACCAGCCTGTCAAAGAAGACGTGATGGTGACCTTGACCGGATACCTCTATCTGGTGGCATTTGAGTCCGATGACTGCGACTTCCACATTCAACTCACCACAGCGCCCATCACCGGTACTCCCACGAAGCAGGACAACTCAATGATCGTAGAGGTCCCCTCCGGCGAATATGCCACGACCGTCGCCGGGCAGGTGGAAACCGTGCGCGATTGGGTAGTCAAGAACCTTCTGGCCAATACGCCGCCGAAGATAAACAGCGTGCATGTGATGCAGCATCCTGTCCATGTCAGCGTAACCGGTGCGCTGTTCTACGATGATGCCCACACCTATGAGGCGAATGGCGGCACAGGACGAGGAAAGAAAGGCTTGCAGTCGAAAACGCTTTGGGAGCTACATCCGGTGACGGGAATGAGCTTCGTTAAATAGAGAACTCATACGTTCTGTGGAGGTCCACAGGACACGAAGCTTCATCTCAAGCAGGACGCAGAAAACCTGCTCAAGCGGCCACAAGAGGGCGGGCACCCGACTGTGATTTCGTGGCTTGGGAAGGGTCGTTACCCGGGCCACCCGCCTTCTTGACGAGGACGGGGTGGGCTGCCCGCCCGGCACGGTTATCTAATCAGCCGGGAAGTTCCGGACAGGAATCGGGTCCCGGTGGAACTCGGCTTGGGATGGCAGATCACGTGATGGAGAACTCGAAATGGCGATTCCCGCTAAAATGGGCAGACAGGTAGCTGTCGTGCTTTACGTGGTGGCGATGGCAGCCGTCATAGTCGGTGTAGATTTCGTGTTCTTCAGAAACCGATTCTGGGAACGGCTGACAGTGAATATTGGCATTGTCTTGGTGTTCGCAGCTTTCTACTTGAGATTCCTCAGGCGTCCATGAACGAGGCGCGATAGCGTTTAACGGTTTACTTCTTCAGTCTGGCAAAGGCTTGCAATCAGGGTGTGGGAAAGCGCGGGTGGCCCACTCGGGCTGGTTTTGCCCGGGTGGGTCATTGTGCATGGATGTTCGTTGGCGCACAAACGAAGACGCCCGGCCCGCCAACGGAAGGCGGGATGAGGCACCCTCGTGTAAGTTAATTTCTTACAATAGGTTGACTGGGTGCGCCACGTGCCGGCCACTCGCCAGCTTATAATGCATCGTAACACGATAACCTATGTTATCATATCTTGTATTATGACTAGACCGAGGACCATAAGTGTTCGCATCGACGATCGGAAGGTGAAGCAACTCGACGCCTACGCCCAGCAGGATGACCGCGACCGGAGCTATCTGCTGAATGAGGCAGTGGACCGCTACCTGGAGGTGCGGCAACTGCAGACGGCGAGGATCGAGGAAGGGCTTCGGCAGGCGGCGGCGGGCGAGGTCATGGAGCACTCCGAAGTCATCGCCCGGCTTCGCAAGCGGCACCCTACCCGATGATGCTCAGGTGGACTCCGCGGGCAGTTACCGATCTGGAAGAAATCAGCGACTACCTGACGGCCGCGAGCCCGCAAACGTGGGAGCACCTGCTGCAGCGGCTCGAACATCTCACCAACGCACTGCTGGATTTCCCGCTGCTGGGGAAGAGGGGCCTGGTGCCGGGCACGCGCGAGTTTGTGCTGGCGGGCACCCCGTACATTCTGGTGTTTCAGGCGAAACAGGATGCGGTGGTGATCGTCTCAGTGCGCGACGGGCGAATGCGGCTGCCGCCGGGGAGTTGAAGGGTGCGTGGAGTTGCGTCGGGCGTCGGCAATTTGCGACGAAAATCCCCACCCCCGGCAAACCGCTAAAAAAACAAAACTCATTTCTTTCAGTCTGGTTCGTCAGTCTGTGCTCTCCGGCACTACAGCGTAAACATTGGGGACCAGCGGAAGACGGCGGGGCCTGCTTCCCCAGTCAACCTGCTCAACTGGGCCGACGATAAACACCCATGAGGCACTGCCGATCAGCGCGACGGCGGTCGTAATGGCGAGGGCCCAGAAGAAGCTTCCGGTGCGTCCGAGAATGAAGCCCGTGACCACAGGCACCACCACTCCGGCGAGATTGCCAAAACCATTTTGAAAACCCACCCAGCGCCCCGCCGCGTGAGGTCCGGCGAGCCTCTGGGAAATCGCAAATGTGTTCGACGAGCAGGCCCCGAAGAACGCCAGGCTCGTCCACAGCAGCGCGACGCAGGCGGTAGGCCCGGCAATTGCGCACAGGCCCAGCAAAATGCCGCATATGGCGATCATTCCGCCGGTGAACGTCTTCCTGACCAGCGTGGGAGTTCCTCCCGCCATGATCCAGCGATCGGAGAGCCATCCCGACAGAGTCGCGGAAGCGGCGCTAATCAAGTAGCCCGCGCCGCCGATCCTGGCCATGGCGGCCATGGAGAAATGCTGTTCATGGACCAGGTAGTAGGGCAGCCAGGTGAGCAGGAAATAGTTGATGTAGTTGCCGCACCACAGACCAATACAGCATCCCCAGGCGGAGCGCAGACGCACGAATTCCAGCAGGCTGGGCGCGCCGGTTGCGTCTGCGGGTGGAACGACATTGGTCTTCGGCATCCATTTGATCCACGCCGGCAGCCACAACAGGCTTACCAGGCCGAGCACCATAAAGAACGGGCGCCAGCCGAAGCGCGACATCAGCGTGCCGCCCAGCAACATGCCGAAGCCGGGGCCCAGTGATAGCCCCGCCGCGATTACCGAGTTGGCCAGACCGCGATGCTCTTCGGAATAGTTGAGAGCGATGATCTTCGAGTAAGCGGGGTAGGAGACCGCCTCGCCGACGCCGACAACCAGTCGCAGCAGGAAGAGAACGGCGAAGGCATGAACCAGCCCGGTTGCTGCGGTTGCGAGGGACCACACGAAATAACATGCGGCCAGCAACCAATAGACGTTCAGCCGATCCACCAGCCAGCCATAGACGGGCTGGAGACAAGCGTAGGTCCAAAAGAATGCCGACAGCAGGAAGCCCAATTGCGCCGGGCGGATGCCGAGTTCGTCCTTCAACAGCGGAGCGGCGATGGAGAGATTGCCGCGGTCGATGTAATTGATGAAGACCGAGATCCCAAGAAGGATGAGAAGGCCCACCAGAGGACCAGCAAGCGAATGGCTCTTCAGCACTCTTTTGGTTGGCATGAATGTCAGGGCATTGTGCGCGAGGCAGCAGGATATTGCAAGCCGAGTCCCCAAGTTCGCCCTTCTTTGGGCTAACCTGGGCAAGTGCACAAGCTTCCATTCACTGCGGCCTGGTGCCATCGAGAGAGCTTCGCTTGAGTCTCGCTTAAACGGGCCACCGCCTAGAAAAACAAAATTCACGACTGTTTAGAATCAATGGCTTGGGCGGAAAATGTTCGCATGTCATTGATACATATGGTGGTTATACGTATCCATGTCTGCCAGTAGGACTTAGAGGGTAAATTCGCGGTATTTCGCGAACAATATTGTCATACTTGTCATACTTTCAATACTGAGTTTTGTCATACTTGTCATACTTTCAATACTCAATTTTGTCATACAAACCATACAAGTCATACTGACCCAGCGAAATCATGGTGGAGCCGGAGAAGCGCCGACGAAGGCCGCCTTTCTCCTTATGGGAATTGTCAAAGAGCCGACTCTGTCGCACGGAGGGTGCGGGCAGGGACACCATTCCCGTCCCCTGTACGATGTGTATCGCGGGGGCGGGTGAACGTGCCAGAGAAATCAGCGGGGCGGGAAAACTAAAGTAACCAGGGGCGTCCCGAAATGGGAATGTCGGCTTTCGGTTTTTGGAATGATGCCCACGCAGTTTAACGGGATTTGTAGGTGTTTGGGTGCCCCGTTCAAGCGAAGCTTGAGCGGGGTTTTTAATTTTCGTGAACCATGAGCTTGGGCTGGTTCCCTGTCTGACGTCGTTTCCACGCGGTCCAAGGAGACTCGATCTCGATGGTGCCGACCTCTCTTGTAGCGTAGTGGCGATAACTACTCCAAGGCCAGTCTTCCGGCTTCGCCACCAAGCCGCGCCTCACAGGATTGCGGTGGATATAGCGCAGCTTCTCGACCCGTTTCTTGGCAGTCCGGACATTGAAATCGTAATAGCGTTCCTGCCAGAAGCGTCCGCCCGTTTTGACTTGTCTTCGCGCCACAGACTGCTTGATGGCCTTGAGTGCGGTGGCGAGTGTGTCGCGTTCGGGCTCGCTTACGAGCAGGTGAACGTGCTCAGGCATGAGGACGTAGCCAATGACGTAAAACCCGTATTTCACACGCGCTTGTTCGAGTGCCTGCTCGAACATCTCAGGCGCTCCGTGAGTTCGTAGCAACGGACGACGCCGATAACAGCTGAACGTGATGAAGTGCAGGCAGCCCGAGTGCTGATAGCGCTTGAGTCCCCAAGGCATGGTAGCGAGGATAGTCGACGATTGTTGAGAATACGGTGACGCATAGCACGGAGGAGTGTGCGCTGGTGAAACGAAAACCCCCGCTCAAGCTTCGCTTGAACGGGGCACCCGACTCAAAGTCTATTGGTGAAAAGGGTTACCCGGGCCACCCGCCAGGCAGGGACACCGATGCCGTCCCCTGTTCGATGTGTATCGCGGTGGCGGGTGGAAGTGCCAGAGAAATCGGCAGGGTGGGGAAACTAAAGTAACCACCGGAGTCGGCGGATTCGTGTGAAGTGGGTTCCCGACTCAAGCTGGTTTTGCCCGGGTGGGTCTTTGTTTATGGACGTTCGTTCGCGCACAGACAAAAACCCCACCCCGCCAACGGAAGGCGGAATGGGGCACTCTCGTGAGGATTTCTCGGAGATGAGAGAGCGCGGGGTGGCCCCCCCACCCGCCCCGCCAGTCCTAGTAGTTCTTTGCAGCGTGCTTCCACCATTGCTCGCGTCCAGTGATGTTGAGTGACTGAAGCCCAGCATCACCATCATTCTTCAATCTGGACTCCAGAGTTTCTTTGAACTCCTTGACAGGCCCGAGGTCGTAGAGGATCGGAAAAAGACTTCCAAGTATACGGTCAGCCATTTCGAGAACCGCAGGTACAGGGCTTGCGCCGATGCGACGGAAATATTCTCGGAGCTTGAGTGCAAGGGGCTTCTTTGTCAGCCCCGCATTGTGGAGCTCAACGTATATTGGGTCATCGTCATTCGCTATAGTTCTGAGCTGGGCAATGGCGATATTGATTCGCTCCTCGGTGGCAGGCCAACATTCGCGAAATAATTCCTGTTGTTCCGCGAGAACTCTGTCCTTCACAAGAAAAATCATCAACTGCTTCAAGTCTTCCAGAAATACCGCTAAGCCATCAATATCATCCTGCCAACCGTAAGGTTTTCCGTCCAGAGCGTCGCCGGTAGGAGCGTTCGACGCTTGTCCTCTTAGCTGTCTTAGCCGCTCCCTGAGATCTTCCAATTCCTCTTTTGTCGTCACTTTTTGTCTGACGTCGACTTCGGTAGCAACGGGCATCCATTAACCTCACATCCTAAGACTGGCGACTTTACAACAGAGTGACCGAGCGCTGCGTAAGCCCATAAGAAAGAGCAGCGGAGCATAGCACAAGGGTTGACGTAACACAACTGTCCTATGTATCGAAACTAGTTACGTCCAAATACCGGGGACTTCGCGAGCACCGAACGCGCGTGCCTAATTCGGGCCCTCTTTTGGCTTTGAGTGGGGATTTTCGTTCGGACAACCGGATTGTCGCTGTTACCACCGAAAAACCCCGCTCAAGCTTCGCTTGAACGGGGCACCCGACTTGAGTGGGCCACCCGCCCAGCCGATTATGGTGCAGGTGCTGGATTGCTTGCGGCCGTTCCACCAAAATAGTCGCTCGTCAGCGGCTTGTCTGAGTAGAATACCGAGGCGACCGCGGATCTCGGAATGAATAGAGCGTGCTGTTCCGTCCCGCGGGTTACAAAAATGCCTGTATCAGATTCTTCTAGTAGTTTGCCGACCAACTCACCACTTGGAAGGATCCGAGAATCCTTTGAAAGATAAACCACAACTGGGATCGGCGCCCCGCCTCCCCAGGATGCCTTTATCTGTGGATAAATGAAGGAAGCGAATCCTGCTAGCCTGAATAATTCGTGAAAATGAAGACGCGGAAGCGCTCTTCTGCTACAAACATGGTGTCAAGTCAATGTTTGAAGCAAGAAGAAAGGCTTCCGCGTGTCCGACGATAGCACAACACAGTGTCTGTTGTTCCCAGAGATTTTCGGAAAGCCAGTTGTGTTGCAGTTCGATCAACTGAATGGCAGTTCCGATGGCGGAGCCATCCTGCTGAAGGCGGCTGACCGCCGCTACGGATTGATCCGGGGGCTGGCCGGATGCCTGCGAGACAAGCGGCAAGCCGGCAAGGTCGATCACTCCTTGCGCGAGTTGTTGTCGCAGCGCGTGTTCTCGATTGCCTGTGGCTATCCGGATGCCAACGACTCGGCCCGCCTGTCTGCCGACCCCATTCACAAGATGTTGCTCGATCGCGATCCCATCACAGGCCGTGAACTGGCCTCGCAGCCCACCTTGTCGCGCTTTGAAAACTCCATCCGGCCGAGAGAACTCTACCGTCTGGGAGAGGCGCTGGCCGACAGCGTGATCGAACGCCACGCCCAGCGGTTGCGTGGACGCGCCCGCCTCGTCACCCTCGACCTGCCACGCGACGACCCCACCCACGGGCTGTGCGCCGCCGTGTTGGGAATGTGACCGCCGCCGTCGGAGCCAAGGGGATTCTGCGTCGTCTGATCAATATGATCTCCTACAGCTTTCCGGGTGCGCGTATCCGGGTGCGCCTCGACGGCGGCTTCGCGCATCCCGATCTGCTCGACTTTCTGGATGAGTCCAACCTCGAGTCATTGTGTTGAAGCGCAGGGCCAAACCCGCCATGCGGCAGGCCCGCAGGCTCTCGCGGCAGAGCGGAGACCACGTCGCATGGCAGTCCTCAAGGCCGAGGTCGTGCGGGCCCAGGATAAGACGACCCGAGTACAACTGCTTTGTAGGACATCAGCAACATGAAGCGAGTCCGATGGCTCCGAACAGGGACTGCCAGCGCTGCCCGGGTGATGGGTTCGGTTCGCCGCGTGGTGCGTGCATCTGCCCGCGTCGTTGCCCGTTTCTGTCCGGCAAGTGGCACTGGCACCGGAGCCTCGAGCGGGAAACGGCCCTCACCTGGCCCGAAACAAAGGGGAAGCACTGTGCCCGAAACTCTCAACGCTAGCCAGTTCCGACAAACTAGTGATCCTCACAGCACACCGCACCGCACGCTGCACACTACCATCAACACCATCGCCTCGATGCCGTCCCCAGAAGTCGATCTCAGCAGCGTTCATGCATAAAGCAGGCTAGCGTCGACAAGAGGAAAGCGAAAGAGATAATCCACTGAATCTCGTCGCCGCCAGATCGGCGCCATGCGACAAGAAAATGAGTCGCAAGAAATCCCGTCAGCCAGAACTCAAGCGCCACAATTGCAAAACTTTGGTCACTTGACTTGGGGAGAAAGGCAAACGCGAATAATGCACATATGGTGGCAAACCCGATTGCTGTGACGATCAGGGGATGACTATCTTGACGGCGTCTTCCGAATCGTAGAACACCGACGATAATGACGGCGCTTAATGGGTAAAAGGCTCGTGCATCCCAATTTCGGCCAAACAGGCTGATTTGTGGCGCACCGAAATCAAAAAGTGTCTGCCCAAGATAGAATGACGCATAGTAACAAACCCAAAGTAGCCAAACTAGGTCAAGTGTCTGCCGGCCCAAGGAACCTTCATGCGGGCACAACTTCACGGCTATGGCGACCGTTAGGCCAACAAGTACCAAGAACCAGACACCGGCAGCAATCACCCTAGGTCTAAACGGACTCGATTCGAAAAAGCCGAACTTAGCGTAATACAGAGAAACCACTACAAAACCAAGACCGTAAATGGCAAGCAGGCCGGCAGCCGTCCACTTAGTTATCGACTCAATCGACGGTAGCGCGATGGGAGCAGACGAGATGTTGTTCAATCATTGACTTTCTTGCACTCAGGTCAATTACACCAGAGCTGAGTGCAGAAGGAGCGCGAGGGAACAGCAGATCCCTCGCCCGCCTTGCGGCGGGCTCGTGACGACAATCTCTTACGAACACCCACTCGTGCTGCCGCAGCTCATGCAGCGGTAGCAGCTTCCGTTGCGGGTCATGATGGCGCCGCAGACGTGAGCAACTGGGGGCGTCGCCCATGTCGATCAGTTCTTTCAGGGCGTCGGCGGCGTGGATTGCGCCTGCGGCGCGGTTGTCAGTTGTCGGTTGTCGGTTGTCAGTCGCGCCCGAAGGAGCCTCTACGAAATCACCAAACGACTTTTGCTCGGGGCCGTCCGCCTTCGGGCGCGGTGACCGGAGGCGCAGCCTCCCATGTACTTGGGGCGGAGGCCGTCGAACAGCGCCTGCTGCTGTCCGGTGAGGAAGCGCAACTGCAGCCAGCGGAAGATGTAGTCCATGATCGACTTGGCGTAGCCGATGTCGGGATTGTTGCTCCAGCCGCTGGGCTCGAAGCGGGTGTGGGCGAACTTCTCGCACAGCAGCTTGAGCGGAACGCCGTGCTGCAGCGCGATCGAAGTGGCGCAGGCAAAGCTGTCCATCAGGCCGCTGACGGTCGAGCCTTCCTTGGCCATGGTGATGAACAACTCGCCCGGCATGCCGTTTTTGTAGAGTCCCACAGTGAGGTAGCCCTCGTGGCCTCCCACCTTGAACTTGTGGGTGATGGAGAGGCGCTCGTCGGGCAGACGGTGACGGACGGCGCGCGGCGGAGCGGCGGATGGGTCTTCGGGCTCGGTTCGTTAGTCCCACCCTGTGGGACTCCCACAGACGAAGACGCATCGCCCTTCTGTGACTTGTGGGTGGCCGATCCCATCGAGCTCAGCGGCTGCGCCTTCTTCGAGCCGTCACGATAAATCGCGACTGCCTTCAGGCCCAGCTTCCAGGCCGAGATGTACGCTTCCATGATGTCGTCCACGTTGGCGTTTTCCGGCATGTTGATGGTCTTGGAGATCGCGCCCGAGATGAACGGCTGCGCCGCCGCCATCATGCTTCAGGTGTCCGGAGTAGTGAATGGTGCGCGTGCCCTTCTGCGGCTTGAAGGAGCAGTCGAAGACGGGCAGGTGCTCGTCCTTGACGGCGGGCGCGCCTTCAATGGTGCCGGTGGCGTCGATGTAGCTGACGATGGCGTTGGTCTGGTCGCTGGTGTATCCCAGCTTGAAGAGCGCGGCGGGCACGGTGTTGTTCACGATCTTGATCATGCCGCCGCCGACCAGCTTCTTGTACTTCACCAGCGCGAGGTCGGGCTCGATGCCGGTGGTGTCGCAGTCCATCATGAAGCCGATGGTGCCGGTGGGCGCCAGCACCGTGACCTGCGCGTTGCGGTAGCCGAACTTCTCGCCGTGCTGCAGAGCTTCGTCCCAGGTGGCCGCGCTGGCTTCGTAGAGCGACGCCGGAACGTTCTTCTTGTTGATGTTGTTCACCGACGCGCGGTGCATGCGGATGACGTCGAGGAACGGCTCGCGGTTGACGTACCAGCCGGGACAGGCACCGCCGGGAAAACAGTTGTCAGTTGTCGGTTGCCGGTTGTCAGTAAAGGCGTCGCCACGGGACAACAAATAGTTGCGAGTAGTATCTGTCGCTACCGGCAGCGAGGGGCAGAACTCGGCGATCTTCGACGACTGCAGATACGCTTCGCCGCACATGATGGCGGTGACGCAGGCGGCATAGTCGCGTCCGGCGTCGGAGTCGTAGGGCAGGCCCGAGGCCATGAGCAGCGCGCCAAGGTTGGCGTAGCCGAGTCCCAGCGGACGGTAGTCGTGCGAGTTGCGTCCGATGGCCTCGGTGGGATAGCCGCTGTTGTCGACCAGGATTTCCTGCGCGGTGATCATGACGGCGCAGGCGTGGCGATAGGCTTCGACGTCGAAGGTGCCGTTGGGCGCGAACTTCATCAGGTTCAGCGACGCCAGGTTGCAGGCCGAGTCGTCGAGGAACATGTACTCGCTGCAAGGATTGCTGGCGTTGATGCGCGCCGTGTTCTTCGAGGTATGCCAGCGGTTGGTGGTGGTGTCGTATTGCATGCCGGGATCGCCACAATGCCAGGTGGCGTCGGAGATCTTGCGCAGCAGATCTCGCGCCTTGAAGGTGCCGACTACACGTCCGTCCTTTACAGCTTTGGTGCTGAAGTCGGCGTCGCGGACAACGGCGTACATGAAGTCATCAGTCACGCGCACCGAGTTGTTGGCGTTCTGGAAGAACACCGACGCGTAGGCCTCGGAGTCAGGGCCGGAGCCGTCATAGCCGTGCTCGACCAGCGCCCATGCCTTGGCTTCTTCTTTCTGCTTGCACTCGATGAAGTCGACGATGTCGGGATGGTCGATGTTGAGGATGACCATCTTGGCGGCGCGTCGCGTCTTGCCTCCGGACTTGATGACACCGGCGAAGGCGTCGAAGCCCTTCATGAAGCTGAGCGGACCGACGGCGGTTCCGCCGCCCGAGAGCGATTCGGTGGACGAGCGCAGTGGCGACAGGTTGCTGCCGGTGCCGGAGCCCCACTTGAACAGCATGCCCTCGGTCTTGGCCAGCGTCAGGATGCTGTCCAGCGAATCGTGTACCGAGTTGATGAAGCATGCCGAGCACTGCGGTTTGCGATAGCCGGCTACGCCGTATTCGACCTTTTGCTCGACCTCGTTCCAGTGCCAGTTCTGGGCGTCGGAGTTGGGCTCGATGCGGTCGCATCCGACGTTGAACCAAACCGGCGAGTTGAAGGCGGCCTTCTGCTGCAGCAGCAGGTGCGCGAGCTCATCGTGGAAGATGGCCGCGTCGTCGGCAGTGCGGAAGTATCCACCCTTGATGCCCCAGTCGCGAATGGTCTCGGCGACGCGGGTCACCAGCTGGCGGACACCGGTCTCGCGCTCAGGCGTGTCGAGCGTGCCGTGCAGGTACTTGCTGGCGACGATGTTGGTGGCGGTCATCGACCAGTCTTTGGGAGTCTCGACGTCTTTCTGCTCGAAGATCACGCCGCCTTTGGAGTCGGTGATCTGGGCAAGGCGCAGCTCCCACTCGATCTCGTCGTAGGGCGAGACGCCGGCCTTGGTGAAATACCTCTTGAATGTGAGTCCAGCCGCCGCTTTTCTCTTGTTGGGTGTGGCTGGCGCTGCGGCGCCCGCGGTCGCTGCCGCCGTTGTCGTCTTCTCGCTCGCTTCGGACATCGTTCCTGCTCCTGACAGATATATAAATTCTGATCTTGCTGCGGGGGCGGAAGAGTCTGTGTGAGAACATCTGCCGTCCCTACGGGACTCGAATTGTTGAGTTGTCTTACCCAGCACTCCGCCTCCGGCTCTGTGCTGGGCTATGATATTTCGCCCCTCCGGGGCTGGTTTCTAGTCGCTTCAGGCTACCGTCGCAAACCAAGCTTAGTTCTCAAGCACACTCGGAAGACCCTTCTTCAAAGTGTTCGCTCTGCCTGCTACCGACCTGCCATTGCGTTCGGTGTCACCGCAATATTGCTCTCGCATGCGCACAACCTTTGTGAGCACGCGTCGCAGTTTCGCAATCTGAAATGGAGTGCGGCTGCTTGCGTCCGAACGGACTACCAACTTCCGGCGCGCAGAGTGACTCGCGTGCCGAAAGAGCTACCGAGACTTGGAAAGGATCAGAACTAAAGCGATCGCGTGGCGAAACGCCTCAGTGTCATGGACTAACTACTTCGCCCAATCTCACGGGGGGATTCGGGCAAACTAGCTGCCAATACTTACGGCTTACGACCATCCGGCGCGGTCACCTCTGCCGCCCCGGGGCGCCGACCTTGCCTCAGAAACCAGCGCATCGGCACTGCTCAACTCGAGCCAGTGGAATGCGACAGTACGCCCACCATCTTGTGGATGTCAAGTAACTAACCCAACATCTTGTATTTTACGCCTCCAAAAGGGAACCAGACGAGTAAACATGCGATCCCGCTCGATCGGCAAGGGCGTGCAAACCACAGAGCGGAAAAGGCTTGGCCAGAAGGCGTGAAATTTCACACCCCAGGGCGTGGGCGGAGCCGATTTTTCCAGCCTCCCCAAGCCCAAGGTGATGAGCCCGGCCCGATCGCGAAGCGCTAACCGATTTCCGGACTGTATGCCTGCGCGAAGGTGGATACAACGCCCATTCTTGGTGCAAGCCTGTGGAAGGCTGTGGATTAGGAGGAAAAATCGGCGGAAATCCCGAACAAAGCGGTGGACCAGGGGATATGCAGGCCAGTCACGGGCCGACGTGACTCCGAGCACTGACAAAAAGTTCTAAGAGACTATCGTTGACTTGTTTGAAAAATGGGAATTCCTCTTGCCTCTCAACCTCCCTACACGCAGATCGAAACGAGGAAACTTGCCATGATAATGATGAGTAACCCTGTTTTCAGTAGTGTTCCAGCGGTTTTCCCCATGAGAGCTTGCAAGTCATTCGCAAGCCTTCTGCTCGTATTAAGTGCGATGGCGTTGCTCTTCACCGGGCCCATCTCCCTTGCACAGGATTCCAATAGTCCCGCCGTACTGCCGGCGCCATCCAGCGGCAAAGCCATCGTCTGTATTTACCGCACGTACAGATTTACCGGTTCGGCCGCACACGATGAGATTTATGTCAACGGCACTCACCTCGGCAAACTCCTCAACAGCGAATACGAATTCATAGAAGTACCGGCGGGTACGGTTGTGATTTCCGGATTGCCCAAGGAGTACTACGGAGGCGTCGTCATGTCCGCCGCGGCGGCCGCCAATCAAGCCAGGCAGAAAGAAAACGAGCGGGCCCGATTTGAGGCGGAGGCGGGCAAAACCTATTACTTCAAATGGACGTCCGGACCCATGGCAACTGGTATCAAAGTCGAGCCTGTGGATGCAGGGAAGGGAGCCAAGGAGATAAGCAAACTCCATCTCTCCGCGCCCGTTGACGACAAGGAAGAAGCAAAACCAGGAACGAAAGACACCGAGAAACCGCCGGCAAAGTGACATCGCTCCGGTTGAGTGTGGGCTGTGGGTGAACGTGCGTGACCGGACGTGATTGCGCGGATAGCGTCGGTCTATGACGGACAGGAATGACAGCCCTACACGGAGATCCCCCCTTCAAGACCCGGGTGGATGAGTCGCTGGCCCTGCTGAAAGGCCAGTTACCCGCTCAGGCCGCTAAACCGGTGCCGGCAGCCAAGTAGTTGCGGTTAGACGACGGTACGCGGGAGCTACGTTGGTGGGAGCCTGACATATGCCGCCGCTCCGCGGCTCCTAGCTGTCAGGAATGCCGCGGTCCGCGGGCTTACGCCCACGGCTAACCCAAATTGCGCCGCTGCGCGGCTGCTTCTGCCGCAATCTCAAGTGCGATTTTCCACCACGTCTTTGGAAACCGAGTCCTCACACAGACTCTGAAGCGCGGCTCTACCATTCGAGGGCTACACTACAGAACTCTCTAAACCGCTCTATTGCACGGGTGGCGGCGTCAGTCCCATGAAGGTGGTGCCTTGGAATTTGCCGTGCGCGCCGAAGTTCCAGTTGAACTCGGCGAAGCCGGCGTGAGCGCAGGCGTGGCATCCATTGCGCAGCGGGTAACCCAGGGTGAAGGAGACGCTGCCATCGGGATTGGAGGAGGAGTTCGGCCAAGTGGTCCCGTCACGGTCGCCCGGCCAGAGGTTGACGTTGGGGAATTGGGCCTTGGTGTTCTGAAACTGTGGGCTCTGTTGCATCGTTGCCTGGTCTAGCAACTTCAAGTCCTCGGCATTGAGGATTTTAGGAGTGCCGTTGACGAACAGGATGCCGTTGTTGGTGTTGGCGCGAAGAGGGTACACGACGAACGCGACGTCCACCGGGCCAACCTTGTTGAAGCCGCTCATGATGCCGACGTCGCCGTCGCTCTGCTTTTGAAGCATGCGCGTGAAGGCCACGGCTGCGGGCGAGGCTCCGGACTTGGGCATCTGGTTGATGAAGCAATCGGCGAAGCTGGGCGGCGGAGCGCTGTCGCAGGCTTTGTGGGCTGCGGCGAGGAACGTCGGTGGGATCTGCCAAACATTGGCGGCGCTGATCCTTCCGGTTGAAGGCGTTGCCGCGCCCGGTGCAGCGGACGGATTCTGCGCGGTAACGACAGTGGTGGCCAAGAGAGCGGCGAGCAATAAAGATAGCTTCATGCGGTCGGATTCCTTTGCCGTTCCAGTGTAATTCAGGTGAGGACCGAGGGCGCTAATCGCGGCCCCGGGTTCTAGCTGGGCACTGGGACTGCCTCTCGGCAGCGCGATGAGGCCCACACGAGCAACAGAAGCTTGTGTGGGCGCCCGATTACCCTTTTACAGCGGCGGTCGTCAAATAACAGTACGTGATCAATGTCACAGACTGCCGGCCCGAGGCGTCGCACAATTGACAGGTTGACCATGAGTGGGAACGGCAAAATTCGGAGAGTGCTGATCGCAATGCTGGCCATGGCGATCGTGTTGTGGGCGGAAGCCGGATTGGCGCTGGTTGCGGGCGACCAGGTGATGGCGTGCCACGCCATGATGTCGCATGGCCATGCCGGCGCGATGACAGCATCGGACGACGCCGATACCGCTGCGCCAGACTCCGATGCCATGCCCTGCTGCCCGCAGGATCCGGCGAAGGTTCCGGCGATGGCTGCGAGCCATCCACCATGTTGTTCGGTGAGCAATGACGCGGAACGGCCGCTGGCGTTCCTAGTCAACTCGGAGCGCACGACTCCGCATCCATTGGACGCGACTGCCCAAGCAAGGAGCGAGGCGGCGCCGCAACCGGCAGGTCATTTTTGGGAGTTGCGGAGCGTCCGTGATCCTCGCTTCGTGAAGCCTATCCTCGAACTAAAGACCGACCTCAGGATCTAGAGCGCGGCTCACCGCATATGCGCGACGGCAGGTGTTTTGCCGCCGCACGTGTCATTCAGCGGATGAGGAAAGTCCGCGCAATTCAAGCAGGTTCGCAGAAGGTGTAGACCGAGATCCCTCAGGGGCTGAAGCCCGACTTGGATCATCCCGCCTACGGCACGGCTGAAGCCGTGCCCTTTCAAGGCGAAGAATGAGGGCGGCCGAGTCAAGAGACGAGCGCTCTGTAGCTACTGCGAAGCTGCCACAAAAATGAGGAAATCATGAAATCGAAGATGCTTGTAATCGCAACTACTTTACTGATGGCGCTGGCCATGATGGCGCAGAACGCCACCCCAGCCCCTCCCGCAGCGGGTGACAAAGCGGCACCGTGTGCGTGCTGCAATCACGACATGGCCAACATGAAGCCGGGCGACAAGTGCCCGATGATGAAAGACGGCAAGATGGCTTGTTGCGGCCAGAACAGCGGCTGCTGCAAAGACGGCAAGTGCACCATGCAGTCGAAGGACGGCAAGATGGCTTGTTGCGCGGGCGACAAATGTCCAATGATGAAAGATGGCAAGATGGCCGACGGCAAATCATGCTGCTCCGGCGACAAATGCCCGATGATGGCCAAGGGAAAGAAGGGGTCGGCAGGTTGCTGCTGCGGCAATATGGCAGAGCACGAGCACGCTGGAATGTAATCCGGGTTCTGTGCAATCGGGGCATGGTGCAAAGCGTGCCCCTTTTTATTGCCATGGTGCAGGGAAGGGCTCGTAGGATTTCGAGATCAAAGCCGGATGATTACGTGTTGGACTTCGCCGTGAGCAGGCTCTGGGCAGAACGCGCTGCCGGACGTCGAGTTTGCATCCGTCAATCTGCGTCGTTCAATCCACCGGGGAGTAAGGAACTAATCGTTGGAGCCGCTCCGGCATTTCCTGGGGCGGGGGACACAATATCTCGCCATGGGTCCATCGCAGGGGAGACTGGTGGTCGTAGAAGTGCAGATAAAAGGCGCAACGCAGCGGTGGAGTTCCGCAGATGCAACCCTTCTCGCGCACGATTACCTGGTCGCCGTCACTGCTGAGGAGTGCCTCGCCGTAGGAGGACTGTGTGCCGTAATCGGGCGTTTCCTGGCAGAAGTCATCACCCTTCAAGTCGCGTGAGCCATGCACGATAGCTTCGATCAAAACGAGCCTGTCGAAATGCAGACGGGTTTCATCTTCATCCTCGTATAGCTTTTTCTGAGCTTCAAACAGCGCGTCCGTGACGAAGGGGCGGTACACTCCCAGAATTTCAAGAGCAGCTTTTGGGGCTAGATTGCCGCGCACCCGAGGCGCCGCTGGGGGCAGCGGGAGCAGTTGAGTAATCTTCGCCAATAGCGACGAAGGGCCGTCGCCTTTTCTGTAAATCCAATCAACGCAGGGTAGCGACTGGTCCGCAATGGGAAGCCCAGTAGCGAGAATGATCGGCAGCAGCGGTCTCGATGCCTTGATCTGCTTCGCGACATGCATACCGTCGATTCCGGGCATCGAATAGTCAAGGAGAACGAGATCAACCCTAACCGCGTCAAAAAGGCTTAATGCCTGTTCGCCGTTGGAGGCGCTCAGTACGTCGTAACCTGCGGCTTCAAGGACTATTTGACGTGTGCGAAGGACTAATGGATTGTCGTCAACGGACAAAATTATTCTGGCAACATTGGTTGCGGGGGCCAAGGCAGCGTTGGAGTACATCTGGGGACTGCTCATCACATCACCGCAGGTTGAAGTAGATAAATGTTAGCGCGCGACGATTGAGTCTGTCTGTCCGGTACCGGACCTAGAGCAAGTAGAGGCGGCGAAACTCGTTGCGCACGATGCGATAGCATTCGCAGGCGGCAGCCTCAAGTTCGACGCGATTTTGCACCGTAACCACGCCCCGGGTGTAGTCGATCAGGCCCGCTCGATGAAGCAGTCCTGCAGCCAAGGTCACAGTGGTTCGGGGTGCTCCCAACATTTGTCCGAGAAAATCGTGGGTGAGATGAAGCTTGTCGGACTCCATGCGGTCGCGGCAACTCAGTAGCCAGCGGGCGAGCCGCTCCTCGATGTTGTGCAGCCGATTACAGGCAGCCGTCTGGGCGGCCTGAACCATAAAGGCCTGCATGTATTTCTGCAGGCGGTTTCGCAACTCACCGGGGCGCTCAAATTCCTGTTTGAGACGGGCTGCCTCGATGCGGAAAGCCGAGCCCGCGATTTGAACGAAGGTCCGTCCAGGAGATCCCGCGGCGCCCAGTAGAATTGGAAGTCCAACCACGCCATCGATTCCGATGATGCCGACCTCGACGGTGCTACCGTTTTCAACGGTGACAACCACGGATGCAATGCCTTCTTCGACGAAGTAGGCGTAGGGAGCCTTGCCGTCGAGAAGGGTGTCCTCTTGAACGAGACGGACCGGAGAAAGATGAGGTTTAAGACGATTGATTTCAGTTCTGGGGAGGGCGGCCAACACACGATTCCGATAGGCCTGCTGCTGATTGGGCGGGTTCATGACATTCCTTCGTGGGCGATAACGCCACATCAGGATGCGCAAATGAGCCAGCCCCTCGGCCGGGAGAGGTGCGTATGGAGATGTAAGTTAATTATATGCCTTTAGAGGAAATGTTTCTGTCGATAGTAGACACAACTGACTGACATACTGCGAATTGAGCTATAAGCAGGGCCTAGCCAGTGTGCTATCCCGCAAGTTCGCAGAACAAATCCCGAAACGATGCCTCTGTCTTACGGTATTGCCCTCAGGGGCTAAAGCCCTTGTCTTCATGCGCCAGGTTGCGGCACGGCTGAAGCCGTGCCCTTTCAAAGATGGTCGGCACTCATGTAACGAATTTGCGGGACGCCACACTAGTTGTCGGCGACGCCCCGCTTATTGGATTGTTTGATGCAAGAACTTCTCAAAGTCGGATTCGGAGTAAAAGCCCATCTGACGCAGCATGTCGTTGAGGTGGATTCCGAAGGCAACGATATATTGTTCGGCTTCGGCGCGCACCTTTTTTGTTCCGGGGGTCGCCATAGTTTGTCTGGCATGTAGCATCTCCGCATACGTAGCGCAAAAGATCGCGAAGAAGAGCTTGTCCATCGGATTTAGAACTCCGATGGCTAACAGCGTACTCGCGCTGCGGAACCATACCGACTTGGCTTCGGAAGACATCCATTCGGGTGGCGGATCGCTGACCTCGAACGGAGACACATGAGAGAAATTGATCTTTGAGGGACTCGGCAAGAACCTGGGGCGCGACAGGGAAATGTTCATGGACCTCACCACTCGGCGCAATTTAAATAGACACTAAGCTTGGGTGGCGGGCTTTGTCTGTCTGGTACCAGACTTAGGGAAACAAAACCGCTCGAATTTTCGTGCGACTACTTGCGGCAGTGCTTTCTTGGAGCGGATCAGATTAGGCTAGCCGAGGTTGCAAGAGGAAGGGCGACGCCGCCAAAAAACAGGGTGGGCTTGGCAGCGGGCTGGAGCGTCAGCAAGGTAGGGCAGACGTAATCTCCCAATGGGGGTGAGATTCCCAAGTTAGTGCCGAAAGAGCAAGTGCGAAACATGAGGAGCTGGGTCTGAATCTTTGTTTTCAGAATAACCATCAACATTTCATTGTGGCTGTGCAGCAGCGTGGGGACTGAGCGATCAAGAATCGCGTGGAGACTCAGCAATGATTAAGTTCAAACTCAATGGGCAGGAGCAGACATTCGACGGCGATCCGGAGATGCCCCTGCTGTGGTATGTCCGGGACATTGCCGGATTGAGCGGCACGAAGTTTGGTTGCGGGATGGGCCTGTGCGGGGCTTGCACGGTGCATCGCAATGGCAAGGCGGTGCGGTCCTGCTCGACGCCCATGAGCGGCGTTGCGGGGCAGGAGATCGTGACCATCGAAGCGATTGCCGTTCACGGCGGTCTGCATCCCGTGCAGAAGGCGTGGATCGAAAACTCTGTTCCACAATGTGGGTACTGCCAGTCGGGACAGATCATGCAGGCCATTGCGTTGCTCTCGGAGACGCCCAAGCCCAGCGACGCTGAGATCGAAAACGCCATGGGAGGAAACATCTGCCGGTGCGGGACCTATCAGCGCATTCGCGCCGCCATCAAGCAGGCTGCGGGGGTGAAGGCATGAACACAGCCATCGAGAACGTCAGCCGCCGCGGCTTTCTGAAAGGCATGGTCTCTGCAGGAGCGTTTGTGCTGGCAGTGCGCTATGTCCCCGGAGTGAGCTTTGCTGAGGAGCAGACTGCCCGGTCGTTGATTGACCATGCGCCGCTGCATCCCAGCGTTTACGTTGGAGTGGAGACCGACGGAACGGTTTACATCGTGGCCCATCGTTCGGAGATGGGCACCAGCAGCCGCACTTCGGTGCCGCTGATTCTCGCCGACGAACTGGACGCCGATTGGAGCCGCGTAAAGATCGAGCAGGCGATCGGTGATCCGCGTTACGGTTCGCAGGACACGGATGGGTCCAAGTCAGTGCGTGAGTTTTTCAACCCCATGCGCGAAGCCGGAGCCACCACGCGCCTGATGCTGATCCGGGCAGCGGCCCAGCAATGGGGCGTGTCACCGGACGAGTGCACGACCGATTTGCACCAGGTGGTTCACAGCTCCAGCGGCCGCAAGGCGGACTACGGACAACTTGTCGCAGCGGCCGCGAAACTGCCGGTGCCGGCGAAGAGCGAAGTGAAATTCAAGCCGCGCTCGCAATGGCGTTACATCGGCAAAGGTGAAAACCCGTACGATCTGCGCGATTACTGTACCGGCAAGGCCGACTACGGCATCGACGCGAAAACCGATGGCATGCTCTATGCCGTCATCGCGCATCCTCCGGTGCTGGGCGGCACGGTCAAGAGCCTCGACGACAAGCAGGCCCTGCAAGTCAAAGGCGTGCGGCAAACGATCACCATCGAGACCTTCAAGCCACCGTGCCACTTCCAACCGCTGGGTGGGGTTGCGGTGCTGGCCGACAACACTTGGGCGGCGATGCAGGGCCGCAAGCAGCTCAAGATCGATTGGGACAACGGCGCCTAACGCGATCTACAACTCCGACGAATTCAAGCGGCAGTTGCAGGAGACCGCGCGCAAGCCGGGAAAGGTCTGGCGCAACCAGGGCGACGTCGATGCGGAATTCGCCAAGGGAGGAAAGATCATCGAGGCGGACTACTATCTTCCGCACCTGGCGCACGCTTCGATGGAGCCTCCGATGGCGCTGGCCGATGTGCGTGGCGATAGGGTGGAGGTATGGACTTGCACGCAAAATCCGCAGGCGGTGCAGGAGTCGATTGGAACCGCGCTGGGAATTCCGAAGGAAAATGTCACGTGCCACGTGACGCTGCTGGGCGGCGGGTTTGGACGCAAGTCGAAGCCCGACTATGCCGTCGAAGCTGCGGTGCTGTCGAAGAAGACCGGCAAACCGGTGAAGGTGGTGTGGAGCCGCGAAGATGACATCCGCTTCGATTACTACCACTCGGTTTCAGCGGCGCACATGAAGGCGGCGGTGGATGCGAAGGGGAAGCCAACGGCATGGCTGCAGCGCAATGCATTTCCGACGATTGGTTCGACTTTTCAGGCCGGTGCTGAGTCCGCCGGCGCCGGCGAATTGCAGCAGGGCTGGACCGACATCCCTTACGATCTGCCCAACCTTCGCGTGGAAAATGGACCGGCGCCCGCCCACGTTCGGATTGGCTGGCTGCGATCGGTGGCCAACATCTACCAGACCTTCGCGGTGGAGACGTTTACTGCCGAGTTGGCGGCAAGCGCCGGGCGCGACCACATCGAGTACGCGCTCGATCTCATCGGACCGCCGCGCAAGATCGATTTCAAAGCGATGGGCGTGGACTATCCGAATTACGGCGCTTCGCTGGAAGAGTATCCGGTGGATACCGGGCGTCTACGACATGTGATCGAGCAGGTGGCGGAGAAGTCGGGCTGGGGCAAGGAGAAGTCGGGCAACGGTGTCGGATACGGCTTCGCGGCCCACCGCAGTTTTCTGACGTACGTTGCGTGCGTGGTCAAGGTACAAGTGAATGGCGATGGCGACATCACGATTCCGCGCGTGGATTACGTGGTCGACGCGGGAACGGTGGTGAATCCCGATCGCACCAAATCGCAGTTCGAAGGCGCGGCGGTTTTCGGCACGAGCATCGCCCGCTATGGCGAGATCACGGCGAAGAATGGCGCGATCGAGCAGTCGAACTTTAATGACTACCCGGTGGCCCGCATCAACGAGGCTCCGTATCAAACCAATGTGTACCTGGTGGAGAATGACGCTCCTCCTGCCGGAGTGGGCGAGCCGGGCGTGCCGCCATTTGTGCCGGCGCTGTGCAACGCGATTTCTGCGGCCACGGGTCAACGGATACGCGAGCTGCCGCTATCGAAATTCGATTTCAGCAAGACGGCGAAGAGTTGAACTGTGTAATCGGCAAAGATCCCACTCAAGCTGCCCGGATGGGCGCCCACCGTCTGTCTCAGACTGAGGTTGGCAGAAGTGCGAGGAATTCCCTTGCGGCATGAGATAGGTGCCGGTTCTTGCGGCAAATATAGAAATACTGGATTCTCGCGTCCATGCGGGCCACGGGAAGCGCCCGCAGCGAGCCGGCAGATACTTCGCGTCGAACCACGCTCCTAGCCTGGATCGAGATTCCCAATCCCGCCTCGACTGCGTGCTTCACGCCTTCGAGGTTGCCGAATTCCAGGACCTTGTCCAAAACAATGCCCATGGCTTTGAGGCGCTCTTCCACAACTGCCCTGGTACCGGCGCCTTTGGCCGCCACGACGAACGTCTCGGCAGGTAGATCTTCTGGCTTGATTCGCTTTTTCGCATTCCATTTGTGGTGGCGAGGGAAAATGACGACCAGATGGTCCGTCATGAACGCCTTGGCGAGCAGTCGGGAATCGCGCGGCTCGTGGCTGACCAGGCCAAGATCGAGTTCATTCGCCAAGACGCGGCTCTCGATCGTCTCGCTGAGAGATATGTCGAGGGTTACATCGATGGCTGGGTTGCGCTTGCGAAAGGTTGCCAGCACGGCGGGCAGAAGATAAACACCCACGGGGAAACTAGCGCCAAGGCGCAGCTTGCCACCACGCAAGCCCTTGAGGTCTTCGATTCGTCGCTCCGCCGTGTCGATCACGGCCATGACTTCCTGGGTCGCCTCGAACAGGATTTCGCCGGGGCCGGTCAGGGTTGCCTTCTTGCCCGTCCGGTCGAACAACGGGACGCCGTAATACTGTTCCATCTGCTTGATGTGCTTGCTGATGCCGGGCTGGGTCAGGTGTACGAGGCCGGCGGCGCGAGTGAAGCTGCGGGATTGCGCGACCGCCAGAAAGATGCGTAACTGATCGAGATTAACCATAACTGGTGGTTATCATTTCTATCAAAACAAGTCATTTGATTCATGTCAATATCTGTCTTAATGTGGACGTGGATGTGGAGGTTACTATGAGCAACTTGAAATACGCGATACTCGAAACCGAAAGTTCTTCCGTGGAAGCGCAGGATTACCGTGAGGCATCCAAGCCCTTTCTAGTAAATGCCAGCGAGGGTTCCGCCAACCAGGTTACGCGGCGTGTCGAAGAGGCCCTCGACTTCGAGTTGGCACAGGGACGCATGCCTGCGTAATTTTGAACTGCCTGGTAGAAGGAGAAAAGGGTGCAGCTGGCGCACCCTTTTGCAATTTCTACGGCGTGGATTGAGCGACTACTTGCCCTGCTGGAAGCGCTGGTTAACCTCAGCCCAGTTGACCACGTTCCACCACTCTTTGAGATAGTCGGCGCGGCGGTTCTGGTATTTCAGGTAGTAGGCGTGTTCCCAGACATCGTTGCCCATGACGGGGTAGAAGCCTTGGCTGAGCGGATTGTCCTGATTGGGCGAGCTCATGATGAGCAGCTTGCCCGCGGCGTCGCGCACCAGCCAGGCCCATCCGCTGCCGAACTGTTTGAGGCCGGCATCGTTGAATTTGTCCTTGAAGCTGGCAAAGTCGCCAAAGGTGCTCTTGATGGCTTCGGCAATGGCGCCACTGGGTTCGCCTCCCGCGTTGGGAGCCATAATGGTCCAGAACATGGTGTGGTTGACGTGGCCTCCGCCATTATTGCGGACGGCGCCGCGAACCGCCTCGGGCACATTCTCGAGACTCTTGATCAGTTCCTCGGCGGTGAGGTCCTTGAGTTCGGGGGCCTTGTCGACGGCGGCGTTGAGGTTGGTCACATAAGCCTGGTGATGCTTGTCGTGATGGAGATGCATGGTTTGCGTGTCGATGTAAGGTTCCAGGGCAGAGTAATCGTAAGGCAGCGGCGGAACTTCGTAAGCCATTCTGGTTCTTTCCTCCGAATATCAGTGATGCAAGGGAAACTCAGGTGGTTGCAAAAGGGGCAGGGTATTGCCGTCAATCACCCGGTCGGAGACATTATAGCGTTCTGCATGACAACTGGATCAACGGTATTTCTGTGCGAGGGTGCGCTCTTCAGGAGTCATCTGCTGCCAAAGTTCCTTGCGGTTCTGCACAGCCCACTCGCTAGAAGGATCGACTGCCAGCGCGGATGACATCAACTGGTAGGCTTTGACGCGGTCGCGAGCGACGCAGGTTCCGCTGGCGTAGAGGGCCGCCAGACGGTTGCGCGCGGCAGCGTCTTCCTTGGCGGCCTGCGCGCGCAACAGCACGAGGGCCTGTTCGCAACTGTGGGGAACTCCCTTGCCCTTGATGTACATGTCAGCCAGACGAACCGGCGCGACGGGGTTGCCGCGGGAAGTGGCCTTCCAGAGCCATGCCGCCGCGGCTGCCGGATCGGTCGCCTGCATGGCGTTGGCTAACTCCTGTTGACCGGGATCGGACCTTGACTTGGGCTTGGCGACAGCGGGCGGTGGAGTGTTGGCCGGTTCACGCTCGGCCACCGTTGTGTCAGGAGCGGGCTTCGGTTGCGTGTCTTCCGCCGGCTTCTGCTGGGTGACTGCCGCAGGTGGGATCGATGGCGTAGCTTTCGCCTTGACGTCTGGTGCCGGTGTGGCTGGGGGAGCGGGCGCAGGAGACTTTGGCTGGCTCTGATCAGGCGTAGCTGCGGATTGAGGGGCTGGCGAGGCCGGTGGACTCGTGCTGGCTGAATTCGTCGGTTGAGGCTTGCTGGCCGCAGTGGCAGGCTGGTCTGCCGCTGGGGGATTGGGTTTTGGTTCAGCAGGCGCGGGTGCTTCCGTGGCGTTCTTGTCGGTAATAGTGGCCGGTTCGGATGCGGTCATTTTCAGCACGCGCTGGCGTAGCTTGTCGTACTGTTCCTGCGCGATTTCGACGGGTCCCCGATAAGCGTGGTTCCGTTGGGCGCGGCCCTCGAAGAAGCCCACGGCTGAGAAGCTACCGAGCAAGACGATGAGCGACGTCCAAAGAAGCCAATGACGGCGCGCGGGCGGAGTGACCTGGTCGAGCGGGGGTGTGGCGTCAAGCGTTTCGTCAAGGCCATGGAACGAAGTGGTGGCGCTGGTCGAGGCGCTGTGGCCAGCTGCGGCGTGGTGCGTATCAGCCATCTCGAGATAGTGCGAGCGATCAGCGGAAGTGCCGGCCGGGGGGTAGTACTCCTCGCCCGTGGGATGTGGCCCGGCCTCAGGGGGAGGCGGAACGTCGTCATCAAAGGAAGGGTGGCTCGGCGTGACCGGCGCCTCCGCGTCGAGCACGGGAACTTCGCTGCGCATGGTCAACTCGTCGACCGCTTCGTCGGGCGGGTTGTAACGGAAGCTAGCGACAAACTCCTGCAACTCACGCTCTTCGGCGGCGTCTTTCTCGGGCGGCGGCTCGAACGGGCTGATCGGGGGTGCGCCCGCAGCTTCGACGACGGACTGGAACGTCGGCATTCCGGCCGAGTCGGGCGGCGGCTCCATGGTCTGCGGTTCGGGGGGCCGTTGGATCTTCGTCGGGGTGGGAGTGTGAGCGGCGACTCGAGTTGGCGGCGTCTCGCGATGCGGCGTGGTGTACTTGCGAATCTCAGGCAGTGGCGCCCCCGAGGGACGGGAGACTTCTTCGGGCGAAACATGCGACGGCGGCACCGAGGCGGCTTGTGGCGGTGCAGCGGCGACGACCGGCGGTAGTTCGGTTGGGTGAACCGGCTCCTTAGCCACCGGTGCGGGTTCGAGCGCCGGAATCTCGGCAAGGGTTGATTCCTGTACAGTCGCAATCTTCGCGACTTCGCGAACAGGTTCGGCCACAACCACAGGAGGTTCCATAGGCGGTGAGCTGGCGGCGGATGTGACAAGCGGCGCGGGTTCGACGGCTTCAACGGGCTCAAACGCTGAGACTGGTTCGGGCTGAGGCGGTTCGGGGACTGAAACGGGCAGCAGCGAGGGCGCGATTTCGAGCGGGGCGCTGGGAAAGCTCAGCGCACGCTGTTCCTCGGGAACGGGCAGAAAGCGATGAGGGAACGGCGTGCCGCACATTCCGCAGTAACGATTCTCACGCGGGTTGTCGTGTCCGCAACTGCTGCAGAGCAAGTTGCCTCCTGTAATGAAACCATCGTAAATCATCCGGGAGGCGAGAAGTTTCCAGTTTGGAGTTTCAAGTTTGAAGTGAAAGCGGCGCCATCGGCACCCAACCACCTGGGTCGCGCCACTGTTGGGCAGGTATCGTTTGCGGCAACAGCAAACCTATGGCCGAGCGACGGCCATGGCCCTACAATGGGGTGCGATTGGCTGCACGGAAGCACCTCGAAAGTCCGGCGAAAGTGCCGGTGAATTCCACCTAAAAGCGGGAGAAAGACGGGGAGTGGCCAAGCAGGACGTGCAATAACCGAAAGCTTTGGTTCGAGGCGGGGAGAGGTGAGCATGGCTGATGCACGCGAAGTGATGAATATCCGGCAGGCATCGCAGTACCTGGGCGTCTCGCCCGACACTCTCTACAAGTATGTTTCCGAAGAGAAGATACCTGCCTTCAAGCTAGGGAACCGCTGGAAGTTCAAGAAAAGCATTCTCGACACCTGGATGGAGAATAAGAGTCTCAACAGCGAAGTATCCCGACCCCGCAAAATGGCTAGAACGCCCCGAGCCGTCGTGAGTTAAGCAGTTTCAAGTTTCGAGTTATTAAGGCGAATCGTTATCCTTAGTGGCTTTGCTGTCCCCCAATCTCCCCGCATTGCTAAGCAAAAATCCAGGGATTGCCGATGCACAATTCAGGTCGCCCAAGGCGGACCCCTGGAGGCTGTATGCGTGGAGTGTTGTATGCCCTGTTGCTATGCTCTTTCGTCACCGCACAAGACCGCGTACCTGGCCCAGGGCCGGACTTCAGCCGCGGCGGACGCGAGCGCGGTTCGTTTTACCTGAACGGGCTTGGCTATCAATACATTCAAGGGACAAACTACACAGTTGTCGCGTCGGCGATTCCCATCCTGAACGGCAAGTATTTCGGGGTGAAGGTGCACGTCTTCAATCGCGGCCAGCGCGCTGTCAACATGCTGCCCGAGTCGGTAACGGCGGAGGACTCAGTGGGCGCGAAACCGCTGGAACTTTTCCCGGCGGCAGATATCGCTGACCGGATGCGCCGCCAGCCGGCGTGGATGCGAGTGGCCGGAGCTGCCGCCGGAGGCGCTCCCAGCGGGGGCCCAGGCAGTGACCCGGGGCTTCCAACGATGGCGGACCTGGTGCGCGAGCTGAACAAGGACCCCGGCGGCGGATTCATGATGGGTTATGCCGACGCACCGCCTCCTGCCCTGACAGTTCGCGGGGAGCCACGCGCCCCCGCCCACGCGTCGGCATCTTGCGACCTGGGTTGTGACTTGCGCAACCGTGAAATCGGCGATGGTAAAGGCCCGCAACTTTCGAAGCGCAGCGTCCGTCCGGAGCAGTTGGAGCAAGGCGAGTTTCTGGCCAACACCATTCCTCCTGAGGGCGACGCGCAAGGCATCCTGTATTTCTCCATGCCCAAGCTTACGGACAGGGCACCGATCTCGCGCACCGGGAAGAAGAGCTATCTGGTCACGGTGACGGTCCCGGTGGATGAGGAGAAGTTTCAATTCGTATTTCCACCGGAATAAGGCACCTAAGTGCAGAATTTCCGTATTGGGAAAATGGGTACGAATACAGCGCCAAACACTTGAATCAGCTATGAATACACGCCTATTCTGGGTGCAAATCCGGGGGGCGATAGTTGCGGAGCGAGGAGAGGCGTGCATGCCCGGTCCCAAGGTTGTGTGGAAGTCGAAAATATCGTGGCGTGCCAAGCTGCACAAACCCACGCGGCCGAAGCTGGTTCCGGTGCCTGAAGGCATGGTGAAACGCCTAGGAAGCGGAATGATGCTGATCCCGACGGCATTGCAGGTCGATGCCATGGTTCGCAAGATTCCGCGAGGCCAAGTGAGTTCGATGTCGCAGATTCGGCAGCGCCTGGCTCGCTGGCACAACGCGGATGTAACGTGTCCACTGGTCACAGGGATTTTTCTGCGAACGGTTGCGGAGGCCGCGGAGGAAGACCGCAGGGCAGGAAGACATGACGTTGCGCCGTACTGGCGGGTGGTCCGCGATGGTGGCGGCTTGAACGCGAAGGTTCCGGGAGGCGTCGAGGAACAGGCGCGCCGTCTGCTGGAGGAGGGGCACAGGATCGTGGACGGCAAAGTCCAGCCACGGGCCCCCATCTGCGACCTAGTTGCGGAATTGCCAGCCTAATTCAAAACTACTATTCACCGCGAGGGCGCTTCGCAATAGACTTGCGAAACTTATAATGCGAAAGCCGTCGAAGCAAACCTTGTCTATTGTTGCGGTCGTTCTGCTGTGCCTGTGGGGCAGCTTTCTGGTGTTGATCGGTTGGGCGATGCGGCAACCGCCGGAGAAATTCGGTCGAGTGATGTCGCATATGCCGGGACCGGCGTTCCTGCTGTTTCCTTTCGAAACGATGTGGACGAAGGCGCGTGCGGGAACGGTGCAGCCCGGAGAGATGGCTCCGGACTTCCGTTTGCCTGCGCTGGACCACAAGTCCGAAGTGCAACTGTCGGAGCTGCGCGGGAAACCAGTGGTGCTGGTTTTCGGCAGCTACACTTGACCTCCGTTCCGGCGGGAGGTTCCCGCCCTCAACAAGCTCTACGAGCAGTACGGAAGCCAGATCGCGTTCTACGCGGTGTACATCCTGGAAGCGCATCCCAGTGACGTATGGCAGATGCAAAGCAATATAAAAGACAAGGTGGTCTTCGCCAGTCCCAAGGACGAAGAAGAGCGCGCGTTTGTGGCCGGAGCCTGCGTGCGGAAGTTGGGCATCAAGTTTCCGGCGGTGATTGACGGATTCGAGAACACGACCGAGGTCGCTTACACGGGTTGGCCCGACCGGCTGTACCTGATCGACGCGGCGGGGAAGGTTGCGTACAAGAGCAAGCCGGGGCCGTTTGGGTTCCATCCTGCGGATCTGGAAGCAGCGATCAAGAAGCTGCCACTGGCGCGGGCGGGGCGATAGTGAGGGCTGCGACGAGCCCAGTACCGGTGCTCATAAGTTTCGAGTTTCAAGTTTCCAGTTTCGAGTAAGAGCGTTTCGTCCATCCTTATTAGTCGCAAAAGGATCGGGCATCCATCCCGCTTATAATGTCGGCACCGTGAGTAGTGCATTTTCACGCTGCCGTGCTGCCGCAATTCTTCTGACTCTCGTTCTCGGAGCGGCGGGTGCATCATGGGCGCAAGTTCCGCCACTGAGGATCACGACGGAATCATTGCCGCCGACGACGACGGGATCGTTTGCGAGGTTAAAGATCGCCGTGAGCGGAGGTGCGCCACCACTGACGTGGAGAGTGTCGGACGGAAAGCTGCCGCCGGGCCTCAAACTGAACTCCAAAACAGGCGTGATCGCGGGCAGGCCCACAACGCCAGGGGTGTATCACATCGAGGTTGTGGTAACGGACTCCGGGGTTCCGGCGATGCAGATTCAACGCGAGTTCAGGCTCGTGGTCACGGCGGCGCTGGGAATTGAATGGAAGCAGCCCCCGGCGGTACATGAGCAAACGCTCGACGGCTCGGTGATCGTGAGCAACTACACGGATCTGGACTTCACGCTCACGGTGATTGTGATGGCGGTGAACCAGATCGGGCGAGCGACGGCGCTTGGGTATCAGGAATTTACGCTGCGATCTGGGGTGGAGCAGGTGATTCCGTTTGGGGCGAGTCCCGGGCCAGGCACCTATGTTGTGCATGCCGATGCCGTCGCCGAGGCGGCGAGCACACACACCATTCATCGTGCGCGGAAGCAGACGGCTGCTCCGCTGATGATCTTGTCGCCCAACTAGAGCGTTTCAAGCATTGGTGTCGTCGGCCCAGGTCCGCGATGCCGTGCCCTTTTAAAACGGTTTTTGGATCCAGTTTTACAATACTCGGGATGGACTACGCAGGCCGGCAGAAGACATTTCAGCAGACATTGGTAGACGAAGAGCTGGACGGGTTCGTGGTCACGCATCCCGCCAACTTGCGCTATCTCTGCGGCTATACCGGAAGCAACGGGCTGCTGCTGTTCCTGGCGGGGCGGCGCGTGTTCTTCACCGACGGACGCTATACGCAGCAGGCGCGTGAGGAAGTAGAGGGCACGCGCGTGGTCATCGCCAGAGGGTCGCTGCTGGCTGAGGCGGCGAAGACCATCGCCAAGCTCAATTCGGCGGCGATCGGATTTGAGGCGGACCTGACCACGGTGGCGACCGCTGCACAGGTGAAACAACTGGTGCACCGGCGCATCGAGTGGAAGCCGACGTCGGGCTTCATCATGCAGCAGCGCATGATCAAAGACGTTGAAGAGCTGAAGCTGATTCGAGATGCGGTGAGGTTGGGAGCGAAGGTTTATCAGCAGGCGGTGAAGGCGATCCGTCCCGGCGTGCGCGAGGTGGAAGTCGCGGGCAAATTGGAATTTGCTGCACGTAAGGCAGGCGCTGAGGGGATGTCGTTCGACACCATTGTGGCGGCGGGGAAGAGGGGAGCGTTGCCGCACGGCCGGGCGTCGAGGCAGGCGATCCCGCGGCGCGGGTTCGTGGTGATCGATTCGGGTGTTATACTGCGGGGCTATTGTTCTGATATGACACGCACTGTGCATGTGGGTCGTGTCGGCCGAGTGGAACGTAAGTGGTACGAAGCGGTGCTGGAGGCGCAGTTGGTGGGAATTGCCGCCGTCCGACCTGGGGTTACGGCGGGTGAAGTGGATGATGCGGCGCGTTCGGTACTGCGCAAGTCCAAGTTGGACCGTTACTTCACGCACTCGACGGGACATGGAGTAGGGCTGGAGATTCACGAACCTCCTCGGCTGGGGAAGAAACAGCCGGAACGGCTCGCGTTGGGCATGGTTGTTACCATCGAGCCCGGGATTTATGTGCCCGGCAAGGGTGGCATTCGCATTGAAGACATGGTGGTCGTCACGAGCAACGGGTGCGAGGTGCTGACCCCAGTGACGAAAGATCTCATAGAGATTGAAGGATCGTAGGCGACGTTGGCTTAAGACGCTGCAGAAGAATCCTCGACGCAGGGCCCTCGTGAACTAAGGGTCTCGCTAGAAGATGATGAAAATAGGAGTCTTTTGCGGCGCAACTGAAGTTGTGTCCCGTCAAAGTCAAGCTGAAAGTAAGCTGGTCCGCAGTCTGTAAAACGGGACTACGTCAAGGCGGCATGCCCTGATCGTGGATTCGACGAAACCGGCGAGCGTAATCCTGCAGAGCGAGATGCGATGAATCAAAAAGAAATCAAAGAACTCATCGAACTGCTGGTGGAGAAGGACATCACGGAGTTTGAAATCGAACGCGGCGATGTGAAACTGCACATCAAACGCGGGGGCGAGTCCCATGCGTCGCAGGTGGCGCATGTGGCGGCGCCCGCGCCGGTCGCTGCTCCCGTTGGTACTCCGACTGCCGTCAGCGGGGCGACAGGGGAAGCGAAGCCACCCGCAACGGTTGCCCCGACCGAGACCGACGACGAGGCGAACCTTCACCTGGTGAAGTCTCCGATCGTGGGGACGTTCTACGAGTCGGCATCGCCGGGATCTCCTCCGTTCGTGGCCAAGGGCGATACGGTCAAAGAGGGCCAGGTGCTGTGCATCATCGAAGCCATGAAATTGATGAACGAGATCGAGGCCGACGCCGCTGGCGTGATCGTGAAGCAGTTCGTCACTAATGGCAGCCCGGTGGAGTATGGGATGCCGCTGTTTGGGATACGGAAGAGCTAGGGAAATTCTGAAGAGTCTGTCGCAAAATTCAGAACAGGCCCCTTCAAAGCACGTTGAAACTCGCAATCATCAGCAACCTGTGAAAGCCGTGCCCCTTTCGATGCGAGAGGATGCGAAGTTCGACACGACGAATTCATGTTCAAGAAGATCCTGATAGCGAACCGCGGTGAGATAGCCCTGCGCGTGATCTGCGCCTGCAAGGAACTCGGTATCAAGGCGGTGGCCATTTACAGTGAAGCGGACCGCAACTCCCTGCACGTTCGATTTGCCGACGAAGCCATCTGCATCGGGCCTCCGCGCCTGAGCGAAAGCTACCTCAACATTCCAGCGGTGATCAGCGCGGCCGAGATCGCCAACGTGGATGCGATCCATCCCGGCTACGGCCTGTTGAGCGAGAACGCTAACTTCGCCGAGGTCTGCCAGACTTGCGGGATCAAGTTCATCGGGCCTCCGCCGGAAGTCACCCGGCTGATGGGGGAAAAGGAAAAAGCGCGTGCCACGATGAAGAAGGTCGGGGTGCCGATTCTGCCGGGGTCGGACGGGATCATTGCGTCGACGGACGAAGCGCAGGAGTGGGCGCGCAGTATTGGCTATCCAGTGATCGTGAAAGCTTCGGCGGGTGGCGGCGGACGCGGGATGCGTATCATCCGCAGCGCCGACGAGTTGCCGAACCTGTTTCATGCGGCGCAGTCGGAGGCGGCTGGAGCTTTCGGCAACGGCGATCTGTACATGGAAAAGTTCATCGAGCGGCCGCGGCACATCGAGTTCCAGGTACTGGCCGACGAGTACGGCAACGTGATAAGCCTGGGCGAGCGCGAGTGCAGCATCCAGCGCCGCCATCAGAAACTGGTGGAAGAGTCGCCATCGGTCGTGGTCAGTCAGGAACTGCGGGAGCGCATCAACGGCATCCTGGTGAAATCGCTGAGCGAGATTGGCTACATGAACGCTGGCACCATCGAGTTCCTGATGGATGAAGAGCACGAACTGCACTTCATCGAGATGAACACGCGCATCCAGGTGGAGCATCCGGTGACGGAGTTGACGACAGACGTGGACTTGGTGAAGTCGCAGATTATGATCGCGGCAGGCATGAAGATGACCGAGGTCATCAAGCACCCTGTGGTATCGCGCGGCCACGCCATTGAGTGCCGCATCAATGCCGAGCACCCGGAGCGGTTCACGCCGTCGGCGGGAAAGATCACGGCGCTGAACTTGCCGGGCGGAACCGGAATTCGGGTGGACACAGCGGCCTATGCAGAGGGCGTGATTCCGCCGTACTATGATTCGTTGATCGCAAAGCTGTGCGCGCGCGGGAGTGACCGCGAGGAGGCGATTTCGCGCATGGCGCGAGCCCTCGATATGTTCGTGGTGGAAGGCATCTTCACCAGCATTCCGCTGCACAAGCGGATCATGGCGGATGAGGACTTCCGTGCGGGCAATATTGACACGAAGTTTATGGAGCGCTTCCTGGCCCAGAACAATAATAAAAAGGCCATGAAGGTATAGCCGGTTATGCCAAAGACCCTTCGCTTAGCCAAGCTTTACGCGATCGTGGACGTGACCTGTTTTGCGCCGCCGCTGCGGACGATGAACTCGATCGTGGAGTTTGCCCGGGACCTGGGCGAGGGTGGCGTTACCCTGCTGCAATACCGCAATAAAGAAGGCGATACGCGGGTGATGCTGCGTCACGCACGCGAAATCAAGCGGGTACTTGGGGGAAAAGCGACACTGATCATGAACGACCGCGCTGACATTTGTGTGGCGGCAGGATACGACGGCATTCATCTTGGGCAGGACGATCTGCCAGCAGACGCCGCCCGCCTGGTAGTCAGCGAGGAGAGGATCGTTGGCGTTTCCACGCACAATCTCGCGCAAGTGACGGAGGCCGATGCCGGCCCGGCTGATTACATCGCGATTGGTCCAGTGTTCCCCACGACGGGCAAGAAGAATCCTGACATCGTAGTGGGTCTCGAAGGGGTGCGGGCAGCACGAGCCGCGACCAAAAAGCCGCTGGTGGCGATCGGGGGAATCACCCGCACGAACGCGAGGTCGGTAATCGAAGCTGGCGCCGATTCGGTGGCGGTGATTTCCGATCTGCTCAGTTCTCCGCGCAGAGCGGCTGAGGAGTTCCTGCGGCTGTTCACATGATCTGGTGAACAATCGGCAGGGGAGTTATCGCCGCCCCGCTTAGGACGCAGATAGAATGCGGGAGCGGCGCGAGGGCGTTAACGGCCCTAGCTAATATTCCTCTTTTCTTTCGAGCGAGGCAGGGAATATACTCGCCCACTAATGGGGCCCCACTTCGGCGGAGGCGCTATGGCTACGATACGAGATTTGCTGATCAATCGAACCATCCACTACGTTCAACCAGACCAGACAGTGTTCGAGGCCGCCGGATACATGGTTGCATGCAAGGTCGGCGCAGTCCCCGTGCTGGATGGCACCAGCCTGGTTGGAGTATTTTCCGAGCGCGACATCATGAGCAAAGTGGTGACGTGCGGCCGCGATCCGCGAACCACGCGCATCGGCGAGGTCATGAGCACCGAGATCAGAACGCTGGCACCGGAGTCCAGTTGCGAAGATGCCATGGTCATGATGCAAACGCATGGCGTCCGGCATTTGCCGGTGTGCGACGGCAGGACACTGGTGGGCTTTCTTTCGCTGCGTGACCTGCTGCGGCAGACGCTGGACGAAAAGTCCGGCGAGGCAGACATGATGCGCGCCTATATCCAGACCTCGGTGTGAGCGGAGGCTTTAAGGCGCTCGAAGTGAGTCGGAGCTTGTCCCCAGGGATCAGGAGCGTGGATAAGAGCTCGGAGCCAGCTTAGATCGCCGCGGCGGCAGTGCCGAAGGTGCTAAACTCAGTGTCGTCCTATGCGCATCCCAGCGATTGTCGATCAGCTGCGGAAGATCGCGGGGCGCGACGCAGTACTGGACCGTCCCGAAGACTTGATGTTGTACGAGTACGACGCCGGAGTGCGTAAGCGCACACCCGCCGCTGTCGTATTTCCACAAACAACCGAGCACGTTTCTCAGATCATGCGGCTGGCCAGTTCGGCCGGGTTTCCGGTAGTGGCGCGGGGTGCCGGCACGGGACTGAGCGGCGGGGCCATCTCGCCCGAGGGCGGCGTGGTTCTGGCGTTCGCGCGCATGAATCGCATCCTGGAGGTCGACGCTGAAAACATGCGCGCCGTGGTGCAGCCGGGCGTGGTGAATCAACAGATGTCTGACAATGTGGCACATCTGGGGTTGTACTTCGCGCCCGATCCTTCGAGCCAGAAGGCCTGCACCATTGGCGGCAATGTGGCGGAGAATTCCGGCGGGCCACATACCCTGATGTACGGAGTTACGGTGAATCACGTAACCGGCTTGACCGTGGTGCTGCCGAGTGGTGAAGTGGTGCGCTTCGGTGGCAAGGCAGCCGAGTGCAGTGGCTATGACCTCACGGGATTCTTTGTCGGCTCGGAAGGGACTGTAGGCATTGTCACCGAGATCACGGTGAAACTGCTGCGTCGGCCGGAGCGGGTCGCTACGCTGCTGGGTATTTTCGAGACTATCGATGATGGGGCGCGCACGGTGTCGGCGATCACCGCGGCAGGCATTACTCCGGCGGCGCTGGAAATGCTGGATGGCTGGACGTTACGCGCGGTGGAAGCCGCCTGTCATGCGGGTTATCCGCTGGACGCGGGAGCGGTGCTGTTGATCGAACTGGAAGGATTGGCAGAGCAGGTGGAAGAGCAGGCCGAGGCAGTGCGGGAGGTCTGTGTCCAGCAGAAGGCCCGCGAGGTGCGCCGGGCGAAGGACGAGACAGAACGCGCACTGCTGTGGAAGGGCCGCAAGAACGCTTTCGCGGCGCTGGGGCGCCTTGCTCCTTCGTACTATTCGCAGGATGGTGTAGTGCCGCGCACGCGGATTCCTGCAGTGCTGAAGTTTATCGGAGGCGTAGCTGAGAAGTACGGGCTGCGCATCGGCAACATATTTCATGCTGGTGACGGCAACCTGCATCCGCTGATCCTGTTCGATCCGCGCGATCCGAAACAGTTGGAGCTGGTGCAGCAGGCGGGCGCCGACATTCTGAAATATTGCGTGTCGGTGGGCGGATCGATCACCGGCGAACACGGCGTAGGGCTGGAGAAGCGCGACCTGATGCCGCTGCTGTTTACCGACGAAGACCTCGACGTGATGTTGAGCCTGCGCAATGCGTTCAATGCGGCGGGCGTGTTGAATCCCGGCAAGCTGTTCCCAACGACACGGGTGTGCGCCGAAACGCGTGGGGCGTCACAAAACCCCGTGCTGCAAGCGGAGGGCATGTGAGTGCGACCGGCATTTCGCTCGATGTCGCGCGCGAGTTTCGTGCGATTTGCGGCGAGGAGCACGTCGGGGAACGCGAAACCGGCGAGCTTGATGTCAGTCCGGCCTCGGCGGAGGAAGTGGCTGCGTGCTTGCGAGCCGCGAACCAGCGCGGGCTGAGAGTGTTGGCTGCCGGGGGAGGGACCGAGTTTCCTGCAGTCGAGGGGCTAGCCGACTTAATCCTGCATACAGCGCGGCTTACCGAGATCGAGCACTACGACCACGCCGATCTTACCGTGGGTGTCGGCGCGGGCACGACGGTCGCGCAGTTGAACAGGCTGGTGGAGGCAGACAAGCTGATGTTTGCCGGCGATCCACCGCTGCCAGAGCGTTGTACTGTGGGTGGTTTGTTGGCCACAGCCAGTCACGGCCCCTTGCGCCATGGCTACGGAGCCGTTCGCGATTATTGCATTGGAGTGCGTTTCGTCACTGGTGACGGACGCAGGGCGAAGGGTGGCGGGCGAGTGGTCAAGAACGTCGCGGGCTATGACCTGATGAAGCTGCTGATCGGCAGCTATGGGACATTGGGGGTCATCACTTCGGCCAGCTTCAAGCTTTTTCCCGCGCCAAGGCAAACCAGAACGTTTCTTGCCGAGTTTGCGACGGCCAAAGAGGCGGTGCAATTCCGTGATCGGGTAATGCGGTCGCCACTTTCGCCAATATGTCTGGAGCTAGTGTCGCCCGGCGCGCGCAAACTCATGCGACCGGAGATGACATCGGATGCCTGGGTGATTTGCGTGCGTGCTGCAGGCAGCGATGCCGTGCTGGCGCGGTATCGCAAGGAACTGGGATCAGCGGTGACGCGAGAATTGGAGGGCGACGGGGAGAGCAAGATGTGGCGGGCTATCGAGAATTATCCGCATGCTTCCGAGCCGGGGCCTGCCGCTGAGCAGCGTGTGCCGTTTTTGTCGCAAGTACACATCAGCGTTCCGCCGCGCGATGTAATGCGCGTGATCGAGATCATCGAGAACGCAAAATTCCGCGAATTCATTGGCATTGGCTTTGTTGGACGAGTGGGGTTGGGCCATCTGCTGGCAACGGAATGGCCGATCGACTCGGAACCTTCCTGGCTCGGAGGCGGGATAGTGGACGAGTTGAATGCGAGCATGGGATCTGGAGTCAACATGAAACTCGGGCATGGCGCTGTGAGGCAGTGGCCAGTTACGCCTTCGCATATGGCCAGCATGAGCGCGGTGAAGCAGGCACTCGATCCGAATAACGTCCTGCGAGCGAGGTCTCCGTTTTGAGCACGGCGCCGGCAATTACGGAGACGCACCACTCGAACTTCTCTCCGCACGAGAAGCCGACTTGGGATTTGTACTCGCGGTGCGTGCATTGCGGGCTGTGTCTTGATCAATGTCCGACGTATCGCGTGCTGGGTACGGAGATGGATTCGCCTCGCGGACGCATCTACCAGATCGTTCAGGTGGACGAAGGACGGCTGGCGCTGAGCGATTCGTTTGTGACGCACATCGATCGTTGTCTCGGTTGCCTGAACTGCCAGACTGCATGCCCGTCGGGCGTGGCCTATGGGAGCCTGCTGGAGCAAGCGCGGGCGCAGATCTCCGAGAACTACAAACGCCCTTGGTTGGCTACCAAGCTGCGGCAACACTTTTACGTAGATATTCTGCCGTCGTTCGGGCGACTCGCGCGCCATGCACGATTCATCCGCTTTTACCAGCGCTCGGGACTGCAATCGCTCGCCCGGTCGACGGGTATTCTCAAGCTTCTCGGGATGGCGGAACTAGATGCACTGTCGCCCCGGATCGAGAGCGAATTTTCGTTTGACGATCTGGGCCGCGTGTTTCCGGCGGAAGGCGCGCAGCGCGGTCGAGTCGCGCTGCTGATCGGATGCGTGGCCAGCGTCGCCTTTGCCGAGTTGAATCGCGCTAGCATTCGTGTGCTGACGAAGAACGGAATTGAAGTGCATGTTCCAGAGAAGCAGGCTTGCTGCGGCGCGTTGCAATTGCATGCGGGCCATCTCGATCTGGCGAGGGAGCAGTCCCGACGGAACATCGATGCCATGCTGAGCCCGCAGTTCGACGCGATCGTCAGCAACGCTGCTGGATGCGGATCGGCGATGAAGGAATACGCAGGGTTACTGCACGATGACCCAGCGTACGGGGATAAAGCGCAGCAATTTACGGCGAAGGTGCGCGACATCAATGAATATCTCGCTGAGATCGGACTTCTGGATCCGGGGCGCAAACTAAACGCCCGCGTCACGTATCAGGACCCCTGTCACTTGGCCCACGCGCAGGGAATACGCAGCGCGCCCCGCCAATTGCTTCGGCATATTGGTGCGGAATTGGTCGAGTCGCCACGGCCCGACTCGTGCTGTGGCAGCGCCGGCGTTTACAACGTGGTGCAGAACGAGATCTCGATGAAGGTGCTCGACGAGAAGATGGGCTTCATCGCCAGCGTCGATCCCCAGATTATTGCCACTGCCAATGTGGGCTGCATGTTGCAGTTCCGGTTGGGGGTCGAGCGCCGGAAGATGAGCGCACGGGTAGCGCATGTGGTTGAGCTGCTTGACGAGGCGTACTGATCGCGATTCGCGATCGACCTTACTTCAGCGTTAACGTCGCCAGAACCTGCGAGCCGACTTGGGCTTCCTGCGAGCGCGCCGGCAGCGAAGTGTTCATCGTGGCCAGCAGCAGCGTCTCGCCGTCAGTCAGAAACTCCACATGCCAGCGGTCGCCTTCCAAGTCGCGAAATCGCGAGATCGCGCGCTGGTGTCCGGTCTTTTGCACATCGGGGCGTCCCTTGACCGGAGCGCTGCGAAGAAAGCTCTGCAAGGTATTCGCGAGCATCGAGTTTGCTGCCGCTATTGTTTCGCTGAAACGCGGTGACGATGACCGAGGTTTTTCCCGTGGGGCTCTCGACTTCAAGGTCGTCGTTGGTCTGACGCAGTGTCCAGAACGAGGGAATGCCAATGGACACGTTGCCGCTAGGTGTGAGGTAGCTTCCGCCATGAAAGCCCGAAGGCTTCTTTTTTGTGGCAGGCTTGCGTGCCGCCGACTGCTTTACGCTAGTCAATTGAGGTTTTGGAGTCGCACGCTTACCAGCCGCCGATTTGGCTGTGGGTTTGGCCGGAGTGGATTTCGCCTGCGGGTGAGGAATTGATTTTTTAAGATTGCGAGGCACAGCTACTTCCTGTGGTGAACGGTTACTAGTGTAGCCCGTGGCAGCGCCGGCGAGGAAATCAAGCCTCGCCGACCCGTACCACAGGTGTAACGCCGCTCCTCTGGCCGGGGGATGCGGCGCCACGATGTTTCCTATCGGCAAATCGACATCAAATCTTACGGTGCGGCGATTGCTTGCCGTATTGCGACCGCGAGATCTTCAGGATTGTCGATAGGTGGGCGGCAGGTGAAGTTAGTGCATATGACGGCCACAGACTTCTTCTCTCTCAGTGCGGGCAGATTCGGAATGGTCTCCGCGAGTGCGGGAGGCAGGTTGTCAGCCACAGCTTCGCTATCGGTCAAATGGACGACCGACAAATTGATGGTGAAGGGTGCAGAAGCCGCCTTGAGAAGCGCGTCTGCTTTGTCGTCTTCACCGACCACGATGACCTGAGTGTGTGGACGCGACAGCCAACTCGCGGCCAAGCCGTAGGTGCCTGCGTATATTCCAAACTGCTCCGCCGCTCCGGCAAAGACCTCAAGCGTGTCTTCGGCCTTGTCGCGATACTTAGCATCATTCGTGTAGGCATGCAGACGGAGCAGAGCGATCGCAGCGCAGGGGTTCCCCGCGGGCGTGGGGGCATCCTGGAACGGCTTGCGGCGCGCCGCCAACGCTCCCAACTTCAATCGCTCTTCGAGTGGTGGCTCGGTGTCGAAGAACCCGCCAGACGTTGGATCGGCCAAGCGGCTGATCATCTGGTCGGCGATTTGCTTGGCGAAGCGGAAGTAGCTGAGGTCGCCAGTAACTTCATAGGCGTCGAGACAGGCGATGACAGTGTAGGCGTAGTCATCGAGCAGACCGCGCACGAAGCGCTTTTCGGCGTTCGCGTCGCTGTAGGCGATGACGTGCGACAAGCCACGCTCTTCGTGCCACGCCTCCGCGAGAATGCGATCGAGGGAGCGGAGCGCGAAGTGTCGCGCGTCGGGACGTGCCAGGGCCCGGGCATAGTGCAGGTACGCGGAGACGCAGAGCGCGTTCCAGTTGGTGTAGATGGTCTTGTCGATAAACGGAGTCGGGCGTTGCTTTCGAGCCGCGTACATCTTCGCGCGAGCCATGGTGAGCAAGTCGAGAACGTCGGTGATATCGCGCCCCATGCGAGTCGCGATCTCCTCCGACAGCATGGCAATCCAAAGGACGTTCTTGGCTGGATTGTGGTGCATCTCACCGACTTCAGCGATGTCGTAATGCAGCGAGATCGCCTGGAGTTCATCGGGAGTCAGCACCGCCTTGGCTTCGTCGACCGTCCAGGTGAAGTAGTCGCCATCGTCATCGAGGTTGATGTCGGCGTCCTGCGAGGCGTAGAAGCCGCCATGGTCGCGGTCGGTGAGCCATTCGTCCATCCAACGGACGATGTCTTCTGCGATGTGCCGGTAAAAGTCGTAGCCAAATACCTGGTAGGCATGAACGTAGTTCTTCAGCAGTTCCGAGTTGTCGTACGACATCTTCTCGAAGTGCGGCACAATCCAGCGATCATCGACCGAGTAGCGATGAAAGCCGCCGCCGAGCTGGTCGTAGACGCCGCCGTTTGCCATCCTGGTAAGCGTGGTGGTGACTACGGTGGCCACGCGCTCTTCTTTAGTGCGGGCGTACCAGTCGATCAGCAAGTCGATGGCCGAGGAGTGGGGAAATTTCGGAGCGCCGCCGAATCCGCCATGCTTGGCATCGAAGATGGGCAACGCCGATTGCACCATCACGCCCACGACGCGCGGCGAGAAATCAGCATGGCGTCCGGAGTAGCCCTCGGCATTGGCCAGCATGCTCATGCTTTCGTCGGCGGACTTCAACACTTCATCGCGGCGGTCGCGATAGGCTTCGGAAATGGCCAGCAGGATTTTTTTGAAACTGGGACGGCCATAGCGATCGTCGGGCGGGAAGTAGGTTCCGCCGTAAAATGGTTTGCCTTCGGGAGTGAGGAACACGGTGAGCGGCCATCCTCCGGTGCCGGAGATCGCCGAGACAGCGAGCTGGTAGCGGCTGTCAACGTCAGGGCGCTCGTCGCGATCGACCTTCACGGCGATGAACTCGCGGTTGATGATCTCGGCGATTTCGCTGCTCTCGTAGGACTCGCGGTCCATGACGTGGCACCAGTGACACCAAACTGCGCCTATGTCGAGCAGGATCGGCTTGTTTTCGCGCTGGGCGAGAGCAAAGGTCTCCTCTCCCCACTCGTTCCATTGGATGGGCTGATGCATGGCCGAGCGCAAATAGGCCGACGAAGCGCCGGCAAGCGCATTGTTCGCTTCACTCATAGGGCATAAGTCTAACAGGCGAGAGCGGTGCGAATTGGAGGATTGCCCGGTTTGATAACCTGAGGACCTGCGGCTACTGAGCACCCGTGTAGTTGCAGAAAAGTAGTGCTGGTCCCTTAATTTTTTCGGGAGTTGCCTAATGCAGAAGCAGCAAGCGCTGGCACGGATCGCGCAAGGAGTGGCCAAGTTTCAGACGGAAGTTTACCCTGCACAGCGCGAGATGTTTGAGCGCCTGAAGAGCAGGCAGGAACCACTCGCGCTATTCGTGACTTGCGCTGACTCGCGGGTGAATCCCAACCTGGTGACGCAAACCGATCCGGGCGAAATCTTCATCGAGCGCAACCCTGGCAATATCGTTCCGCCACACATCGGATTTGTCGGCGGCGTCACCGCTGGCGTGGAGTACGCGATGCTGGTGCTGAAAGTGCCTGTGATCGTGGTCTGCGGACACTCCGACTGCGGGGTGATGAAGGCACTCCTGCATCCCGAACAGGTGGAAGGCATGCCGGGAGTAAAAAAGTGGATGAATCACGCCCTCGAAGCGCGGCGGCAAATGTTGCTGGAGATTGGCGAAGCGTCCGAGGAAGAGCAACTCCGCCGCATGACTGAGTACAACGTGCTCGGCCAGATCGAGAACCTGAAAACCCATCCCACCGTGCGCGCGCGATTGCGCAAGGGTGAAATCGAGATTCGCGGCTGGGTGTACGACATCGGCGACGGCTCGATCCGAGAGGCTGAGCCGGAGAGCGAGCGGTTCGAGTTGCTGGGGCGACGTTAAGGGGTAGGTCCACGCTTATTTCGCCGCAAAAATCGCTACGCTGCGAGCCTTGACGGGATAAGCGTTCTGGGACCGCAAGGGAAATTCCTGGCCTTCCTCTGCGATGTCCTGGGATGAGGGAAGCGCAGTGTCCACCAATCGGAACCACTTGCGCTTGCCGATATCGGGCAACTCGAACTCGCGGTCTTCCCAGTGTGCATGCGCAATGAAGTGCAAATCGTCGCGGGTGCCGTCCGCAAGTAGTTGTGTCCACTGCATGGCGACGGAACGCGATTCCGGACTCCAGTCCGCCGACATGCGTTTGGTCCCGTGCCAGGTCACGTGGAAGCCCGTGTCGCCGTCGAGGGCGAAGGTGTCGCGTCGCAGCATGGGGCAGCGCTTGCGGAAGGCAATCATCAGCCGAAAGAAGCGCAGCAGTCCGGCGTTGGACTTCGCCATGTCCCAGTTGAGCCAGCTTACGTCGTTGTCCTGGCAATAGGCGTTATTGTTGCCCTGCTGGGTGCGTCCTAACTCGTCGCCGGAGAGGATCATGGGTACGCCGTGGGAGAAAAGCAGGATAGCCGCGAAGTTTTTGCGCTGGCGAACGCGGAGTTCGTTGATGGCAGCATCCGGAGGTTGGAGCCTTCGACGCCGCAGTTCCAACTGTAGTTAGCGTTGTTGCCATCCTGATTGTTGTCGCCGTTGGCGAGATTGTGTTTCTCGTCGTAGGACACCAAGTCGTTAAGAGTGAAACCGTCGTGGCAAGTCACGAAGTTGATGCTGTGATAGGGTTCACGCGCGCTGGTTTCGTACAGGTCAGGACTGCCCAGCAGACGCGTGGCCAGAGCCGAGGTCATGCCAGCGTCACCCTTTACGAACTTGCGCACATCGTCGCGAAAGATACCGTTCCATTCCGCCCAACGTCCCCAGGAGGGCAAAGTGCCGACCTGATAGAGACCAGCCGCGTCCCAGGCTTCGGCGATCAGCTTGATGTTGGCCAGCACCGGATCGTAGGCGAGGTGCTCGAGCAGCGGAGGGTTCTTCAGCACCGAGCCATCCTGGCCGCGACCGAGGATCGATGCCAGGTCGAAGCGGAAACCGTCCACATGCATCTCGGTGACCCAGTAATGCAGGCAGTCGACGATGAAGTCGTGCACGACCGGATTGTTGCAGTTCACGGTGTTGCCGCATCCCGAGTAGTTCAGGTACTTGCCAGACCAGGGGTCGAGGATGTAGTAGGTCGCGTTGTCGATGCCGCGGAACGACGAGGTGGTCCGTGCTCGTCGCCCTCAGCCGTGTGGTTGAAGACCATGTCGAGGATGACTTCGATGCCCGCTTTATGCATGGCCTGTACCAGGCGCTTGAATTCGCGAACCTGTTCGCCGTCGGCGACATTCGACGAATAGGCGGTGTTCGGCGCGAAAGAAGGCGGTGGGCTGATAACCCCACAGGTTGACCAGTGGCTCATCCGGTGAAAGGATTGACGCGATTGGTGTCGGCTTCTTCAAATTCGTTCACCGGAAGCAGTTCAACCGCGGTCACTCCCAGCTTCTTGAGGTACGGGAATCTTCTCGATCAGTCCAACAAAAGTTCCCGGATTCGCGACCCCCGAAGAAGGATGGCGAGTGAAGCTGCGCACATGCATTTCGTAAATGACGCTATCGACCAGGGGAATGTTGAGTTGCTGATCGTCTCGCCAATCGAAGTGGTTTTCAAGCACCACGCAGTGCCTTCGGGGATGAGCGCCTGCCTTGTAGGCTACCCCAAGGTGCGCCATTCGATATCACATGAGCGTAGGGATCGAGCAGACCTGCGAGCCGGCGAAGAAGCGATCAATCTGCGGTTCGGGGTTGGGCTGCATATCGAAACGAAAAGCGTAGTGCGCGCCAGTATCAAGGCCTTCTACGAAGACGTGCCACACTTGACCGATACGGTTGACGTGAGGGTCCAGGGGGATTTCCCTGAGAACGCGCTCCGAGCCTGGCTCGTACAGCACCAGTGTGCAGGAGGTGGCGGGCTTGGAAAAGATCGCGAAGTTCACTCCCTTGCGATGCACGGTCGCACCCAGTGGCAGGGGATGTCCGCGCTGGATGCCATAAATTGGCGGAGGTGAAGTGGGCTTGGGTTGAGGGGACTTGCCGGGATCTTTTGCAGTGGCCATGCTGAGAGGCCGCTGCGATGCGGCCAAAGCATGAGATATCAGAAACCGGCTGATGGAACAAGTGAAGAAAGGTCGCGGCACTGAATCCTAACCGGATCGGCACGCTTCGGCCAGCCCTATATTGTCCTAGGCTACGTCGCTTTTCATCAGGTGGCGCGCGATTTGCGAGTAGAGATCGACGGCGTCAAGTAATTGCTTCTTCTCAATGTACTCGCTGTCGGTGTGGGCTACATGAATCGAGCCGGGCCCGATCAGCACAGGTTTACCCCAGTTGGTGAGGGCCGGGATGTCGGTGGTGAATGCGGCGATCATGGTATCGATGCCGGGCACGGTGCCGAGTTCCACGAAGGGGATTTCGAGGATGAAGCTGGCTTCGGCCTTACCATCGACTGCGGCAGTGATCTGGCGGCGCAAGTCATCCGTAGGCCCGACCAACCGGATCAGCAGGTTCGCGCTTGCTTGATCGGGGATGACGTTTGGTGCCCGGCCTCCTGCGATAAGACCGATGTTCAGGGTTGAAGGCCCGGCGGTGGGGTGCACCGGCAACTTCAGTTTGCGGATGTTCTCCACCGCGTCGAGTAATTTCTCAATTGCCGACTCACCCAATTCGGGATAGGCCGAGTGCGCCATCTTTCCTTTAGCGACGACTTCCACCCTTAGCGTTCCCTTGGAGGCGAGAGCGATGCGATTCTCAGTGGGTTCACCGTTGATGAGGAACTTCGCTCCGCGCGGGTCAAGGTTGGCCGCCTGCGCTCCCTGGCTGTCGCGCTCTTCGCCGACGAGAAATAGCAAGCCGACGCGGATGCTGTCGGCTTCTAGCTTCTCGGCGGCCGCGATCTGCGCCACGATGATGCCTTTGGCATCGCAGGAGCCGCGTCCGTAAATGCGCTCTGGTGTCTCGGAAGAAGGGATGAACGGAGGGACCGTGTCCATGTGCGTCGAGAACACCAGCTCTGGACGCGGCTGGCGTGGATGAGTGGCCCACACGTTGAAGCGGTCGCCCTCCACCGGCATGCGCTCGACGGCGTAGCCCAGCGCAGACAATTCCTGAGCGAGCGCCTCTCCCACCGCGGATTCATTGCCGGTTATGGATTCGATGTCGATGAGCTTGCGGGTGAGGGCGAAAAGGTCCATGACCAAGGATAGAGGATTTCTACAGGATTAATCACGACCAGGGAGACACTGAGTTCACGGAGACGCTGAAAGAAGTAAAAAAACTCCGTGTCCTCCGTGTCTCCGTGGTGAATATCTCGAACGGACACAGGAATTTCTAATTTGCTCTAGTCAGGCGGCGGAGTTGGCCTTAAGCATGTTGCAGAACAGTTGTCCTTGCTCGATGGCATCGTCGAGCGCCACATGCGTATGAGGCACGGGATCGAACCACTCCGAGGGCATCGACTGCTTGCCGCACGCTCGATATGGTTTGCGCAGCAGCGCCATCGCGTAGGTCTTGATATCAATTGCCGAATAGCCGAATGGGTTCTCGCCCGCGAACTCGGTGAGATACCAATAGACGAAAGAAAAATCGAAGGCGGCCGGGTAGCCGACAAACACAGGCCGTCCGCCAAACCCCTTGAGCCAGGCAACGTAGCGCTTCAGGGCAACAGCAGGCGCTTCGAGATTTTGCCGGCAGGCCGACCATGCCTCCGGCTGTGTGGCCCACCAGGCGGCGGTCTTGGGATCCGGGGCCGATGCGGGCAGTGTTTCCAAGTTGGCGGAGAACGTCCCCAGCAGCTCTTTGTCGGCCAGATAGGCTGCCGATCCAATGCTCAGCATGGAATGTTTTCCCGCGACCGGTCCGTCGGTTTCTATATCCGTGCTGACGTAGATCTCACGCAATGGTGGTTCGCTCATGGTTTGCGATGACAGATTCGGGCCGACATTCATATCCACAAATTCCCCAATCGCAAGCGGTTGGATAGAGTATCCCTTATTCTCAACTAAACTGAGCCGGAAATGGGCCTGGTTATCGATCCGATCCGATTATGTTCTCAGTTCGCTACACCTGGCCAGGCGCAATTCGTTGATCTCGGCGGCAAAGACTTTTTCCAGCGCCTGTTTCCGGTGCTCGAAGATGGAGCGCATCATGCGCTTAAAGATCACGGTCTCGATCATTTTTCCGATCGCGCCGAAGCCAACCTCGTACTCGACCTCATCGCCAACGACCGTGCCCTCGCGGCCATCCACAATTTTGGCTTCGAAGGTGTGGGTGTGATGCCACGACTTGAACGGCCCCTGCTTCTGGGTGTCACAGAAATACTCGTTGAAGGCAAAATCTGTGATCAGCGCGGTCCATCGTTCGTGTATGGGCACATACGGAATCGCACGGAACTTGAAGGTGATTTCGGTGCCGGGTCCCGCCATGTGCTCCGAGCCTTGCGGACGTGCGCCTTCCGGTAATCGCGGCGGAACAAGATTGAACTTGACCAGCTTCGCGCCTTGCGATGGGGGCATGATGCGCGGCAAATTATGGGGGTCGGAGAAAAAAGCGAATACCTTGGGCACGGGAACGGGAATCCATTGCTCGACGTGCAGGCGCTGACTCATGGCATTGGGTGATGCGACGCGCGACGCAATGACTATACTGCCCGGCCCTGCGATTGCCAAATTTCCGGGCGTTTTCGCCGCTGCGGCGGTCAGGCCCACTTTGTACCACCTGTGCCGGTCGCGGGCGTCCAATCGCTTCTGCTGCGGGTTTTGTGCCAACAACTAACGGTTTCGCCGGAAATCGACCCAATTCAGACCGTAGGGAATCGCGATAGTAAACCCAAAATGCTGGGGGAGGGTCGGGTGAAAAGCGCAACCTGTCGTGGTCGGGCAAGTCCTAGAAAACTTTATTGAAAAGATGGAGATTTCCACTTGACACGACGGGGAAAGGGCGTAAGATTCGACTCCAAGAGTGGTAAATCGTGGAAGGTTATGGGGAATTGTGGCCTTCCGTGGAAGCTGCTAGAGCGAATTGGTAGATTCGGCCAAACGCGCGACGCAACTGCAAGCTGGCTTCCACGTGGAACGGCATTTCAGGTTCTCCTCCTCTCGCGACGACGGATCAGGGTCCCGGCGGTATGGGCCCGGTGATTATGTTTCGTGGCTCGCACTTAACCCGGCTCGACGACAAAGGGCGTCTCAAGATGCCCGCGGAATACAAGCGCCTGGCCGACGAGAAGTACGGAAGCAAATTTTATATCACAAGCTGGGACGGAAAGAGTGCCTTTGTATATCCCCTCCAGGAATGGGAGACGATCGAGCGGAAGCTGGTCGGGCTTTCGATGTTCAACGCTTCGAAGCAAAAGCTGGTGAAGTTGACCAGTCATTACGGGCAAGAAGTGGAGTTCGACAACCAAGGACGTCTGCTGCTGCCGGTGCAGTTACGCGAGTCGGCGGACCTGAAGGGCGAGGTCTCAGTGGCGGGACGTTTGACGTACCTCGAAGTACAGAATGCGGAGACGCTTCGCAAAGAGGTGGCCGAGCCACTTACAGATGAGGATGCGAAAACCCTGGACGGTCTGGGCATTTAGTGAGGCAGAGCGATCCATTCAACGTCTCGGAACGGGAGTGAATGGACAACGAGTTTCCAAGAGCGGACAGCGCCCCCGGGCGCGAACATGGCGAAGCGGTCAAAAGGCAGTTTGGCCATGTGCCGGTTCTTTTACAACAAGCGATCGAATTCCTGGCCGTGCGGCGCGGCGGGACCTTTATCGATCTGACCCTCGGCCTAGGCGGACACGGTTGGGAAATCGCAAAACGTCTCGGCCCAGCGGGTCGTTTGATTGGCTTCGATAAAGACCCGGCAGCGTTGGAGCGGGCCCGTGAACGGCTGTTGAGCCCTCCCCCGGAGATGGCAGCCGATTGGCCGAAGATCGAACTGGTGCATGCGAGTTTTGCGGAAGTGGCCCAACACGTGGCGCCCGCCAGTGTCGATGGACTGCTGGCCGATCTGGGCGTCAGCTCCCTGCAGTTGGACAACGCCGAGCGCGGATTTAGTTTTCAGGCGGAAGGCCCGTTAGATATGCGGATGAATACGCAGTCCGGGCAGACCGCCGAACAAGTGGTAAACCGCTTCGACGAGCGCGAGCTTGCCGATGCGATTTACGAATTCGGTGAGGAAGGGAGGTCGCGGAGAATCGCCAGAGCCATTGTTCGGGCGCGGCCGATTCGTACCACCGCACATCTTGCGGAGGTGGTTTCGGCTGCGGCCCGGCCAATGAACCAAGCTGAGCGGCGTATTCATCCGGCGACGAAAACCTTTCAGGCCCTCCGAATTCTGGTGAACCGTGAACTGGAAGACCTGCGGGAGCTGCTGGGTAAAGGCGCGGCGCCGCAGATACTGAAGAAGGGCGGCAGGTTGGTGATCATTTCGTTCCACTCGCTGGAGGACCGCATTGTGAAAGATGCGCTACGCGATGGAGCGCACGACGGAACGTACCGCGTGCTGACCAAGAAGCCGGTGACCGCCAACGAGGAAGAGATCGATCGCAATCCGCGGTCACGCAGCGCGAAACTGCGGGCAGCGGAGCGGATTTGAGCTTTGCGGGGAGTAGATAGCTGTTGAGTTGCGAGACTTATCAACAGTTTCCTCAGGGATATCCACAGAACCTGCGGAAAAGGTTGTGGAAATGTGAACGAGCTGTAGTACAGGAACGTGGGACTCTGACATTGTGGGAGTCAGCCGGATATGCGCCAGGTACAAGGCGGCCCGGCAGGAGAGAGCGATGGCAGCTGGAATTCTTTATCCAACCGCAGCGGAAGCCGGCAACTGGGGCGACCAGGTATCGGAGACACGCGGCATGTTCATGGGCACCCCGGAGATCTACTTCACCAAGCGTATTGATAATTCGCGCGTGGTGCGTATGGTCGATCCCAAGCGCCGCCGCGAGATGAAGTCGTTCGGCATAACGCTGGCCGTCTTCTTTCTTCTGGTAATGGTGTACCTGCTGCAGCATCTCAGCGCCATTGAATACGGCTATCGCATCGAACAGGCCAAGGCGGAGCAGAATTCGATCGTCGAGAGTAACCGCGAGTTGAAGCTCGAGGAGTCATCGTTGAAAGACCTGGAACGCATCGACCTGGAAGCCCGCAAGTTGGGCATGATTCCACCCGTTGCAGGACAGGTACAGCTCATCGAAAGTGGGATTGGGGATAGCGCGACGGCGGTCATGGCAAGGGCAAATCCCAGCGGCATTATGGTGATCTCAATGCAGCAGTAGCAATAAGCGTTTGGGTGGCGGTGCGACGGGCTGAAACCCGGACGAGAGCTCACAGCGGCGGTCCGCCCATGTCGGACCGCCTTCCGTATGTCAGTACCACAGTGTAAGAGCTGTACCACAGAGTAAGATTGCGGTCTGTGCCCGGGGCACGGATTGCGCGCACGGGGGAGAACGGGGATGCGGGAAAGCGGGCCGGCCAAGACGCCAAGCAAGCGGCTTTACATTCTTGCGGTCGTGCTCTTCCTGTGGGCTGCAGCGGTGCTTGCGCGTTTGGTTGATCTGCAAGTTATCAAGTATCAGTTCTTCCTGAATCTGGCTTCCCGACAACACGGACGCACCATCGACGTGGATCCGCGGCGGGGCACCATCTACGACCGCAACGGCGCAGAACTGGCGATGTCGATCGACGTCGATTCGGTGTTTGCCGTCCCGAGTGAGATCCCCGACCAGGAGACCACGGCGCAAATTCTGGCCAAGGTACTCGACCTCGATGCCCAGGAACTGCTGGCACATCTGCGGTCTCAGAAAAACTTCGCCTGGGTGAAGCGCAAACTCGATGCCGACACCAGCGAACGCGTCCGCAATCTGAGTTTGCGAGGGATTTATTTCCGCAAGGAACCCAAGCGCTTCTATCCCAAGCGCGACCTGGCTGCGCAGACCATCGGTTACGTGGGGGTTGACGACGAAGGGCTGGGCGGGTTGGAACTGAAGTTCGACGACGATTTGCGCGGCATGCCGGGCCGGGAAATGATCTTCGTCGATGCCCGCCGCAAGTGGTATGGACGGGTGGAACGGCAGCCCGATCCCGGACAGAACCTGGTGCTGACGCTGGACGCGACGATCCAGTACATCGCGGAAAAGGAACTTGAGCGCGCGATGGAAGAGACCAAGGCGGTGGCCGGTACCGTCGTCGTGCAGAATCCGCAGACCGGCGAAATCCTGGCGCTCGTCAACCGCCCAACTTTCAATCCCAACATCTTCAACAGCGTCCCCAAGGAAGCACTGAAGAACCGCGCGGTTAGCGATGTGTACGAGCCCGGATCGGTGTTCAAGACGGTGACGTACTCGGCGGCAATTGAACAGAAAGTAGTCACACCGGAAGACCATGTCGATTGCCAAGGCGGTTCCATCACCATCTTCGGCATGACCATACACGATGCCCACAAGATGGGTGTGCTGACGATTGCCGAGGCTTATGCGCACTCCAGTGACGTTGCGGCCGTCAAGACAGGAATGAAGTTGGGCGACGTTCGCTTCGATGACTACATCCGTTCCTACGGCTTTGGAGCGCCGACCGGCATCGAGCTCCCGGGCGAGAGCCGGGGCTTGAAGAAACCCCTCAATCGCTGGTCGAAGGTGTCGATCGGTGCTATGTCGATGGGGCAGGAGATTGGTGTCACGGCCGTGCAGGTGGTCTCGATGGTTTCGACTATCGCCAATGACGGCGTGTACACGCCACCGCGCATTGTGGCCGGGGAGTTGCCCCCCAACGCCGCACCGAAGCCGGTGGTGTTCCATCCCGCGCAGCAACACCGGGTGATCTCGACCATGACCGCGGTGCAAATGAAGAAAATGATGGAAGCCGTCGTACTCGACGGCACCGCGCGCCGCGCCATTCTCGACGGATACACCGTCGCCGGCAAGACCGGCACCGCACAAAAGGTGGATCCGGCGACAGGGGCCTATTCCAAGACGAAGTATGTGGCTTCGTTCGTCGGCTTCGCGCCGGTTAACAATCCTGCGATCACGATTGCCGTCATCCTCGACTCAGCGCAGGGACTGCACCAGGGCGGCCAGGTGTCAGCGCCAGTCTTTAAGCGCATTGCAGAGCAGGTGCTCGAGTTCATGCACGTGCCGCATGACATCGAGCCAAAAAACCAGGCTTTGCGGAAGACGCTCATGGCATCCTCACAGAAGAACGATGACGCTGCGGAGGAAGACTCCGACCGCCTAGGTGCTCCGCTGATCTCCGAGGCCGGGGATGCGTCCGGAAAAGCACCAGTGAAAGTCGACCATCCGGCGGCTTCTGCTTCGAATTCGGATCCGGCCGGAAGGGCAAAGTTGGTGAATGTTTCTACGGGACCGCTCACGCCTACAACTCCAGCTTCATCGGATGTCGACGCTGTGGCTGCCTTTCCGTCGTCGAATCCTTCTGCAGCGCAAGCGGCCGCCGAAAAAGGCACCGTCGTGCTCGACGTCGATAGTGGGATCGTGGTGCCGTCGTTCATGGGAAAGTCGTTGCGCTCGGCTGTGGAAGTAGCGCAGCAAAGCGGCCTCGAGATCAACGTGATGGGCAGCGGAATCGCGCGCCAGCAAACGCCGCTACCGGGCAGCCATCTACCGGCAGGGCAAAAGGTCACGATTCGCTTCAGCCACTAGCAAAACGGAGTTGTACCGTTTTGGAAAGCCAGCGTCGGGCCGCATAAACGGCCGCACTCGTCTTCCGGAGCGCAGTTATAATGCGGGTAGAATGAACTTCCTACAGTTACTTGATGGCGCGGAGATTCTAGAGGAGAGCGGCGATCCTCCCATAGCTGGATTGGATTACGACAGCCGGCGGGTGAAGCCGGGATGGTGTTTCGTCGCCATGCGCGGCGAAAGCACTGATGGTAACCGCTATATTGACCAGGCAATCGCCAACGGAGCGGTAGCGGTGGTGAGCGACTCGGCTGCGCCCCGCGAAGGGATTGCGTGGGCCGTGGTGCCGCATGGGCGACGGGCGCTCGCCCGGCTGAGCGCGAACTTCTATCGACATCCGGCGGAGAAGCTCACGATCACAGGCATCACCGGCACTAACGGCAAGACCACGACGTCGTTCATCCTGAGCCAGATGTTGCGGGCCGCAGGGCGCAAGATCGCATTGCTTGGAACGGTCGAATACCGCATCGGAAACGACACCCTTGCAGCTCCCCATACCACGCCCGAAGCCCTCGAACTGAACCAGATCTTCTCGAAAGCAGTGAACGTCGGATGCACGGAAGCGGTACTGGAGGTATCGTCGCACGGCCTCGAGCAACAGCGGGTCTTCGGGATTCCGTTCGAAGTGGCAGTTTTTACTAACCTGACACGCGATCATCTCGACTACCACGGGACCATGGAGAACTACTTCCAGTCGAAGATAATTCTATTTAAGGGACTGGGGGTGGAGCCGCCGCGGTTCGCAGTCATCAACATCGAAGATGAATACGGCCAGCGTCTGCTGCCGCTTTGTAAGCATCACCACGAGGTGATTACCTACGGGATTGATCGCGGCGACTTTCACGCCAACGACCTGAAAGTCAGCGGTACTGGAGTTGGCTTCCAACTGATTACCCCGCGAGGCGAGATTCCCATCTGGAGCCCGCTGCTGGGGCGGGTCAACGTGTATAACCTGGTGGCTGCTGCAGCCGCGGCTTATGCACGCGACGCGGAACCCAACGCAATTTCTGAAGCCGCCGACCAGATTGCTCAGGTTGCTGGTCGCTTCCAACGGCTCGACCTCGGCCAGCCCTTCACCGTGATCGTCGATTACGCACACACCGACGACGCGATCCGTAATCTCACGGCGGTAGCCCATGACTTCCTGCATCAGAGGGGCGGGCCCGGACGCGTGATCACCGTCTTCGGATGTGGCGGCGATCGCGACCGCATCAAACGACCGCTGATGGGCGAAGCGGCGGGACGAGGCAGCGACTTCGTGATCCTGACCAGCGACAACCCGCGCAGCGAAGATCCCATAGCTATCATGAACGACGCTTTGCCTGGACTGCAACGCACCGGTGCTCGCTACACGCTGGAGCCAGACCGTCATAGGGCCATCGAGTTGGCCATACACGAGGCCGAGGCCGGGGACATAGTTCTCATTGCTGGGAAAGGTCACGAGAAACATCAGGTAACGAGCCGGGGCGTTGTCCCGTTCGATGATGTGGAAGTGGCCCAGAAAGCTCTGCAACACGCCGGATACGCGGCTGCGCATCCGGTCAAATCATGAAGCTGAGTCTCTCGCGTGCCGCCGAGTTCGTGCAGGCGAGCGGTGAGTTTGATCCCCAGGCCGTCGCGTGCGGTTATTCCATCGATTCTCGTACTCTGACGCCGGGAGAGCTGTTCTTTGCGGTGCAAGGCGATCGCCTCGACGGCCACGACTTCGTGGAAGTTGCGCTGTCCAAGGGCGCGGTTGCAGCGGTTGTGCGTCGCGATCAGTTGGGGCGCCTTCCAGGGAACACGAGGCTGCTGGGTGTGGATGACACGCTTGTCGCTCTGCAGCAACTGGCTGCGGCGGTCAGGAAGGTGTGGGGCGGGCCGCTGGTGGGCATAACCGGTTCCGCCGGTAAGACGACGACCAAGGAAATCATCGCTCACGTGTTGGCTACGAAGCTCTGTGTGCTGAAGTCGCAGGGCAATCTTAACAATCATTTTGGTCTACCTCTGCAACTGCTGAAGCTGGAGCCTGAGCACGAAATCGCCGTGATTGAGATGGGCATGTCGCACGCGGGAGAGATCACCGCGTTGGCGAAACTGGCCCAACCTGACTGCGGCGTGGTCACCATGGTGGCTCCGGTGCACCTGGAGTTTTTCGACTCCATCGCCGGAATTGCACGCGCTAAGTACGAATTGATCGAGTCGTTGCCCGCCGGAGGAATCGCCGTACTCAATGCTGACGATGCCTACGTGTCGCAGTTCGGACGCGATTTTCATGGCAAAGTAGTGACATTCGGTGTGGAGAAGCCGGCGGACGTCAGTGCAGAAAACATCGAAGCGCTGCGTCCCGTGGGTTCGGCGTTCGATCTAGTGAGCAACGGCGAGCGTGTGCGCGCCACCCTTCCGCTGCTGGGAGAACACAGCATCTACAATGCGCTGGCGGCAGTCGGAGTCGGCCTGCAATACGGTGTCATGCTACGCGAGGCCGCCGAATCGCTGGCGTCGATATCCGCGGGTGACAAGCGCGGACAGGTACTGGAATATGCTGGGGCCACGATCATTAACGATTGCTACAATTCAAACCCGAAGGCGCTGGACAGCATGGTCCGATCGCTGGCACAGATGCCCGCGCAGCGTCGCATCGTGGTGGCCGGCGAAATGCTCGAACTGGGACCAAGTGGTGAGGCGATGCATCGCGACTGCGGACAACTCATGGGAAACTACGGTGTTGATCGCGTGCTCGGTGTGCGGGGCTTGGCGAGGTTCATCGTGGATGGGGCGGATGCCGCAAATGTAGCGGCGGAATTCGTGGCGACGCCTGAAGATGCTGCCGAGTGGTTGCAGCGCAACGTCAAGCCGGGCGACCTGGTGCTGCTGAAGGCTTCACGAGGGGTCCGCCTGGAGCGCGCTCTAGACGCATGGATGGGTAAGACAGCGAATGGCACCCACTGAGTCTTCGGGCCGCAAGAGACTTTACCAACGGGGAACAATTTGCTCTACTGGCTGCTCTATCAAAAGGGTTTTGTCGTCTTACACATCGGCCCGTTCCGAATCTTTCGCTATTTGACGTTTCGCACCACCTTCGCCAGTCTGACGGCGCTCTTCATGGGGTTGGTGATCGGCCCTGCGGTGGTGAGACGTTTGCGCGATTTCCAGATCGGCCAGTACATCCGCGAAGACGGACCCCAAGCCCACCAGCGAAAGGCGGGCACGCCCACCATGGGCGGAGTGCTAATCGTGGTCGCCATGGTCGTGCCAACCTTGTTGTGGGCCGACCTGAGCAATCGCTTCGTCTGGATCGCGGTGGTGGCGACGCTCGCCTACGGTGGCATCGGATTCGCTGACGACTATCTAAAGGTGGTTCACCGGCGCAACCTCGGATTGACCGGACGCGCCAAGCTCTTCTACCAATTTTTGACCGCCTTGGCGATTGCCCTCACGCTCATCGTATTGCAACGCTATGGCCTGTATTCGACTCGCCTGATCGTACCGTTCTTCAAGCATTTCCGGCCCGACCTGGTGATTGGCAGCCTTCTGCACACGAATTTTTGGCCGCTGGCCTTTCTGCCCTTCCTAATTTTCGTGGTGATTGTCATCGTGGGGTCAAGCAACGCGGTGAACCTCACCGACGGCCTGGACGGCCTGGCGATTGGCTGCACGGTGATCGCCGCTGGGGCGCTGACCATCCTGACCTACGTCAGCGGACATGCCCTTTTCGCGGACTACCTGGAAATTTCCAAGATTCCCCAAGTTTCGGAGCTGACGATTTTCTGCGGTTCCATGGTCGGCTCTGCCATCGGTTTCCTCTGGTATAACGCTCATCCGGCGGAGGTTTTCATGGGTGACGTCGGATCGTTGGCTCTGGGCGGCGCCATCGGCACCGTCGCGGTGCTCATCAAGCAGGAACTGCTCCTGCCGTTCATCGGGGGCGTTTTTGTGATTGAGGCGTTGTCGGTCATTCTGCAGGTGGGTTCGTACAAGCTGCGCAGGAAGCGCATTTTCAAGATGGCGCCCATCCACCATCACTTTGAGTTGATGGGCTGGAGCGAGTCGAAAGTGATCGTGCGCTTCTGGATTGCCTCGCTGGTGTTTGCACTCTTTGCTCTTACCACGTTGAAGTTGCGCTAGCGGCGCGCCAAACGTGGCACAATGACCATTCGGGCGGAACCTCTCATGGATGTAAAAGGCAAGCGCGTACTGGTGGTTGGGCTGGGAAAATCGGGAATCGCCAGCGCGCTCTTTCTGGCGGATCGCGGGGCACGGGTCGCTGTGTCGGATACCAAGTCGGCAGAGGAGCTGCATCACGAAATACCACAGCTTCTTGATCACGGCATCGTAGTCGAAGCGGGTTACCATGGCGAACGCACGTTCAAGGAACAGGAGCTAATCGTCATCAGCCCCGGCGTGCCCGCAGACGTGCCGCAGCTACTGCAGGCGCGGCAGGCGGGCATCCCTGTCATAGGCGAAGTTGAACTGGCCGCACTCTACCTCAAAGGCCATATCGTCGCCATCACCGGATCCAACGGCAAAACGACGACGACCACGCTGGCGGGTGACATCATTGCGGCCAGCGGGCATGAGACGCTGGTTGGCGGCAACATTGGCACGCCTGCCATCAGTTTCGTGGAGAGCGCCACCGCCGAATCCTGGATTGTGCTCGAGGTCAGCAGTTTCCAGTTGGAGACGATCGAGACATTCCACCCGAAGATCGCCGTGGTGTTGAACGTCACGCCCGATCATCTCGACCGCCATCATACTTTCGTGAACTATGCCGCCGCCAAGGCACGCATCTTCGAAAATCAGGGCAACTGCGACTTCGCGGTTTTGAACGCCGACGACGACAACTGTGTTGCCATGGCGGACAAAACCAAAGCCGCGGTTTACTGGTTTAGCCGCCAACGGGCAGTCGAGCACGGCGCATTTGTTCGCCGAGAGGCGATCATCTGGCGCGATGCCGACAGCGAACAGACCATCATGCCTGTTGCGGAGATCTCACTGAAGGGCGCGCACAATGTCGAGAACGTGCTAGCGGCGGTTTGCACAGGCATGATCGCCGGCGTGGATCCGGCTGACATATGCCGTGCGGTCGCGGATTTCACGGCGGTCGAGCACCGTCTGGAATACGTTGCTACCGTGCGGGGCGTCCAGTATTACAACGACTCCAAGGCCACCAACGTCGATGCAACCATCAAGGCGTTGGAATCGTTTCCGGGCGGCATTCACCTTATTCTCGGCGGCAAGGACAAGGGCAGCGACTACACCCTTCTGAATCCGTTACTGGAGAAGCGAGTCAAGCGCGTCTATACCATTGGCGCGGCTGCGAACAAGATCGAGTCGCAGGTGCGCGGGACCCAAGTGGTCAGCGCCGGCACGATTGACAACGCTGTGCGCCGCGCCAGCGAGTCGGCTACGCCGGGAGACGTTGTGCTGCTGGCTCCTGCCTGTGCCAGCTTCGATCAGTTCGTCAGCTACGAGCATCGGGGCCGGGTCTTCAAGGACCTGGTCAAGCAGATGGAGGCGCGGGAGGCCCAGCCCGCAGGCAACCGCACCGGAGGCAAGGGATAATGGCGAAGCGCGTCAGCGTCGATAAGTGGCTGTTCACGGTGATCCTGCTGCTCGTTTTCCTCGGGCTGATCATGGTGTTCAGCGCGTCGGCGGTGATGGCGAGGGAGCGCTTCGGCTCGTCGTACAGCTTCCTGCTGAGGCAATTGGGCTGGGCCGCCGCCGGCATCGCGGCCATGCTGGTGGTCATGAACATCGACTACAAGCAGTACCGGCGGTCGTCCGTCGTCTTCACGTTCCTTGGACTCACTTGCCTGCTGCTGGTGGGCGTGTTTTTGTTTCACGATTCCCACAACACGCACCGCTGGATCAAGCTAGGGCCACTTTCGTTTCAGCCGTCGGAGCTGGCCAAGCCCGCCATCATCCTGTATCTGGCATATTTTTTGGAATCGCGCTGGCAACAGATTTCTGACTGGAAGCACGTGCTTCTTCCTGCGGCTGCTCCTAGTCTGCTGCTGGCGGCGCTCATCATTAAAGAGCCGGACCTCGGAACTGCCGTCGCCTGCATGGCGATCACGACGGCTGTGCTTTACATCGCCGGCATGAAGATGCGCTACCTCGGCTATGGTCTGCTGGCGTCATTGTTGCCGCTCTATTTTCTGATCGTGCGTGTGCCGTGGCGCTGGAATCGCATCATCGCCTTCCTCGATCCGTGGAAGGACCCGCAGGGCCACGGGTTCCACATCATACAGTCGATGATCGCGGTCAGCACCGGCGGGCTCATGGGCGCAGGACTGATGGAAGGGAAGCAGAAACTCTTCTACCTGCCGGAGCCGCACACCGACTTCATCTACGCCAACATCGCCGAGGAACTCGGCTTGTGGGGAGCGGCGCTGGTCGTCATCCTGTTCAGCATCTTCCTCTACCGCGGCATTCGCACCGCGTTGCGGACCCAGGATCCTTTTGCGCGATTCCTGGCGACGGGAATCACCGCCATGGTGGTAGTGCAGGCGCTCATCAACATGAGCGTCGTGCTGGGGATGATGCCAACCAAAGGCATCCCGCTGCCCTTCATTTCCTACGGTGGATCGTCGCTCTTTATCACCCTCGCCAGCGTGGGAGTCCTGTTGAACATCACGCAACAAACGGACTAGCGATGCGTGTCATCATTGCCGGCGGCGGCACGGGCGGACATGTTATACCTGCGCTGGCCATCGCGCAGGAACTTCAGTCCCGCTACAACGCTGAAATGCTGTTTGTCGGTACGGCGCGTGGAATCGAGACGCGACTCGTGCCGGCGGCGGGCTTTCGGCTTGAGCTGATTACAGTCGGAGCGCTCAACCGCGTCGATCTGGCGACGCGCGCCAGAACGTTGTTCGATCTGCCGCGGGCGATAGCGCAATCGGCGCGCATGATCACGGAGTTTCGGCCGGACGTAATGATCGGTGTGGGCGGCTACGCCTCGGGCCCAGCGATGTTCTCCGCATCTTTGATGAATGTGCCGATGATGGCGTTCGAGCCCAATGTCATTCCCGGCATCGCCAACCGCCTGGTGGCACCGATGGTTCGCGCCGCTGCCGTGCACTTTCCAGCTACAGAACGATACTTCCGCAATGCGGTGGTCACCGGAGTTCCAGTGCGGCGCGAGTTCTTCCATGTGCCGGTACGTTTGCAGGATGATCGCCCAACGCTCCTGGTGTTCGGGGGAAGCCAGGGAGCGCACGCCATCAACGTCGCAGTTATCGAATCACTGCCGCAACTGGCGGAGGCAGTGCCTGGGATACACCTGATCCACCAGACCGGCGAAAAGGATTACGAGGAGGCGCAGGCCGCCGCTGTGAACGCAGGGATTTCCGCCGAAGTTTCGCGGTTCATCGACGACATGCCAGATGCATTCGCACGCGCCGATCTGCTGTTGTGCCGATCCGGCGCGAGCACCGTGGCCGAAATTACCGCTGCCGGGAGGCCGGCAATACTCGTTCCACTTCCGACTGCCGCGGACGATCACCAGCGTCACAACGCTGAGACTTTGGCCAATGCCGGAGCTGCACTGCTGCTGGCTCAAAATGAGCTGACCGGCAATCGATTGACGCAAGAAGTCGCATCGTTGCTGGGTGATCGCGTGTGCCTTACGACAATGGGGGCCGCAGCCCGCCGATTCGCGCATCCGGATGCGGCGGCAGAAATCGCAGCCCTTGCCGCTCGAATCGCTGGCGTCGCAGACCACAACGATGTAGCCTGAATAGTCTTGGCCTCGTCGCGGAACCAACTCTTCCGCGATAGCTGACAACTGCCAACTGACAACTGGCCACTAGTTTCATGTTCGCCAAAATTCAGCGCGTTCACTTCGTGGGCATTGGTGGCATCGGCATGAGTGGCATTGCCGAGGTGTTGCTGAACCTCGGTTACAAAGTCTCCGGGTCGGACCTGAAGGCTTCACCGATCACGCATCGCCTGGCCGCCATGGGCGCCGTGACCTTCGAGGACCATCGTGCGGAAAACCTGGCGGGGGCCGAGGTGGTGGTGACCAGTTCCGCCATCGCGCGTGACAATCCCGAGGTTGCTGCCGCCCACCTCGCCCATATCCCTGTGATTCCTCGAGCGGAAATGCTGGCCGAATTGATGCGCCTGAAGTACGGAATCGCGGTTGCGGGGATGCATGGCAAGACCACGACCACCTCGATGCTGGCGGTCGTGCTGGCAGCCGGAGGCCTGGATCCCACGGTGGTTATTGGCGGACGCGTTGACGCCATGGGCTCGAACGCGCGCGTGGGCAAGTCGGAATACTTCGTCGCGGAAGCCGACGAGAGCGACCGGTCGTTCCTCAAATTGTGGCCGATTCTCGCTGTCGTCACCAACATCGACCGCGAGCATATGGATTGCTATCGCGATATGGAGGACGTTGAACGTACCTTCGTTGAGTTCCTCGACCATGTTCCGTTTTACGGCATGGTGGTCGCATGCAACGACAACGACGAGTTGCGCCGGCTGCTGCCTGCCGTGCGGCGCCGGATCGTGACCTACGGTACGCGCGAGGGCTCCGACTTCCTGATCACTGAAATGCGCGGCGGGACTGCAGGCGACGGGCGGCTTTCAGGCAGCGTTTTTCGCGTGCAGTATCACGGTCGGGACCTGGGCGAATTCCATTTGCATGTGCCGGGTGAACACAACGTGCGCAACGCTACAGCCGCTATTGCAGTTGGACTTGGGCTCGACATACCAATAGAAAAGATTCGCGAAGGCCTTGGGAAATTCAACGGCGTGGACCGCCGCTTCCAGCTTAAAGGCCGCATCAACGGTGTGACTGTGATCGACGACTACGGCCACCATCCTACCGAGATACGCGCCACGCTGGCGGCGGCGCGGCAGTGCGGATTCCGCCGAATCCATGTCATTTTTCAGCCACACCGCTACACCCGCACTCAATTGCTGCTTGATGATTTCGCCACCGCGTTTTCAGATGCCGACTCCGTCACGGTGCTCGATATCTATGCCGCAAGTGAAGCGCCCATCCCTGGCGTCAGCGGAGAGCTACTTGCCGGAAGAATTAGCACTGCTGGAGGAACACGGGCGGTTTACGCAAGCTCATTCGCCGAGGCAGCCGAGTTGGCCGGAACGACCGCGCAGCCTGACGATCTTGTGTTGACGCTGGGGGCAGGTAGCGTGTCACAACTTGCGCCGCAGGTTATGGAGGCACTGGAGACGCACGACACGCAACATCTCATTCGGTAGGAAATCTCGAAACGCCGTTACTTCTCTGGTTCCTCCGCCACCTTCACATGCGCGACAGATTTTCGACAATAAGCGAGAATCCAGCCGATTATTGCAGCGCCTCACCCGAAATGGTACGTCTGTTGTTTTCAAATGCAGTACGCCCCCAGAAATCCTGAAAAAGCGTGACCGCGTTGCCGAAGAAACCGGATATATTGAGGCCAATAGCCGAAGTTTTCGGCAGTTCTACGTATTCATGGCGCGTAAAGCGACTTCCACAGTGCCGGAGGAGGTGTTCGAAGCGGCCGCCGAATCGCGGGCCTCTACCCGCGCGTTCGACGAGTCTCCGCTTGATGCTCGCATGCTCGACCTCGACGACGAGGGCGAGTCTCCGTTTCTGCGCGGACAGAAGCGGGTTCCCGTGCGCCGCGGCGCGCTGCCTCGCAAGGCCATTGGCCGCATCAAGCTTCTGCTGATTGTGCTGTTGGTAGTTGGGCTGGTTGCCCTGGTTGGCATCACGCTGTATCGCTATGGCACGCAGTCGTGGCGTTTCCGCATCGATTCCAGCGACAACATTGCGCTCCTTGGCAACCACAACGTGACGCGCGGCCAGGTGCTCGAGGTGATGGGTGGCGACATCGACCGCAACATCTTTTTCGTTCCTCTGGTCGAACGCAAGAAACAGCTGGAAGATATTCCCTGGGTGGAATCAGCCACAGTGATGCGGCTCTATCCCAATCGCGTGAGGATCGAGCTGCACGAGCGTACTCCCGTGGCTTTCGTTGCTGTCAATTCGCACATCGCGTTCATCGATGCGCACGGCGTCATCATGGATCTGCCGCCGGGCGCGCAGACAACGTATTCGTTTCCGGTGATTGTTGGCATGCGCGACAACGAGCCGCTGTCAACACGCGCTCCGCGTATGAAGATCTATGCCAAGCTGGTTCAGGAACTCGACTCCACCGGTGCGCATTACTCGCAAAGCCTGAGCGAAGTCGACCTCTCGGACCTGGATGATGTGAAGGTGACCGTCTCCGACCCGAAGGGCGCCGTGCTGGTGCACCTGGGATCGTCAAATTTCCTGGAGCGCTTCCAGGTTTATGTTGCCCACGTGCAGGAGTGGAGATCGCAGTTCAGCCGGCTGGATTCGATTGACCTGCGTTACGACGGTCAGGTAATCGTGAATCCCGAGACCTCGACAGGGCAGCCGAAGGCGGCTGCGTCGGATACGCCGCCCGAAATTGCGCCGACGCCCGCGTCGGTAGCTCGGAAGAACAAGATCGCCACATCGAAGAAGGTCAAGAAGCACTGATAAACCATGGCAAGTCAAAACGAAAACCTGCTCACTGTCGTTGACATCGGAAGCGCCAAGACTTGCGTCATTGTCGCCGAAGTTAACGAGTACGCTCTGCGCTATCGCGGCCACGGAATCGCCGATTCACGCGGCATGCGCAAAGGGGTAATCGCCGATCTCGACAAGGCGGTCTACTCCATCAAGAAGGCTGTCGAGGAGGCCGAAAACGTAGCCCAGGCGCCGGTCGAACATGCCATCGTCGGCGTCGCCGGATCTCATATACGCGGCGTTAACAGCCACGGCGGTATCACGCTGGGAGGGAGGTCGCGCGAGATCAGCCGCGACGACGTCAGAGCGGCGGTCGAGAAGGCGCGCACCATCCCGCTGCCGGAGGACCACGAACCGCTCCACCTGTTGCCGCAGGAGTTCATTGTCGACGGACAGCCCGGGGTGCACGATCCTGCCGGACTGATGGGCAAAAAGGTTGAAGTGCGGGTGCATGTCATCACTGCCGGGACCACAGCGACGCAGAACGTAGTGACGGCCGCAAATCGTGCCGGCATTCACGTGGACGACACCGTATTCGAACCTCTGGCCTGCGCCGACTCCGTGCTGCAGACCGATGAGCGCGAACTCGGCGTCTGCCTCGCCGACATTGGCGCCGGATCGACCGACCTCATCGTGTACTACGAGGGCGTGGTGATTCACACGGGAGCGGTTCCGATTGGCGGGGACCATTTCACCAACGATGTTGCAGTCGGCTTTCGCACGCCGATTCCCGATGCTGAGAACATCAAGAAGATGTTTGGCTGCGCGATCGTGACTCGGATTCCGGCAGGCAACGAGATCGAAGTGTCATCGGTGGGCGACCGCCCATCGCGCCTGGTGCAGCAGCGGATGCTGGGCGAGATTCTGGAACCGCGCGCGCGAGAGTTGATGGAACTGCTGCGCGAGCACCTGCGACAGGCAGGTGTGTACGAGTTGCTGGGAGCGGGCGTGGTATTCACCGGCGGCGGCTCGCGCCTGAACGGGCTAATGGAAACCGCGGAAGAGACGTTGCGGCGTCCGGCGCGGCTGGGTTATCCCGTGCCGATTGCCAAGCTGCCGTCGAATTTGTTGGAACCGGAGTTTTCCACGGCAATCGGAATGGTGCTGTACGGGCACCGCGCGCGGCAGGGGCGCAGCAACAGCGATCGCGGATTTGGGGCGAGACTCAAGGCATTGTTTGCAAGACAAAACGTTTAGGCAATCTCGAATTTCAATCGCGCCCTCAGGGGCGTCAGCGGAGCAGTGATGATCGAAGATTTCAACGACAAGACGCAACCGGCATCGGACATTCGCATTCACTTTAACGAAGAGACGCTGAACAGCGCCAAAATCAAGGTCATCGGTGTGGGTGGTGGCGGAGGCAATGCCGTCAACCGCATGATCGAGTCGGCCCTCGAAGGAGTCGAGTTCGTGGTTGCGAACACCGATCTGCAGGCGCTCAAGCTCTCGCATGCGCCGGTGAAGATCCAGTTGGGCGTCAAGCTTACTAACGGCCTCGGTGCGGGTGCGAATCCCGAAGTAGGTCGCAAGGCTGCGCTGGAGGACGCTGACAAGATCATCGAGGCTCTCGAAGGCGCCGACATGGTGTTCGTCACCACCGGCCTTGGCGGAGGCACGGGCACCGGAGCTGCGCCGATCATCGCTTCGCTTGCCAGTGAAATGGGAGCGCTGACGGTCGCGGTAGTGACCAAGCCGTTCGCCTTCGAAGGCAAGCGGCGCCAGAACCAGGCTGAACGCGGACTGCAGGAGCTGATCGACTCGGTGGACACCACCATCGTCATCCCCAACGAGAAGCTGCTGGCGGTCGCCAAGGACGCCGGCTTCTTCGAGTCGTTCCGCGTCGCCGACGACATTCTGCGCCAGGCGGTGCAGGGCATCTCCGACATCATCACGATTCCTGGCATCATCAACCGCGACTTTGCCGACGTGAAGACCATCATGGCGGGCATGGGATACGCGGTGATGGGCACCGCGACCGCTCGTGGCGAAAACCGCGCTACTGCCGCGGCCCAGGCTGCCATCGCTTCACCGCTGCTCGAGGCCGGGGCTATCGACGGCGCGCGTGGCATCCTGATCAACGTGACCGGTTCGAGCTCGCTGCGCCTGGCGGAGGTGAACGAAGCCTCCACCATCATCCAGAGCGCGGCGCACGAAGACGCTAACATCATTTTTGGCGCAGTGCTCGACGAGAAGATGAAGGACGAGGTCAAGATCACCGTTATCGCGACTGGATTCAAAGAGGCGACACGCAGCCGCGATCACGCCAGTGCCGCGGCCAGCGCAGTGCTTAATGCACGTGCTGCAGCCGGCGCAACTTCCCACGTACCGTCGGTTGGCGATCCCGGACCCGCGCGACAGGTTCCCACGAACAGTGCCACCGCAGCCGAGCCCCGCATCAACGAGCGGCCGCGAAACGTGCCTTACATCCCCGATTCCATCGACGATCTCGATCTGGAGTCGGAAGTTGTCCGTCACGCCGAGCCGGTGGAAGAGGCGCGAGCGGCAGCGGCCACTTATTCGCGCGAAGCTGAATCGACCTACGTGTCGTTGGTCAAGGGAGCGGGAACAACGCCCGATGAGCCGCCTGCAATCGACACCGTCAGCAGCAGTGTGAATATCAGTTACGACGCCAACGATCTGGAGATTCCGGCGTTCTTACGCAAGCGGGGAGAGAGCTAGGACGAGATTGTGGTGCGAGTGAATGGCCCGCTTGGGAGATCAGGCGGGCCGTTCATTTTTCGCCGCTTGCACGCACCGCACGATGCCTTCCTCGTACGTTGTCTTCTTGATCTCGCCGAGAAGCCCGCGCAGCGCGGTGTCGTCCAATACCACGGGGGTGGTCTGCAGGTAGTGCATCTCGACCAGTTCCCGCATGAGCGGGTTGAAGAGTCCCATCAGGCGGAGTGTCATCGGCCCGGCGACCATCATCTTCGGCTTGTTTCCCGTGACTGCAAAGGCCTGGTTGACGACGTCTCGCGTCGTAATCGTTCCAGCTCCTGCCAAGTGCCAGACGCGGCCGTACGCCGCTGGATTCTCGATCAGCCGCACTGCTACGGGCCCGACATCCGGCACATAGACGTACTCATGCGGCGTGTCGAGGGGAGCGATGACTTGCGCCCGTCCACCAATCGCGGCAGCTACAAAAATCGAATGGAGAAAGCTCTTGTCCACGCCCGGACCGTAGAAGTCGGGCAGACGAAGCACCGCCCCGTGAATTCTGCCGGAGGCGTCCGCTTCAAGTAGAAGGTCCTCCTGTTCTTTGCGCATGCGTCCTTTGAAGGCGTGTGGATTGCGGGGATGATCTTCCCGCACCGGGTTGGTTTGCGGGAGTCCGTAGGGATACACGGTCCCAATCAGTAGAATGCGTTGCACGCCCGCTGCAATCGCGCCGTCAAGGGTCTTGCGCATGAGTTGGGGATGCAGTTCGAAATGATCGTAAGCGACTCCGACGAGATAGATCAGGGTGTCAATGCCCTGCGCCGCCGTGCGAACTGAGGACGGGTCGTCGGGATTCCAGGCGACGATTTCCGCGAGAGGGTCGGAGCCGAAGCCCTGTTGCAGGGCAGGCACAGAGCGACCTACGACACGGTACTCGCGTTGGTTACGCTGCAGTGCACCGGCGATACTTTGTCCAATTGCGCCCGCCGCGCCGAAGAGTGCGATCTTCGCCATTTCTCGAATTTAACACTGCCAGATTATTGGAGCGTCGGTGGCTTTTGGGCCATCAGGTCGGCGAAGCGGGGATCGGTCCGCAGGCTGGCGAACTCGGAGTCGGTATAGACCTTGTTGATCCCTTTGTAGCCTTCCTCCATGGCTTTGCGCAGGTACTGCAGAGAATGTTCGAAGTCCCCTGCCTGGGCGTACATTTTGGCTACCATGAAGGAGAATGCGGCGCGGTCTTCCGGAGAACTGGTCTGCGCCATGATTCCCGTCTTTGATACTCGCTGGAATATGTCGGCATCGATCTGATAAGCAGCCCGGTACTCCTGGGTGGCCTTGTCGAAGTCGTGCTTGGCAAAATACGCGGCACCCAGGTTGTAATGAAACGTCGCGGAATTGGGCCGCGCCACGAGCGCCTTGTTGTAGTACTTAATGGCCTTGCCGTAGTTCTTTTGCATATGCTCGACAAAGCCCAGATTGTTCAAGGCCTCAGCCGAGTTCGGGTCGAGCTTCAGGGCTTGCTGAAAGCACTTCTGTGCTTCCTTGTTGCGGGTGAGGAAAAGCAGCGCTATGCCTTTCTTATTCCAGAGGAGGGGAGTGGCTTGTTGCTTGATGGCGGCGTTGTAATAGTCGATGGCGTCGAGATAGCGCTTCTGCGCGCGCAACTGGTCTCCCTGCTTCTCCAGCTCTTGAGGAGTACCCGAAGTAAGCGACACCAGTGGCGGGGCCGTCGTCTGCTGCTGGTCCGAAGCTGGCGAAGCGGCAGTGAGTGCGACTGCGACCGTAAGGCCAGCGAGGCACAATGCGAAAGTGCGTAACGCTTGGCGAGGAGACATACCTCTACCCCCGACTCCCGTTCCCACTATATTAGACCTATTCGGGCGGCGATTTGTTCCCTTTATCCGGGGGGGCGGTAGAACTATTGTCTTTTTGGTCCTGATCATTGCCCTTGCCACCAAAGACTCGGCTAAAGAAACCTTTCTTCTTCTTCTGTTCCACGGGCGGCTGTCCACCTGCTTGCGTTGTGGCAGCTGACCCTGCGGTGACGCCCCCCGACTGAGCCGGGACCGGTCCGTTTGTGGTGGGAGGGGGCGTAACTTCGGGCGACCCCAGTCCAAGGATCTTGGAGAAGAACCCGCGATGATCGGCAAACGATTGCTCGCAGGTTTCCTTGGGTTCGGTCCCGGCGATGAAGGCCACATAATAGGTCTGTGGACACGCCGTGGTAGCGAGCCGGTTGGTAACCTTGTCCAATTGGACTTCCACCACTCCCGACGGAGCAGGAAAGCCCTTCATGTCGGAGTACTGCGGGATCTTTTGGGCCCGCTTCATGAACTCCGCCCAGATGGGCGCCGCGGTCGATCCGCCCGCCAGCTTGATGTCGGTGTAGTCGTCATTGCCAACCCACACCACGCACAGCAGGTTGCTGGTATAGCCGGCGAACCAAGCGTCATGTGAAGTTCCGGTTTTGCCCGCGGCGGGAGCGGTGAAACCGCGGGCCCGCACGGTAGAGCCCGTCCCGTTGTCGATGACCGCTTGCATCATGGTCGTCATCACGTAGGCCACGCGCGGGTCTAGCACACTCTTGGAATCATTGTGGTAATCGTTCAGAACACCGCCACGGGCATCGCGCACCGACTTCACCATCATGGGTGAGATCCGGGTGCCGCCATTGCTGAAGACGGTGTAGGCTTCCGACATTTCCAGGGGACTGGCGTCGTAAGCCCCCAGTGCGATGGCGGGCGTCGCTCGCACACTGGTGATGCCCGCCGCCTTGGCGAGCGCAGCCACGTTGGCAAAGCCGACGCCCTGTGCCACCTTCACGGTTGCGTTATTCAGCGACATCGCCAGCGCGTAGCGTGCGGTGACTTCGCCGTGAAACGCCTCGTGGTAGTTTCGTGGCTCATAGACCTGGTCGCCGTACGCAATGCTCACCTGCGAATCGTCAACCAACGTCGCGGGAGTGAAAATACCTGGCTTACCGCTGGTGTCAATCGTCGGCGGACTGTTTCCACCATCGTCAGGACTAGCGGCGGCGAATGAAAGCATCTGGCCGGTCAGGGCGGTGTTGATCGCCGCAGCGTAAACGAAAGGCTTGAAGATCGATCCTGTGGGACGCTTCGCCACCGCGTGGTCGAGCTGGCTGGTGCCGTAGTTACGGCCGCCAACCAGCGCCAAAACTTCGCCAGTGTGCGGATCGAGCACTACCACAGCCACCTGCGGCAAGGGGCCAGGCTCGACCGCGACTTCCGTCTTTCCGTCGGCGCCCTTGGTTTTGTGGGTGCGCTTCTTGAGGACCTGTTCATCTACCAGTTTCATGCCCAGTTCCACGGCGTCGGCAGCCGCGCGCTGCAAGTCCGGATCGACGGTGGTGTAGATGCGCATGGCCTGCTCATTCAGTTCGCTCTCGTTGTACTGGGTGGAGAGCTGGTCTTTCACCAAGTCGACGAAGTAAGGTGCGTCGCTGGCCTCGACGTTCGGGGCAGCCAGCTTGAGCGGGGTGGCCTTGGCGTGGTCAGCCTGGTCGCGGGTAATTGCTTCCGTCTCCACCATGGAGTCGAGCACGAGGTTACGGCGCTCCAACGCGCGCTCGGGGTGCCGGTAGGGCGACAGATAGCTGGGACGCTGAATAATACCGGCGAGCAGGGCACACTCGGGCAGCGTCAAGTCCTTCATATCCTTGTTGAAATACGCGCGCGAGGCCTCGCCGAAGCCGTTGACGCTGAAGGAGCCGCGTTGTCCCATCGGAACCTGGTTAGCGTACATCTCAAAGATGCGTTGCTTGGAGAACTTCTGCTCCAGCTCGATGGCGATCAGCATCTCCGTCAGCTTGCGCTTGACGGTTTTCTCCGGCGACAGGAAAAACCCGCGCGATAACTGCATGGTCAGGGTTGAACCGCCCTGGCCGCGGTGGGCATGCAGAATGTCGCTGGTGGCCGCCTCCATCAGGCGGAAGTAATTCACTCCGCTGTGCTGAAAGAAGCGCCGGTCTTCAATCGCGATTACGGCGTTCACGAGGTTCTTGGGAATCTCGTCGAAGGTGACGATTTGACGTTTGGAGCGGTCCTGGCCGCCAAACAGCGAGGTGATCATCTGCGGCTCGAGTTCGTAGGCCGACAGGCTCTGACCGCCCCGGCCTTCCGCCGCAATCGAGGCGACCTTGCCACCAGAGAAGCGGATGGTCACGTTCTCAGGTGAGTGAAAGGACTCCTCGCCGGGCATGACCTCGATAGCGCCACCAGCATGGCGGAAACGGCCAATGGGGGAATCGGCATCCTTCCCTTGTTCGCTGTATCCGGCGCGGCGCAAGTAGTCGGCGATTTCCTGCGGGGTGAAAGGATTGCCAACTTCGATGGTTCGCGGCCGGGCATAAATCTTGGCGGCGTTGTTGAAGAGTGGCCCTGCCATACGGCGGTCGACGATTCCTTCGTACTTGACGTAGAAGTAGGCAAAGCCCGCCATGAACAGGATTCCGGTGATGAGGAACCCGGCGACCAGTATCTTCACGATGGGGTCGCCCAGAGTGAAATGGGGCTCCGGCGCAGGTTTGCGGAAGTTCGCTCGGCTAGTCCCTTTCGAGGCCGTGCGGGGCCGGTTTCCAGCCAACTTGATTTTGATTGCCACGATTATCGATACGCAGAGAAGCCGTAAGTTGTAAGACGGCTCAAAAGGGCATTCTGTAATCTGAGACGCCGAATTCCTGGGAAATCGTCCTACCCCGAGCCACTGGCATGGCCAAGTACAGCCCCCTTGGGGCGCACTCGACCTCACGCCATGAACATCCAGCAAAGGCTGCCGCCAGAGCAGCACCACCATTGTAAAACAATGCCGACAATCCGACCTGCGGACGCGGTTTTTCGTAGGGCGGCATCTCGTTGGTATAGTTAACGCCGGGGAATTTTCCTCGAGGTGCGCACTATGCGGAAGACAATCGCCCTGGCCGTCATTTTTCTGTCCCTCGCAGGGATGGCACTAGCCGCCAACAAGGAATCAGGAAGCACAACGTTGACCAATGTCCAGCCGGCCGGAACAACCGATAAAAAACACAAGAAACAACAGTACGACCTGACCTTTTCGACGACCAAAAATGAATACACTTGCCGGACCAATGAAAACGAGAAGGTCAATGCGACCGACTGGGTCGTCGGCAGCTCGATCAGCTACAAGGTTAGCGGCAACAAGGGAGAGGTAAAGAACACGCAGAGCAACAAGAGCGTGAAATGCACGGTGGTACGGGTGGCTGCTATTACTCCGACAACGCAGTAATCAGTCGGCTGCGCGAAGCGGCTCGGCGCATCAGGAAATAATGCAGCCATCTGATCAGCACTGCAGTCAGATCCGGGGTGATCGCGAGCGCAGACGGGGGTTCATACTGTGGCAGATTTGGTTCATACTGTGGCAAAATCGCCACAGTCGTCCAATTTATCTTTTTACGCCTCCTTTGTTTTCAATGGTTTGGGCAGAAATTGTCGTCAACTAATTGATTGCCAAAGGTTTATAGCTATCCATGTCAGCCGTAAGGACTTATACCTGCATCCTTTTGCACATTTCCTCTTGTTGTGCAAGCACTCGATATTTCAAAGAACTGCCGTCGCCGGAATGAAACACAACGTCGTCCCGCGATCAGCCACTGAGGCGAAAAACTCCAGTTTTATGGATAAAGCTGAGGGGCGCGGAAGTCACGCAAAATCCGTGCGGCAAAGAAACGAAAGTAACCAGGAGGTTACACAAACTTCTTTCTAAAGAGGCTAGTGCAGCACGTCCGCAAGCCTTCCGCTGCCAATCAGTTCCGCAACACGCGCGAAGTCCTCGGTGAGGATTCGGTCCTGCGAAATGGTTGGAGACACGGCCCGAATGGCTGCGTGGGCCGCCTGTCCGCGCCTGCCCGGCTTGAGGGGAGAGCGGAAGTCGAGCGCCTGGGCGACGGCCAGAGCCTCGATCGCCAATACGTTGCGGGTGTTGTCGACGACTCGCAGCAACTTGTTGGCAGCCGTCATGCCCATCGAAACGAAGTCTTCCTTGTTTCCTGAAGTCGTAATCGAATCCACCGAAGCCGGATGCGACCACACCTTGTTCTCGCTGACCAGCGCCGCCGCCGTGACCTGCGGCATCATGAAGCCGGAATTCAATCCCGCGCCCGGTGCAAGGAAGGGCGGGAGACCTTCATTCAGCGACGGGTTGACGAGCCGCTCCAGCCGCCGCTCCGAGATGCCCGCCAGCGCGCTTAGCGCGATAGCCAGGAAATCGAGCGCGAAGGCCAGGGGCTCGCCGTGAAAATTGCCGCCTGAAATGATGTCACCTAGTACCGGATCGCCGATCATCGACTGCGGTGCGCCAACTCGCTTCTCCTGGGGGAATACCAGCGGATTGTCGACGGCGGAATTCATCTCGATCTCGAAGACCTCGCGGCAGTGCGCCAGCGTGTCGCGAACCGCGCCGTGCACCTGCGGTATGCAGCGCAGCGAATAGGCGTCCTGCACTTTGCCGCAGCTGCGATGCGATTCGCGGATCTCACTTCCTTCCAACATGCGGCGCAGGTTCCTTGCCACCAGCAACTGTCCCGGATGTGGCCGTGCCTGCTGAATACGCTCATCAAACGCCACATCGGTGCCCTTGAGTACATCGACCGCGAGCGCTCCCAGAACGTCGGCAGTATCCGCGAGGATCGCAGCCTGCATCGTCGCCAACAGTCCAACCGCCAGCATGGCCTGTGTGCCGTTAATCAGCGAAATAGTCTCTTTGGCTTCCAGCGCCAGCGGCTTGATTTCAGCCTGTTTGAGCGCAACCGCGCCCGTGGTACGTTTTCCGTCGAAGAACGCCTCGCCCTCACCGATGAGCACTAGTCCGAGGTGAGCGAGTGGCGCGAGGTCTCCGCTGGCGCCCACGCTCCCTTGCGACGGAATCACCGGATGCACGCCGCGGTTCAACATCTCGCAGAGCGTGTCGATGACAAGGCCACGCACGCCCGAGCATCCCTTCGAAAGCGAGTTCGCGCGCAGCAGAATCATGGCGCGGGTGACTTCTTCGCTCAGCGGATCGCCTACTCCTACGGCGTGTGAGCGCAGTAAGTTAATCTGCAATTGGCGAATGTCGTCGTGAGGGATGCGCACATCGCTCAATTGGCCGACGCCCGTGGTTACCGCATAGCCCACCCGGTTGTTCTCCACCAGGTCTTCGACCACGGCGCGCGTGCGATCGACTGCCAGCCGGGCCTCGGGGGACAGCATCACGGGACGCCGCTCAAACACAACACCGCGGACGTCATCCAGCGTTAAATCGTTGCCATTGATGTGGAGTAATTTCATGCGTTCTCAATCTGCCCGGGCGCACCGACCGTTACGGCCTCCGTCGCGATAGACCAAATTCCCATTGTTCAGCTTTTCCCGGCGGCCTTCAAGAATGGCGCCATGTATTTCTTGGGGAGGTGCATGCGCTTGAACATGGAGTTCACCACAATATGGACACTCTCGCCCTCGGCCAGTGCCTTGCCATCGGCAGCGCGGAGAATCTCATATCCAAAATGCAGCAGCGACTCGCGCACGTTGATCAGCCGGGTGCGGATAGTGACCAGATCATCGTAGCGGGCAGGGGACTTGAAGCGGCAATGCACATCGGCTACCGCGATATGCGTGTCGTCTTCACGCTCCATGTCGCGATAGGTGAAGCCAAGCTGACGCAGCATCTCTACGCGGCCTACCTCGAACCAAACGATGTAGTTGGAGTGGTACACCACGCCCATCTGGTCGGTTTCGGCATAGCGTACACGGAGTTGTGCTTCGTAGATTTGAGCGGCTGATTTGTTTTCAGGCTGCATGAATATCGTATTCCAACTTATCACGCAGCCGCACAAGGGTGCGGTGCAGGGAAGCGCTTCCGGCTTCGCTGCACCGCTGGCCAAGCTTCGGCTTGCCCTTATTTGTGCTCCGTTATGGAGTCGCAGTCACCGCCGCAGGAGCTGCAGTACTGTGGACCGTCTGCCCTCTCACGGGCTCGCCCACGGGCACTGGGACGCCATCGGCCACGTAATCGACGAACTGCGCCGGCAGGGTCTGCGGAAGCGGCCTGCCCCTGGAATTCTGCAGCCGGTATTCCAGATGCGGAGCGTTGGAGGCGCCGCTGTTGCCGCACTCTCCGACTACATCACCCTGTTTGACCTTGGCGCCTTGCTTCACCTTGATGCTGTTTTGTTTCAGGTGCGTCACGAGGGAGTACTCCTGGTTGCCGTGAGCGATCAGCACACGGTTACCGGAAGGCATCACCTCTTCCGAGTGGCCCGGCGTATTGTCGGCATACGAGTCTGTGACCAGTACGACGGTTCCATCGGCGGGCGCCAGGACGGGTTGACCATAGCAATAAAACTGCTCGTTCTTACTGCCGTCACCGGAGAACGGACGGCCGTCTTTCAGAACCGTAAATGTCATGGCAAACCGCTCCGCATCCCGGTAGGCATTCGGGTTCTGGTAAACAAACCTTCCGCCTTGATAAACGAACCAGTCACCGTCGAAGGGAAGGCGGAGTTTGGCCGTATCTTTGTAGTCGACATAGCGGTTTCCGGTCGGAGGCGGATCGGGGCGAAACTGGAACATCTCGATTTGCCCCTGCTCGTTCAGCACCATCACGGTGAAGATTGGATCCTTAATTTTGCTGAATTGCGAGTACCTGGAGTACACCGTATTGGCCGAAAGCATGTCCGGCGCGAAGTTCTCTCCGATCATCTTTTCTTCGCGTCCCCATTGCGTGCCGATCTGTTTTGACACGGTAGCCAATTTCGCGGTGCTGCTGCTCTTTTTCATCCCGGGCGAAAACGCTGCATACAAGGGCGCCGATTGACCGGTCTCAAAATATCCAAATAATTGCCGTGCACGACTCTTGGCCGAGGCGCTCATTACGGGATAGCTCCCTGCTGAAGCGGCCGGAGCGGGAGCCTCTTTCTTGGGAGCTGGTGATGCGGTTTGGGCGAACATCAGGGCCGGGAACAGCAGCGTTACGAGCACTTGCCGGCGAAGTTTCACAGTCTACCTCCCTGTCCAATTCGGTTTACGTTTCTCCAGGAAGGCGTTGACGCCTTCCCGGAAGTCATGGGTAGTGCGGATGCGCGCATTCTCATCCACCGCCGCCGCGATTTGCCGATCGAGTTCTACATGGGAATACGTCTTCATCAGGCGCTTGGCGGCCAGCAAAGAAGCCGGGCTGTTGGCGGCGAGAGTTTCCGCCAGCTCGCGCGCCCGGGCGAGCAAATTGTCGGGGAGAACCACTTCGTTCACCAATCCCAACCGGAAGGCTTCGTCGGCATCGATCACGCGGCCCGTGAGCAATAGATCGCGCGCCTGCTTCTCGCCCACCTGCCGCAGCAGGAAGGTCGAGACGATAGCCGGAACAAACCCGATACGGACTTCGGTGTAGCCGAACTTTGCCTCGGTTGACGCGAGCGTGAAGTCGCACAAGGTTGCCAGCCCGCATCCACCGGCGATGGCGGCACCGTTGACGGCGGCAATCGTCACTTTGGGGAAATCGTAAAGCGCCCGGAACATGTGCGCCATCCTGCCGGAGTCGGCCAAGTTCTCTTCTTCCGTGTGCCGGGTGATTTCCCGCAGGTTGTCCAGATCCATGCCCGAACAGAACGCCGCACCCGCGCCGGTCAGGATCAGGAGGTAGGCGGGGGACTTCTGTACTTCATGAAGCGCGTGGTGAATTTCCTCAATCAGTTCATAGCTGATGGCATTACGTTTTTCTGGCCGGTTCAGAGTGAGGGTAGCTATGGGACCGTCGAAGGCGAGCGTCAGAGTTGCGTAATGATGAGGTTGCTGGGACATGGACTTGTCTCAGTGCAATAAGCTCAGATCGTGCCAATCGCCGATCGTGTGCCAACAGTTGTCTGCTTCGCTAGGAATTATCACACCTAAACACTTGCGTAACTCATTTCTTTTGCTTTGTCTTGCCGAAAGATAGGTCGGCATGCCCATTTTGGGATAAACAAGGGTCTCAAGAAGCTCCTTTGGCCTACATTTTCGGGCCGCTGAATCGCTCGGCAATCGAGGCCGCCATTTTTATGAGCTCAGCGATAGGCTTCTTGATGGGCAGCGGGGCATTGCGGAGCTGCAGGGCCTCCAACACCTTTTCCGTCGGAAGATTGCCTACCAGCACGTCCTGCGCGAATGGGCAGCCGCCGAGGCCGCCGATGGCAGAATCGAACCGGCGGCATCCTGCGTCGTAGGCTGCCAGCACCTTGCCAACTGCCTCGTCAGGACGACTGTGCAGGTGGACACCGATCTCGACACCCTCGAACTTCTCCAGCACCGGGCCGACCACGTCCGCGATTTGTTCAGGCGTTGCCAACCCGACAGTGTCGGCCAGTGAGATAGCCTGAAGGTCCATGTCGGCAAGCAAGCTCACGCCCACGATCAACTCCTCCTGATTCCACAGGTCGCCGTAAGGATTGCCGAAAGCCATCGAGATGTAGGCGATGGTATCCACACCGCCTTCGTCCGCCTTCTGCTTGACCCGTTCAAGAATGTCGAGGTTTTCTTCCAGCGTCTGGTTCTGGTTATTCTTCAGGAAGTTCGGCGACAACGAGTAGGGGAAACCCACGGTCTGCACAGCATCGGTGGCGATGGCGCGCTCCACGCCGCGCTCGTTTACAACGATGGCGATGATCTCGACGTCGTCGGGCGGATCGAGTTCGCCGAGCACCGTCTCGGAGTCAGCCATCTGGGGCACGGACTTGGGCGAGACGAAGGAAACCGCGTCGATGTGTTTGAATCCGGCGGCGACGAGGGCCTTCAGGTATTCGACCTTGGTCGGGCTGGGAATCTGTCCCGGCAGCCCTTGCCAGGCATCGCGGGGACATTCGACGAGTTTGATGGTGTTGGGCATAAAAGAAGCAACTAGCAATTAGCAGTAAGCAATAAGCATTGACGGTCACTGCGGATTTGCCCGATTCGTTTCTACGAAACCTATTTGGTTTATCCTCGCAATCGGTTACTAGTCACCATCTGCCGAATTCTTATTACTTATTGCTTATTACTTATTGCTTATTACTTATTGCTTATTGCTATTGTCGCACCTCATGTCTGCAGCACTCCGACACTGAACTTTGGTAAGTCGGGATTCAGCGCTGCTGCGTCCAGCGCGGTGATCAGCGCTTCTCGGGTCTCCATGGGATCGATGATCTTGTCGATCCACAGCCGGGCCGCACCGTAACGCGGATCCATTTGCTCGTCGTAGGCAGCCTTCGTCTCGTCGAAGAGCTTCTTCTTGTCTTCCTCGCTCAATTTCTTGCCGCCGCGTTCCAGTTGCTTGATCTTGATCTCCACCAACGTTCCTGCTGCTGCTGCTCCGCTCATGACCGAGTACTTGGCGGTCGGCCATGCAAACAGGAAGCGCGGATCGAAAGCTTTGCCGCACATGGCGTAGTGTCCCGCGCCGAACGATCCGCCGATGATAACCGCGATCTTCGGTACGACGGAATTGGAGACGGCATTCACCATCTTTGCGCCCGCGCGAATGATGCCGCTCCACTCCGCATCGCGCCCCACCATGAAGCCGTTCACGTCGTGCAGAAAGACCAGCGGTACCAGGTTCTGGTTGCAGTCCATGATGAAGCGTGCCGCTTTCTCCGCCGACTCGGTGTAGATCACGCCACCGAATTCGATGCGCTTGTTACCGCCGCGGTCGACCTGCTGCACATGGGTCTTCTGGTTGGCGACGATGCCGACGGCGTAACCGCCGATGCGCGCGTAACCGCACAGCACCGTTTCGCCGTACTCGGCCCTGTATTCGTCGAATTCGCTGCCGTCGACGATGCGCGCAATGATCTCCTTCATGTCGTACTGGCGCGAAGGATCGCTGTCGAAGATGCCGTAGATCTCCTCCGCTGGATAGAGCGGCTCGCGCGAGGGCTTGCGGTCGAAGACTCCAAGCTGGCGGTTGCCCATCTTGTCGACCAGCGAGCGAATGCGCGCGATGCAGCGCTCGTCGTCGGGCTCGCGGAAGTCCACGGTGCCGCTGATCTGGGAGTGCATCTTCGCGCCACCCAACTCCTCGGCGGAATACTTCGCGCCAATCGCGGCCTGCACCAGCGCGGGACCGGCGAGAAAGAGTCCGCTGCCTTCGGTCATCAGAATGTGGTCGCACATCACGGGCAGGTATCCGCCGCCAGCTACGCACATTCCCATGATGGCCGCGATCTGCGGAATTCCCATGGCCGACATGACTGCGTTGTTGCGGAAGACGCGGCCGAAGTCGTCGGTGTCGGGAAACACGTCTTCCTGCAAAGGCAGAAATACGCCCGCGGAATCGACCAGGTAAATCGTTGGGATGCGGTTATCGATGGCGATGTTCTGGGCACGAATCACCTTCTTGGCGGTCATGGGAAAGAACGCGCCCGCCTTGACGGTGGCGTCGTTTACGATGAGCATGACCAGCCGCCCCTGCACTCGCGCCAGGCCAGTGACCACTCCCGCTGAGGGAGCGCCGCCCCATTCTTCATACATGCCCCACGCTGCGTAGGAACCCAGCTCGAAGAATTCTGTGCCCGAGTCGATCAAGCGCTCAATGCGCTCACGCGCGATGAGGCGTCCCTTCTTGTGCTGGGCATCAATCGCTTTCTCGCCACCGCCTTGCTGGATGGCCTCTTCATCGGTTCGAAGCTGTCCTACCAGTTCAGCGACGGCGTGCTGGTTGTGCTCGAAGCGGGGAGAGGTGGGCTTGACCGTGGTTGACAATTGGGCGGACGATCCGGCGTGCTTGTGATCAGTCATGATAGAAGTTCGTTGGCCTGAGGGCAGACCGATAACGATAAAGCAGCGGTGCGAGTGAGCGCAATGTGGGGACGGTCAATTCACCACAGAGACACAGAGGCACAGAGAAGAAAAGGGAATAACAAAGTCTGAACGGTTCGGATTGAGGCCGCTCCGCAGCAGAAGATCAGCTGACTAGCGAGCGTGTAGCGCTGCTTCTCTTGTCAGCGCGAAGGCGACAATCGTCCTGCCCGCTTTGCCGGATTTCTCCAACTCGCCGACCAGCTCCGCCTGCAGCGCGTTGGCTTCGTCAAGGTTCATCTCGCATGCTTCGACCTCGCCGGTGCTGGCACCGTGATAGCACAACTCACACACTCCCAGGCCGCCGTCCGATCGAACTGGTGGCCCAAAGACTCGACACGTAATGGGACGCCACTGGTAAAGGTCGCAGGTTCCGCGCTCTGGGTCGAGTGCCGGGCAGGGCTCAAGATTGGCAAATTCTTCAAACCGTGCGGCTGCTTCGTCGTCATCACTGAGCACGCCAGTCTGCACATCGCCGGGGAATTCGGGCCCGATTCGTGCTATCGATTGCTGTACCCGCTTCCGAACCCGCGCGGCGCGCTGAGGATCAGCGGCATCCAACCTGGCGAGTCCATCTTGCAAGCGCAGAGCGTCGAGTTGATCGATGGCGAACACGCCGATGCAGCACGGCGTGCATCCTGGCTTGCAGATCAGCCAATCGCCACTGCGCCGCTCGGCGCTGGCTAGAGCTGCATCCACAATCTGCACCAGCTTCTGGTCTTGATGTGGGAGCAAACTCGGCATGGAGCAAGAATACCGTACGCAACGCAATTGGGGTCTGACTCTCAGGCTGCGGTGCGGAAGATCGTGCGCACTCAGTCCGCCAGCGCTGCCGCCAACGGATCGTCCGCGATCGCTTCAACAAGCCCGCAGCTCAGCGCTTCCCGCGCATGCAGCTTCTCGGCAGCCACGAACATTTTCAGGGCGCGTGCCTTGCCAACTACGCGGGGCAAACGCTGCGTGCCTCCCCATCCGGTGATAAGGCCCAACGCCGCGCCGCGGTGGCCGAAGATGGCATGAGGCCCGGCAATGCGGCGGGTGCAAGCCAGCGCCAGGTCGAGTCCGCCACCCATGCAGTAACCGTGCACTGCAGCGATGGTCGGAGCAGGGAAGCTGGCGACAGTGTTCATCAGGCGTTGCCCCATTTGCGCGAAACGAAACGCCTCAGCTCCATGAATCTCGGCGATCTCGTTGAGGTCAGCGCCGGCCGAGAAGAAATGCGTATTGCCAGTGATCACCAGACGCGACGGATTGCGCTTGGCCAAATCCTCCACAGCGGCGGTCAACGCGACCACGCGTGCCCGCGTCAGCCGATTGGTGCCGTCGTCGGAGACGAGGCGTAGCACCATGATTTCGTCTCGCATTTCGACGGAATAGAGAATCTCAGCGGATTGTGCTGGTTGGTTCAACAGAGACGAGAGTAGCAAAGACGAAGGACGCTCTGTGCCTCAGTGTCTCTGTGGTGAAGATTCTTTCCGCTTAATCGCGGCCGTCAGAGAGCCTTATCCGCCGGCGGTTACGCCCCGGGGCTTTACGTTGCCGCGAATGAACTCGATGATGGAATCCATAGGCGTGCCCGGCTGAAACACCGCGGCGACGCCAGCTTTCTTCAGGGCGTCAACGTCCTGGTCGGGAATGATCCCACCTACGAGCAGCAGCACGTCCTCCATCTGGTTTTGCTTCAGCAGGTCCATCACGCGCGGCACGATGGCGTTGTGTGCGCCCGACAGAATGCTCAGCCCGATCACGTCCACATCCTCCTGCAGCGAGGCGGTGACGATCATCTCGGGAGTCTGGCGCAACCCGGTGTAGATTACTTCCATTCCGGCATCGCGCAGTGCGCGGGCAATGACTTTCGCGCCGCGGTCATGGCCGTCAAGGCCGGGTTTGGCAACAAGTACACGAATTTTGCGGTCGGTAGGCATGTGGGCAGCTCTCAGCCGTCAGCACAGAACTTTTCGCTGAACATAGAATCATAAACCTTGGTCGGTAGTTTCGGAACTGTTGCTGCAGCGGAGCGCTAGAGCAAATTGGATTTTCCTGTCTCCGTTCGGAGATATTCACCACAGAGGCACGGAGGACACAGAGTTCTTATTTCTTCCAGCTTCTCTGTGAACTGGGTGTCTCCGGAGAAACTTGTTGCTCGCTTCTCGGATTCAGACCGAATGGATAACCTCCGGATACGTCACATCTAGCGGGCAACTTTGTTTGCGCATACGGTCACTACCATACGCTTCGGGACCCAGATCACCGTGTCTGCCGAATACGTGCTGGGCAGAAGCCAATATGGCCGGTTGACGGTGATGCTGTATGTGCGCAATCCATCAGTCGCTGTCCAGGCGAAATCCTTGATCCCGACGCCTTCGCTGCTTGCGCGCAACTTGCTTTCAACCTCGTCGGCAGGGATCTTTTCGTTCACTGCAATGGCGTGAGCAGTCACCTTTTTGGCGTCGGTAAGATAATCGAGATTCTCCGACGGCTCGCGGCTCAGTCGTTGCAGTTTGTCCTGTTCTTCGCGCGTTGGAACCGCGAGTTCCGTGCTCTTGCAACCCTTGGCGAGTTTCGGCGCAGCATGCGAAAGCGCGGTGAAATCAACAGGGTCTTCGAACCGGCTCGTCACCAACTCGACCTCGGAGATCACCAGGCGCGCATTCGGGTGTTTGATTTCTCCGGATTTTGTGCCTATCGCGGGCCCGGCGAAAAATCTGCCGATCACTGTTGCCCGAAGCATCTTGGTTTCTCCGGACGCAGCAGCCGATTTCATCAGGCGCTGCATCGTATCGTAGTCGGCGTCCTTCTTCAGCGGAACCGTGCTGGATTCAAGCCGCTCTCGCGAAAGCCGAAAGCGATCCGCGGGATTGGACGGATTGCCGCCGAATTCCAGCTTCAAAACCCCGTAGTCGTCAGCGCAGTCGTAGCCGTGGGTGCTGAACTCCTGCTGGCCATACAGAACCAACCCGGGCACGCTGACCATCGTCTCGTCGTACATGCCGGGGTTCTTCAGCAGTTCGCAGGAAGATACCGACCACGGGCGCTCCTGTGCGAGCCCGGACGTCGGCGCGCAAATGTAAACAGCCCCTGCGAGACACGCCAATAGACAACTCGCGAAGGCCAAGGATTTTGGGATCATCACCAACAGTTTACGTGAAGCTGCAGGGAGCGAAGGGAACGGGCGCGTTCAGGTACGAGGGGCTGACGGGCGTGTAGAAGTTGCACGGCAACGAGCGAGGATTCATTTGTAAGTGTAACGTCGGTGGCGAGTTGCGCGATGGCATGTCGCTTGCATCAACCAGTCAGATGAGGTTGGTAAACACGCGCGTGCCGATTCGAAGACTCTTGGTCGTTCTGATTCTGGCGATTGTTCTACCGGCGTCGGGAGCTGAGACCCCAGCCACGACGACTAACGATCCGCTGGGACGGACGACACCCCAGGATGCGGTTTATCAGTTCCTTGAGGCTTGCCACGCCCGCCAGTATGTGAAGGCTTGGCACTATCTCGATCTGCGCCAAATGCAGCCCGCCGATCGCGAAAAGAATGGACCGGAACTTGCCAAGCAACTGGAAGACTTGTTGGACGATACGCCCTTCGACATCGCGACGGTGAGCCGCAGTCCGGAGGGAGACGTGGCTGACGGCCTGCCGCTCTCGCGAGAACGCCTCGCGACTTTTCAGCTTGACGGAAAGCCCTTGGAACTGCACTTGGAGCATGTGGAACTGAAGCCCGGACTCAAGGTCTGGCTGGTCTCCGCCGACAGCGTCCCGTTAATTCCCAAAGCTCACCAGCTTCTGGCCGAGACTCCTCTGGAGAAGAAACTGCCGCAAGCGCTGGTGACCCATGAAATTCTCGATACACCCGTGTGGCGTTGGATCGCTCTCCTGGCGATTGGTTTACTGGCGTGGTTTGCCGCAGGGCTGGTGGCCCTTGCGGTCGCGTCGGCGTACTACCGTGTCTCGGAAATCCAGAGTTTCACGATAGAGAAGCTTCTTGCGCCTGCGCGGGTTTGCCTGGCGATAGCCGGTTTTCGAGCGGCGATGGAATTGGCTCCGCCGTCCGCGGTTGTTCGCTTGTACCTGGGGAGAGCCTTGGCTATGGGCTTCTTTCTTGCTCTGGCTTGGGCAGGTGCAGTCGTGATCGATCTGGTCGGTGAGCGCTGGCGTTCCCGTCTGGATCCTCACATGAAGGCAATGACCTATTCAGTGCTCCCGCTGGGCAGGCAAGTCCTCAAGCTACTACTTTTTCTGATCGCGATCCTGGCGGTACTGAGCGCATGGGGTTACAACACAACGACGATCATGGCTGGCCTGGGAGTCGGCGGGCTCGCGGTTGCGCTGGCGGCGCAGAAGACCATTGAGAACCTCTTTGGCGGCATCTCGGTAATCGGCGACCGACCCGTCCTGGTTGGCGATTTCTGCCGGTTCAGCAACCGAGTAGGAACCGTGATGCATATTGGCCTGCGCTCCACGCGCATTCGCACCCTCGATCGAACTGTGGTCAGCGTGCCCAACGGCCAGTTCTCAACCATGGAACTGGAAAACTTCAGCGCACGTGACAAGATCTGGTTTCACCAGACGCTGAGTTTGCGCCGCGATACAACTTCGGACCAGTTGCGTCGCGTGCTTTCCTCCGCCCGAGATATTTTGGAACAGAACCCGAAAGTGGAAACCGGAGACATTCCTGTTCGCTTCACCGGAATTGGGACGTATTCGCTCGACGTCGAGGTATTCGCTTATGTCCTGACGTCTGACTTCGACGTGTTTCTGGGGATTCAACAGGAATTGTTGCTCGAGTTGATGCGGGCGGTGGAACGTGCTGGAACAGGATTAGCCGTGCCGCTGTACGAAAGCCTCAACGCCGAACATCTGGTTCCCATCTCGCGCGCGGGGTAGCGAACCGAACCGATTACGCGAACGAGCTTTCTTCGTAGGTTCCGTACACCTGCCGCAGGGCATCGCAGATTTCACCCACCGTCGCGTAGGCTTTCACCGCGTCGATAATGAACGGCATCGTATTCACGGGAGAAATGTTGCCGTTATCTCCCGCCGTCGGCTCCTGTGCGGCGGCTTTCTTTAGCGCGTCGAGGCACCGCCGGACTTCTTCGTTCGAGCGACGACCGCGCAGGGAGTTGAGTTTCTTGGTCTGGGCGTGCGCGACTTCTTCGCCGATGTAAAGAATTTTCGGCGACGGCTCCTCGACCACGAACTCATTGGCTCCGACAGTGACTTTCTCTTTGGCTTCGTTGGCGCGCTGGAACTGGTAGCTGGCCTCGGCGATTTCCTTCTGCGGGTAGCCCTTCTCGATCGCCTTTACCATGCCGCCCATGGCGTCGAGCTTGTCGAAGTAGTCGAATGCGCCCTTTTCCATATCGAGCGTCATGCGCTCCACGAAGTACGAGCCGCCCAGCGGATCGACAGTCTGTGCCACTCCTGACTCGTAGGCGATGATTTGCTGGGTGCGCAGGGCGATGCGTACCGCCTCTTCCGTGGGCAGGGCGAGAGCTTCGTCGTAGCTGTCGGTGTGCAGCGACTGCGTTCCGCCCAACACCGCTGCCAGCGCCTGGATGGCCACGCGCGCGATGTTGTTCATGGGCTGTTGCGCGGTGAGCGATACACCTGCGGTCTGGGTGTGGAATCGCATCAGCCAGGTGCGCTCGTTCTTCGCGCCGAAGCGGTCCTTCATCAGGCGATACCAGATTTTGCGCGCGGCGCGGTACTTGCCGATCTCCTCGAAGAAATCATTGTGCGCGTTGAAGAAGAAGCTGAGTCGGGGGCCGAACTCGTCCACGTCGAGACCGCGCCGCTGCGCCCATTCGACGTACTCGACGCCGTCGTAGATGGTGAAGGCCAGCTCCTGCAGCGCGGTCGAACCGGCTTCGCGAATGTGGTATCCACTGATGGAGACGGTGTTGAAGCGCGGCGTGAATTTGGTGCCGAACTCGAAGGTATCGATCACCAGCCGCATCGATGGCGCCGGCGGATAGATGTATTCCTTCTGCGCAATGTACTCCTTCAGGATGTCGTTCTGGATGGTGCCGGAGATTTTCTTCCAGTCCGCGCCCTGCTTCTCGGCGACCGCCAGATACATCGCCCACAGGATGGACGCGGGCGAGTTGATAGTCATCGAGACCGTGGTCTTCGCCAGGTCGATGCCGTCGAATAGAATCTCCATGTCTTCGAGCGAGTCGATGGCCACGCCGCACTTGCCGACCTCGCCTTCGCTCATCATGTGGTCGCTGTCGTAGCCCATCAGGGTGGCCAGGTCGAAGGCAACCGAAAGGCCCTGTCCGCCGTGTTCCAGCAAGTACTTGTAGCGCTCGTTGGTTTCCTCGGGCGAGGCGAAGCCCGAGAACTGGCGCATGGTCCACATCTTGCCGCGATAACCGGTAGCGTGGATGCCGCGTGTGTAGGGCGGCTGTCCGGGATAGTCCAGGTACTGGTCGTAGCTCCAATCGGCGGGAAGATCGGCCGGCGTGTACATCCGACGGATCGGCATGCCCGAAATAGTGGTGAATCGAGCATTGCCGTGTTCATCCAGGTTTGTGCCTGTCGGTGCGCCAATAGGCTTCTCCGGCGACCTCTCCAGCGTCGGCGCAAGGGTCTGCTCCGCCCATTGCTGCTCGGACTCGGAAGGGTGGCGGTCGTTCTCAAAGAGATCGGTGACCGGTGTGTCGGCGAGAGTTTTGCCGTTGGGCTTGGTGCTGTCAGACATGAATTACCCCATTATTTTTTGGCGCCGAAGGTAGACGCTGCAGTTTAGTAGATGACCGGGTATGGAGCAAGGGAGCATGCTGAATCACTTGGGTCTCGGCAGGACTGAGTGTCCGTTTCAAAGACCTGTAAACTCGGTGACGGCGGTCACCGACAAGCCGTCCCGGTAGGGCCATGATCGCGGCATGAGCCAAAGCGTCCTTTGTTGTGATTGCCCGGAGTGCCACAGCGAGATCATTGTGAATCTCGGCGCGGCGCATCGTCCGTTCGGCGACAACGAGAAGATGTTGTATCGACTGGTCTGCCCTACATGCGGACTCCTCTACGATGTGCATTTCGAAGATCTCCAACTGCGCGAAAAGTCCGACGCCGAGATCGCGCACCGTCAGATCACGTCGTTTGCTAGGGCATAAACCGGGCGGGGCGGCAGGTGCCTGATCATCAATGTTCGGGGCGAACATCGCGCACCCGGGTGTTTTGCGCATTCGGCCTGTTGGACTTGGCGATGGCGCCGTTAATGTAAGTCCAGGACACGATCCAGGGAACAACCAGAGAATAGAGCAGTCGGGCAGCCATTGCGCGCGCGGATCCTGCCTTCAGGAAGCTTCTCCAGTCGAGCCGCAGAGCAAAATAGAGTTCCAGCAGCAGCACGCAGATCAGAGGAATCGGAGTCTTTGGGAGCAGCGCCAGCGTTACAACTTCCGCGACGCACCTGGCCAGGTTCCGGAAAAAACGTGGGCGCCGGATTCCCGCGACGCCATCGGCAAATCCGTAGCGGGCAAGCTGACCGGCGGCGCTCTTCAGAGTGTGATGAGGCCGGTAGAGGGCCTTGGCGCTCTCGACAAAAGTGGGCTCATAAACCTTGCGAACGCCTAAATCGAATCCCGAATCGTCAATCAGAAAGCTGGTTTCCGGAAAACCGCCAACCCGCTCCCAAACTTCCTTCCGAAACGCCATGGAACGGGCGGTGCAGGATTTCGTCCTGGCTTCCGCTGCCAAGGAGATTCCGAGAAAGGGCGCTGACGCGATGTCCCAACTGGTGCGGCCGACCGGATCGATCCAGGAGCCGCCGAGCACATATTTCGCATTTCCTGCGACAATCGGAGCTACCAACTTCTCCAACCAATCGCTGACGTAGGTACAACCCGCATCCGCACAAGCAATGACGTCGGACGATGCCAGCGCGATTGCGACGTTCCGGCCACGAGCGATCGGGCCATTGGATCCTTTCAAACTGCAACTCTCGTCACGTACCGGCTTAAGGCCTGGGCATCTCGTTGTCGCAGCCTGCAGCCTCTCCCAGGTGCCGTCGGAGGAGCCACCATCGACGATAATGATTTCTGTGGGGATCAGTGTCTGACTCCGAAGGCTGTCCACCAAGGCGTCGATCTCGGCGACCTCATTGAGAACGGTGGAAATGACACTTACCGCTGGCATAGTTAGACGATACTCCAGACCGCAAAGAGGTTACCAACGCGCGACTATCCCAGTGCGATTCTAAGGGCACCACGATTGCGCTGAAATCAAGGTGAATTACAACTTCAGCAGGTCACCTTGATTCCTGATCTTGCGGGTGCTGGGCCGCATACCACGCCTTGGCATATTTCCAGCTGACATATCCCGAGTGATAGAGATGGAAAAGCAAGCCCTCGCGGCCATCGAGAAAGCCGAGCCGGATTAGGTAGTTGTAGAAAAAAGTCGCCGTCGGATTCAGCACTACATTGAAAAGAAAGCCAGGCAACGCGCGACTAGTCTTTCCTCGCCGCAGCACGAGAGGGACGCTGGCGCTGCTATATCGATTCATGTGGTCAATATAGATTGACAAAGTGGGATACTGATAATGAAGTAGATTCGATCTCAACTTGCCGGTCGGTCCATTCCATTTTGGAGTGGCGTGTGGCTCAGTATCTTCGGGCAAGCGAGCCGTGCCCTGCTGAAATAGCCGAAGCTTGCGGTCCGGGTAGAGCCCGCCGTGCCGCATCCAGCGGCCGAAAATCAGGTTCAGCCGCGGGACCATATAGGCTGGAAATTTCGGCTGGCCCGCGAGCAGCGTGCCGATCTCGCTGACCAACTCAGGGGTCATAACTTCATCTGCGTCGAGCGAGAACACCCAGGGCGAGGCGCACTTGTCAATGGCCGAATTCATCTGTCCGCCGTAGCCCTTCCAAGGTTCAACAAAGATCCTGGCGTTAAACTCTCGCGCAATCGCGAGCGTCTCGTCGGTTGAGCCGGAATCGACCACTACCAATTCATCGGCCCATGCGACGCTCTGCAGCGTGCGCCGTATGTTCGCAGCTTCGTTGAAGGTAAGAATGGCGACAGAGAGCTTCATCAACCGTTGATTTCCTCGTTGAACGTGATAACGACGACCGAGAGACTCAAGCACTCCATGCTAACCGCGCGGGACAGCTGGGCCGAAACAAAAAAGCATGCCGTCCAAGCTAAGGGCGGCATGCCTGAGGAAGTGGATTACTGCCGGCTACTGCGACGGCGGGTTCTGTGTAGGCGGCGTCGGCGTGGTCGGTACGTGTTGCGGCTCCAGAGGCCCGGGATTCTGAGGGTTCGTGGGAACGACGCCTGGTACTTTCGGCATCTTCTGCACTTTGCCCGACTCCGCATCACCCATGTCAATGCCTAGCTGGCTAATGGTTGTCGCGGTATAAAGATCGAGTTGCACCTTCGACTTTTCGTAGTTGGTGGCAGCCGCGAGCACATTGGATTCCGCCTGCGTCAGAGCGCTCGACGCCTGTAGCACGAGCGTCGACGTGGAAGCTCCCAGCGAGTACTTCTTCTGTTCCGCGTCGAGGTTCTGTGAAGCATAATCTCGTGCCGCAACGGCGGCCTGGAGCGACGCATAGTTCTGCTGCAAGGCAAACTGAGCATTGCGGACCTGCAGGGTAATCGTGTTGGCCGCCTGCAAGGCCGCCATCTGAGCCTGCCGGTATTCGATTACCGAACGCACCTGGTCAGCCTGGTTTTGGCGGTTGCGCAACGGGATGTTGATGTTGACGCCGACTCCTTTGTCGGGTGCCGAACTGTTGAACATGTTGCCAAAAGCGTGCCAGTAGCCCGTGTCAGGAATACTGCCCGGTGCCGGTGGGGCTGGAAGACACTGGCCGGGCGGCGCGGCCGGATTGCCGCATGTGATGTAAGGGTTCTGGGAACCGCCCAGGCCTTGCCCGCCGTAAAAGGCAAACAGATCCACACTCGGCAACTGCAGGTTTTTGATCGCCTTCAATCCGACTTCGCGGTTGGTCAGGTTCAGCCGCGACTGAACAATTTCCGGCCTGTTTTTGAGCGCTGAATCAATGAGTTGCTCCACGGACGGCACCTGGAAAGGTTCGTTGATCTTGAGTGTGTCGGTGGGAATCACTGGCGCCGTAGCCAGAATTGGATCGGTGTTGTTGCGGGTGATGGCGTTCTTCATCAGCAACTGCTGCAACTGAAGATTGGTCTGTGCCGCAATAAGGTTCTGTTTGGCGGTCGCCACCGAACTCTGCGACTGCACAACGGTGATGGGCGCCAGGGTGCCGATGTCCACTTGTTTTTGGGTATCGGAGAGGGTCTTGTTAGCCAGTTCGAGTGCGCGCTCCTGCACCTTCACGTTTTCGTATGCGTTGACGAGGTCCCAGTAGATGTTTTCGATCTGGGAGACGGTCTGCATGATCTGGTTCTGGAAGGCAGAATCCATGATGGCGCGGTCGTTGCGCGCGATGCGAATCCAACGAAGGTTCGAGTTGAAACCGAAGCCCTGCAACAGATGCTGGCGCAACTGGAACTGGAAGTTGGAGCTGACATACGGGTTCACTGTGTTGAAAAAAGAGTTGGTGCTGATGCGGCTGTTGTTATAGCCGACCGACATCAGAGTGCCGGTGGGAAAGCCCTGCGTGTAGAGGAAATTGGCGGTCGTCGTGGCCTGATTCAGCGACGTAGCGCCAGCAAAAACGTTCGTGGTCGGCGAGATCGCGTGTTGTTCCTCACCGGTGCCCGTAAGGACCGGATCGAAATTGTCAATCGGCGCACCTTCGCCCTGCGTCGAGGCAACTATGCCCGCTGCGCCCGCGGCCGCTCCGCCCACGCCAATGGTCGTGCCGCCCGCGCCTCCTCCGGTCGTGCCGGTGGCTGCGGTGCCGGTCCCTCCCGAGCTTGTCGATCCGGGCGTGCCACCCGGGGTTCCCTGCACCAGCCCAGTGTTAACGCCGAGTGCGGCAGAGCCCGACGAGGTGCGCAGCATATCCACGTCTGCGGTTATCAGGTTGTAGCGCTGGATGGCGATATCGAGGTTGTTTTCCAGCGCCAAACCCACAGCATCGTCAAGAGACAGGTACATCTTGCCATCGTGAATGACCTGGTCGATGAGCGGCGAATTGGTGAAATTCGGCGGCGCCACGCTGCGCACGCCCCACACGGACCAGAATTTTGGAAGCTGCGGCTGACCCTTGGCATAGTTCTGGTCCGAATAGAGTTGATAGGCATTGCCTTGGGGCTTCGGCGCCTGCGGCAACGCAATCGTGGCTTGAGTAACCTGATCTGGCGCGGGTGCGGGTGCGCCGGGTTTGGCGGCTTCCTGCGCAAAACTCGCCGTCGCCAGCAATCCAACCAATGCGAGCGCAAATGCTTTACGGACCGCTAGATTCACAAAACGAAAAACGGGCATTCCCTCTTCTCCAGAAAAGTGCATGTGAACTCGGTGTCCTAAGGGTGAATTCCTGTCGCCTCTATCTAATACGGGCGAGGCCATGCAAAGGTTCAATTCCAACCCCGGCGCCAGGATAGATGCTATTGATTTAGGCCTCGTAAGTGTCAGTAATGGCTTAGTATATCTGACACGGCACGAGTAGCGGCGGGTGCCGGCGCCAGATTTACACTGCTTAACATTCCGTTGCACACGTACATCCGCGGCGAGGACGACAACGTGAGTCGCAACCTGAAAATCACTCTGGCCTACGATGGGGCCGAGTTCCATGGATGGCAGATTCAGCCTGGGTTCCCCACCGTGCAAGGCATACTCGCCGATTGCATTGGACGAATCACCGGCGAGAAGGTTTTGCCCCAAGGTTCAGGACGGACGGACGCTGGGGTACATGCGCTGGCGCAGGTCGCCTCGCTGCGCATCAACTCACCCATCCCAGAACGGAACTTGCTGATCGCGTTAAACGATATTCTTCCGCCGGCTGTCCGCGTGACGGGTGTAGAAATAGTCGAAGACAGTTTTCATGCGCGCCATTCGGCGCTGGCAAAGACGTATCGTTATCGCATCTATCGGGGTGACATCTGTCCCCCGTTTCTGGCGCGGTACGTGTATCACGATCCCTATCCCATGGACGAAGACGCAATGATTCGGGCGTCTGAATACATTGTCGGGACCTTTGATTTCACCTCGTTCGCGGCCTCAGACCCGGAGCGCACGGCGCGCATCACCGGGTTACAGGCTGACCGTGGCGGACGAGTCGGTGTCGGTGCAATGGCGGTTTCGCGCGAGGAACTCGACGAGGTGCTGGCCAGGATCGGGACGGAGGGTCTGGAAATCTACGAAGACAGCGGCAGCGATGCCTCGACTCAGAAGATGGGGAACGTGCGCACTATCCACTCTTCGCTGTGGGCGAGGACCGAAGAAGAGTTCAGCTACACCATCCGTGGCAACGGATTTCTGCACCACATGGTGCGCAACCTGGTGGGGACGTTCCTGCAAGTTGGGAAGGGTTCCCTGAAGCCGGAAGACGTTCCGGCCATTCTCGCGGCAAAAAACCGAAGCGCTGCTGGCGCCACCGCACCCGCCTGCGGTCTGTACCTGGTCAGCGTGGAGTACGGAATGTTATGAGCACAACCACGGAAGTCACAACCCGGAACACTATTGTCAGCACCAATCCCGCAACGGGGGAGAAACTGGCCGAATTGGAGTGCGCTACTCCTGAATCGGTGCATGATGCCGTGCGTCGCGCCCGGCAGGCGCAGCCGGCATGGCAGGCGCTTCCCGTGGCCGAGCGTGTCGCGGTGCTCAAGCGCTTCCAGCGCAAGCTGAGCGAGCAGCGCGAGCAGGTGGCGGCGTTGATCTCCCGCGAGGCCGGCAAACCCACAGCCGAAGCGATGACCACGGAAATCCTCGTAGTGATGGACGCAGCAGAGTTCTGCATCCGCACCGCGTACAACTTCCTGCGCGATGAGCCGCTGCCGCACGGCAATCTGGCCATGAAGACCAAGAGAGGAAAACTGGTGCGCGAACCCTATGGTGTGATCGGGATCATCGCGCCCTGGAACTATCCCCTCTCGATGCCCGCAACGGAAACCTTGGCCGCGCTGGCGATGGGCAATGCCGTCGTTCTTAAACCGTCAGAGCTGACACCGCTGATCGCGCTGGAATTTCAGAAACTGCTGCTCGCGGCGGGACTCGATCCCAACTTGATGCAGGTTCTCATCGGCGCAGGCCCGGTGGGCGGAGCCCTGCTGGAGTCGGACATCGATAAGGTGATCTTTACGGGAAGTGTGGCCACCGGAAAACGCGTGGCCGAGAGCGCGGCGCGAAGGCTCCTGCCGGTAGTGCTGGAGCTCGGCGGCAAGGACCCCATGATCGTCCTGGAAGACGCTGATCTCGATGTCGCCTCGAGCGGTGCGGTGTGGGCATCGATGATGAACGCTGGCCAAACCTGCCTTTCGGTCGAGCGTTGCTACGTGCAGCGCAGCGTGTATGACAGGTTCCTCGGACTCTGTCGCCAGAAGATTGAAAAGATGCGGGTTGGGGAGGGCGCCGGGTCCGAGGTGGAGATGGGGCCGCTGATTAACGAACGCCAGTTACGCACGGTGGAGGACCACGTCAACGACGCAGTCGCGCATGGAGCGAGGTTGCTGGCGGGCGGTCGCCGGATGACGGAATTGGGCCCGAACTTCTATGCCCCAACATTGCTCGCGGACGTGACCCACGAGATGCGTATCATGCGCGAAGAGACCTTTGGTCCAGCGCTGCCGGTGGCGGCGTTCGACACCGACGAGGATGCGGTCGCGCTCGCCAACGACAGCGAGTTTGGGTTGGCTGCCAGCGTGTGGACCGGCAACCGCAAGCGGGGAGAAGCTCTAGCCGCGCGAATCAAAGCCGGAACTGTGATGATCAATGACGCAATTTCGGGCTTCGGGATTGCCGAGGCTCCGCATGGCGGATTCAAGCAGAGCGGCATCGGCCGCATCCATGGCAGGATGGGCCTGAACGAGATGGTGCAGGTGAAGTACGTGGACGTGGACCTGCTGCCTCGTATGCCAAAAGTGTGGTGGTTCGGCTATGGCATGAGCTTTCAGCGCCAGATGTCGGGGTTCATCGACATGCTATTCAGCAGCAGCTTGGGTGCTCGGATAAAGGGAGCGCTGGGCGCAATGGGTGCGCTGCGGCGGCGAAACCGGATTTGACTGGTTCCTTCATCGCATCGCAGCGGATCAGCAGGGCTGGGTTACAATGAGCGGTTACGTCCAGAGGAAAGGGTGCCGGATTGCTGCACATTGTAAGCCGCGATTCGCCCGTTCCGGAGGTTTCCGCCGCCATCATGCCTGATCTACAAGACGACTCTCCAGCCCAGTTGCCGAACCACAAGGTGAAAATTAAGAAGCCATTGCAGCGAGCCTGCAACGAAAAGGACGCCAAGGGAAAATTCTGTGGCGGCCACCTGAAGCGCTGGTACTATTCTGCCGACGTGGTGGAACAGGGTTGCGGCGATGCGCAGCAAGCCTACGGCGACAACGGCGAAGTTTACCGCTGCGAACATTGCAAGACCCTGTATCTGCCCAGCACCGCAGAGCCTCGGGGGAAGAACGTAGCAGGGGTTGGCAAGCTGTCGATCTTTGGCGTGACCGTGGTACCGAAGACTCCAGCCGCCGGAGCGCCGGCGACGGGAGCGCCAGCAGCCGGAGCAGAAGACAAGTAGTAATCCTCCATCGGGCGAGGATTTGCAACGCACGAGCGGCAACTTCCATCTGTGGGGGTGGAAGCATGTTTCGGGTGCCGTGGGGCTCGAAGGCCGAACCGGCGAACGTTCGCGCTCTATCGGACGTCGAACAGAATCGTGACGATCCCGAAGTCTTGCTGACGGAAGGGAACCGTGTCCGCAGAAGTCTCTGAACTGATTTACGACTGGAACAAGGTGTATGCGCGGTCAATGGTGCCGGCCGGACGCGTCCTGCTGAACGACGAGTCATTGCGCGATGGCCTGCAATCCCCTTCGGTCAAAGACCCCACCGTTGAAGAGAAGCTCGAGATTCTCCACCTGATGGAGGCGGTCGGCATCAATTCGCTCGACATCGGCCTGCCGGGATCGGGGCCGCGCGCGGTAGCGCACTGCGAGGCGCTGGCACGGGAAATTGGGCGTGCGCGTCTCAAGATCAAGCCTAATTGCGCCGCCCGCACACACGAAAACGACATTCGACCAATTGCCGAAATCGTACAGCGCACCGGCGTACCCATCGAGGCGGCGACGTTCATCGGGTCGAGCCCGATCCGCCGCTACACAGAAGACTGGACTGACGACTTTCTGCTGCGCACCACCGAAAAAGCAGTCAAGTATGCGGTGTCGCAGGGCCTCGAGGTCATGTACGTCACCGAGGACACCACGCGCTGCGATCCCGAGACCATCCAGCGGCTTTATTCCACAGCAATCAACTGCGGGGCGCACGCCATCGTGATCTGCGACACGGCCGGCCACGCCACTCCCATGGGCACCGTCGCCCTGATGCACTTCGTGGTGAATGAGGTAGTGAAGCCGACGGGCCAGAACATCCGCGTGGAGTGGCATGGACACTGCGACCGGGGACTAGCAGTTGCAAACTCGATCGCCGCTCTGGTCGCTGGAGCCGAGGTGGTACACGCCACTGCTTGCGGCATTGGCGAACGGGTGGGAAATACCCAGATGGACCAGATGCTGGTGAATCTGAAGCTGATGGGCATTGAGCCGTGGGCCAGTCAGGACCTCAACCGTCTCAAGGACTATTGCGAAGCCGTCTCCAAGGCGACTGGTGTTCCCATACCGCAGAACTATCCGGTGGTGGGAGGAGATGCCTTCCGCACCGGCACAGGCGTGCATGCGGCTGCGGTCATCAAGGCGTACCGCAAGAATGACGTGATGCTGGCCAACAGCATTTACTCAGGCGTGCCCTCCCACTACTTCGGAATGGAGCAGATCATCGAGATCGGCCCCATGAGTGGCAAGTCGAATGTGCATTTCTGGCTCGAGCGCCACGGCATTCCCGACACACCCGAGTTAGTCGAGCGCATTTTCGAGCGCGCCAAGAATTCCACGGCCATGCTTACCGAAACGGAGATTCTGGAGTGCGTCCAGGCGGCGGGCGTGCGAATTTCTATCGCGTCATAAAGCAAGTATCGGCCAGAGTCCAAAACGCCTCTCTCGGGTTCTCATCAAACGTATTACCATCACTCATGGCCCTTGGTCCTCAGCATCGGTCTTCGTTCAGAGAATCGGTTGCAACTGGAGCGGGCGAATCGCGTGCTTCCCGCTCGCCGCAGCAGGTTGTGGCGCGGGTGGCGGAGTTGCGGTCCGTCCATGCGGCGTTCGACTGGTTTCGCGGGCATGGACGCGAGTTGGAGGACTTACAGCTGGAAGTGACCGCGATCCCGGCTCCTCTGTGGGGCGAGGCGGCGCGCAGCCACTGGCTGAAGGCCCGTTTCGAAGGGCTGGGATTGTCAGATGTCCATCAGGACGAATTAGGAAACGTCTTCGGAATCCGGCCTGGCACTGACGCCAATGCACGATACTTTGCGCTCAGCGCGCATCTGGACACAGTGTTTCCCGCGAACACCTCCATCACCGTCGTCCGCGAGGGAAGCAAACTGTCCGGACCGGGCATCTCCGACAACGGCTCTGGCATAACTGCGTTGTTGGCGATTGCGGGCGCGCTGCGCGACTCCAGCATCACAAATACCGCGCCCATATTGTTCATTGGAAATGTTGGCGAAGAGGGCGAAGGCAACCTGCGCGGTATGCGGCATATCTTTCAACAGCCGAAGTGGTTGGAATCGATCGGCCCGCTGGCGGTGCTCGATGGGGCGGGCACTGACACGATCATTGCTGAAGGGCTGGGCAGCCGCCGCTACGAGATCACGGTGCGTGGGCCGGGCGGCCATTCCTGGAGTGACTTCGGCATTCCCAATCCCATCGTCGCGCTGGCGCGCATCATCGACCGCTTCAGCAGGACCACGGTACCAACCACTCCGAAGACGACGTTTAACATCGGAATTGTGCAGGGTGGAACATCCGTAAACTCCATACCCCAATCAGCCACCATGCGCGTAGACACCCGTTCCGCATCGGTCGAGCAACTTGATCGCCTGGAGCGTGCCTTGCGCGAAGCGGTGACGGAAGGTACCACAGAGACCAACGGACGGAAGAAACAGGAAGCCTTGACCGCCGAAGTGAGGGTGATCGGGGATCGTCCCGCCGCCGACCTTCCCGCCGATTCACATTTGCTGAAAGTAATGCGCGCCGTCGATGCGCAACTGAACAACAGTTCGCGGGTGCAGCGGGCTTCGACGGACGCCAACATCCCACTTTCGCTCGGACGTGAGGCCATTGCAATTGGAGCAGGCGGCAGCGGAGGGGGAGCCCACACCGTGAACGAGTGGTATGATCCCGCGGGCCGCGACGTTGGGCTGAAACGAATTTTGCTGCTGACACTGGCCCTGTGCGGAGTCTCGGAAGAATGAAATGGTCTCTCCTCACCTTTTTGATATTCACGAGTTTAATGAAGCCCACATTCACTTCCGCACTCATGTCGGACGACAGCGCAAATCAGGCTGACACCATTTTCGTCAATGGTGACATTTACACCCAGGCGACGCCTGCTCGAGCCCAGGCCATCGCGGTCGGCCAGGGCAAGATCATAAGCGTCGGTTCCAGCGAAGAGATCCTGAAGCTAAAACAGAAGAGCACCCAGGTCGTCGATCTCGGCGGGCATTTCGTAATGCCGGGCTTCAACGACGCGCATGTGCATCTCGCTTCCGGCGGCTTTGAGAAGATGAATGTCAATCTTGTTGGATCACTGTCGCTCCAGGAAATGCAGCATCGCATCGGGTTGCGGGTAGACCAGGCTGCGCACGGGCGAGTGGATCGTGGGCCGGGGCTGGGACCACACGCTGTGGCCGGGGCAGACGCTACCGACGCGCCAGGACATCGACGTGGTGACGGACGGGCATCCGGCGATCTTCGTACGGGTGGATGGACATATCGCCATCGCCAACACGGCAGCGCTCAAAGCAGCAGGTGTCACAGTCCACACCCAGGCACCCGAGGGTGCCAAAATCGATCACGATGCGCAAGGCGAGCCTACCGGTATCCTTCGTGAGGGCGCTCAGGAATTGGTTATGGCTAAGGTGCCTCCGCCAACGCCACAGCAGCGTCGCCGCGCCGCCGAGCTCGCGCTGGCCGATGCCGCGCAGTGGGGAGTGACTTCGGCGCAAGACTGTTCGTCATGGGAGGACTTTGTCGTTTACGAAGACATGGAGCGCGAAGGCAAGCTGACGTTGCGCATCAGCGAGTGGCTGCGGTTCAACGACCCTATAGACGTGCTGCAACAACAGCGCACCCATCATCCCGCCAGCGATCTTATGTTGCACACGGCGATGCTTAAGGGCTATATGGATGGTTCGCTAGGTTCGCAGGACGGCGGCTTTGTTGGCGCCGTATTCCGACGATCCTGGCAACTCGGGCCTGCCGCAGTACGATCAAGCCACGCTGAACAAGTTGGCCAGCGAGCGCGTGGCGGCCGGGTTCCAGCTTGGCTTCCATGCCATTGGAGACCGCGCCGCGCAGATGGCACTCGATGCCTTCGCCGTCGCGGAAAGCAATCCGCACGCCCATGCCGCGCCCGGTTCGAAGTCGCCGCACGACTTCCGCTTCCGCATCGAGCATGACCAGGTGATCGCGCCGGATCAGTTCGCGCAGTACAAGAAGCTGGGCGTGGTTGCCTCAGTGCAGCCCAGCCACCTGCTCACGGACATGAACTGGGCGGTGGATCGCATCGGCCCGCAGCGCGCCAAGACTTCATATCCTTGGAAGCAGTTCCTCGACAATGGAGTTCCAGTGGCCTTCGGCACCGACTATCCGGTAGAGCCGATCAATCCGTTTCGCGGAATCTATGCTGCGGTGACGCGCAGGAATGAGGCGGGAACCAGGGAGTACTACCCTGAGCAGAAACTAACCATCCAGCAGGCGCTGGCTGCGTATACCAAGGGCTCGGCGTATGCTCAATTCGCCGAAGCCGAGAAGGGGACGCTCGCTCCCGGGATGCTGGCCGACTTTGTGGTGCTCGACCGCGACCTGACGAAAGTGGCGCCGCCGGAAATTCTGAAAACCAAGGTACTGCGCACCGTCGTAGGCGGAAAAACGGTTTACGAGGTGGGGAAGTAAGGTCCGCGAGGCAGTCCCTTGCACCGCCGATTCCAACCGCGAATGCTCGCCCTACTTGGCCTTTGCCGGCGAATATAGATAACCCAATGTCACCAGAACGCGTCTAACGAAGTTGAGACCTCTCGTTGACTTACTTCCCTCACAATTCAACCGTTGCCAGCAGCAACGTATAATTTAAGTTTGGGTCTAATTGTTGGAGGACTTCCAATGGATCGGCAACACATGGGCTTTGCGGAGAAGATGAAAGCCAATCGCTTCGCCTCGACCGTCGTCATCCTGGCGACTCTTTCGCTGGGTATCTTGATTGGTACGGTGGTATCCGGTGGCGTGAATGGCAAGGAGAAGTCGGTTTCGTCGTCGGACGCGACTCCACTCCAGATTCCCTCGCCGCAACAACTATCGAGCCAGTTCTCGCAGATTGCGCGGCAGCTTGAGCCGGCAGTGGTCAACATCAATACCGAGTCGACCATTAAGAACCCCCATCGCAGGGGCGGCCGTGCCACGCCCGGAACTCCGGACGACAACGACGGTAGCGGCGACGACAATCCCATGCAGGACTTTCTGGACCGCTTCTTCGGCGGACAGGGGGGACAGGGTGGACAAGGACAGATCCCGGGCGCTCCCGGCGGCGAAGATATGCGCGAGCGTTCGCTGGGCTCTGGCGTCATTGTCGATGCCAAGGGCTACATCGTTACCAACGCTCACGTCGTGGAGAAGGCCGACCGTATCCGGGTCAGACTGATGAACGATCCTCAGACCGTTACCTACGATGCGACCGTCATCGGCGTGGACAAGGAAACCGACCTGGCCGTGATCAAGATTGACGCCAAGAAGTCGCTGCCCTTTGCCAAGCTGGGCAACTCCGACAGCATGACGGTTGGCGACTGGGTGCTGGCTATCGGCAGCCCGTTCGGCTTGGAAGAGACAGTGACCGCAGGCATCGTTTCGGCGCGTGGCCGCAACATCGTTCCGCAGCGGCAGTTCCAGTCGTTCATTCAGACGGATGCTGCCATCAATCCCGGCAATTCGGGGGGGCCGCTGGTCAACATGGCGGCTGAGGTGATCGGCATCAACACCGCGATCTACACCAGCGGAGGCGGCTACCAGGGCGTTGGATTTGCCATGCCTTCCAATACCGTGGTGCAGGTCTACAACCAGTTGATCAGTCCGGACCACAAGGTTTCGCGCGGCTCAATCGGTGTCGAATTCAACGCTATTGTGAATCCTGCTGTGCAGCGGGTGTACGGAGTCTCCAGCGGCGTGACCATTGCGAATGTGACTCCCAACGGCCCTGCGCAGAAGGCGGGCTTGCAGACTGGTGACACCATCGTCTCTGTCAACGGTAAGACGGTGGCTACCGGCGACGAACTGGTAGCGGAGATTTCTGCTATCAAACCAGGCACTGTGACCAAAATTGGCTACCTGCGAAATGGCAAATCAAACACGGCTGAAGTAACCGTTGCCGACCGCCAGAAACTCTTCGCGAGCCGGTTAGGGGACGAGGAGGAGGGCGGCGAACAGGCCCGACCGCAGGAGAGCAAACTCGGCGTTACCGTGAAAGACATTACGCCCGAGATTGCCGATCGCATGAAGCTGCCAAATTCCAAGGGCGTGATCGTCCAGGATGTGAAGCCCGATGGTTTTGGCGACACGGTAGGCGTCAGTCGCGGCGACGTGATCCTGGAAGTCAACAAGCAGGCGGTCAACAGCGAATCTGATTTCCACAAAGTGGAGTCCCAACTCAAGCCCGGGCAGGATGTTGTCTTCCTGGTCAGGCCGCGGGGCCTGGGCCCGAACGCAGGAACTATCTTCATGGGCGGAACGCTCCCGTAAGGATTACGCTCCCGCATTTTGAGGTTTGCGGTACACATCGGTATTCTCCGGCGGAGCAACACTCCGCCGGAGCCATTTCAAGGGTGTGGGGCGAATCAGCCTTGCCAATAGTTCCTTTTTGGGAATCCTGGCGATTTTTGTGGTTCCCAACGGGTTAACGGGCGGTTACAATTGCCCATTATTCTGGAATTCATAGATTTCCCCTCGAGGTGCTCAGTTTGCGCTTGAATCTACGGATTCTTCATACAGCTGCAATCATGACCATCGCGCTGCTGCTTGCCGGCAGCGCGACCGCTACTGCTACCACAACACCGTCGACCAAATCGACCAAGTCAGCCTCCAGTTCCCATAAGTCGTCCAAATCCTCGAAGTCGAGCAAGTCCGCCAAGACTTCTAGCAGCAAATCCAAGAAGAAATCGGCTAAAGCAACTTCCCACGGCCAGCACGGCATCGATCAGGAACGCACCTTGGAAATCCAACAGGCGTTGGTTAGAGAGCATTACCTCTCCGGCGAGCCGACCGGTAAGTGGGACCAGGACACCAAGGACGCCTTGGTACGGTTACAGGCCGAGAATGGCTGGCAGACCAAGGTCACTCCAGACTCGCGGGCGCTGATCAAGCTTGGGCTAGGACCGGACAAGAAGGGCCTGCTGAACCCTGACACAGCGGTCATGTCGTCTCCTCACGAGTTGGGAACGCAACACGACACGGTGCCAGGCGGGTCATCCCAGCCGTAGGGCAACATCTCAAATTTGGAAAGTTCCCAAGGCGCGGCGCTGTCCGCGCCTTTTAAGCCATTCCGGGGAATCTCCGGCCACGCATAACGCTTTTGAGGGGTTCCAGCGACTTGAGCGGGTGTAGAATGCCCTCGTCCGGCACCCTCGAACCGAAAGCTGAAACTGGCTATCAGCTCGACTACAACTTTCTTGTTGGGAGATTCATGATGAGCAGGATCGTCTTTGCCCTTTCGTTGGTCGTAGCCTTGTTGTTTCTGGTCGCCGCCGAGGCGCAAACAGCGCCGGCTGCCGCTGCGACTCCTTCGTCTGCACCTGTCCACCAAGGCCGTAAAAAGCGCGTAGCGGTGTTTGACTTCGATTACGCGACCGTCCAGAGTTACTCGTCAGCAATGTTTGGCACCAACGTGGATGTAGGCAGAGGGATGTGCGACCTTACGGTTAAGTACCTGGTGCAGGATGGGACCTATTCGGTCATCGACCGCAAGGCGATGGACAAGATCCTGGCCGAGCAGAACTTCTCCAATAGCGATCGCGCGAACCCCAATTCGGCGGCCAAGCTGGGCAAGCTACTCGGTGTCGACGCGATCATCGTCGGCAGCGTCACGGAGTTTGGCAATGAAACCAAGAATACCAACATAGGAGGCGCCGGCGGCAATTGGGGTGGCTATGGGCTCGGCGGTTTCGGCCACAAGAAGAGCAAGGCGATTGTCGCCGTTGATGCCCGCATTATCAACATTGACACCGCTGAAATCATGGGCGTGGCTTCGGGCAAGGGCGAGTCTTCGCGCGAGAGCACGTCGATGACGGGTGGCGGCGGCAACTGGCACGGATTCGGTGCGGGTCATGCTGACTTCGGCAGTAGCGATTTCCAGCAGACGATCATCGGCGAAGCCGTTAACCTCGCGGTAAAGGACTTGAGTGCCGGCCTGATCGCGGACAATACCAAACTGGAAGCCCGGACGATTAACGTCGAAGGTCTAGTTGCCGCCGTCGATGGTGGACAGATCGTCCTGAATGTGGGCGGCAAGGCCGGGCTGAAAGTCGGCGACCAGCTCAACGTAGAGCGGGTGACGCGCGAGATCAAGGACCCATCCACTGGTGCAGTGATCCGCAAGATGAGCTCCACGGTTGGCGTGATTAAGCTCACCGACGTGGACGACGTGTCCGCCGTCGGTACCCCAGTTTCAGGTTCCGGCTTCAAGGTCGGTGATGCGGTAAAGACGGTAACCCAATAGGGCGAGCGATCTGCATCAATCGATTCGATACTACGAAGCTGTTTCGACTTTAATCGTATCGTCGGGGCCAACCTTAAGCCAGCCCCGACGACTTCGTATTTTTGGCCGGAGAAACTCTGTTTACCGGTCAGGGCAAGCTCAGATTCCAATGTTAATGGCCTGCCATCCATCGTTGGAATGGCCTCCACTCCAGGAGCCGTTAATAATGGTGCGATCGTTGATTTCAACGACGATCAGGTAGCAGCACGGGACAATGTTGGGATCGCTCCATGGGTCCCACAAGAAGCTTGTCGGAGCCACATAGCCCTGATTGGCGATGACGCCGTTGTAATTCTCCGAGAGCGGTACCGCAGTGGTGCTCACGACAGGGACGGAGAGCCCCCCATTGCCCTCGGCGGTGACCGAGATCGAGCTCATGTTGGGATCGTAGGCTTGGACGGTGACCACGATGAGCCCGTCGCCTTTTTTAACATTGCTGCAAGTCAACGGGATCAGCGTGCCGTCGGGCTTCTGCAACTGCAGCGTGATGATCGGACGCGGCAGCGGGAACGGTCCTGTGTTGTCGAGCCGCACAATTTGCGGGCTGCTGACACGGGTGTTCAGAAGGGCATCGCGCACGCGGAGACGCAAATAGTAAACGCCGTCCGGCATGGCCGACGAGGTCGGCCAGGTCAGTAGGACCTTCTCCCCGGTTGTAACCCTGCCGCCGTCCGAATCCTGGATCTGGTTGATCGGGAACCATCCTCCCGGCAATTGGAAGCGGTAGCGGAAGTACTCAAACGGGCCAAAGGGATGTGGTTGTGTCGGGTCTGGCGGAACCGGGGGCGGGGGCTGATTCGTAAGACCAGTTGAAGTATCGATTGTGTCGTAACCATATTGCCCGCCTACCAGAATGGTGCTGTAGGGGCCGCCCGGGGCCGTGGCGACCTCTACCTGGTATTCCACCGCCGTCGGCATGTTGAAAACGCCCCAGAGCTCCACGTCGCCCCCAAAAGGGTGGTCGCCGATACCTTGGGAGGGTTTGTCAGGAGGGACCAGACCGGTCATGAGAGCGTCTGGTCCGTGCCCGAAACCCAGAGCATCGATCTGGGCAACCGGAATATTTGCCACTCTGCGTGATCAGCGGATCTGGAGGACAGACTTTGTGGCAGTGTTTTTCGCAACACTCGGCGCAAAGGATGACGCAGAGTTGGTAGCAATACTGCTGCAACTTGGCCTTCGCAATTTCCTGATTCCACGCGTCGACATTTCCGGCACGAAGGATTTCGCACAGCCGCTGGGCAAAAGCAGGGTCCTTGAGCATCGGGCCGACAGCCTTAGCGAAGCCCAGAATCTCGTCGGCGTTGACTTCTACAGTTGAGGGGTTGGGACAGAACTTGCGGCATACTCCTGCGCAGCGCTTGCGGCAGAAGAAGCGGCAGACCCAGCGGCAGCGGTCGGAGATTCCGACCTGACCCAAGGCCGCTCCGAACTTATCTGCGTCGCCGGCAACGAACGCTTCGTAGGCTGCGGCAAACGCTTTTGGGTCTGCCGAGAGCTTCTCAATCGCCTCGGCTGTTTGTTGTAGATCGTATAACTGCGATTCTTGGTTCTTTTCGTCGTCCATTGCTTGTGCCTTTCATGCGGTCGCAACCTGGGACGACAGCAGGATCTCCTCGCACTGGCCAGATGGCGCGAAGAACCCGCGAGATCCCAGGTTTAGAAGTTTCCTCACCAAGTTCGCATGCAGGGCTATCAGCTAGCCCGGGTCCCAGCGACAACTGCGCATGCGAACTTCCGTGCTGGGTATGGTGCCAGATACTGCTATGACTTGGTCTGGGCAACAATGCTTTTGACTTGGCCAAAGCGGCTATTTCTTGGCGGAAATGGCTGCCACTGGATTCCCGGCATTCGCACTCGGCGCGAGCGCCCGGGTCTGGGACGGCGTCTGGCGGAACACGGCTTTGTAGGTCCGTACGAAATGGCTCACGTCATTCACCCCGATCACGGCGGTGACTTCCTTCACTTGCAGCCACGAGTTCTCGAGCAGTTGCTTTGCCCACCGAAGTCGCAGCAACGTAACGTAATGCTTTGGCGAGATTCCCAGTTCTTTTTTGAAAAGATGCCGGAAGCGCGATGTTGACAGATTGAGTCTGGCAGCGACTTCACTCAATTTAGGTGTCTCTCTCGCTCCCAGGAAGTTGAGTGCCTGCCGGATGCGCGGATCTTGAATCTGCCGTGCAAATGCCTCGTCATCGGCTTGAGGGCGAGTTAGCGGAGTAGGAACGATTGGTTGGCTTGCTGGCAACATTTTCCACCTCTCGGAGCCGAGACGATGTGGCCATCAATGCGCAATACTCAATGCCGCAGTTAGAAAGGAACCCTGAGACGAATTCTGTGGCCTCACTTAAGTGGCGAGAGTATAGCATTTTCCTGCCCAAACGAAGGCACCTCAAGAGTTTTGGGTAATCGGTTTTTGGGTAACAGGGAAGAGCGGGATGCCGCGAGGCTATCGCCGATCAACTTTCAGACACTTCCACGATCGCTTCACCCAACTGCTCGACAGCCCAACCTATTTCGTCCGCGGTGATCACTGCAGGGGGAGCGATCATGACGTGGTCGCCGCGTTTGCCGTCTACGCAACCCTGCATGGGATAGAGCATCACTCCGCGTTTCATGGCGCACTCGTTCACGTGGGCCGCGAACTTTTTGTCGGCGGGATAGGGCCTTTTACTCGGCTTATCGGCGACAAACTCCACCGCCCACAACAGGCCGAGTCCGCGCACATCCCCCACGCTTTCCAGCTTCCAAAGCTTTTGTAGTTCGTTCCGCAGGACCGACGCGATGCTTCCAGCCCGTTCGGTGTCGGCAGCCTCGACCAGGTGGCCGTCGATCAATCGCTGCAGAACGGCACGTCCCGCGGCGACGGACACTGGATGTCCGTTGTAAGTGAAGCCGTGCAACAACGTGCCGCTCCCATTGGCAATGGCATCGACCACGTAGCGCTGCGCGATGACGGCGCCCAGCGGGGCATAGCCGCTGGAGATTCCCTTGCCGGCGGCAATGATGTCGGGCGCGACGCCGTAGTGGTCCATAGCGAAGCGGCGTCCAGTGCGGCCGAAGCCTGTCATGACTTCATCGGCGATGAGCAGAACTTGCCGCTCGCGGCAGATTTCGGCAACACGCTTCACATACGAGGGAGGGGGCGCAGCCGCGCCCAGCGTGGCTCCGCTGACCGGTTCCATAATGAAGGCTGCGGCGGAGCCGTTGGTCTCGGCGATGGCCTGCTCGACCTCCGCGGCGTACTTGAGTCCGCAGTCGGCGCAACCGTTGCCGCAATCGTATGGGCAGCGGTAGCAGTAAGGGATGTTAGCTTTGGGAAACTCCCGCAGCATGGGCAGGTAAATACTGCGTCGCGATTCGTTTCCGCTGACTGCCATCGCGCCCAGCGTCGCGCCGTGATAGCTCTGGCGGCGGCTGACAACCTGGTAGCGCTCCGAGTGTCCGCTCTCCACCTGATATTGGCGCGCGAGTTTCAGAGCACTCTCCACTGACTCCGAGCCTCCGCTAGTGAAGAAGACAGCGCCGCCTTCAAACGCCGGCCCGGCGAATTCGAGCAACTCCTGTGCGAACTGCTCCGCGACTTCGGTAGTGAAGTTACTGGAGTGAGCAAACTCGAGCTGCGACGCTTGCTCGTTCATGGCGCGAACGATGGTCGGGTCACCGTGTCCGATGAAGTTGACGACGGCACTGGAGGCGAAATCGAGGTACTTCTTGCCGTCGGCGTCAAATAGCCATACGCCTTCCCCGCGAACGGCCACGGGATAAGTCTTGTTCAGCGCGCGATGCAGGACTGCGGAACGGCGCGCCGTTGCGGCGATTTGATGCGGGGTGATGGCGGAACTGGCGTCTTTCTCCACCGGCGGATTATGCGGGAGCCGAGATCATTGTGCAACCCCGCGAGCCTGGGCAGCGCGCAGAAATAGCGAGCGAAACGTCATCGTGAGGGACGATAAAAGGCGGTGTGCTAATCTTGCCCGCTGATACTAAGTGCGAGGTTGATGATGGACCAGCAGGACCACAACTCCCAGATGGACTACATTGAGTTTCCGGCCACCGACATCGAGGCCACCAAGCGCTTCTACAGCGCCGTGTTTGGTTGGAACTTTACCGACTACGGCCCGAACTACACCAGCTTCTTCGACGGGCGGTTGGGCGGAGGCTTCACCATGAGCGCCCAGCCGGTGAAGGGCGGCGCGCTCGTCGTCCTATATGCCAAAACACTGGAAGAAACTCGCCGCAAGGTCATCGAGGCCGGCGGGAAGATCGCAATCGAGACCTTCGAATTTCCCGGCGGACGGCGCTTCCATTTTGCCGATCCGAATGGAAACGAATTGGCCGTGTGGAGCGAGTAGGTTCGGCTTTGAAAGTCACGGCTTCAGCCGTGACGCACGAAGCCTAGCGAGATTCGGGGCTTTAGCCCCAGCGGCAAATCGACCTTACCTGGAGGGCGTAGAGCGTGGCGGGCAAACTCAACTTTTATCTGGTGAAGAGCATCATCGTCGGGGCCCTCGGAGGCCTGCTGTTCGGCTTCGACACGGCAGTCATCGCCGGCACAACTCACCAGTTGACGCAGGTCTTCAACCTTTCGCCCAGCCAGTTGGGTTTTACAGTATCAATCGCGCTCGTTGGCACCATCATCGGCGCCATGTGTTCCGGGGTACTCGGCGACCGGCTCGGTGGACGTGAAAGCCTGCGTATTCTCGCCCTCTTCTACGTGATCTCCGCACTAGGCTGTGCCTTCGCGTGGAACTGGCCTTCACTGCTGATCTTCCGTTTCATCGGCGGACTGGGGATTGGTGGCTCATCGGTGCTCGGCCCCGTGTACATCGCGGAAATCGCTCCCGCGAAATGGCGCGGAATGCTGGTTGGTTCGTTTCAGATCAACATTGTCATCGGAATCCTGGTTGCGTATCTGAGCAACTACTTGATCGGGCTGGGAAATTTTGGCCTCAATGAGTGGCGGTGGCAACTGGGCATTGCTGCTGCCCCGGCGATTTTGTTTTTCATCATGCTGTTTGGCATTCCGCGCAGCGCGCGCTGGCTCGTCACCAAGAACCGCATTCCGGAAGCTCGTGAAGTGCTCGATCGTCTGGGTTCGCCCGACGGCGCCAGCGAGTTGGACGACATCATCGCTTCGATTCACGTCGATGGAAAGGTGCACTCCGAGCCGCTCTTCCAGCGCAAGTATCGCCTGCCAATTTATCTTGCATTCACTGTGGCCGCATTCAATCAACTCGCCGGAATCAACGCCATTCTCTATTACCTGAATTACATCTTTGCCATGGCCGGTTTCGATAAGGTCTCGGGCGATTTGCAGGCGGTCGCGGTGGGAGCCATGAACCTGTTCGCCACGCTGATTGGAATGTCCCTCATCGACAAGCTCGGCCGCAAAACGCTGCTGATGATAGGCGGCGTCGGCATGACGTTCTGCCTGGGCGGCGTGGCTGCGGTGTTCTACACACAACAGCACCAGAATTTACTGGTGTGGTTGCTTGTGGCCTACATCGGGTTCTTCGCCATTTCACAGGGCGCTGTCATCTGGGTGTACATCAGCGAAGTCTTCCCCAACCGCGTGCGCTCCAAAGGACAGGCCCTGGGCAGTTCTACCCACTGGATCATGAATGCCCTGATCGCGTTCATCTTCCCGGTTTTCGTGCAGCGCTTCGGCGGGGCTTTTCCGTTCGTTTTCTTCGCCGTCATGATGGCGCTGATGTTTTTCGTGGTGATGTTTACCTTTCCCGAAACCAAGGGAGTCACGTTGGAAGAAATGCAGCACAAGTTGGGAATCGAGTATTGATATGCAGCGCGGCTTTGAAAGGGCACGGCTTTAGCCGTGCCGTACAGAGACTTGATCTTGACTCCGCTGAGCGGACTTTCGTCCGCGAGGCCGAGCCAAGGAGACCGACAGCCGCTCTGCTGCGGCATTTGAGTTAGCCGTGGGCGTATGCCCGCGGTCCAGTTGGAATAAAGATCGTGAGCCGCGTCGCGGCGGCACATCTGTCGCACTGCGAAGGCTGAGGCCACTTCATGAAACTCTCCCTGCATTGTGTTGTCGTCCTAGTCATTGTTTTCTCCATGGCCGCCGTGTCCCAGGCACAACCGCCTGCCGATCCCTACAAGCCGGTGCTCGACCGGTTGCAGGCAATCACGACCATGCCGCTGGATAGTTGGCAGATCATCGCTGCCGACTTGCCGCACGGCGAGACACCAGGCGCTTCGATGGCCGATGCCAAGCCCATGGCATTGAAGCAGAGCCTGCAACATCCGGTCTGGCTCTATCACAGCGTCGAGATCCCCTCTGCACTCAACGGCTATTCGGTGGCCGGCTCGCGCGTCTCTCTCAACCTCGACATCGGCGGCAATACCGGCATCCTGATCTCGGTTTTTGTGAACGGCAACATGGTAGCCCGCGGCGACCAGGACTCGCAGGTGCCGATCACCTTGACCCAGAACGCCCAGCCCGGGCAAAAGTTTTTGATCGCCATCCGAGTGCTGCCATCGGGAACGGTCGGCTGCTGCGGCGGGCCGCCCGAAACCAGGCTCGACGCTGCTTCGCTGGTGTTCGATCCGCCGGAAAATCGTCCCGACCCCGCAGTCTTGCGCCAGGAAATCATGGCGGCTGAACTGCTCATCGCTGCTTATCCCGACGGCAAAGCTCAACGCCAGCAGGAGCTGGATGCGGCGGTGAAGGCCATCGACCTCGCCGCACTCGATAAAGGTGAACAGACCGCCTTCGATGCCTCGCTCAAGGCCGCGCAGGGCAAGCTCGATGTGCTGCGTCCCTACATGAAACAGTTCAGTGTCAAGGCCATCGGCAACAGCCACATCGACATGGCTTGGCTTTGGCCGGAGACCGAAACCGTCGAGGTCGTGCGCAACACCTTCCGCACCGCGCTCGACCTGATGCGCGAGTATCCCGACTTCAAGTTCACTGCCTCGACTGCGCAGGCCTACGTGTGGATGGAGGAGAAATATCCCGCGATCTTCCAGGAGATCGAGCAGCGCGTGAAAGAAGGCCGCTGGGAGATCGTGGGCGGCATGTGGGTCGAGCCCGACCTCAACCTGCCCGACGGCGAGTCGCTGGTTACGGCAGATCCTCTACGGCAAGCGCTACTTCAAGCAGAAGTTCGGCGTGGACGTGAACATCGGGTGGAACCCGGACTCCTTCGGCTATAACGCGCAGTTGCCGCAGATCTACAAGCGCTCGGGAATCGACTATTTCGTAACCCAGAAGCTGTTGTGGGCCTCGGAGTTCACCAAGTTCCCCTACCGTTTGTTCTGGTGGCAGGCGCCCGATGGCACGCGCATGCTGACCTACTTCCCCAGCACCTACAGTGGCCAGATCGATCCAGTTACGATGGCGCAAGATTCGTCTGTGTATGGTCCGCTCATGTGGAAGTACAACGGCGGCACCGATTCCGCGCCCGACGGCGCACTGCAAATGATGTACCTCTACGGCGTCGGCGATCACGGCGGTGGCCCCACTCGCGTCGATCTCGACACCGCCCTGCGCTGGCAGAAGTCCGACGTCGTGTATCCCAAGCTGGAGTTCTCGACCGCGGCAAGCTTCCTCAACAACCTCAGCAAGAACGAGAGCGAGTTGAACCTGCCGGTATGGAACGGCGAGTTGTACTTCCAGTACCACCGGGGAGTGCAGACAACGCAGTCGGAGACCAAGCGCGGCAACCGCAAGAGCGAAGTCGCGCTGCTCGATGCCGAGAAGCTAGCGTCGATCGGCATGCTGTTCGGGCAGCCCTATCCGCAGGCCGACCTCGACGCAGCGTGGAAGAAGGTGCTGTTCAACCAGTTCCACGACATCCTGCCGGGCTCGGGAATCGGGATCAACTACGTCGATGCGGCGCGCAAGTATGCCGAGGTTCAGCGCTTCAGCAACGAAACGATACAGACTGACCTGAATGAGTTGGCGGCGCGGGTGAAGACCGACGATGCCGGCGTTGTAGTTTTCAACCCGCTTTCCTGGACGCGCACCGGCCCGGTCGAGTTCGATGTCCAGTTCCCGGATCCACTGATGTTTGTATCGGCAACGGATGCACACGACAAAACTCTGCGTGTGGACGTTGTTAGCCAGGACAAACAGACCAACCGCGCGCGGTTGCGGGTTATCGCCACGGATGTTCCGGCGAACGGGTACCAAGTAATTCGCCTTCAGCAGGAAGGGGTCTTTGTGTGGAACGGGCCGCCGAGTCTACTCATCGGCACAGCCAACTCTCTGGAAAACGAATACCTCAAGCTCACCATCGATCCCTCCACCGGCTGTATCACCAGCCTCTACGACAAGCGCAGCAAGACCGAAGCCCTCGCCCCGGCCGTCCCCGGTGTCGGAGCACCAGCGAACCTCCCCGACGGCAAGCCCTGCGGCAACTTGTTGCAGGCCTTCGTCGACAAACCCAAGAAGTGGGATGCGTGGAATGTGGATGCCGACTTCATCGAGCATCACACGGACATCATTCAGGCCGACGAAGTGAAGCTGATCGAGAGCACGCCATTGCGCGCCGTGATTCGCGTCACGCACAAGTGGCAGAGTTCCAGCTTCATTCAAGACATCACAATGTACGCCGGAGTGCCGCGCGTCGATGTCAACATGCAGGTCGACTGGCACGAGCATCACATCCTGCTGAAAGTCGCCTTCCCGCTGAGCGCGCGCAACGACAAGGCCACGTTCGAGATTCCTTACGGCACGGTGGAGCGCCCGACCACGCGCAACACTCCGGCAGAGAAGGCGCAGTTCGAGGTGCCTGCGCTGCGCTGGGCCGACCTGTCAGGAACAGACTCGGGTGCCCTACCCTTGTCGTCCGCCGCGGCGGACGACAGGGTGGGTTCGGTCCACGGATTCAGCCTTCTCAACGACTCCAAATACGGCTACGACGCCAAAGACAACGTGCTGCGCCTCTCGCTGCTGCGCGCGCCGACTGACCCGATCCGAACGCCGACCAAGGACATCACGAGTTCACCTACTCACTCTATCCGCACGCGGGCACATGGCGCGAAGCCATGACGGTACGCCAAGGCTACGAGCTGAATTATCCCCTGCTGGCCGTCACCACGATGAAGCACTCCGGGCCGCTCCCGGCCAGCAAATCGTTCTTCGGGACGCAAGAAGACAACGTCGTCATCACGGCGATCAAGAAGGACGTCGACGACAACTCGCTGATCGTGCGCTTCTACGAATGGGCCGGGAAGAAAGGCGACGTGCACTTGACTCTGCCCGAGATGGCAACCTCCGCGAGCGCAGACGAACCTGATGGAGAAGCGTCGAAGGTCCGCTCAGCCTTGACGCAACCGGAATGGTCGTCACCGTGCCGACCAACGCGTACGAGATCAAGACCGTGAAGGTGCAGTTCGCGAAACCCTAAGTGTGTTGCATGAATTCGGTTTGAAGGGGCACGGCTTCAGCCGTGCCGCACCAGCCACACCAAAAACACGGGCTTTAGCCCCTGAGGGCGTCTCCGTCACGGGCGTTACACAGTCGTTCGAAATTTTTGAACCGCAGATCTCCCCGGATTGCGCGGATAGGAAAAGCCAAAATCACATCCGCGAAAATCCGCGTAATCCGCGGTTGCTTTTGCTTTTCCTCATCCCTCAACGATAATTGCCACTTATGTCATTCACCCTCCTCGACTGGTCGGCCATTGTCGGCTACCTCGGCATAACTCTCGTTCTCGGCCTATGGTTTCGCGGCCGCTCCGGCAAGAGCGTTGATGACTACTTCGTCTCCGGACGCAATGTGAACTGGTGGCTGGCGGGCACGTCGATGGTCGCAACCACCTTCGCCGCCGACACGCCGCTGGTCGTCACTGGCCTCGTCTATTCGCAAGGCATCTCCGGCAACTGGCTGTGGTGGGGCTTCCTGTTCTCGGGGATGATGACGGTCTTCCTCTTCGCCCGCCTGTGGCGCCGCTCCGGTCTTCTCACCGACGTGCAGTTCGCCGAGATCCGCTACTCGGGAAAGCCGGCGGCGTTTCTGCGGGGGTTTCGCGCAATATACCTCGGCCTGCTGATGAACTGCGTCATCCTCGGCTGGGTCACCAAGGCGATGACCTCAATCGTCGGCACCACGCTGGCCAACACGCCGATGCTGAATAACATCAGCAGCTTCATGTCGCGCTTCGGTTCCGTCTGGAGCGGTAACGACGGTGCGGCGTTAGCGATCTGCGTGCTGTTTCTGATTCCGTTTACCGGCCTTTACGTCGCGCTCGGCGGCCTGTGGGGCGTGTTGTGGACGGACCTCTTCCAGTTCGTGCTGAAGATGGGCATCGTCATCGGCGTGGCGTATTACGCCATTCGGGCATGCGGAGGCATGAGCGCGGTGATCGCCAGCCTGCAGCAGATGCAGGCGCACGCCGGCGCGAATGCCGAGAACCCGCTCAATTTCCTGCCGAACTTCTCGCGCGGCGTGACCTCAGAGCCCATATGGATGGTTCCATTGGCCAACTTCTTCGTCTTCATCGGGCTGCAATGGTGGGCATTCTGGTATCCCGGGGCCGAACCCGGCGGCGGCGGCTACATCGCGCAGCGCATCTTCAGCGCGCGCGACGAGAAGCAGGGTCTGCTTTCGGTCCTCTGGTTCAACATCGCGCACTACGCCATCCGGCCATGGCCGTGGATCCTGACCGGTATCGCGGTGATAGTGCTTTATCCCGGGCTGGCGCATCCCGAGACCGGATACATGCTGGTGCTCAACACTTACCTGCCGCACCAATATCGCGGCATCGCCATCGCGGGGTTTCTCGCGGCCTTCATGTCCACCATCGCCACGCAGTTGAACTGGGGCGCGTCATACCTGGTATCGGACTTCTACCGCCGCTTCGTAAACAAGAGCGCGACCGAGAACCATTACGTGACGGTCTCGCGGCTGTGCACAGTGCTGTTGGTGATCGTGGCAGCGTGGGTTTCCGTGCAGCTCGGCTCCATCGCCTCGGGCTGGGAGATCGTGTTGCAGGTGGGAGCCGGAACAGGCGCGGTGTACATTCTGCGCTGGTACTGGTGGCGCATCAACGCGTGGAGCGAGATTTCGGCCATGGCGTCGTCGCTGGCCATCAGTCTGGTGCTGAGCCGCTGGCATCCGTTCAGCGGCAACAGCTCCGTCGTGTTCGCTAAAAGCGCGATTATAACAACTGTTATAACAACGCTGGTTTGGGTGACGGTCACGCTGCTCACCAAGCCCGAGCCGCAGGAGGTGCTGACCCGTTTCTATCGCAACGTGCGTCCCGACGTTCGGGGATGGAAGCCGGTGGCGAAGCTGCTTCCCGCAATTCCCCCGAACCGCGATCTCGGCGCCAACCTCGGAGCATGGCTGCTGGGCTGCGCCATGGTATACACCTGCCTGTTCGGTACGGGGAAGCTTCTGCTTCATGAACCGATCGTGGGACTGGTGCTGCTGGCGGTGTCGGCGATTTGCGCTTTCCTTCTGTATCACCGCGTGGTGCGCAATTTCGCGGTGGAATCCCAGGAGCCCGAAGGCAGCGTGCCTGATTGGGTCGAGACTCCGGCGACGAGTGGGCACTAGGCTGGTGGCGGTGCTGGAATGAATGTTCTTCCTCAGGTTAGCGAGAACGTAAAACAGGTTGTCCCGTTCCTACGGGTGTCTGACATGGAGCGCTCCGTGCATTTCTACGTCGACGGCCTAGGCTTCGTCATGAAGAACCAGTGGGTAGTGGACGGCACGCTGCGCTGGTGCTGGCTCACGCGGGGCGGAGCGTCGCTCATGTTGCAGGAGTTCGTCAAAGAAGGTCACGGTGGCCTCAGGCCTGAGGGTGCGCTCGGTCAAGGTGTCTCGATGTGCTTCCAATGCGAAAATGCCGTCGCGCTCTACCACGAGTTCCGCTCGCGCGGAATCGAAGCCAAAGAGCCTTTCGTCGGCAACTCAATGTGGGTCATGGTTCTCAGCGATCCCGATGGCTACAAGCTTGACTTCGAGAGCGCAACCGACGTGCCAGAGGATACGAAACTGTCGGAAGTGGAAAAGTGACAGCGCATCAGCCGCTCTTTTCCACCTTCTCCGCCATCTCTAGCAGCTTCACCACGGTGTTCCAGTTTCTGGCGGTACCCTTGTTCTTTAGCACTCTCGAGAGCACAGGCACCAGCTTCGACCGGCCGGAACCCTCGGGAAAGTAAATGTAGAGTTCCCGCTCACGCATCTGTATCTCTTCCGGGTCCGGCTTTAGCCCAAGCACTGCGGCCTTCACCTCGGCGGAAGGCTCGTCAGCCAGAAACGTGACGATCAGCTTATTCGGCTCGATTCCTTTGCGCTTGGCGAACGGACTTCTCGCAATCACTTCGCTCATTTCAGCGGCGGTGCGCAGTATGACGTCTGGCCGGAAGCCAAGTTTCTTTTCGATTGCAGCTTCGATTTTCGCGCCTATCTTGATGGGATCGCGCTCGCTCGTCTGAAAGACGACATTGCCGCTTTGCACGTAGGTCTGCACGCTGCAATGGCCAAGCGATTCGCACAGGGCGCGGAGGGCGTCCATTTTAATCATGTTGTGGCCGCCGACGTTCACGCCACGAAGAAGACAAATGATTGCAGTCATGGGTGCTCCGGAAGTCAGGGCAATTCGCCCGCCTTCGATTTACAGCAACGCTCGCGACACGCACAGCGCCGCGGCTCCCGCAATTCCCGAGTCCGCACGATACTTTGCTTCGGCAAACGGAATCTCGCTGCAACGCGCGTTCACCGACCAGAACGGCAATTGCGAGGCAATGCGGTCGAACCAGCGAGCCATCAGAGAACTCAATCCGCCTCCGACGACGATGATGTCGGGCTCCAGCAGATCGACTACGTTGCCGAACCATACGGCGAGAATGTCGGCGGTCTCGCGCAACATCTCGGTGGCCAGCGGATCGCCTTCGTCCCAAGCTTGCGCCAGGGTCTCGCTTGTGACCTTCTCAACCTTGCCGCCCGCCAGTTCGACAATGCGTTTGCCGCGGGTGGCTTCGCGGGCGAGCTTCTCCTGCGCGCGCGCGGCGATGGCCCAGCCCGCGGCGAAAGTTTCGATGCAACCGGACTTGCCGCAGCGGCAGCGCACGCCGCGGTAGTCGATGCTCATATGACCACCTTCACCTGCCGCGCCGGTGCGTCCCAGATACAACTGCGCGTTGTAGGTGATTGCAGTGCCCACGCCGGTTCCGAGCGTTGCATAGAACATGCATTTGTATCCCGCGCCTGCTCCCCACAGCGCTTCGGCGAGCCCGGCGGCGTTGGCATCATTGTGGACGTGCGTCGGCAACTGGTACGCCTTTTGAATCTCGGCGGCGAGCGGGTAGTGATACCAGCAGGGAAGGTTCGACGGATTGAGCACGGTTCCGGTCTGAGGATCGACGGGGCCGGGCGAGATCAGGCCGATGCCTCCGACCTTGACGTCAGGGTGGGCCTCACGAATGGCGTCGATGGCGGCACGCACGCATCCCAGCGCTTCATCGGCGGTGCCGCTCGCGTGCATGGGAGTGCGTGTCTTGTGCAGGATTTCCCCCCGCGTGTTAACCAGTCCGGCGGCGACCTTGGTGCCGCCGATATCCACTCCGATGTAAACGTCCGCCGCGTCGGGCACATGAACTCCTGCAACCACAATGTCGAGTGTGATCTTACGATAGTGTCGCAACGAAGCGTAAGGTGTCGCGCGCGTTTCGACAGAGCCAACGAAAAGGTGGAAAATGTAGGCGGACATGAACGACTCAACCAAGACTGAAGCAGCATGCGAGATTCCGGAACTGGCGAAAGTTGCCGGAGCGGAGGAGTGCTCGGCCGTCATCAACGGAGTGCGCTGGCGCTACCTGCACGCAGGCAGCGGCCCCGCGCTACTGCTGGTGCATGGTTTCATGGCCTACTCGTTCTCGTGGCGCTTCGTCATGAGCGGACTTGCGCGCCATTACTCGGTTTACGCAGTGGACCTGCCCGGTTGCGGCTTCTCGGAGCACAGCGCGGCGTTGCCGGGAACGTTAGTCAGCGATGCCGAAGGCTTGCTGGATTTCATGGACCACATGGGCATCGAGCAGGTTGACGTGCTTGGCACGTCACGTGGAGGTGGAGCGACAATCGCCCTGGCCGGGTTGATGGCGGAGCGTGGCATCCTGCATCGCATCCGGCGGCTGGTGTTATCGGCGCCCATCAATCCGTGGTCGAAGCTCGGCTTGTTGCGCATTCGGCTGTTGCGCACCCGCGCTGGACGAATCTACGTTGTGCACCTCGCGCGTCGACTGCCTTTTATCCTCAAGGATTTCTTCCGAAAGCTGTACGCCGATCCGGCGAGTATTCCTCCCGACAGTTTCGCCGGCTACCAGGCGGGCTTGGAACCAGTGGGCAGCTTCGAACATGTATGGAACATGCTGCGCTCTTGGATGACGGACTTCAAGCGCGTCGAGACCGTTCTTCCACTAGTGGAATCCATCCCGACACTGCTGCTCTGGGGTGAGTGGGACCGTGCAGTCCATCGCTCCTCGGCGAGTGAGTTGCATCGCCGCTGGAAGAACAGCGTTGTCCTCATCATGAATCGCATCGGGCACATGCCATACGAAGAGGTGCCGGACGAGTTCAACCGAATCGTGCTGGACTTCCTGCTGCGCGACACTCCGGTAACGCCAATACAGACCGAAGCGGAGACGGTAGCGGCGCAGGTGGCCTTGGTACCCGGACGCGCGTGATTCTATTGCCGGACCTCTTTGGCGCGCTGCGGGACCACTTCACCAGTCACGGTTACTGGACGCTCGCCATCACATTGTTGCTGGAGAACGCCGGCATTCCCTTGCCCGGCGAAACCATGTTGCTGTTCGCCAGCTTCCTCGCCTATCAGCACCATGAGCTGAATCTCGGACTGATCATTCTCGTCGGCACGCTGGCGTGCACGTTGGGAGATAACCTTGGCTACTGGCTCGGCTTCCACGGCGGACGCCCACTGCTGCATCGCTATCAGAGCGTGTTTCGCATATCGGACCAGAAAATCGAGCACGGCGAAAATCTGTTCGAGAGGTTTGGGCCGGTAACGATTTTCTTTGCCCGCTTCGTCTTTGGGATGCGGGTTATTGCCGGGCCACTGGCCGGCGTTCTACGCATGCCATGGCGTCGCTTCGTTCTGTTCAATTTTCTCGGCGCATCCCTCTGGGTCACGGTCATTTCGTGCGTGGGCTATTTCTTTGGGAGGCATTGGCAAAAGCTGCTGGAAATTGTGGGCCGAGTGAACGCTGCGCTCTTCATCGCTGCCGCATTGATTGTGGCGTACCTATGGTGGCGATATCGGAAGCGAAGTGCAATGTGATGCCGCACGACCCCTTGGAGCCTCACCTAGTCCGCAGCGGGATCGCTTGACTCAACCGCCAGTTCTGGTACGTATACGGGCCACCAGGCTGCCACCGCGGCGCCGAGATACATTGCGGCAACAATCCAGAAGCCGAACTTCAGTCCGTCGCGGTGAGCGGCCTCTCCTGCCAGCAGGGCGGTGCAGATCTGCAGCGCACTGGCCAGGAAGAAGAAGGTGTTCTGCACGCGTCCCATGAAATACTTCGGGACCATCTCCATCATCTCGGAGGAAATCGCGATGCCGCCTACGCCGCGGCCCGATCCCATCACGAAGTAGATTGGCACGGCGATAGCAATCCACCGAGTCTCGGGCAACAGGAAGAGCGAGATCGCGATGAGACACATGGTCGCTGTGACCGAACGATTCGCCCCATTGCGCCGAATCAGCCATGACGCGTAGAGCATGCTGGTGAAGGCTCCCGAGGCCCATCCCGCGTTGATCCACCCGTAACCGACTGCGCCCGCGTGCAGAACGCGATCGCTTAGCGGAGCGGAGATGACACCCTGCGTCATCATGGCGGCTATGAAGAGCGCCCAAGCCAGGCCCAACAGTAGAACGCGTCGGTTGATGCGTACGTAGCGAAGGCCTTCTCCCAATTCGTGGAAATAGCGCGCGACCGCAGTGACTGGCGCGGTGACGGCGGATTGTGGCGCAAGATGCGAGACGGTCACCCGCCCCTTACGGACGTGGTACACGCACGCGATCGAGACAGCGTAAGTGGCGCAGTCAAGCAGCAAGATGCCGCCCAGTCCGATCTTGTTGTACACAAAGCCGACCATGGCTCCCGCCAGCACCCAGCCGCCCTGTACGGCGGCAAGCATGAGAGAGTTGGAGTCGAGCATCTTGTCTTCAGGTGTCAACTCCTGAACCAGCGCGTTGATCGTGGGCCAGAACATCCAGAACCCGATGGAGACGAGGATGGTCATGCCGTACAGGTGCCAGACCCGCACGTGATGGGTCAGCGCCAGCACTGCGACCAGCAGGATCACCAGCCCGCGGCAGACGTCGAGCCACATCATGAGGTGGCGCCGGTCTTCGCGGTCAATCAGCACTCCGGTGAAGGGGAGCAGCACGAGCGATGGCAGCGTCTGCAGCGCGACCAGCAGGCCCAAAGAGACTTCGGAGTGTGTTGCCTGCAGAATGTACCAGATCACCGCGGCCGCGTTCATCCCGCTGCCGATCATGGAAATGAGGTTGGCCGCCACCAGCAGCCGCATTCCGCGGTGCCGTAACATCTCGCGCATGCTTCACTTTAACCCGGTTCCAAGCTCCAACGACGGTCACATGAACTGAGTAAGCAAACATTGCCATTGAACGCGCGATTTCAGTTCTGAACAGCAGCCGGGAAACGCAACGATTTGGATTTAGGCAATCGCGAAACCGCCAGCTCTGGCGGAACCAGCGCGCCAGTCGTTGATCTCACTCAGTGCTGTGCGATATCTCATAGCCTCCAAGCAACAAAAGCAGTAGGATTTCTGCGAATAGAGATAGCGGGAGTCTGAAGTGTTGAGCCAGGAGCGCGCTGCGGCTGAGGTTCGCTCTTGCCGCGCTGCCCCGCATTTTCATCGAGGTGCATAATGCGTTTCATACATCGCCTGTGCTTGATCCTGAGTTGTGTGGTCCTGATTTGCGTTTCTGGCTGGTCGCAGAACACCACCATTGCGATTCCCGCCGGGACTCCGGAAGACAAGGATCTCGCCACGATCGCGGCTGAGTCCGACGCCCAGAAGCGTATCGCGGCGTACGAGGAGTTCCTTACGAAATATTCCGACAACAAGCCCGCCACTGCGTACGCGGAGTGGCAGCTGTCGCAGCAATATCTGACCGCAGGTGACACTGCCAAGGCGATGGAGTACAGCAATAAGGCGCTGGAAGCTTACCCCAACAACCTCGACATCATTGTGTCGCAGGCCGGCGTGGCGCAAGCCATGAAAGACAACGGAAAGGTGGTGGACGATGCGGTGCAGGGCGCGGGCGTATTTCACTCGATCGCCAAGCAGACCAAGCCCGCAGCCGTCTCCGATGAGGATTGGACCACGCAGATCAACAACGAAGAGAGTTCGGCGCGCAATTCGTACGATTCGCTCGAAACCTCGGCTTACAACGCTATCGTGTCTGAGCAGGACCCCAACAAGCGAATGAGCGAAATCGAGAAATTCACGCCGGCGTTTCCCAAGTCGAAGTTCGAAGACCAGATCACCCAGCTCGCGTTGTACAGTCTTCGCCAATTGAACCAGCCGCAGCGCGTGATCGCGTATGGGGAGAAGACGCTGGCAGCGAATCCTGACAGTATTCCCACGCTATTGATGATGGCGGACGCGTACGCCGGCGATGCGAAAGATGCGGCAAAGGCCGCGACCTATGCCAACAAAGTTCTCTCCCTGGTCGGTTCTGACCCGGCCAGCGCGGACAAAACCAAGCGTTCCTATGCTGGACTGGCCCACACCACACTAGGTCGCGCTGAGCTCAACCAGGAGAAGCTGGTGCCTGCCGTGACCGACCTTAAAACGGCTGCGAGCCTGTTGCAGGATGATCCTCAGGACCAGCAGCAGGCATTGTTTTACCTCGGCTATGCGTATGCCAAGCAAAACCACAAGGCCGACGCGATGGCGGCCTTGCAGAAAGCGGCGGCCATCAGCGGTCCTTATCAAGGACCGGCGAAAGACATGCTGGCCAAGGTGAGCGCTGCCGGACCGCCAACGAAGAAGTAACGATCAGGGGTCGAGCGACGCTTCGCAGTTTCCGAAATCCCGCGCGAGCAGCCGTCTGAGATTTGTTGTGCGACGAGCACACCAAAGCGAAGCCGCGGGGGACGAGCGCTGAAATAATTCTGACAATCAGGTCTGTGGCGAGACGAGCTACCGTTTGAGCAGAGCGTCAGCGAGCAATTGCGCTTTCTTGGCGAGGTTGTAAGCCCGCTCGAAATCGCCATCGGTCGTAGCCTTTCGCGACTGTTGCAGGTATGACTGGATCTGAGTCTTCATCGCCTTCTCTTCGTCGCTGAGCTGACGGGAAAGGCCCTTCAGGCTGTTCTCCGTGGCATCGACGATCTGGGCGGTGCTCGCTTTCTGCCGGGTGATCTGCTCGCTGGAAACAGCGGCTGCGATAGCCGTGTCAGGAGGGAGCCCTGAGGACGGAGGCCGCAAGCCGGCGACCGTCTGGGTATTGTTGGCCGGCGCCGGTGTAGTAGCCGCCGCGGCCGGAGCGCTGGCCGGTGGCGTAGTCTTCTTGGCCACCGTGCGGGCCGGCTTCTTTGGCTTCGTTTTAGCTGGTGTCGGTTCAGGCGGAGCCTGTGCCACTTCAGGCGCTGGCGCCTCAGGGATTTCGGGGATCTCGTCGGGGAGTTCCGTAGCGATCGTGGGCGCCGGAGAATGGGGAGGCAGCACGGGCTTCCTCTTGTTACATGCCTCGGTCAACGACAAACCCAGGACGAGAAGGCACGTGACGAATTTGCGCGGGGCATTCATTGCAGAGTTTGTGCTCGTAATCTTCGGTAACCACCCGAATGGCCAGCGAGCTAAGTCAATTGTTTCACATATTCACTTATGTCAAAACAGGGGCGCGGACGACACTGCCTGGCTGGCCTCTCTGAGGTTGGCCGCCAGCTCAGGTTCTCGTCATAACCACCTTGTTTCCTTGCGCTTGTGCGCCAGCCAGTGGCAAGAACAGCCGGAAAGTCGTTCCTAGTCCCAACTGAGTCGTGAAGTCGAGAGATCCACTATGCATTTGTAACACGCGGTAGCTCATGGCTAAACCAATACCGCTGCCCGACTTCTTGGTCGTGAAGTACAGGTTGAAAATCTTGTCTTGAATTTCAGGGGGAATCCCGCCACCCTGGTCGCGCACTTCGATGGAAGCTGCTGCATCATCGCGACGGGCGACGACGGTCAAGGTCCCGCCCTGAGTCATCGACTGCACTCCGTTGAGGACTACATTCAGCAGGGCCTGCTTGACCAGATCGTTATCGGCCTTGACCGGCAAAGCTTCCGGTCCCAGGTGAGTCTCGACCTTCACCCCGAGGCGGGCGGCCTCGGGCGAAGCCAGCATGCCGACTTCGTCCACGACGCGACGCAGATCGAACGACGACAGGCGAAGATCCACCGGACGACTGAAGTCCACCAGCGTTTCGACGACCCGATCGAGACGATGAATTTCGCTTCCGATGATGTCCATGTGGCGACGTGTGTCGGGATCAACCTCGCGCATCTTCTCGCGCAGCAGTTCAAGATGCACGACAATCGCATTGATCGGATTCTTCACTTCATGGGCAACGCCGGAGGTGAGGCGACCAATGGCGGCAAGGCGGCGGGAGAGTTCGATCTCGTTCTCAATGCGGCGCACAGACTCGGCATCGCGCATGGTTAGCATCGCCCCGATACGCTCGCCTCGCTCGGCAATGAAGTCGAGCGCAATCTGAATGCGGCGTCCGTTCTCAAGCTCGATTTCCCGCTGAGGGATGGCCCGATGCAGCGCGAATGCATCGAGTACGATCCGTCCCAGCATGTTGGCATCGGTAAAGATATCCTCGACAACCTTCCCCAGAATTTCTTGACGGGGGCGGCCGATAAATCGCTCAGCCGAGGCGCTCACCAGCACAACATGGGTATCACTGGTAAACAAGACCAACCCGTCTTGCAAAGTACCCATGATTTGGTCGAGGTTGCCTTTCAGGGTGCTGAAGACTTCCTTGACATCTCGGATTTGACGGCCAAGACGGTCGATCTTGGTGGTGACCATGCTGTATTCATCGACCCGCCCGGGATCGGGTTGCGGTTGAGTGTCGGGCACCTCCGCGGTCATCTGGTCCAGCCGCCGGCCAATTGCTTCCAGGGGACGAAGCGCGATGTTGGAGACACCAGCAGCCAGCGCGAGGGAAAGCAGGATGGCGAGAGCTGAAAACGTCAGCGCGCGGGTTAACTGCGGCTGCACTTCGTGTCGCAAGAACACGGTGGAAATTCCCACCCGGATGGTCCCGAAGCTCTGTCCCTTGCCACGTTGAATGGGCAGATTAAGATCGTACACTCGCGGCTCGCCGTAAATCATCTGGAGTTGGCGAAGAAAACCCGCCGAATTGAGGTCGCTGTAATCCTCGCGCCGCTCCAGTTGCGTCCCCACGGCCGCGGGATCGGTGTTCACAATGGCGCGACCATTCACGTCAGTAATGCCGGCGTCATAGATCGTTTTCGAATATGCCAGGATGGTTTGCAGTAGGGTGTTGAGTCCTTTGTCGTTCTGCAGACGATCTTCCAAAACAGCCTGGACCAGTTGAGGATCGTCCAGGTTCACGTCTAACTGGCGCAGATCCACCTGTGTCGCTTGGCGGGCACTTTCTTGAATTTCCTTGGCAACAAAGTCAGCCCTATCATAGGCCTCGGTAGTGCTCTGCCGGACGCGGTGCGATATGTAGACGTAACAGAAGACCGCCACCAGCACGAACACCATGCCACTAATGGCCAATACCAGCTTGGTTTTTAGGCGGACTCTCACCATCAAGGCGCTCGCAACAAGCGTAGCGTTGCGGGCATCATATCAGCATTGCACACGCGGCAAAAGCTTGGTCGCACTGTGCAGGTACCACGGCCGCCGCTGATTCTGCGCTTGGGCAGCCTCTGGACGACGGCGAATTTGTTGCTATGCCGGCAAGAGTGGGGGGCAACCGCCGAGTCTGGCGCCGCTTGTGCTAAGGTTCACAAGGCAACGTTGCAGAATCGGCCACGAGTGTGGCACCGTCGCACGCTTGGATGTATTGCGAGTGGCCGGGAGATGACAAACCTGTAAACTGGAAACTAGTGCGTTGACGATGGAAGATGATTCAGGCAAGTTGGCAAGCGAGACCGTAGCCAGGCTTCGCATCCTGGCACATGACTTGAGTAACGCCATCGAGAATGTCATGCAAGCCTCGTATTTACTGGCGCAGTCGGAACTCGACGACAGCAATCAGAAGTGGCTAAAAATGATCGACGCGGCTTCTCAAGAAGCAGCTCGAATTAATCGGGAAATCCGCGAGATTCTGCGATCCCAAGGCCCAACAAAACCTTCGCCGCCCAACGCCTGAGTCTACTTTAACCACACCATATCATGGAGTTTCGCCGACGCAACCAGTTGCTGAAGATACTGAGTCCGGCGCATCAACCCGACGGCCGCAAATACCCTCAAGCCGCTTTGGCAGTCCCATTGGCAGAACTAAATGTTCGAAAGAATGGATGCAGCTTGGAAGAGGTTTCTACCAACCTTGGGAGGTGTCGATTCCAACGCAAGCCAGTCGTCAACATTTGTCGAACTGTTCGGTCGAAGGGTGGCTGCCGGGCTTCGGGCCAGGCAGCCTGGTTGAGTCTGTGCTGCGGATCGAAGGATCGGAGCAGTTCCCGGAGCTAGGGTCTTCAGGAAATCAGCTTCGCATCCATCGTGATCTTTGCATTCAAAACGCGTGATACCGGACAGCCGGTTTCCGCGGCTTTAGCAGCTTCCTCGAACTTCGCTTTGTCGGCGCCAGGAATCTTGACAGTAACGTCGAGGTGCGACGAAGTGATGGAGAATCCGGCATCCGTCTTGTCTAATGTGATGGTCGCGGTGGTGTCGATGCTTTCTGCCGTCATTCCGGCATTGCCAAGTTGAGCAGACAGGGCCATGCTGAAACAACCTGCATGAGCAGCGGCGATAAGTTCCTCAGGATTGGTGCCGATGCCGTTTTCAAAGCGTGTGCTGAATGAGTATTGGCTGTTCTTAAGGACTCCGCTGGGCGTGGATACGGTGCCTTTTCCATCTTTCAATCCACCCGCCCAATGCGCGCTGCCTGTGCGTTGCATTTCGTTCTCCTTTGGAATAAAGAAACTGCTGAATTTACGTTACACGAAGCCAGTGATTCCTGCGCGAACTGGCGCAGAGTTGCCGTCGTTAAGTCTTCATCCTTCGCTTTGGACGTGTCGAAACTTGACTCTATTGCGAATGGTTCAGTAAAAGTCAGAGCAACTGAGGTAGAAACCGCACGCTGGACACGCTAGTTTGCAGTGGTTGTTTTGCAGCAGCGTCGAGCAGTTCGGACACACCTGCGCTACGTGAATCGTTTGACGGGGCGCCTCGTGACTGGATTGCCGGGTATCTCGAGGGTTTCGGTCGCTTGCAGCATCGTGCTCAGCCATTATGCTTCGCTCCCAGATTTGAACACTATTATGGACTAGCACAAAAGTTGGTACTCTATGAGTGGCGGCGAGTCAGGCAGTAACCAGTGAGCTGCACAGAAGTGCATGTACTTCAGTCACCGCATGTCGCGAAAAAATTACACCAGGACATTCCGGCCTCGTCTCTATAATGCGAATAGGGGATAGGGTTCTTTTGCCCTTTACCAAGTCCTGTATTGCGGCAGATTAATTTTACTGCATTTAAAGTCGAAAGATTGTTTTTGGAGCGCGGCAGCTCTTGATTAATTGTGTTAACTAGTTAGTAACTTATTGACCTCGGTTCAGTCGGTAGTTCTTAAGTTCGGCGCGGAATTGTATTTTGCTCGAAAGATCCCACGAGCATTTTGTTCGATCAGCGAGATTTTGTCGAAGGAGATTCTGAACTGTGAAGAAAGCGTTCATTGGAGCTCTTGCAAGCTTGATGCTGGCTGGCGTGATTTCTGCGGTCAGCGGCGCAACCACCAACCAATCAACTGGAATGATCGCGATTGTGGGCGAAGGATCGGCCCCCGTTCCTGTGGCGGTAACGCAAATCGAACCAAACGACGGAACATCGCTCCGCAAATAACCCAATGGGTCAAGTGTGATTAAGGAGAAGAGGTCATGAAACAATATATCGTTGGAGCTGTCATATTTCTCGTTGCGCTAACGTTGGTGGTCGGAGCTGCGGAACTGCGCTTTGGACTTGCCCCAACCGCGCAAACTTTGCAAGCCGGCGACGGCGGCGGACCAATCCCGACGTGCCGGCCGGGAGCGAACTGCGATCCGTCGACGCAACTACGCGAGCTGGCGGGCGATGGCGGCGGACCAATCCCGACGTGCCGGCCGGGAGCGAACTGCGAGCCGTCGACGCAACTACGCGAGCTGGCGGGCGATGGCGGCGGACCAATCCCGACGTGCCGGCCGGGAGCGAACTGCGATCCGTCGACGCAACTACGCGAACTGGCGGGCGATGGCGGCGGACCAATCCCGACGTGCCGGCCGGGAGCGAACTGTGATCCGTCGACGCAACTGCGCGAACTGGCGGGCGATGGCGGCGGACCAATCCCGACGTGCCGGCCGGGAGCGAACTGCGATCCGTCGACGCAACTGCGCGAACTGGCGGGCGATGGCGGCGGACCAATCCCGACGTGCCGGCCGGGAGCGAACTGCGATCCGTCGACGCAACTGCGCGAACTGGCGGGCGATGGCGGCGGACCAATCCCGACGTGCCGGCCGGGAGCGAACTGCGATCCGTCGACGCAGCTACGCGAGCTGGCGGGCGATGGCGGCGGACCAATCCCGACGTGCCGGCCGGGAGCGAACTGTGATCCGTCGACGCAACTGCGCGAACTGGCGGGCGATGGCGGCGGACCAATCCCGACGTGCCGGCCGGGAGCGAACTGCGATCCGTCGACGCAACTGCGCGAGCTGGCGGGCGATGGCGGCGGACCAATCCCGACGTGCCGGCCGGGAGCGAACTGTGATCCGTCGACGCAACTGCGCGAACTGGCGGGCGATGGCGGCGGACCAATCCCGACGTGCCGACCGGGAGCGAATTGCGATCCCTCGACGCAGCTGCGCGAGCTGGAGAGTGCTAGCGTAGGTCCGCGGATGATTGCGGCTTTTTCTGCTGCGGAGGCCCCAGGAACCGTTGCCTAGTCTGTCCTGACAACGCCAGATAGTGCCAGAAACCATTGGCCCAAGTGGGCATATTTGTGCGCACGGACCGGCTAGCAACGGTCCGAGTTTGGGAATTCGTTGCCTTTTCACACCGTCCAAGATAATACTGCTTGTTTCGCATGGCCATCGGCGATACCATTGACCCTGCTACCATGCGACTGCACACGATTGACTACATTTTGTGGTGTGTAACCCCTGCCTTGATGTCGGCGATCGCCGTGTCAATGTATCGGCGCCGGTTGCATCGCGAATTTCCATTTTTCTTCAATTACGCAGTTTTTCAAGTACTGACTTTTGCGATAGAGTTCCCGTTGCGAAATTGGGCGAATTATTACTACGTCTATTGGACTTGTAGCGCGCTCAGTCTGATCGTGACATTCGCGGTATTCCAGGAGATTTTCAAAGACGCGTTCCGGCCCTATGAGGCTCTTCGCGATTTGAGTGTCATCCTGTTTCGCTGGTGTGCCTTGGTCGTCCTGCTGGTTGCCGGAATGTGGGCAATTACTTCCTGGCGCGCGAATCAAATCGACAACATCACCAATGGAATTTACCTGGTCGATCGCAGTATCCGCATGATGCAGTGCGGACTTGTGTTCTTCATGTTGTTGTTCAGCGAGTATCTGGGGATATCGAGAAAGAACGTGGTCTTCGGTGTCGCTGTCGGTTTTGGTTTTTTTGCCGCGATCAACATGCTGGTAATGACGGCGCTGGCCGATAACACCGTGATCAGCAAGCCGAATTTGTTCCGGATCAACAGCGTAGCCTATATCGTATCGGCGCTGGTTTGGCTGGCTTACACCGCTCTTCCCGCCAAGGAGCGCAGCACGGTGAAAGTCGCGGCTGTCACTTCACAACAGTGGGACTCGGTCCTGGAAGACGCGCGCAACACGCCCGCTGCTGAGAGCCTGCTGGACACCATGGACCAAACCGTCGAGCGGCTTCTCTATCACCGCCGCGCGGTCCCGAAAGTTGCTGCAGACACCCGCCGATAAATCACGGCTCCGGAAGAGTCACCGCCGTTTTTGCGGCGGTTTTGCTTTGTGCGGTCGTTCTTCACGATCTGTCGCGCGAGTCTGGGTACGGGACGATGCCGTTGCTGACGATGCGGGACTTCGTGCGTTTCCTGTAATCAACGGCCGCTTTATACCGGCGTTTTCGTTTTGCGCGGTGGATTGAAGAACGGCAACTGCCGGACGGTGGCGGTCACTCGATGCCGCACCGCTTCCACCGTCATCTCGATCTGCAGTTTGCTGCCGGGCTGAGCGCAACGGGGCTCCACACTTGCTAGAGCGATCAATTGCTTGAGTAGCGGAGACCATGTGGTCGACGTTGCCTTGCCTACCTGATCGCGTCCACGATAAACCGGCACGTGGACGCGCGATGCGGTGGCTGGAGTCTGCGGAGGCAGTCCGGCGTCATCGCAGAGCGCCTCAAATTCATTCCAGTCGATCTCAAGTCCCACCAGCAGGCGCTCAGGTCCACGCTTTTTCTCTGCGAGCAATGCCTGCTTGCCGATGAAATTGTCTTTGTCGAGGTGGACCAGTTTGCTCAGGCCGACCTCCGATGGAGTGTATTTCTGCGAGGGGATCAACGCCTTCTTGCTGCTGATGTAATCGACATCAGCCAGGATGAGTCCAGCTTCAATGCGAGCGACGTCGAGCGCCAGCATTCCGGTGGGATGAATATCGAAGCCCCGTCCCACGTCCATCAGCGCGTCCCATACCTTCACCGCCTCCGGCCAACGAATCCATATCTCGTAGCCCAAGTCGCCGGTATAACCGGTGCGCGAGATATCGACATCAACCCCGGCGATCTTGCCGCTCGTCTTACGAAAGTATTTCAAATTCTCGATGTCCGCCTCGGCGACGGCCTTCAGTAACTTCCCGGAAGTCGGTCCTTGCAGCGCGAGAGCTGCAAGTTGCTCGGTGATGTCTTCAATTTGTACGTCGAAACCGATGGAGTTCTGCCGGAACCAGCGCAGATTGGGGTCCGCGGCGGTCCAGCGATAGAGGTTTTCTTCGAGGCGCGTGATGGTGCCATCGTCAATGATCTTGCCTTCCTCATCGCACCAGCAGCAATAGATGACCTGATTGACCCCGACCTTGTTGATGTCTCGCGCCAGCAGGCGATTGACGAAGCGGGAGGCATCGCGTCCCGTAATCAGGTACTTGAACAGCGGCGTGACATCGATAAGGGCCGCAGCGTTGCGAATGGCGTTGTACTCGTGCTCGTGATGCGTCTCGTAAACGCTGACCGCGTAAAAGCCCGACCACTCACGGTAGTTGAGGCTCTGGCAGAGTGGGAGTGTTCTTTCGTGAACCGCTGTACCGATGGGCACGTTAATCCCTCACAGTGTCAATCAGCGCGGATTATAGCGGCGCGCCTGAGTTGGCGGCAAGGACGTACGACCCGCAAGACCGCAGCGAGTGATTCGGCAGCGATGGTACAGACAAATCCATTGCGTGCCATTTAGAATGGCGCTGCTTTCATAGCACATCGCATTCTTATCGCAAGGAATTTATGGCTTCCAGCGCTTCGGGAAGATATGACGCCATCGTGATTGGCGGTGGCCACAACGGCCTGGTCAACGCCGCCTATTTAGCAAGAGCGGGGAAGAAGGTCCTGGTACTGGAGCGGCGGCACGTGCTGGGTGGAGCGGCCGTCACCGAAGAGATTTTTCCCGGTTTCAAGTTTTCGGTTTGCTCGTACGTGGTTTCACTTCTGCGGCCCGAGATCATTCGCGAACTCGATCTGCCCGCGCCATGGGCTCGAAATCCTGCCCTTGGACGGGACGTTTACGCCCATGCCCAACGGCGACCATCTTTGGCGCGTTAACGATCACGGCATGACGCGGCGCGAGATCGCTCGCCACTCCAAGTTCGACGCGGAAGCATACGACGAGTTCGGCAAGGCAATGCTGCAGATGTGCCGCTTCGTGAAGCCGATCCTTGCCATGGTGCCGCCCGACCCGACCACCCTGAATCCCAAGGACCTGATGAAATTGCTGTTCCTGGGGCGCCGCTTCAAGGACCTGAACGGCGAAGACAAGTACAACCAGGTGCAGCTCATGACCATGAGCGCCATCGATTTTCTCGACCAGTGGTTCGAGACCGACGTGCTCAAGGCCACGATGTCAGCGTCGGGAATCATTGGAACATTTCTCGGCGTGCGCTCGCCCGGAACTGCCTACGTGCTGCTGCATCACTACATGGGCGAGATCGACGGTGCCTTTCGCGCCTGGGGCTTCGCGCGAGGTGGTACCGGCGCGATTTCGAATTCGATTGCTGACGCCGCCCGCGAAGCAGGTGCAGAAATCAAAACGCAGGTGGCGATTGCGCAGATTCTGGTCAAGGATGGCAAGGCGATCGGCGTCGCCACGACCAGCGGCGATGAGTACTTCGCCCCCATCATTTCGTCGAGCGTCGATCCCAACCTGACCTTCCTGAAGATGATCGACGCCAAGCACCTGCCCGACGACTTCCGCCAGGAGGTGAAGCGCTACAAGTACCGGGGATCGTCGGGAAAGGTGAACCTCGCGCTCGATGCGCTGCCCAAACTTCACCTGCATGCCGGGAGAAGGGAAGCATCTGCGGGGCGCGATTTCGATTTCACCCAGCGTAGATTACATGGAGCGCGCTTACGACGATGCGAAGTACGGACGATACTCGCGCCGCCCGTACATTGACATGGTGATTCCCAGCCTGACCGATCCGTCGGTCGCGCCTCCGGGCAAGCATGTGATGTCGTGCTTTGTGCAGTACGCGCCTTACAAGCTGAAAGAGGGCACGTGGGACGAGAAGCGCGAAGAGTTTGGCGACAACGTGATCAACACGATTGCCGAGTTCGCGCCCAACATCAAGGACATCATCGTCGGTCGACAGGTGGTCACGCCGCTCGACCTGGAACGCGAGTTTGGACTGACCGAGGGCAACATCTTCCAGGGCGAACTCACGCTGGAGCAGTTGTTCTTCCTGCGTCCGGTGCCGGGATACGCGCAATACAAGACGCCGATCAAGAACCTGTGGATGTGCGGTTCGGCCACGCATCCCGGCGGTGGCATCATGGGCGCGAATGGAAGGCTCGCGGCGCAGGAAATCCTGAAATATTCGAAGGGAAGCAAGTAGGCCATGGCGGAGACTCGGGACGTCGTCATCATCGGTGGGGGACACAACGGATTGATCGCGGCCTTCTATCTTGCCAAGGCGGGATTCAAGCCACTCATCCTCGAACGCAGGCCGCAGGTGGGCGGATGCGCGATCACACAGGAGTTTCATCCCGGCTTTCGCTGTTCGACTCTTGCCCATGCGACCGGGCCGATGCGCGCGGATATTGTTTCTGACATGAAGCTGGAGAGCCACGGCTTGCGTACCTACACGCCGGAGACGCGGGTGCTTTCGTTGTCACCATCGGGGCAACACCTGGCGCTGTACTCCGACACCGGCAAGACGCAACAGGAGATCGCGAAGTTTTCCACCAAGGAAGCCGCCAACTATGCGGAGTTCCAAAAGGCGCTAACCAACATTGCGGCCGTCTTCGATCACTTGCTGAAGATGACGCCGCCCGACATTGACGACCCGGCGTCGAGCAATGTCTGGGACCTGCTGAAGACGGGCCGCAAAATTCGCGGCCTGGGCGACAAGGACTTGTATCGGCTGTTTCGCTGGGCACCTATGGCTGTCGCCGACCTGGTCTCGGAATGGTTCGAGAACGAACTGCTGCGCGGAACCATTGCGGCGCAGGGAGTCTTCGGCACGTTTTTGGGACCATGGTCAGCGGGTTCAAGCGCCGCGCTGCTGTTACGCGCCGCCTCGGACGGGAATCCGGCGGGCGGAGCAGCTTACGTCATGGGCGGAACCGGCGCGCTCACTACTGCGATGGCGATCGCTGTGCAAGCTGCCGGCGTAGAAGTCCGCACCTCTGCGGAAGTCGCGCAAATCAAGGTCAAAGACGGCAAAGCCGCCGGAGTTGTGCTGAGCAATGGCGATGAGATCGAAGCGCGCGCCGTCGTCTCCAATGCCGACCCCAAGCGCACGCTGCTTGGCATGATCGATCCGCAGCACCTGGCCCCCAGCTTCCTGCAGCGACTGCAGCATTACCGCATGCAGGGAACCGTTGCCAAGGTGAACCTTGCGCTCAACGGGCTACCCTCGTTCACGGGCGTCGATGGCAATGCTTCGCTACTCGGAGGCCGCATCCAGGTCTCGCCGGACGTTGATTACCTGGAACACGCCTTTGACGCCTCGAAGTATGGCGACTTCTCCCCGCATCCCTACCTCGAGGCAACGATACCAACGCTGGCCGATCCGTCGCTCGCGCCCGCCGGGAAGCACGTGATGTCGATCTACATGCAGTACGCGCCCTACAAGCTGCGCAACGCCGATTGGGATTCGCAGCGCGATGCGCTCGGCGATGCGGTGGTCAACACTCTGGCGGAGTACGCGCCGGACATGCCGAGCAAGATCGAGGCCCGCGAGGTCATCACGCCCAAGGACCTGGAGCAAACGTACGGCCTCACCGGCGGGCAGATCTTCCACGGTGAACTGGCGCTGGACCAGCTCTTCACCATGCGTCCTCTGCTGGATTGGGCGCAGTATCGCACACCCGTCCAAGGCCTGTATTTATGCGGCTCCGGCACTCATCCGGGCAATGGACTGACAGGCGGATCGGGCGCCAACGCCGCCCGTGAGATCGCTAAGGACCTGCGGAAATATCCAATTCGCGCTTAAGATCCGCTGCCAGCAGCCGATGAAATAAATGCTCGCCGGCCTCACGCCGCACGGACAACCGTCCTGCGCCATACGCTCGCGAATGTAGATCCGCGCTGCACCGACTCGCAGATGCCCACGTCTTCGTCGTTCACCCGTTCACCCACGGCGATGCTTTGGCGATTGCGTTCAGCAGCCGCTTCGCTAACGTCGTCGAAATAAAAATCGAAGATCACTGTGCACCGGTCGACCCCATCGGGCAGCACGAGGTTGGTGTCCATGTATCCGCGGTAGAGATTGATCATGAAGTTGGGATACTGCCAGAAGTACCACGCGCGATCACCCTGCCGCGTCGCCGACGTCGCCGCATCCACTTCCGACGAAACCATCGGACTGGATTGCAGGCAGTAGCGGTCTTCGTTCTCGATGGTGTACTGCTTGTACTCCAGCACGCTGTTGAGCGCCTTGTGCAGATGCGGGACGTGGTATCCGCCGTCGAGATAGTTGTCGACGAACACCTTCCAGTTGCAACCCATCGAGTAGACGCGCCGCTCGAAGAAGTGCAGCGATGCGACATTGAGCGGAGCAACCCGGCGCACCAGTCCGCCGAGAAAGTCGGCGAGTGGCTTGGCCTCAGGATCGAGATTGACGAAGACGAACTGTTCCCACGCGGCACACTGCACGGGCACCAGTCCGTTCTGAGCGCGATCAAAGCCGCAGACGCCTTCAAACTCAGGAGCGCCCTTCAGCGCACCGTCGAGCCCATAACTCCAGCCGTGATAAGGACAGCGAAAAATCGTGGCGTCGCCCTCAGCTCCCGTGACGACGGCCGCCGCGTGATGGCGACAAACGTTGTAGAAGGCCCGAATCTGACCGTCGGCGGAGCGCACGATGACAAGCGGTTCGCCTGCGAGATGCGTGGTTACAAACTGCCCGGGCCGCTGTAACTGGTCAACCCGTGCAACCACCTGCCAGGTCCCACCGAAAACGTACTCGCGTTCGAGGCGCGCGATCCGCTCATCGACATACCACGCGGCGGGTATAGTGTAGGCCTCCGCGAGCGGACTCTTGTCGTTGTAAGAATTCAGGATTTCGCGCAGTGACGACTCCATCAAGCCTCCCAGGATGTCCGCGGAAGGCCATGATAACAGTCGCAACTCCGCCGAGCTAAGCCCGCTGTGGAGTTCCGATGGCGCCGCGCAGCACGGTCACGAAGTGATCGATCATCCTCTCCTTGTTTCCATTGGAGGTCGCGCCGCGATGAAACAGTTCGGGATCAACTTCTGCGGTCAGCAGAAAGTCGTGCATGCGCTCGAAGGTGCAATCCAGAAACGACGTAACCAGAAATCGATCGATATCGGTGCGGATTTCGCCGCGTTCCACTCCCATCTTCACAAACGCCGCAGTGCCCAGCGGATCCTCGGTACCCACGAAGTGCGTAATCCGCTTCTTCAGGTTGAGGTCCGAACCGTAGTTGCCGAGCAGAACGATGCGATACGGAACGCGGTACTTTTCCAGAAACTCAGGAGCGGCCGACAAGCGATGCCGCACCACCGCGAAGAAGCCTGCACTTTTTACCTCGTCGGGAACGTCGAGATAAGGAGGCAACGAACGCAGCGCGGACTTGTAAGCTTCGAAGAACAATCCATCCTTGCTGCCGAAGTGCTGGAACACAGACCCCTTGGCAATGCCCAGGTTGTTTGCCATGTCACCCACGCGCGCCGCCTCGTACCCGTATTCGGCGAAATGTCGCACCGCGGCGTCGAGAATCAGCGAGCGCTTTTGCTGCGACCGTTTCACTGTCACTGGTCCAGTTGCAGCGCCATTATCCGGAAGATAGTCAGACATAATAACTCCTAAAACGGAGTGCTGGAACCAACCCAAGCTGGTCGATGCGGAACCCCAGTTACACTCTGTGTGTCCGAACGCGGTTTGGTTCGAGAGCACACTTTCGTGTTTGCGCGAATCATAAACCATTTCCAACTGGCGGCGATACTCGCGGAGGAAAATTTCGGCGGAGGACTAGTCAAAAACTACACTTGTAGTAGGCTGCGGGAGCCAGACACAGGCGATCAATCTTCAAGGATTCACTCGGTCGGCGCAGTCCTCACATCACGAAAAGAGTTGACGCAGCGAGGCAGGCGTGTTTCCTTGTCGAAATGTACTCTGAAGCGTTCGAGATTGAAGTCGTACAGGCGACGCCGGCCGATGTTGGAGTCGTAGCCCCACTGTTCGATGCTTACCGGCAGTTTTACAAAAGGCCCTCGAATCAAGAGGCGGCAAGGCGTTTTCTGTTCGCCCGCCTGAGCAAAGGTGAATCCGTGCTCTTCTACGCTCAGCACAACCTGGCCGTTCAGGGATTCGTGCACCTCTATCCCGTTTTTTCCTCGCTGAACCTCACGCGACAATGGATCCTCAGCGATCTGTACGTAGTGCCGGAAGCGCGCAAGCAGAGCGTCGGCTTCGCCTTGATGAATGGCGCCCGCCAGTTTGCCGATGCCACCCAGGCCGACGGGCTAATGCTTGAGACTGCCACCGACAACCGAACCGCGCAGCGGCTTTACGAACGACTGGGGTGGAAGCGCGACGAGGAGTTCTACCGATACTTCCTGGCGCTCTGAGGAAACGGCCGACCGCATGCAACCATCTCCTGCTGACTTGAAGACAACCGCCGCGGCCCCTGCGACGGTACAACCGGACGGCGCTGTCCATCCCAAGCGAGTGCTGGGCTTCCGCGACCTCGTCATGTTCTATGTCGTCACGACCCTGAGCCTGCGCTGGATCCCAGTCGCCGCCAGCGTGGGTCCGAGTTCCATCGTCATCTGGATCGTTGGCCTGTTCACCATCTTCATTCCGCTGGCGCTGTGCGTCATGGAACTCTCGTCACGCTATCCCCAGGAAGGTGGCATGTACCTGTGGACCAAGCGCGCTTTCGGCGATTTTCCCGCGTTCCTTACCGGCTGGATTTACTGGACCAGCAACCTGCCATATTTCCCCGCTGTGTTGTACTTCGCCGCCAGCAACGCGCTGTATGTCGGCGGAACCCGCTGGAACGCGTGGCAGGTCAGTCCTGCGTACTTCATCGGGTTCTCGTTTTTCGGCGTCGGATTGGCCCTGGCGCTGAACGTCGTCGGGCTCAACATCGGCAAGTGGCTGAACAACATTGGTTCCCAGGGAACGTGGATTCCGGTCGCCCTGTTATGTGTAGTCGCGGTCGTAGCGTGGATGAAATTCGGCTCCGCCAGCAGTTTCCACCCAAGCAACATGAAGCCGTCGCTGAGCCTGGGCATGCTCGGCGTGTGGGCCACGCTGCTTTACGCCTTCAGCGGCGCGGAGTCGGCGTCGTTCATGGGTGACGAGATCAAGAACGCGCGTCGCACCCTTCCACGCGCACTGATCACCGCCGGCGCGATCATCACGGCTGGCTACATTCTGGGGACCGTCGCGGTGCTGGTTGCCCTGCCCCAGTCGCAGGTCAACAGCATGGAAGGCATCATGCAGGCCATCACCAGTGCCGCTGCGCGGGTAGGTTGGAATGGCGTCGGCCCAGCCGTTGCGCTGCTCATTTGCCTCGCCAACCTCGGAGGAGTGGGCGCATATCTTGCTGCCTTGGCGCGCATTCCGTTCGTGGCCGGCATCGATCGCTTCCTCCCGCCCGCGTTTGGGCGCGTGCATCCGAAATGGGGCACACCAGCGGTGGCGCTGGTCACGCAGGCCGCGTGCTGCATGGTCTTTATCCTGCTTGGTCAGGCGGGCAGCACGGTGCACGGAGCCTACCAGGTGCTGGTCACCATGACCATCATCACCAACTTCGTGCCGTACCTGTTCATGTTCGCGGCCATGATCCGCCTGCAACGCGAGCCGGTGGAGGCAGGCGTAATCCGCGTTCCCGGAGGAAGGCCAGTCGCTATCGCTCTTGCCACATTGGCCATGGTGACGACGTGCGCCGTCATCGTGGCGTCGGTCGTCCCCGATCCCAGCGAGCCCAACAAAGCACTGGCCGTCGCCAAGGTTGTGTTCTTCAGCGTGCTGCTAATCGGCGGAGGAGTGTTGCTGTATGTGCTGGGGAGAAAGCGCGCCCGAATCGGTTAACTGGTTAATCTCGTCTTCACCCTTTCCTAACAAGGTACACTGCCGTCCCCTTTCAAAGTACTGCAGCGCCGCGTACTGCGATTTGAAAGGGCACGGCTTTAGCCGTGCCGCACCGAGCCCCGTAAACACCGGGCTTTAGCCCCTGGGGGAATTCAAACTTCCCCACGCGCACTATTTAAGGGACGGCGCTAGCTCGTCGGCTTTTCCCTGGGCGGTTGCGAGGCGAAGAAGTCTTGCCGGAAACGCTGCGCGTAGTCGCGAGTCAACTGCTCGATGCGCGCCGGATCGTGCGACCGCAAGATCAGCCCGACGTGGTGCTTCTTTTCCATGCGCCAGACGATCTCGGAATCTTGGTAGGTTGATGTGTCCGGATGCTCCTGGCGCGCCAGCGAAATCAGTAGCCCTGCGAAATCGTGACGCACCGGCGGCACCTGATAGGGAGCCTTCCCTCCGGCGATTTCAACCTTCGCCCATTCGGCCCACAGGTTGATACCAGTTGCGGCCTCGATGAGATCGGCAATGTGGGCCCCGCCAACGCGGGCTGCCGTCTCCAGAAAATACAGCTTCCCGTCGCGGCCTTGGATAAACTCGCTGTGCGACACTCCGCGCACCATGCCGAACGCTTTGAGCACCTGTTGATTGAGGGCGCGCAAGGCGACCTCATCGTCGGAACCTTCCCGCAAAGTTCGAGTTGTGAAGATATCGCCTTCGTGGGACACGTCCATGGGAGGGCGCCCGTACTTGCTGGCAATCGAAAACAACAATTCCTTTTCGTAGGTGATCGTGTCGACGTGGAAAATATCGCCCGGTACATACTGTTCGAGCAGGTAAAACGACTGCTGATCGCCGAGCCGGTCAACCGCGGACCAGAACTCGTCGGCGCCGGAGATCTTCTTGACTCCAATCGATCCAGCCAGAGAGCGCGGCTTGAGTACCCAGGGCGCAGGCACGCGCTGCAGGAACTCATTGAGTTTCTCGCGATTCAAAACGTGAATAAACTCCGGCACCGGAAGGCCCTCGTCACGGGCCTTGGTGCGCATTGCCAATTTGTCGCGGAAGTATCGGGCCGTGGTATCGCCCATGCCCGGGACGCGCAGGTGCTCGCGCAATGTGGCCGCAGTTTCCACATCGAAGTCGTCCAAGGGAACCACGCGATCGATGACTTCGGTCTTTGCCAGATGGCTGATTCCGAGCAGTACATCCTGAAGCTTCCAGGTTTTGTCTTCGTCGGGGACGTAGAAGATGTTGTCGAGCGACTCCCGCGGCCAGTCCGCGTCTCCCAGGCTCTGGGAGGTGAGTAACAATGTGCGGCATCCCTGGCGCTTGCACTCCTGCATAAACTCAATCCCCTTGAAATAGCTGGCGAGACACAGGACGGTCATGGGCTTTCCAGACTGCGTTAAGTGGAGCCGAGGAATGCGACAATGCAGCCTCCTTCTTACGTAGATGAATAAGGTATCAGAGCGGCCAGCTTTCGTCTGCGCCTGGAAATGACACAACCAATGGGACTGCATCTCTTGATCGCGAGTGCCAGCCCATCAATTTATCGGTGGATAGCACAGGCAACTACGGTGATGGTAGTAGGCCGAGGTCATTCGATAGTTTCGTAAGTGTGGGGTGTTGCTGTCCAGATTCACCAATTAACTTGGACGACCGCCACGCGCCAATTCTTCCGATAAACAGGCCTCCTATGGAATTTGCACCACGCATCAAAAGCTCTTGCGCAGTCGTGCCTCTGACGGTTATTTTTGCCATTTTTCTGTTGACTGTATCCGGTTACGCCCAAAGCCCAGCGGGCACACTGCAGGGAGAAGTTCAAGATGCCACTCACGGCCGGATCTCTTCTGCCAGCGTCACCATTCGGTCGCTCGGCACTTCGCTTGAGCGACAAGCGACAACCGACACCCGCGGCGAGTTTCGCTTTCCCGATCTGCAGCCGGGAAATTATCACGTCAACGTGAGTGCTAAGGGATTCGCCGATGCCAGCTCTGACGTGAGTGTCCAGGTAAGCAACGTGCGGGACGTCCTGGTGACGTTGCGGCCTGCAGCCGTTCAGCAGACGGTGAGCGTGAAGGGCGAGCCTTCTTCCATTACCACCGAGGAACTCAACACCACAGACGCGGTGAACGGGGGTGTGGTCACTCAGAAAGACTTGCAGGACATTCCTCTGGCGGCCCGCAGCTTTGCCAACATTGCATACATGGTGCCGGGCACCGAACCGGTCGAGCCTTCCGACCCAACCAAGGCCCGTATCACTGCGGTATCGACCGGCGGAAGTTCGGGGCTGAACAATCAGCTCACAGTCGATGGCGTCGACAACTCGGACGACTACATCGGCGGCTTTCTGCAGAATTTTTCACCCGATGTGATTCGGGAATTCGCGGTGCAGACCTCGCAACAGAATGCCGATATCGGGCGCACAACAGCAGGTTCGGTTGTCATCAGTACCAGGAGCGGCACCAACGATTGGCATGGCGGATTCGCGGTCTATGAGCGCGCAGCCGCGCTCAATGCACGCTTTCCTATTGAGAACCCTGCTCCGGAGCCCAAGCAGCCGTTCTCCCGGCAGAACTACGTGGGCACGATTGGCGGACCGATCGTGAAGGACAAGCTATGGATCTTCTCCGGCTTTGAGATGGTGAACGAGCACGCCAGTATCAACTACAGTCCTGACAGCCTGACGCAGTTCAACGCGTTGTCCCAATTGGCTCAAGAGGGATTGATTCCAGACACGACTTCGATCGCGGTTCCGCCCTACGTTCGCGTGCCTTATCAGTCCTACCTCGGCATGGTGCGCATCGACTGGGCGCAGTCTAAGCGTTCGCAGTGGTTCGTGCGCTACGCCCTCGACAATTCCACGACCAACAACGCGCTGGTACAGCAGGCGACATTGCCCTCTACGGGTGCGACCACGCATTCGAATTATCAGAACGGAGTCGTCAGCAACACGTTCACCTTCAGCCCGACGTGGGTAGGGACTTTCACCTTTGGTACAAGTTATCTGCACGGTACCGCGGCGCGTAATGGATATCTTGGGTTTGCGTTGGCTTTCCCGTTCAGTTCAACCTCCAAGACCATCTCTGGCTTTGAAACCTATGGCGACAACCAGTTCGTCACTCCCATCACGGCGTTTCCAGTGGTCCGCAACCAGGAGAAATATCAATTCCGTTACGATGTGAGCGGATCGGTGGGCCGGCACGCTCCCAAGTTTGGTGTGGACTACATCCACGAGCCGGTTCTCAGCGGTGCATTTCCTGGTCAGGCGGAAACCACGTACGTTCTCACCGAGAACCCGACTTTCTACCTGACCAATCCGGATCAACTGACCGCCGAGCTGAATTGCTTGCCTCCATTCGACGGCACCAACTGCCAGACGGCAGGCACTGCGGACGGAAACGGCAGCTTCTCGCAAAATATTCAGCGGCTCGGTCTGTACGCCATGGATTCCTGGCGAGTGACGCCGCAACTGACCATCAACTACGGCCTGCGCTGGGACACCACGTTTGGATTGTTCCAAGCATCGGGCGTAAGTCAGCTATTCAACCCTGGGTTGCAAACCATTAGAGGGCTCCAACTGCCGCTACCAGCAGGTGTTCCCCAGGACTACCGCAAAGCCTTCGCTCCGCGCCTGGGCATCTCTTATTCTCCCGACCAGGTAGAAGATTTGGTTTTTCGCGCCGGCATCGGCATGTACTACGACGACCTGGCGCAGAACGGCTGGGCGACAGCCTTCCAGGCCGTAAACACGCCATCGGCATTCCAGCCATGCACGCAGCCGGGGGACGCTGGCTGCCTGCCGGGCGCAGCCAGCGGCGGCGCCGGAGTGGTGATCGACCCTAATTACCACACGCCGTACTCGCTGCATGCCAGCGGCGGAGTGCAGTATCAGTGGCATAAGAACTGGACGATGAGTGCCGACTACGTCCACGAGCAGGGTGTGCACGGGTATCAACGCTACGAGTACATTGCGGGCTACACTCTGTTCTCGCCGCTGTTCCCGCAAGACACCGCGAGCCAGATGGCCAACGTGCCCAATCTGTCCGTCTTCAAGTCGGACAACCGCTCCAGCTACAACGCCATGATGCTGCACGTGCAGGGGAACGTCGCTCGCCGGTTCAACTTGACCGCGAATTACGTGTTGTCGAGCGCAAAAACCTGGGGCTGCGTGCTCGGCGAACTCTTCGACTATGTCAACGGCGTTTGCAACCCGCTCAATCCCTTCGGCCCCGGCAACTACGGCCCGTCGGGAGAAGATGTCGTGAGTCGCTTCACCCTCGCAGGTATCGTCTATGTTCCGGGCGGCTTTCAGTTGACCACGCTGATCCAGGCTGAATCCGCACGTCCGCTTACCCTGACGACTCCGGTGGACGTGAACGGACTGGGCGACCCTACCAATGATCGCGCTGTCATCAATGGTGTCCAGACCACGATGGACCAGTTCCGCGGAACGCCGTACGTTCAAGTTGATCTTCGCGTCGCGCGCCCATTCAAAGTCAGAGAACGTTGGGAGATCCTGCCATTTATCGAGTTCTTCAATCTGTTCAACCGCAATAATCCGGGTGCCAACTACGTCACCGACATCTCGGCGCTGCCGACGCCGGTGGACAACCTGTACAACGCCACCCATCTGTGCCCGACTCCCGCGTGCAGCGTGCCCATCACCAACCCCAACCAACTTCTGGTGCCATCGGGAGCGCTGGGCGATTTCTTCGGTCCTGGAACCACGGTGGGCATTCCGTTTGCCGCGCAGCTTGGGGTGAAGGTAAATTTCTAGGTCGCGGCGCGGGTGCGGCCAGGTCGATGAAGCAACCCCACAAATTCACGAAGGTAATCGGTCCCAAGCTGCTTTCCGCAGTGGACCTGGCAGGAACGTTTCTGTTCGCGGTCGAAGGAGCCACCGCCGCAATCGCAGGCCACCTGGATTTGCTCGGCATCATGGTGCTGTCGTTTGCCACGGCGTTAGCCGGCGGCGTGATTCGCGATCTGCTGATCGGCGCCGTTCCGCCGGAGGCCTTCCGCGATTGGCGCTACTCCGTGGTGGCTTTCACAGCTGCGGGCTTTGTGTTGTGCTGCATCATTCTGTGCAGCAAGTTCCCGGTACGCTCCTCATGGTTCTCGATGCCGCGGGTCTCGGACTCTTTGCCGTCGCCGGAACCGAAAAGGCGCTGGCGTATGGAATACATCCCTTCATTGCCACCCTGATGGGCACGATCACTGCGGTAGGCGGCGGGATGGTTCGGGACATTCTACTGGCGCAAGTGCCGAGTGTTCTTCGCACTGAGGTGTACGCAACCGCAGCACTATTGGGATCACTAGTCTTGATCCTATGCCGTCGGCTGAGAGTCTCACCGACTCTGGCAGCAGTTGCAGGAGGCACAGTCTGCTTCGCTGCTGCGCGTTGTTAGCGTCTTGGAACACTGGAACCTGCCCAGGGTCATCGAGCCGTAGCGACTCAGGGTAACGCCAATCCTTGCGGTTATTGCCGGATCAGGATTTTGTGTAGCCGGATTTGTTGGCCATCGAGAGTTGGTCGCCCAGCAGCATAAATCAGTACCATGGCAACACCGAGTTCACGGTGACGCTGAAACAAATAAAAACTCCGTGGCCTCCGTGCCTCCGTGGTGAATATCTCGAACGGACGCAGGAAATTCTAATTTGCGTCAGCGCGCCCCGACCGCCGGCTTCCCGAAACAGATGCAGGTTCGACCGCAGGATGATGCCCGGATTCAGATAGTGCGCGTTGGGCAGCTCCGCATCGTGGAGCAGGTGCTCGGCCAGACTGCGTACCGCAAGCTGCCCCTGACGATAGGGCCTCTGGTGCATGGACGCGTCGATGGTCCCTGCCCCAAAGTAGGGAACCATCTCCCGGAAAAGATCTGTCGCGATCAGTCTCACATTTCCTGCGCGCTTCGCTGCTGCCAGCGCGCGACAGACGGGCAGGCAGTTGACCGTGTTGACATAGATTCCTGCAAGATCGGGAATGCGTTTGAGCAGCTTGCGTGTCTTGCTGAAACTCTGGTCTGGGTCCTCGTGCGCCTCAATTGTCGTTGCTACACATCCACCGCTGCAGAACTCCGAGAAACTCTTGGTGAAGCCATCGGCCTTTTCCCGGTGATCGACGGTCTTCAACATGCCCGTAATAATCGCCACCTTGGCACCCGGTGCTACGAACTTCGACATCAGTTCACCGGCAATCAATCCGTTCAGCCTGGGTTCAACGCAGACGATGCAAGATCTCTGACTTCCCGGTGCGTCAGTCGATACACACACGACGCGGACGCCGTTCTCTTCTGCCACGTCAATCAGTGGCGTCATCGCATCCGGATTCCCGGGTGTCACGACGACGCCTTCTACACCCGACTCCATTATTTTGCGAAACGCCACACGCTCACCTTTTCCCAATTCGGGGATGGGGTGGAGCACGAACTCGATTCCACGGTCGGCGTACCTGCTCACCTCTTCATTGATACCTTCCCAGAGTTCGTTGTAGAAATACCGAATTTCCTGGGGAACACAGACACCGATGCGAATGCGTCGTCCGGTTGAGAGTGAGCGCGCAGCCAGGTTTGGCCGGTAACCGATCTTTTTTGCAATATCGAGCACGCGCTGCCGCGTCTCGTCATTGATTCCCGGCCGTCCGTGCAGGGCCCGGTCCACTGTCCCGATGGACACACCCGCCAGTTCTGCAATATGTGGTATACCGCTGCGTTTACCTTTCATCGCGGCCAGAACCTTTGCTTACGGTTTCACTTCAAACGTAGCTGTTTTCAAGTCCACCTCGGTCCGGCCCCAGCGTGGATCGCGCGCCAGGTCAATGACCGGCATCAGGCACTCCTGCACACCGCGGGTACGGACCTCCAGAGCAGTGGCGTCGAAAATGTGCTGCGCCAGCGCTGGGTCCCACGTGGCGGCTAGCGCGATGGCTTGCGGGTAAGATGTCCCGTGGTATGCCGCCAGCCCGTGCAGACACTCTTCGTGGAAGATTAGCGGAATGCCCAGCCGCGTGTCTTCGATCATCAGCTTCTGCATCCGATTGGTGAACTCTGCCATCGCCGCGGGGCCGGCTTTCTGCGCATGGTTCTCTCCGGCAACCGCCTCGCTCGGACGGCTGAACTCACCGAGTCCATTCTTCAGTATGGCTTTGGCCTTCGACACGTCAAGCTGTCCGTTGGCATCAACGAAGTAGGTGTCAGCCGGCAAATTCTGGCCATGGTTTTGCCAGGTGGATTCCAGTTGCGCGACCTTCTCTTCCAGCGTCATGCGTCCGAGCAGGTCCTTTACGCGTTCGTCGACGGGCAGTGCCGGATTCTTGTACGGCGCATTGGATTGCTGAGACTGGGCCGCTCCCAGAAACATCGCAAGCACGACTGCCACCAACAACGGAACCGACATTCTTCGCATGAAAAGGCCTCGGACGGAGATAATTTGTGTTTCTATCGCTACGCCTCATTTATATCACCGTTAACGTACACGATTTAGCTTTTCTTTCATCTCAATCCGCGTAATAATCCGGCAGTGAGGCTTAGGTACGCTCTGATAAGTCTGGTTTTGAAGGGGACGGCCTTCAGGCCGTCCGTAAAGGCCACGAAATTGTTATGGCTTTAGCCGCTGAGGGACTTCGCTGCGACTTGATCAGAACTTTCTTAGGAAGCCCCCATCCCAGACGTAATCGGCCTCGTGCAATTCGTCCGTAATCTGGAATTGGAAAGCAATTCATGGCTGCAAGATTGTTAGGAATCGACGTAGGTACAGGCGGCACGCGGGCCGTCCTCATCGATGGACAGGGAACTGTTGTGGCTTCCCGCACTGCCGAACATGCCCCGTTTGCATCTCCCGAAACTGGATGGGCGGAGCAGGATCCGCACGACTGGTGGCGCGCGGCCTGCGAGGCCGTCCGACAGGTTATGACCGGCTCTGGAACCAATCCGAGCGAAATTGCTGCGGTTGGCTTTTCGGGCCAAATGCACGGTGCGGTGCTGCTCGATGCTGCGGGCGAAGTCTTGCGCCCGGCGTTGATCTGGTGCGATCAACGAACTGCCGAGGAGGCACGGGAATTAACTTCTCAACTCGGCGAGGATCAAATTATCGCGTGGACCTGTAATCCTGCGCTGACGAACTTTACGCTCACCAAACTCCTCTGGGTGCGGAAACACGAGCCCAAACTCTTCGAACGGTTTCGCACTTTGCTGCTTCCCAAGGACTATGTTCGCTACCGCCTCACTGGCGAGTTTGGCATGGACATGGCCGACGCCTCCGGCACCTTGTTGCTCGACGTCGCCAATCGACGCTGGTCAACCGAGATGGCCAGGGCTACCGGCATTGATCTCAACTGCCTTCCACCACTGTTCGAGTCTCCCGACGTTTGCGCCAGAATCTCCGATTCCGGAGCCGCGGCAACAGGTTTGCTGCAAGGGAACGCCAGTGGTCACCGGCGCAGGCGATCAAGCCGCAGGTGCAGTCGGACTTGGCATTGTCAGTCCCGGCGCAGTGCATGCCACCATTGGCACATCTGGCGTGGTGTTTGCCGCGACGGATCGCCCAGCACTTGACCCGAAAGGACGGCTGCACACCTTCTGCCACGCCATCCCCGGACGCTGGCACCTGATGGGCGTGACCCAGGCCGCCGGGCTCTCGCTGCGCTGGTTCCGCGACAATTTCGGCACGCTCTCGGAAGACTCGCGCGATCCCTACGAACGCCTCTCAGATGAAGCGGCAGCCGTTCCTGCGGGCTGCGATGGCGTGCTTTGGGCGCCTTACCTGATGGGCGAACGCACCCCGCATCTTGATCCGCAGGCGCGAGCTGCGCTGGTTGGACTTGGCGGTCAATCACGGCCGCGGCCACATCATTCGCGCCATCTTGGAAGGCGTGGCCTTCAGCTTGCGCGATTCATTTTCGATCTTCGCCGAAATGAAGGTCCCGGTTACCGATATCCGGCTCGGAGGCGGCGGGGCGCGATCGCCACTCTGGCGCCAAATTCAAGCCGACGTCTACGGTCACTCCGTGGAGGTGGTCGCGGCAGAAGAAGGCGCAGCCTACGGAGCGGCATTACTAGCGGGCGTTGGGGCTGGAACCTGGTCGAGCGTCGATGAAGCTTGTGAGCGGACAGTGCGAATCTCGAAACAGGTCGATCCCGACCCGACCACCAGCGCACTCATGAATCGCCAGTACGAGATGTACCGTCGCATCTATCCCGCGCTGCGCCAGATTCATGGCAATTCGAATTCATCCGCGGTCACTTAAACCGCGAACCTTTTGGAGGACTCATGTCAAACGACAAATACGATCCCCGGCCGGAGCACAAATTTTCCTTCGGCCTGTGGACACTCGGTAACCGCGGCCGCGACCCCTTTGGCGAAGCCGTTCGCCCCGCCATCCCGCCGAATGACATTGTCGCCATTCTGGGTGAACTCGGCGCATGGGGCGTCAACCTGCACGACAACGATCTGGTGCCTATCGACGCGACGCCAGCCGAGCGCGATCGCATCGTGCGCGAGTTCAAGGCGGCGTGCAAAGAGCATGGCATCTGCGTTCCCATGGCGACCGTGAACCTGTTCTACGACCCAGTGTTTCGCGACGGAGCGTTCACTGCCAACGATCCGCAGGTTCGCGCCTATGCGCTGCAGAAGACCATGACCGCCATCGATCTCGGCGCAGAATTGGGCGCCAAAATCTTCGTGTTGTGGGGAGGCCGCGAAGGCACAGAAACCGACGCATGCCGCCGTCCCGATCACGCCGTTAAGCGCTTGCGTGAGGCGCTCGATTACCTTTGCGAGTACAACCTCGACAAGAAATACGGCTTCAAATTCGCGCTGGAAGCCAAGCCCAACGAGCCGCGTGGCGACATCTACATGGCGACCACCGGAGCCTATCTCGGATTCATACCTACCCTTGCACATCCGGAGATGGTAGGCGTCAATCCTGAAGTTGCGCACGAACACATGGCTGGACTGAACGCCTTGCATTCAGTCGCGCAGGCGTGGGAATGCGGCAAGCTCTTTCACATCGATCTCAACGACCAGAATCCCGGCCGCTACGATCAGGACTTTCGTTTCGCCTCGGCTACGCCCAAGGCAATGTTCTGGCTGGTGAAATTTCTGGAGGACGTCGGCTACGACGGCCCCCGTCACTTCGACGCGCATGCTTATCGCACCGAAGACATCGCCGGCGTGAAGGACTTTGCTCGTGGCTGCATGCGCACCTATGTCATCCTGAAGGAAAAAGCGCGTCAGTGGAACCAGGATCCCGAAATTCAGGCGATTGTGAAAGAGTTGAACGCCGGCAATGCGAGTTTGCCCGGCAGTTACTCCAGCGCCGGTGCGCAAAAGCTACTCGCGACCAGCTTCGACCGTCACGCGCTCGCACAAAAAGGCCTGCAGTACGAGCGCCTGGATCAGCTCACCATGGAATTACTGATGGGTGTGCGATAGTCCGGAGCGTTCGTAGAGTTCTTCACCCGACAACGTGTTTAGCATTACCAAAGCTTGCAAAGTCCCTCGCACCTCTTACAATGTTTTCTGAATCCAATTGGTCGTCCATCGCAAGACACGATCGCTCAACATCAGCAAGGAGATTCGAGAATGTCCGCTTCAGTTCCTGATAGCCATAAAGACCTCTTCCAGAAACGCGCATTCGGCAGCTTCACAACCCTCATGCCCGACGGCAGTCCCCAGACCACCCCGGTGTGGGTGGACTTTGAAAACGGAAAAGTCATCGTGAACACGGCAATGGGCCGTCAGAAGGACAAAAATGTCCGCCACGATCCCCGGGTTGCCATCACCTTGATCGACCCTGACAACCCTTACCGCTACCTCGAGGTGCGGGGCAAGGTCGATGAAATCACCCAAGAGGGCGCCGAGAAACATATCGACAAGATGGCGAAGAAGTACCTCGACAAGGACAAATATCCGTTCGCCCAGCCTGGCGAGCAGCGCGAGCTGATCAAAATCACTCCGGAAAAGTTCAGCACGATGGGATAGCCTGTTGCACCTCCGTAGGCTGGAGCGATTCCTGAGTTGCTGCATCCCCCGCATGTCGACGCCGTCGCAGGCGATTGAGGCTCCAGCCGCGCAGCGGCGGCGAGGTTCTTGTAGGCAGGGGCGCGAACCCTTGTACGCCGCGCCATAATTCCAGTTCGGGCCGCGCAGCCGCCGGCCCTTTTCGCGTCCACATTCGTCGGACACAGCAACCTTAGTGTGGATTAGGATTTTGTCTAACCGGATTGATCTGACATCGAGCGCTGATCGCCCAACGGAATTGATCAGTGTGACCGAGACATGGAGATCACGGTGAAGCTGAGCCATAAAATCTCCGTGTCCTCCGTGCCTCCGTGGTGAACCCCTCCGTAAGAAGCGGGCTCGATGCCGGCTACTTTTGCGCTTGCGGTTTGCTTCCGCCGGGTATCTCGGTGGGGTTCTCACGCTCGAAACCGTAGGGACAGTGCCGGCATCCCGAGGTGCAGCAATAGCCCCGGTCCCGCAAATACTGGGCTGTAAATACCATCAGCCCATTCTCTATGTAATAGTCGATCCCCTCGATCGGATCATGTTCGATCATTGCGCTCCAGCCTCGCGCAACAACGCATTGCGTTCCTCGGGATCGACCGCGACCCCATCACGGAGTTTCACGTACCTTCCGGAAATCGCCGGCACCCGCTCACCCGGAACAATGAAGCCCACCAGGTTCAGCGGATCGGCCGCGGAGACCACCAGGGTTTCTCCTGTCGCCGGCAGGTTACGCATCGCGCGCAGCGATTCCACCGCCTCCGGCAATGCGAACTGCTCGCCCAGAAACCCGCTCACAAATCGTCCGCCGCGCACCTCGCCCCTGTCTTCCAGACGGCGGAAGGTGATGAGCAGTTCGCGCCACTTTGGCAGGTTCGACTCGCGCGCCAGCACTTCGCGAAAGACCACCCCATAGCGGCGCAGCAACATTTGACACATCGCCTCGACGGCCTTGCTCCGGTCAGTCACTTCGGCCGCATAGAGCAGCGACCAGCGACCGGTGGAGTGTCGCGGCTTGGCGACTTTTGGTGCACCATGCGTCGCACGATGGCTTGGGGTTATCAACGTGCGGAGGTTCTCGAAGCCGTCAGCGGTCACCAATCCCGCAGCAACGAGTTCCCAAAGCGCGGTCTCAATCTCGGCCTTGAGTTTGCCGGTGCCCCGCACAATGTCGGCAAAGAAAGAAGCTCCGCGGCGGCGGAGAAAATCGGCCACGGTTCGGGCGCTCTCGCTGAGAACCCGCTCCTCGTTCTCGGTATCTTCAGGATTGCGCGGCTGCATCCAGTCCGAATCTTCGCGCACGAAAAACGTGATCGGAGCAACGCTGGTCGGCACCACCCGTCTTCGTCCGTTGCCGGAGTCTTCGAGCGTCGCGGGGTGCGGCGAGAGGCGTCCCCATCCCACCGCGCCGGTCAGGCACAGTTGATCGAGCACCGCCGGATCGTAAGCATTCATGCGCGGTTTGAGTACCTGCTTCTCCCATGCGTTCGCGGGAATCTCGAAGCCCTGCAATTGCCGGATGACCTCCAGCAGTCCTCGCTCGCCGCTGGCTTGTGCATTCGGAGCTACATGCTGCCACCGCAACAGCCAGCGCATGAATTGCGCGGCGTTGACCGGCTCCACCTGCTTGCGAAGTGTGGCGACGGTCAGATGATGAATGCGCGCCAGCAGCCGCCGATCGCACCACTCCGCCGTCTCCGGTTCCAAACCGGTCTGGGTGCCCCGCCCTTGTCGCCCGTCGTTGGCGACAGGGTGGGAAGCGAGCCCGGTAAAGTTGCCACGCAGGGCTGAACCGCTTGCCTCCATCCGTAGCAGCGCGCGCGCGACGTCAGCCGCGGGAATGCCAAGCAGAAAACCCAGTGCCGCCGCGCTCGTCGGGCCGGAGTGCATCATCCAACCCTTGATCATCCCCAACAGAGCATCGTCTCGCGAGTCTGCGCTCGACGGCAGCTCGGGAGGCGTGACCGCAAACTGCGCATCCGGATAGATGAGCGCAAATTCCTTGGCACGCTCCGACGCCACTATGTAGCGACGATCGCCGGCATTCGCCCGCACGACTCGCCAGCCCTCCATCAGTTCCGCCAGGAAGGGAACCCACCTCGCAACCACGGCCTGCCATTCCGGATCGAGCACCTCTTCCGGCAGGGCTACGAGTGTCTGCAGGGCGTCGTGCAATTCGTCGGCATCGCGCACGTCGGGACGCGCTTCTTCCCGCACCCGCGCAATCGCGGCCTGGTCGAGACGGCCAATCTCGTTCAGTACCGCTTCTGGCAACATGCGCCGCATCTGGACCGCGCGGGCCCGGCGCTCTTCCAGCGGTGCATCGTCGAGGAAGGCATACGGATTCGCGTTCAGGATCTCGTGCGAAAACTGCGAAGGCACGGGCGTGTCGACCGCGATGCAGCGGATCGATCCGTCGCGAATGCCCGTCAGCAACTGGCGCAAGCCCTCGATGTCCATCGCCTCAGTGAGAACGTCCTTCATCACCTCCTGGATCAGCGGATGATCGGGAATCTGAATGTCGCCGACAATGTTCTCCTGGCATGCCGATACGTCGGGAAAAACCGATGCCAGAAGATCGTCGCTACGGATGCGTTGAATGTACGGCGGGACCTTTTTGCCGCCTTGAAAACGAAGCAATGCGAGGGCACGGTTAGCGTCCCAGCGCCAACGCGTAGCAAAGATCGGAGAGGCCAGTGCCGCCTGCTCCAGAATTTCCTGCACCGTCTCCACTTGCAGATAATGAAATACATCGCTGAGTGGAAAACTATGTTGTTCGGCGAGCGCGATGTTCAACCCGTCATCAGTCGCGGCAGCCTGCAACTCGAAGTTGAACGAGCGGCAAAAGCGTTTGCGCAGCGCCAGCCCCCATGCCTTGTTGACGCGCCCGCCAAACGGCGCGTGCAAGATGAGCTGCATGCCTCCGCCTTCGTCGAAGAAGCGCTCGGCGATGATGGTCTTCTGCGTGGGCACTGCGCCCAGCACTGCCCGCCCTTCCACGATGTACTCGACCAACTGCTCCGCGCCCGAGTCATCGAGGCCGCACTCGGTCTTCAGCCATGCCACCGCGGTTTGCACTTCCGGGCTGGACTCCAGCCCGCGTGGAACTGGTCTCATCAATTCGCTTTGCAGGGGCACGGCTTCAGGGTTTGCTGAAAAGAATGATTGTGGGTAGTGCTGGCCTTCAGGCCAGCGTCTAAGCTCTTTACTTTTGTCATTCCGAGCGGGCTTTAGCCCGCGAGGAATCATGCTTTTCGACTTTTTCAGCAGGCACGGCTTCAGCCGTGCCGTTCCAGGCCCCGCTATTGTTGGGCTTTAGCCCCTGAGGGTCCGCTTCTAGTCCCATTCGCGCCTGTAGCGGAGCGGTGTTGGGCAACATTGCGCTCACTTGTTCGCGTAGTCTCGCCACGTACTGCGAAAGCTCGGCGGTGCGAGCCGGCGCTTCTCCCCGCCAGAATGGCACGCTGGGCGGCGCACCGTGGGCGTCCTCCACGAGGACCCGGCCCGACTTCGATTCCACCCGGGTGATGCGCCACGACGTGTTCCCCAGCAACATGATGTCGCCTGCATTGCTTTCTACAGCGAAGTCCTCGTCCACCGTTCCCAGCACGATTTCCTCGGGTTGCACCACCACGGTGTACAGCGCGGTTTCGGGAATCGCGCCGCCACTGGTGATCGCTGCCAGTCGCGCTCCGCGCCTCGCACGCACCTTCCGGTTAACCAGGTCGCGGTGCAGATAAGCACCATAGCGTCCGCGCTGAGCGGCGATGCCCTGCGACAGCATTTCCAGGATGCGCTCGAACTCGTCGTCGGTCAGTCCGCGGTAGGGTAGGCGCGGCGCACGCAATCGAACAGCGCGGCGTCGTCCCAATCCTCGCAGCTGCACATGGCCACGATTTGCTGCGCCAGGATGTCGAGCGGCTTGTCGGGCACCTGGATATGGTCGAGATCGCCGCTGCGAATCGCCAGGACGGCGGCAGCGCACTCGACCATGTCATCGCGGGTCGTGGCGAACAGCCGTCCCTTGGGGACCGCTCCCCGCCAGTGGCCGGCGCGTCCAATGCGCTGCAACGCCACGGAAATTGCCCGCGGCGAATTGATCTGGCACACCAGATCGACGTTGCCGATATCAATTCCCAGCTCTAGTGAGGCTGTTGCTACCAGCACTCGAATTTCGCCGTTCTTGAGCTTCCGTTCCGCCGCCAGCCGCAGCTTTCGCGCGAGGCTGCCATGGTGCGTAGCCACCAGATCTTCGCCGATGCGCTCGCTCAAGCGGAGCGCCACGCGTTCGGCGAGGCGGCGCGTGTTCACGAAGACCAGGGTTGAGCGATGCTGTTGCGCCAACGCCGCGATGCGGTCGTAGATTTCTCCCCACATCTCGTTGCTGGCGATCGGACCAAGCTCTGACGCCGGAACTTCCACCGCAAGGTCGAGTTTGCGGCGGTGTCCAATATTCACCACGGCCGGCGCAGGCCGGCCCGCGCCGGTGAGAAAATGCGCCACCAACTCAATCGGTTTCTGGGTCGCCGACAGGCCGATGCGTGTCGGCTGGCCAGCCAGTAGGTCCAGGCGCTCTAGCGATAGGGAAAGGTGAGCGCCGCGTTTATCGTCGGCGACAGCGTGAATCTCGTCCACGATCACGGTCTGCACATCGCGCAGAATGGCGCGGCTCTTGTCAGCGGTGAGCAAAATGTAGAGTGATTCTGGAGTGGTAACCAGGATGTGTGGCGGCCGCTTCAGCATGTCGCGCCGTTCCTTCGCCAGGGTATCGCCCGTGCGCACCGCGGTGCGGATCTCGGGCATCAGCATTCCGCGCTCCGCCGCCAGCGCCAGGATTTCGCTCAGAGGGCCCTCGAGGTTCTTCTGGATGTCGTTCCCGAGAGCTTTCAACGGCGAAACGTACAGGACCTCTGTCCGGTTCACCAGCGTACCGTCCAGCGCTTTACGCACCAGGCGATCGATGCAGATCAAGAATGCCGCCAGCGTTTTACCGGAACCTGTGGGCGCAGAAATCAGCGTGGTGCGTCCCGCCAGGATCTCTGGCCAGCCCTGTTCCTGTGGCTCCGTGGGTGACCCAAACTTCCCCACGAACCATTCCGCGACCAGCGGGTGCGCCCACGATAGCGAGACCGGAATATCACCCGAAGGCATGCTCGACATTCTAGACGCTTCTTGCGATCTTCGCCAATTGTTCGCCGCAATGCAGAAGAAATATTACGTTATAACATAAGTTATAACTAGCCTTAAAAACGAGCCGAAACCGGCTCGGTTGAACCCGGCTGGTAAGATGGCTCCCATGTCAGAAGAACGCGCTAAGAAAATTAAGTTAATGATTTTTGACGTCGATGGAGTCATGACCGACGGCACGATTTTCCTGTTTCCCGCACCTGCAGGTGCGTCCGCTTCCGGCACTCAGGACCATCGCGATAAGATGGCAGACAAAGGCGGTTTCGGAATCTCTAGCGCGAATGTGGTTGAGGCCAAGGGCTTTAACGCTCATGACGGCACCGGCTTTTCGCTCGCCCGCCTCGGCGGTCTGAAGGCGGCCATCATCACCAAACGGATTTCGGAAACGGTCGCTTTGCGGGCCCGCGACCTGAAAATCGAGCATGTCTATCAGGGTCAACAGGATAAAGCGGCCGCCTTTTACGAAATCCTAGCAAAAGAGCGGCTTCAGGCTGACGAAGTCTGCTATGTAGGGGACGACATTATCGATCTTCCGGTGATGCGGCTTTGCGGGTTGGCGATTGCCGTCAAGAACTCGCGCGAAGAAGTATTGCGCGAATCGCACTATGTAACGCCGCACGAAGGCGGCAAAGGCGCGGTGCGCGACGCGATCGAGTACGTTTTGCGAGCGCAAGGCTCGTTGCAGCGGGTGATTGATGATTACATTTACTCGCGCAGCCAGGATCCAGCCACCAAAGTACAGTGATCGTGCTGTGAGAGTAAAACTTGTCGGTAAAAAGAACCCTCCGATACGCAGGGGCGAGTTGCGCACCGGAGGTAAGTCGCCTCTTTCGCGACCATTCTCAGGGTTGATATTCCTCAAGAACACTCGCAATCCCGGGAAGTTTCGCCTCACAGCAGTAAACTCTGGCCTGACCGTCCTCGCTCGACTATTGCCCGAATTGGTTTGCAAAGAGGTATGGTTCTAAACGGCACGGTTCAGGGCGGGGAACCAGAAGTGGTACGGCGATACGGACGCTTTGTATGGTAAGAAATATGGGGTATACATGCTGAACGCGTTTCGGTTATCTTTCTGTACTTGGCACAGAAGATCGAAACGGGTTTTGGGTGGTTGAAGACTCGCTGGCTTCGCCGAAATCCAGGGAACTTGCGCTTACGCACCACATGCTTTAGAAATCGGGGTTCAAATTAGTTCGCATGATGATTCGCCGGTCCATCTACAGTCTGCTGTTCATTGCAATGTTCGTGCTGCACGGCACTTTTTCGTTGGCAGCCACCATTGCTCCGCCCAAAAAGCCCCACTCGAAGTCGCATCATGTGACTGAAAGTCAGGCGACTCAAAAGAAAATGGCCCGCATGAAGCACAGCAGTCGCACGACGGCGGTCACCAATCGGTCTAGCCATGTCGTGGTGGCATCAAGCGGGAAGAAGGGAACAAAGAAAGCCAAGTACTACGAGCGCTTCCACGCCAGTTCGTTCGCCAATGACCAAGTCGAGGGGGACGTCATCACCGGTGAAGACCCCATCGTCCGTGCCGCCGCGATCGAGGCACTCGGCAACATGAATGGAACGGTGGTCTCGATCGATCCCGAAAGCGGACGCATCCTGGCGATGGTGAACCAGAAACTGGCGCTCTCGGCTGGTGCGCAGCCGTGTTCCACCATCAAAGTCGCGGTTGCGCTAGCGGCGTTGAGTGAAAACGTCATTACCAAAGACACCGAGATTCCGCTTGGCAGGTACTATCGAATGGATCTTACCACTGCCCTGGCGCATTCCAACAACGCGTATTTTGCGGCCGTGGGACAGAAGTTGGGCTTCGAAAAGGTGAGTTATTACGCGCATCAGTTCGGACTTGGAGAACTGGCTGGCTGGAACATTCCGGGTGAGCATCTTGGCACTTTCCCTTCCACCGAACTAGATGCCAAACTCGGCGGGGTAGGGAAGATGTGCTCCTATGGCGAGAGCATTTCGTTGACGCCATTGCAACTAGGATCTCTCATGGCCGCCATTGCCAACGGTGGTTCGTTGTACTACCTGCAGCACCCCACCACGCCGGAAGAAATTTCCAATTTCACTCCCAAACTGAAACGCAATCTGGCGATTGGACCAATAATTCCTGAACTCTCGGATGGCATGTCTGGCGCCGTCGAATATGGCACCGCGCGGCTTCTTCGCAGCAGTTTCGTTGAAGAACCGGTGCTGGGTAAGACCGGTACATGCTCAAAAGACGGCACGCGCTTTGGCTGGTTCGCCTCCTACGCCAATACCGACTATGGTCGGATCGTGACCGTGTTCTTTCTCGAGGGCGGGCGTCCGACCTTCGGTCCGAAAGCAGCCGAACTTGCAGGACACTTCTACCGTAATCTCTACGATCACGACTATTTTGCTGCCAAGACTTCGGCGGTTCCGGTAAATTCAGCTGGCGCGACCGCGGTGGGAGTGGTCCATTAAGAGTTTGAGCAAGCGTTTCGAAGCCACCTGCGAGGGTGGCTTTTTTCTTGCCTCGCACGTTCCAGTGGTCATTTCGCGAAGGGCGATGATTTCTGCGACTGCAAGTCCTGGATAGCGTGTTGGTAGGTCAGCTTTGTAGCAGGATCCTGAGCGTCCGCGAGTTTCTTATTCAACCATTGCAAAACCGCTGCGCGCGAAGGATGCGGATAGTTCGGGTTGACGTCAGTGATACGCCAGTCGCCACTCACCTCCGACACCACAAATTGCGCGTCCTGAAGCTTGTTCGCAGACTCATTCGAGTAGCCCTCGGCCATGTCATACCGGCCGAGCAGGCGATAGTGAACGGTGACCAGATACTTGCCGTGTTCCGGAGTTGGCTCGGGATCAACATCGAACCGCAACGTCACCATCATTAGTGGAAATTCAGGGTCTTCCCGCCAGGAAACCAGCGGTTGTACTTTCGGCCACTGAGAAGGATCAAGTCGTGCGCCAGCGTAATCCATCCTGCAATAACGCTCGACCAAGTCACGGGCTGTTTCAGAATCCTGCTTCGGATCAGTGCGGTTCAGCGGGATTCCGAACTGCGCCTCGGTACCAACGGCAAAGGCGAGTAGCAATGCGAGTGAACCAAATGCGGCGCGTACCAATTGAAGCAACGCTCGACCTCGCGGCAGCAACATTCGACTGCAGCAGAATACCGCGTTTTCAGTCGGAAAAACGAAACGCCCAGCGATATCGTTGGGCGTTCACAGGTAGGTAGGTTAACTACTACGCTCTCGCTGTCTTCTGGTCGCTGAAGACCTGTCCGTCCTTGATGTGAATGATGCGATGCGCGTACTCGGCAATGTCGTGTTCGTGCGTGACCAGCACGATGTTATTTCCTTGCTGATGCAGCCGGTCAAACAGCGCCATGATCTCCACGCCAGTTTGTGAGTCCAGGTTCCCCGTAGGCTCGTCAGCCAGAATGATGGATGGATTGTTGACCAGCGCGCGCGCAATCGCGACCCTCTGCCGCTGGCCGCCCGACAATTCATTGGGCTTGTGGTTCATGCGCGATTCCATTCCAACCGAAGTCAAGGCATGCTTGGCGCGCTCAATTCGCTCGGCTGCAGGCACACCGGCGTAGATCAACGGCAACTCCACATTATGGAGCGACGTCGCCCGCGCCAGCAGGTTGAACGTCTGGAATACGAAGCCGATCTCCTTGTTGCGAATGCGTGCCAGTTCGTCGTCATCCAATTCGCTGACCAGTTGACCGTTCAGCCAGTACTGCCCCTTGCTGGGCGTATCCAGGCAGCCGATCAGGTTCATCAACGTCGATTTTCCGGAACCTGACGGACCCATGATGGCGACATACTCACCCCGCTGAATACGAACGTTGACCCCACGCAGCGCATGCACTTGTTGCTCCGAGCCCATGTCGTAGGTCTTCCACAGGTCTTCGGTGCAGATGATGCATGATTCCGGGGGAGTGCCGGTTTGTGGTTCCGTGAGACTCATCAGTTCGGTTGCCATCCTGCGCTTCTCCTCGATTGGTTGCTCGTCAGGGTTGCTCATTACCGTGGATCCCCGTGCCTTCCTGCCGGCTTGGCTAGTCCTATCAGGACTAGGATTCTTCTTTCTTGGACCCCGTCGTATTGTCGATCTTCACGCTGGCTCCGTTGCGCAGCGTGCGGAGGACCTTGTAACTGCCGGTAACGATCTCGTCCCCTTCTTTCAGGCCGCCGGTTACCTCGATATCCGTGGTCCCGCTAATACCTGTTGTCACAGGTACGAAAACCGCTTCCTTTTTGTTCTTAAGAACAAACACCCCTTGCAACTCTTCCTTCGGATTGCCCTTAGTTAGTGTGGCCGCCTGCACTGACGCCTCTTTGGATTTCTTCTCCGGCTCCAACTCGCTGCGCTGCCGGATGGTCAACGCCTGGATAGGAATTGCCAGCGAGCCGGTACGTGAGGCCGTGGTGATCCGTGCCGTAGTCGAAAGGCCCGGCAGCAGATTTGGCGGCGGATCTTGGATCGTTACCACGACCTTGAAGTCTTTCGCCTCCTGGCTACTCGATGTCGACTGCGCCGTGGAAACGCCGGTGGACCTCAGGATCGCATTATTGCCTATCTCGGTGACTATCCCTTTGAACCGCTGTTTTGGAATGGCGTCAATCGAAACTTCGGCGGCTTCACCAAGCTTAACGTTTACGATGTCAGTTTCATCGACCTTCACTTCCGCCGTAATCACCGAGACGTCGGCGATCGTCATCAGGGTGCTTCCCGGTGAATTCTGTATGCCGACAACCACCGTCTCGCCTTCGCGAACCGGAAGGTTGGTGATGACTCCGTCGAAGGGCGCCTTGTATTCGGTCTTGCTCAAAACGTCGGTCACGCGCCGCAGGTTTGCGGCATTCTGGGGAATCCTCCGTTGCGCCGAGTCCAACTGGGCTTTGGCCTGCGCCAGTTTGGCTTTGGCCTGTCCCAGTTGCGCGGTCGCCGTTCCGTAGGCCGCTTTCTTGGTATCGTAGTCAGCCTTGGCGATCAGTTGGGCCTTGTACAACGCCTCGCTGCGGTCGTAATCCAGCTTGGCTCGCTCAAATTCCGACTCCGCCTGATTCTGGTCCATCGTGGCGGTATTCACGGCCGCCTTGGCCGCATCAGCATCAGTCACCGCAGCATTGAGTGCGGCCTGATTGGCCGAAACATCCGCCGACGATTGCACATTTTCCAGGGTCGCCAGCATCTGGCCCTGTTTCACGCGATCGCCCTCTTTTACGTAAAGGTGGGTAATCTTGCCGAAAGCATTGGCTCCGATATTTACGTAAACCTTTGGCTTGATCTCTCCCGATGCGGTTACCACCGACGTGAGGTCTTCGCGGACCGCTTTACCTGTCTGTACCGTAACCACGCCCTTGCGGCTCTGCTGGACCGTGAACCCCACAATGGCCAGAAGTGCGACAACTGCTCCGACGATGAGTGCGATTTTCTTCCAGTTCTTCATTAGTCCTCAGTCAGACATACCTGCCTCTCATCCGTACTCAAATCTGTAACTTAGTACGGACTCAGACGGTGGAAAGTTCCTTAGGAAAGCAGCGTTTTGAGGCCTCTATCGTCGTATGCGGCGATTCGTTGGCGGCTTGGTCGTTGCTTCACTCACGGACAGGATCCGGGACTCTCCCGAACACTCCATTATAGCCGCTCCGCTCCGGGGAATCGACATGGTTTACCTGGTGCCCTCACGAGAGGCGGGCCTGATTCCCCGATGTATCGGTTCGGAACGAGCGACTTTCCCCCGTTCGCAGGGTTAAGAATTTTCAGGTTCTCGGGGAACCTGAGATTAGCGGCGGGGGAACCGGCGAATCCTTGCTTTAGCGGATACAAAACCATAGAATTTAGGGTTGCTCAGTGTTTCCTGAGGAGTCTGTTGGTTTACATGAAGTTCCGCGTTTTTTCATGCCTAATTTCGTTGCTGATGGCTGGATCGATGGCCGTCGCTCAGAGTTCGACCTCCTCGGCGGACGACAAACCGGCGAAGCCCAGTACCTCGGATGCGCAAGCGAGCTCTGATGCGGCCCCTGCGGCGGCTACCACTCCTGCCTCTGCCCAAGGTGACCCTCTGAAGCGCCCCCTGAACGACAAGCAGAAAAAAGCCAACGCCAAGGCCCTCAAGCAAGAGTTGGGTTCGACCTACAAGAAGTGGCTTAACGAGGACGTCCGCTGGATCATCACTCCGGAAGAGTTGTCGGCCTTCAAGCAACTTTCGAACGATGAAGAGCGCGACCAGTTCATTGAGCAGTTCTGGCTGCGTCGCGACCCGACTCCCGACACCGAAGAGAACGAATTCAAGGAAGAACACTATCGCCGTATCGCTTACGCCAACGAGCATTTTGCCGCTGGCAAGGCGGGCTGGAGGACCGATCGCGGCCGTATCTATATCGTCTTCGGTCCGCCCGACGAAATCGACGCGCATCCGTCCGGCGGCCAGTATAACCGCCCGGTGGAAGAAGGCGGCGGCGAGACTTCGACCTATCCCTTCGAAACCTGGCGGTACCGCTACATCGAAGGCCTGGGCGACAAGGGGCAGGAAGTCATAATGGAATTTGTCGACACGTGTATGTGCGGCGAATACCACATGACCATCGACCCCAACGAGAAAGACGCGCTGCTTCATACCCCCGGTGCAGGTCTGACAACGTATGAGCAGATGGGTATGGCCACTAAGGCCGACCGCATTGCCGGCATCGGTAGCAGCACTCTCGGGCCGATGTCGGGCTTGGACAACACCAAGCAGTTCGACAAACTCGACCAGTATGCGAAGCTCAATGCCCCTCCCAAGGTGAAGTTCAAGGACTTGGAAGAGGTAGTCAGCCACAAGATCAATGTCAATCTGATGCCCTTCGACATCATGACAGACTTTGTGAGAGTCACCGGGGACACGGTGCTTGTCCCGGTTACGATCCAGGTCAAGAACAAAGACATCACTTTTGTGAACAAGGATGGCATCCAGCGCGGCACGGTGAATATTTTCGGACGGGTCACCGGCCTCACCGGAAAAATTGCTCAGACCTTCGAAGACACCGTGCAGGTCGACGTTCCCAACGAATTATTGGAGAAGACCCAGGAGCACCAGTCGCTGTACTGGAAGGCACTGCCGCTGCGCCCCGGGCGCTACCGCTTTGACATTGTGGTGAAGGATGTGAACGGCGACCGCGTCGGTACATGGAGTCACGGTGTTGCGGTTCCCGAATACAACGAAGACAAACTGGCAGCGTCTTCTCTGATTCTGGCGGACCACATGGAGAAAGTCCCGGCCAAGAGCATCGGAGCTGGCAACTTCGTGATTGGGCAGACCAAGTTTGCGTATCCTCATTTGGAGCCGGCAGACGGTAAGCCGGCCAGCTTCAAACGCGACCAGCGCATGAATCTTTGGCTGCAGGTGTACAACCTGCAGGCAGACGGGAAGACCAACAAGCCTTCCGCCAAGTTCGAGTACGAAATCGTAAATGTGGCCAATAATCAGGCCGTTCTCCATGCTTCGGAATCCACCGATACGATGGGAAACTTGGGCGACCAGGTGACCTTGGAGAAGAGCCTGGCGTTGAGCAGCTTTCAGCCCGGCATCTATCGGCTGACGGTAAAAGTGGACGACAATGTCTCGAAGCAGCAGATAGCGCCCTCGGTGCGCTTCGCTGTTGAATAGCCTTGCTGTTATACCGGTCGGCGGGTGCTTCTTTTGGCTCGCTGCGTTCTTGAACCCGGGGATCCTTTGTTTGGGGGTGTGATGATGACCCGAATATTGGGATGGTTTGCCGTTGCGGTCTCGCTCTGCATCAGTGCAGGGGCAGGGGTAGCTCCGGGATCGATCTCCGGATCTGTCAAGGACTCCTCTGGCGTCGCCCAGATGGGTGCAGTGGTCGAAATGCTCGCGGTTGGTACGGGGCAGCGCCTACTGGCCTATTCTGACGCGGACGGGCACTTCAGCATCGTCGGATTAGTTCCCGGCAACTACGATTTGCGGGTCACCGCCCCCTCGTTTTTGCCTACGGTTCGCGAGGACATTGCCCTCGCCGCCGGCGCCACCAAAGTCATCAACATCACGCTGAACACTTTGTTTGAAGCGGCTCGAATGATGCCTTCCCGCAAGCGCGACAACGATGACGACGACAGTTGGAAGTGGACGTTGCGGTCTACCTCGAACCGGCCCATCCTTCGCTTCGACGACGGCATTCCCGTGGTTGTCGAGGCTGGCCAGTCGGACCGAACGCTTCGAGGCTCGTTAGCGTTTATGGCCGGCGGCGTGAATGAAGGATACGGTAGCGCATCGGACGTCGGTACGTCGTTCACGCTGGAGCAGTCGATCTTCAGCACAGGCACGCTGGCCTTCGACGGCAACTTGGGATACGGTGCCGGCACTGGTACTCCCGACGGAATTTTGCGTGCTTCTTATATCAGCAGAGGCGGCGAGAACGGTTCTCCCCACGAACTTGCCTTTACCATGCGGCGGTTCTCCGGTTCTGATCTTCTGGTGCACCGCGGATCGCTGCAGGCGCTGGCCTTATCATCGGCCAACTCGTTCTCGATTGGTGATGTGCTCGACTTGCAATACGGCGGAGAGCTGCAAACCATACAGTTCATGGGCCGCGCCAATGCATTCCGACCTTACGGGTCGATTGATTGGCATGTTGGCGACAACACCGTAATTGAATATCGCTACGCCACCAGCGAACCCACTACGCGCTCCAGCAAGGGATTTGATTCTGCTCCGGCGGACTTTAGCGAAAGCGGACCTCGTGTGACCCTGCTGAATGGCGCCCCCTTGCTCGAAAACGCCCACCACCACGAACTTTCAATCTCACAGCGACTAGGCGATACCCGTCTTCAGCTCGCGTATTTCCGTGATCGCATCAAAGACCCGGCGTTGCTTGGTGTCGGCGATATCGGGATTGACACCGGCGACGTGCTGCCCGACGTCTACTCCGGCACGTTCAGTTACAACGGCGGTGCCTTGGATGCGTCAGGGGTGCGTTTCGTGGTCCAGCGCAAACTGACTCCTGAAGTGACGGGAACTTTGGATTATGGCTACGGCGGCGTCCTCGACCTCGAGCGGTCCGGCATTGGATGGGATGCGATTCGTGGCGATTTGCACCGTACCTGGCGCCACTCAGCGGCCATTAAGCTGAACGGTACCGTTCCTCGCTGGAACACCGAGTGGATCGCCTCGTATCGCTGGACCAGCGGTGGCGCGCTTACACCGGTGGATCTTTTCAATGCATCGGCCGGCCAGACTGATGGATTCTTCAACCTCTTCGTCCGGCAACCCATGCCTCGGGTGCATTTCATGCCGGGACGCATGGAAGCTCTGATCGATCTCCGCAACCTGCTGGCGCAGGGTTACGTTCCAGTACTTGGCCCCGATGGCACTACCGTGTACCTGGTGCAGTCAGCCCGCAGCGTCCGTGGCGGCGTGGCGTTCACGTTCTGAAGTCGGTGAAAAGCAACGATCAAATAACGAAGCCTGCTCGGGCAGCAGGCTTCGTTTCATAGAGTCAGGCGGCATCACAATGCCGATCTATTCCCCGTCACTTTGCGGACGATCCATGTCAGGATCACTGCGCCAATCACCGCGACAATGATCGTGTAAATCATCCCACCGCTTCCCGCGAAGCCCACGAGGCGCATGAGAAACCCTCCGATGATGGCACCGGCGATGCCCAGAATGATGTCCATGAGAGCGCCGTAACCGCCACCCTTCATGATCTTGCCGGTAATCCAGCCAGCAATCAAGCCCACGATGATCCACCAGATCAATCCGAACATTTCTCACCTCCGTTACCGCAGATTTGCCCAATCGGAGCACTCAGTGCGATGCATGATACTCCAGCTATGTTGATTTGTTGATTTTGAGAGAATCGTTGAACCAGAGCCAATCGCACCATACATAGAACCTCGACGGCCAGTCGTCGGCCGCCCGTCGTTCGGCTACGGCATGGCATCTTCGACTTCGCTAAGCCAGTCGGGACGCTTCAGCACTTCCCGAGGCTTCGGCCCGTCAGCGGCGCCCACGATCCCATCACGCTCCATCAGGTCGATCAGGTGAGCCGCGCGGCCGTAGCCGATGCGCAAGCGACGTTGCAGCAGGGAAGTGGACGCCTTCCCATACTCCAGCACGATGCGGACGGCATCCTGGAACAATTCGTCCTGATCGTCCTCACCGTCGCCGTCCCCGCCGGAACCGCCGCCTTCCCCATCCTCTCGCGGTGCTTGCAGGAAGGCTTCCTGGTACTGCGCTGGGCCTTGTGATTTCCAGAACTCTACCACTGCGGCAATTTCTTTCTCGGTGACAAATGGAGCGTGCAGACGATGCACGCGTGCTGATCCGTTGGGGAGGTACAGCATATCGCCGCGTCCCAGCAGCGCTTCTGCTCCATTGGCGTCGAGGATGGTGCGGGAGTCGATCTTGGTCGCCACCCGGAACGACATCCGCGCCGGGAAATTCGCCTTGATCAATCCCGTGATCACGTCAACTGACGGCCGTTGTGTTGCCAGCACCAGGTGAATTCCAACGGCACGAGCCATCTGCGCCAAACGAGTGATCGACGCCTCGACGTTCTGGCCGTCGAGCATCATCAGGTCCGCTAGCTCGTCGATGATGATGACGATATAGGGCAATGGCTTGGCGTCACTGCCTTCCTCAAACAGGCTTAGCGTCGCGCTGTCGAACAGCTTGTTGTACTGGTCGATGTTACGAACGCCCTTCTCCGCCAGCACCTTCAGTCGCCGCTCCATCTCGCGCACCGCGTTGCGCAGGGCATTGGAAGCCAGCTTGGGCTCGGTGATGATCGGAGTGTGCAGATGCGGCACACCTTCATAGTTGCCCAGTTCAAGACGCTTGGGATCGACCAGGATCAGTCGGACTTCCTCAGGGGTCGACTTGTACAACAGCGACATGATGAAAGCGTTGATCGCTACACTCTTGCCGGATCCGGTTGAGCCCGCGATCAGCAGGTGTGGCATGGTGTTCAAGTCGGCGGTCACGATGCGCCCGTTGATGTCCTTGCCCATCGCCAGCGTGAGCTTTGACTTGGTGCCGAGGAACTCCTGCGATTCCACAACCTCGCGCAGCCAGATCGTCTCGCGCTCGTGGTTGGGGACTTGAATACCAACTGTTGACTTTCCTGCCATGCGCTCAATCAGGATGCTCTCAGCTCGTAGCGCCAGGCACAGGTCGTCGGTCAATCCTGTAATTCGGCTGTATTTGATCCCGGCTTCCGGCTTGAATTCAAAGGTCGTTACCACCGGCCCGGGATTGATCTGCGTAACCTGCCCGCGAACGTCGAACTCGCCATACTTCTCCTGTAACACCTGGGCCGTGACCTTGAGATCCTGCTCGTTAATTACGCTATGCTCGTCGGGTCGCCGCAGCAGTGCTGTCGAGGGAAGCTTGTAGCAGCCCGCCAACTTCGGCATCGTCGTCTTGCCGTGAAGTGAGCTGTCGGCACGCGATGTGACCGCAATCGGCCCCGCTGCGGTAAAGTCCTGAGGCTGGGCCGATGAAACTGGTCCAGGTTCAGGCGATTGGATTGATGCGTCGCGAATGTCGGAGTGAGATTCGACTTCCGCGTCGAACATGCGCTCGATCCCGCTCTTGACGCGGGCCGCCGACTGACCTCCAGCCGATCCTGCGGACTGGGGCACCCGCGTCGGATTACCTGACGCTAGCTCCTGTCCGGCAGCATCAGCCCGGCGGGGCACCAACTGCGCCGTAACCACCGGCTTTGCGTTGGCTGACGCGCGCTTCTTCTCCAGTTCCTTCGCGGCCTTTTTGCGCTCACGTTCGGCACGCCAGTCGGCAAACCGGTCGAGCGCGGCGTACGCGAACGAGAACCTCGTCTGCGACCAGATCTGGACTGCTCCGAACGAGAACGCGGTTGACAGATACAGCGCCACGGCAATCATCGCCACACAGATCAAGTAGGCGCCAACGATGTTGAAGTAATGGATGAGTGCGTCAGCTACGATCCGCCCCAGCAATCCTTCCGCAGGGATCGCTCCCATCCAGCGGAAGCCCCATGGTGGTAGTCCGAGAAATCCTGCCACGAACACCAGCAACGCCATGCAGCCAAACGTTTTGGCATACGGGGAGTTAATCGGGCGCGACCGGAACCAGCGGATGGAGTACATCACCAGGTAAATCGGGATCAGGAATGCGGCCACGCCCAATACTTGCAGAGTGAGGTCGCTGGCAAGCGCTCCGAACACGCCGATCCAGTTGTGCGCAGGATCGCTTGCAGGCGCTGTTGCCGCCGTGTTAAACGATGGATCCAGGGGCGAATACGACACTAGTGCGAGGACAAGGAGGGTCGCGAAGACCAGCACCAGGAATCCGATCAGCTCGTTGAGCCGCCGGTTGGCCGTCGGAATAAATGCGCGTGACAGAACCGTCATGTTGGCGTCAGGCCAGTTCGCAGTTCCACGTCGTTTCTTAGGACTCATCCCATCTGCTCGATCTAGCGCAGGCAGACACTTCCACTGCACGCGCAGCGGTCAGAAACGCGTGAATCCGCGACTTGCCCGAAGTACGCCAGAGCCAAAATGATTATGACAAAAAGCAAGGCCGCAGAAGCGGGAAATTAACAGTCCGGCGTTGTCGATCTAGTCTCCCCCACCCGCCTGATCTTCACACCCCTATTGGGTTTGTTAGTGCGGGTGGCTGGCGTACCACAAGACAAATGCTCCCAGTAAGATGCGATAGGCCGCGAATATCGCGAATCCGCGGGTTCGCACCCAGTTCATGAACCAGGCGACGACGCCATACGCCACGATGAAGGACACGACAAAACCGATCGCCAACACGATCCACGAGTGAGCGTCGCTCGGCATCGTCCCGATCGCGCTGGGCTCGCCGTGATGGGGATGCATCGACTTCCACAGATCGTAGACCGTTGCCACAACCATGGTCGGGATTGACAGAAAAAACGAAAATTCCAACGCTGCCGGCCGGTTCATCCCGGCCAATTCGCCAGCCGTGATGGTCGACATCGAGCGCGACGTTCCCGGAAACACTGCAGATAGTACCTGGCACAGTCCAATCCAGATGGCCTGCCCGATCGACATCTCCTCCATGTCCGTGGTTAGCTTGCCACGCGCGAACGCCTTCTGTTGGGACCGTTCGTAAATCCCGTCCACGATCCACATGACGATCCCGCCGATGATCAGAGCCAGGCTCATGACGTACAGGCTCTCGAGGTGCTTACCGATGGTTTTCGTCAGCAGAAATGCTGGGATGGCGGTCATAACGAAGGCGATCATCGTCAGCGTCAGCGGATGGTTGAAGACTGTCCGATCGCCACGCGAACCTTGTGGAAAATCGCCAACGAATTCCACGATGCGATTCCAGAAATACAGCGGCAAGCACAAGATCGCGCCCAACTGGATGACGATTGAGAACATCTTCCAATAACCGTTTGCCAGGTCCACGCCCAGGAATGATTCGACGATGCGCAGGTGCGCTGTCGAACTGACGGGAAGAAACTCGGTTAATCCTTCAATGACCCCAAGCAAGACTGACAACAGATAATCGTTCAATTTACCTCCGCGCGAGTGCGCTTGATGGGACTATTCGACAGCATTTCCATATGTGGGCATGTTGTTCTGAACCATGTAAAGCAGGCGCTCCGCCCGCGTGGACCAGTCGTTGTTGTCGGGGAATTGCGTCATGATCCGCTTTGCCGCCGATGTTGCCCGAGTTGTAGAATCGGCAGCCTTCTTGCCGTCGTTGTTGCTCTTGTAGATCACGATCAGCGCGGAGTAGCGCCACGCCGCCTTGTAAAGCGCCTCGGGTGTCTTCGGCGACTGGGGATGCTCATCCGCGTACTTCATGTAGAGCGTGGCTTCCAACTCCGGGCACTTCGCTTCCGCCGCCCAATCACCGCAGGTTTTGTTGTCGAGCAAACGGTACGCTGCCAGATCGGCCCACTTCGTCCCCGGATACTTCTTTGTCACCTTCTTCATGTACGTATCGTCGATCTGGTATTTCAGGGAGGGGTCGCTTTGTTTCGAAGAAGGCCGGGTCGACGCGTCAATCGCCTCAATCTGCCAGCGAATATCGGCCGAGCGATACAGGGCTTCAGCCGCAAGCGGCGAGTTCGGAAAATACTCTGCTAACCGCGCGTACAATCGCATTGCGTCTTGCGCCGAGCCTTTGCGCCCGCCACGACGGCTTGCCTCAGCTTCGGAATCCACCGCTTCGCCGAAAATGATCTTGTCTCCGTCCGGCGTGGCAGGGGTGATCACCCCCTTGTCGACGATCCATCCGGTTACGTTGCGTTCGGTCTCCTGATCGGGGTCCGTCTCTACCGTGCCCACGACATTGGCCCAACCCGGAGAGCGCTCGATGATGGCCACCTCGCGTCCGCGGCTGATGTTCGACAGCTTGGCCGACGACGGATCTGGCGCCACGTAGATAATTCCCTCCCGGATTATGATTCCTCGCTCGATGGCCGCCATGCACACCATGGACATGGCAGAAACCATCGCGCACACCGCTACTGCACGTTTGACCAACACCTTGTTACTCCCGGTTTTGTTTGAAAATGGCCCCTCAACTCGGTCGGTCACTGGACGGATGTGTCCTCCGACAGGATTTGCGCCAGCAATTGCGGCTCAAGATTTCCTCCGCTGACGACAACGACGGTTTTCCTGGAAGAAGGCAGTTCGTCACGATGAAAGAGCCACGCCGCAAAAGTTACAGCCCCGCTGGGTTCAGCGACGATTCGAGCACTGGTGGTAATTCGTCGCACTGCGCTGCGAATCTCATCCTCCGTCACCGTAATGATGTCATCCACGAACTTTCGGATGTGCTCGAAGTTCAATGGCCCCACGGACTGAGTGCGCAGGCCGTCCGCGAGCGTGCTCGAAACCCGTTCCGCCGAGAGTTGAACAATCTCCCCTTTGCGAAAACTGCGCTGCGCATCATTGGCGAGTTCAGGCTCGACTCCGACTATCTTTGCCGATGAGCCGCTCAGCTTGACCGCACTGGCTACTCCGCTGATGAGCCCGCCTCCGCCCACTGGTACTAAAACCAGCTCAACCTCCGGGCAGTCCTCCAGGATTTCCAACCCCGTTGTTCCCTGGCCGGCGATGATGTACTCGTCGTTGTAGGGTGGAACGATGGAGTATCCATGTCGCCGGGCGAGTTCTTCCGCTTTCTTCATGCGCTCAACACTCGCCGTACCCACCGTGACGATTTCCGCTCCCAAAGCGGCGGTGCTGTCCATCTTGATCTTCGGCGCGTTACGCGGCATCACGATGACTGCTTTCACGCCCATCGCCCGGGCAGCATATGCAACTCCCTGTGCATGATTGCCGCTGGAATAGGAGATCACTCCGCGCTGCCGTTCCTCTTCCGAGAACGACGCAATTTTGTTGTAGGCGCCGCGAAGCTTGAACGATCCAATGGGCTGCAAACTCTCGGGCTTGAACCAAAGCTGCTCGTTGACGCTGGACGATTTCTCGTCACCTTTGTCGTCCGCGGGAGGGAAGTACGGGATCAAGGGCGTACGCGCGGCGATTCCGCGTAAGCGCACCTGGGCGGCCTGAATCTGCTCGAGTGTAACCATGTCAGATCTCGAGTATGACCGGCATGATCAGCGGCCTGCGTGACGTGTTCTTCACGATGAAGCGTTTCAAGTCCTGGCGGATCTTCTCCTTGATCACGCCATAATCTCCGCGCTCTTCGTCGCTCGACGCCTCCAGTGTGTTCATTACGGTCACTCGCGCCTGGTCGAGGAACCCGTCTTCTGTAGCGCTCGGCGAAAACCCGCGCATCACGATTTCCGGCGACGTCTCGACCTTGCCCGTCAGTTTGTTGATTGCGATGATGGGCAGCACGATGCCATCCTCACTTAAGTGCCTGCGATCGCGAATGACCAGGTCCTCAACCACGTCGCCCATCGAGTTGGAATCGATGCAGATGCGTCCGACGGCCACCCGTCCCGCCTTTTTCGCGCCCATTTCGTCGAACTCGAGGATGTCGCCGCTTTCGATCATCATCACTTTCCCAACCGATCCGTGCATCGATGCCGCAAGTTCCGCGTGCAGCTTGAGTTGCCGGTACTCGCCATGAATCGGGATGAAGTATTGCGGCTTCACTAGATTGATGATCAGCTTCAATTCTTCTTGGCTGGCGTGACCGCTGACATGCACTGGCGGCGTGGATCCATCGTCATAAATGACGTGAGCATCGCGGCGGAAAAGGTGGTCAATGACGCGGTAGATCCCTTTTTCATTCCCTGGAATGATGCGTGACGACAGAACGACAGTATCGCCCTTCTGAATGCGCGCGTGCTTATGGTTGTCCACCGCCGCGCGTGACAACGCCGACATCGGCTCGCCTTGTGTGCCGCTGATCAGGACGCAGACTTTTTCCGGCGGCAGATCACGAATCTGCGCGGGATGGATCAGCGTTCCCTCTGGAATGTCGATGTAACCCAAGTCCTGTGCGATTTCGGTCGACTCCATCATCGAGCGGCCAACCAGCGCCACCTTGCGCCCATTCTCGAAGGCCTGTTCAATGGTCAGCTTTATGCGGTGGATCGAGGAAGAGAAGCATGTGATAAACAAGCGCCGCTTGGCGCGCGCGAAAATCTCTTCGAATCGCGCCCGCACCGCACGCTCGCTCGGCGTGTACCCACGGCGCTCCACGTTCGTCGAATCCTGGAACAGCGCCAGCACCCCCTGCTTCCCGTATTCCGCAAAGGCATGCAGATCGAACAGCCGGTTGTCGGTGGGTGTGGGATCGACCTTGAAATCCCCAGTGTGGATCAGCACTCCCAGCGGTGTGTGAACCGCCAGCGCCACGCAATCGACCAGGCTATGCGTTACCTGGATAGGATCGATCGTGAATGGCCCGATCTTGAAGCGCTCGCCGGGCTCTATCTCGTTGAGTTCCGCGTCATCCAGCAAGCCGTGCTCTTCCAGCTTTCCCTCAACGTAGGCCAGCGTGAATTCGGTCCCGTACACCGGAACGTTCAGCTCTGACAGAATCCACGGCAGCGCTCCGATGTGGTCCTCATGGCCGTGCGTCAGCACGATGGCGCGCACGTGCTCGCGGTTCTCCGTCAAGTAAGTGATATCGGGAACAACGATATCGACGCCCAGCAACTCGGCCTCAGGAAACATCAGGCCAGCATCGATCACAATGATGTCATCACCCCAGCGAATGGCCATGCAGTTCATGCCAAATTCGCCGAGTCCACCCAGGGGCACAACTTGTAGCTTTCCTGTAGGCATCCGCAACTTCGATGCTAGCACAGCGTCGCGCTAGGGACTGTGAGCAGCTCCATCGGGAGCGACGGAAATTCCCTATACTAGAGAGAGTATGAAAAGTTCGGGCAACAGCTCAGGAAAATCTCTGCTGAGGCGGGGCCTCGAAGGCGCAATTCGAAGCGCCTTCATGAAAGCTTACGAGACCGTGAAAGTTGATCCGGATCGGTATCTTGAGCACCTTCGCATAGCCTACGACTTGCCAGCCCTCACCTATGACGGTGTCTATTCCGTCAACGTTGAGATTCTCGATCAAATCGCCGAGGAGACAATTCGCGGCAGCATGAGATTCGCCGCCGCCGAGGGCGCCGGTTTTGGCATGGGAGGCATGTTCACCATAATTCCAGACCTCGGGATTCTTGCCGCGATTACGATTCGCATGATCCAGAAGCTAAGTCTGATCTACGGCTTTTCCTACAACACCGAGCAGGAAGAGGCTGAGCTCTGGGTCGCAGCGGCCAGCGCTGCTGGAGTGGACATCAGTCGAGACCTGGTGGAGAAGCGGGTTGTCGCGCGTTTCGTGCCCCGCGTGATCCAGCGCATTGCGACCAGCGCCAGCGCGGAAATGGTCGAGAAGTGGACCGCACGCTTGATTCCCGTTGTCAGTTCAGTGATCGGCGCGGGACTCAACTACTACTTCATGCGAGTATGGGGAGAGCGGGCAGTTAGCCATTTTCGGCAGCGGCACTTGGAGATGCGAAGGCGGCAACTACTTTCCGCTCAGGCACCCATAGTTCCCCAGCCGTGAGAGACTGCGCGTCGACGCAGCCGCAAGCACACCTGCTCATCGTGATACAGCATCCAGGACCGCTGGCAAAACGCGACTCTCGTCGAACTCGCCTTCCCACTTCGCGATGACGACGGTCGCCAGGCAATTCCCCAGAACGTTGACGCCAGTGCGCGCCATGTCCAGCAATTGATCGACTCCGAGAAGTAGAAACACTGGCTCTGTCGGAAGTCCAATTGATGCGGCCGTCGCCAGCAGAATCACCAGCGATGCTCGTGACACGCCAGCCACTCCCTTGCTGGTTAGCATCAGCGTCAGCACGATTATGAGCTGCTGACCGAGTGTCAGGTGCATGCCCGCGACTTGTGCAACGAAAATCGCCGCTACTGACAGGTACAACGAGCTGCCATCGAGGTTGAAACTGTATCCGGTGGGAATGACGAAGGCCACAATCTGTCGCGGAACCCCGATGGCTTCCATCGCTTCCATGGCCCGCGGTAGCGCGGCTTCGGAACTCGATGTCGCGAACGCAATCGTTACCGGTTCGATTGCTGCCTCCACGAACCGCTTCAGCGGCACCTTGAACAGCAATGCGATCGGCAGCAGCACGCCGAAGACAAACGCTAGCAGCGCCGCGTACAGCGTCAGCACCAGCTTTAGCAGGCTCGTGATGATGCCCACTCCAGTGTGGGCCACGGTATACGCGACTGCAGCACCTACACCAATCGGTGCCATGTACATTACGATGCTCGTGAACTTAAACATCGTCTCGGCCAGGCTCTCGCAGAGGCCCAGCATGACGGCGCGCTTCGGCTCACTGACCATGGCCAGCGCCGCTGCGAAAATCAGGCTGAATACCACCACCTGCAATACGGCGTTGTCGGCCACCGCCTTGGCTATGTTTTCTGGGAACACGTGCAGGATGGTTTCTTCCGCGCTGAGCTTGCTGACCGGCACCGTGTCAGAAGCGGGAGCGGCCGGCAGATGCACTCCGACGCCTGCTTTCGTGAGGTTGATCGCGCCCAGCCCGAGGAAGATCGCCGCCGTCGTCACCAACTCGAAGTAAATGATCGAGCGCAATCCCAACCGCCCGACTTGTCGCAAATTCGAGTGTCCGGCGATGCCCACCACCAGCGTCGCAAACAGCAGGGGAGCGATGATCGTCTTGATCAGCCGCAGAAAAATCATCGCCAGCACGCGCAGGTGGGTGGCTGCGTTGGGGAAGTCGTGACCGACCTCTGCTCCCAGCATCATGGCAACGAAGATCCAAGCCGTCAGCGTGCGCTTAAAACAGCCGTAGGCCAGCAACGCTGCCAGTGCTGCCCATCGCAGCGCCGGAAACACCAGCGGCGCGGAGCTACCGCTAAAGCGCCACCACACGAGTGCCGCACAACCCAGCGCCGCTCCCGTGAACAGTGCGATCTTCTCGCGTTGAGACGCTGATTTCGTCATGGGAAAGCTGAGCAACTATCGCAGGATGTCTTCCAATTCGACTCCGCGGTCAGTGCGCTCATCACGGTATTTCACGATCACGGGCGTGTACAGCGACAGGCCCCACTCACCGGCCTTTCCTTTGGTGATCGCACGTGATCCCGGTACAACGACGGCTCCGTCAGGTACCCGCAGCGGTTCGGTCTCGCTGGAGCGATGGATAGTCCCATTGACCAAATCGAACAGCGGCGTCGAACGTGTCAGGATCACGCCCGCTCCCAGCACCGCCCGTTCACCGACCTGCGTGCCTTCATACACGCCGCAGTTTCCGCCGACGAGAACATCATCTTCAAGGATGACGGGCGATGCATTGATCGGTTCCAGCACGCCTCCGATCTGCGCCGCCGCGCTGATGTGTACGCGCTTGCCAACTTGCGCACATGATCCCACGAGAGCGTGCGAGTCCACCATCGAACCCTCGTCTACATAGGCTCCTACATTGATGTACATCGGAGGCATGCACACCACCGAAGGCGCGACATACGCGCCGGCACGCACTGAAGAGCCGCCCGGCACCACGCGTACCCGGTCTTCCGCCGTGAACTGCCGAATGGGATAGGTATCTTTATCGACGAACCGCAGCACTTTCGGATCGCCACTCTCGGCCAGCGTGCCAATGCGGAATCCCACCAGGATGCCCTTCTTGACCCAGGCGTTGGTCTGCCATGTGTCGTCGAACTTCTCGGCCGCCCGGATAGTTCCCGTCGTCAAGGCATCGCGGAACCTCTCAAAGCTCGTGCGGGCAGTTGGGTCATTCACTGCCCCCGCTCCCGCTGCGTAGAGTTTTTCGATAGTCGTCTGCAAGTCGTGCATATTGCGGGAAGTATATATGCTTGCTGACTGAGGTTCTAACGCGGATGACACGCCGCAAGGTCAGGATTCGGACAGTTCCACCTATTGCACGGTGACAGAGTGAGGCTGTAGCAAGCCCACTTCAGTGACGACCTTCTCAAGTTTCATCCGGTTTTCCGGTCGCATCGGCACTAGGGGAAGGCGATAGACCTCTTCAATTCGGCCCATCATCGACAGCACAGCCTTCACCGGTCCTGGGTTCGACTCCATGAAGTTGGCCTGCATCAATGGAAGGTATTTGCGGAAGATCAGGCGCGCCATGTCCCATTTGTTGGCTAGTGCGGCTTGGGTCAGTCGCGTCATCTCCGCCGGAATTTCATTGGAGACAACTGAAATGATCCCCACCCCGCCCAACCCTATTACCGCTAGCGTGATCGAATCGTCGCCGGAGAACACGAGGAAGTCTTCCGGCAACGTCGCACACACCTCGGCGATCTGCGAGATGTTGCCGCTAGCTTCCTTGACGCCGATGATATTGGGAACTTCGGCCAGCCGCCGCAGCGTCGTAGTTTCGATGTTCGTCCCAGTGCGCCCCGCAATGTTGTACAGCACCAGCGGCTTTTCCGAAGCCTCTGCGATGGCCCTGAAATGCTGATAAACGCCTTCCTGCGTGGGTTTGTTGTAGTACGGCGTGGCGGTCAGAATCACGTCAACACCTTTGCGCGCAGAGATTTCTCTCACCTTGGCCACCGCGTCCTGGGTGTTGTTCGAGGTCGCGCCCGCCATGATCGGAACACGGCCTTGCGCCGCCTCAATGGTCACATCAATCACCCGCAGCCACTCATCGTGGCTCAGCGTCGGGGTTTCCCCGGTCGTTCCGCACGGCAGGAGAAAATCGATGCCCGACTCGACTTGCCAGCGCACCAGTTCGCGGAGCGCCGTTTCATCGACGCTGCCGTCTCGCTTGAAGGGTGTGACCAGGGCGGTGCCGCAACCACGCAGTTTCATGGCGTCTAACTACCTCTTGAACAAAATTGTATGGCCTGCCGCCTGTGCAAAATCAGAGTTGGCCAAAAATATCTTTGAAATCGTAGAAGCCTGTTTTGCCTACGATCCATTCTGCCGCGAGCACCGCTCCTTCCGCGAAAGTGCGGCGCGACTTCACCTCGTGCGTCAAAACAATTCCATCGCCGCCCGACGACAACTCCAAGGTGTGAATTCCCGCGACATCCCCTTCGCGCTCTGAGGTGATCTCGGGCTGAACTCCGGATGCCTGCGTCAGGACCCGCTGCAATGCCAACGCTGTTCCGGAGGGCGCGTCCTTTTTGTGAATGTGATGCCGCTCGGTGACGTGCCCCGAGTACCCGTGTTGTAGCGCCGGAGCCGCCGCACGGGCGATCTGGAAGAAGAGATTCACCCCATAGGAAAAATTCGCGCCAAAGACGAACCCCGTGCCTGCGCGCTCAACATCATGTCGCACGCGATCTAGGCTTCCGTACCAGCCAGTCGTTCCCACGACCATCGGCTTTCCGGCAGCTATGCATCCAGCGATGTTCGTCAGTACCGCTTCCGGCGTCGTGAAGTCGATGACCACATCAGCGTCCCGCAGATTCCCCGGAGTCAACCACGCTCCGCCTTCATTCTCAATCTCCGTGATGACCGTGATACGGTGGCCTCGTTCCGCCGCCACTTCGGCTACCAGAGACCCGGTCTTCCCTTGTCCCAACAGCACGAGATGGAGCGGGTGCGCGGTCAATCGAATACCTCAGGGTCCACTTCCGAGAAGAACCGAGTATGCAGTCGCTGGATCGCGCCCGGCACATCGCCCTCATCGATCACGAAAGACATGTTGATCTCTGATGCCCCCTGCGAAATCATTCGCACGTTAATGTCTTTCACAGCGTCGAAAACTTGCGCGGCTACACCCGGCCTCTCGCGAATGCTTTCGCCGACCAGGCAGATAATGGCCATGCGTCCGGAGAACTTCACATATGCCAGCTTCTCCAGGTCCGCGGCGATCGCGGGGATCGCCTCGTTCGAGTCCACCGTCACCGAAATGCTGACTTCAGACGTAGACACAATGTCGATCGCGCAACGGTGGCGCGCGAAAATCTCGAACACTGACGCAAGGAAGCCGTGTGCCATTAGCATGCGCGCCGCCACAATCTCGATGATTGTGATGCGCTGCTTCGCGGCGATTGCCTTGAACAGCGACTTCGATTTCTGCGTGCGGGCCACGATTCGCGTCCCTTCATTCGCCGGGTTGCGCGAATTCAGCACCAGGACTGGAATGTTCTTCTCCACCGCGGGCAACACCGTCGCCGGATGCAGTACCTTTGCCCCGAAATAAGCCAACTCCGCAGCCTCGTCGAAACTGATGATTTTGATGCGGTGCGCGTTGGGGCAAATTCTCGGATCGGTGGTCTTCATGCCATCGACGTCGGTCCAGATTTCGATCCGATCAGCATTCAGCCCAGCGCCTACCAGCGCCGCAGAAAAATCCGAGCCGCCCCGTCCGATCGTCGTGGTGATGCCCTCGCGGGTTGAACCGATGAACCCACCCATGACCGGCACTCGTCCGTCGGCGACCAGCGGCTGCGCGTGGACCTGCAAATTGTGATTGATTTCGTCGACCTGGGGAATTGCGCGGCCGTGCTGTCCGTCGGTGATGATTACGTGACGCGCATCCACCAGCGTTGCCGGGATTTCGCGCGCCACGAACGCCGCTGTCACGATGACGCTCGACAGCCGTTCGCCAAATGACACCACGTTATCGGATGTCCGCGGCGTGAGTTCTCCTACCGCGCAGATGCCGCTCAGCAGTTGCTCCAGCGAGTCGAACTCCGCTTGCAGTTCGGAATGGAGTTCGGTAAACAGCCCTGTCCCCAACAGCTCGCCAGCCGTGTTGAAGTGCCGCTCGCGCACCTGACGGCACAGGTCGAGGGCCTTGTCACGATCGCCCTTGCCCGCCGCCGCCGCCATGGCGAGCAGCGTGTCCGTCACTTTGGACATGGCGCTAACCACCACATACGGATGTTGGGCGAGACGACTCTTCACGATGCCTGCGATGCGGTCGATCGCAGTGGCGTCCTCGACCGAGGTGCCGCCGAATTTCATTACGATCACGCCGCCACCACCGTTGGGGATGCGAGAGTCACGGCAGGAATCACGACAGGTAGCCCTGCACTTTGAGAAGTTCAGCGTTCAGCAACGCCGCGCCGGCTGCACCGCGAATTGTATTGTGCGAGAGCACAGTGAACTTGTAATCGAGAACGCCGCACGGACGCAGCCGCCCAACGCTCACCGTCATTCCGCTCCCGCGATCGAGATCGAAACGCGGTTGCGGACGATCTGGCGCCGCATCGTAAACCAGGGGCCGCTCCGGGGCCAGTGGGCACCCCAATTCGTGCGGTTTCGATTTGAACTCGCGGATTGCGGCGAGTACCGCCCCCATGTCAACCTTCTGCTTCAGCTTTACGGAAACCGACTCAGTGTGCCCATCTTCCACGGCGACACGATTGCAGTGCGCCGTCATGCTGAAGCCGGCGTCCTGCACGTGAGTGCTGTTCAACTGGCCGAGGAGTTTCTTCGTCTCCTCCTCCATCTTTTCTTCTTCGCTTGCAATATACGGGATAACGTTGCCCAGAATGTCTAGCGACGCAACTCCGGGATAGCCAGCCCCGCTGACCGCCTGCATCGTGGTCACAAACAGGGATTCCACGCCGAATTTCTGGTGCAGTGGCGCCAAAGCTACAACCAGCCCGATCGCCGAGCAATTCGGATTGGTGACGATAAATCCGCCCGACTTCTTGCGCCAGCTTTGTAGTTCGATGAGCACAAGGTGATCGGGATTGACCTCGGGGATCACCAGTGGCACATCCTTCTGCATGCGAAAAGCGCTGGAGTTACTTACTACGGCGCATCCCGCCTCGGCAAATTTCGGCTCCAGTTCCCGGGCAATGCCGGAGTCCAGCGCGGCGAAAATCACATGCGGTGCTCCGCTAGGCTCCGCCGGGGAGACGGGCATCTTGCGAATATGCTCAGGAATGGGCGTTTTTAGCCGCCACCGCACCGCATCGCCGTACGCTTGTCCGGCCGAGCGGTCCGACGCTGCCAGCCACGCCACTTCGAACCAGGGATGGTCCTCAAGCAGTTGAATGAAGCGCTGACCGACAACTCCAGTAGCGCCGAGAATTCCGACGGGTATTTTTTGCTGTGACATCGTTTGTGAAAAATAGTTTACATCACTGCGACGGCTGGAGCAGTGTATGCCCATCGACTCTCGAGGTTACGCGTGAGTAAGATGCCGCTGCCCCTGAACGCGGTTCATAATCATCGGTTTGCGATTAGTTTCAGGCGCTCGGCAATCTCGCGTGCGACGACTTCGACAGTCTTGCCTGCCGTGTCAATCGTCATATGCGCGGAGCGATAGGAAGGAAGCCGCTGTTCATACAACTTGCGAAATGCGGCGGGATCGGCCGCGAGCGGACGCGGATTTTCAGGGTCGAGCTCATCCTCTACCCCGCAGCGAGTCAGCATTTCTTCCACCGGAGTCTCCAAAAAGACAGACCGCACAGCGCTCGCCTGCAACAGTTCCACATTGTTCGACTGAACGAATACGCCACCGCCCAGTGCCAGGATTGTAGGAGCTGAGCTCCGCGCCAGGCAGTGGCGCAGGACCTGGTGTTCGATCGCGCGAAACGCTGCTTCTCCCCGCTCCCGGAAAAGCTGTCGGATCGGGACTTGCTCCTGCTGCTCGATTTCCTCGTCCAGATCAATGAACTCCCATCCCAGTAACGCCGCCAAGGCCTGACCGGTAGAGGTCTTGCCGCTGCCCATGAATCCCGTGAGCGCGACGATTGTGTGTGGTGTTTCGGAAACCGCGGGACGGGATGTTGTGCTCATTATTTTCCGGCGCGGCATCTTGCGCGCATTCTAGCATCGTGGCTTACATCGCTACGTGACCAATAAGTACTACTCGTTTGCGACCAACGGGGGATTCTGCCGCCCGATGAACGGTACTATTCTCCGCCCATGCAACTCATACAGATTGGTCAGACCCCCACTAAGACCGTTCAGCAATTGATTGAAGAGATGGCTGTCCGCCAATCGGCAGAAATCGAGCAGCTGAAACAAGCAGCCCTGGACCGCCACGCTGCCGCGCAATTCCGCCGTGCGTCGAAGACCCGTACCCGCCAGGCTAGATGTGAACGGCGCTCAACCCACGTAGCGAAGCGCGTCCTCGCACTGTAGCGCGACCTTCGTGACCCCGGGCGCTCAGCCCGGGCGCACCTGCTGCGTTCCTTAGCGTGGCTCGTTGCCTTAACGCTCTCGGCCTTCCCTCCCGCTGCTTTGCACAAGCCAACCCATGTAAGTAGAATTATCGATTACGGCGCAGTGGCTTGGCCGGTCCATCGTGGCCTGCAGTTTGAGTGAAGCTTCGCTGGCGAATTCTCGGCACGTCCGCCCCGATCGTTCCCCGGTAGTCAGGCGATAGTTCATGTCTCTGAAGCAGTCGGAAGCGATCGTTTTACGAACTTATCCGCTGCGTGAAGCTGACCTGCTGGTCACCCTGTTTACCCGGACGGAAGGCAAGGTCAAAGGCGTCGCGCGCGCCGCCAAGAAGTCGAGGCGGCGTTTTGGTGGAGCGTTGGAACCGCTCACTTGTGTGCGGGCGTATTACGAGGATCGCGAGCGTCAGGAATTGGCCAGGCTGGACTCCTGCGACATTTTGGAGTCGCCACTTTCGACTGCGGTGGACTATCCGCGCGTCGTGGCTTTAGAACACGTCGCTGAGTCGCTCGACGAGTTGCTGCCCGACCGCGAAGCCAATGACGCGATTTATCGCCTGGCCGTCTCGGTGCTGCGCCAGTTGCGCACCGGCTCCATCTGGATGCCGCTGACGTACTTCCAGCTTTGGCTGGTGCGATTGGTAGGTTTTTTGCCCGAACTGGGCGAGTGCAGTAGTTGCGGGCAGTCGCTCAATGGCAGCAAGGCGTTTTATCACGCTCTGGCCGACGGTTTGATGTGCCCGCGGCATAAGCGGCTGGCCTCGTCGGAATTGAGTGCCGAATCTCGGGCGTTGGCGATGCAGATGTTTCGCATGTCGCTCGATAGCTTTGCGGCAGAGCCTTGGACGTCGGCTCAATGCGTGGATCTGCGGCGATTTTTGTTGCAGATCATCGAACGCCACATTGAGAAGAAGTTGGTCACCGCTGTGATGTTGAACAAGCTGTAAGGTGGAGCTGGCCTTTAGGCCGGCGTCTAATGTCTCTATAATTTTGTCATCCCGAGCGGACTTCAGTCCGCGAGGGATCTGCTTTTCGACTGGTTCACTAGCCGATTTCGAATGAACGAAAGAGAACACTGAATTGGCTTCTTCACAAAATGCGCTGACGTTTCAGGAACTCGTTCTTCGTCTGCAGAATTTCTGGGCTGGTCACGGTTGCGTCCTGCAACAACCCTACGATGTTGAAGTCGGTGCCGGCACCATGGCCCCCGAGACCTTTCTGCGCGTGCTCGGACCCAAGCCTTACCGCGTCGGCTATGTTCAACCCTCACGTCGTCCTGCCGATGGTCGCTATGGCGAGAACCCCAATCGCCTGTTCAAGCACATGCAGTATCAGGTCATTCTCAAGCCGCCGCCGGCCGATGTTCAAGATCTCTACCTCGCATCGCTGAGCGCCATAGGCATCGACTTGCGTAAGCACGACATTAAGTTTGAGGAAGACAATTGGGAGTCGCCGACGCTTGGCGCGTGGGGCATCGGCTGGCAGGTGATGCTCGACGGCTTGGAAATCACCCAGTTCACCTATTTCCAGCAATGCGGCGGCATCGATCTCGATCCCATCTCGGCCGAATTGACTTACGGCCTGGAGCGCATCGCCGCATTCCTGCAGGACGTGGACAGCATTTACGACATCACCTGGGTTGTCGGCCCAGATGGGCGTCCCGTGAAATATGGCGAGATTCGCCTGCAGGACGAGCTGCAATTTTCTGTTTACAACTTTGAGCACGCGGATGTGGAGAAAGCTTGGCAGCACCTGCGCCTCTACGAAGCCGAGTGTCAGGCGCTGCTGGATGCATACGCCGGTAGTTTCTCTGCGAAGCGCGGAAAGTCTCAGGACGAAAAGCGAAAAGCGAAGAGCGAAGAGCCAAACGTGAACTGTGACGAACGCAAGCGGTTTCCGGTACTGGCTGCCTTCGATCTCTGCCTCAAGTGCTCGCACTTGTTCAACATCCTCGACGCGCGGGGCGCCATTAGCGTGACCGAAAGGGTCGGGGTCATCGCCCGGATTCGTGCGTTAGCGGTCGGAGTCGCCAAGGCCTATGTCGACCAGCAGATTGCGGATCAACAAGTCGAGTCGCAGTCTGTCGGAAAGTCCGACCACGTCGCGGTGAGCTAGCGCGTCGTCGGAAAGCGAGTTACCAGTTACGAGTCACCAGTTACCGCTTGTGACTCGAATCACATTACGCACTGGCTGGAACGCGAGAAAATGATAGGACGTTTTCAGAATGCCTGACTTCCTTCTCGAAATCGGTGTCGAAGAGATTCCCGCACGCATGATTGACAGCGCACGCGAAGAACTGTCGCGCCGTGTCGGCGAGTTGCTGCAGCGCGAACGACTTTCGCTATCGCCCACCATTCAGGCTTACTCGACACCACGCCGCCTTGCGGTCCTGGCCCAGGGCATCGCGGCGTCTCAGGCTGACGTAACCGAGCAACTCACGGGACCTTCCCTGAAGATCGCCTACAAAGATGGTGTCCCGACTCCGGCGGCCGAAGCATTCGCGCGAAAAGCTGGGGTCAACGTGAGCGCACTGGAGAAGGTCACGACCCCCAAGGGCGAGTACCTCGCCGCCACCGTCCAGAAGAAGGGACGAACCGCCAGCGAGATTCTCTCCGAATCGCTCCCCAAAGAAATCGCCGGGCTCTACTGGGCGAAGAGCATGTACTGGCGCGGCAAGTCCGCCGAGCGATTTGTTCGCCCTGTGCGTTGGCTGGTCTCGCTGCTCGACGGGGAAGTCGTCCCGCTTGAGTTTGCCGGCATCTCCGCCGGCCACACCAGCGAGGGGCACCGTATTCTGTCTGCTGGACCGTTGAAGATCAACCGCCCCTCCGACTACAGTTCAGACCTAGCTAAGAGTCTCGTGACCGTCAGTGCGGCTGACCGCGAGCAGCGTATCCGCAAAGCGCTCGACGCCGCTACGCGAACCATTCCCGGCGCACGCTGGCGCGAAGACAAGTCTCTGCTCGACACGGTCGTTAACCTCACGGAGTGCCCCTCAGTGATTCTCGGCGGCTTCGATCCTGAATTTCTTTCGCTGCCCGCTGAGGTCCTCGTCACCGTGATGCGCGATCACCAGAAGTATTTCGCGCTGGAAGATTCCACGGGCAAGCTGCTGCCGCACTTTCTCGCCGTACTCAACACCGATGGCGATCCCGACGGCCTCATTCGGCATGGCAACGAACGCGTCCTGCGCGCCCGCTTCAACGATGCGCGTTTCTTCTGGAACACCGACCAGAAGATCTCGCTGCGCGATCGCGTGGAAATGCTGAGGGCGGTGACCTTCCAGAAGGATCTGGGCAGCTACTTCGACAAGACGTCGCGGGTACAAAAGCTTTCGAGCTTGGTTTCCGAGGTAGTTCGCGAGGCGGGCGTCGCGGTCCGGCCTGGAGTGGTTTTCAAAGCAGCTTTGCTCTGCAAGGCCGACCTCACCACCGATCTGGTAAAGGAGTTCACTGAGTTGCAGGGCATTGTCGGCGGACTCTACGCCAAGGCCCAGAAACTCGATCCGCTTCTGCCGGCTGCAACCGCGGCTGCGATAGGCGACGCTATCTATCACCAGTATCAGCCGGAGTCGATGGATGATCAGGTTCCGCCGACGGTCGAAGGCGCTGTGCTTGCCATCGCCGACAAGTCCGACACGATTGCAGGGATGTTTGCGCTCGGCTCAATACCGACCGGGTCCAAAGACCCATTTGCCCTGCGACGCGCCGCCAACGGGATCGTCAAGATCATCGCGGAACACAGGCTGCCGCTGCCGATTGTGAAACTGTTCTCCGATGCGCGTGCTGAATACGCGGGCACTGCCGCGGAGGCCCGCTTCGACAGGAAGATTGAGTTCGATGCGTCCATCGCCGTTTTCATGCGGGAGCGACTGGAATTCTATGTGCGTGACGTTCGCGGCTTTGCCTACGACGTGGTCAATGCCGTTCTCGCTGCTGGCAGCGACGACATAGCTGACGCCATTCTGCGCGCCGAAGCGCTAACCCAGGTGCGCGGCTCCGAAGATTTCGCGTCGATCTCCGTAGCCTTCAAACGCACCAAGAACATCCTCCGGCAGGCCCGCGAGGGCGGAAAGAAGATCGCGGACAACCTCGATCCCACCGCTCTCACCGAGGATTCGGAGAAAGCACTGGCCACACGTCTTCCGGAAGTCGCGGCCAACGTTCGCCAGTTCCGCGACCAGAAGAATTACCTGGCGGCCCTCACCGAGATTAGCCGCCTTCGCCAGCCCATCGACCTGTTCTTCGACAAGGTCATGGTCATGGTTGACGACGAGCGCGTGCGCGCTAATCGTCTGGCATTGCTGCAAACGTTATTGCAGGAGTTTTCCACCATTGCCGATTTCAGCGAGATTGTAACCGAAAACAAATCTTCATAACTTCGAACACAAAGGACTCACCCCATGAGCACTTCAACGATTGAGACGGAAAAAATGGCAACCCCAGAGAAGAAAACTGTGAAGTATGTCTACTTCTTCGGCGACAACCACGCCGAAGGCAATGGCAAAATGAAAGACGATCTTGGCGGCAAAGGCGCCGGGCTCGCCGAAATGACCAACGCCGGGTTGCCTGTTCCTCCCGGCTTCACCATCCAGACCGAAGCTTGTCGTGAATACATGCGCAGCGGCAAGACGTCAGCGGAAGTCGACAGGCAGATGGATGAAGCGCTGGGCAAGCTGGAAAAATTGCAGGGCCAGAAACTCGGCGGCTCCGACAATCCGTTGCTAGTCAGCGTCCGCTCCGGCGCAAAGTTCTCCATGCCCGGCATGATGGACACCATCCTGAACCTCGGCCTCAACGACAAGTCAGTCGAAGGTCTGGCCAAACTCACCGGCAATCCCCGATTCGCCTACGACTCTTATCGCCGCCTGATTCAGATGTTCGGCAGCGTCGTGCTCGACATTCCCAAGCACGCGTTTGAGGAAGCTTTCGACGGCAAGAAGAAGCAGAAGAAAGCCAAGCTCGACACCGAGCTCGACGCTAAAGCGTTGCAGGAAGTCATCGCCGACTACAAGAAAGTTGTACTCAAGCACACCAAAGTCGAATTCCCGCAGAACCCGCACGATCAGCTCGTCATGGCACGTGATGCCGTGTTCCGTTCGTGGCTGAACGACCGCGCCAAGACCTACCGCCGCATCAACAACATCGACGACATGCTCGGCACCGCAGTCAACGTGCAGGCTATGGTGTTTGGAAACCTGGGCGACACCAGCGGTACGGGCGTGGGCTTCACCCGCAATCCTGCGACCGGCGCAAAAGAATTCTACGGCGAGTTCCTGATGAACGCGCAGGGCGAAGACGTGGTGGCCGGCATCCGCACGCCGATACACATCTCGGAGCTGGAAAAGATTCAGCCCGAGACCTACAACCAGTTGCGCGAAATCACCACCCGGCTCGAAAAGCACTACCGCGACATGCAGGACTTCGAGTTCACCATCCAGGACGGCCGCCTGTATATGTTGCAGACCCGCAACGGTAAGCGCACCGGACGCGCCGCTGTTCGTGTCGCTATCCAGATGGTTGAAGAAGGCTTGATCACCAAGGAAGAAGCCATCTTCCGTGTCGAGCCCAACCAGTTATATGACTTCCTCGTCCCCAGCCTTGCTGAAAAGGGCGTTGACGTGGAAGTGCTCGCCACCGGCCTGCCGGCGTCCCCGGGCGCCGCTGTCGGACAGATCGTCTTCACCGCAGAGGAAGCGGTCGAGAAGTTCCAGAAAGACAAGCACGCCAAGATCATCCTCGTCCGCAGCGAAACCACTCCCGAAGATATCGGCGGAATGGAAGTGGCGGCTGGTATTCTCACCTCGCGCGGTGGCATGACCAGCCACGCCGCAGTGGTCACGCGCGGCATGGGCAAGTGCTGCGTTGCTGGTGCTGGCGACATCGATGTCGATGAGAAAGCCCGCGAGATGCGGGTGAAGGGGAAGGTGCTCAAGGGCGGCGATTGGATTTCACTCGACGGCACTACTGGCCGAGTCATCAATGGCAAGCTCAACACCGTTCCTGCTCGCCCTGACGATCCTGAGCTGGTCACGCTGATGAAGTGGGCCGAGCCGTTCCGCCGTATGGGCGTTCGCGCCAACGCCGACATTCCTCGCGATGCTCTGCAGGCGCGTGCTTTCGGCGCTGAAGGCATTGGACTGTGCCGCACTGAGCACATGTTCTTCGCCGAGGACCGCCTGCCGCACATGCGTTCCATGATTCTCGCCACCACTGAGAAAGATCGCCGCATCGCTCTGAAGAAGCTCCTGCCCATGCAGCGTGCCGATTTCGTCGGCGTCTTCCGTGCCATGGACGGATTCCCGGTCACCATCCGCACCCTCGATCCGCCGTTGCACGAATTTCTGCCGCGGCGCGAAGACCTCATGGTCGAGATTGCCAAGCTGGAGCTCACCAAGCCGAAATCGCCCAAGCTGAAAGAGCTGCGCAACTTGTTAAACCGCGTCGAGCAGTTGCATGAAGTCAACCCCATGCTGGGACTGCGTGGCTGCCGTCTTGGCATCACCTATCCCGAGATCACCGAAATGCAGGCGCGCGCCATCTTCGAGGCTGCCGTTAAAGTTGCGAAAGAGGGCGTCAAGGTGAAGCCCGAGGTCATGATCCCGCTGACCATGGGCCGGAAGGAAATGGCCAACCAGGCGGCTATCGTGCGTCGCGTGGCGGACGAGGTCTTCGCCGAGAAGGAGACCAAGGTCGAATACCTCGTCGGTACCATGATCGAGTTACCGCGCGCTGCGCTCATGGCCGATGAGATCGCCCAGGAAGCCGAGTTCTTCAGCTTCGGCACCAACGATCTCACCCAGACCACCTTTGGCTTCTCCCGTGACGACGTCGGCAGAATTCTGACGGCGTACCTGGCGGAAGGCATTCTGAAGCAGGACCCGTTCGCCACGCTCGATCAGCAAGGGGTTGGGCAACTGATCAAGATCGCGGTGGAAAAGGGTCGTGCAACTCGGCCCACCATCAAGATCGGCATCTGTGGCGAACACGGTGGCGATCCTGCGTCAGTCGAGTTCTGCGCGCAGAACGGTTTCAACTACGTATCCTGTTCGCCGTTCCGCGTTCTGACTGCCCGCCTTGCAGCAGCACAGGCCGGTGCCAGCGCGGAGTTGAAGATCGAAGGCGGCAGAACGAAATAGTTGTCGGTTGTCAGTTGTCAGTGGGTGCCCCACACAATCCTTCTTTTGGATTGTGTGGGGTTTTCCGTCAGGCGCAGCGACCAACGGGCGTCGGCGAACAGCACAAACTCCGAACCGTTTTGAAAGGGCACGACTTCAGAGGCTGCTGAAAAAAGCGAGTTTCAGAAGGTTTTGAAGGGGCACGGCTTTAGCCGTGCCGTACAACTCCTTTATTTTTGTCATTCCGAGCGGGCTTCAGCCCGCGAGGAATCTGCTTTTTCGACTTTTTCAGCAGCCTGTTCAGTCGTGCCGAATAGCGGCCCATTGAGACCTCCGCGCGGACTTCAGTCCGCGCGGGGCACAAATACCGAAGGCCCGGATTCCTCCGGGCCTTTTTTCATTGTCACGGACGTTGTAGAGTTTGCTCTTCGAAATCTTGAACTGACAACTGGCAACTGAACACTGCCAACTTCTGCTACTGCGTCTGCTGCAGCTGCGCGATGAGCTTCTGCGCGAGATTGTTTTCCGATTCCGACCACAACACGCGCCCCGACAACCCGCAATGGTTTTGCACGGCGAGCGTGAATGCAATCAGCTTGGCTACGTTGATCCGGACATGTTCTTCATTGATTGCCGACAGCTCAAGGCCCTCAAACAAGAACGGGGTGTCCAGCCCGAAATCGACTTCGATATGGCCGTCATCGGTGTAGATGCCTTCGTCGAACTGCACACCATGCACGATGAAACGCACCGCAACCGGGCGCTGCACCCACGCGTCGCCAACCTCTTCGTCGTTCGGCACCCACAGGTCCCAGAAACCTTCGAATACGAACCCAAAATCATCATGCGCAAATTCGTCGGCGATCTCCGCCGCCTCTTCGGGCGAGATGCCGGGATTAAATCGCCGCTCCAGCACCGTCGGTTCCGACCACGCCACGGGATGAACCGACAGATACGTGATGCCTTCGCGCACTTCGGAATACAGGAACTGCCGCATCACCGAAACCGCTCGCGGCAGCATCTCCGCTTCATGGAAGCTGGGAAACCACAGGCTGAAATTGAGGGAGTCCGCCATCGCTGAATTGTAAGCCTTGTTTCACCACAGAGGCACTGAGGCACTGAGAAATCGAATTCAAAAAACCTCTGTGTCTCAGTGCCTCTGTGGTAGATGTTTTTAGACCGTCGCCTTCAGCCTCTCCGCAAACTTCGCCCGCACCTTCTTCACCTTGGGCGCTACCGTGAACAGGCAGTATGGTTGGAAGGGATGATTCTTGAAGTAATCCTGGTGATAGTCTTCAGCGACGTAAAACGTCTGGGCCGGTTCCACCGCAGTCACAATCGGGTCAGGGAATACTTGGTCCTTCGCCCACTCGGCAATCACATCCTGCGCGATCTGCCGCTGTCCTTCATTCAGATAGAAGATCACCGAGCGGTACTGCTCACCCACATCATTGCCCTGACGATTCAACGTGGTTGGGTCATGGACGGTGAAAAACACGTCCAGCAAATCGCGGTAGCTGATCTTCGCCGGATCGAACGTGATCTCCGCGACTTCGACATGTCCAGTGACCCCAGAGCACACCTGCTCATAGGTCGGGTTTGGTCGCCGTCCGCCCATGTAGCCCGAGCGCACCGATTCCACACCTTCCAGTTGCACGAACGCGGCTTCGACGCACCAGAAGCATCCGCCGCCCAGAATTGCTTTCTCGGTAGCCATAAACACTTGGATGCACCATCCGTCGAAAATGTTCAACTGTCAACCAGGTTTACTGGATGAAAGTGTTGCGCCGATTGCTTCACGGCCCTCCACAGGACGGCTGACCGCTCGCCACTGGCTACTGACAACCGACAACTGACAACTGCCTACTTCTTCTGATACACCCGCACGTAGTCCACCAGCATCTGCTGCGGGAATTGCGTCGTCGTATCAGGATCCCCCGGCCACGATCCGCCCACCGCCAGATTCAGCAGCATGAAAAACGGCTGGCTATCAAACGGCCACGAGGTCGGTTGCGGCGATCCTGACTGCGTATCCGTCGCGTAGAGGTTTCCGTCCACATACAGGCGAATCTGCTGCGGGTCCCACTCAGCCGCGAACACGTGGAACCCGTCGGCGAGGACCCCACCGTTCGGCAACGTGTATGCAGCCGTGTACCCCGACGGTGGATACCCCGGTGCATGCAACGTACCGTGCACCATCGAAGGTTCCTTGCCAATGTTTTCCATGATGTCGATCTCGCCGCAGGCAGGCCAGCCGGCCGTATCGATATTGTTGCCCAGCATCCAGAACGCCGGCCACATTCCTTGTCCCTTCGGGATCTGGATTCGTGCCTCGAACCGCCCGTACTGCTGCGAGAACAATCCCTTAGTCTGCATGCGCGCCGACGTGTAGTGGCGGGCGATCCCGTCAGTGCCGGTGTAGTCCTCTTTGACGGCGGTGATAACCAGGTTGCCGCCCGAAACCTGCACGTTCGCCGGACGTGCGGTATAGGACTCCAGTTCATTGTTGCCCCAGCCGCCGCCGCCCGTCTGGATGGCCCACTTGGTGGCATCAGGAGCCGATCCATCAGCCCCGCTAAACTCATCCGACCACACCAGTTGGTAACTCGGAGTTGCTGGCGGTGGCGTCGCCGTCTTCGTCGCTTGCCCACCGCATGACACCACCGTTAACATCGTCAGAACAGAAACCGTGATCGTAATAACAACAGTCCTGTGTTTAGGGGAGATCATACAAACCTCGGGGAACCGTCAGGGGGATTCTAGAACATCGTGGAAGTGCGTCGCAGTGATTCGGCGGACTGCAGTCGGAACAGAGACTTTGAATTGAAAACTCCGTGCGCTCCGTGTTCCCAGTGGTGAATCGCTCTTTCTAAGGATTGATCGACTATAGAGGAGCCGCGAGGGAAGAATTCAAAAATCCCCGTGTCCTCCGTGCCTCCGTGCTGAACGACTTTCGACCCGCCTACAGCCCGACCTCGATCCTCGAGCGCGGATCGAGATAGTCGCGCAGCCCGTCGCCAATGAAGTTGAACGACAGCACCGCGAGCATCACCGCAGCGGCAGGGAACAGCACCAGGTGCGGAGCGTCAAACAGGTGCGATCGTGCGTCGTTGAGCATGGCCCCCCACGTCGCCGTCGGAGGCGGCACGCCCAGCCCCAGAAAGCTCATTGTCGCCTCTGCCAAAATCGCTCCTGCCATTCCTATTGCCGCCTGAACGATGACCGGCTGAATAATGTTTGGCAGAATGTGCCGCACGATGATTCGTGAGTCGCTCGCGCCCAGTGCGCGCGCCGCTTCCACAAATTCCCGCTCCCGCACCGCCAGCACTTGTGCGCGCACCAGGCGGGCATAGCCCACCCATCCCCCAATCGAGAGCGCCAACACCAGATTGAACAGTCCCGGCCCAAGAAATGCCACGAACGCAATCGCCAGCAGAATTCCTGGAAACGACATGAATGCGTTCATCACGATCACGTTCAAGAAGCGATCGAGAAAGCCGCCGTAGTATCCTGCAATCGACCCAAAGAACAGTCCCAACGTCAGCGACGCTGCCACCACGCAACTTCCTACCATCATCGAAACCCGTGCGCCATAAATCACGCGCGACAGAATGTCACGGCCCAACTCATCCGTCCCAAACCAGTGCGAGACCGACGGTCCCATCAACCGCGACGGCAGATCGATATAGTACGGGTCTTGCGGAGCGATCCAAGGCGCAAACAACGCGAATATTGCGAACATCACGATCAGCACCGCTCCCGCTGTGGCCAGCAGGTTATGGCGCGCAACTCGCTGTAGTGGGCCCCACTGAACGGCGGGTGTCATGTAGCGACATCTTAAATCACCGCGGCCAACCGGAGCCGCCGCAGATCAAGCTGCCCATGCCACATAACTTCTTCGTTGCTTTCCTGCCCCACACGCTTAGAATCGACTGTCTACCGCTCCGGGAGCGGAATTCGGATCGTCGGCCCATGTTGCCCTTCAAGCTGGTCTATAGCGAAAGATATTTCCTGCCGATCGGCGAGCACGTCTTTCGTGCTGACAAATACCGACTGATCCGCGAGCGTCTCTTCGAATGCGGCGTGGTGGACGAGTCCGACTTCATCGTGCCGCGGCCCGCTTCGGAATCCGACGTAATGCTGGTCCACTCCCCTCACTATGTCAGCAAGCTCATGGAGGGCGGCCTCACAGCGCGTGAAGAGCTGGAAATGGAAATTCCTTACTCGTCGCAGGTGGTCGACACCTTCCTGCTCCACACCGGGGGCTCGATCCTCGCTGCCGAGCGTGCTCTCACCGACGGCGTTTGCATCAGTATCGGCGGCGGATTTCACCACGCCTTTCCCGACCACGGCGAAGGATTTTGCATGATGCACGACTTCGGTGTCGCCATTCGTAGCCTGCAAAAGCGAAAACTCATTCAACGCGCTATGACCGTGGACTGCGACGTCCATCAGGGCAACGGCACGGCAGCAATTTTCTGCTGGTCACGCGCCCACCCAGCAGTCTTGCCGTGTGATCGCCCCGTTTCAACGGTTGCGCATGCGGGTGGCGAGATGCTCTACGGGAACTCGAAGGACGTCTTCACCATCTCGCTGCATCAGGAGAACAACTACCCGTTCGTCAAGCCGCGGTCCTCCATCGACGTGAACCTGCCCGACGGATGCGATGACGCCAGCTATCTCGACTGGCTCGACCATGCACTCAGCTCGGGACTGCGTCAGTTTGAGCCCGACCTTATCTGCTACGTCGCTGGCGCCGACCCGTTCCGTGAAGACCAACTCGGCGGACTGAGCCTGACCATCGAAGGATTGAAGCAGCGCGACGAAATTGTCTACCGCGCTGCTCGTGCCCGGAACATTCCCGTGATGGTGACCTTCGCTGGCGGATACGCCATCCGGGTCGAAGACACCGTAACCATCCACACCAACACGATCATTGCCGCGGCTGAAGTATTCCGTCCCGTCGCGACCCAGCCTTTACTCTAGAAGTGGAGTGGTCTCATAAATGTGATTTGAAAGGGCACGGCTTTAGCCGTGCCGCATCGAGCCCCGTAAACACCGGGCTTTAGCCCCTGAGGGAATTCGAACTTCCCCCACGGGCGCTATTTTATGAGACCGCCCGCTTCTAGAGAGTAAGTGCTGCTCGCGATTTTGGCTGCTCGCCCGTGTGGACCAGAACGGTACAATTGATGCGTTTGAAACCGTCATCGATGAATTGAGAAGCACGGTGGAAAATTCTCTGCACAACACAATCTCTCTGCTCGCTCGCACCCCCGCCGCTCTCAACGTGCTTTTGCGTGATCTCCCTGACATGTGGACGCTGCAAAACGAAGGTGAAGACACTTGGAGCGCGTTCGATGTCGTCGGTCATCTGATTCACGCCGAACGCACCGACTGGATTCCGCGGGCGAGGATGGTGATGCAATTTGGGGAAACCAAAAGTTTCGAGCCCTTTGATCGCGAGGGGCACGCACGAGAGATTCAGGGTCGGTCGCTCAGTCAGTTGTTGGATGAATTTGCTCGCTTGCGGACGGAAAACCTCATCGAACTTCGGGCCTGGCGCCTTCGACCAGAGGACCTTCAGCGGCGTGGACGCCATCCTGCTCTCGGAGTCGTCACGTTGTCCCAACTGCTGGCGACTTGGGCAGCCCATGACCTGACGCATCTGCACCAAATCTCAAGGGTCATGGCCCACCAATATCGTGAGGCTGTCGGTCCATGGGCCAAGTACCTTGGAGTACTGCAGTGTGCCGGCCATAGCTCGTCGTAGCCGAGTTTCTACGCCTGCCGGCCCGACGCCTCGGCTCGTGTCACAGGCCGCTGATCGCCCATCGTCGCGCCATTTCGCGTGATATCCTGATATTTCGCGGCCCGCAGTAATCCCGCCGCGCACGATGACCTAAATGTTTGAGAATCTTACAGATAAGCTCCAGCGTGCCTTCAAGAATCTGCGCGGACAGGGCACCCTGACCGAAGAGAACATCGGCGACGCGCTCAAAGAAATCCGCATGGCCCTGCTCGAAGCCGACGTGAACTTCAACGTCGTCAAGGAACTCATCGAGCACATTCGCGAAAAGGCCCTCGGCCAGGAAGTTATGACCTCGCTCTCGCCCTCCGAGCAGGTCATCAAAATCGTTCACAGCGAACTCATCGCCATCCTTGGCAAAGACACCGCGAGGCTGAAGTTCGCATCGCAGCCGCCCACCGTCGTCCTCATGGCGGGCCTGCAGGGTTCCGGCAAGACCACCACTTCGGGAAAGCTGGCGCACTGGCTCAAGCAGGGCGGACATCGCCCCATGCTGGTGTCCGTTGACGTCTACCGTCCCGCCGCGCGCGAGCAACTCAAAATCGTGGCTCAAGCCGTCAAGGCCCATCTCTACGAAGGAGAAGTCGGCGAGGCCAACACCGCCACCGTCGAGCGCCTGGTGAAGGAAGCCCGCCGCGACGCCATCAGCAACGGCTGCGACGTACTCGTCGTCGATACCGCCGGCCGTCTGCACATCGACGAGCAGTTGATGGACGAAATGCAGTCGCTGAAGAAGATCCTCAATCCCCAGGAGATTCTCTTCGTCGCCGACTCTATGACCGGACAGGACGCCGTCCGCTCCGCCGACGAGTTCCACAAGAAGCTCACGCTCACCGGCGTGGTGCTCACCAAGATGGACGGTGACGCCCGAGGCGGCGCGGCCCTCTCCATTCGCAACGTTACCGGACAGCCCATCAAATTCATCGGCGTCGGCGAAAAGTACGACGCGCTCGAACCTTTCCATCCCGACCGCATCGTCGGACGCATCCTCGGCATGGGCGACATCCTCTCGCTCATCGAAAAGGCCGACGCCACGCTCGACAAGAAAAAGTCCGAAGCCTTCGCCGCCAAGGCGATGAGCCACGAAGGCTTCTCGCTCGAGGACTTCCGCGATCAGTTGCGCCAAGTGAAGAAGATGGGTTCCATCAAGAGCATCATGGGCATGATGCCCAAAATCGGCCCCTTCGCCAACATGCAGAAGGCCGCCGACAACGTTGACGAGCGCGAACTCAGCCGCGTCGAAGCCATCATCAACTCCATGACGCCCTACGAGCGCGAGCATCACGAGTCCATCAACGGCAGCCGCCGCAAGCGCATCGCCCGCGGCTCCGGAACCAGCGTGCAGGAAGTCAACCACCTCCTCCGCCAATACGCCCAGATGCGCAAGATGTTCAAGGGCATGGGCAAGCCCAGCTTCGCCCGCCGCATGGCCGGCATGAAAATGCCGGGGATGTAACGAGTTTTCTGGATCTCATCCTGGGCGGTTTCGACCCGGTCCTACTCCTCATGAAGATTCATCCTCCGCAGGAGCGCTCGAAAGCGCGGCTCGTTCGGAGTGGATCATAGTGCGGTGCGACTGCGATCCCAATAAGCAGGGGGTTATGCTCATCTACGGCACGTTCATACCACTCAATTGCCTCCATAAGGCGATCAAGTGCCAGGTATATGTCCGCGATGTACATCGGCGCTATGTATTCCCGTGTAGATCTTCGTTCAGCTCGTTTATTAGTTTTTCCGCTTCGGCCCTCTTCCCGGCACGGGCGTATGCCGCGCCGAGGGCGGAAACCAAAAGTGGGTGGTGATTTGCGACTCCACCGCGCGCATCGTGGCCGAAATTGCTTCCTCGTGGTACCCCTTGACTGGAAGATGAGTGCGCGAACCCAGTGGGCAAAAACAGCCTTCGGTTCGAGTTCAAGCGCGCGTTCGATGAGTTCCGCCGCACCGTCTGGATCCCCGCCCAATAATGGTTTATGGCTGCGATATAGGCAATGAGACCAGAATCCGGTTCGAGCTTCATTGCTCGAAAGGCTGGTCGCATCAGCTTGCAACGTAAAGAGTTGCTCGCCATCCCCGGTGACAGTGAGCCGGGGATCCAACTCAAGGGCGCGCGTGTAACATGCGTCGGCTTAGACCAGTTCCACTCCAGAAACTGTTTTACCGCACCTAAGTGATGAGCTTCGGCCAGTTCGGGCTCCAACTCCAGTGCGCGCAATGCTGTTGGAGAGCCCTTGGTATACTCGGGGTGGGCACGGTAGACTCCCATGATCAAAGCAGTCGGCCAAACCGCGTGGGCTAGAGCATAATCGGGATCAGCGGAAATAGCCTGCTCGAAATACGTGATTGCGTTTTGCAACGCTGCTCGGTTGCGACGTTCCCAAGCATACCGCCCTTTAAGATACAGTTTGTAAGCGTCAACGTTGTCGGTGACACGCCTGACTGTGGGCAATTGGCCGCTCATAAGTCTGCCCTTCAGATTCTTTACTATCGCGTTTGCGATCTCCTCCTGAATATCAAAGACATCACCCTCGCTTCGGTCGTAACGCTCTGACCATATCTGCGATCCTTCGCAGCTACTGATAAGCTGAGCCGTCACTCGGAGTCGCGCGCCCGACTTCCTGACCGTTCCCTCCAACACTGTCTGGACATTAAGGTGCTGAGCGATCTCGCCGATGTCCATGCCCTTCTCGCGGCAGCGGACCGCAGATGTTCTGGAAATGACTCGCAAGCCTTGTATCGCTCCCAAGTACATTGATAATCTCTGCCGCCATCCCCTCGCAGAAGGCCTGCTGACTGCGATCAGGACTCAGATCCTCGAACGGCAGCACAGCAATTGATCCCCCGTCCGCCGCTGTCTGTGGCTGTTTGCCTGTGTTCCTTTCTGCGATCCCGCGAAGTTCGTTCAACAGGTCTTGTGCGTGCTGAAATCGCTTGGATCGGTCTTTCGCCAGCAGGCGCGTGATTACCCTTTCTAACGACGGGAATACGGCAGCATTCAAGATGCTCGGAGCTACGGGCTGCCGATTCAAAATGGCGTCGAAAACGACAGCCGCTGTGGGACCGTTAAACGGTCTTCGGCCGGTCGTCATTTCGTAAAGAACCACGCCGCATGAGAACAGGTCCGTGCGAACATCTACGCTTTCACCACGCGCCTGCTCGGGTGACATATAAGCGACGGTTCCAAGCGCAGCTCCTTCAATTGTGAGTTGCGGTGCGATGCTTATCGTGGCCTCGTCCACGAGGGCAGGCGCAGTCTGCCCGCTACTTCTTGCGCTGCTTTTAGCAAGTCCAAAGTCGAGGATCTTCACCTCGTTACCGTGCGTAAGAAACAAGTTGGCAGATTTAAAGTCCCGATGAATCACGCCCGCGGTGTGCGCCGCAGTTAGCGCATCAGCAAGCGCAACACCTGCATTTAGGATTTCCTTCATTGCAAGCGGGCCTTTTTGGAGGCGCTGTGCTAGAGTCTCCCGTCGAGATACTCCATCACTAGGAACTTGACCCCGTTCTGCTCGCCTATGTCATATAGACGACAAATGTTGGGATGATTAAGAGAGGAAATGACCCTGGCTTCGCGCTCGAAACGTTCCTTCGCCTCGGGATCCGCGCACAGGCGGGACGACAGAACTTTGATGGCAACCGCGCGTTCTAACCTTGTGTCGCGGGCGCGGTAGACTTCACCCATTCCGCCTGCCCCGAGAGGCGCCTGAATTTCATATCGCCCGAGTTTCGTGCCAGGGGTTAGGGTCATCGGTGCGCGCAATTATATTCCGTCCTAATACATTGCAACGGAATGCGGCGCCTTTGGATGGATTGTCCTTAACGGACGCAGGCCTGGGCGCCTGGCGCCCCAGAGCCTGCCCTGACCTTGTCGAAGGGTTCGCGTCCCTCCCGCGGACGCTAACCTGGGGCGGGTGGCCCGGGTAAGGTTTTTTACCGGCGGGTGCCCCGTTCAAGCGAATAAGCTTGAGCGGGGGTTTTCCTTCCCCAGCCGTGTGCTGGTTCGCGGGTGGCCCGCCCGTTTCTTTTCAATCAAGAATGAATGTGGGGGCCTCACCCTTGTCGCGCAGCGACAGGGTGAGCTACGCAGACCGGGGACATCAATTGAGCCCGAACCCACGATACTCCAGTCCCGCCTCGCGGGACGGCAAAAGACAGCCCACCGTTTCAACGGTGGGAGAGCGTGCGATAGAAAGATCCGAGTCCCCAGGGGACGGCACTCTTCCGCGAGGGCTTCAGCCCGAGCTTGTCGGGAATTGTGCGCCCTTCCACTTCCCATTTCGGGAATTTCTGGTTACCATCGTCACCTCGTCCCTCCGATTTCGCACGACCCGGCCTCGCGGAGCCTGCGACGATGAATTGGTGCACCGACAGTCAGGTCAGTCCTGCTGCCCGCCGCGATTGTTCTTTGATAACCGCTGCCGCCCGTCAGACTGGCAAAAATTAAGCAGCTAAGTCCTTACGGCTGATATGGATAGCTATAAGTCCATTATTGTTCAATGACATGCGAACAGTTTTCCCCTAAACCATTGAAAATAAATGACGGTAGAAATTTAAATTTCTACCACTTCAGTTGTAGGACGTGCGTCTGCTGACAGAAGACACTTGCCGAGAGTAAACTCAGCAACCGTCACTAGGCCCACGGCATCACTGTCGAACATCGGGTGATCTATGTCAGACAAGAAAACAGCAATCGTCACGGGAGCATCGGGCGGTATCGGCGCGGGTTTAGTCGACGCCTTCCTGAAGCAGGGTTACAACGTAGTCGCGACCTCTCGCAACGCCAGTCAATCGTTGACAGCCTCAGCCAGTCTGGTTCTCATCGATGGCGACATAAGTAAGCAGGAGACCGCTGTCAAAGTTGTCGAAGCAGCGATCCAGCACTTCGGAACTATCGATGTTTTGGTGAATAACGCTGGAATCTACCGCACCAAGCCCTTCACCGACTTTACTACCGAAGACTTCAATGCCCTGGTCTCGATCAACCTGCTGGGATTCCTTTACATGACTCAGCTCAGTGTGAAACAGATGCTGAAACAGAAGTCGGGGAACGTCGTGACCATCACTGCGGAACTTGCCGATCAGCCAATCGCTGGCGTAAATGCCTCGGTTTCGATGATTACAAAGGGCGGCCTGAACACAGTGACTCGGAGCCTCGCAATCGAGTATGCAAAAGAAGGTATCCGCTTCAACGCCGTAGCTCCCGGCGTCGTGGACACACCACTGCACAAGAATGATCCCAAGGACTCTCTTAGGACATTGCAGCCAATGGGGAAAATCGTCGAGGTAGAAGACATTGTCGGCGCTGTGCTCTACCTGGCACAGGCGGGTCAGGTAACGGGAGAGGTGCTCCACGTGGATGGTGGTTCGCACGCTGGCCGTTGGTAGCGCCCGACGGTTCAATTCGACGGTGCCGGGCTCAGTTCAGGGTCTGCACCTCGTCGTTGTAGACATCATCGCTGCTCGTCGGCCGTGGCATCGACGTCGGACGTGAACTTTGTTCCACAACTTTTTGACAATCAACTGACATCTCACTTGCCTCCAGCAGGTTGATTTGAGAGTCCAATACCATGTACGGCTCGATGGCAGGTAGCTGGCAACAACGGCTACTACCGGCGGCTAATATGCGGAAGTGAACATGGTCCGGCGAAATGGAGACGCCAAAAGGTACGACTAGGGAGCAGAGCTATGTGGATGAGACCATGCGCTGTCTGTAAGGCACTCTTGAAGAAGCTTCGGCTGTGCGACTCCGTCCGCTGTCAGTGCGGATGGGAGTGGTAGCGGTCGCCCCGCTTGGATTGTGATCCAGATCGGTCGGCACTACCGCGCAGGTATTCGAATGCCTGCATGCAAACGTGAGGGTCACCCTTGTACCAGCGAAGGGAATGTACCGCGACGAGTCCCCTGGGCCTGCTGCATGTTATCGAACTGGAACAGAAATAGGAGGACAACCCGATGTCCACGCGTCAACAAAACGAGTCAGCCCGCGGCAATGAACGTAGCGAGGGTTTAGCCTGTGATCATTGCGCAGGCGTCACCGGTCATCAGCCTTGGTGCATTACGCGCAGTGCGCTTGTTCGCTATGCTTTTGGGGCTGTCGCGCGCGCGAGTCTGCTGACCCTGGGAGATCAACTCATCCTGCACGCCCTGGGCGTTGAGTGGAGCCTGTGAATGCAACTGCAGACTGTTAGCCATGACAGACGCTTGCGGCGGAGATTAGAGGAGGGGCTTAGGAGTCTAGGCCTGTGCTGTTCGGAATGACGATCTCAGTCTCTTCCGTCATGAACTCCAGCACCTCCTGCGGTGGCGCGGTCGACATCCACACCGGCGCGAACGACATCCGGTGCAGCGGTGTCGGCCCTTTCTCGCGCAGTGCTCTCAGATGTACTGGAGCGCTGTACCCCTTGTTCGACGCCAGCCCGTATCCCGGATAAACCGTGTCAAACTCGCGCATCATGGCATCGCGTTCCACCTTGGCGATGATTGATGCCGCCGCAATTGAGGCCGACAGCGCGTCGCCATGAATGATGGGAGTCTGCTCACAATCGCAGTTCAGGCGCATTGCATCCACCAGCAGGTGATCGGGCCGCAGCGCGAGCTTCCCGACAGCCTCTTCCATCGCCCGCTTCGACGCCCAGTAGATGTTAATCTCATCGATGATCGCGACATCCACCGCCGCTACCGCCCATGCCAGCGAATTCTCCCGGATACGCGGCGCCAGCTTCTCCCTCGTCTCCCGGTCCAGCAGCTTCGAATCGCGCAATCCGCGAATGCGGTACGCCGGATCGAGAATCACCGCCGCCGCCACTACCGGGCCAAACAGACAACCCCTGCCTACTTCGTCCACACCCGCGATCAACTGGGCTCCGGCTTCCGACGCAAGCTTCTCATATTTTAGAGTGCACTTCAGCTTCTTCAAGAAACGTAACTTGAGCGTCGCCGCAGAGACAGTGGGCACCTCGCAGCCGAGTAATTCCTCTTGCAAATTGGGTTGGGAACGCTTCACTGGTCTCCGGCCATGGGTCGATGACCGGAATTGTAAAGCAACGCCCGTTGGAAAAGTCGGGCGCAAAAAGAAAAGGCACAATTTCTCTGTGCCTCGGTGTCTCTGTTGTGAATTGAATGCTACTGGATCGACACCAACTGGTCCTTCGCAGCGTAATGTGAATCCACATAGTCCTCGAGAATTTTGATGAACTCGGCCACGATGTGATCGCCCTTGAGCGTCGTCATCAGCCGTCCATCGACGTACACCGGGGCCTTCGGTTCCTCGAATGTCCCCGGCAGCGAAATCCCGATGTTCGAATGCTTTGATTCACCCGGCCCGTTAACCACGCAACCCATGACGGCGACCTTCATCTCCTCCACACCCGAGTAGCGCGTCTTCCACGTCGGCATCTGCTCGCGCAGGTAGCCCTGGATCTGCTCCGCCATCTCCTGGAAAAACGTGCTCGTGGTGCGCCCGCATCCCGGACACGCCGTCACTTGAGGGTTGAAGCTGCGGATTCCCATCGACTGCAGAATCTGTTGTCCCACTGCGACTTCTTCCGTGCGGTCGCCATTCGGAGCTGGGGTCAGCGAGACGCGAATCGTGTCTCCAATGCCTTCCTGCAAAACCACTCCCAGCGCTGCCGCACTGCTTACGATACCCTTCGCGCCCATGCCCGCCTCGGTCAGCCCGAGATGCAGCGGATATTCGCAGCGCTTCGCCAATTCGCGATACACGTCGATCAGGTCCTGCACACCGCTGACTTTTGCGCTGAGTATGATCTGATCCTTTCGCAGCCCGTAGCTGACTGCCAAATCAGCCGATCGCAGCGCGCTCTGCACCATGGCTTCCATGGTCACGTCGCGTGCTTCACTGGGCTCGGCCAGTTTCGAGTTTTCATCCATCAGCCGGGTCAGCAGCGACTGGTCCAGCGATCCCCAGTTCACGCCGATGCGCACTGGCTTGTTGTTTTCGATCGCGACCTCGATCATCGTCCGGAAGTTGTCGTCGTCCTTCTTGCCAATCGACACGTTACCGGGATTGATGCGGTACTTCGCCAGCGCCCGCGCGCACTCCGGGAACTTCTTCAGCAGGATGTGCCCGTTGTAGTGAAAATCGCCGATGATCGGCACGCCAATGCCCAGTCGGTCGAGGCCGTCCACGATGGGAGCCACCGCCGCCGCGGCTGCGTCGTTGTTTACGGTGACGCGCACCAACTCTGATCCCGCCCGTGCCAGAGCCGCCACCTGGCGGATCGTGCCCTCGATGTCAGCGGTGTCGGTGTTGGTCATCGACTGCACCACAACTGGTGCATCGCTACCTACGCGCACGCCTCCGACCGTTGCTGTATAAGTCCTTCTGCGTTGTAGTTGAGCCATACAGGTAGAGTCCAGTTTATCACGCTGACATGCGTTTCCAGAGGAGCGGATGCAGCCTCCGGCACACGCTTTCGCTCGCTAGTGCGAAAACCCCACTCCCCGTACGAAATCTCCGCCACAACTCGCGAGGTCGATGGAAGCTCCTTACTTTTCATCTATTTGGCTGATTCATCACTGTCGCCGCGAACCCACCGCATCCTCTATAAATGGGAACTTCCATGCCGCGGTTCAGGAAACCATAGTGAGAGTTCCCGCTTTCCAACTTAGTCGTTCCGCGTATATCCCATTGGCGTAGAATACATTCGGGTGGGAAACAAAGCGGATCGGTTCGTGTTCGTACTACCACGGGAAGCCTTGGACGGCAGTCCTGTGTTGGTCATGCAAGCAGAGGATTCGAAGAAGGTGTTCATCATGCGTTCTAAGTTGCGAAATATCGGCTTGTACGCCCTCGCATTGGCGCTGATCGCGTCGGTTCCGGCGTGGGCACAAGGCTATCCCACGCAAGGTTCTGGCACTTCGGCGCAGGCTCCGAGTGTTCCAGATCCCGCGCAGAGCGCGCCTTCCGTCGCAGCGGATGACCCTGCTCCCGCTAACACCAAGCCCGACAAGAACGCTCCCAGCACCGAAACGCTGAGTGCCATCGACTCCATCGGCAATCGCAATGTCGGTTGCGGACGCGGAGCAGGGAACTGGTATTCGCTCGACAAGCAAGTTGCCATGGGCCGCCAGTACTCGCAGCAGATTGAACACGCCGCCAAGCTGGTCAGCGACCCGGTGGTTATCGAGTACGTGAATCGCATCGGCCAGAACCTGGTTCGGAATTCCGACTCCAAGGTGCCCTTCACCATTAAGGTCATCGATACCGACGAAATCAACGCGTTCGCGCTGCCCGGCGGGTTCTTTTACGTCAACTCTGGCCTGATTCTTGCTGCCGACAACGAGGCCGAACTGGCTGGCGTCATGGCCCACGAAATCGCCCACGTCGCCGCCTGCCACGTCGCCCGCGAGCAGACCCGCAGCAACATCGTCAATCTCGCCAGCATCCCGCTTATCTTTGTTCCCGGCGGCTGGGCGGTTTACGAAGCCACTCAGGTTGCGATGGGCATAGGCGTTCCTTTGACTTTCATGAAGTTCTCCCGCAATTTCGAGACCGAAGCCGACTTCCTGGGCATGGAGTACATGTACAAAACAGGCTACGATCCGCAGTCATTCATCTCGTTCTTCGAGAAGATCGAGGCCCAGGAAAAGAAGAAACCCGGCGCCATTGCCAAGGCCTTCTCTTCTCATCCCATGACGCCCGACCGTGTTTCTCACGCTCAACAGGAGATGGCCACCGTCCTGCCTCCGCGTGAGGAGTACGTGGTGAATACCTCGGAATTCGACCAGGTGAAGTCGCGGCTTGCATCCCTTGAGAACAAGCACAAGGTTCAGAACGACAAGAACAATGCGGACCGTCCGACCCTGCGCCGCAGCACCGCCGATAATCCGACGAACAATGGCACCGGTACTGGCACGGGCACGCAGAATGACGATGATCGTCCAACCCTGAAACGCAACGACGGCTCGACCACCTAGCGATCTTCCTGGTTGCAGATTCCAAAGGCTCCCCACTTCGGGAGCCTTTCTTCTGTCATGTAGGTGTAACGCATGCGGCTCAGATTTCAGTCTGAGCCCCCTCGATTGGTCGGTCAGGCCGCGTAGCGGCGGACTCGGCAGCGATACGGGACCGGTAGTATTAAACGCTCTCCGCACCAAAACAAAACGGGGCGCACGAGGCGCCCCGTCCACAGTCTCACAATCGAATCCTACGGCAATCTTTGCGCCAATCCGGGCACGGCCTTCATGATGTCGTTATAGATCACGACGACGGCAAACAGTACCAGGAACACAAAAGCCGTCTGGTAGATCCGCTCTTTGATACGGAGGCTGATATCTCTGCGAATAATTCCCTCGATGATCAGCATCAAAATCATTCCGCCGTCGAGTATCGGGATCGGTAACAGGTTAAAAATTCCGAGATTCAGGCTGATGCCCGCCATCAGGCTCAGTAACGGAGTCCAACCCGGCTGGCTGGCGGCCTGGCCTGAGGCCCGCGCAATGCCGATCGGTCCCTCCATCTGCTTGATCGAGGTCTCGTTCCGCACCATCTTCCGTACCAGGTCCACAATCAGCAGCGAGTATTTCTTGTTCTCGTCGAGGGAGCGGCTGAGCGCCTGCGCGAACGGCAGCTTATCGACACGCACTGGCTCCGACTGGAAACCCAGCCGGTAACGCTTCTGCCCGTTGTCCTCCGTCATCACAGGAGTCGCTGTGAACCTCATCTCCTGCCCGTTGCGCAGCGCGGAGATCTCCACCGGTTGGTCGCCATTCTTCTGCAGGAAACGAATAACCGACATCAGCGAGCGCACTGACACGCCGTTGATCGCGACAATCTGGTCGCCAACCCGCATGCCCGCCTTGGCCGCCGGCATCTTCGTTTCCATCTGGGTCACGACAATCGGTTCGTCCTGCACCCACCCGATGGCACGTACCTGCTCCGGGTCCGTCCCATTGCCGGAGGGAGCGATTTGCTTCTCTAAAACCTGGTTGCCCCGCTGGACCGCCAGATCGAGTGGCCTGTTCCCTTGGATCGCCGACTTCAACAGCACGTCTTCCCATGTCGGGTTTTGCATGCCGTCGATGCGGACAATGCGGTCGCCAGCCTGGATGCCCGCCTTCTCCGCCGGAGAGTTTTCCATTACCCAGCCAATCACCGCGGGCTGGTCCAGGTACACCGGGTGCTCGTAGTGCACCATGTTCACGCCGGTCAGCAGCCCAACCGCCAGCAAAATGTTCATCGCCGGACCGGCCGCCGCTATGACGAAGCGCTGCCAGCGCGGATGCGACACGAACTCATCGGGCGCTCCGCTATGCGATTCCAGCGGGTTCTCGCCCGCCATCTTGACGTAGCCGCCCAAGGGCAAGGCGCTGATTCGGTAATCGGTTTCGCCCTTGCGGAAGCCCACCAGCCGCTTGCCAAATCCAATGGAAAAAATGTCAACCCGGACCCCAAAAAGCTTGGCCGCAGCATAATGGCCGAACTCATGCACCAGGATCATGATTCCCAGCACTACGGCCATGGAAACCACCGCAATCAGAAACGAATTCATAAACCTCTTTTACTCAGGGAACTACTCGTGTTTGCCGGCTGGATGCGTCGAAGCGGTACCAACCCCACGGGCCGACACCCGGATGAGTTTTCGGGTCCGGCGTCGCGCGTCGGAGTCCCAATCCAGGACCTGTTCAATAGATTCAGGTTTGTGCGTCGGCGTTTCACGAAGTACCGCTTCTATTGTAGACGGAATATCCTCAAATCCAAGGGCGCCATCCAGGAAAGCCGCCACCGCTACTTCGTCGGCCGCATTCAGGGCAATGGTCTTTGCCCCTCCCGCTTCGACTGCCTCGTAGGCCAAACGTAAGCAGGGAAATCTGTCCAAATCCGGAGTACTGAAATCCAGTTGCCGTAACTCCGCTACCGGGAACCGCAAGTCTGACTCAATCCGCTCAGGATGGGTCAGCGCATACAGTATCGGAAGCTGCATGTCCGTCACCGAGAGTTGCGCCAGCAGGCTGCCGTCGATGAACTCCACCATCGAATGAATCGTGCTCTGGGGATGCACCAGCACGCTCACTTGACTCGCCGGCATATCGAACAAGCGGCACGCCTCGATCACTTCAAAGCCTTTATTCATCAGCGTCGCCGAGTCGATGGTGATGCGTTTCCCCATCTTCCACGTAGGATGGTTCAACGCCTGCTCCACCGTGATATGAGCAAACTGCCGCCGCGGCGTATGCAGGAAAGGACCGCCCGACGCCGTCAGCCAAATGCGCTGCACTTCGTTCCGCCGCCCGCCCCGGAGACACTGGTGGATGGCGTTGTGCTCGCTGTCAATCGGCAATAGCGGCTTGCCCTGCTTGCGCGCTTCTGCCACGATCAGGTCTCCTGCCGTGACCAGGCACTCTTTGTTTGCTACCCCAACCGTCTTACCCGCCTTGACCGCTTCGTAAGTGGCCTCCAGTCCGGCCACGCCCACAATCGCGCTGACCACGAAATCGGCCTCGGGAAGCGTGGCGACCTTCACGGTTCCCGGAGAACCGTAAACCACTTCCATCGCATGCCCGAGTCCAACCTTTTTCAGCTTGTCCTGCAGGTGGTCCGCCGCTTCCGCCGACGCCATGGAAACGATCTTGGGATGCCATCGTCGTGCCTGCTCGAAAGCCAGCTCGACGTTACCTCCCGCGGCAAGACTCACGACAGAGAACCGATCGGGAAAGGCTGCGACGATCTTCAGCGTGCTCTTGCCGATGGAACCGGTTGAGCCGAGGATGGCGATGCGTTTCATGGATGGCTGTGTGTATGGTATCGCAGGCAAGGGTGGTCAGATGCCAGAGAAATACCTGTTCAATCCCGAGACGTAAAAGATCATGCCCACCGGCAGTGCGAAAAGAAGTGCATCGATCCGGTCCAGTACTCCACCATGTCCTGGCAATAGCGCTCCCGAGTCCTTCACACCTGCCCCGCGCTTCAGGGCCGACTCGACGAGATCGCCGAGTTGGGCGGCGATGTTCGTGACCGCTCCGAATAACAGGACCAGCCACAACGGAGCGGACCCGAGCGGCGACTGCAGGACAGGGTTGGGCGAGTAGTAGGTGTATCCAAACGAAGAGAGCAGGCCTGTATCTCGCAAGGCCGCCGAGATTGGGCCCAGGAAGTAGAACAAGAGCCAACCGACGAACATCGCAGCAACGACAGACGCGATGGCGCCCTCCCACGTCTTGCCGGGACTTACCCGCGGCGCCAGCTTGTGTCTTCCGATCGCCCGGCCCACGTAGTACGCCGCGATATCGCCGCACCAAACCAGCAGCATCAGTACCAGCAGATACAGCGCGCCGTTGCGAGCTGGTTGCAGGACCGGCAGCACCCCAAGCGTGAATCCGACATACGGCAGCAACATGTACGATACGGCGGCATCGGGAAGCGCCCGGGTGAGCGGATCGCGGCGTAGGCTGACAACCAGATACAAAAGAGGAGCGAGGACAGTGACGAGCGGCAGGCCGAAGTAAAGCAAAACAGCACCGCCTAGGTAAGCGACTCCCCAGATGCCTGCGGGAGGGCTGCCTGCCATGCTTGCGCCGAGTCCAAAGCAGACACAAAATGACAGCACTAGCAAACAGTAAGTTGTAACTGTGAACGGCCGGAACCCTTGCGCCGCCGCCAGCGCTAGATATTCATGGGCCGCCAGCACGGCGACTCCCAGCACCAGCAGCGTGAATAGCCACAGGGGCGCCTTGAAGAGCGCGATTATAACGAGGGGAATCAGGATTGCCGCGGTGAGGACTCGCTTCACGAGGAGTGACCGTCCCCGATCAATCCACCAAAACGGCGCTCGCGCTTCTGGAAAGCCTCAATCGCTTCCAACAACTCGCTGCCGCGAAAGTCTGGCCACAACGTGTCAGTCACGAAAATCTCAGCGTAGGCAGCCTGCCACAGCAGGAAGTTGCTCAATCGCATTTCTCCACTGGTTCGAATAAGCAGATCGAGTTCCGGCAATCCCCTGGTGTACAGGTGCCGCGCGATGCCGCGTTCATCGACCCGCAGATGATCGATGCCGCCGTTGCGTGATGCTTCTTTCACAATGGCGTTGAAGCAGTCCACCAGCTCCGTGCGCGAACTGTAGTTCAGCGCCAGCGTCAACACCATCCCCGTGTTTTTCTCGGTGGATTCGCGGGCCCACGCCATGCGCTCCTGCACTTCCTGCGGCAGCTCATGCTGACGCCCTATGTACTGCAGCTTGATGTTGTTCTCCAACATTGTTGGCAGTTCCAGCATCAGGTAACGCCGCAGCAGGTTCATCAGGAAACTGACTTCCGACTTGGGTCGCTTCCAGTTTTCCGTGGAAAACGAATAGAGAGTGAGCGCCGGGATGCCGATGCGCGCAGCCGTCTCGATGGTCGAACGCACTGCAGCGACTCCCGAGCGGTGTCCCGCAATGCGCGGCAGATGGCGGCGCTTGGCCCAGCGGCCGTTGCCGTCCATGATGATAGCGATGTGGTGGGGTAACCGCTCCAGATCAAGGCGGGAGTAGGTCTCAGCCTCTTTGCGGTTCAGCCCGGCCGGCACTTGTGTGCGCAAGGCTTCACCTCTACTAACCTATTGAAAGTAGCACAGCATAGCGGTCGTTGCAATGAACCAGGAACCGCCCTGTCGATTCGGTCGTCGAACGGCGGTGCCCGCGCAAGTAACCATCGAAGGGCGATGCGCCGTGGCGCTATCGTCTATAATCCGTCCCGGCCCTTCACCGAAAACATCCAGTGCGGACTGCCACTATTCTCCCTTTACAAGGAGCATCGTCCTGGGACTTTCTTTAAGAGCCGCATTTTGTCTGGCTTTCTTGCTTGCCGTCGGCACGGCTCAAGAGGCTCCTGTGCCCGTGGTGCAGGAGCCGTACCACCATGTGCAATTGAAAAACGACGACATCGTGGTCATCCATGCCATCCTGCCGCCCGGCGATCGGACGGCGTACCACATTCACTCCTGCGACCGGACAGGCGTCCAATTGGCGAACAGCACCACCACTAGTCAGCGATTCGGGCAAGCGGAGGGCCCGCCGCAAGCGTTTTCACCCGGCGATGTATTCTCCGATTCATGTACCGATAAGCCGCTCACGCATCGGGTACACAATGTCGGGAGCACCACAATGGACGTCATCGACATCGAGTTGCTCCATCGCCCCACCCAGCCTTCCGCTTCGGTCGCGGGGCCTGTCGCCGTCGAAAACCCGAGCGTACGGGTTTACAAGTGGACTATCGCACCTGCTGCGTCCACGGCCATGCACACCCACGCACGCCCCTACCTGATTGTGGCCGTCACCCGAATGCAACTGAAGATGACCGCGCCCGATGGCCAATCGCGAACCGAGCAACTCAAGGCAGGGGACTTTCACTGGGTGAATGTCGGGGTCACCCACGCCTTGGCCAACGAGGGTTCAACCGAAGGGCAGATTGTCGAGTTCGAACTAAAGTAGCGTCGTCAGTTCGTCAGCAATGCGCAAGAAAACGCCGAGGCGCGAGGCTTCGGCGTCTTCCGGTCGGCTCTGGTTCACGCGGTCTTCCCGGATTCCACACCGCCGCTGGAATACGGACGTTGCGCCGGGGATTCGCCGCGCAGTAGGGCCCAGAACTTTTGCGCTGCCGGTCACCGCTGAGCAGCAGCGCAGTCATGCGAACGAACTAGGCAATGCGGCGTGGATGCGACACCAGGTCGCGCATCTGTGCCAGTACGCTGGTGCGCTGCATGTCATCGAGCTGCTTGGTGAACACCGCCATCTCTGCGATGAACGGGTCTGCCATTAACTCGTCGATTTCGTGTTGTCGCGACGGAGCGCACGCGCGCAGCAGGTCGGGCACCGAAACCGTCAAGGCCTCCGCCAGGCGCGCCAGTGACGATAGCGTCGGCGTCGCCTTCTCGTTCTCAATCTTTGAGACGTAAGTGCGTGGCACGCCCATGCGCAACGCCAATTGGCGCTGGCTCAGCCCATGACCCAGCCGCAGGTTGCGGATGGCCTGCGCCACCTGCACCTCAGAGCGGTTTGCACCCGCCTGTTCCATCACCGGCAACGGCTGTGCGAGGATTGGCTCCGGCTCGTCCTCATCCAAAGACGTGCGACATTTACGGCAAAGATTATTGCTGGTTCTGAACTGGACGAGATGACATTGGTCGCATCTCACCACTTCCCGGTCTTCTACGGGTGCGAGAGTCGTTGCCATTTCAGGTTTTGGGAGTGCCAGAGCAAGGCACCGTTTCCCCACGGATCAATTCAACAACCCCATGATCCATTGAAACTATGGGTACTTTGCGGCATACGTTTGATACAGTCAAGGGGGCAGATGGGAGAAACCCGAAATATCTGTGCAAATTCTATGCGCGCAGCCCAATGGGACGGACAATACCCCAATAAATACCGGAGAAAACCGCAATGACGCGCGACGATGCGTGGTGTTTACTAACTGAGTTCACCCTCTCAGAAAGTCTTCGCAAACACGCCCTTTCTGTGGAAGCCTGCCTCCGCGCCTACGCCGGCAAGTTCGGCGAGGATGAAGACCTCTGGGGTCTCGTCGGCCTCATCCACGATTTCGATTACGAGAAATATCCCACTGCAGACGATCATCCCTTCAGGGGCAGCGAAATTCTGAAAGAGCGCGGCTATCCCGAAAATGTCCGCCGCGCCATCCTCTCTCACGCCAACTACAGCGGAGTTGCCCGCGAGAGCCTGCTCGAGAAAACGCTCTTCGCCTGCGACGAACTCGCCGGATTCATCACCGCCAGCGCGCTGGTCAAGCCTAACAGGTCGCTGGCGGAAGTTGAGGCGAAGTCCATCAGGAAAAAAATGAAGGACAAAGCCTTCGCCCGCTCCGTCAGCCGCGAAGACATCATCAACGGTGCCGCCGAAATGGGAGTCGACCTCGACGAGCACATCGCTTTCTGTATCGAGGCGATGAAGAGTATTGCTCCGGAATTGGGCCTGGCGGGAGGGCAGAACAATGCAAAGTGAGAATGTCAGCCCGTATCAAAACTCTCCGGCCATCGGCGTGCAGAGTGAAGCACGCGAATAATCTCGATGGAGGCGCCGCGAACGCGGTAAGGAATTACGTATGGTGTGGGGGAATGACGAGTTCGCGTGTGCCCGAAACTCTCCCTGGGCGCCCCATTGCGGGATGGTTCTTCAGGAGTTCCACCGCACGTACCAACCTGAGTGCCAAGCGCGCCGCCGCTGCGGGGCTCTCCTGCGCGACGTAGTCGGCTTCGGCATTCAGGTTGGCTCGCGCAGTCCGCAACCACCTAACCCGCACGCCGGACCCATTTGGCTATGGTCTGTTCCATTTCCTTGTCGCTGGCGAAATCGCCGGCATCGGCTTCGCGGAGTCCCTTTTTGATCTCTGCGATCTGCCACTCATTAAGGGCGACAAAGTCACGAATTGCCTCTGCGACAAGGAACGAGCGACTGCGCTCGGTGGCCTTGGCCAGCTTGTCAAGCTTCCTCTTGAGTTTGGAATCTAGGCGCAAAGTGAGAATATTTGTCTCCGCCATACGGTGTTGTATGTTATCCGAATACAGGCAAATACACCACAAACTTTGACAGGAGAAAACGGCCTTCTCCGAGTTCTCCGTGGGTACGTGCTGAAACTACCCTCGCAGCAACTTCCTCACGTGCTCCACCACTGCGCCCACCGCGACGTCTTCCCGCGTGCTGCCCGCGCGCGTTACCACTTCCACCACTCCGTCGCCCAACTTCTTGCCCACGTTAATGCGATAGGGAACGCCGATCAGGTCTGCGTCCTTGAACTTCACTCCCGGACGCTCGTCGCGATCATCCAGCAGCACGTCGATTCCGGCGGCCTCAAGCGCCTTGGCGATATCCTCAGCGCCTGTGTTGATCTTCTCGTCCGCCGTGTTGGTCGGCGTTACCACCACTTCAAACGGAGCGATGTTCGCCGGCATCCAAAAGCCGTTTTCGTCGTTGTTCTGCTCGATGCACGCCGTCAGAATGCGCTCCAACCCAATGCCGTAGCTGCCCATGATGGGCGTCACTTCCTTGCCATGCTCGTCGAGGACGCGTACGCCCATCGACTCCGAATACTTGTACCCCAGCTTGAAGATGTGCCCAATCTCCACCGCCTTGCCGATTTTCAGCGGATGCCCGCAGTTTGGGCAGCCTTCACCCTCAACGGCGTTGCGAACGTCGGCCACTACGGTTGCCTGGAAATCCCTCCCCGGCGTGACATTGCGCAGGTGATAGTCGAGCTGGTTGGCGCCGCAAATCATGTCGTGCCGGCCTTCAAGCCCCGCGTCCATCACCGCCGTGAATCCGCCGTCCAAGCGCCTGCTTCGCGAACTGCGGCCCGACCGGACCGATAAATCCGCCCGGTCCAGCAAAAAACTGCTGCACCTCGTCGGCGGCCATCGGCCGCAGTTCGACCACAGCAAGACTCTGGCCGACAGTACTCTGCTTGCGTAGCTCCCCATTCAGGACAGCCAACAGCTTGGTTTCGCTCACGGTGTGGTCGCCGCGCAGGAACACCGCCACTGCCTTCAACTCGTCAACCGGTTTCCCTGGCGCTGTCGCTCGCGCTCCTGGAACCGTGGCCATGTACGCGACAGCCTTGATGTCCTGATTGGGCGAGACCTTCAGAAACTCTGAGACGTCGGCAATCGCTCCCTTACCCGGAGTGTGCACCAACTCCGGCTTGCCGTCGCCTGTCGGCGCAAGCTCCTCGACCGGATCGAGTCGCGACGTGGCCTTCTCGATGTTCGCCGCATAGCCGCAACTGGCGCAGCTTGCCACCAGGTCTTCGCCCGCGTCGGTATAGACCATGAATTCCTGCGATCCCGATCCGCCCATGGCGCCCGAGTCGGCATGTACAACCACGAACCTCAGCCCGCAGCGTTCAAAGATGCGGCAATACGCATCGTGGTGTTTCTGATAACTGACATCCAGCCCGGCCGCATCGATGTCGAACGAGTACGAATCTTTCATGGTGAACTGGCGCACCCGCAACAACCCCGATTTGGGACGCGGTTCGTCGCGAAACTTTTGCTGAATCTGGTACCAGATTTGCGACAACTGTTTGTAGCTTCGCAGTTCTTTGCGCGCGATTTCGGTCATGACCTCCTCCTCGGTCATTCCCAGGCAGAGGTCGCGTCCGCTGCGGTCCTTCAGGCGAAACATGTTGTCGCCCATCACCGACCAACGCCCGCTAGCCTCCCAAATCTCGCGCGGATGCAGCGCCGGCAAGTAGAATTCCTGCCCGATGCGGTCCATCTCCTCGCGCACCACCCGCGTGATCTTCAGCATGGAGCGATGCCCGAGGAACAGGAACGAATAAATCCCGGCCGCAAGCTGCCGAATATATCCGGAGCGCACCAGGAACTTGTGACTGGCAACCTCGGCGTCCGCCGGGGCTTCGCGAAGGGTAGGAATAAAGAGCTTAGACCAACGATGCATGATTGTCTTTTCTAGCGGCTTCCGTTGAGAGTTGGAGAATGCATTATTCTACCGGATTCGCGGGCCTCCTCTCATCGCGGTCAGCTCACTCTTGCATCCCAGCCACCCCGCGATGCATCATCACACGATACGCCGAGGAGTCCGACCGTGTACCACTACGATCCAGCCACCGCCCTCGAAGAATTAAATGACGACGCCGTTCTGCCCAACCCTGTCCACCTGCGCGACATGATGCTCCGCGCCCATCTCGATGCCGACCATTCTCTCGAATACAATCGCCTCTTCGTTGACTATCAGAAGCGGTTCGGGGAATTGCAGAAGGTTGGCAAGCAATTGCTCGAAGCCTTGGGTGCCGCCAAGAAATAGAACTTTCCGCCTTACGCCGGTGTCTTTAGGAGAAACCGATGAAGCTCATTTCCTTCGCTGTCCTGATCGCCATGCTCGTAACCGCTTCCTTTGCTGCCGACGGCAAGCCTGTGACCTACAAAAGTGGCCCCGACACGGTGAGCGCGCTTCTCTACACGCCGCAAGGCAAAGGCCCGTTTCCCGCGCTGGTCGTGATCCATGAGTGGTGGGGACTGAACGACTGGGTGAAAGAGGAAGCGTCTAAGCTGGCTGACCAGGGATATGCAGCATTGGCCATCGATCTCTATCGCGGCAAGGTGGCCACCACTCCAGAAGAGGCGCACGAGATCATGCGCGGCGTACCCGAGGATCGCGCCAGTCGCGACCTTCTGGCAGCGACAGCATACTTAGGCTCGCAGAGCGACGTTGATCCCAAGCGCATCGGCTCCATCGGATGGTGTATGGGTGGCGGTTACTCCCTCAATCTCGCGGTCAACGATCCCAAGCTGAAAGTCGCCGTCATCAACTACGGCCATCTTGCGTCCGATGACGCCACGCTGAAAAAGATCAACGCGGACATACTCGGCATCTTTGGCGGCCAGGATCGCGGCATCCCGCCCGCCGACGTGAAGAAGTTCGAATCGCAAATGAAGGCGCTGGGCAAGACCGTTGACATTCACGTCTTCCCCGACGCGGGACATGCCTTCGAGAATCCTAACAACAAGACGGGCTACCGCGCCGACGACGCTGCGCAGGCCTGGAAGCTCACGACCGACTTCCTGGCGAAGTACCTGAAAAAGTAGATGGACTGAAACGACTATGGTTCGAATCTATAAACGTGTCCTGTGGACACTCTTTTGGCTGGTGATCGCATCTGCTCTTTGGGCGCTCGACGTCGAGGCCACCTACGAACGTAACGTGCGCCGTGGCATCCCTGCGGATTTTCGGTCACACCATCAACATACGGTCTACAACTGGCGCGCGTAGAGCCATGCATCAGACCAGGATCTTGCATCGCTGTGCTTCGACCGGATGATCGACCAGCGTTTCCATGTGCTGCACGAATCTCACGGTATGCGGCATGTCCACGTGCTCTTCGAAGGCCGCTTCGCTGGTCCAGCGCGAGTGAATATAGAAAAGTTGCGGATCGCGGATCGAGCGAAATGCATGAATGCTCAGGCAGCCGGCTTCTTTTCTGGTTGCGTCCACAACCTCATGAAGGGCCTCTTCCACCTCCGCCTCTGCTCCCGACCGCGCGTGAAAACGGGCGAAGATAAAGAGTTCCATTTGGCTCAATCCTGACCCTAATGCCGGAACCCGAATTGATCGGAACCTTAAACCCGCTCCACCACCATCGCGATCCCCTGGCCGACTCCGATACACATGCAGCACAGCGCATAGCGCCCTTTACTTCGCTGCAACTGGTAAACCGCCGTTGCAATCAACCGTCCGCCACTCGCTCCCAATGGATGCCCTATCGCAATGGCTCCCCCGTTGGGATTGACCTTCGGCGAATCGTCCGGCACGCCCAACTCCCGCAACACCGCCAGTGATTGCGACGCAAAGGCTTCGTTCAATTCGATCGCGTCCATGTCGGCAATCGTCAGTCCCGCCCGCTGCAGCGCTTTGCGCGATGCCGAAATCGGCCCGATTCCCATGATGCGCGGCGCGACGCCCGCGACAGCCGATGCGACCACTCGTGCCTTCGGTGTTAGTCCGTGCCGTTCCACCGCCGTTTCGGAAGCCAGTAGCAGCCCACACGCACCATCATTGATCCCCGACGCATTTCCCGCCGTTATAGTGCCGCTCGGCTTGACGATTGGCTTTAGTGCAGCCAGCGCCTCGAGCGTTGTCTCGGGACGTGGATGCTCGTCCTTATCCACAATTACTGCCGCGGCCTTGCGCTGCGTAATCGTCACCGGCGAAATCTCTTCCGCCATCGCACCGCTCGCAATCGCCGCTGCCGCGCGCTGCTGGCTGCGATACGCGAACGCATCCTGGTCGGCACGCGAAATGTGGAACTCCTCCGCTACGTTTTCGCCAGTCTCCGCCATTAAGTCCACGCCATAGCGTTCCTTCATCGCCGGATTGACGAATCGCCAACCCAGCGTGGTGTCTTCCAGCTTGGCCGAGCGTGAGAACGCTGCATCCGCTTTGCCCATGACGTAGGGCGCGCGCGACATACTCTCCACGCCTCCCGCAATCACCAATTCTGCCTCGCCACAGCGGATCGCGCGTGCCGCGATGACCACCGCGTCCATACTCGATCCGCATAGCCGGTTGACCGTTGTGCCCGGAACCTCCTGTGGCAGTCCCGCCAGCAGCAGAGCCATGCGCGCCACGTTGCGATTGTCTTCGCCCGATTGGTTGGCGCAGCCGAAGATGACGTCGTCCACCGCCGCCCAGTTGACGGCGGGGTTGCGCTCCATGAGCGCCCGGATCGGGATCGCCGCCAGGTCGTCGGCTCGAATGGAAGACAGCGCTCCGCCATAGCGGCCAAAGGGAGTACGGAGAGCATCGCAAATGAAAGCTGCAGGCATGGGAGTTCCGCGATATGAATTCACCTGAGCGCGCCATTACCACGCTCAATGGGTTCGTCAAACCAACCATCATAGCTTGAATGATCGTCGATCGCCCGCGGTCAGGGGAGTCGATGACAGGCCCGGTAAATAGTCGACAACACCACGACGATGACCAACAGGACTGGAAAAAAGAACACCAGGAAAGTCCTGCCGGATTCCTTCTTGATTCTGAATATGATGTGATCTTAACCAATCGGTGTGTCGGGTGCGGCAGGTTAGCGCCGGACTTTCGCCGCTAACCTGGGTTTCTCAACCCTGCACCACTTACTGCACGACCCGCTCCACCTCTTTGTTCTTGACCTTGCTGTAGAGCGAACTCCGCGAAATTCCCAGCCGTTCCGCCGCGCGATCGATCGAGCCTCGCTCTTCCGCCAGCACCAGTCCGATGTAGCGCAGTTCCAATTCTCGAATGGTTAGGTTGGTGTCGAGTACGGGCGCATCTGGATTCACTGGAGCGCTTACCGGCCACTGCAGTTCCAGGTCTTTCACGGTGAGAGGACTGCGTTCGGCGATCTGGGCGGCACGTTCCAGCACATTCCGCATCTCGCGGATGTTGCCTGGCCACAGGTAATGGGTCAGCATGGTCATCGCGCCATCGTCCAAATCGATTCTGTCGCGTCCTCGCTCCAGAGCAATGCGTCTCAAGATATCGTGTGCCAGCAGCGGGATGTCCTCGCGCCGCTCGCGCAGCGGCGGCAGCCGAATGGGAATGATGGTGATGCGGAAGAACAGGTCTTCGCGGAAGCGCTGCTGCGCCACCAGTTCTCTCAGGTCGCGATGGGTCGCCGAGATCAGCCGGATGTCCACTGTGCGGTCGTGCACATCGCCGAGCCGCCGAAACTGCCGGGTCTCCAGCACCTTGAGCAACTTGGGCTGCACCGCCAAATCGATGTCGCCGATCTCGTCGAGGAACACCGTTCCCCGGTCGGCTACTTCCAGCAATCCCAGCTTGGAGTGCACCGCGCCGGTGAAGGCTCCGCGCTCGTGGCCGAACAACTCCGTCTCCAGGAATTCGCGCTCCAGCCCGGCGCAGTTGAGGTCCATGAACACCTCTTCGGCGCGTGGACTGTTCTCGTGTATCCACTTCGCCAGCACTCCTTTGCCTGAACCAGTCTCGCCTTGGATCAGGATGGGGCTGTCGCTGCTCACGACCCGCCGCGCCAGTTCCTGCAATTTGCGGATGACTGCACTGGTTCCTAGAAATGGGTCTAGCCTCTCCCGCTTGGCCTTCGACAGGTTAACCATGGAATGTTGGCGAAAGCGCTTGTTCTCCAGCGCCCTCATCAGTAGAGTGTGCAGCGCCGGCAACTCAACCGGCTTGGTGAGGAATTGTTCGGCGCCTTGCTTAATCGCTCGCACGGCAAGCTCGATCGAGCCCTGTCCCGTCAGCACAATCACGGGCAGGTCTGGATCGGTACCCTTGAAGTGCTCAAGCAATTCCAGTCCGTCTCCGTCGGGCAGGGAAAAGTCGAGAATCGCGGCATCGGGACTAAGCCCGCGAAACTTATCCTGCGCCTTCTGCACGTTCTCGGCCTCGGTGACCTGCATCCCCTGCGCCTCCAGGAAACTGCGGATGCCGAAGCGGATCACCGGATCGTCATCGACCAGAAGAATTCTATTCCGGGCCACAATCGCTCTCGCTCAGGGAATTTCGAAACTCCGACGCCGTGCCATTGGCCACGGGCAGCAAGACTGTGACTTGCGCTCCGCCGGATGCTTGGTTTGACAGCCGAATCGCGCCACCACAATCCTCGATGATTTTTTTCGCGATTGTCAGTCCCAGCCCCGTGCCTGCCGGACGCAGCGTGAAGAACGGCGTAAACAGCTTCTCCATCTGCTGCGGCGGGAATCCCGGGCCCTGGTCGAACACGTCGCAACGCAGCAGCTTCCGCTCCCCGATCTGGGCAGACGACAGCCGTAGCTTCACGGTTCCCGCGTGCGGCGAGTGTTGAAGCGCGTTTTCCACCAGGTTCTCCAGCGCCCGCAGCAGTCGCGCCGGATTGGCCACGACCTCGGCGTCCTCGGCCACTTCCAGCTCAAACGTGGCTCCAAACTTGCGCGCCAGATTCTGGCATCCGCCGGCCGCGCGCCTCAACACCGCCGCCATCGACACCGGCTCCAACTCGCACAGCGTAGGATTGCCGTAGTCCAGCAAGTCGCGCAACAAGGTCTGCATGCGCGTGATTCCCGTCCTCAGGTTGCCGATGTGGTCGTCCTCGGCGCCGTCTTTCTTCACTCGGGCGGCGAAGGCGTCCAGTGTGGCCGACAAGCCGAAGATAGCGTTCTTTGCCTGGTGCGCAGCTCCGGCCAGCAAGGCTCCGGTCTCCGCCATCACCTCGCGCTCATGCAATCGCTCGCGCGTTCGCACAGCTTCGGTGATGTCACGAACCACCAGCACCAGCCGTCTGGGCAAAATGCCCAGGTACGGCAAAGCGGACAGTCGCAGTGACCAGTACTTGCCGGAACCGGGATCGTGCGCCTCACGTTCCAGCGGTCCCGTCCTCGTACGGTACTCGCGTAAGAGCTGGCGGCACGCCGCCCATGGCTCGGCGGCAGGCAGCGTATGCAGCGAAATCATTGCGCTCGCCTTCACCGGCAGGGCGAGCACCGCCGCCGGATGATTGCAGTGAATGATCCTGCCGCTTTCGTGCAGCACCAGGACCGCATCGTCCAGCAAATCGAGCGATAAAGCGAGATCAGCAAGAAGTGGATCATTGCCCGCCAGCACGCGCTTACGCTGGACAGGGCCCAGTCCCGCTGGAACGGCCCCTGTCAGAGCACCAACCGCCGCGGGGTTTCCAGTTTTATTGCGAAAATTGCAGGACTTATTGCAGAGATATTCGACCGGCCTTGTATTCGAAGTGTTTTGCACGCCCTCATCCTCAGCCCAAATTCAAAATCGATTGCTCCGGGCCGGCGTGGATGACCTTTATCTCGAAGGGAAGAAGCCATCAGCCGAGCCGGACATTTTCTATTTCGACCGCTGCCACTCCGGGGACGGGATGGGGTGTTTCCGTGCGTCGCACGTGCGAGAGGGTGAAGCGGCGCAATCCGAACAGGCGCTAAATCTGGGAGGGAAACCTATCTACCACGGGCGGTCGCCGCAAATCCCTTTGCCGTAAACGACGGCACAGCATGCGACCGCTAGCTTACTGCTACGTTGTAACGCAACTTTAACATTTCTCCCCAGGTAAACCGCTGTGACCGCTATCACACCTCAGTTGTTCAATGTGCAATAAAAAAGGACCCGCCATCCGGGTCCAAAACTATATAAATTTCGCAAATATAACTCGTCTACCGCTGTCCTCCTGAACGAAGGCGGGTCTGCGGCCGCAGTCGAGGGACCGCTATTCGCGTCATGATGCGGCTGCCCCATTCTGGCCACGCGCCACGGGACCAGGGTGAGAGCAGCCGCGCTGCGTCACTCAACCAACTCAACGGCCCTCAATCCGGCCAGTTGTCCGCAGATCTCCCACACAAATCGTGGATTATGTTTCAAATACCGTGGGGCCAGCCGCCGCGGCTCCTGATGCAAGCGATGCAACCACTGCAATCCGCACTGTTTCATCCAGTTCGGCGCATCGCTTCGCAAACCAGCGTGCAGATCAAACGCCGCGCCGACGCCGGCCATTAGCTTTACGTCGAACCGCTCGATATAGCGCGCCATAAAGTGCTCTTGCTTTGGAGTGCTCAGCCCCACCCAGAAGATGTCCGGCTTGTGCAGAGCAACCAACGCTATCAGCTCGCTTTCCTGCTGGGAAGTTAGCGGGCCATAGGGCGGTGTGTAGGTGCCAACAATCTGCAACCAAGGCATACGAGCTTCGAGCTTTTTTTTCAGCATGCCCGCTATCCCCGGAGCTCCACCGTAGAGGAAGTGCCGGTAGCCTCGTTGCAGTGATCGCCTGCACATCTCGATCATGTAATCCGGCCCATAGACTCGCCGCATGGCATGGCGGCCCTGAAGCCTTCCCACCCATACCGTCGGCATTCCATCGGGAACACAGAGATACGCCTGGTTCAATATCTCCCGCAATGCCGAGTCGCCTTGCGCTTCCATGATTCCGTGCACGCCGGTCACGCACACGTAGCCCTTGCCACTGCGCTGGATCAGCAAGTCTGAGTGGCGTATGGCCACTTCCATGTCGATCGCATGAATGCCGACGCCGAGCACATTTGCCCGCGGCAATCCGCACCGCTTTAGTTCAGGCATGGACCAACTCGGGTGTCAGCAGGCCTGTCCGTTCCAGTTCCCTCTCGATCCAGCGGTAGGTGACGTTCAGGCCGTCTTCCAGCCGAGTCTGCGGCTCCCATCCCAGCACGACTCGCAGACGCGAGTTATCGCTGTTGCGTCCGCGTACCCCTTGCGGCTTGTCCAACAGGTGCACCTTGCGCAACCGCTTGCCGGCGATTTTGCTCACCAGGTCCACCAACCCGTCGACACTGATCAGTTCCTCAGTTCCCAGGTTGAGCGGAGCATGATAGTCGCTGGCCATCAGCCGAGTCAGGCCCTCGACGCAGTCGTCGATCCACATATAAGAGCGGGTTTGCAGGCCGTCGCCCCATACTTCGATTTCCGCGCCGTCGGGCGTCAGCGCCACTTTGCGCGATATCGCTGCCGGAGCTTTTTCCTTGCCGCCGTCGTAGGTGCCCAGCGGTCCGTACACGTTGTGAAAGCGCACAATGCGCGTCTCGAATCCGAAGTCGTGGCGATAGTAGCGGCAAAGCTGCTCGGTGAAGAGCTTCTCCCAGCCATAACCGGCTTCGGGATCGGCAGGGTGCGCGTCTTCTTCGCGCAGCGGGGTCACGTTGGGATTGTCCTGCAGGTAGCCGGCGTACACGCAGGCCGACGACGAAAACAGGAATCGCCGAATGCCATTCACCCGGCTGGCCTCCAGCATGTGTGCGTTGATCAGGATATTGTTGCGCGCAATGTCCGCCAGACTGCCAGTGATGTAGCCTATGCCACCCATGTCGGCAGCGAGGTTATACACCTGGTCGATTCCACGCGTGGCCAGCAGCGCATTGTGCCAGTGGCGCAGGTCGAGCAGTTCGAATTCGTTCGCCGCCGACGCTTCGTACTCGGGTAGCTTGATGTCCACGCCACGGACCCAGTGTCCGTCGGCTATGAGACGTTTGACGAGATGGTGTCCGATGAATCCACCGGCGCCCGTAACCAGAATGCGAGTTTTTGTGGTCATAGGATGATGGCCTCCGTTTTGAATTGAATTTGGAAAAATATGGAGTATTACGAAACAGTGGAAAAATGATCTGACAGCAATAGCTCTTATGTGCTAACTGTCTCTTTCAACACTGATAGCGCTAGAAACTGCTTGCCTGTTGCCCCGCTCAAGTAGCACAATTTCCCGCAATCAAGGCAACCAGCCCGGTAGCTGTGATATCGGCCTGGACCTCACGAGCACCGTTACTTTCAGCTACTTTCGGCTTAGATTCGACCACCATCCGCATCGGGGACTGGGCGATGCAAGCCTGCTAGCGCCACACTTCCGCTTTCTATCTTGTTATCAAGGAGAACTTCCATGAATGAAAAGGAACTATCGCGACGCCGCGTGATGCAATTGGGCCTCGGGGCCGCTGCCACTGCGGGCTTGGTCTCCGCCACCGGCATCACCCTGGCCCATGCCACTGGAGCCGGCACCGTTAACGGGAACGCCGGCATCAGCAGCGAAGCCACGACCCTTCAATCTTCAGTTAGTAATGCCTATCTTTTTTTGGACCAAATGATGGACGCCTATGTGCAAGGCTCTACGGTTCGGTTGTGCCAAAGCTATTGCGACCAGATCGCCGGGGGCACGTTCTTTAGCACAGCGTTCATTTACGACAATGCGCTACTCGTTCTCGCGTATCTTGCTTCTGGGCGACGAGGCGACCTGGATCGCGCCAGGATCATCGGAGACGCGCTGCTTTACGCGCAGAAGACCGATCCTGCGGCCGATGGTCGATTCCGCCAGGCCTACTTTTCCGGAACTCCCGATAGCCATGGAGTCTATGTCACGCCCGGCCTTTCGTTCTTTCAAGGCAGCGCAGTAGGCGACGTGGCTTGGCCGGGTATCGCGCTCGCGCAACTCTACAAGCGCACGCGACTCAAAGAGTATTTGGATGGCGCACTATGGGCGGCGAACTTCATCGAAACCACTACTCGCGATAACGTGAACGTTCCTCCGGGCGGCTACTACTTCGGCAACGGCCAGTCCAACAAATCCACCGAACACAATATCGATGTGTATGCCCTCTACACCATGCTGGCCCAACTTAGTGGCGACAGCTCCTGGCTCGACGGCGCCCAGCATGCCAAAGCCTTCGTGCAGGCTATGTTTGACAGCCCATCTGGCCATTTCTGGACGGGCACATCCGACCCTACCCATATCTTCTACAACAACAGTCCCGAGGACGTTCAGAGCTGGTCATACCTGGCGTTCCAGGACCCCAACTATGCGATTTCCATCGACTGGGTCAAAACCAATCTCGCAACCACCGATTCGACCTTTGCCTTCAACAACGGCTGGGGAACCAACGGTGGCTTGCGTTTCCGTGTTTCCGGAATGACCTACGCCAGCCTAAGCAAACTGGGTACGGTGCTGGGCGACAATTCGGTTGACGCCGATGCCGTTTGGCTGGAAGGCACCGGTCATTTGATTGCCGCGCTACTGCTTCGTCGTCTGCCCCCGGGCAAGGACATTCCCAGCTTCCATGGGGATATGGATCTGGCCAGCTCCCTTATCGAGAATGTGCAAGTCGCGCAGAACAGCTTGGGCGCGGGACAGACCGTCAATGGCCAACCATTGGTACTTGGGCAGGGACTCACCGCCTCGACCAGTATTCTGAACACTGGTTTCGGCTTCAACTATTTCCCTTATCTCCACATCGGCGCGACTGCGTGGTATCTGATGGGAGCCCACGGCAACAATCCCATGCAACTCTCCTCACATTGAGAACAGAGCTGACCCCATGCGAGGGCTCCGCGAGAGCCCTTGCATGGCTACAACTCGAATTTTGATTCGCCGCGGATTCATCCTGCTGTTTCACGCAACCGCCAACTCTGCGGACCGCTTCACAACGCGCTTTGCCATCACCGCAGTGTAGAGCCTCATCAAGGCGTCGTAACCCTTCTCGGCGGAGTAATGTTGCAGGTAGCGTCTTCGCGCCGCGGCTCCCATCTCATCCATGCTCACTGGATTCGCCCACGCCCACCTAGCCTTCTCGGCAAATTCGTTTGTGTTGTGCGGATCGAACAGAAGCCCCGTTTTCGCTTCGTCCACTAGCTCGGGAATCGCACCCAATCGTGAACCCAACGTAGCGACGCCGCACGCCGCCGCTTCGAGAACCGTCATCCCAAAAGTCTCGTAGCCCACGCTAGGGGAAACCAGGAAGCGAGCTCGCTTCAGACACGCCAATGTTTCCGCGGGCGAGAGTACTCCCGCTAAGCGGACATTCCCCATGCCATTGCGTTCGATATAGCGCTCCGCTTCGTGGCGCAGCGGGCCGTCACCCACGATCACCAGTGGAATTTTGTGCAGCCGCCGCCACGCCCAGAGTAGTTGCCGGATGCCCTTCTCCACGCACAGCCTGCCCACCAAAACCGCGTAGTCGCGGCTCGCGTCGCGCGGCCCCGGATCGTTCAAGAGAAAATTTGGTCGTAGCGTGATCTTGTCGCGAGGAATTCCGCTGTCCGCCATCCGTTCCACACAAAATCGGCTGGGCGCCGAATACGCGTCGACCGCGTTCTCCCACGTTCCGATCGCGCGATGGGTGCCCAGCATCAAAGCCACAGCCGCGGTTTCCACCCGGGAATTGCGATAGCATCCCCGCGCCACTGCGCGTCCCAGTCTACCGTCGCAATCTTTGCAGGCTGCATCGTTGCGAAACAGCGTTCCTGCCGGACAGCGCAGCCGGAAGTTGTGCAGCGTCTGCACCACCGGCACACCCTCGGCGTGACATGCGTAGTAAGCCGCGGGACTGATCAGCGGCATCAGGTTATGGCAATGCGCAACATCTGAGCGCTCGGTCCGAATCAACTGTCGCAGCTCCGAATACGCCTGCGGATTCCAGGTTGCGCCCAACATCATCGAGGCCTTATGCGCCAGGCCGTATCCGTCAATAGCTGCGTTGTTGCGGAAGTACTCCACAACGCGATGTCCTTGTTGGCGCAGCAGGGCCACTTCAGCACGCACGACCGTGTCTTCACCGCCTACCTGCCGATAGCGATTGTGGATTACAAGAACGCCAGGTTTGCGCACGTCCTCATCGCCTCGGGATCCCGCATCCACAGCGTCTTGTCGCCGCGTTGCCGCCGGATCTTCACCTCACGCATGGCATTACGGCTAACGACTTTGCGCAGAATACGCTTCGCCCGAAAGGCCTGGCGCAGTATCGCCATCTGTATCGCTGATCTTTCGCGCGTTCCGAACCTGCGCTGCACTTCCTTACGCTCGAAGGCGCGCCGTTCCACCTGTTGCAGGCTGATATTGCTGTCGTGCCACCGAAACGCTGCGATGAACTGCGGGACGTAATGAAACTTGAATCCCGCGCTCGCCAGCCGCACGAAATACTCGAAGTCCATGCAGACCCGGAAATCGCAGTCCAACAGGTGGCCCTGATCGATCACCCGACGCCGGAAGAAGGTTGCCGTTGATGGAATGTAGCAGCCGAAATGAAAGAGAATGTCGCGATCGAACTCATGCTCCACTTTCGATCGCTCGATGCTCCCTTCGCCATCCACGAACACGCAGTCCCCGTGGAAGACGTCAGCCTCCGGATGCTCAGCCGCGGCCTGGGCGATGGCTTTCAGCCCGCCGGGCAGGTAGTAATCGTCGGCGTTGAGCCATCCCACCAGATCGCCGGTTGCCCGCAGAAAGCCGCGGTTGATGGCGTCGGACTGGCCGTTGTCGCTTTCCCATTGCCAACGCACATCGGGGTAGCGACGCAGGATCTCCAGCGTGTTATCCGCGGACAGCGAGTCTTGTACGATGTGTTCCACCGGAACGCCGTGCTGCAGGGATACGCTCAGGATGGCGTCTTCCAGAAACGCGCCGCTGTTCAGCGAAGGAGTGATGACGGAAATGGTCGGAATTTGCATCGTGTCGTACCTGTAATTGCCACGGCGAGAATGAAGGCGATCAGAGTGGTTGACTGTATCGAGGAGTAGGGCCACGGAGTGAACCCCAAAGTAACAGCGAATTGTGCCAGGAGATAGACGAGCGCTGCGCCGGGCCACACCTGGTCCTCAGTTAGCAGCGCTCGATGCCGCCGATGCAACCAGCGGAAAGTCGCGCAGTGGAACCATACGTAGCAAGCGAGTCCGATGAGTCCATACTTCAGCCAAACGTGTAGCGGGGCGTTGTGCACCATCACGGATTCTTCTTTCCAATCCTGAATCCGGAGCGTCGGGTAAGAGCGCCCCAATCCAATGCCCATTACTGGCTGCCGTTGCACTTCCTCCCATGCGTCCAGAACGTCTCCGACGTGGTCGGGATTGCCCTGGCTGAACTCCGACTCTCCGGTTGTGAAGTCAAGGCTCTGCATGCGTTGGTAAAACGTGGGTCCCAAAGTCATCGCCACGGCCGCAACCGCTACCACTGCCAACAGCAATTTGCGTCCGCGCCGTTGTTTCTGTAGCAGAACAAGCAGTCCAGTCGCAATTCCTAGTTCGACCCAGAACGTCCGCCGAAAACACAACAGGACGAGCAGATAAGCAGCGGCGCTGAGACTCACCCACAACAGGAGTGCCCACCTGCCGTGCGCGTGGTCGCTCATCCACGACGCCAAAATCGCCGTAAACACGATGGCCGACACAGTCGGGCCGTCGAACACCGGGATACGCACGCCTACAATCACGTCTCCTTCGCCACGCAAGAACGACACATAAATGAAACAAATCCGGGCTGCCATGTATCCCGCAAAGAGAAACATAGCCGAGCGTGCCTCCGCCGGCGTCTGCACCCACATGGCGAACACACCATATAATCCGACGCCGAGCGCTAGCGCGCGCCAATCGAAGAACAAGTTCGTCCCCCCGTGCAACCACCCATAGAGCATCGCAATTGCAATTGCGGCCAGAAAGCCTGTCCCCGGTACCGCCATAGTGCGCGGAACATGCAGATGCACCCGACGTGAGCTGACCCCCGCAATGCCGTGCGCCGCAATAATCGCCAGCAGCAGCGCGTCGGCCAGACGCAGCGGACCGATGGTTCCGCGATACAAGATCGATTTCGACTCCGGATCGCCCAGACCCTGCACGTACTCTGGCAGCAGCATCAGCGAGAACAGCGGAAGCAACACCAGCGCCTGACAGAGACGCTGCGCCAGTTTGCGCGCGTCGGGCCGATCGATGGATGAAGGCCACGGGTAAGCGACATTGATTGCGGGATGTATTGCGCCACTCATCGAGCGTTTCGTGAGGGAACTGTTTCGGGGAAATTGATCAGAGGTACACCGTCCCGGCCGCATAGCGGCCAGCCATCACAAGGGTTGTATTAATGCGATGTTTTCCGCGAGAGCGCAGTCCACTGGATGCAACCGCGCCACCAGCTTTTGGAAGTCGAATTCCCAAGCCCGCGCTCGCGCCGCGCCACCCAGCTTCTTCAGCAGTATTCGATCGCAACTCAACTGGTGCAGAACGTCTGCCATCTCGCCGATGACCGCATCCTTAGTTTGGCCCCGGGTGGGCACCACCCGGCCACAGCGGGCGTTCACGATGACACCCGGCCCACCGCGGTCGGTGCACATCACCGGTAATCCATGCGCCAGCGCCTCCAGCACCACCATCCCGCCGGAATCCCGCAGGCTCGGGAACAGCAACACATCATGCTGGCGGTAAAGATTGTGAAGTTGGTCGTGAGGCTGCCACGCTGCCCAGCGCACGTCATCCGCCAAGCCGAGGTCCGCCGCCAGTCGATTCAGCATCTCCCGCGCTGGGCCCTCTCCCACGACCGTGAACTGCGCCGGGGCACCGCGATCGTGCAGGAGCCGCATTGCGTGGATGGCCAGATCGAGCCCCTTCCATTCCAACAGCCGCCCAACATAGAGCAGTTGCAGGCGGGTTTCAGGTTGGCTGCGCTTCTGGCTTGCCCAGCCCAAGTACTCAGGGCTAAGCCCGATTCCTAACTGCACTGTGCATTTCTCCTGAAATCTCGAAGGAATAAGTTGTAGGGACTCCGGTGTCGCCAGGAATATTCGCTCCGCCTTGCGAAAGGCGGACCGCATGATCGGGTCGGCGTGAATCGCGCGGTTGGCAACATCGCGTGCCGTCTCACGCAACTTGGCGGTGCGCGTCATCCCCACGCGCAGCGGTTTCGGCACGCTTTCGCCTCCTGACACCGGCCCCAGAAAGAACGGCAATCCCAGCCAGCCCATGAAGCTCGGCCCGCGCAGGCCTACGAACGTCACATGATGCACGCAATCGACGTTGGTCTTTTTCGTCAGTCGCCTGGCCACTCGATAGGCGCCCCATTGCCACAGCGCGTAATACAAATGAACGCCGCGTGCCCCGCGCTTCCAGCTACGCGCCCACTGCGGCAAGTCGTAATACGCAAAGTGCAATCGCGGACGTGGGCGGCGGGCTGTTTCCGTTTCGATCGAGTGCCGGTTGGCCGCTCGCGTAATAACCCAAACTTGGTGCCCCGCGGCTGCCAGTTCCGTGGCCCACAACCAACCCACCTCGGGCTCCGAACCCTTGCCCGGCTCGCACGCGTATGCCGAAAGCAGAATGCGCGACATTACTCGACCCTCTGGGCCGGGCTCGCCGATCTTCGCTTTGCATCGAACAGCATTTCACCCTTCATTAAGGATGGATCTTTCAGATTCATTCGCTCGCGCAGGCGCGCTGCCAGGTACTCCAACGTGAGTCGTGTGGCGCGCTCGAGGTTGTGCTCCAGCGACTGGCTGCCGTCGAGAACAGCGCAGCCATGACGCGAATCCACGCCTCCACATTGCTCGCCTGCCCCCTCGCTGAGTTCTGGGTCGTCCAACACGAAACCAATCTCGTCCCGCTCCAACCGCCCTCTCTCGGGCAACTCTTTTCTCCGGATCACCAGCGTCGACCGCACCTTTGCCAGCCAAAACGCTGCCGCTCCCCACAGACTGTCACCGGTTGTCTCCTCCGCGCACATCACGGTTCGTCGGAACGCCGGCCGCAGGTTTTCCTGCAGGGCGATCGCAAAGTTCGACCGACACTGCTCCGTGCCTCCGCACACCGCGACACCCAGGCCTGTAGGACGCAGCGCGCGCTCCATGCAGCGCCGCCACTCCCGCAAGCGTTGATTCGCCCGCTTCCACCAACTCTCCACCGGAACTGACCCGCGCAACTCCGACAACAGCGCAGGTAGATAGAACTGCATCCACCCGATCTCCTGTCGCGCTAACATGCGAAGCAGAGCGTCGGCAGTCGTCGCTGACCAGAACCGCCGAAGTCGCTCGCTGCACTCCTCTGGACAGCTCAGATACAGCGCCTCCATGCGTTGCCACTGCGCGCTGTTAATGTGCTGCTTCAGGACCTTCTTGGTCAGGTAGTACAGAAACTCATCCGCGATTGCTGGCACAAAGAACGTCTTATAGGGTCGCCGCTTCCTGAGCACCTGTTCTGCGACCAGCCACAGCCTTCCATCGCGCCGGTAGTCGGTGGTGCAATCGGGGTGCAGGTACGCCACCCCACTGCCCACCTGTTTTGCCAATACGAAGTACCACGCCCCGGTTTCGTGCCGGATAGCCTGCACCAGAAGCGCGCCACATTGTTTCGCAGCCGCCAACAGCAGCGCGGGAATTCGCTCGGCGTCGCTGGGGTGGATCATGAAGTCTACGTCAGAGGTGATCACCTCCGGATACCCCTGGAATCCATTCAGCAGGCAGTACGGAATCCGGGCCCCATTCATCTGCTCGAGAAATGCTTCCAGCAATTCCTTCCGTGCGGCATCGATGCGCGCGGCGGTGGTCATGGGCTGGAGACCCTGCGAACCTCTGTCCTGTCTGCCATTCACTTCTGGTAACGAAAGCGCAGCCGTCACGCCGCAGCCCCCCGGCGTAGCGCCAGCGTATTGCTGACGAACCGCGCTCGCTCGCGATTGTTCTCACGAATGCATTCCAGGTACGAGTTGACCAGGTACGCGGTTTCCAGTTTGTAGGTCTGTTGTGGATTCAATCCCATCCGACTCGCTACGTCGCAGAACTCTGCCGCGTGCAGTCTGGGGCGCTGGTCGAATAGCCAGTCCTGCATATGCTGAAAGTGGAACGCGTCCTGGAGCGGCAGTCCTTTTCGCTGAGCACTTTCCCAGTCCAATAGCCCCCGACTCCCGTCGCTCAGTCGCTTGATGTTCCATGGCGTGAAGTCACCGTGTTCCCAACATGCCGGCAATGGCGAATCGTCTCGCAGTTCGTCGATCGCAGCGGCTAGCCGGCCTGCTCCCCGGAACGTTGTCGCCGATGGAAACGACTTCCTGGGCCCACTTTGCCGAGTGATCCTCTAGCGTCGTGGTTTCGCCCGGCAGCAGCAACGACTCCAAGAGCCGCCAAACTTCCGGCGCCAGCTTTCGCGATCCGGGGCGCCCCACCATGAACGTTTGCGTCGTAATCGCCCGCGCCCAGTCGACATGCAGCAACCGGGGCGAATGCTCGTAGCGCTCGCTGGCAAGCACCTCAAGCACGTCCGCCTCATGCCGCAGCGCAATTTTCGCCTCATCTGTCAGCGGAACCTTCACCACCGCTCTGCATGTGCCCGAGGCCCGATCCACGAGGTGGACCACTGATTTCCTTCTCGGGCCGGGCGTGCCCAGGTAGATCACCGGTATCGGTGGTTCAATGCCGCGCCACCCCAGCGATTCCCAGTTCGCCCCGCGCGTCCCCTCGACCTCAATTACCGATGCGCCCGGAATCTCCGTCGTTCGTCCCAAACGGTTTGCAGCACGCACCGCTGTCCAGGCCACGCGCGACCACACGCGGTACGGGGACCAGCTCGCCAGCATGCTTCCGATCTCCGGACTCGCCGCCGGCAGCAGCCAGCGCGCTGTGTCGTTCCCCGGAACAGCGACATAGGTTGCTAAATCCACCGAGTTTCGCCCATCGTGCAATTGCCGGAATATTTGATTCGCAATCTCTGTCGCAGCCATCATGCGATCTCGTAGCGTTGTCTGTACCGCGACAGACGAAATTCGATGATGCGATCGAGAACGTCCCTCACCACATCTCTCAGCGGACGGGACGCGTCTACCACGGCCACATTTGGCAATTTCTCGAATCGCGTCGCATAGCCCGTCCGCTGCCGCTTTGACTCGGCCGCTGTCACCTCAGTCTTCCGCCCTTGCAGCACTCTCGCCGGAGCATCCAGCACGACGTACAAGTCAGGTTTGGGAATCAGTCTCGCAATGAGCTCCGTAATGCGTTGGCACGACGGCGGAAGCCGATATCGCCGGGGATCGACCAGGCAATCGGGAAAGTATCGGTCGAACAAAATCAGTTTGCCCCGCGCGATTTCCGGACGAACCCTCGCCAGGTAGGCCAGCCAGTTCGTAATCAACAAATAAAACAACTTGAAGAGGGAAATCAGGGTCCCGCGCACCCGCTGTCCATGGGGATCGACATTCGCACCCAGCAAGGCCCTGCCCCGTAGAAACGCGGGACGCAAATGGTGGGAATCGCATCCCCTGAATCCCGTTGAGCCCCCATTCGCAATCCCTTCGATCACGGCCGACTTTCCCGCCCCATCCGGCCCCAGCAGCACAACCCACAACCCGCGTTGCTCGCTGTGCGAGAGCGGATTCCCGCGCGCCCTTTGCACCAACATTCGACCCGCGCTGCGATATCGCGTAACCAACATCGCCAAGCGACTCATTTTAAAATCGCGGGACTGCCAGTTATAGGCGTCCGTAGAGCACCGCTCCCACGGCCATTTGCAAAGCCGACGACAGGCCCTTGTTCGTCCAGTCCTTCGCACCACTGAGCGGCACAAACACGATGTCTCCGTCCTGCAGCTTCAGGTCCGGAGCCTGGTTGACCAAAATTTTGTTTAGCGCGAGCTGCGTCTCCGTGCGTCCACCCGAACTATTCCGGATCAGAAATCCATTCGACTTGGCGGTGCGATTCATTCCTTGCGCCATCGCCAGCGCCTGCAGCACGGTTACGCTATCCTTGCCTTCGACCACGTATCCACCCGGCTTGCCGACGTCGCCAATCACATACACCACCCCCGCCCGCAATACGACGATGCGATCTCCCGGCAGCACCTCGACATCGTTCTCCAGCGCGTCGCCGTGTGCGCTTACGAGGTTTACTGTGACCGTGTCCCACGATGGAGCGCCGTGCGTGATGTTGACCGACCGCGAGGCGTACGGCGTAAGGCCCCCCGCCATCGAGATGAAGTCGAGCACGCCATGCTTTCCCGTCAACGGATAAATCCCCGGCTGTTTAACCTCGCCCATCACGTTCACCCCCTGCGTCGCGTACTCCAACACCAGCACCGTGACATGCGGATTCTTCAGAATGTCGCGGTCGCGCAGAAATCGCTCCACCGCTACCGCCGCCTGCTCCGCCGTCAGTCCTTGCACCGGGACCGCTCCACCCAGCGGCAGCGAAATCTCTCCCCGACTGTCGACCCGAAATTTGCCCGACAGCTCCGGTGTGTCGAAAGTCGTGATCTCCAACAGGTCGCCGGTATCCAACCGGAGCGCCGCCGCGCGCGCCTGGGATGGCGACTTTGCCCGTTCGCTGCCCGGCATCGCCGTATTTTGTTGCGTCGGTTGCGCGGCATTTGCCGCGGGAAGGCCCACCTGCGCGATGAGAGTACCACTCATCACCAGCCCTATAGCGAGAAACAATCCGCATGCGATAGCTGATCGCACTCGCCGAGCCGGCCAACTACGCCATGTAATCCGGACCATAGCCATTTTCGTCGTTCACTCCGCCTCGCCCATAAGCGCAGTAGTAGTGATTTTCGTATCGCTGATCGACGCCGTTCACCACCACCCCCGCAACCTTCGCGTTGGCTCTCACCAAAAGGTCATACGTTCTGCGCAGCGCGTGCCGCGTGGTTCCTGACGCCATTGCCACAAGCACGACCGAGTCAGCTTGCGCCGCCAGCACCACTGCGTCTGTCACCATCGCCACCGGGGGCGTGTCGATCACGATGTGGTCATATTCATTGCGCCAGCGGCGTAGGGACGCTGTCATTGCGTCCGACGCCAAGGCTTCCGCCGGATACGGCACCGTCGCGCCCGAACTGACCACCGACAGGTGGGGAATGTTTTCCACTGTCACTACTGCTTCGTCCGCCGTGCAGCGTCCGCTCAGGATGTCGCCAAGCCCCGGATCCTTCCGTATTCCCAAATTGTGGTGCACGGAGGACCGCCGCAGGTCCCCATCGATCAGCAGCACTCGCGTCCCTTGTTGTGCCATGACGGTCGCGCAATTCACCGCCGTCAGTGTCTTTCCTTCGGACGGCGATGCGCTGGTAATTATCAGCACCTTGGCGTTGCCGTCGGCACCCAGCAGCAGGGAACTGCGCAATGTGCGGTACGACTCCGCCGCCCTCGAGTACGGATGTGCCTGCGTGATTACGTTCCACCCAGGTTCGCAGTCGATCACATGTGGCCAGCGCAGCCAACCCCTGACCGCACCACCCATCCACGGTATGGTTGCCAGCGACGCAACTCCGCACAGTGCCTCCACCTCTTCCCCGGACCGGACCGTTGTGTCCATCGCTTCCAATACCACCGCACTCAGCGTACCCAACAGCACCCCGCGCCCAGACCCATTCCAAGCACCAGTGGAACCCGCGGCTCGACCGGCTCCGACGGCACCTGCGCGATGTCCACGACTCCAATGTTGGCCGAAGCCAGCCCTGCCGAAATCCCTGCTTCCTTCAGCTTTCGTTGCAGGGTCTCGTACAGGTCACGCGTGGTTTCGACTTCGTGCTTCAGGATCGCGTACTGTGCGGCTCCATGATTCAGCTCGTAAGTTTTTTGCTTTTGCTCCTCGAATGCGGCGCGCAGCATTTTCTCGGAATTTGCCGCCGCCAGGTAATCGTTCTTGTAGCGCTCGCCCAACCTGGTCAACTGCACATCAATCGCCCGGTCGACTTGCGCCACCTGGTTCGTCACCTCCGCCAGCTTGGGATAGCCATTTCCGAACTTCGTGCTGAGCTGCGTGTATTGCAGGCGCAACTCCGCCTCCTGCGTGCGCAACAACTGCAACGTCGGGTCCGGAGCGGAGGAGGCCAATAGCTCCGGATCGCCCGAGGTTGCAATGCGGTACCGCGCTTCTTTGACCACTCTGTCCGATTCCGCGGCCGTCAGTTGTTCATCCAACTGCTTGAGCTTGTCAGTCACCGTGTTGCTCGTCTCGTCCGCGCCAATCAGGCCGGTGGTCCGCTGCAGTTCCGCGAGCTTTTCCTGCGATTCGCTGGCTTTGTTCTTCAGGTCGTCCATCTGGGTCGAAAGCCAGTTGGAAACCTGCATGGTTGAGTCGTAGCTGGTGCGGATCTTCCTTTCCGTGTATGAGTTGATGATGGCGTTCACCACCTCCGCCGAGAGCTCCGGGTTTCTCGCCTTGAATCGCACCGTAATAATGTCGGTTTTGGGGACCACGCTGACGCTTAAGCTGCGCTGAAACCGCCCCAGCAGTTGGTCTCGTACCTCAGGCGGCAGCGAATCCACTGGCCGGGTGTTGTGCTGGGTCCACCGGCCCGAGAAATCGCTACGCTGCGCGATTTGCAACTGCCGCATCACCTCCAGTGCGATGGCGTTGCTCTGCAGCATCTGTACCGCGCTCTGCAGTTGTGTGTTCGCGTCCGCTGGACTGAAGACCTTGGCCGCCATCTCGTCCAATCCCAGTGAGTTTGACCCCGCCGGTCGCACCTCGATCTGCGCACCGGCCTCGAATTGCGGGGCCTTCACCAGCAGGTAACCCCCAGCGAGCAGCAAGCAAGTCACCGTCCAGCCCGCAATTAACCAGCGGTAATGGCGGAACATGCGACGCACTTCTGCCACCAACACCTCGTCGAACGGGTTGCCAACCACGGCCGGCAGCCCTGATCGCCTGCTCTGTCTAACGATCAGTTGCCCGCTGGGGAGTTCCGGGGGATTGTTCATTGTGAATTCCGGGTCGTAATACCGTGGGCGACCGCGCCTCCACGTTCGTCTGCGCCGCAGCCGCAATGCGCGCCACCGTGTAACCCATCGCGGTAGGGAGTCCGAACTGCGCCGCCAGTGGTCTTGTCGCCGCCGGCGACGCGCGTCCCACACTGTGGTACACGAAACCGGCTGCGACCATTTCCTCCGGCGAGAACAGATTTCGTCCGTCGAAGATGACAGGAGCCTTCATCACGGAATGAAGCTTCTGTAGATCCAGCTTCGCGAACTGCCGCCAAGCTGTCAGAACTAGCAGAGCGTCGCTGCCGCGCGCCGCCTGATACGGGTCGTCCGAGTAGGTGATCTGCGCGCTCGGCAGCACTTCACGCGTTCTCGCCATCGCCGCAGGATCGTGCGCGCATACCAGTGCGCCCTGCCGCACCAACTCGCGCACAATCGTGATGGCAGGTGACTCGCGCACGTCATCGGTGTCTTCCTTGAACGCCAGACCGAGCACCCCGATGCGCTTTCCTGCCAGAGGCCCGAGCAGGCGCTGCACCTTTTCCACGAACCCCGTCCGCTGTTCTTCGTTGATCTGTGCCACCTGCCGCAGCAGCGGGAAATCGACCCCGCAACGGCGGGCAACCGCTTCGAACGCTGCCACGTCTTTGGGAAAGCACGATCCGCCATAGCCGATCCCAGCCCGCAGGAACTCGCTGCCAATGCGCGGGTCTGAGCCCATTCCCGCGCAAACCTCGTCGATATCGGCGCCCACTTTCTCCGCCAGTCGCGCCACCGTGTTGATGTAGGAAATCTTGGTCGCCAGGAACGCATTCGAGGCGTGCTTGATCAACTCGGCGCTCTTTGCGCTGGTCATCAGCAGACGCACCCGGCCCTGGTTTCTTGCCGGACGCGGCACCGCGTCTTCTCGGCGGTAATAGCCGCCGCTCGACAGCGGCCGGTAGACTTCCCTCAGCATGAAGCGGCCGAACTCGTCGTCTGCGCCGACTACGATGCGGTCGGGATACAGGAAATCGGTGATCGCGCTTCCTTCCCGCAGAAATTCCGGGTTCGATGCCACCGAAAACCATCCGGCGCGCGCGCCATTGAGCAAGAGCAACTCGCGTAATGCCTCGCAAGTGCATACTGGAACCGTGCTCTTTTCCACCACCAGCGTGGAACGGTGCAGCACGGGAGCAATCTCCTTCGCCGCGGTTTCGATTTGCGAGAGGTCCGCCTCGCCGCTCCCGCTCTGCGGAGTGCCGACCGCCAGGAAAACCACGTCCGAAGAAGTTACCGCCGCCCGGGGAAACGACGAAAACCGCAGCCGCTTGCCGCTGTGACGTTGTAGCAATTCCGGGAGCAGCGATTCGTAAATAGGAACTTCGCCCCGTGTCAGCGCGGCGATCTTCTCCCTATCCGAGTCGACCGCGATTACCTGGTGCCCCATTTCGGCCAGGCACACCGCCGAAACCAACCCGACGTATCCCGAACCTATAACCGTGATCAGCATGATTGTCGTTCAGTCGCAGAAGACCCGCGCACTCACACTCCCCGAAACGCGAACACGCACGTGTGAAGCAGGATTGCCACATCCATCATGAGATTGCGGTTCCGTACGTAATACAGGTCGTACGAAATGTTCTGATGGATTGGCGAGGAGCGATCGGCGCTGAGCTGCCACAGTCCCGTGATTCCCGGCTTCACGGCCAGCCGCCGCCAATGAATCTCTTCGTACTGTTCCACGATGAACGGCATCTCCGGACGCGGGCCCACTAGCGACATCGCTCCCTGCATTACGTTCAGCAATTGCGGCAACTCGTCGATGCAGGTGTGCCGCAGGAACCGTCCCACAGGCGTGATGCGGGGATCACACCCGCTCTTGGGCGAATAAGCGTAGCGGTCGCTGTCCTGGTACATCGTGCGGAACTTGTACATGTAAAAAAGTACACCGTCGCGTCCCACCCGCTGCTGCTTGAAAATCGCTGGTCCCTTCGAGGTCAACTTCACCGCCACTACCGCGGCAGCCATCACCGGGGCCAACAACAGCAACAAGATCGTGGACGCGGCAACGTCCAGCGCCCGTTTTGCTGTCTCATACAATTGTCGTCTGCTGCGCGTCGCCCTATGTGCCAGCATTACGCCGTCCACTTCCACATATTCCATCGCGTATCCCGGCTCTAGAGTCGGCTCAGGAGCGACATAAGCGGTTGCTCCTGCGGCTTCTGCCTGCAAAGCAATCGCGGCCGATTCTTCCGGCCTAAGCTCGGGTGCCGCGATGATAAGCACGCTCGCTTCCAGCCTGCGCAGCAACTTGGGCGTGACCGGCCCGGGTAGAACGGTTGCCTGGTGTTTGCGCTGATACGACGCTTCGTAGATCACCTCTTCCGTGAATGTCTGCTCAGCCTCGACGAACGCCACCGGATCGAGTCCGAGTTTCGGCGAGCGCACCAGCGTCGAGAAAATACTGCGTCCCATGGCCCCTGTCCCCAGGATCACCGCCTTGCGCATGAGGGCTCCCCGGCGCCGGACAATTTCAATGGCAGCATGTGTCTGCCATTTTTCCAGGGCCAGCAGCAGTGGCACCATCACCAGCGCCAAAGCGATGGCGGCGCGAGGAAGCGTTTTCGTCACCGCCAGCAGGATCGGCAGCGCCAGCAGAAACCCAGCGATCGTGACGCGTAGCAACCGTTCTGTCTCGCGAACCGCCAGCAGGCTGAGACACGGCCGATAGTCGCCGTGCTTGTCAAGCAGCAGTACCATCAGCAGGGCGAAGCCCGCCGCCGTCGCCAGAACGGCATCATTGGCATAATGCGCGCGCGGTCCTTCGCGCCAGGCTGCACTGATCCAGTAGGCCGACCACACCGCCGCCCCCGCTGCAAGAAAGTCCAGCAACCGTTCCAACAAGCCGATCAGGATTTCCACGCGACGCATGTTGTCGGTCGTCATCCCGATCCGCACACCCGATTGCGCGGGAAATGCAATGACCGAACTCAGTGACGCTGTGCCTGGATACTGTGTCGAACTCATTGTGAAAGTAGTCAGGCTCGACCGCCCCGCGGCATGCACCGCAGGGCGATCGAGGTTGGGGGATGGTTAGTGGTTTGGGGTTTGCTTCGGTCAGAACTTGTATTCCCGGGAGGGTTACACAAACATCTGCTTAGCTCCCGGAGGTGGCTCACGTCATTACCTCGACATCTGCGCCATCGAGGTCCACCGACACTGCCTGCATAATCTGCTCCACGCTGACCACGAGGCGCGTCGCGTTCTTCTTGTAGGCCAGGACACCTTCCCATCCCTCGAACGGCCCGTGCTTTACCCGCACCCGCTGGCCTACACGCAGAAACGCATGGGGCTCCACTTCGTCTGGACGCGCGGCACACTCGCGGAGCATGGCAACGTCTTCGCAGCGCAACGCCGCCGGTTTGCCCGCCACCGACACGATGTTGACCACGCCCGCGGTCTGCAGCACGCGTACCCGTTCATGGTTGCTGACGTGAACAAAAACATAGCCGGGAAACAACGGCGCCTTCACTCGCTTTACCCGGTCACTCCAGCGTACGCTGCGTACAAACGATGGGAGCAGAAACGCGAGGTTCTTGCTCTCCAGTTGACCTGCCACCGCGTACTCATGACTCGCCCGCGTGTAAGCTGCCAACCAGTGTCGCTCTGTCTCCGCTCCCATATCGCCGCCGTAAGACTTTTCTGCCGCCGCGTGCGGCTCCGCCATTCCCAGTCCCAATACTCTGGATTTCTACTACCAAACTTCACATCGGGCACACCGTAATAAACTTGGCTCTGACCACTGAGGGACTTCGCTGCTTTTGCAGTGTTGGCATTTATGAGAGAGGCTCGAACGCTTGCGGGCCCCGGCAGTGGCTTTTCGGTGCCGTCTTTAGCGGAGCACGTCACCTGCCACACCGCGACGGGACTCGTAACCGCTGTTGAATCCGTATTTCCGCGTCTTTTCCCGATTCGACCCGCTTCGCCACGTTGTCCAATTTCTAGAAATCGAACGGGAATTTGTCCAAACTCTGGACGCACGTTCGACGAAGTTCGGTCACCAGACCCCGACTCCCCCATTGCGGCACCTCTCCCACACACTCGCTCGTTTGTGATACAACTCTGCTGATATGAATCGCTTATTCGCACGTTCGCTCCTCATAGTTGCCAGCCTGGCCGCGCTCAGCCTCGTTGGGTTCGCCCAATCCGCCACGTCCGACAAGCCGGTCAAGAAGGAGGTTGTCGCGCTGAAAGACGCCAAGGGGGACAGCGTCGGCACGGCTACCATCAAGCCGTCCGGCAAGGGTGTGGAAGTCACGCTCGACGTGAAGAACCTGCCTCCCGGAGACCACGCTCTGCACTTTCATCAGAACGCCAAGTGCGATCCCCCGGACTTCAAGTCCGCCGGCCCGCACTTCAACCCTGACAAGAAGGAGCACGGTCTCCTCAATCCCAACGGCCACCACAATGGCGACATGGCGAACTTCACCGTTAGGCCCAACGGCACCGCGAAGGTCGAAGTCAAGGATGCAGATGTTGTCTTGGGCACGGGCAGCGAGCCCAACTCGTTGTTCGCCAACGGAGGCACGGCGCTAATGATTCACGCCCACGCCGACGACATGAAGACCGATCCTGCGGGCAACGCTGGCGACCGCATCGCTTGCGGCGTGATCACCAAGTAGCCCCGGCCACGCGCGTCGCGTCGTTCTCTTCATCACAGCGAAGGCACGGGCATGTGATCACACTGGTCAAGGGAGAGTTATGCGAGTTCTGGTGACAGGCGGAGCGGGCTATATCGGCAGCGTGGTGACGGAGCACCTCCTGCGCGCCGGACACGACGTCACCGTTCTCGACAATCTGATCATGGGATGGCGCGAGGCCGTACCAGCGCGGGCGGAATTCGTGCACGGCGACACCGGTGACGAAGCGGCGCTTGACCAACTCTTTGGCAGCCATGCCTTCGATGCCGTCATGCACTTCGCCGCGCTGATCGAGGCCGGAGAGTCAATCAAGCATCCTGAACGGTATTTCGAGAACAACTCCGCCCGCACCCTGACGCTCTTGCGCGTGATGTTCAAGCACCGGGTGTTGCGCTTTGTCTTCTCCTCGACGGCCGCGGTCTACGGCGAGCCGCAAAGCGTTCCCATCGTCGAGGAGCATCCGCTGTTTCCGACCAACCCGTACGGCGAGTCCAAGCTGATCGTCGAGCGCATGCTCGCGTGGCTGCACAACGCTCATGGACTACGCTATGCCAGCTTGCGCTACTTCAACGCCGCCGGGGCGACGTCCGAGCGCGGCGAGGCCCACCGCAGCGAAAGCCATCTCATTCCTCTCGTCTTGCAAGTGCCGCTCGGACAGCGCGAGGCCTTCGCAATTTTTGGAACAGACTATCCCACCAAAGACGGGACCTGCATCCGCGACTTCATTCACGTGGACGACCTGGCCTCCGCTCACGTGCTGGCCTTGCAGGGTTTGGAAACTCATGAAACGTTGATCTGCAATTTGGGCAGCGGCAGCGGCTTCAGCGTGCGCGAAATCGTCGCCATTGCCCGTAAGGTGACGGGGCATGCAATTCCCGTGCTCGAGTGCCCCCGCCGCCCCGGAGACCCCGCCGCACTCATCGCCAGCTCCGACAAGATCCGCCGTCTGCTGGGCTGGGATCCCCAGTATTCGGATGTAGAGAGCATCGTCGCCAGCGCCTGGGGGTGGCACAAGACGCATCCTCACGGCTATCGCAGAGCGTAACGTAATTTTTCACCACGGAGACACGGAGGCACCGAGAAATCGCAAAAATTTTCAAACTTTCATTATGGGCGCAGCGAGTGGGACGGCAGATCGTGGCGAGGGCTCCAGCCCGAGCGATGCAACTCGTGACTCCCATGGTGTTAAACTTCTGCGCGTTATGCAAAGACTGCTGCTAATAGCTTCAGTGATGGCAATTGCCATACCCGCAACCGGGCAAGGCGTCTCGCCGCCCGATGTGCCCGACAAAATCAAAGCACCTGCTGGCGAGGAGGTTGTGCTGCAGGCGCACGCGACGGGCTCGCAGATCTACGTGTGTCAGCCGGGAACGGACGGCAAGCTCGCCTGGGCCTTGAAAGCTCCGGAAGCGGAGCTGCATGACCAGCAAGGGGCGGTGATCGGCCGGCACTATGCTGGACCCACGTGGAAGGACAACGACGGCAGTGAAGTCACAGGTAAGGCCGTGGCCCGGGTCGATTCACCGGATTCGGATTCAATTCCCTGGCTGCTGGTGACGGCCACGTGTCATTCCGGGGCGGGCGTGCTCAGCCGCGTCACCAGCATCCAGCGAATCAACACCAAGGGCGGACTGCCGCCACCAGCAGCCGACTGCAATGCCGCGAAACAGAACGTCGAGGCAAAGAGCAGCTACACTGCCGATTACTACTTCTACGCACCGGCGAAATGAGATGTGGACTAAGAACGGGTTGGCGGGCAAGCCGCCTGAACTTAGCCCAAGAATCGGACGCGCTGTTCAGCGGTGGGAATGAGGCAGTTTGCCGCACCTGACGACAATCGGCGGCGGTTGCGGGCGATCAGGCGATATCCCCAGTTGCGCAGTGCGGCTGGAATCAGAGAGCCTACCGTGGCGAGAGCGGACCACGCTCCTCCGAGATAGTCGGCGGCACGCAGCACGGAGTCAGACTCAACGGCGGCGTGACCGTTGGCGACCCACAACATCGATTCGACGGCTTCGAGGTGATAGGTGTGGCGCAATTCCTTGCCCAGCGCGGAGTCGCGAGGCACGAACAGCAGGTCGTGACGGCGCTCGTGACGCAGGATGAATTGCACCGAACGGCTGCAGAATCCGCACGAGCCGTCGTACACCAGCATGGGCTGCGCGGCCGTTGTCAATGTACGATCCATCGCTTGATTTCGCTAGCCAAGATACGAATATTCACCACAAAGGCACCGAGACACAGAGAAGATTAGATATTCAAAGTCCTCCGTGCCTCAGTGTCTCTGTGGTCAATCCTCCGTACGGGCTATCCCTTGTAGCCTGCGCCACGCAAGGCTTTGCCGAAGCGCGCGAGGAAGTCCTGCACGTGGTCTGAGGTCGCCAGCGGACCCATCAGGCCGATGCGGAAGACCTTGCCCGCTAGCGGACCAAAGCCTCCGGCGATCTCGATGCCGTCGTCCTTGAGCAACGTGGCGCGGACTTTGGCGTCGTCCACGCCTTCAGGCACCTGCGGCGTGTTGAGGTTCCAGATGCGGTACTGGGCAGGAACGAGCATCTCGAGTCCCATCGCACCCACGCCCTTGACGAACTCGAGGTGCGCCTGACGATGACGCTCGCAGCGGTTCTCCAGGCCTTCTTCCTCGATCAGGCTGAGGCCCTCGTGCAGCGCATAGAACAGCGTCGCCGAGGCGGTGTGATGGTAGCGATGCGAGACGAACAGGTAGTCGCCGATGAGCTTGATGTCGAAATACCAGGAGCGGTTGGTGGACTTGCGCGCCTGCAACCACTCGACGGCGCGCGGCGAGATGGTGATGGGCGACAGTCCTGGAGGACAGCTCAAGCCTTTCTGGGTGCAGCTGTAGGCGATGTCGATGCCGGTCTGGTCAACGTTGACGGGCATGGCACCGAGCGAAGTGACGCAGTCGGCAATGACTAGCGCGCCCACTTCGTGCGCTGCCTTGCAGATGGCCTCGCCGCGCTGAAAGACTCCGGTGGAGGTTTCGGCAGTCACATACATCACGACCTTGGGCTTCTCGCGATGGATGAACTCGGCGGCTTCGGTATCGCCGAAAGCTCCGCCCCAGGGCTTCTCGAAGCGAACGATGTCGGCACCGTGGCGCTTGGCCATTTCGGTCATACGATCGCAGAAGAAGCCATTGGCAAAGATTCCGACCTTCATGCCGGGCTCGACGAAGTTACTGATAGCGGCTTCCATGCCGCCGCTGCCGGTGGCGGAGATGACGAACGTCCACTCGTTGGTGGTGCCGAAGACGTGGCGCAGCATGCGCTGGTTGGCCTGGCTGATCTCGAAGAAGTAGGGATCGAGGTGGCCGACTACAGGCTGTGCCATGGCTTCATACACCCGGGGATGCACCTGGGTGGGGCCGGGTCCGAATAGTAGCCTTTTCGGGGGATGGACAGTGATTTCTTGACTGACGGAAGCTGTGTCTTGCTGAGTGAGAGGCATAAGAACTCCCTTATAATGTCGATACAAGTATAGCTACACGGTTGGGTTCTGGCACGGGCGAATGTTTAATGCCCTGGCGACGAACGAGACTAGGGCCCGTGGCGGCTGGCACTTGCTCCCACGGCCTGGATGCAATCGGAATATGCGCCCTCTCGGGAGATGGGAATGATGTTTCTTAAACTGCTGCTGTTGGTCGCGGCAGTAGGGCTGGTGACAAGTACCGGGTACCTGGTGCTGGTGATGATCGCCAGCGCGCGGTTTCGCCGCGGCCAGCAGTGCCGGATTGACGGTGAGGCCGCATTTCCGCCCGTCACCTTGCTGAAGCCGGTCTGCGGCATGGAACCCGGCTTGGAAGCCAACCTGACCAGCTTTTTCGAGCAACAGTATCCGAGTTTCGAAATTATCTTTGGCGCGCGCCACGGGGACGATCCTGCGCTGGACGTGGTGCGGCGCATCAGCAGTAAGTACCCTGCGGTGCCGGTGAAGATCGTTGCTACGGGCGAGCCACTGCGTCCCAACGCCAAGGTGTGCTCGCTGGTGAAGATGTACGGCCATGCCTCCCACGATTACCTCATCATCAGCGACAGCGATGTGCATGTTGCGCCCAACTACATCGCGGAAGTGGTGCGCCCGCTGCTTGATCCGGCCAATGGCATGGTGACGTGTCTGTATCGCGGCGTGGCCACAGGGGGACTTTGGTCAAGGCTCGAGGCACTGGGCATGAGCGTTGAGATGACGTCGGGCGCGATTGTAGCGAACCTGCTGGAAGGCATGAAGTTCGCATTAGGGCCGACCATGGCGATTCGGCGCGATGCATTGGAGTCAGTCGGTGGTTTCGAACCGCTGGCGGACTATTGCGCCGACGACTACTTGCTGGGCCGCGAGGTCTCCGACAGCGGCAGGCGGGTGGTGATGTCGGATCACGTCATCGATCACGTGGTGATCAACCGCAGCTTTGCCTGCTCGATGCGACACCAGATTCGGTGGATGAAGAGCACGCGCTTTTCGCGGCGCGCGGGGCATGCCGGAACGGCGTTGACCTTTGCCATGCCATTTGGACTGCTGGGATTGCTGGCGGCTGGCGCACTGCATCATTGGGCGCTCGGGGTCGGCTTGTTTGCCCTGGCCTACCTGAACCGGGCGGTCATGGCGATTGTGGCGGGCTGGGGTGTGGTGTGTGATGATCAGGCGTTGCGTTACGCGTGGCTCTATCCTCTTCGCGGCTTGATGGGGTTTGTATTCTGGTGCGCCAGCTATTCCGGCCGCATGATTGAATGGCGCGGCGACTGGTACCGGCTGGAACAAGGAGGACGGATGGTGCTCGTGCATCCCGGCGCCGCCACCGTCGCGCGAACTCTGGCGGATACCGAAGCAGCCACGCCGACGGCCGTAGGTGACCGATACTCCTGAAGGGCTTATGGGGTTTTGTGGAACCCCGGTACCGCTAAAGTGGAACATAGAATGTGGGAGTGTGATCGCGCGCTGGAATCCTGCGCCGCGGCTGCGCTTCTGGTCGTCCAATGGGTGCCTGTCATTCGTGATGGGCGCACCTTTCTGCTGTAATGTCTGGAGTGACACCCGAGTGAGAATCCTTTAACGATGAAGCTTAATTCTGCCCGCCTTCCTTCCCTTGCCATCTTGCTTGCCGTGTTCGCATTGATTCCCGCGGCCACCTCGGCGCAAACCGAGAAGCCGGTGACTTCGGCTGGCGCGATGCGCAACGATCCGTTGCATATTTTCAGTCAGTCGGTTCAGGCGCTGACCGCGGCTGTGACCAAGTCGGTGGTGCAAATCGTCGCCACCGGGTACGGCTTCAGCTCCGGCAAAGAATCCTCCGGCACGGCGTTGTTCGAGCCGCAAGAAGCCATCGGATCGGGAGTGATTCTGACATCGGATGGATATATCGTGACCAACGCGCACGTGGTGCAAGGAGCGCGCAAAATTCGGATACGGCTTCCAGGTTTGGAGGCGCCCGGCACTGACGATTCGAAGCCGCATGGCCCGGTGACCGCCAAGCTGGTCGGACTCGACCGGCAATCCGATCTCGCGGTGCTGAAGATCGACGGGTCGAACCTGCCGGCGCTGCAGTTAGCCAACTCCGATGAATTAAAGCAGGGGCAAGTCGTATTTGCCTTCGGCAGTCCGCAGGGGTTGGAGAATTCGGTGACCATGGGCGTGGTCAGTGCCACGGCGCGGCAAGTCAGCGACGAGAACCCGACAACCTACATTCAGACGGATGCACCCATCAATCCCGGCAACAGCGGCGGTCCGCTGGTGGACGTGGACGGTCGCGTCGTTGGCATTGACACGTTCATTCTCTCCGAATCCGGCGGCAGCGAGGGGCTGGGCTTTGCCATTCCCAGCAACGTGGTGCGTAACATCTACGAGCAGCTCAGGACCGAAGGGCACGTACATCGCGGGCAGATTGGCGTGTATCTCCGCACCGTCACGCCCGACTTGGCCGAGGGACTGAAGCTGCCGCGCAGCCATGGAGTACTGCTGGAAGATGTGTCCCCTGGATCGTCCGCCGACAGGGCGGGTTTGAAAGTCGGCGAGTTGGTGACCAATATCGGAGGCAAGCCAGTGGGGGATGTGAAGGAGTTTGCGACCCTGCTGTTCGCCTACAGGATCGGGCAAGAGGCTCCGATTGGGGTGTTGCGTGGCGGTAAGGAAGTTACGGTTGACGTGACCGTGGCTGAACGGCCCGACGATCCGCAGCGTTTTGCCGACATGGTAACCGGCCCCGGCAACGTGGTGAACCGGCTGGGCATCGTCGGTATCACCATCAATGATGATTTGAAGAAGCTGTTGCCGGAGCTGCGGATTCCTTCGGGCGTGATTGTGGCCGCACGCACACCGGCCAGCACACTGTTGGGTGAGGGTCCGGAACCCGGCGACGTGATCCACGCGGTCAATACGACTCCCATCACGGACATTGCCGGACTGAGGCAGGTGCTGCGATCGGTCCAGCCCGGCGATCCTATCGTGCTGCAAATCGAGCATGACGGGGAGTTGAGCTACCTGGTGATGGAATCGGAGTAGCTAAATGTCCACCACGCCACAGGTGCCGGGAGCGTCGTCTTGCTCGTCCTGTGGGCCTTTGGCGCCACCCTCGCGCATCTTAGCGCTGATCTCCTCGATGATCACTTCCACCACTGCGGTTGTCGCCAGGTGTGACGATGGCGCGGGCGTGTAATCGCGCCCGGCGGTGCGTCCGGGAAAGTAGCGCGAGGTCATGGCCTCGAACATCACGCGCTTTTCTTCTTCATCATCAAAGATGCGGCCACGTCCGAAGCACATCACACTGCGGTAATTGGCAGAGTGATACTTGGCGTCACGCGAGTACACCAACCCATCGAGTTGGGTGACGGCGATACAGACCGGAATGCCGGAAGCCAGTTGCTGGAGTGCGCGGCTGGCGAATCCGCTGTGTAGATAGATGCGGTCGGGGCGATCGGACGAATAGTGATAGAGCATGGGGATAACGTAGGGACGGCCATCCTGTTCGAAACCAACGTGGGCGACTTGGCCCTGCTCAAGGAACTCCTGCGCGCGTTGTGGGACTGCGCGCTCGGGATGCTGACGGACGGTGGTTATCCAGTCGCCGGTTTGCTCGCCCATGATGGTTCTCCAGTGTGTCTCTAGCATCGCTGAAATTGTTGCGGATGGGAAGTGCAGCAAAAGCTAACTGGCGGCGAGTTCCCGCCGCACCGGGCGCGGCTCGAACGCGATGCGCTGCTCGGCGACGCGCAAGAACCAGCGGTCAACCACGACGTTGCGGCAGAAAGAATTGCTGCGCAGCAATTGCCGTCCCAGTATCTCGCGCATGGTGTGCGGAAGCAGTTGCGACAGCGTGTCGAGCCGGCTGTGTTCGCGGTGCAAGCGTGAATTTAGCAGCTCATGATAGAGCGTCAACCTCCTCACGCTGTAATCGCCCTCAGCTGAAAGAATCGCGTGGGCGGCGATTAAGCCCGACTCAATCGCTGGCCGGATTCCCTCGCCGCTCTCGGGATAGGCCAGTCCGGCGGCGTCGCCGATCAGAAGGACGCCGTCGTCGAGAACCTTGCGCTGCGAGCGGCCAAAGAGTCCATAGGCATGGCCAGCGATTCCGCTGTCGGGGGTTTCGACCGCGCGAGTCTTCGCCAAATAGCCGACGAAATCTTTCACGTGGCGGGATATTTCGTGCGAATCAGTGCGGCCGAGCCCGACGTTCAGGAAGTTGTTCTTGCGAAAAATCCAGCCGTAGCCGCGCATATCGCGGCAGAAGAAAAGTTCGGGAAGATCACCGGCGATTTTCGATTCGGCCGCTTGGGCGGGGTCCATCTCGAATTCGATTTCCTGTGCCAGCACCGGTGCGGGTGCACCTTTGTTGCCGAGATGGCGCCCCACAGGACAGAAATGTCCGCCAGCGCCGACCAGAACTCGCGAGCGGATATTGCTGTTCACAAGCCAGCCGCCGTCCGAACGCTCGATCGAGGTAATGGGCTCACCCTCGTGGAGTCGTGCTCCGCTTCGCCGCAGCAGGTATTCGTCGAACTCGCAGCGGCGAATGCCGTAGCTGACGATGCGCTCGCTTCGAACCTCGACTTGCGGCCCGCCAATGGCATTGAGGCGAAAGCCGGAAATCGGTTGCAGGACTCTTCCCGGCCCGTAGTCTTCGGGGGCGATGGCAAGCTCCTCGAGCACCAACGGCGTGATCCATCCGCCGCAGAGTTTGTTGCGCGGAAACACACTGCGGTCGACGATCAGCACGTCGAGTCCAGAGCCACGAAGTCCCCAGGCGCACGAAGATCCGGCGGGCCCGCCACCGACGATCATTACATCGCACGAGTCCATAGTTCGTCGTCCGACTCCTCGCGGACTGGGGCATAAAGGTGTTCGCGCGTCCAGGGGATCGACTGGCAGCGGCTGCCGGCGAACAAGACCTGGAACAACTGCAGATTACCGGCGCGGAATGTGGCGATTGATCCGGCAAGGTAGAGCCGCCACATGCGAGCGAAGTCCATACCGTACTCGCGCACGACCGCATCGAAGGCAGAATCAAACCGGGCCAGCCAGTGCTCGAGAGTCTTGGCGTAATGCTGACGAAGATTCTCGATGTCGAGCACCGAGTAGTTCTGGGGTTCGAGAACCTCCATTGATTCTCGCAGCGATGGTGCATAAGCGCCGGGAAAGATGCGCTTCCTGATCCAGACGCTGAATGGCCGAGGTTGGTTGCGACCGATGAAGTGCAGGAACCCGCGGCCTGTATCGCCGATGGCGCGATGAATGATGCGGCTCAACTCGGGGTAGTTCTCCCGCCCCACATGCTCCAGCATGCCAACCGAGACGAATACGTCGAATTGGCCGCTGACGTTGCGGTAATCGTCTTCGACAAATTCCACCCTATCGGCGACACCCGCCCCTTTCGCCCACTCGCGGGCCCACACAATTTGTTCGTGCGAGATGTTGAAGGCCCTGACACGGACTCCGTAGTGCTGCGCCATGTAGATGGCCAGCGCGCCCCAGCCGCAACCGACTTCGACCACCGTCTCATCGGGGCGCAGGCAGAGCTTGCGGCAGACCAGGTCGAGTTTCGCCTCCTGCGCCTCTTCGAGGGAGGCGTCGGGCGTGGGGAAATAGGCGCAGGTGTACACCATTTGCTCATCGAGCCAGAGCCGGTAGAAATCGTTGGAGAGGTCGTAGTGATGATGAATGTTGCGCGATGAACCGCGCTGGGTGTTGGCTTGTGCCCAATCCAGCCACTTCGACAACAACCGCCACGACCAGTTGCGGACGCGAGGAGACGATTGGCACACGCATTCCAGACTGCGGACCAGGTCGCCTTCCAACTCTATCTTGCCGGAGGAGTAGGCGTCACCAAAAGCCACCTCGGGATTCATGACCATCGAAAACAAGGTGGAACGGTCTGGAATACGAACCGTACCGACAATGGGCGTGTCGGTGTCGGGCAGGTCTTCCGCGTCGCGCAAAGCCAGGGCGACCGGAATTGGACCAAGTAGAGTGCGCAGAACAGCGAGCAGTTTACGATCCAGAGGGGAAGTCGCAGGTCGGTTCACAGCTTCCTCCAGTTTTCGACATCATAGCCGCAAAATTGCAAAAAGCGCCAGCTAGTATCAGACGGAAGTGCGGCCGCGCCGGATGCAATTTCCCGTCTGCTCAAGCTTTACACCTTTTGCGGACGAAACTCCTGTTAAATCAGAGCAGTTGGGGCCGAAAAGCGCGAGTCTTCCGCTTGTGGGAACCTAAGCCGTCGCTGATATCCGTCCGGTTAACGATGTTCTTTGCTCAGGCAGCGCCCGTCGCTGTGGTGATGGTTTCCAACCCGTGCGCGTCGGGGCCGGTTTCGCGTTGGCGCAGTAACAGGGCGAAGAAAAGCGCCAGGAATCCGAGGATGGAGAACAGCCACATCCCCAAGGCATAGCCATGGAAATTGTCGGGTCCGGCGTGGCCGATGTCGTTGGCCTTGCCGATCGCGAGGTTAAAGATGAAGAAGCCGATCTGCTGCAGCAGGCTCATGAGCGCGTAGGCCGTGCCCAGCCGATGTTCGTTGACGATGTAAGCCACGGACGGCCACATCACCGCGGGTATCAGCGAGAAGGCGATGCCCATCAGCGATACCGGCACGATCAGCGAAACACTGCTGTAGGCGATCAACAGGTACACCGGCATCATCAGGAACGAGCCGACGACCATCAGGGTGGCCCGCTTGCCGATCTTGTCGGCCAGCAGGCCGAACAGAGGAGTCGCGATCATGGCGGAAAAGGGAAGTAGGCTGTTCAGCCATCCAGCGTGTTGCTGGGCCGACGCGAAGGCAGCGGTCGAAGTCGCGGCTGCTCCCATCTGCGAAAGGTACTTGCTGGTGAATAGATCGATCGCGAAAGTGCGAAATGGGAAGATGCCGGAATAGAACGTAAAGCACAGCGCGACTACATACCAATAGGAGGCGTTGAACTTGAGTCCCTCGCGGAAGCTGAGCTTGTCGGGTTCGCCCGATTTGCCGAGATGGTAGCGACCCTCGGCGTAGCTTTCGAGCGCCCAGTACACCACGGCGCCGATCACGGCGGTGGAACCGACGACCGCCGCCAGCACCAGTGGTCGATGCCAACTCGGCTGAGAGTCCACTCCGTTGGGGAAGAAGGCGAACTTGGCCCAGGTCGGTGAATTATCGGCGGCGATGGAGGCCATGCGTGCGATGGTCAGGTTGATGCCGAAGGCGAAGCTGAGTTCCTTGCCCTTGAACCAGCGCGCCAGCGCGGTGGTGACGGCGACGATCTGCGATTCGGCGCCCAGTCCAACCAAGGCACGGCCGGCCACCATCATGTAAAAGCTGCCCCTGAAGGCGGTCAAAATCGCGCCCAACAAAATCAGTACTGAGAACAGCAGCAACGACTTTTTGATCCCAAGGCGATCGACCAGGATGCCGCCGATGAGGAGCGTTGCCAACGCCGCCACGCTGTAGCTGGCGTTGAGCCAGCCGAACATGGAGGCGGAAAAGCCGAGTTGCTCGAGAAAAATGCGTTCCAGCGGATTGATGCTGTCGTAGATGTAGTAATTGCCGAACATGGCCAGGCTGACAAAAATCAGCACCAGCCAGCGGTACAACTGGCTGGGTCGGGGAAGGCTGTCGGTCAACACTGCGCTCTCAGACATTCAGGGTCCTCGTGGGCGTTCGCGTTCGCCGCTTCGCTTCTTGGCTGCATCACGACTTCTTGCGCTGATACACGGAAGGGAAACGATATCAGAAGCGATGGGCGGGCGGCCACGAACCGGTTCCATCAGCCAAGGAGCGCGCATGTTTCGCTTCAACCAAAGTGCCGACGGCTAGAATTGCGCGTTGATCACGCCGCCACAGGTGTGAGCCCGATACCACTACGTGTGCAAACATTTACAACAATTGCAACGGGTGTCTGCTCTAAGGGTAATATTTTAAGCCCTTTACTCTGGCTACGAAATTGCGGGTACGGTAGTGGAATCCAGGCAATTAGACTCGGGGCATCGCACACTTGGGTGCGGTAGGTGCCGCTGCGTAATGCCTAATGGATGGTCCAGAAAGATGGGGGAGTTACACGATGAAGATTTCTCAAGTTCTGGCTGCTTCGATGCTGGTGTTCGGGCTTCTGGTCACGGTTGACGCCGGGGCGGCAGTGCTTCCGGTAACAAGCTACAGCATGTACAACGGGGCGCACGGCAGTTATGACTATCGCGACTTCACTTACGTCCCCTGCAACTCCGTATGCGACGTCACGGGCGCTGCGCTGAGCGGGGGCACGGGCAAGCTGACCGACGGCGTGTCGCCTGCCCTTAGCTGGTATCAGTATGGCGAACTCACCCCATGGGTCGGGTGGGAAACGGGCGTTCCCAATAATTCCAATCCAACGGTCACATTCAATTTCGCCAGCACCGTAACCATCCATTCCGTGGACATCTGGGTGGATAACACCATCGGCTACGGCGGTGTTTACCTGCCGAGCGGCGTGTCTATTGGTGGCAACTTCTTCGCCATTGCCCCAGACAATGTGGACCCCAATCCTCGTGGCTACACGTTCTCCGGGCTGAACATCACGGGCAACAGCGTGGACGTGCAGTTCTTTCAGACCGATACCCCTTCCACTCCGTGGATCATGGTCGGCGAAGTCACCTTCAACGGTACGTCAACCCCTGAACCCTCCAGTCTGCTGCTTCTTGGCAGCGGGCTGCTAGGCGCCGTGGGCGTGATTCGTCGGAAGATCAACCTGTAGTCGCTTGGATGTTGAGGTAACCAGGCCGGGGAAGTGCTCCCCGGCTTTTTGCTGCCCGTTCAACGCGCGCGTGCCCCCGGCAAAAGCCAGGACTATCCCTCAAGAACTGGTTGCATTTTTCGCAGAATCGTTCATCATTACTGCGAATCGAGGGACCGTATGACTAGCGCTTCCCGGCCAAATCGCACTGCAAACAAACCTGACGGCAGCCATGAGGGAGCGCTGGTGCGCTTCGGGCTCGCTCTCGCCAACTGGAGCGAACGCTGGTTTCCCGACCCGCTAGTGTTTGCCTTCATGGGCATTGTCATCGTGTTTCTGATCGGGTTGCTATTGCGTGAGAGCCCGTCGAAGCTTGCCATCGCGGGCGGCAAGAGCTTCTGGTCGCTGGTTCCCTTCACCATGCAGATGGTGATGATCATCATCGGCGGCTACGTGGTGGCGTCGACTCCGTTGGTGTACCGCGCAATTCGCTGGCTGGCGGGAATCCCCAAGACTCCCCGGGGCGCGATTGCACTAGTCGCGCTGTTTTCCATGCTGACTTCGCTGATCTCCTGGGGACTGAGCCTGATCTTCAGCGGGCTCTACGTGCGTGAGCTTACGCAACGCGTGAAGGGTCTGGACTACCGCGCGGCTGGCGGTGCCGCCTATCTCGGTCTGGGAGCGGTATGGGCCATGGGACTCTCCTCGTCGGCCGCGATGCTGATGGCGACCAAGACTGCCATCCCGCCGTCGCTGTTCGCGGTCAGCGGCTTGATCCCGCTGACGCGCACGCTGTTCCTGTGGCAAAGCATTGCCATGACGGCGGTCCTGATTGTGGTGTCGGTGCTGGTTGCATACCTGTCAGCGCCGTCCGCCGAAAACGCCCGCACCGCGGCAGATTACGGTATCGAATTTCAGCCCACCGCCGGAGCCATGGAAGTGCGCACCAAGCCGGGAGAATGGCTGGAATACAGCCCGGTCCTCAACATCCTGGTGGCGGCATTGCTGGGCTGGTACCTGATTGATGTGTTTCGCACCTCGCCGCAGGGAGCGCTGGCCGCGCTCGACCTGAATACGTATAACCTCATGTTCCTCACCGTCGGAATTTTGTTGCACTGGCGCCCAAAGCGATTCATGAAAGCGGTGAGCGAGTGCGTGCCTGCGACCGGCGGCGTGCTGATTCAGTTTCCGTTCTATGCCGTCATCTTCGGGATGATCGTTGGCACCGGCATTTCCGACTGGCTGGCCAAGTTATTTGCCGCCGTCACCACACACAATACATTTCCCCTGCTGGTTGCGATCTATTCCGCTGTGCTGGGAGTCTTCGTTCCCTCGGGCGGCAGCAAGTGGGTGATCGAAGCGCCTTATGTGTTGCAGGCGGCGAACCTGCACCAGGTCCATCTGGGCTGGGTGGTGCAGATCTACAACGCCGCCGAGGCACTGCCCAACCTGGTCAATCCCTTCTGGATGCTGCCGTTGCTGGGCATCCTGCGACTGAAGGCACGCGACCTGGTGGGCTACGGAATGCTGCAGCTCGCAGTGCACATACCCATTGTGTTCTTCCTGTGCTGGTTCTTCGCGCGCACACTGCCGTATCTGCCGCCGGTGAAGTAGGGAACAGGGCGGGGATGCTTGTTGGTGGAGGACCAACTACCCAAGTTACCGCAGAAGAGTCCGGCGCGAACTCGGGGCACACGGCAAGAAGGATTGGCCGCGCGTCCGCCATTCTGGGAAGATTGCCAAAATTGCTTGTTGCGCTTCGTGTGTTTTCAATGACTTGAGCGGAAATTGTTTGCATGTCATTGATTCCCTATGTAGTTATAGCTATCCATGTCAGCCGTAAGGACTTACATCTGCACATCTTTGCACACGGTGCCTGTATGGATCCTGGTTTTCACATTTGCAAACTGAGGGTAGACGTGCGTCACCCGGCGCGTAGTGCCCGGAATCTCTCTGGCTGAAAATCCGTGGAATCATAAGCTTAGCGGGAATTTTAACGCAAGATCCTTCGCTTCAGTAGCTTACAGGCAAAATCGTCATTTCAAAGAACTTAACGAGTTTGGCCGCAATGGCCCAACTCGAGCCCGACATGCGGGGCAGAGCTTTCCGCTCTTATTCATAGAGCAGATGTTGAAGGGTGTCACGAAAAATCGCGAGGGCGAAAAAACGAAAGTAACCGGCGTGTCGATTTCCAAGAGCGCCCTGGCGCGCCAGTTGGCGACCAGCCGCGCCCACGTGGATCGGCTGCTCGACCCGCGCTATACGCCGGTGTCGCTGGAGACGATCTCCCGCGCGGCGACGTTTATGGGTAAGCGCCTGCACTTCAGCCTGCGGGATGCAGCGCGAATCGCGGCGCGCGCAGCCAAACACAAGACTTCGGTGACCAGAACAGCGCGACAGAAGGCGACCGTGTAAACGAAAGCCCGATCATGGCAAGAAATGCCGGGATGAGGCACCCGACAACCAGACTATTGATCCCACCACACAATCCAAAATCAGGATTGTGTGGGGCACCCAGGACATTGCGGAATGCGTATGCTATGGCTTCGTGCGATAGACGAAGGTCTTGGCGCCTTCGGTGATCTTAAAGTCTGCCGGCACGGTGAATAGCGACGGGTCAGGTTCGCCGCGCTGGATGTTGGTCAGCTTAAAGGTCTGCTCGCCCATTCTGGGATCGTTTCGCTTGCTTAAGATAATCGTCTTCAGCTCGGGCGAGGTCCATACCTCGGTGACCACGCTGATGGGTCGATCGTTGCCGATCTGACCGACAGGAATGGTGTGTGTGGTGCGCACTCCGGTTACCTGCACCCCTTCCATGGTCTGCGAGCCAAGGTTTTCGGTACTTACGTCGCCCTCATCTTCCGTCACAAGACGCTTTTGTATGAAGGTAGAAGGAGGTGGTGGCAAGGGCGCATCGCCAGGGGGCACTCCAGCAGCCGAGCGAATGAAGACCGTGTTGGTGGAGACCATCATGCCGGGCGCACCGGCCCCGGCGGGGGGCACGGGACCTTTCCACGCGGTCTTGTCGGTCAAATTCAAAGTGTAAGAGGCGCCCGCCACAGGATCCTGGAGGAAGACGAGATGCGGAGCGTCAGCGGCGGATAGATTGCCGAGTGCGGGCAAGGGAGCATCCTGCCGGGTGCGGCCCTGAGAATCCCGCGCCGTCGTGCCGGTGCTGGACTGCGTGATATGGGTACCGTCCGCGAGGGTCTGCACGGACTCGTTGGTGATGGTGGCGGTATAGGGCGCACCTTTTACAGGAGCGCCGGGAGCTCCGATTGCACCGAAGGCGACTCCGCCCACAGGTGCAGCGGTTTGAAAGGTCACGTTTCCACTCTCTTGGCCGAATGCGAAGCAGGAAGCTGCCAGAACTAGTATCAAGGTGCGTTTCATGGGTACGTGGTTCTCCTGTCGAATCAAGAATTAAGGTTGCAGACGGACCCCTTGCACCGATCCATCGGCTGCAAGACTCAGGCTGGCAAAATAGTTCATCCCTTCGGGAACAGCGCCGGGCGGGAACATCGCCTCGGCTGGGATGGCGATCTGAATAGCGGGCCCAGCCATCGCCCAATTTGGGTTCGGTTTCGGAGTCTGCTTGTGGGCGGCAAGGCGCCGATGTTGTTGGACTGGCTTAGGTGGCGTTGCCGGGGTTTCCACCACGATCGCAGGACGAGTCTCTGCCACTTGGGGAACAACCGGAATCGGTTTGACGGATCGCGGCAGCAACGCCAGCAACAACACGGCTGCCGCCGCGCCCGCCAGAACTGGAACCCAGAGCGGCAGTTTGCTGCGTAAGGTTGGCCGGGTGGTTGTCGCTTCTGCCGCTGTCGCCAGCACTGCATCGCAGTAACCAGCAAACCTGCGGCTTACTTCTTCATAAGCGGCGACACGTCCCCGGCATTCCATGCAGGTCCCAACGTGCCGCTCGATTGCAACCGACTCGTTCTCTGCAAGCTCGCCGTCCATCCAGGCAACCAGTTGTTTCGAAAAGTCACACATTGCATTTCTCCGCAAGCTTCTTGACCGCGCGATCCACGGTATCGGCCACGGTGGACATTGGAACCCCCAGCACTTCTGCGATTTCGCGATAGCGCAAACCTTCCGCGCGCAGCATGAGACATTCGCGTTCCTGCGCGGCCAAGGAGCAGATTGCCTTATCCAGCCGGCGAAACTTTTCTTCTTCCAGCACCAACTGCTCCGGAGAGGCCTGATTGGAAATGGGGCTCCTCGCGGAATCAAGTGGCTCGCCGAAACGCTGGGCATAACTTTGCTGGTGATTCCGGGCGCGGTTATGGGCGACGCGAAACAGCCAGCTGCGAATGTTTTCCTGTGCCTCGTCGTCAGCCAAGTGTTTATGCAGGCTTAGGAAAGCATCTTGCACAACGTCCTGCGCTTCTTCGGACGACAGCCCGAGGCCGGCCAGATATCTCAGCAAGGGTTTGCGCAGTTCGCGATACAGAGTGGTGGCCTCGCACGAATCGGTCGCAAAGCTCGATAGCGGCAGGGCCAAGGGTAAGGAATCGCCACTCATTCGGTTCTCCGCATCGCGCCTCTATTTATAGAACATCCCAGGGTCGCGTTTTTCCGGGTCACGCTCTGCGGGACAATAATTCCAGCGAATTTTCTGGTCAGTCGTTGCAACTGGGTCTATAGTTCCTGAATCAAAGTGGACCAACCGTGTTGGGTGGTTGGGAACTCTGGATGTGGGGCAATCAGCACCGGCTTCTTTTGAGGATTGACGCATCGCGTCGAGGCAGTCTCCCCTGTACCGCGACGTACACCCTGATGACGTCGACCTTTGTTATCTGAACGCAGGCACTTCGGCTATGCATCGGACGCAGGACTCTCGCGGAGGCCGTCATGATCGCGCAAGCCACAATTCAAGCCGCTAAGGCTACCCTTCTTCTTTCCCTCGCCGCGGGTTTGTCCGTGATGGTTGGCACGGCATGGGGACAGTCCGATTCGCTCGACCAAACGCACGTTGTTCCACACTCCCAGCGTGACTCGGGCACATTAGAGGCGTCTGTTAGCGAACCTACCCTGGTCCCCCGCACAAAGCCAATGCGCGTGGACGTGGACCTGGTGCTGGTTCCAGTCACGGTTACGGATGCCCTGAATCGGCCGGTCGTCGATCTCCCCAGGCAGAACTTCACGCTGTATGAGGGCGGCGTCGCCCAACCCATTCGGTATTTCTCCAACGAGGATGCGCCGATCTCGGTGGGACTGATTTTGGATTGCAGCGGCAGCATGTGGAACAAGATCGAATATGAGCGGGAAGCGGTGGCCGAGTTCTTTAAGAACGCCAATCCGCAGGACGACTATTTCGCGATCTCGGTGTCCAGCCATCCCGAAGTCATTGCGACCTCCAGCCAGTCGATTGAGACGATTGAGGCGAGACTGGGGGAGACCGAGCCGAAAGGTGGAACGGCACTCTATGACGCGGTGTACCTGGGAATATCGCGGATGGGTTCAGCACGCTATCAACGGAAGGCGCTGGTCATCATCACCGATGGCGGCGACAACCACAGCCGTTACAGCTTGAAGGAGACCCAGAGAATGGTTGAGGAGGCCGACGTGTTGACCTACGGGATCGGCATCTTCGACGACGTGCCAGTGCACTTGTTCAAGACGTTCGAAGAGCGCTGGGGCCGCAAGTGGCTGAGCCAAATCACCGACGCCACTGGCGGGAGAGCCATAGCCGCCGACGACCGCAAGCAAATTCCCGAGATCGCCGCCCTGATCAGCCGCGAACTGCGCAATCAATACGTGCTGGGATACCGGCCTAGCAACGTCGCGCACGATGGCAAGTGGCGCAAGCTCCTGGTCCAGCTAACGCCCTCCGCTACGCCACTGCATGTGCACTATAAGCAGGGGTATGTAGCTCCGGCGGAGTAAAGCAACCAGTCTCCAGACCATCTGCGCGTTCTCGACGGCTTTGTCTGTGCCGGAAAAACAGCTTGCTTTCTCCAAGCGAACCGACGCATAATCCGCGATCACCAGGAGGTAGTCACCGATGAGCACTGCGCCGAGCAATCTGAACTGCATCCTTTTGAATGCTTGCGGGGCAGCCTACAACGTCAAGCCCGGCACCAACGTCTACTCCCAGGATAAGATTTACAGCCCCAATGTTCCTTACTCGCCGGATCCGCAAGTCGCTTTTGGAGGAGAGGGCTTTATCAACGTGGCCACGGTTGGGAAGTGTCCATTTGGCGTCGTAGTGGCATTTCGCGGCACCCTGCCGCCTTCCGCGACCGATCCCGACAGTTGGCTCGACTGGCTGCAGAACTTCTTCGCCGTTCCCGCCTCGAGTCCCAGCGGCCCCAACCAGATCCCCGGTCAGGTACACAGCGGTTTCTTCAACGCGACCACGTCGATTATCCAGCAGGTACACGATCTGGTGGTGACGCTAGACCCCTTAGGGGACACTCCGGTTTTTGTCACCGGACACAGCAAGGGTGGCGCCATGGCGACGATCGCGGCGTACCTCCTCAGCCAGGACCGCGGCGTTCCCAATGTTCAGCCGGTGATCACGATTGCTTCGCCCCGACCGGGAGACGTTAATTTCCAGAAGGGGTTCGAGGCCGTGATGAGCCAGACACGATATGAGAACGACAAGGATCTTGTCCCGCTGGTTCCGCCGCCGCTCGACTTCATCGGACGCGTGACCCACAATCCTCTCATCTCATTTACCCCGGAAGGGCGCAAGCTGAGCCAGTTGCTGCAACGCGCGCAAAACTGGAACTATGTTCCGGTAGGAAACATGCTGTTCATCACCAGCGACTTCAAGGTGATTCCGAATGAGGACCCAACGGCGCAGAAGTTCGATGTCGCCGTCGAGTTCGTACAGGACTTAGTGAAGAAAAATTTCAGCTCTTTCGCGGATGCCCACTCGCTTCTGCCTGGCAAGGGGTACAACTCGGGCATTTGCGGTGTCGCTCCCTGATGTGGGATCGCTGGGCTCGATTGCTTTGGCAAACGCTTCTCTTCGCGAGGCAGGTTGTAGTCATTGCGATTGCTCGCACAGGCTATGGCCTTGGAGTTGGGTCGAAGGAAGTATATTCCCAGGCCATTCGCACAAAGCTTTAATAACCAACTTGGATTTCTTCAGCCGGGTATGAGCCGCTCCCTTCGGAGCCGGTCCATTTCAAATTCCATGCGACTACTTCGACAACATCGTCTCCGCTGGGAACGACGTAGTGGTGAGACTGGTCTAGAAACGTTGCGAGATGGTCGATTTGACTCAGTGCCTGCTTGAGATCCGCAATCCATGGCGAATCGTCTACCAGGAACACCCCTCCCTTGTACAGACCAGACTCGGGCGATACCACGAAGCAGTCTTGCGTAGTGACGCGGATCGCCTGATAGGGGAAGAAAATGAAAGTCCGCCGCTGCTGGTCAGCCCCATCGAGCGTGAGCCTGACCTTGGCCTTTTCTACCGCCATCTCCGGTAGCGGTACCTTATGAATGCTCGGCGCACCCGGAATGGGTGTATATTTCATGATTCTTCTCCGTTGCTTATAGGCCGACGGTTATTCTTACTTCCGAATTTTTATAGTTTTACCATCGCCTGTTAGCTTAAATGCGTTCTTCTGGCGCTCGGACGGACTGGCGAACCTACACCTGACTTTCAGCTTGGCTTTCTTGAAGGCCCATAACCTGCGGTTATCGTACGAGTACAACCTATCTTCGAATAGTTCCACCATGATTGGCTCCACGTCGCTCGGTTTCACTTCGTCGTTCTTTAGTGCGGTAACTAATGATTGGATAGACTTGCCGGAAGTGAAAGTGCCCGCGATCGAATCCTGCGTATAAAGGATATGGGCGGAATCCTCATAAAATATGGTCTTGTAGTCCGTACTCATCGTTGCCCATTTTGTGGCCCGCTTTTCGGCAGCCTCCTTAGCCGCCTCACTCTTCTTCAGCGCCTCCTCTTTGACCTTCAGTTCTTCCTTCTCTGCTTCTGAGCCTTTCTTCGGTCGCCATCGAGTCTCTTTTTTCGGTCCGAACTCGAACGACTCCCACTCCTTCGAGTCAGGGGTAGCAGGAGGGGGATCGTACCATTTCCCGTTCTGGTCGCGCCAGGGCTGTATCACATCATGTGTAGGCGTGGCTTGCGGTGCTAGCCCGAGCTTGATACCCGCGGCATCAAGTTGAGCCTCGGCCGGTTGCGTTGGACTTTGAAACGGCCGCGAAGGAACCGCGAGATGCCCCACAACCGCCGCCTTTCCTCCCATGACGTCCGCCTCATGTTCTAATCCCCTGTCGTCATTGATGGGTACTGCATCTTTCATCTGGGTCGTGGGCTGCACCCTTCCCTGCGCCTGCTGCACCACATGCCAGGCCTCATGCGGCAGGTGGCGCTCGGCACCCGGAGCGACATGGATGTCAGTTCCCTGCGCGTAGGCGAGGGCTTCGAGTCGAGCGGGCTGGGACGAGTTGTAGTGAACTCTGACGTTGTCCAGGGAGATGCCAGAAAGCGACTCGACGCCGATCTTAAGGCTGTCGGGCAGGCCAGTAGCATTCTTCTGTGGCGTGGCTTCATGTTGGAGTTGGATTGAGGGGCCAGAAGGCATCGCACATTCTTGATCGTAGGCTGCTTCCTTAAGGCATTTGCGTTGCACGGGAGCAAACATTCCTTGCAGCGACTCCTGCTGCTCCGTTCTGGCCTTGAGTTGTGCAGCCTCGCCGAACCAGCTTCCGAGCTGCATTCGCTGGGCGACCATGGTCGGGCTGTTATCAATGGTGTCGGCAAGCTTACGCTGGGCGATTGTCTCGGGGCGGTTGTCGACGAACGCCGGGGCCGAGGCAGGTCGAGGCACGCGCTCAGCGGATTGCGTCGTTGATCGCCGTTCTAATTGCGATTTCGCTGCTCGTACCATCGAGTCACCGTCCTACGTGAGAACAGAGAACAGATCCTAAATTCGAGAAATCGAAAAGTCCTTGCAGTCTGATGCACCCCTGGAAGTTTGGTGGGTCGCCCCCACAGGCGAACAGCACTTTACCATAATCCCTAATCCCTAAGTTTGGGCAGTCCAAACTGAACCTGCACGGCAAGGTTTTCAGCGCGATTACTCACCTACTCCAGAAAATTTCTTTTCACGCTTCTTTTGTTTTCAATCGTTTGGGAGGAAAATCGTTGCAAGCGATTGATTGCCAATGACTTATGGCTATCCATGTAATTCGCAAGGACTTAGCTCTGCAAATTCTCGCCCCCGGCGTCTTCATGGACTCTGGTTTCGATCGACTTACTGTCCCAGCGCGTACTTAACGAAGTCTTTCAGCCCAAAACCGGGGCCGGAATCCGGATGCCAATTCGGTTCGAGACTCAGCAGGGAATTGCTGTCGCCAAACATCAATCCCAGGAACACCTCGGCCACTATACGGCCACCAACTGGCCCCAGCTTGGGTGTCTTGATCGTGATGTCTTCCAGCACCGGGATCTTGACGGGCTCTTTATGGTGCATTGCTTCAGCCAAAATATAAGTCCACAGAGGACAATTCTGCTTGAAGACATTTCCGAGACCTAGTTTTGGATCAAGGATAGTGGGCAATGGACTGTCCGGTTTATCCACTCCCTGACCAATTTGGATTTCATCGTCTTTCAGCGGTTTGATACCCATTGCGTGAGCCACATGCTGGCCTGAAGGCAGCTCCAATCTCCATCCTCGCAAGAGATTTCTCTCGGCTAGAGATGGCGGAGGATCGCTCACTATGGGCTCCGGGAGCTGAGAAAGCGGGTTCACGAGTGACGTATCGATCCTGTAGGCAAATTGAAGACGCTTGGCATTCACGGCATTCGAACCATCGTAGCTGCGGATATCAATGTCGATGAAACGTCCCCAGTCGATGCCCCATGCTGGATTCATCGCCTGGAAGCCTGTCAGTCCCTCCGGAAACCCTGCAATGGGGAAAATGGGTCGCAGAATCGCATCGTTGAGGCGATATCCCGGACGGATCATTGAGTGCCCGAGCCGGTAAGCGGCCACGGAAAACTCCACCGGCATGAATGGATCATTCTTCCAGTGAAAGAACTTAAGCTTGTGCGGATCAAACTGTCCATCAGACCGTAGCTGTTTTAAAACGCTTGAATGTACAATCCGGGGCAGAAAATCATTCAGCACCACATACTGATAATGGAAACGAACGAGCTTTTGAACGTCGGAAAACGCCATGCCGGCCTTATCGGCGAGCATGCGATTGTGAAACCGAAGGAATAACCCCTGCAGCTGAGAGACGATGCTGTTCTCGTCATTGCGTGGATCGCCGATGAGAGCGCGGCTTGGATTAGCATTATTGCGCGGCAGGTCTCTCGCATTAGGATCCACCCCGCCGCTTAATCGATTTCCCAGCAGAAAAGTGTTACCTCCGTCGTACATGTACGGCTGATCGCCGGGTCCGCGGCCATAGACATTGTCCAGATCGAAGGCAGGAGTTCGGTAGTCTACCAGCGCATCTGGGTCGTTTTGCTTTTGCAGGCTGCTCGCCGGATCGAACGTGATGTCGTGATCTACGAACTGACCAAAATAGGTGTAAAGCGCAGGAATGCCGCTCTCCTCGTCATCCTTACCGTCTTTTGGGGGATCAGGGAGAGCAGACATGGCAGCGCCGAGCTTGGTTAGATTTGCTTTATTGTCGTCTTCCGTTGCTCCGAACGTGGCCGGGCGAAGTGACCGAAACATGCGACCGAAGCGTCCCGCGAATAGTTGAGAACTGTTCGTAGACATCAATCCACGAACTGGCGCACTATGTCTTCCGCTCATGACGTTCCTCCTAAGCCCATAAGCTGTATCCTGGCTCGTTGCATGCCAAATCCGATGCTGGGCGAATATCTTGCTTCAGCGCCCGGTTCTTAAGCGTAGTGCAAGCACCAACCGAAAATGCTCGTAGAGCGCAACCCGAAAAGCATCCACTTCACAGCTACACGATTGGGCCGTCTGGGACCTGGGACCTGGATGGACAACCTAAGAGCTACTCACAGCAACCAGTACAAATACACATTTGGGAGCGCCAGTGTGTGACAAATGAGCGTGTCAGTCAAGACCACTGAAGTGTGTTGGCTCCCATGTCATTTATAGTAATTAGTGGCTAGCAGCAGAAGAAGGGGCGCGAAGCGGGGCTGCTAACTACGACCCCACATACCTCGCATACAAGCTTCTGGCAATGGCGGTGTCCGTCGTGCCCTTTATGATGGCGCGGCCATCGGGGAAGAGCGTCATCTCGTAGGGGTCGTGCCAGAACTTGAGCACGAACTCGTTGTGCTTTACGGCGCCGTGCGGGGCTAGGCGGCGGGTGATCTCCTCAAAGTCGATGGGGCGCTGGCGCTCGTGGATTTGCACCGAATTGCGGCCGCACAGCGAGATGGGCGGGCGGCCTTCTCCGGCGAGATGCACAAAGTCGTGCTGCTGACATGCACGGCAATCTTCGCGCGGGCGGGCCGTCGATACTTCGGCAGGCTCATTGGTCCACACGTCGTACGACCAGAGCGTGCGGCGAATCTGGTCGCGCGCGCCGACGATAAGCTTCATCGCCTCGGTCGCCGCAATCGACGCCACCAGGTTCACGGCTGAATTCAGGATGCCCGAAGTGTCGCAGGTTTCGACTATTCCTTTGGGGGAATCTGGAAAGATACAGGCGAGGCAGGCGGTCTCCTCGGGCAGCACCGTCATGGTCACAGCGTAACTGCCGACTCCGGCGGCATAAATCCAAGGCAACTTCTCGCTGACACAAAAGTCGTTGATCAGATAGCGGGTCTCGAAGTTGTCGGTGCCGTCGAGGATGAGCTCCACGTTGGCGAGCAGGTCGTGCACGTTGCCGGGGACGAGGTCGGCGGCGTGCGGTTCGACCACGATTTCCGAGTTAAAGCCGCTGATTTTGCGGGCTGCGGCGATAGCCTTGGGCAGCGACTCCGCCGCATCGCTCTCGTCGAACAACACCTGACGCTGCAGATTGCTGGGCTCAACGTAGTCGCGATCGATGATGCGCATGTAGCCAAGCCCGGCGCGAGCCAGCAGGGAAGCGAGGGCCGATCCGGTGGCTCCGCAGCCGACAATGGCGACACGCGCGGCCGCCAGCTTCTTTTGGCCTTCGGGTCCGACGGGTTGGAAGAGGATTTGGCGGGAGTACCGCTCGGCGAATTCCAACAGCGCTACCTGCTCTCTGTCTGCATCCTTCGTTATTATAGGAACGCCATAGAGGTTTCGTCTTGAGACTCGCACCGAGACGGTCGCATGTGGGCCACGGGTCATGGGTCGGTTACAGGTGCGGGCCAGGCGCGGCAGGTTCAATCGCGGCGGCTTGGAACTGGCAGGTCTACCAAGGGTTACGAGTTTGAGGAAGCCAACCACGCCATTCATCTTCGGGATCGGACTGTTGGGCGCCGCGCTGGCGCTGGGTCCTCCGCTGGCGTGGCCGCAAAATCCTCCGCCTGCCCATATCCCTGAGAATGACACGGTCCAAGACCAGACGCATTCCTCGCCTGAGTTGAATGGCGCCGCCAAGTACCAGGGCGAGATGGTGCGCGACATTCAGTTTCGCGGCATCGCCGGGACGAACGCTGAGATGCTCCGAAGCCTAATGCTGGTGAAGCCGGGCGAACCTCTCGATCGCGACTCGCTGCGCGAATCAATCAAGGTTTTGTACTCCACGGGACGGTTTTCCAGCTTGCACGTAGAGGCCGAGCGCGTCCTGCCGAGCGGTATCACTCTGACCTTCGTCTCCGAGGAGAACTATTTCAACGGCGACGTGAATGTTGACGGCCTGAACCCGAAAACTCCGCCCAAACCACACCAGCTAGTCAATGCCAGCAAGCTCGATCTCGGGGAACTGTTCTCCGAAGACAACGTGAAGCGGGCGATAGAGCGCATGACGAAGGTGATGGGCGACAACGGCTACTACCAGCCTGCCATCACCTACGATCTGAAGCCGCACGACGATACCCGGCAGATGGACATGGTCTTTCGCGTGTCGCCCGGGGACCTTGCCAAGGTGGGCAAGGTCAACATCGGGGGCGATACTGGGATTCCGCCGGAACAGATTCTGCAGATCACCAAGTTGAAGCCGGGTGCGAAGGTGAAGAACGAGAACCTGACGCGCGCACTGGAACGGCTGCGCAAGTACTACCAGAAGAACCAGCACCTGGAGGCGCAAGTATCGCTGACCAACCGCGACTATCATCCCGATACCAATACGCTGGACTACACCTTCGAGGTGGAACAAGGTTCCAAGGTAGTCATCACGGCCGAGGGTGCGAAGATCAGGAACGGAGAGATGAAGAAGCTGGTGCCGGTTTACCAGGAAAATGCGGTGGATGATGACCTGCTCAATGAGGGCCGCCGCAACCTGCGCAACTACATGCAGACCAAGGGTTACTTCGATGCCACAGTGGCGGTCGAACGGCGTCCGGTGCCCGACGAAGAGCAGGTTGACATTGTGTACAAGATCGACCCAGGGCAGCGGCACGAACTTGAGGCGATCAAAATTGTGGGCAACAAGTATTTTGATGAGGCCACGATTCGCGAGCGTCTGTCCATCCAGCCCAAGAGCTGGATCCTCACCAACGGGCGCTTCAGCCAGCGCATGATGACGGACGATGCTGGATCCATCAAGGGGCTGTACCAGGCGAACGGATTCCTGGATGTGAAGGTCGATGCCGCGCTGGACGACAACTATGAGTCGCACCAGGGCGAGTTGATGGTGGTTTTTCGGATCACCGAAGGTCCGCAAACCCTCGTCAAGAACCTGGCGATCGAAGGCAATAACAGCTTCACGACGGAGCAACTTGCTTCCTTGCTAAGCAGCGTTCCGGGACAACCCTTCAGCGAAGCCGACATCATGAACGATCGCGATGCGGTGACCTACTTCTACTACAACCGGGGATTTCCCGACGTGCAGTTTGAGTCTTCGGCCAAACCGGTGGAAGGCCAGCCCTATCGCATGGACGTGGCGTACTCCATCGTGGAAGGGCAACGGGTCAATGTCGACCGGCTAATCGTCACCGGGTTGGAGCATACCCGCCGCTACATTCTGGATCGTCAGATACGAATCAGCGACGGGGATCCTCTCAGCCAGGCTGCCATGGTGGAGTCACAACGCCGTCTCTACAACCTGGGGATCTTCAACCAGGTGGACATGGCAGTGCAAAATCCGGAGGGAATCGAGCCGCAAAAGAATGTGCTGTTCAATCTTGCGGAAGCTCCGCGCTGGACGTTTCGCTATGGCGGCGGTATTGAGTTTGCGACTGGCAACACTCCGGCCATAAACAATCCACAGGGGCAGGCAGGCGTGAGTCCAAACGGCGTGCTTGAGATCACCCGCCTGAATATGTTCGGACGCGACCAGACGCTGAGCATGCGGGCCCGTGTCGGCCTGCTCACGCGTCGGGGACTGATCAGCTACGACGCGCCCCGGCTCTTCAAGAGCGAGAAATGGCGTTTCACGTTGAGCGCTTTTTACGACAACACGGTCAACGTCAACACCTTCACCTCGGAACGTCTGGAGGGTTCCTTTGGCGCTGAGTACCGTTACAGCAGAGCTACAACCCTTCTGTTCCGAATGAGCTACCAGCGGGTGCGAGTCGATCCGGCGAGTTTGGTCATCGATCCCGGCCTCATACCGTTGTATTCGCGGCCAGTGCGGATTGCCATGCCCAGTTTCACCTGGGTACGGGACCGACGCGACAACCCGGTGGACACACACAAGGGAAGTTACAACCTGCTCGACACGGGACTGGCCACCAGCGCGCTGGGCTCGGAGTCGAACTTCGGCAAGATCTTGTTCCAGAACTCCACCTACTACACGTTCCATAAGAAGTGGGTTCTGGCGCGCAACACCCAGATCGGCGTCGAGTATCCCTACGGAACCAACTACTATCCGGGTGGACCGGCGACGGCAATTCCACTGCCGGAGTTGTTCTTCGCCGGCGGCGGCAACTCGCTGCGCGGCTTCGCCATCAACCAGGCAGGGCCGCGCGACCTGCAGACTGGCTATCCGATCGGTGGACAGGGCCTGTTCGTCAATAACTTTGAGATCCGCACGCCGCCGGTGATGTTGCCCTACGTCGCCGACAACCTGAGCTTTGTCTTCTTTCACGACATGGGCAACGTGTTCGCTACACCGAACCAGATACTGAGTGGAATCGTGCGCTTCCAGCAGCCTTCGCTCGCGGCTTGTGCGCGAGCCAGCAGCACGATCGGTTGCAATTTCAGCTATAACCCGCAGGCGGTGGGCATTGGCATTCGCTACAAAACGCCGGTGGGACCCGTGCGCGGCGATATCAGCTACAACTTCAGTCCCACTCGGTATCCGGTCCGAGACACGGACACGGTGCAGACCTTGCGGCGCGTTAACTACTTCTTCAGTATTGGACAGACCTTCTAATGAGACGCTTTTTGACCATCACGATTTGCATAGTGCTGCTGACACCGATGGCGGCTTACGCCGGAGAGGTGATCGACGGTGTGATTGCCACGGTGAACCGCAAACCATTGCTGCAAAGCGATTGGGACGATGCCGTCCGCTTTGAAGCATTCATGCAACAAAAACCCCTGTCCAGCGTGACCGAGGCGGATCGGGCCGGCGCCTTGCAGCGGCTGATCGATCGCCAGCTGCTGGAAATCCAGATGACCGACCCAAACTATCTGGCTCCGTCGCGCGAAGAAGTTCACGCCAACCTGGCCAAGCTGCGGGCACAAATTCCGGCGGCCGGAAGTGAGCACGGCTGGCAGAAGTTGATTGCGTCGTATGGATTTTCGCAGCGCGAGATAGAAGAGAATGTGCGGCGCGAGATGCAGATGATGAACTTCATCGAAGTGCGCCTGCGGCCCAATGTGCACGTGCAGCCCGAGGAGATCGAAGCGTACTACCGCACCCAGGTGTTGCCCGACATGGAGAAAGCTGGAGTCAAGGTTGTGACCCTGCAGGAAGTCGGGCCGAAAATCAGAGAACTGTTGGTGCAGCAGCACATGGATGAACTGCTGGAAGCGTGGCTGCACAACCTGCGGCAACAGACACAGATCCAGAATTTGATTCCGTTGCCGGGGCAAATTTCGTCGTCGCAGCACGAGGTAGCCGGCGGCGAGTAACATGAGCGAAAAAACACCAATCCGGTGGTTGCGTTTCCCGCTGTGGTTCTGGGCAGTGATGGCAGGACTGTTTGCCGTGCTGGTGGTAGCCATCGTCTGGTTTCTGGGCAGCCCCGCGTTCGAGGAGATCGTGCGTGGTCGCGTGGTCGCCGAACTCCAGAAGGCAAGCGGCGGGAAGGTGGAGCTGCAGTCCCTGCACTGGAACGTAAAGCGACTGGAGATCGAGGCCAACGATCTGACGGTCCGCGGACTCGAGCCCGCGGGCGATGTGCCATTGGCGCACGCGGACCGGCTGTTCCTGCGATTGCGCGTGGTTTCGTTCCTCAAAACCAGCATCGATCTCAGCCAACTCACTCTGGAACAGCCGGTGATCCACATCGTCGTCAAGCCGGATGGTTCCACCAATGTTCCCGAGCCGCAGGTGAAGACGAGCGGCGACCCGCTCCAGCAACTGTTTGATCTTGCCGTTGGCCGAGTCGAGCTCCGCAACGGCGCCTTGCTGCTGAATGAGCAAAAGCTGCTGCTGGACTTCAAAGCCAGCGACGTGGGACTCACGATGGACTATGAGCGCCTGCAGCGGCGCTACGACAGCACCCTGCACATTGGCAAGATGGACGCGCAATACCAGGATTATCGCGACGTTGCAGCCAGCGCGGATGCCCAATTCAGCCTGTGGAAGAACCGTGTCCAGCTACGGTCGCTGAAGTTGACCTCGGAGCGGTCGTCGGTAGAGTTGAGCGGAACCGTCGATGACTTCAGTCATCCGCGGCTGCAACTCACCTATGGGGGAACGATTGACCTGGCGCAAGCGGCTGCGATAACCCGTGCATACAACCTGCGCGGGGGAGGATTGAACATCACCGGTTCGGGTGACTTCGCCGTGGACAACTTCACTACTAACGGGAAGCTGGTCCTACGCGGCGTCAACTATCAGGACCAAAGTTTCATCCTGCGCGACGCCAGCGCCGGAGCGGACTTTGCGGTCGATCGCGATCACATCCTACTGAAGAAAATCAATGTGCGTTTGCTGGGTGGGACGGTGACCGGTGATGCTGAGGTGAAGAACTACGCTCCCACCCTGGCGGTTACGACCGCACAAGTTCGGAACGAGAAGCCGGGGAAAGCCGGCAAGCCCACGGCGAGTGCCCCTCCTAAAACGCCGGGCGCTCTTCCAGTGCAGCAAGGCGCGGCAGATTTCAAGGTGAGCGGGGCGTCCCTGACGGAAGTGGTGCGCACCCTGTCCAGCAAGGCGCTTCCGCTGGACAAGTTGAACGCCACCGGCGCGGTGAATGGAACGGTCGGCATTGCCTGGCGGGAATCGATTACGCGCGCCACCGCCGAGTTGGCGCTCGATGCCGTCGCTGCATCACAGAGCGAAGCCAACCAGTTGCCAACCAGTGGAACGTTGCGCGGCCATTACGACGTGCACTCGGGTTTGCTTGCAGTCTCGCAATTGAACCTGGCCACGCCGCATACCGAGGCGAGTGCATCCGGGGAACTGGGATCACGCGACGTGCAGTTGAAGGTCGCCATCACCACCAGCAGCCTGCAGGAGTTTCAGCCTTTATTGACTGCAGTGGGCCAGTCATCGCTGCCGGTAGAACTCAATGGCAGGGCGAGTTTCAATGGCACCATTGGCGGCAAGATCGCGCATCCTGACGTTGCCGGACGCCTGCTGGCGACGGATTTCAGCTATATCTACACTCCTGCTCCGCCACCTGCGGCAACACCGCCGCCGCCGCAGGTTAGCGCCGTGGCATCGCTGTTGCACCTCGGACAAGCGCCGCCTGAACCACAGCCCCAACCTATTTCAAAGGTGCGGCGTGTCCATATCGATTCGTTTGCCGGCGATGTGCAGTATGGCAGGACTGCGTTGGCGCTGCACAACGGAGTGATCGAGCAGGGCGGCGCTCAACTGAACGTAGATGGTTCAGCGACTCTGGAGAATGGCAGTTTCACCGCCAACACCCCGTTCGAGGTTCGCGCTACGATTCACAACGCGAGCGTTGCTGACCTGCAGCGGATGGCGGGAGTCGATTATCCCCTGTCGGGTATGGTGAACTTCAGCCTGCAAGCGTCGGGCACTGAGAATGATGCGCGCGGTCGAGGGCAGTTGTCGCTGAATGGAGGCGAGGCCTATGGCCATCCCATCAAGACGCTGACCTCGGATATCGTACTGGCGAATCACGAAGCGGCGTTCGAGAACATTCGCCTCGAAGCCCTGGGCGGAGCAGTGGCGGGCTCTGCGGCCTACAACTTCAACAGCCGGATGATGCGGTCCGACCTGCGCGGTGACAACATCGACTTGGAGAAAGTCACCGAACTTCAGTCCGCGCCACTGCAGGAGCGAGGTACCGCCAGCTTCACCCTCAAGACATCGGGCACGCTCGATCAGCCAGTGGTGGATGCGCACCTCGAAGTGGCTAACCTTGTATTCAGCGACGAGCGCGCCGGAGGGCTGGTACTGGATGTCGTAAGCCAAGGCAGCAGACTGCAAATCACGGGACGTTCGAAGTTCGCGCAGGCGACTCTCGCGCTCGACGGCACGGTGGATATGAAGGGTGACATGGAGAGCGATCTGCAGTTGCAGTTCTCGCAGGTCGACATCGATCCATTGTTGCGCACCGAGATCAAAGGGAGGATCACCAATCACTCTACATTGGCTGGGCATGCCAACGTCACGGGCCCACTGCGCAGGCCGCAAGCGCTTAAGGGCACGGCGCATGTGGACGCATTCAGTGTTGAGGTGGAGAAGATCGCTATTCACAGCGATGGTCCCATCGAATTGGCGTTAGCCGATAAGGTGGTCACGCTGCAGCGCCTGACGGTGGCGGCCCAGGACACCAATCTCAGCGTTGGCGGCACGGTTGACCTCAAGGGGGACCGCCCGCTGAATCTGTATGCCAAGGGACACGTCAACCTCGCGCTGGTCCATGTGCTGGATGACGAGATCACGTCCTACGGTTCGACTGACGCCGACGTCACGGTGCGCGGCACCTTAGCCAAACCGGTCATGAACGGACGTGTGGTCGTGGCCCACGCTGGATTCTCGCTCATCGATCTGCCGGCCGCTCTGGGTGAACTGAACGGGGCGCTGGTGTTTAACCAGGATCGGCTGGAGGTCGAACGCCTTTCGGGGCGCGTGGGCGGCGGACAGGTGAACGTTTCCGGGTATATCACGTACGGCAACACGATTGGCTTCGACCTCACCACCAACGGCACCGACGTTCGCTTCCGTTATGGCGGAATAAGCGTTACGGCGGACCAGAACCTGCGCCTCAATGGCACACTGCGAGGCTCAACCCTGAGCGGCGACATCACCGTCACGCGCTTTGCGCAGATTCCTTCGACGGACTTCGCAGCGGCATTTGCCAGCCCAACTGTGGAAGTACCGAATCCGTCGTCACCGCTCAACAACCTGCGTCTGGATGTGCGGATTGTCTCGGCGCCTGAGTTGACAGTGCAGACTTCGCTGGCAAAACTGTCGGGCGACGCCGATCTGCGTCTGCGAGGCACGGCCATGCGGCCGGTTCTGCTGGGCCGCATCAACATAGCGGAAGGCGACATCAACCTCAACGGCGCCAAGTATCACCTCGACCGCGGCGATATCACATTTGCCAACCCGGTACACATCGATCCAATCCTTGACATGGAAGCCACGACGCGGGTACGTGACTACGACATCACGATCGGACTGCACGGCACCATGGAGAAGCTGACCACCACGTACCGGTCGGATCCGCCGCTTTCGAGCGACGACATCATCGCCCTGCTGGCCTTTGGCCGCACCCAGGAAGAAGGCTTCGGAGCGAGCGCCGCGAGTAACAGCGGCGTGGGCGCGGGGGCGGGCAATCTGGTACTCGGGCAGGTCATCAACCAGACGGTCAGCAATAGAGTTTCGAAACTGTTTGGCGTCAGTTCGATCCGCATCAATCCCTCGGTGGGCGGGCCCGACAACAACCCGAGTGCGCGCCTGACCATCGAGCAGCAGGTGTCGAAGGACGTCACCCTGACCTACATCACCAACCTGACTCAGTCAGCGCAGCAGGTCATTCAGTTCGAATACAACATCAATACCGAATACACGGTCCAGGCGATTCGAGACGAGAACGGTGTGGTGAGCTTCGACTTGCTCATCCGGAAGCGGAAGAAGTAGCGCCGACCGTGCAACATTTCCGCAGACATTTTAATGAGCTGGATGAGTCGGACGATGAATCCGGAGGAACTGGCCGAACAGCGTGCCCGCATGGTGGAGGAGCAACTGCGCCGACGGGGCATTCGTGATGAGCGCGTACTGGCAGCCATGAGCAAAGTTCCGCGCGAGAGCTTCATTGCTCCCGAATACGCGCGGGAAGCCTACGCCGACGGCCCCATCCCGATTGGCTCCGGTCAAACCGTGTCGCAGCCGTACATGGTGGCGGCGATGGTGGAGGCACTAGAGGTGCAGCCCTCTGATCGGGTGCTGGAAGTGGGGACGGGCACTGGCTATGAGGCGGCCGTCCTGGGAGAACTGGCCGGTGAGGTTTGGACCGTCGAGCGGCACGCCGATCTGGCGGACAAGGCGCGCCAAATCCTGTCAGAACTCGGCTACGGAAATGTGCGGGTGGTCCACGGCGATGGCAGTTTAGGATTGCCGGAGCAAGCCCCGTTCAACAAGATCCTGGTGGCTGCGGGCGCGCCGCAAGCGCCTCCCAGCCTGATTGCACAGTTGGCCGAAGGTGGAATTCTGGCCGTGCCGGTGGGTAACCGCGTCGAGCAGCAGTTACAAGTCGCGCGCAAGATTGGCGGCCAGATGGTCATATCCCGCCAGGTGTTATGTTGCTTCGTGCCGCTGTTGGGCGCCGAAGGATGGGATCCGTAATGGCTCAGTGCAGCAGCAACACCGTGGCCGCCGTTACGATTCCGGCTGCTGCAAACACCATTCCCAGCATCCAATAGTGCTTCCGTCCCGTGAGCAACGTGATCGAAGTTACGACCAGGGCTATCTCGAGAAACACTTCGCCGAGGTCGAATCGGTTGGCACGCTGCGTTTCGTGGCGCAGCTCAGCTTCCAGTTCATGCGCTTCGTTTTGGAGCTCTATCCTTGTCCTGGCGATACCGCTCGATGTCGCCCTCAAAGCGTTTCTGTACCTGCTCGGCCTTTTCGTTTTTGCCTTCGAGCGCGCCCAGAACGTCGTTCAGCGCCTGCAGGTTGTTCAGTCGCAGATTCTTGGCCTGGTAGTACGCCCACTGATCAGTGACCTTGTTTTGCAGGATGATTTCTTCGGTGTGCGCGCGATGTCCCAACAACGAGATGGTCGCTACCAGCACGGCCACAATGGCCATGGTGAGGCTCGCCGGAGCGAGTTCTTTTCGCTCCTTGGCTTCCTCGGCACGTTCCCGCAATTCGTTAAGCTCTTCGCCAGCTGACACGATTCCCCCTGAGTGTTTCTGTCTGACAGAGTGAGTGAGGAGAATACTACCGAGTCACCGCGGCTAGTACAAGCACAGCGAGAGATCTGAGATTTTCGACTCTGCCGTCCCGCCGCCTATGCACACTTGGATTCTGCAGCATGAACGGCTTTGCGGAGTTCGTCCACCAACGGTCCGAACGGCCGGCTGCGTTCAGCGTCGAGTTGACGCAAACGCTCCTCGATGTCGATGAGCACTTTCTCCGCATCCTCGAGGGCGCGGCGGGCAAATGTCAGGTTGCCGGCATGTAACTCACCCAGCGCTGAATCGACGAGACCGAAGCCAATGTCCACATCAGCCTCAATCAACTCCACCTGGATACGATCGTATGCCCGATGCTGGTGGTCGTTGCTCATGTGTCCCCACACCGTCGGCGTGCGCCTGATACTTTATCGCACTTAGCTGTACGGTGCAGGGAGAGGTTGGGGTTGCGTGCACGCCAGGGGAGGTGGTTATTTTGCGTCAGATGCAGATTGCGTGGCTTCGGGCTTCCCACGAAAGTGTTGCAGGATGGCGTTGGCCTGGGGGCGGCTGACTACCGAGGCCAGCGCGGCGGCATCGGCCTGCTTGACCGCCTCCAGACTGCCAAAGTGCTGCAGCAGGCGGCGGGTGGTTTCCGCGCCAACACCGGGAACATTCAACAACTCCGTCTTGTGGTCACGCATCTCGCGTCGCTTGCGGTGAAACGTCACGGCAAAGCGGTGGGCTTCGTCACGCACCATCTGCACCAGGTGCAGGACAGGCGAGTGCCGATCGAGCACGATCGGGTCGTCCTCCTGGCCTTGTACGTAGATGATCTCTTCGCGCTTGGCGATGGAAGCCAGCGGCTGATTCACGATGGCTCAACGCCTCCAGCGCATCCGCGGCGGCATGCAACTGGCCGATGCCTCCGTCGATGAGGATCAAACTGGGCAGCGGCTTCTCCTCCGCCTGCAGTCGCGCGTAGCGACGGGTCACCACCTCGCGCATCGAGGCAAAATCGTCCACGCCTTCTACGGTCTTGATGATGAACTTGCGGTAGTCCGACTTCTTCATCCTGCCGTCTTCCCACACCACCATCGATGCAACGGTTTCAGCGCCTTGAATGTGCGAGATGTCGAAGCACTCGATGCGCTGCGGCAACTCCGTCAGGCTGAGCGCATCTTGCAGCGCTTCCTGGATGACCTTGGCTGCGGGCTTCATCACGCGGAATCGCTGGTCGTAGGCTTGCTTCGCGTTTTGTCCGACCAGATCGACCAGCGAGCGTTTCTCGCCGCGCTGCGGCGCATGGATCTGCACCTTGCGCTCGCGGCCTTCGGAGAGCACTTCCTCCAACATGGGGCGGTCTTCAAAATCGACGGGCACATAAACGTTGTGCGGGATGTATTGCTGGTCGAGATACACCTGCTTCAACAGCGCCGCGAAGAACTCGCCGGGATGGAAGCCATCCTCGCCGACGATTTCGTGCATGTCTTCCCAGAAGAACTCGCGCTTGTCCATGATCTTGCCGCCGCGCATGTGGAACAGGTTTACGGCCAGCATGTGGTTCTCGTAGTGATAGCCGAAAACGTCGGCGTCATCGCCATCGACGGCGTGCATGCGCTGCTTCTGTCCAACCAGTTCGACAGTAGAAATGAGGTCGCGGTACTTGGCCGCCAGTTCGTACTGCTCGCGCGAGGCAGCGGCGTTCATGCGTTCGTGAAGAGAGCGGGTCAGATCGGCGCCGCGGCCTTCCAGAAACAGCTTCACATCGTGTACGGCTTCGGCGTAGCGATCAGGGGTGGTAAGTCCCGCAACGCAGGGTCCGAGACATCTTCCGATGTAGTACTGCAGACACGGCCGCGGATGGTTGCGGTTCAAGTCGATCTTGCATGAAGGAATCAGAAAATTGCGATGGATGAGATCGACTAGGCGATAGGCGAGGCTGGTGGGGAAGTACGGTCCGAAGTAGAGCGACCCATCCTTGCGCAGGCGGCGCGTGGCATACACGCGTGGATAGCGTTCGCCCAGGGTCAGCTTGATATAGGGATACGACTTGTCGTCACGCAACAGGATGTTGTAGCGCGGCTTCTTCTGCTTGATCAGATTGTTTTCAAGCGCGAGTGCTTCCTTCTCATTGTCGACCACGATGTAGTCGAGATCGACGGCCTCACGCAGCAGCGTGCCCGTCTTGGCGTTCTCCGCCGCGCCTTCGAGAAAATAGGAGCGCACCCGCGAGCGCAGGTTGTTGGCCTTGCCTACATAGATGACTTGGCCTTCGGCGTTTTTATAGAGGTAAACGCCGGCCGAGGTCGGCAAGGTACGGATTTTCTGATGCAAGTCCATGTATAGGAAGGTAATCAGTTTGATGATGCCGATGCTGGTTCTGGCCTACGTTTTCACCCTGTAAAAATTTTACTACCCGCGTCAGGATTATCCGGTGCAATTTGACTCGCCGGCTGGCCTGCTTTCCAAGTGATTGAAAATAGTGCGGAATAACCCTGGGGTCACATAAACACACGATTGGCAGCCGACGTGCATTTCACAGTGTTGAAGTCTGTTTCGTAGGAGTTACCGCAATGAGCAGAATCTCTCTTGTCTTGGTGCTGGTCGTAGGCACAATGTTGTCCACCGTCGGTTGTGCGACTAAGAAATATGTTCAGAGCCAGATCACGCCCATCAACAACAAAATTGGCGAACTGAACGACATCACGTCGAAGAACACGGCCGATATCAAGGACGTCGACGGCAAGGCGCAGCAGGGGATCCAGGCGGCCAACCAGGCTGACCAGAAAGCGATTGCCGCGGGAGACTCCGCAGATCAGGCCAGCCAGAAGGCCAACCACGTGGCCGGCAACTTGAATGGGCTCCAGGGAACCGTCGAGAACCTGGATAACTACAAGGCTTCCGCCAATACGACCATCCAGTTCGGATTCAACAAGGCGACGCTGACCAAGGCCGACCAGCAGATGCTGGACGAGTTTGCGCAGCAAGTCTCCAGCCAGAAGCACTACATCATCCAGGTGCAGGGCTACACCGATGGCGTCGGCTCGGCTGAGTACAACAACACGTTAAGCCGGCGCCGTGCTGACGCGGTGATCCAGTACCTCGCTGCGAAGCACAACGTTCCTCCGTACCGGATTTACATCATCGGTCTGGGCAAGGACAACCCAGTCGCTGAAAACAAGAATGCCGTTGGCCGCGCCAAGAACCGCCGGGTTGACGTTGCGCTGCTGACCAACTCGCTGGATTCGACGTCGGCCCATGCTAACCCGCCCCCGCAGACGCAGCCGTCCACCGATCAACAGTAGACGGCCCAGATTGCCGTCCGGGGAACTAAGTTAATACCAACCTGAGAGAGACAAGGCCGTCCGCTTATCGGACGGCCTTTCGATTTGGCCGAACGCAAAGCAGGCTCCGATCGACGCCTCGGAATTTGCGCCCGGATTTAAAGGACCCTGCTGTCGCACCAGAAAATGCGGCGCCGATAATTGCAAGTCCTATGTAAGATCTTGGCGAGTGACTCGCGCGATCTTCGGGTTGCAATAGAATATGAGTGTGCGGCTACGCCTCCTGATTCTCGCAATTGTGTGTCTTTGCCTGACGGGTGCTGCCATCTCGCAGAACCCGGACGATGGCCCCATCACGCGCGTGCCGGTGGACAAGTCCGCTCCTCCGCCGAAGGACAATCGCAAGGCCCCGCCGCGTTCCGACACGCTCGCACCGGATGAGAGCTCCAGCAAGGAGACGCAGATTGATGTGGCTCCGCCCTCGGGAGATGAGAAACATCCCGGAGCGGACGAGAGCGAGTTCAACGAGTTTCATCCCTGGGACCCGCACAAGGCGATGAAGTGCATTGAGGTCGGCGATTGGTACTTCAAGCAGGGTAACTACCGCGCCGCCATCAGCCGCTACCAGGAAGCGCTGGAGTGGAAGCCGAAAGACGCCGAAGCCACCTACAAACTGGGCGAGGTACAGGAGAAGAGCGGCGACCTGACTGCTGCACTGGGCAGCTATCAGGAGTATCTTAAGATCCTGCCCAAAGGCCCTTATGCCGAAAAGGCGCAGAAGGGCGTTGACCGCCTCAAAACCAAAGCGGGCGTGAATGCGGCCCAGTCGACGCCCAAGCCGAGTTGATTGCGAGTTGAATCATACGCACAGATAGACAACTGGTTGGAACCTGGCGGCTGGTGTCGATGGAAGACACCATGCACGATGGCTCGGTCCGGCCTCCCGATCGATTCGGCCCGCACTCCATTGGCTTTCTGATGTACGACCCGGATGGGCACATGTGCGCCTCGATCATGAATCCCGATCGCCCGGCGTGGAAAGACCCGGACAAGCCAACCGACGAAGAAAAGATCGCCTGCTACAACACCTTCATCGCCTATTGCGGCGCCTATACGGTCGACGAAGAAAAGTCGGTCGTCACCCATTATCCGGTGGTGGCGTGGGCGCCGGCATACGTCGGATCGACCCAGGTGCGCCCCTTCAAGATCGAGGGCAAGCGGCTGACGATCACCGTAGCGAATCCACTCCCCACGGTGACCCAACGAGTCTTGATCTGGGAGCGGGCGCAGTAGAAGTCATCCGAGAGACCGGATCCCTGCAGACGTTTGAGTGTGATTGTGCTTTGGCCGACTGCATCCTGAATCGAAAAAGTCGCCGAGCCATCGGGTAAGTGATATTCGGTTATCTCCTAAGGTATATTCCCTATTTCCTGAACGCTCCTCTTCCTCTATTGTCATTTTCGCTGTGTTATTGGCCTTTTTCCAAAGGATCGGAGGGAGACTGTTCAATACATCAGGTGTGTGGCACGCGGTCATGACGGCGGTGGCGTTAATTTTGTGGCCGCAGCTTGCCATCGCAAAGAACGAACGTAAGTTCTCGTTTCCTCGAACCTCGATTTTGGGACCGAACCTGCAAGTATCGCCGTGATTTTCACCCGGTCGAACGATTGGACGATAGTTTCGCCGTTACTTTGAATCAAGGAAGTTCCGGCCTGTTTGCTTTGGAGGACTACGATGGTAAGGACGTTGAATTTGATCGGCGCAACACGGCTCGCCGTGACGCTTGTTGTTTTACTCGCATTGACCCTGGTGGCGCCGTTCACTTACGCCTCTGTTCTCAGCACCGGAAGTTCTGCGCCGCCGAGCCCGTTGTTCCCAACCGGGACGCTGGTAGCCTCGACATCCGGCACGATTACGACTCCAACTTTCACTGCCAGCTTCACTGAGCAGGTTCTCTCCGACCCGTTCAATACGTGGTGTGCCGGTTGTCTGGATTTCGTGTACATCGTTCACGAATCTCGGCGCGGATTTTCTCGGGCGTTTCTCAATGTATAGCTTCGCCGGAGTTTCCGTCGATGCGGAACCGATCCTTTTGGAATCAAGGACCCGACCTACGATTGATCGCAGCCCGGACGGCACGTCGGTTGGGTTCAACTTCCCGGCGAGGCGACTCAATCCTTCCGGGAACAAACACGGTGGATCTAGTGATCGAAACTGACGCACGGAAGTTTACGGATGGCTTCGTGTCGGCCCAGGATGGCACGGCAGGTTTCGCCGACGCCTTCTCACCAATAGCAGCGGTACCGGAGCCGGCATCTCTGATTTTGTTGGGCGGCGGTTTGACGATCCTCGGAGGACTGCTGCGGAAGAAGCTACGATAGACACCCGAAAACGAGGGGAGCAGTAGCGTCGCTTGGCCAGAAGAGCGTCTGCTCCCAACATTATTTTTCATTCGGTCCGACCGGGTGTCTTGTTCGTGAACAGCGTCGCAATTCACGGGTAATTGATTCCTGGGTGAGGATTGTTCTACCGCTTCTTCTCCGTTTTCACCAGGATGGAATGGCTCACGGGGACGATGGCGCCGCGCGACGCATCGTTGGCTGCATTGTGGGCGCGGTTCATGACCTCGGTGCGCACGTAGGAGACGAACTCCGACATCTGGCGCTGCATTTCTTCCATGCGCTCGCGCATCTGCAGGATGATCGCGATACCGGAGATATTCACGCCCAGGTCGCGCGCCAGTGACAGGATGAGCTCCAGTCGCTCCAGGTCTTCGTCGGTGTAGAGACGGGTGTTGCCCTCGGTGCGCGACGGCTTCAGCAATCCTTCGCGCTCGTAGAGGCGCAAGGTCTGGGGATGGATGCCGTACATCTCGGCAACCGAGCTGATCATGTACGCGCCCTGTTTCCTACGCTTGGCCATAGTCCTCACGCCCTATCGGCTTTGTAAGGGCACGGCTTCAGCCGTGCCTCTTGCGCCTCGTTAAATGTCGGGCTTCAGCCCCTGAGGGAAAAACTCCTCCCGCCTCATTGCATACACTAAATGCGGCAGCCCGTAATGCGTGACCTGCCGCTCCACTGTCATTCTGTTGCGTTCTGCCACCCGCCGCGAGGGCACGTTCTCAGGACGAATCAGCGAGATCACCTTGTCCGCGCCGCACGGACCAAGCGCCATTGCCATGCAGGCGTGCGCCGCCTCCGTAGCGTAGCCATGTCCCCATTGATCGCGGCGAAAATGATACCCCACTTCCAGCCGCGTCTCGCCCTCGACTTCCTGCCTGACGATGCCGCAGTCGCCAATGATTTCGTCGCTGCCCTTCAACGTCACCGCGAACAGCCCAAACCCATGCTCGCGGTAACGCCGCAGGTTGCGCTCGATCCACTGCACGGCGTCGCTGCGGTTGAAAGTTTTCGGATAGTACTGCATGGCCACGTCATCGCCAATGATGGCAAAGACGGCGTCCACGTCGTCGCGGCGAAAGCGGCGCAGCGCTAGACGCCCGGTCTCGAGGACCAAATCTTCGGCCGTACTTTGCCTCTCCACCTTCATTAATCTCGAACGACCAGTTACCAGCTACCAAAATCTAATTGCCAATTAGTAATTGTCGGTTGCCCCATTCAACCCTGGGCGAAGTCGAAGGGTTGAGCGGGTCTTTTCAACTCGAAACTCGAAACTTGAAACTTTCTTACCGTTGTACCTGCGCCCACAATGCTTCGCGCGGATCTTCAGGATTCAGCTTTGCCAGCTCGCGCAGAATCTCCTTGGAACGCTCGTCGCCAATGTTGGGAGCCACGATCTTGATCTCGACGATCTCATCGCCCCTCACGCCTTCCTTCACCGCCGAGGGAACGCCTTTCTCCCGCAACCGCAGCTTCTGTCCACTCTGCGTGCCCGGCGGAACCTTTAGCAGCGCGCGCCCATCGATGGTGGGGACTTCGACCTTGCCGCCCAGCCCGGCTTCGGCGAACGACACCGGAACGGCAATGTAGATATCGTCGCCATCGCGCTTGAAAAGCGGATGCTCGCCGACCCGCACCACGATGTAAAGATCGCCGGCCGGAGCTCCCATGGTGCCGGCATTGCCGCGTCCGGCAAGACGAATGCGCTGCCCATCACGAGTGCCGGCCTTGATCCGCACCTTGAGCGACTCGTCGCGCTCCACGCGTCCCGCGCCGTGACAGACGTTGCACACGGTGCGATTTTTGCCGCTGCCACCGCACCGGGGGCAGGGCATGTTGAATTTCATGCTGCCGCTCTTCTGCGTGATCTGGCCTTTGCCCTTGCACTCAGGACAGACCCCGGGGCTCTCGAGGTAGCCGCGTCCGTGGCAGTGCGTACAACTTTCCAGATGCGGCACGCTGAGTTGCAGTTCTGCCCCCTGGATGGCCTGCCAGAATCCAACGTTCATTTGGTATTCGAGATCGCTGCCGGGCTCCTGCTCGAATTCCGGTTGGGCGTGTCCGCCGCGAAACATCGAAGAGAAAATGTCCTTGAATCCGCCACCACCGGCACGGCGGCCCGCGGCGCCAGCTCCCTCCGCGTAGTCGTTGAAGTCGAATCCCCCGAAGTCGAAGGGAACTTCCTGTCCTCCGCCACGCCCGCCGTCTTCGGACGGGCGACCACCGCCGCGCGCATAGGCCTCTGCCGTCGCGGAGTCGATGTTGTCGGAGTAGAAGCCGATCTGGTCGTAAATCTTGCGCTTCTTGGGTTCGCTGAGAACGTCGTTGGCCTCGGAGAGCGTCTTGAACTTCTCCTCAGCGGACTTGTCGCCCGGATTCACGTCGGGATGATATTTGCGCGCGAGTTTGCGAAATGCTTTGCGGATGTCCTCCGCCGAGGCCGTCTTCTTGACCCCGAGTACCGCGTAATAATCTTTCTTGTCCGTTGTGGCCATATCGCTTCTTTACGAGGCGAGTCCCTCCAGGCGGGGAGGGACTGCCGATCAATGAAACTCTAACAGAGCGCGCGTCGCGCTCGAATGACGATAACTTCAGTTGATGATCGTCTGTCCCTCGCCATCCATGGTGACGTCAACCGTCACGGCCGCGTCGTCATCGTTAATCACGCGGACCGATTGCATGTGCCCGAAGTTGGGCGTCAGCACATACCAGCGCCGCTCGTCATGATTGAACGTGAAAAAGTAAGAATGTTCGTTCATGTCTGAAAGCAATGCAATCTCCTCGGAAATACAAATCCTGCGACAAGGGGCGCACGCAGCGCCCCTCCCGCAATCACCTAACAGTCACCAGTTACTTCTTATCTTCCACGTCCACGTACTCGGCGTCGATGACACCTTCGTCCTTCTTCTTCTGCTCGCCGCCGGCGTCGCCGTCTCCACCCGGAGCCGGACCACCCGACGGAGGCGCAGCCTGCGCCTTGTACATGGCTTCGGCCAGCTTGTGCGAAGCCTGGGTCAGGTGTTCGCGTGCCGTGTCCATGACCTTGGCGTCGGTGCCTTCCAGCGCTTTCTTCGCGTCGCCAAGCGCGTTCTCGACGTCGCTACGTTCCTGCCCGGAGATCTTGTCGCCATGCTCGCGCAGCATCTTCTCGATCTGATAGACCATGCCGTCGAGCTGGTTGCGCGACTCGATTTCCGCACGCCGCGCCTTGTCCTCGGCCGCGTGAGCGTCGGCTTCCTTCGCCATGCGCTCCACTTCTTCCTTGCTCAGGCCCGAAGACGACGTGATCGTGATCTTCTGGTCCTTGCCCGTGGCCATGTCCTTGGCGTTCACGTTGAGGATGCCGTTGGCGTCGATGTCGAACGTAACTTCAATCTTTGGAACGCCGCGCGGAGCCATCGGCAGACCGGTCAGGTGGAACTTGCCCAGCGTGCGGTTGTCTTTCGCCATCGGACGTTCGCCCTGCAGCACGTGCACCTCAACCGAATCCTGGTTGTCTGCCGCCGTCGAAAACGTTTCCGTCTTCTTCGTCGGAATGGTGGTGTTGCGCTGAATCATCGGCGTCGCCACGCCGCCAAGTGTCTCAATCGAAAGGGTTAGCGGAGTCACGTCGAGCAGCAGCAGGTCCTTCACCTCGCCGCCCAACACGCCACCCTGGATCGCCGCGCCAATCGCGACGACTTCGTCCGGATTCACGCCCTTGTGGGGCTCCCTGCCGAATAGCTTCTTCACCAGCGCCTGGATCGCGGGCATGCGGGTCTGTCCACCGACCAGCACCACTTCGTCGATCTTGTCGGCGGTGATGCCGGCATCCTTGATCGCCCGTTCGCACGGGCCGATGGAGCGATCGATCAAATCGCGCACCATTTCCTCGAGTTTTGAACGAGTTAGCGTCTTCACCAGGTGCTTCGGCCCTGCTGCATCCGCCGTAATAAACGGCAGATTGATTTCCGTCTGCATCGTGGTCGACAGCTCGATCTTGGCGCGCTCGGCTGCATCGCGTAACCTCTGCAGTGCCATTTCGTTACCCTTGGCCCGCAGGTCCAGCCCTTCGTCCTTCTGGAACTCCGCAATCAACCAGTCCACAATCCGCTGATCGATGTTGTCGCCGCCTAAGTGTGTGTCACCATTGGTCGATTTGACTTCGATCACGCCCTCGCCGACTTCGAGGATCGAAATATCGAAGGTGCCACCGCCAAAGTCATATACGGCAATGGTTTCGTCCTTTTTCTTGTCGAGCCCGTAGGCCAGCGCGGCCGCTGTCGGCTCGTTGATGATGCGTTTCACCTCGAGCCCGGCAATCTGGCCGGCATCTTTGGTCGCCTGGCGCTGCGCATCGTTGAAGTACGCCGGAACCGTGATCACGGCGTCCGTAACCTTCTCGCCGAGATAGTCTTCCGCGGCCTTCTTTAACTTCTGTAGAATCAACGCGGAAATCTGCGGCGGAGTGAATTCCTGTCCCTGCGCCACGATCGCCACGTGATCGCCCGACTTCACCACTTTGTACGGAACCATCTTCATTTCTTCCGAAACTTCATCATAGCGACGGCCCATGAAGCGCTTGATGGAGTAGACGGTATTCTCGGGGTTGGTAATTGCTTGACGCTTAGCGACTTGGCCTACCAAACGTTCGCCGTTTTTGGTGAAACCGACGACCGATGGCGTAGTCCGCCCGCCTTCTTCGTTGGGGATGACTTTGGGCTCGCCGCCTTCCATCACGGCGACCACGGAGTTCGTGGTGCCCAAGTCAATTCCGATAATTTTACCCATTTGTGCCGCCCTCCTAAATCTTGATGATTCCGTAACTTAATGATCAGTAGGAACTTAGCGTAAAGCAACCGCTTTATAGCATCTCCACTATAGAACTTGAGTGTCTTACTGTCAAGGTGTTAGATGAGGAAAAGCGAGTGTGGGGTGCACCAAATTAGGACGGGTTGTGGGAGGTTCCGGAAAAATCCCCACCTCGGGCAAAAGAATGTCCAGTCCCACGACACCCTGTAAAGGATGTCATGGGACTGAACAAAAAGAAGGCGGGATGGGGCACCCGACAAGACGCTGGACCCGGAAAAGCCGACCGAAAATGGGATGGCTTATAACATTCGTTATAATGGTTTTTATGAAGACCAAATTGCGCAAGATCGGGAGCGGGTACGGGGTGCTGCTACCGAAGAAGGTCATCGACAACCTGCGGCTGTCGGTGGGAGACGAGTTGGAGCTGACCGAGAGCGAAGCGGGCATCGAACTGTCGCCGTTCGATCCGGACTTTGCGGAGCAGGTGGAGGTGTTCCGTCGGACGGAGGGGCAGCACCGCAACAGCTATCGCGAGTTAGGGAAATGAGGGCAGTTAGAGAACTGACGGCGCGACGACTACGACGGCTGGACATGCGTGGACTGATCGCGATCCACGGGGAACTGCTGGCGCGCTACGGCAGCAAGCTTGGCTCTGGGAAGTCCAAAGAAGTGGACATGGCGATGCTGGAGCTGTCGATCGCGCGCTCGGAACTGGTGGTGCGTGAGCGGCACTGGAGGAGCGGAGCGCGGCTGGCTGCGGGGTACGGATGGCGGATACTGACGAACCGTCCGTTCGCCGCGGGGAACAAACGGATGGCGCTGGCGGCGATGGTGACTTTCCTGGAGATGAACGGCTTCACGTGGAAGTGTGGCGAGGTGGAAGAGACGGTCATGGTGCTGCGAGCCGCCGCGAAAGGAATGAAGGAAGACGAGTGGGAAGCGTGGGTGCTGAGGAACGTCAGCAAATAGTTGTCAGTTGTCGGTGGCCAGTTGTCAGTTTCAATAAGCAATAGGCAATATAGCAATGAGTGATGACGCTTCACGCACCGACCTTGAGAGTCTCCCGGATCACGTCCTGTCCGGTGATCGCTTCCTCAGCCAGGGTGCGATTGGCTTCGAGGACGAGCGAGACGGCTTCCTGCAAGTTGGCGCGGGCTTCGTCCAGGGTGGCGCCCTGGGTATTCGCGCCGGGGAGCTCCTCAACAAATGCGATGTATCCCTCGGGAACTCGGCGGAAAACGGCGGTGAACTGAAGATCCATGACGGTATGATACGCGGTTCTTTTCGTTTGCGCGCTCCGGGTCGCCGCGACGATCCTTCACGTTTTGTCATCACGAACGAAGTGAGGGATCTGCTCTTACTGGCAACTGGACACTGGCAACTGGTTTTGGAAGAGACGGCCATGGTGCTGCGAGCCGCCGCAGGAAAAATGAAGGAAGCCGAGTGGGAAGCGTGGGTGGTGGGGAAGGTGGGGAAGAGGGAGTAGGCCATTGGCAAATCGGTTTACCCCAGGGAGGCACGGAGGTTTCGGGACGTACAACCACCATACGTAGGCATTGTAGGCTAGGCGCGCCGACGGTCAGTTTCAAGTTCTTGGCTTGGAAAATCCCACCTCGCCTGAGTGTACGTCTCGTGATATCTCTCACAGACGCCAGTCTTAATCGCGCGTAGAATGCGTTTTGGTTCGTCCTCAAGTCGCTGAGCTTGCGGGGACACAAAAGAGGATCGCCGGAATCTATAAGCAGGATTGCGCCCGATATTTTGCACAAGGGAAGGGTAGACAGTGAAGAAAATCTTCCTTGGTTATTACAGGCCTGACGAACCCGAGCTGCGAGTTATGTGGGAGAAGAGCATCTTTGTTATAGATGCGAACGTAATGTTGAACCTCTACCGTTACTCGCAAGACACAAGGAATAAACTCATTGCTGCCCTAAAACAGTTTTCGCCAAGACTGTGGGTTCCACATCAGGCTGCATGGGAATACCAACGAAATCGTTTGGATGTGATTTCTAAACAACGCGAAGCATATAACGAGATTGAGCGCGCATTTGCCGAGACGCCTAAGAAGTTGGAGTCTGTACTCGGAGCTTACAACAAACATCCTCTTATAAATATTGAAGCGCTGCTCGGTCCGATTCGGGCCGCCTTTGAGACGCAGGCGCGGGAACTCGGGAAGGTTCGAGAACAGCATCCCGATCTTGTCGAAGAGGATAAGATCCGAGAGATACTGACAAAGTTACTTGAGAATAAAGTAGGCTCGCCTTACTCCGGAGACCAATTATCACAGTTATGTAAAGAAGGTGCTGATCGATACTCTAAACAGATACCTCCTGGGTTTTTAGACGAGAAGAAAGACGGAGACAGAAAGTTCGGCGACTTCATATTGTGGCGGCAGGTGCTGGACAAGGCGAAAGAGAAGAAAAGCCCGGTCATCATAGTCACTGACGATGCAAAGGAAGATTGGTGGTGGAAACATCAAGGAAAGATCATCGGTCCTCGGCCAGGAGCTGGTGGAAGAGATGCGGGCTACGGCAAACGTTTCTTTCTACATGTACCGATCAGACCAGTTTCTGGAACACGCAGCGAGGTATCTGAAACAACATGTTGATCAGGCGGCTATCGCTGAGGTTCGAGATATAAGGAATCGAGATGAAGAGCTACGCAGACGGCTTCAGCGGTCAAAAGCGATGGAATCCTACCGCATGAGAAAGTTAGCGGAGCAGCGAGGCATGGCCACCGCCGAACTCACCCAAGTTGTATCAAAAATTGGCGAACTTGAGCACGACTTGAACGAGGCTTACACGTTAGGAGTCTCCGACAAACCTCATGAAGTAGAGCGAATCATACTTGAGATTGAATCCCAGCTTCATAGTGCATTGGCACGAAGAACGGAGCTGGAAAAGTTAATTGTCGAATTGGATCAGGATCCTGTGAGAGTTTCGTTGGCGCCGCGGACATTTCTACCTGACGTCGCTCAAATCCCAATCCCTGCACCGGTCGAAGCGCCAGGAATTCGTGAACTCCGTGAGCCCCTCCGGCGACCGCGTTTTCGGAGACAGCTTTCGGATGACTCTGTTGAGAATTGACTAACGCGCAGTTAGGCCGGAGCTTAGGCCCGGTGCCCAGGTTCGAGTCGATCTTTTCGATGTTACCCCAGGTGTTCAACCCCGTCGCGGGCTGGTGGCTCGGGTAATGGCTGTCAATGGAGAGGTGTCTTCCCGTGCCCCGCTTCATGCGGGTCACCCGCGAGAAACACCGCCCAGTGTGCAGGCACCGTTGCACATTGCTACTCTTCGAAGTAATCAGAGTCGAGCTTCGGCACCCGCAAGGACCTAAGCGTCACGCCAACTTCGTGCTCGATCATTAGGTCGGCGAGCCTGTCACCGTCAACGAGGACGACTCGCTCGACCGACTTCGCGAAGTCGATTGCTTGCTGACTGAAAGCTGACGTGGTTATGAACACACCTTTATTGGCTCTCTGTCCGGCGAGCGCGCCGTAAAAGGCTTGAACTTCGGGACGTCCAACAGACCCTTGCCACCGCTTGGCTTGCACGTACACCTTCTCCAAGCCGAGACGGTCCAGCGAGATCACGCCGTCGATTCCTCCGTCTCCGGAACGACCCACCCGGAGGAGGTCTGAACGACTCGTGCCGTACCCCATTTTGTGGAGAAGATCGAGCACGATTGTTTCGAAGTACTCAGGCGAAACCTGGGAAAGCATGTCGACGAGCTCGCCCGTGACCGCTTGCCGCAATTCCGACAAGGCTTGCTCAAGTCGGTCGTCGGGGCTCGCCTTGGCGCTTTCGCGTGCGTGCGCTTCGACCGGACTAGCGGTGGATTCTCCGTTGTCGGTCGGTGGGCGAAGGCGAACATCCTTGTGCTCGGTGGCGATCTTCTCCACTGTGTCAGGAGTGAGCGGTGCCGCATTGCTGCTGGCGAACGCTCGCCCTTGATCGGTCAGCTGCCAATATCCGCGCCGAAGGCTGCTTGAAAAACCCGCCCGCTTAAGACGGTCGTGCGCCCAGCCGACGCGGTTCTTGTACACACGCTGAGTACCGCTGGGGAGGACTTCCGCCCGGTCGGCGTCATTCAAGTGCAGCGATGCAGCTGCGGCGTCATGTACGTCGCGTGCGGGCGCTCCGTCTGGATGCTCTGCGAGGTAACGCAGCACGGGTTCGATAAATTGGTCATACGTCGGGACTGGCATTCTCTTCCTCAAGCGGACGAAGGTTCGCGGGCCCGCTTACACGACACCGTCAAAGCTACAGCAACGGCGGGACTGAGTTCACTTTGACTCCTAAGAGGGTGAAAACGCAATGCCATACCGCACAGAGTCCAGTGACTTCCGATCCGGCGGGTGGCCCGGCCAACGCTCAAACTAACTTGGGTGCCCCGTTCTACCGAAGGTAGGGCGGGCGCGACGGGCGGCTAGGCTCGCGCGAGTTGCGCGCGGCGGAGGGTCGGCAGGGTCTTGATCGACTTGCCCGACTTTTGCTGCGCCAGGCGAATTTCATACAGGCTTTGCAGATTCAGCCAAAACTCCGGCGAGGTGCCGAAGAAATGAGCCAGGCGCAGGGCGGTGTCCAAAAAAGTTGCCAGTGGCCGGTTGTCGGTTGTCAGTAAGAGCAGATCCCCCGCCCGCTGCGCGTGCGAGAGATGACAAATCTTTTAGGGGTGGGTGGCGGCACGGCGGAAGCCGTGCCCTTTCAAAACACAAGAGCACCCGACGCCACCCTCGTTCTTATCACATCCATGCGTGATCTGCGTCCTTGCTGAGGAGCGCCGCTGCACTTACATTCGTCCATGGAAGAATGAGGGAGAGCTGTCGTCCATGTAGGCGACGGCCGGACTTTAACCCCCATTCCCAGTAGGAGCTTCGACCTGTGATCGGTCCAGTCCGTTCTCGATTTTCTGCCGATCTCCCCACCAACCTCCCCGTCCCGCCCCAGAAAGTCCCACGTAAGCTCTTATTTCCCGATAATTTGCCTATAACTACTTTGTTTCCGATACTTTGCACTGGAAGTGTACCGTATCGTATTGAAAACAAAGGTTTAGGGGGAGGGGGGAGGGGGTACGCAACACCCTCCAATTCCCAATACGGGAATCCCGCGAAGATGGAATCACTGCGGCCTGGTTCGCTCCCAGCGTAAAATGCCGCTTCGTTCCTGGGTACGCACTTAGAGGTAATTGACATGCGCTACCAGAGTGGTTGCTGCTTCACGCTGCTGCTCGCCGCACTCGCAGGTTCTCCTTTGCTACGGGCGGCGCAAATCGATGTCTGGTCCAGCGGCGGCGTCCATCCGGTCATGCTCAAGGCGAACACCGCTTCCTCGACATGCGCGGAATGCCATAGTGACATCAGCAAAGGGAAGTACGTGCACAGCGCCCTGGAGATGGGATGCACGACGTGCCACCAGATCAAGACCGACAAGGGTGTCACACGCGTCAACCTGACCGCTCCCGCTCAGCAACTCTGTCTCTCGTGCCACTTGCTTGCTGAAGACAAGGTGCTGCATCGTCCTTACAAGTTGGGAGATTGCGTCGTTTGCCACTCCCCGCACTCGAGCGACTTTCCCGCACACACCTGGGCCGCCCATCAAGACATCTGCCTGGGATGCCATGCGCGGGCGCGTTTGAAGGTCGATGAAGCCAGCAAGACCGTGACTGTGCCGTGGGGTGTCACCCTGACCTTCGACCAGATGAAGGGATGGCAGTACCTGAACCTGAACGCGACTCTGACGGCAAACCATCCCTCGGAGGGACATCCAGTTTCGGGGCCTAATACCGCGCTCGGACCGAAAGCTCCGCCCATGACTTGCCTGTCGTGTCATAGTCCGCACGCGTCGAATTATGCGAACCTGTTGCCCAAGACGCCTCCCGATCCCAGCATGCCGTTGTGCAAGACCTGCGGGCTCTGTTCCGACTGCCACAAACAAATGTTCAAGAACTAAGCGGGCTATGTTCGCCCGCCCACAGAGTTGGATAACCGCCTCGGCATCTTAAGGAAGCCGGAGTGGGGCGCCGCCTCAAGAATTTTCCAGTAGGAGGCGCGGGGCGGCCAGCCGCCAGGTAGAAAGAAATAATGGTTGGCCAAACGACTTGACTTTGTGGCTATGCCAGCGGATGATTTCGCCGATCCAGCGGATGTCGAAGGAGCTGGATGTCGAAGGAGAATTTTATGCGACCACTGAAATGGGTCCTGGCCTGCCTGTTCCTGGTGCTCCTGGGCCATAGCCTGGTGGGGCCGGCGGCGGCACAAACGTTCAATTCTCAGCCGGAGTTGATACCGGACTCCACGTCCTATTGGGATGACATGGTGAATTGGAAGCAGCAGTTTGTTCCCGACTCGCAGTCGTTTTGGGACAATTCGAAGCACTGGACTACGAACTACGGACCCGCCTACCGCGATACGGTCGAGTTACCCACGCAAATGTTGGCGTGCACGGGGCAGTTCGCGCTCTGTTTTCATTCGGGTCCCGAGCCGTACCCCTGCACGCTGTCTCCGGACGGGCGCTCGGCTGATTGCAAATGCATGGTTCTGAACACGACCAACTACACGCTGAGCACTGCAATTCTGAATTATCCGGTCTACCTTTCGACCTTTAACACTTGTGGTCAGTATGGTGCCAGCTGTCTGAAAACCAACCAGGCACCGGTTTGCAAATTACTGCAGGGCGGAGCTCTGATTCCTGGCGCGGACGTAATCTCCACGTACGATCCCGATGCCAATACGGCGATCGCGAAGGCCCTGAACAAGCAGTCTCCGCTTACCACCTGTCCGAAAGCGCCCTTTGCCGGCTGTATGACCGCGCCGTGCACGATGAACTCGGACGGTTCCACCGCGACCTGCAAATGTCCGGTGTTCAATGGCAGGTTCATGCTTCAAGGAGCCGGGGCACAGTGTTCCCTGGGTGGCGATCTGATACCGTCTGCCTCCTACATTCCGCTGTTGGACCCCCATCCTAACCAGTAAATGGTCGGATAGCATCGGCTCGTCTGGTGCCCCATCGATAAGAACGAAAGGCGCCGTCCACCGTGAAGTTTGGTGGGCGGCGCGACGCGGCTGGAGGAGTTTCGGCCTCGGTGATTTCGTTTTCACCACGGAGGCGCACAGGCCGCGGAGGAAGGAAGAAAGAAATTAAAGGATTCGATCGCGCTAAACGCGTCGCGCTGATTGAGCGGACAATCCTACTTGGGACGACCTTGCCCACGACTGGGGGAAGCCTATCGAACCCCTCAAGCCTGTCGTTGTCCAAGCGAAAGCAAATCCCTCGCTTCGCTGGTGATGACAATTCATAATATTTCGGGCCTATCGCAAACCCACCGATGGGTGGGCGGCCCGGTCAACGCTCATCCTTGACCCGATAGAAACAAAGGAAGCGTGCAACAGCAAATTTTGCAAATACAGCCGTGACCGAGATTAGGGCCGTGCACCACAGCACCGAGGCCAAGTGACCGGTTGCCTCGCCTCTCCAGCTCTGGTGCAATAGCAGCGGAGGTGATGGTGCCGAGTCTTGCGTCGCTGTTGTCCGGAATACCCGACGAATTCAAGCCGCTGGCGTCGCTCGGTATAGGGGCGGTCATATTGGTGTGCCTGGTGCTGTTTCACGGAGCCGGCCTGCACCATATCATGCGAAGCACGCGAAGGGGCGAGCGGCGGTTGCTGACCGGCCGTCCTCATCTGCTGCGAGCGGGATTCGATTTTGGCTGGTCGATCTTCCTGATGTTGTCGCTGCATATCACGGAGATACTGATCTGGGCTTTCACGTTGCGCCATCTCGGGTTCATCGCGCGCGTGCACGATGCGATTTACTTCTGCGCCAACGCCTACACCACGCTGGGCTACGGGACGGTTGCATTGGATCCGCAATGGAGAAATATCAGCCCCATCATCGCGATCTCGGGGCTGTTCACCTTTGCCTGGACGACGAGTGTGTTGGTCGACGTGGTGAGGAGCCACGGCGTGCTGGTGGACCAACTGGAAGACGAGCGGGCAAAACAGCTGCAGTTGAGGGCGGACACACGAATCGCGGTGCGGGACGCCGTCTCCGCCGAGAAGACGTCGGAACTTACCGAGAAAGCGCAAGACAGGCAGGATGACCGCGGTGTTCCGATGCTGGGACGATTCAGAAGATGGAAGCAGGAGCGGCGGAAGATTGAAGAGCTGAGGGTGGCGGAACGAGCGGATATCGAGAAGATCCTGCGGAAGGAGCACCAGGACGAAGACGCGCTGGGACCAGGAGTGCCGCCTCCAGGCTCGGTGGGCAAGAAGCCGAAGTAAGGCGTTCATCCGATGATTGCCTGAATGTGTGCCGTCTCGCCACGAGAACCCAGCTAAGCCCGGAAGGCTTTCTGCACCAGAGTGAAGCGGGCTGCGCCGATCAGTCCGGAATCGTCGTTCAGCACGATTTTGACTGGTATCGTCTCCAGCAGCTCCTTCATGCGGCCCTTGTCGAGGAAGGAGTCCATGAAAGCCGGCTCTTTCATTTTGGCTACGATCTTTCCCGCTATTCCAGCAACGAAGATGCCACCGGTCCCCATGAGTTTCAGGGCGCAGTTTCCGGCCTCGGAGCCGAAAACGCTGACGAAGATTGATAGCGTGCGGTCGCAGATCGGAGCTTTCTTGCTGAGGGCCAATTCCGAGATCAAGGCGGGAACGTCGGAAGCCGCGTCCAGTTCTTCCTTCAGCCATGCAGGCTCCGCTTCCTTGGAAGTGTCGCGGAGGAATTCGTACACGTTTTTAACGCCAGGGCCGGAGAGGATTCTTTCGTAACTCACATGCTGGTTGCCGTACTTCTTCATCAGGTACTGGAGGAGCTCGATCTCGACGTCGTTCTTGGGCGCGAATTCGGTGTGTCCACCTTCGCAGGCGAATGGGTGATGGCGAAATCCATCCCAGTAAAGGCCGGCCTCACCCAGTCCGGAGCCGGCAGATACGACGGCGATATTGCCTTCCGCGTCGCTCGACCCTTCGCTTATGGTCACGAAGTCCTTGGACTCAAGCGCGTCGATGCCGTAAGCGAGGGCCTCGAGATCATTGATCAATCCGACGGTGCGTAGTTTGAGTTGCGCGGCAAGTTCGCGCGAGTCGATCACCCAGGGAAGGTTGGAGATCTTGCTACGGCCGCCGCGGACAGGCCCGGCCACTCCGAAGCACGCGGACTGTGCCGGTATTCCCTCGGTCTTCACAAAGTCGGCGACAATTTCGGGAAGGCCATTGTGCTCACGGCTCGCGTAGATCTTCTCCACCACGCATTGGAGTCGATTGCCATCGGTTTCGAAGGCCGCCAGTCTCGCGTTGGTTCCGCCGATATCGCCTGCCAGGATCATTCGATTTTCCTCCAATGCCGGCCGTCGCGCTGCATGAGGTCATCGGATTCCTTCGGCCCCCATGATCCTGCAACATAGTTAGGGAAATTGCGGGCTGGCAGCGCTCTCCAGACATCGATGACGGGGTCAAGGATCCTCCAGCCAGCTTCGACCATGTCGGCACGTTGAAATAATGTTGCGTCGCCGATCATGCAGTCGTAGAGCAGGACTTCATAGCCGGTGTAGGGTTCGGCGCCAAAATACTTGGAATACTCAAAGCTCATTTCGACCGAACCGAGGCGAAGCTGGGGACCGGGGATCTTCGCGCCAAAGCCAAGGGCCATGCCTTCGTCAGGCTGAATTTGAATGACCAACCGATTAGTTTGCAATTTGTGGACCGGGGTTTGGCGGAACAACTGGAACGGCGCTCGCTTGAATTGAATGTTGATTTCGGTGTGGCGCTTGGCCATGCGCTTGCCCGTCCGCAAATAGAAGGGAACCCCCGCCCACCGCCAGTTGTCGATGTTCAGTTTCATGGCGACGAAGGTTTCGGTTTTCGAGTCGGGCGAGACGCCGGGTTCGGCCCTGTAGGGCTGCACTTTTTCCTTCTGCATTACGCCCTCGCCGTACTGTCCGCGAATGGCCTGATGCAGCACATCTTCGGAACTCAGCTGCTGGATGGCATTGAGCACTTTCGCCTGCTCGTCGCGCACCGCGTCGGCGCTGAATGATGCGGGAGGCTCCATCGCAGTGAGGCTGATGAGCTGCATCATGTGATTCGGGACCATGTCGCGCAGGGTGCCCGCGTTGTCGAAGTACCCGCCGCGCAGTTCGACGCCTACGGTTTCGGCGTTGGTGATGGCGACGTGATCGATATAGCGGCGGTTCCAGATCGGCTCGAATATTCCGTTGCCGAAGCGGAACACCATGATGTTCTGTACCGTTTCTTTGCCGAGGTAGTGGTCGATGCGATAGATCTGGTTCTCCGCTAGCACCGCCTTAATGTTCTGATTGAGGGTCAGCGCGGATTCGAGGTCTTGTCCGAACGGCTTCTCGATCACCACTCGGCGCCAGCGACCGGCCTCCTGCTTGGACAAACCGGATTGTCCGAGATGCTGCACGATTTCGCAGAAAAACTTGGGCGACGTCGCCATGTAAAAGAGATAGTTTTGACCGGTGCCATACTGCTCATCGATAGCGGCCAACGTCTCGGCCAGCTTGGCGTATGTGGACAGGTCGCCAAAATCTCCCCGCAGGTAATGTAGGGATTGTTGGAAGTGGTCCCAGGCCTCACCGCCATGGTCTTCGGCCTGCAGGAAGCGAGTGGCTTTCTTGCGGAAATCCTCCAGGCTCAAATCGTCGATGGCCACACCGAGGACGGCGAATTCACGCGGCAGGAGGTGGGCTTTTTCGAGGTTATACAGGGCCGGAACGAGCTTGCGCATGGTGAGGTCACCGGTGGCTCCGAACACAACCATGACGCACGGGCCCGCGGATTTGCCACCTTTTTCCAGTTCGTCGTCAACTTCGCTAGCAGCAGACAGCGGCATTTCCACCTCACCCCCAGTGGGCGCTTACAGTAAAACGGGCTGCGAACGGCTGTCAAGCTAAAGCGGCAGAGGGCCGACCGAGGCTTATGAGTCATGGGTTGCAAGGTCACGTCTTTACGCCGTGGTCTAGAAGTACTACTCTTTTCCTAATCGTCCAAGGTGGGAGATGCTACGGGGTTGCATACCGGTTTTACTGATGGCTGCTTTGCTGGTTCAGGCGCAGAGTAGGGGCCCGAGTGCGCGAGCGGGTGGCGAGCTGTCAATTCCAGCAGAACTGTTATCCACCGTCCACGCGGACAAAGTTCATCGCGGGGATGCAGTCGAATTCAGAACTCTGGAAGCCGTTCTCATTACCAACGGCGTCGTAATACCTGCAAATGCGAAGTTGTTGGGCCGAATCGTAGGCGCCGCAGCGCTTCAAGGCGGCAAGCCATCGTGGCTGGTGTTGCTGGTGGAGCGAGCCGAATGGAAGAAGCAAAGCATCCCGCTGCACGCATTCATCGCGCGTCAGATCGCCATTACGAGCGCACCTCAAGACAACCCCGAATCCGTGGATTCCACGACGCCCAGTACCGTTAGACGCCGGCCCTATCGCGAAAACATTCGATCGGCAGTGGACTCCGGGGCCGATATCTCCCCAGCGACCAAGTTGCCGCAGGATTCGAAAACGTCTTCGCGACCAGATTCCAGTCCCAACAATTTGCTGGTTAAGGATCTTCGGATTGTTCGTGACAAGGATGGAATAGCGTATCTGTTCTCGTCAAAATCGAATGTGACACTGCCGAGCGGCGCGCTCTTCGTGTTGCAAAACCAAGCCAGCGCCGGGCCGGTTGATTCTGTTACCGGAGAACGCAGTCCGGCACAGACCGCTCCCCAATGGTGACATAGAAGTCCTCGGCGGGGATTCCGTTTCCATCCTTTGCGCACACAGAAGTAATGATCCGACTTTGAAGCCGTCGGGCTGGCAGTTGCAAAGCCGTGACGGGCTGGTCTAGAAATGTATACTTCTACGTACTTCTAAATCACTTTGGCAGGACTGTTCGATGACGTCTAGGAGTGTGTCAATGCAATCCGTACCCGAGCACTACTCTGTTCACCGACACGACGAAGATGCAACACCGTGGCAACATTCAGCTTCGTGGCACCGGAAGTTCCTTTGCCGTACGAGTCTGACAGGCGTTTGTCTTCTGAGCCTCCTGCTGACGATTGCCTGCGAAAAGAAGGAAGAGAAACCTCAAGCAGGTCCGCCCGAGGTACTGGTTGCGGAGGTTCTGCAGCAGAATGTGCCGATCTTCCAGGAGTGGGTGGCGCAGCTCAACGGCCCGGTGAACGCCGACATCACTCCGAAGGTGCAGGGTTACCTGCTGAAGCAGAATTACGTGAATGGCTACTTCGTGAAGAAGGGCGAGCTTCTGTTTGAACTCGATCCCCGGCAATATCAGGCCGCTGTCGAACACGCCAAGGCACAGGTAGCCGTAGCGCAGGCGAAGTTGTCGGAGGCGACCACGAACGTCGACCGTGATACTCCGCTGGCTGCGCAAAACGCCATTCCGCAAAAGCAACTGGACACCGATCTCTCCAATCAGGCCGCCACCAAGGCGGAAGTTCTGGCCCAACAGGCCGCCCTGCAGAATGCGGAGTTAAACCTGGCGTGGACCAAGGTCAATTCCCCCATTGATGGCATTGCGGGTGATTCCAAATCCCAGATCGGTGATCTGGTGGGAACCACAACCAAGATGACAACGGTCTCACAGGTCAACCCGATCTGGGTGTACTTCAACATAAGCGAGAGTGACTACTTGGGGAATGCGGCCAAGATTTCTGAATTGATACGCAGTGGGAAACCAGGCAATACGCCGGTACAGTACATCCAGGCGAACGGGGAAGATTACCCGCATACGGGGCGGATCATCCAAGTGAATCGGCAAGTTGCCTCCGGCACGGGGACCGTGCAATTCACGGCTGAGTTGCCCAACCCCGACGCCATCCTGCGTCCCGGCGGCTTTGGGCGGGTGCGTATCCAGACAGCCAGCAACCAGAACGCGCTGCTGGTCCCGCAAGCGTCCGTCATCGAGGTCCAGTCGATGTACCAACTTATTGTTGTGACGCCCGAGAATAAGGCCGTGTTCCGGCCAGTAAAAGTCGGGGACCGGGTGGGCACGAACTGGATCATCACTGACGGCCTGAAACCCGGCGAGCGGGTGGTGGTTGAAGGCATCCTGAAAGTACAGCAATTTGCGGCGGCAGCACCTCAGTTGGTGAAAGAAGGAATTCCCGTCAGTCCCAAGCCCTACGTGGCTGAAGCATCTGCGGCGGGGAGCAACTGACCATGTCGAAATTTTTTATCAATCGGCCAATTGTCGCCATTGTCATTGCCATCTTGATGGTTCTGGTCGGCGTGGTCTCGATCCTTAGCCTGCCCACCGCGCAGTTTCCCAATATCGCCGACCCAATGATTCAAGTGAAGGCCACTTATCCCGGGGCCGATGCCCAGACCATCGCGGAGTCAGTGGCAACGCCAATCGAGCAGCAGATGTCGGGCGTCAGTGGCATGAATTACATGTACTCGCTGAGCGCGAGCTCAGGCGGCGGTATGACGTTGTATGTGGATTTTCAGCTCGGAACCGATATCAATACCGATCAGATTCTGGCGCAGATGCGGCAGGGACAGGCCAATTCGCAACTCCCAGCCGAGGTGACCCAACAGGGAGTAATCGTCCAACCGGGCACGACGGCGCCTTTCATGCTGCTCGACCTGTACTCGCCAGGTGGCACGTACGACAACATTTTCCTGGCGAACTACGCCACCATCAACTTGCAGTATGCGTTGACCCGGCTGCCAGGAGTTGGGCAGGTGCAGATATTCGGCGCTGGTCCGTATGCCATGCGCGTCTGGATCAATCCGGACAAACTGGCGAACCTGGGAGTGACGGTGACCGACATCACGAATGCCGTCAAAGCTCAGAACAAGGTCAACCCCGCCGGCCAGATTGGCGGCGAACCGGTTCCCAATGGTCAGCAATTCACCTATAACGTGCGGGCTCCGGGACGGCTGCCCACGGCGGCAGACTTTGATGAGATCGTGGTTCGTGCCCAGGCTGACGGTTCCGTTCTGCGCCTGAAGGATGTCGCGCGGGTGGAAATGGGCTCGCAGTACTACTCGTATAACGCCAGATTGGGAAAAGCACCCGAAGAGGGCAAGCCGTCTGCGCCCACTGGGCCGGCGGCGCTGATCGCGATTTACAACACCCCCGGCAGCAACGCTCTTCAGTCACGGGCAGCCATCCTCAAGATGATGGAAGAGGCCAAGGGACGATTCCCGCAGGGACTCGACTATGACGTCGCTCTGGACACCACACTGGCAGTGAGTGAAGGCATCCACGAAATTTACAAGACCCTGGGAGAGGCCATAGTCCTGGTCATCATTGTGGTCTTCATATTCCTTCAGGGCTGGCGCGCCACCCTGATTCCTTTGCTTGCTGTCCCGGTTTCGCTGATTGGAACGTTTGTTGTTTTCCCGATGCTGGGCTTCTCCATTAACACGCTGTCGCTCTTCGGACTCGTGCTGGCCATCGGACTAGTCGTGGACGACGCCATCGTTGTGGTCGAGGCGGTGGAGCACCACATCGAGCACGGGATGACGCCGCACGATGCAACAGTCAAGGCGATGGAGGAAGTCTCAGGCCCAGTAATCGCGATCGCCCTCATCCTGGCGGCCGTGTTCATTCCGACGGCGTTCGTTCCCGGCATCACCGGACAGCTCTACAAGCAGTTTGCAGTCACCATCGCAATTTCCGTGCTGTTCTCCGCCTTCAACGCGCTGACACTCAGCCCTGCGCTGTCAGCCATGCTGCTGCGTCCGAAAAAGGAATCCCGCGGGCCGCTGGGGGCGTTCTTCCGTGGGTTCAACAAGGTGTTTGGCAGTGCTACCGATGGGTATACAAACTGGTGCCGACACTTGATCCACAAGGCGGGATTCGCATTCCTGCTTCTCGGCTTGGTGACCTTGGCAGCCGGATTCTTCGGCAAGAGGGTGCCCGGCAGCTTCTTGCCCGACGAAGATCAGGGCTATCTGTATGCCGGCTTGCAGTTGCCGGATGCGTCGTCGCTGCAACGCTCGTCGGAAGCCGCCCGGGTGGTCGAAAAGGCCATCCTCGAGACGCCCGGAGTCGACAAGGTCAGCTCGGTAATGGGCTACAGCATGTTGAGTGGCGTCAACGCGACCTACAGTTCTTTCTTCTTTGTGTCATTGAAGCCCTGGGAAGAACGCAAAACACCGGAGACGAGTTACGTAGGAATCAAGGCCCACCTGCAGCGGGCGCTGTCTCAAATACCATCCGGCATTGCGTTCTCCTTCCCGCCTCCGGCAATTCCCGGTGTCGGTACATCCGGCGGAGTCACGTTCGTCCTCGAAGATCGCTCAGGCAGCGGCATCGACTTTCTTGGAAAACAGACACAAGCCTTCATGGCTGAGGCCCGCAAGCGTCCCGAGCTTGCGGGCGTCATGACCACCGCTTTGTTCGGCGTTCCCCAGGTCGGCGTCAAGGTTGATAACGCTAAAGCGATGACCCAGCAAATCCCGCTAAATGATCTCTACCAGACCGTACAGACATTCATGGGCGGCTCGCTGGTAAATTTCTTCAACCGTTTCGGCTTGCAGTGGCAGGTGTACGTACAGGCCGACGGCGACTACCGGACGAAAGCCGAAAATCTGGGGAAGTTTTACGTGAGAAATGCCGCGGGTGAAATGACCCCGCTGAGCACCTTGACCAGCGTTTATCCGCGCTCTGGTGCAGAGTTTGTGATGCGTTACAACCTGTTCAACTGCGTGCAGATCAACGCCTCGGCCGCGCCGGGGTACAGTTCAGGTCAGGCCATCGCCGCGATGGAAGACACCTTCCGCAAGACGATGCCGACCCAGATGGGCTTTGACTACATGGGCATGTCCTATCAGGAAGTGAAAGCCGCGCAAGGTGTCTCCCCAGCCACCATCTTCGGGCTGGCATTCTTTGTGGTCTTCTTGATCATGGCGGCCCAATACGAGAGCTGGACATTGCCTTTCAGCGTGCTTCTGGGCGTGCCCATCGCAGTTTTCGGTGCGTTTGTGACGCTTTATCTTCGCAAGCTCGACAACAACGTTTACGCGCAGATCGGCCTGGTCATGTTGATCGGGCTCTCGGCGAAAAACGCCATCCTGATCGTTGAATTCGCCAAGATGGAATACGACAAGGGTGCGACCCTGATCGACGCGGCGCTGACCGGCGCAAAACTCCGATTGCGTCCGATTTTGATGACGTCGTTCGCATTTCTTTTGGGGTGCGTACCGTTATGGACAGCCACCGGTGCCGGCGCCATTTCGCGCCGGGTGCTGGGTAGCGTCGTGATTGGCGGCATGCTGGCGGCGTCCTTCCTGGCTATTTTCTTCATCCCGGTGAGCTTCGATGTGGTTGAGCGATTCGGACATTGGATTGGCGGGAAAAAACATGAGCCACAACCGGGTGCATCACCAACCCCGGCTACAGGAGAGGCCCATGACTAGCCTCAAGACATCGGTCGCAATCCTGTTGGTACTTTCGCTGACTGCGTGCAAGGTAGGCCCCAACTACAAGCGGCCGGCCACGACGGTTCCCGATCAGTACCGCGGCTTAGCGTCCGACCGCCTCACAACAGCCGCCGGGCCAGCCCATTGCCGATACGCCTTGGGCCTCGGTTTATCAGGACGAGGTGTTGCAGGCCCTTATCAAAGAAGCTCTGACCAACAACTACGACATCCGCATCGTTGCGACGCGGGTGCTGCAAGCCAACGCGAATCTGGGCATCACGCGTTCCTACCAGTTCCCGATGCTCAACGGCTCGGGCTCCATCGTCAACGAACGTAATCAGCTCACAAATCAAACAAGCGACAAGTCGCCGACCTACGACACCCTCGCACTGTCCCTGAACTACATCGTCGACTTCTGGGGACAGTATCGCCGTGCCACGGAGTCAGCCCGCGCCACCTTGCTCGCCTCACAATACGCCCAGGAAGTCGTTAGGGTTACGTTGATCGATTCCGTGGCCACCGACTATTTTCTGTTGCGCCAATACGACGATCAACTGGAGTTTTCCAAGAAGTCGGTCGACGCCGACACCGAGATCCTGAAGCTCAATCAGATCAAGTTTAAGGGCGGTGAAAGCGCGATCACGGACGTCTATCAGGCCGAGACGCTTTTGCAGCAGGCTGAGGCACAGGTAATCAGCACCCAACAATTCATCGAGCAAACCGAAAACAACATCAGCATACTGCTCGGCAGAAATCCCGGACCGATCGCGCGTGGCCTCACTATCACACAACAACCGCATCTGCCCGAGGTGCCGACCGGCCTACCTTCGGCGTTGCTCGAGCGCCGTCCCGATGTCCGGGTGACGGAGGAAAACCTGGTCGCGGCGAATGCCAACGTCGGCGTCGCGAAGGCGAATTTCTTCCCTCAAATTTCATTGACCGGTACCTTTGGTGCCCAGAGCACGGCGTTGACCAGCTTCCTGCTAGGGCCTGCGACGTTCTGGGCGGTAGGTGGACAGGCCCTCCAACCGCTCTATCAAGGCGGCAGGATCAGGAGCCAATACAAGTTGGCTTGGGCGCAGCGCGATGAAGCGGAATTAGTCTACAAGCAGACGGTGAACCAGGCCTTTGGAGAGGTATCCAACAGCCTCGTTGGCTACAACCAGTCACGTTTATACCGAATGAAGATCCAGCAGCAGACAGACACCTACAAAAAGATGGCGGACCTGGCGAACGTCCGCTTCCAGGGCGGTGTCACCAGCTTCCTTGAGGTGCAGTATTACGAGCAGCAGTATTTTCTTTCTGCGCTGAGTCTCTCGCAGGCATGGTATGCCGAATTGCAGAACTATGCGCAGCTCTACCAGGCATTAGGCGGCGGATGGCAGCCATAATCGAGTGACTCGTCGTCCTGGCTCGGTTCTAACGAGCCGAAGCCGGCTCCAGTCGCAATCACTCAGTACGGTCAGTTGGTTGGCCGGATGTCCGTGCCGTCGTCGTTGACGTAATAGCCCCCGTAGCGGTTGTCGTCACGGAACAGGATTTTGATCCAGTAGCGCACGGCTTCATCGACCACGTGCACGAATTCGAACTCGACCACCTTCCCGACCTCCAACCTGTCGGTGGTCTCGAAGCCAATCCCTCCACGACTCAAGTTGGTGCACACCGCGGGATGAAAGCAAGCGATGCCGTCCACGCTGACAATGCGGATCGGCAGGCGAGTGATGATGCGATCCTGCTTCCTACGGTCAGGCGCGATGGGAAGGTGGATTCTCCGCAAGCCGGACTCAACCGGGTTAGACATGGCTGCACCTCTCATCGGCAGGGCGGCGGAATCCCTTGAACCAGCCCGCAGAAACGTCCCGCGATCGCGAGCGAAGCGATGAATCAGGCGGGACAACTGCACATACCGCTTCCCTGGGGACGCGCTCGCGATACACTGGCGGGCTACTCGCCGAAACGTCCGGAGGCTTACAGATTGCCGAACCGCCACGCTGTCCGATTAGAGCAACTCGAGTCAATGAAGCGGTGTTATGGGCCGGGGTGTGCCGAAAAGTGCGAACGTCTGTTGATTGAGCTGCGCGGAGCAGAGTTTGGCGATGTGGAATCGCTCATACAATTTCATGACATCCTGATCTTTCTTCGCGCCTTCCCGCAGAGTGCAAAGGTCATCGAGCTTGCGGACCAACTGCTGGCTGACGTCGAGTCCCAGATCGCCAAGTTCAAGAACATCCCCGTCTGCCGCACTTGCCTTGGATGACGAATCGGTCTCCGGCATCGCTGGCACGACCGTGACGAATACCTGGACATATGAGTTGGCTCGCTGGCTGGTGCAACGCCATTCGCGAAAGATCAGTCCCGAATGGAGCGTCGATGAACACTACCGGAACATGGCGACCATCCTCCCCAGTTGCATGCCGCTGCTGGAGGACGACTCGTTTGTAGAGGCGGATACTCCCTACCTGCGGTGGATGCAGGCCGCTGCGGGTGGAACAGGAAAGGAGCTGAGCTGGTTGCTGCACAGCTTCGCCGGTCTGCCGCTTTCGCGGCTCCAACGCACCAGTTTGTACGATGCCTTGGCGGTCAACCTTGTCTGGGACATGAGCGGCTCGTGCGCAAGCCGGACCCTTGCTCGCCGGCCCGTTTCTGATTTCTTCTTCCACGACGCTCCGCTCCTACAACGAAAACACGTGTCCTTGGCCGGCGAAATGGTCTCCGCTCCACTCGAATTGCGTAAGTTGAGCCGAAGCGAGGGTGGAAAAATCATCGACATGGCGCGCGATGCTCTGGCAGTCCGCTACCGCGAGTTGCAGGGAACGACGTACGCCGATCGGAATTACGCGTTTGAAGCCAACGTCGGAAGGGGCGTCCAACTGTTCATTTGGGGTCTCGATGCCGAGTGGCGATTGCCACTGCGTGCCTACTATGCCGGGTTCACTCTGAAGAATGGTGTGCCGATCAACTACTTCGAGGCCATCGGGCTCTTCGAATGGATCGAGGTCGGATTTAACACGTTTTACGCGTTCCGCGAAGGCGAGACGGCATGGGTTTATTCCAAGGTCCTACACCTCCTGCATCAACTGGCGGGAGTGACTTGCTTTTCGGTGTACCCCTACCAGATTGGCCAGGACAACGAAGAAGCGATTCGGTCGGGAGCGTTCTGGTTTTATCGCAAGCTGGGGTTCCGCCCGGGACGGCCTGATTTGCTGGCCATCACGGAGCGCGAAGAGAGGAAGATCGCGCGCGATTCCAAACATCGAACTTCGGCACGCACGTTGCGCAAGCTTGCCGACGGGCATATGTTTTTCGAGGTTGGCGGGACTCCGCCGGGACGTTGGGATGCGTTTTCTGTGCGAACTCTTGGGCTGGCGGTACAACGGAAAATGGCGGCTGACTACAAGGGCGATGCGCTCAAGATGCGGCGCGCGACCACAAAGGCGCTCGCCCGATCATTGGGGGTGGATCTGCAATCTTGGAGCCCCCGCGAACGGTGGGCTTTTGGTAACTTTGCGCTGACGCTTGCGCTGGCGCCGGGCGTGGCGCGATGGACCAGCGAAGAGAAGCGCGCGCTGGTAACCGTTATCCGCGCCAAGGCCAGTGCGAGTGAAACTAAATATCTTCAGCAACTGCAGCAGCACGACGTATTGCGCGAGGCGTTGTTGAGGATTGGACGCAGCTAGGGGCGGCGCCTAGGGGCCCACCACTCTCCAACTCACTGCGGCTTTTCCGGTGACTTTGGGGGCGGCGGAGTCGTCGCATCCGACGGCATGTTCAACTCGGGATTCGGAATACCCATCAGCCACTTGTCGAACCAGGCCATGATGTAATCAAGGCGCTCGACCCGGTGCCACGGCTGCCCTGATCGCGACAGTTCGTGTGACTCGCCGGGGAAGTGCACCATCACGGTTGGCTTGTGCATGAACTTCAGCGCGCGAAACATCTGTTCGCCACCGCTTCCTGGAGGCGTCCGATAGTCGACATCGCCCAGAATAAACATCATCGGAGTGTCAACGTTCTTGATGTAGGTGATGGGTGAGCGCTTGATGTAATCCTGCGGATCGTCGAAGGGCGGCGCCTTGAACCAGTTGGGCTGGAAGAGCGTGAAATCGGCGGTGTACCACCACGAAGTCCAGTCCGAGATATCGCGCTGTGACACCGCAGCGTGAAAGCGATGGGTCTGGGTGACGGTCCAGTCGGTCAGCAATCCGCCACCGCTGCCGCCAGTGACACCCAGCTTGTTGGGATCGGCGTAGCCGCGCTTTACCATTTCATCCACGCCAACCATCAGGTCCTTGTAATCATCGCCGGGATATTTGTACTGAATGATGTTGCCGAACTCCTGCCCGTAACTGGTGCTGCCGCGCGGGTTGGGATACAGCACAACGTAGCCCTTGGCCGCCATCCACTGAAACTCGTGATCGAAGACCCAGCCATAGGCCCCATGCGGACCGCCGTGAATATTCAGTATCAGCGGGTACTTCTTCGCCGCGTCAAAGTCCGGCGGTTTTTGAGCCCAGGCCTGGATCTTCCGGCCATCGAAGCTGGTGTACCAGATCTCCTCAGGTTCGGTCAGGTTCAGCTCGGAGAACAAAGCTCCGTTAATGTTGGTAATCTGCCGCTGCGAGCCGTCCGCATTCAGCACAAACAGTTCGTCGATCATGGTCGGCGTCGAGACGTTCATCACCACGACTTTGCCGTCGTCCGATGTCGCGAATTGCTCGACGGCCTGGTCGCCGCGCGAGAGTTCCTGCACCTTTCCGCTGGAAGCATCGACAGAAACCAGGATTGCGCGTCCCTGTTTCGAAACCACATCAAGCAGGTGCAGGCCATCCTTACTCCATACCGGCGACAGGTGGCCGGGAGCACGCGGTGCGCGATTATCTCCGCCCACACCGCTATTCATGTCGTAGTCATAGTCGGCGGTGAGATTTTTCGGAGCCGCTCCAGACTGCAGATCCAGCACCCATAAGTCGGGCTCGGAATACGATCGCACCGGCTCCTGCACGGCACCGATGAAAGCGATGCGTTTTCCATCCGGTGACAGCGTCATGCCGCTGAGTCCTCCCAGCAGGCCGCCGAGCTTCACTTTCGCCAGCGATTCGGCTGGACCTCCGCCGGCGGGTACGGACATCACGTCAGTCGTCGCCAGTTCGTAGTAAGGCTCGGCGCTCCTTATGGCGTGGAAGATGATGTGACTGCCGTCGGGAGTAAAAGTGGACTCGCTTTCGTCGAACTCATCTTGCGTAAGCTGTTTGGGCGTGGCCTTCGTATCGCTGGTGGCCGGGACGTCGATAATCCACACGTGTTTGTGGTGCTTCGGATCGAGGTAGCCCTGCCCGTTGAAGCGGTAGATCGCGCGCGTGATCACCTTGACGTCGCTCTCGTGCTCCGCGTCGCCAGAGGCGTCTTTCTTTTGCTTTTTCGCCAGATCATCTGCGTTCACGTCGCATAAGAACGCAATGTGTTTTCCGTCCGGTGACCACACCGGATCCGACACCGAGCGCGGCAGGTCGGTGATCAGCCAGGCCTCGCCGCCGGCCAGCGAAAGCAGAGCGAGCTGGGACGGCTGCGGCTTGCCGTCCTTTGGCGGCTCGTTGCTGCCGCGCACGAACGCAATCCATTTGCCGTCAGGAGACCAACGCGGCTCGGCATCGTGCTTGCCGTTGGTGAGACGCACTGGGCCGTCGGAACCGGCGATCGAAACCAACCAAAGCGCGGTGTCGTAGTTATCTTTCTTCTCGTTGACGGCTACGCGCACGAAGACGACGCGCGAGCCGTCAGGCGAGACCTCAGGATCGCCGACCCATTGAAAGCGGAACAAGTCCTTGTCGGTGATCAGTCGCTTGGTTTGTGCGAACGTAGACAAGGACGAGAGAAGAACCAGCAGGATAACGACGTAACGACGCATCAGCAGCGACCTCGCAAAGTATCGGATGTTAGTTATAACTGGCTGATACTCGATTGTCGAGGTGATCCCGGGATTATTTGACTGTTGTCGAGGAAGGCGATCGGACGCAAGCATGTTTCTTCCCCGGATTCGATATGATTCAGTGCGCATGCGCCTCTCAGTTTGTCAGGATGGAGAACGAATGGCATACAAATCTCTTGATCTATCCGGAAGGACCGCTGTGGTCATTGGCGGAACCAGCGGCATTGGACACGCACTCGCGCTAGGTATCGCCGAGGCAGGAGCCGACGTGGTTCCGACTTCGCGGCGCACCGACCTGGTAGCGCAGACGGCATCTGAAGTCGAGGCACTGGGCCGCCGCTCGTTGCGCTGTGCCTCGGATGTGCAGGACCGCGGCAGCCTCGAACAGGTTCTCGCCAAGTCGATCGAAGCATTTGGTAAGGTGGACATCCTCATCAATTGCGCCGGTCGCACCAAGCGCGCACCCACGCTCGATTTCGCGGAAGCCGACTGGAACGCCATCCTTGAAACCAACCTCACCGGAACCCTGCGCGCGGCGCAAGTCTTCGGCCGGCACATGCTGGAACGCGGCTATGGACGCATCGTTCACATTGCGTCGATCGCGAGCTTCGTCGCACTTTACGAAGTCGCAGCCTACGCGGCGAGCAAGGCGGCGGTCGCGTCGCTGACCAAATCACTGGCGCTGGAGTGGGGACCACGAGGCGTGTGCGTCAATGCCATAGCGCCCGGCGTGTTCCCGACCGACCTGAATCGCGGTTTGTTGGAAGGCACGGCACGCGGCAACGAGTTTCTCACTCGCATTCCCATTGAAACGTTTTGGCGACGTGCGTGAGCTTTGCGGAGCAGCGATTTTTCTGGCTTCGGAAGCTGCCAGCTATGTGAACGGGGAAGTGCTGGTGGTGGATGGCGGATTCCTCGCCAGCGGAGTGAATCAATAGCGGTTAAAGAGTGTCGATTGCAACCGGCCTGATCGTTGGCGCAAGAACCTGTACGAGGATAAAGGCGAGAAGGTAAGCGGAGCCCGCAATCATGAAGACCGACACGTACGATCCGGTCCATTGCAGGATGTAACCCACGGCTTTGGCGGCGAACATGGCGCCAACGGATCCCGCCATGCTGGCGAATCCCACCACGCTCCCGACGGCTGTTCGCGGGAACATGTCGGACGCGAGCGTGTACATATTCGCCGACCATCCTTGATGGGCGCCGGCAGCGATCGCCACCAGTGCGGCCGCAACCCACAGATTCGATGTCCGGGCAGCAAACACCACTGGAGCCACCGCCAACGCGCTCACCAGCAAAGCAGTCTTGCGGCTCGCGTTCAGGCTCCAGCCATGACGCAGAAGCGATGATGAAAGCCAGCCTCCGCTGATGCTGCCCACGGTTGCGCCTGTGTAGATCACAAACAGGGGCACAGCCATGGCGCGCAGGTCGAGACCGAAGCGGCGGCTGAGAAAATCCGGCACCCAAAACAAGTAGATGTACCAGATGGGATCGGTGAAGAACCGCCCAGCCGCTATGGCCCATGCTTGCCGGTGGTCCACAATATCGCGTAAAGGAACCTTTGCCGGTTCCTCTTCCTGTGGATCGCTGCGGATATACGCCAACTCCGCCGGCGATACATGTCGGTCCTGATCGGGAGCGCGATACAGCGTCCACCACGCGATCACCCAAAGTAGGCCAAGGGCCCCAGTACCGATGAACGCCATCTGCCAACCGAAGCGGTAGGTGATCCAGGGAATAATCAGCGGAGTGACGATCGCGCCGATGTTGGTTCCGGAGTTGAAGAGACCCGTCGCCAGCGCCCTCTCTTTCTTGGGGAACCATTCGGCAATGGTCTTGATCGAGGCAGGGAAGTTTCCCGACTCACCCAACCCCAGCGCGAAGCGAACCAGTCGCGAACTGCAGTACCGATCGCGCGGCTGCGTGAGCCATCGCAGCGGCGCTCCAGATCAGAACCGCGAGCGAGAATCCCTTGCGCGTGCCCAGCCAATCCACCACTCGACCCATGATCAGCAGACCCGCCGCGTAGGCAAGCTGGAAGGCGAGCACGATGTTGCTGTAGCCAATTTCCGTCCAACCCAACTGGGATTGCAAGAACTGGCTTCAGCAAGCCAATGACCTGGCGGTCCATGTAGTTGATGGTGGCGGCGAAGAACAGCAGCGCGCAGATGGACCAGCGATGATGGGTGGTGGAAGCGCCGTCGTCGGCCATCTAGGAACCGGTGGTGTTGCGGAGTCGGTAGAGAATTTCGCCCGCGCGAGGAATCAGCTTAACGCCATCCGATTCGCGGTCTTTCCAGCTTTCCGAGTCAACATTATTGGGATCGAGGTAATTCAGGTTGAGGTTTCGACAGCGCTCCTCGGGAATGCCAGTAGACAAAGTCACGGTAATACGCGGGGTTTCTTTCTGTGTTCCAGCGTCGTAAGTTCCCTTGCCCTTCAGGTGCGTGGAATGCGCTAAGACGCTGCGCGGAGCGTCTTTGAACTTGTCCCACTGCTTCACGAAGTAGTCGCGACAGTGATACCCGACCTTATCGATGTCGGGGCCATGGGTGTAGCTGACCTCAGAAATATGCGGAGCGTAGATGATGACTTCGCCGCCGTCGGCGACCGCCGGCTCGACCTTGTACATGCCCTTGGCTGCGGTCCACAGATCGTCGTAGAGGCTGGGCATGACGGAGAGAACCCGCCGAAAGGGCCGATCGACCCAGACGATGTGCTTTTGAGCGGAGAGATCCGCGGCCGCACGCCACGCTTCTTTGGCCGCGCCGAAATACAGGCCTGACACGCCCTCTTCCGTGACAACCAGTGACAGACAGGCGACGGGGATTTTCACCAACTCCGCTGCCATGTCGATTATTTCGCGGACTGGTGTCGAGGATGTGCCGATGAGTTCATAGCTGCCCAGCAATGCGCCCAGCCAGTGCGTCCACCCGATGATCTCCGGTCCGCCGATTCCGGGGAAGAGATACTTGTTGCCACCGGAGAAGCCGACCACTTCGTGAGGGAAGACCGGACCGCAGATCAGGATGTGGTCGTAGTCGAGGATCATCCGGTTAATGCGGACCGGGATGGCCTCGTCCAGCAAGCCACCGGAGATGCGGACCACTTCATCCTTGGGGATCTTTCCCAATTCCAAAAATGTCTCGGGCAAGTCCCAGCGGTGATTCGAGACTTTTGAAGACCCGCATACTCCGTTGACGATGGGTTGGCCGATCAGGGCCGAGAGTTGCGCATCGCGCATAAGCGGATGGGTCCCCAGCGCGACCAGATAGTCGCAGGCTGCTGCCCGACCGCCTATCTCCTGCTGCAGGATTTCGAACATCAGCGGCATGGGCATGGTGCGGGTGCCATCGGGAATGATCGTCAACACGCGTTTGCCATCGACCTTCAATTCGGCGGCGGCGGTGGCTACGATCTGGCGGATTTCGTCCGCCGTGAGCGATCGATTTGTGGACCCTCTGCCAATGAGCATCTACGGTGCGTCCGGGCTTATTTGCCGAGTAGTCTGAGCTTAGTCCTGTATTGTCGCATTCCCTGAGGAACGGCGCAGGTTCGTGGTTGCGCAGAAGGCGAAAAGTGGAGAGCATGTTGCCATGAGTGATTTCCTGAGCGAGGATTTCCTGCTCACCAGCGAAACGGCGCGCCGGCTGTATCGCGAGCATGCGGAAACGCAGCCTATTTTCGACTACCACACGCATCTCAGCGCCGCCGACATCGCTTCCGACCGCCGCTTCAACAATCTCGCGGAAATCTGGCTGGAAGGCGACCATTACAAGTGGCGGGCCATGCGCACTTATGGCAGCCAGATGCCGGAGCGCTACTGTACGGGCGACGCCCTGCCGTACGAGAAGTTCATCGCCTGGTCGCGGACGGTTCCAAACACGCTACGCAATCCGCTGTATCACTGGACGCATCTCGAACTGCAGCGCTACTTCGGCATCACCGAGCTGCTGAACGTGACGTCGGCGCCCGCCATCTGGAAGCGCGCCAACGCCCTGCTGCAGGAAGAGCTTTCGGTGAGCGCGATACTACGGAAGTTTCGCGTCAACACGCTGTGCACCACCGACGATCCGGTAGACGATCTTAGCGGACATCGATGCATTCTTGAGGCCAACACTGTCCAGAGCCCGTTTGGTTTTGGTCCGCGTAAAAGCAGCGACGGAATTGAGGTCCGGCCGACCTTCCGTCCCGATCGCGCGCTGGGGATCGACGATGCGGCGAACTTTCTGCCATGGCTGGAGAGACTTCGTGGAGCCAGCAGTACCGACATCCGCAATCTGACAACGCTGCTTGACGCGCTGCGGCGTCGGCACGACTACTTTGCAGGACTGGGATGCCGCGCCTCGGACCATGGTCTTGTGCGCTGTTATGCCAAACCCTGCACCGAGCACGCCGCCGCGGAAATCTTTGATAAGGTCCTAGAGGGGAAAGCCGTCAGCCCCGAGGAGCACGAGTCCTACGGAACGTTTCTCATGCTGTTCTTTGGGCACCTCGATGCGGAGAAGGGCTGGGTCAAGCAACTTCATCTCGGCGCACGCAGAAACGTCAGCAGCCTGGCGCTGAGCACCTTAGGGCCCGATACCGGATTCGATTCCATCGGAGACTATAGGCAAGGCGCCGCCCTGACCACTTACCTGGATCTGTTGCAGCGCGAGAATGCGCTGCCGCGGATGGTGCTCTACAACTCTAACCCGGCGGACAACCATGTTTTTGCCACCGTGGCTGGGAGCTTTCAAATTCAGTACGGGCCCGCGTGGTGGTTCCTCGATCAGAAAGACGGAATCATCCAGCAACTCAACGTTCTGTCCAGTGTGGGGTTGCTGTCGCGATTTATCGGCATGACCACCGACTCCCGATCGTTCATGTCGTTCCCGAGGCACGAGTATTTCCGCCGCATCCTGTGTGACCTGATCGGGGCAGAGGTCGAGCGCGGGGAACTGCCGAACGATGACCTCTTGCTCGGACGGTTGGTAGAAGACATCTGCTATCGCAATGCTCTGCAGTACTTCGGGCTTGCCAATATCGGTTCGGACTTCATGTAATCGGGCATTTTGCTTTCGACATCCGGCGTATAATGCGGGTGAGTTCGCGGCGCAGAAGCCATGCGCCGCTCGATCAGTTTCGATAATCTGCAATCGTTGATGCGAGGCCGTCATGGAAAAGAAGAACGCCGAAAACCCCTCATCCAAGAACCGTCGCGAATTCCTGAAGGCCGGTGGCGCCATCACCGCTGGATTGGTGGCACAGGCCGCGCTGCCCGCCTCGGCCGCAACTCTACCGGCACTGCCTTCAAATCCGGCAACGCCGAACGCCATGCCCACGCGCAATCTGGGCAAGACCGGCTATAAGGTCGGAATATTCAGCCTCGGCGGGCAGGCCGCCATCGAGCGCGCTGACAACGAGGCGATTGCGGTTCCCATTATCGAGAAGGCGCTCGACCTCGGCGTGAATTACATCGACACGTCGTCGATTTATGGCGGGCCACAGCGCTGGAGCGAGCGCTACGTCGGGCAGGTGATGAAGAAGCGGCGTTCCGAGGCGTTTCTCGCCAGCAAAACGCGAGAACGCACCAAGGCAGGTTCGCTCGAAATGCTGGAGCAGTCTCTCAAGCTGCTCAACACCGATCATCTCGACCTCTGGCAGTTGCACGACATCGGCTCCAACAACGAGATCGAGCAGATCTTCGCCAAGGGCGGCGCGATGGAAGCCCTGCTCGAGGCCCGCGACCAGAAGATGGTCCGCTTCCTCGGCATCACCGGCCACTTCCGACCCGAGCCGTTGATCGAAGCCATCCATCGCTATCCGTTTGACACCATCCTGATGGCGGTCAACGCAGCCGATCCCCATCATTTCAGCTTCTCCGAACAACTGCTGCCGCTAGCGGTGGACAAGCAGATGGGCATCATCGGCATGAAGGTTCCGGCGCGCGGCCGTATCCTCACCTCATGGACACCGCCGCCCATCGAGCAACAAAAACACTCGTGGGAAGGCATGGTTCTGGCGCCCACTCCAGGCACGCTCGACATGCGGCAGGCGATGTACTACTCGCTGTCGCTGCCGGTTTCGACGGTGATTATCGGCTGCGATTCAGTGGCGCAGTTGGAACACAACGTGGAACTTGCGCGCGAGTTCACGCCATTCAGCGAGAAACAGATGGCGTCGCTCGTGCAGAAAGCTGAGCCGGTGTCGAAGCAGGCGCTGTTCTTCCGCTTCTACGACCACGCGTAGGGCATTGCTCTCACGTGCGAACGAAGTGCTCTTCAGCGTAAGTCTGCGTGGTGGAGTTGTGCTGCCGCGCTTTGTTGGACGGTGGCGCGATAGTCGTTGCTACGAGGCCTTATAACTCCGTATCCCAACACCCGCCCATCATTTACCATCGCCGTTCATCTTGCACCTTCGGAGCTTCATGTCCCTGACCGAACTGCAATCTGTGCTCGACAGCGCACCTTTCGTTCAGCAATACGGGTTCCGGCTTGAATCTGCCGATGCCGGCACTTGCACGCTCTACTGTCCCGGCGATGCCAGCTTCCTGCGTCCCGACGCAATCGTCAGCGGACCCATCTTCATGGCCGCCGCCGATGTTGCCATGTGGATCGCCATCATCAGCGCTCTCGGCCTCGATGCCAGTTCCACGGTTACGGTTGAGATGAAGACGAACTTCGTCTCCGCCCTCGTCGGCGTTCATGATTTTCGCTGCACCGCCACCGTCATGAAATCCGGATCGCGCCTTGTGTTCGGAACCGCCGACTGCCGCTCGCTCGATGGACGCATCCTAACGCATCACACCATGACCTACATCCGTCGCGAGAAGTGATGGCGGTGTCTTACCGGCCACCGTTTTGCCAGTGATTGGCCCATTACCAAATCGCGTCCGCGTCATTTTGCGGCGTTATAATAGGCGGTAAGTCCGGAGAGGTTTCCCAGCTATGAGTGACGACAACGGCAGCAACGGCAATGGTGCGGGCGTTTTGAAGCCACGCGCTGAGTGGATCACCAGACGTCGCGAAGAAGCCGCGCGCAGCGGCGACACCAACATGTCGCAAATGCACTTTGCGCGCAAAGGCCTGCTCACCGAGGAGATGGTCTTCGTGGCCGAGCGCGAAAAGGTTGCGCCCGAGCTCATCCGCGACGAGGTGGCTGCCGGCCGCATGATTATCCCGGCCAACGTCAACCATCCCGAGTTGGAACCGATGGCCATCGGCATTGAGTCGCGCTGCAAGATCAACGCCAACATCGGCAATTCGGCCATCACCAGCAATGTTGACGAAGAGTTGAAGAAGCTGCACACCTCGGTGCATTACGGCGCCGACACCGTGATGGATCTTTCCACAGGCGGCGGCATTCACGAGATTCGCGAGGCCATTCTGCGGCACTCACCCGTGCCCATCGGCACGGTACCGATTTACGAAGCGGTCTCGCGCGTGAAGCGCATCGAAGACCTCACCATCGACGTGATGCTCGAAGTCATCGAGGAGCAGGCCGAGCAGGGCGTCGACTACATGACCATCCACGCAGGCGTGCTCGTCGAGTATCTGCCGCTGATCACCAACCGCATCACCGGCATCGTGAGCCGCGGCGGCGCGATCCTGGCGCAGTGGATGGCCCACCACCACAAGCAGAATTTCCTCTACGAACGCTTCGATGACATCACCAAGATTCTTGCCAAGCACGATGTCAGCTATTCATTGGGCGACGGCCTGCGTCCCGGCTGCATCGCCGATGCCAGCGACGAGGCGCAATTTGCCGAGCTCAAAACCCTCGGCGAACTGACGACGAAAGCCTGGGAGCGCGACGTGCAGGTCATGATCGAAGGTCCCGGCCACGTCCCGCTCGACAAGATCAAGGAGCAGGTCGAAAAGGAAGTCGAGATGTGTCACGGCGCTCCGTTCTACACGCTCGGCCCGCTGGTGATCGACATCGCTCCCGGCTACGACCACATCACCTCGGCCATTGGCGCGGCGCTGATCGGCTGGCACGGCGCGTCGATGCTGTGCTACGTGACGCCGAAGGAACACCTCGGACTACCCAACGACAAGGACGTGAAGGACGGCATCATCGCCTACAAGATCGCGGCGCATGCCGCTGACGTGGCGCGCCACCGTCCCGGCGCGCAAGACCGCGACAACGCCATCAGCTACGCTCGCTACACCTTCGATTGGGACAAACAGTTCGAGTTGTCGCTCGATCCTGAAACCGCCCGCAGCATGCACGACGAGACGCTACCCGATGCGTATTACAAAGAAGCGGCCTTCTGCTCCATGTGCGGTCCGAAATTCTGCTCCATGAACTACTCGGCCAAGGTGGACGAGTACAACAAGCAGGTGCATGGCGTGGAGAAAAAGGACTACTCGGAGTTGGTGAACAAGCTGGTGGCGATTAAGTAGTAACTGGTAACTGGTAACTGGTAGCTGGTAAATCGGGTGCGGCTCAGCCTGCATTCCTTTAACGCAAGAGTCTGCTCCCCTAGTGACCAGTTACCAGTGACCAGCTACCAACCTTCGTTTGCTACACTCGCAAGGTGACCCGAATCCGCCGCAACGCCTGGTGTTTTGCCTGCGAATCAGGCGTCGTGCAACTCCTGTCCTTGCCCAAGCCCGCTCCCCGCATCCTGAGTTGGATGGGTACGATGTCCTGTGCAACCATACAGTCATGAAACGTCCATTTGCCGCATCGGTTTGGCGCGAAGGAGATTGGTACGTCTCGCAATGCCTCGAAGTTGACGTCGCCAGCCAGGGCGAAACGGAAGAGGAAGCGCTGGCCAATCTGAAAGAAGCCCTGGAGCTCCATTTCGAGCCCCCGCAAGCGACGCGGCCGCCCAAAGTCCGAACCATTGAGGTCGAGGTTGGGGCGGCTTAGGCCTTTGCCTTTCCGCTAAACACCAGTTACCAATTACCAGCTACCAGTTACCTCTTCGCCCGTTTGCTACACTCCCTAGGTGACCCGAATTCGACGCAACGCCTGGGTTTTTGCCTGCATCATCAGGCGTTCTGCAGGTCCTGATTTTCCCCAAACCCGCGCTTTATTTCCTGAGCTGGGTGGCCCTCGCGCCGCTCATCTACGCGGTCCTGCAATGCCGCAACCAGGACGCGCTGCTGACGATGGTCGAAGACGGCAAATGGTTTGCGCCCGCATCCGCATGGCAGGGCTTTCTGCTCGGATATGCTCAGCGGAATCATCTGGTATCTCGGCAGTTGCTACTGGGTGTTCCACACCATGCACTTGTATGGAGGTTTGGGTGTCGCGACCTCCGTCGTCATTCTGATCTTGTTCGCGCTTTATCTCGGGCTCTATCACGGACTGTTCGGATTGCTGGTTGCACTGATCGCGCGGCGCCGCAACGGCTATAGCCTGCGCGCGCTGGTGTTCGCTCCGTTCGCGTGGGTTGCGGTGGAGTTGGCGCGCACCTACATCACCGGATTCCCTTGGGACCTGCTCGGCACCACGCAGATCGACAACATTCCGTTGTCACGCATCGCTACCGTGACCGGCGTCTATGGCATCTCGTTTGAGATCGCGCTGGTTAATACTGCCGTGGCTGCGGCATTCCTGGTGCCACGTGCGCGTCGCAACGTTTTGCTCGCCGCATCACTCGCGTCCGCGCTTGTGCTTCATGCGGGCAAGTATGTTCCTGCTCCCGTGCCTCTGGGCAATCGCGGAGTCACGCTGGTGCAGTCGAACATCCCAATCCTCGACCCCGACGCTTGGACGCTCGACTACCTGCGGCAGACGCTGAGCGAACTGCACGGGTTGAGTACGCGTCCCCAAAATGCAACGCCGGAATCGCCCGGCCTGATCATCTGGCCGGAATCGCCTGCACCCTTCTTCGTCACCGATCTCCACTTGCGTGGGACGCTGGGCGAGCTCGCGCGCACGACCGACTCTTACATCATCACCGGATCGATGGGCATCGAGCACGCCGGCGATCGCAACCAGCCGCCCGATATCTTCAACTCCGCTTCGCTGATCGCGCCCAACGGAGCGTGGGTTGCGCGCTACGACAAAATTCATCTCGTTCCGTTCGGCGAATTCATTCCTTTCGAAAGTCTCATCAGCTTTGCCAAGCCTCTAACCCGCGAGATAGGCACCTTCGGTCGTGGCAACAGTCGCTTGCCCCTCGATGCCGGGAACATGAAGCTCGGAACCTTCATCTGTTACGAGTCGATCTTTCCCAACGAGATACGGCAATTCGCACTCAACGGGGCCGAGGTCTTCGTCAACGTTTCGAATGACGGATGGTACGGCGACTCGGCGGCGCCTCCGCAGCACCTGAACATGGCCCGCATGCGCTCCGTCGAAAACGACCGCTGGCTGTTGCGCGATACTAACACCGGAATTACCGCGGTGATCGATCCCTACGGACGCATCGTCGCGCAGGCTCCGCGCAACCAACGAACCTCGTTGCAGGCCTCCTACGCTCTGGTGGAAACCACCACGTTCTACACCCGCCACGGCGACTGGTTCCCATTTATCTGTGCGATAATCACGTTGGCAGGCGTGGCGTTGCGCTTCCGCGAGCGCGAGGAAGTAATGCAGCCCGCGTCGGTTTAGGTGGTAGTGCTGGCCTTATACTGCGACCGGAATGTGAATGACCCTTTAGCTCACCCTAAGAACGAGATTCACCACGGAGGCACAGAGATCACGGAGAAATTTTATTCAAGAAACTCCGTGTCCTCGTGTCTCCGTGGTAAATAATTTTGGGGCTTTAGCCCCGTGAATTGGAAAGAAGAAACGCCTCATGGTCGAAGAGTTAGAGCAGGAATTCTCCGCGCTGCGCGACAAGGTCCACGACCTTCAGGAGTATCTTTGACGCGCCCAAGCTGCGCGAAAAACTAAGCGAGATCGAAAAGCAAACCGCCGATCCCGCGCTCTGGTCCAATCCCGAAAAATCTCAACAGGTAATGCGCGAGAAGAAGCGACTAGAAACCGCGCTCACCACGGAGACAGAACTCGCGCGCCGCTCTGGCGACATCGCTGCCTATTTCGAACTCGCTCAAGAGGGCGAAGACGTGTCGGCGGACTTGCGCCGCGAGATCGATGCTCTGCGCGCCATGGTCGACAAACTCGAGATCGCGACTTTGCTCTCGGGTCCCAACGACGAGCGCAACGCCATTGTGACCATCCATCCTGGCGCGGGTGGCACCGAGTCGCAGGACTGGGCGGAGATGCTCATGCGCATGTACTTGCGCTGGGCGGAGCGCGAGGGTTTCTCGACCCAGATGTACGAATACCAGCCGGGCGAAGAAGCAGGCATCAAGTCGGCGACATTCGGCGTGAATGGCGATTACGCCTTCGGACTGCTGACCAGCGAGATCGGCGTGCATCGTCTGGTGCGTATCTCGCCTTTCGATCAGGCTAAACGACGGCATACATCGTTTGCCAGCGTGTACGTCTCGCCCGAAATCGATGAGAGCATCGAGATCGACATCAAGCCTGACGACATCCGCATCGATACCTATCGCTCCGGCGGTAAGGGCGGGCAGCACGTCAACACCACGGATTCGGCGGTGCGCATCACGCACATCCCCACCGGCATCGTTGCTGCTTGTCAGAACGAGCGCTCGCAGCATAAGAACAAAGACAAGGCGATGAGCATCCTGCGTTCGCGCCTCTACGAGTTCGAACTCGAAAAGAAAAAAGCCGCCACCAAGCACATCGAAGACTCCAAGCTCGACATCGACTTCGGCTCGCAGATTCGGTCGTATGTTTTGCAGCCGTATCGCATGATCAAGGACCTGAGAACCAGGACGGAGATCGGCGACGTGGACCGCGTGCTCGATGGTGACCTCAACGAACTGATGCGGGCTTACCTGCTGGCGCGCAGGAACGAACAGCGCTAAGGAGCAGATACTTTGATGGATAACTGCCTCTTCTGCAAAATCATCGCAGGCAAGGTTTCTGCGAACAAAGTTTACGAAGACGACAAGGTATTCGTCTTCGAAGACATCAATCCCAAGGCGCCGACACACGTGCTGATCGTTCCTAAGCGGCATATCACGGGACTGAAAGAAGCCACTGCGGAAGACGCGGAATTGCTCGGCTATTGCCAACTGATTGCGGCGAAGCTTGGGCGCGAGCGAGGGATCGAGGATGGATATCGCACGGTGTACAACGTAGGTCCGCTATCGGGTCAATCGGTGTTCCATCTGCACCTGCACCTGCTTGGAGGGCGGAAACTCACCTGGCCGCCGGGGTAGAGAAGTGGCCAGTGTGTCAGTTGCCAGTTGTAAATCGATAGCCTACGCTTTTGCCGGTTCGCGTTGAATCGGCTGCTGCGTCTTCGGGTCCCACGGAATCGAGAACTGGCGCTCGATTTTCTCCCGGTAGCACGGCCCCGAGTTGTAGGTGCAGAAGGGGTAAAGCTTGCCATCGGGCGTTGCGTAGTGAATCACGCAGCGCTTTACGCGTTCGATATCGTAGTTGTAGGCGTCCTGGAAGTGCATGCCCGCCACGAGTAGCGTGCGATACGTGAACGTTCCATCCATTCCGTCGCGTCCTAGCTTCTTGTCGGTCAAGCCCTGCAGCGTTTGCAGGAACTTCTTATAGGTCAGACCTCGTGGAGCCTTTTCGTCGTGGAAGCGTTTGCGCATCATGTTCCAGACTTTCACCCCAGAATAGAGCTTGAAGGACAGCCGCGTCGTCTTGCGCGAAAGCTCTTCCATGTCTTGTAACATGCCCGGCACATCAACGAACTGCGTAATCGGGACCGCCTGCTTCGTTTCCTGATCGACGAAGAAGTAGGTGCCGAGCGAGCAGTGCGGGTGTGACGAAATAGTGGGCACGCCGGTACCACGAATGGCGGAAGTCAGCTTGGAGAACGGCGTTACGCAGGCCAGCGGGAACCAGTCCTCATGCAACTGGGTTATGCCGGTCTGCTCGCCGACACAGCGCGCGAGATCGGCCAGCGTGAAGCGTTTGGCCAGCAACTCGTGCTTGGCGATGCGTCCGGTGAAGGCCACAGGCTGAAAGCTGATGCCGGAGACGGTATCAATGTTTTCGATCGCCACGCGAACGATGTCGCCGATCTCGTGATCGTTGAGCCCTTTCACGATTGTCGGGACGAACACGATCTTCATGCCGGTGGCGCGACAGTTCTCGATGACCTTCATCTTGGTTTCGAGTAGCGCCTGTCCGCGGGTTCGGCGATAGACGTCGTCGGTCACACCGTCGAATTGCAGGTACAGCGTCGCCAGTCCGGCTGCTTTCGCCTTCTGCGCGAATTCAAGATTGGCGAGTTCGATGCCATTGGTCGCGGCCTGGATGTGGGTGAAGCCCATGTCGCGTGCCATGGATAGAATCTCGAAGAACTGCGGGTGAATGGTCGGCTCTCCACCCGAGAACTGTACGACACGACCATCGACCGGACGCTCGTTGCGGAGTGTTTCCAACATGGTGCGGACCTGATCGATGTTGGGCTCATAGAGATAACCAGCGACATTGGCATTGGCAAAACACACCGGGCAAGTAAGGTTGCAGCGGTTGGTGAGGTCGACATTCGCCAGGGCGGTGTGGGACGTGTGCATGCCGCACAACCCGCAATCGTCAGGACAGGCCTTCGCGCCTTCGATCTGGGGATTCGACAGACCGAGGTTGTCGCCGAAGTTCCACTCTTCCATCTTCAAGTAGAGATCGACGTCGCTGAAGACGATGTCGCGAAACGATCCGTGCTCCGGGCAGCTCTTCTCCATTACTACTTTGCCGTTGTCCTCGATGATTTCGGCAGCAATGACCTTAGTGCATTCGGGACAGAGCGACTCGGTCGTCTTGGGGAGTCCTCGCTGTAGCGGCTTGATAGGGGCACCGGTATAGGTGACTTCGGGCTGCAGTATGCGAAGGCTGGGCCGCTTCTGCGGGACCAAGGTCGGGGTGGCTACGTCGGGGGACAAGATCTGGGTGCTCACTGCGAAAATCACCTCAACGAGGGACTGTGTGACTGGAAGCAGGCATTCGCAAAGACACGAACACCTCCGTCCTCTTGAATATTGTGGGCTTGAACGGCTCTAATCGCAGTGAACCGTGGCACTTAGGCGAGTGAGGTAGGGTAGCAGCGAACGGTGAAATCTGCCAGCGAAGCTGATCTTATGGAGGCTGAACGGGTATGGTGTGTGGGTCTTGATGGCTGGGAGGCATGGGCAGCCCGAAATCATCCCTGCGAGCAGCACAGCCATAGGCGACCGGCGGTCCCCGCGAGCGACACACCCGGAAGCGTACAATGGGTGTCCCCCGCAGTGTTACATTCCGATTATTTTGGAGGGCCTCATGGGCAAAGGATCCAAGAAGAAGCACGCGCACGATGTCGAGCCGAGTCCGGAGAAGTCCACGGCGAAACCCGACGGCGGCAGCACGAAGATGGGCAACAAAGAGTACGAGAAGGAAATGTTCAAGCTGCAAACCGAACTAGTGAAGCTGCAGGAGTGGGTCAGGGCCACCGGGGCCCGGATCGTCATTATCTTCGAAGGACGCGACGCGGCCGGCAAGGGAGGAACCATCAAGCGCATTGTCGAACGCGTCAGTCCGCGGGTATTTCGCCTGGTCGCACTGCCCGCGCCGACCGAGCGGCAGAAATCCCAGATTTACATGCAACGTTATGTCGAACAACTGCCCGCCGGCGGCGAGATCGTCATCTTCGACCGCAGTTGGTACAACCGCGCTGGTGTCGAGCACGTCATGGGCTTCTGCAGCAAAGACGCGTACACCAAGTTCCTGAAGAACTGCCCGTCGTTCGAGATGTCGATCGTAAGTGACGGAATCATTCTGTTGAAGTACTGGCTGGAAGTGAATGAGCAGGAGCAGCACAAGCGGTTTCTGGCGCGCATCAAAGACACGTCGAAGCGCTGGAAGCTGAGTCCGATGGACCTGGAATCGCACCGGCGCTGGTACGACTACTCGCGGGCGCGGGACGCGATGCTGGCGGCCACCGACATTCCGCAGGCTCCGTGGTACATCGTGCATTCCGACGACAAGAAGCGGGCGCGGTTGAATTGCATTGCCGACATCCTGAGCCGCATTCCGTACGAGGAGATTCCTTACAAAGCGCCGAAGCTGCCGCCACGCCAGAAGCCGCACGGCTACGAGGAGCCGAAGCTGCAACACCAGGTGGTCGCGCAGCGGTATTAGGGATGGTTTAGGGGAATCCTGTCATTGAACTGCGAACGCTAGAGCCGCGCACATGAGCTATCGGCTGCCCGCCGAAACGGTGCGATTGTCGTTGAGGTAGTCGGCCACGATCCACGCCGCGCCGGTGATTGCCAGGTTCTGCGCATTCCCAGCCCAACTGATCAGCTTGTGGGGATCGGCAAAGGGTGCAGGCAACCATACCAGCAATCCGAAGCCGACCATCATCCCGGTTAGTAATCGAGATGCCAGAAGAGCCGACCGTCCGGAAAATAACGAGATGGCCGCGAGAGCAAAGAATATCGTGGTCGCTACCGCCCAGAACATCTGTCCCGGCGGAATCCACTTGGGGACGAACGATGCCGTTCCCGAGAGATAGAAGAGTTGTTCGAGCGTGAACGAAACCACACAGACGGCGAAACCGAAGTACCCGATGCGGGCCATCGTTGCCGCGGATTTCAAGCCAGTGCGAGCCGACGTGGCATAGACGATCAGTGCGCCCGAGACCAGCGAAAATTGCTCGAAGAAATTGCCCCAGCGATCGTAGGTCGCTGGCTCGGCAGCGATGAACGGCACCCAGGTTAACGCGAACACCAGATAGATGGCGCCCAGTGCGATTGCACCGATGCGCGCGGTCCGCGACCACTGCATTGCTGCGCCGCCGACGAGGAAGATGGCAGCGGCAAGGTAAACCAGAACCTCGCGGTGAGGAACGTTTCCCAGCGCGCGAATCTGCTGCCAGGGAGCATTGAAGTCATGCCAGACGAGAGCGATCACGCCGAAAGCGATGGCAGCCAGTCCAAACACGTGACGGCCGAGTGAGAGTCGAATCATCTGGTCATCATCTCATTACAGACAGCCGGTCTGCCGCGTCATTTTCTGCGCGCTCCGCTGCCGGATCAGGGGTCAGTTATCGGGGGCCAGTTGTCAGTGAAAGTCGAAAGACCCACCCGGCCAAAATCAGGCCGGATGGGCACCCACCTCGATATTGTTGGTTGGAGAGTCGCCGGGTGGGCCACCCGCCAGTGGTCTTTACGGCGCAGTTGGCAGGCGCTTTTTGGGCGCACGGCGCCGACTTTGGGCGGGAGCTGCGGCAGCTTTTGCCGCATTCACCAGGAGTCGCAACGCACGGTTCACGGATTCCGAGTCGCGGAAAACATGAGTGAGTTCAGGCTCGATCAAGACCAAGTTGGTACCCGGCGATAGCTTGCCGATAGTACTTGCCGCGAACGCCTCCCGCGAGCCGCGTGAGATCGTACTCAGGGCGTAAGTCGTCGTTGCGTCTATTTGCTGATGCCTTCTTCATATTGCTTGCGCTCTTTTCTGGTCGCCTTTCGAGCGCGGCGGTTTCAGGAATCCGCACAGTCACACTTCATTACCTTCAGTTGTTATTGCGGCCAGCCATCATCAGCCGGACGTCAGTGCCGTCCAAGTGCGGGCACAAGATCAAGGTCCGGGGCGTCAGCGAAGGTGCGGAAGTCACGGTCCCGCGTGAGAAGGGGAACGCCTCCATCAATACAACTCTGGGCGATTAGCGCATCGCCGAGCCGCGCCTTGCGCCGCTTTGCCAGGACCTGTGCTCGCAGCGCTCCGGCCCGTTGCCAATAGCCCGGTGCGATCTCCATGACGGGTACTTCGGACAAGGTTTTCGCAACTGGGGACGGAAGCTTCGGGTCGCTCAACAATTCCGTGAGCACAACCGGCACCATTACCACCTGCCGCTCGGCCAGCGCGCGGTCCAGCAGTTGCACATCCTCGCCTTCGCCGCCCTCCAAAAAAGCGATCCAGGTGCTGGTGTCGGCAGCGATCAACGGTCAGCTTTCAGTTCGGCCAGCGTGCGGGTGAACCGGACCTTGCCTCGCAGCTGTCGCAGGCGAGCGTAGGTCTGCGATGCCGCAACCAGCTGCAATCCAGTACGGACAGTCTGGGTGATGCCCGTGCCCCCAGCGCTTTGCGCCCTTTGGAGTAGCTCGGCCGGCACCTCGACCGTGATCTTGCGCACAGTTTTCATGATGGCCTCATTGTACCGTATTACAGACCAGTATTGAATATGGCATTAGGGGGGACCTGACGCCCGCTCCAGAAAGCGGACGCGCACCCCCGCCGCGGCGGGCTGGGTACGCGTCCCCAATCGATCCGAGTCCCGGAGGGACGGCAGATGTCCCGAGCGTGCATCGCTCGGACTGAAGCCCTCTTGAAAGAGTGTCGTCCCCGGGGGACTCCCGATCTATAAAACGAGCTTTCCCAGCGCTATAGAGCCTGTTACGAAACTCGATTTTCGCGGGAGTTTGGTGATGAAAAATGGTCAGCGATTGGTCCCCAAACGCTCTAATCGAGTTTAAATGCGACGTTTTTTTCAAAACGCTCAAAAACCGAGAGTTTCGTAACAGCCTCTATAGCGCTGGGCGTGGGTTCGGAGTGAATTGATGTCTCCGGCCTGCGTAGCCCACCCTCTCGACTCTGCGCAGGGCAGGCTCTGTCGCTGCGCGACAAGGTGAGCGCCCGGCTAACTCGCGATTGCAGCTTTTGGCACTAGCCCCACCAGCTTAATAGGACTTGTTAAGTCCGACGCGCCGGAGCAGGTCTACGAAGCGAGGGTCAGCGCGTACGGGATCGAAGAAGGGGTGAACTTTGAGGAATAGCAGGATGTTGGACTGTTCTTGGTAGGCCCGCTCAAACCAGACAAATGCTTCGTCGTAGTCGCCGAGTCCCAGGTTAGCGGTTATGAACGCAGCCGCAGGAACGTAGCCTTTCTGATTGCGTGTCTTCAATTCTGCCAAGAGACGAAGGGCATCCGTCCTCCGCCCAGCATGAGCATATGCTGCGACCAGCACACCCATAATGCCCGGACTACGACCGGAAACAGTAACCGCTTTCTCCAGCTCCGGGATTGCTTCCTCGGGCCGATCGTCGGCGACAAGCACGAATCCAAGTACCCAGAGGGCTAATGCGTCGTCCGGTCGTAGCGCCAGCTTGCTCCGCAGCTCGTGGATGGCTTCGTCGTAGCGCCGGGCGCAGAATAGAATCCACCCCATGCCGGTAGTGGAATCTCCAAGTGGGTCAAGCTCACGTGCGCGGCGAGACCAAGCTAGGGCTTCGTCGATACGCCCCTGGAATAGCAACCAGTCGGCGAGCCCACGGTGGGCGGCAGCGTCATTCGGGTTCAACTCGAGCGCCTGCCTGTATCCAGCCTCAGCGTCGGCCCACTGCCACTGCTGCTGCTGTACGCCTGCCAGCAGGACATGTGCTTCCGCAAGTTCTGAATCCAGTTCCAGTGCCTTGTGGGCTGCTTCAACCACCTTTGGACGCATTTCCCAAGGGGGAACTCCGATAAAAACCGTGGCGAGTCGATCGTACGCATCCGCCAGCCCAACGTAAGCCGGTGCAAACGTCGGGTCTATCTTTATGCCTTGCTCGAAATAACGGATACTCTCCTCGACGTCGGCTCTCCTGTTGCTTTTGTCTAAGGCGAACCGCCCTTTGAGATAGCTCTCATAGACCTCCGGCGGAACGGAGCGTACTGCGGTAAGGCTCTCGCGCTCCTTGCCTGTGACCGTAACCTCGACCTTTCCGGCGATGGATTGTGCCACGTCGCTTTCAAGAGCAAGCACGTCGCGCAGCTCGCGATCATAGGTTTCCGACCAGAAGTGTTCGTCCGTTGCGCCGCGAATCAATTGCGCATGAACGCGAATCCGGTTGCCCTCTCGTATTACCGAGCCTTCAACCAGGGCGTCCACCCGCAGCGTTCTCGCAATCTCCGGCATCGAGAGCTGCGTGTCCTTGTAGTGCATCACTGACGTGCGGGAAATAACGCGCAGATCGTGGATTCTGGCGAGCCGTCCAATCAGCGCCTCGGTGATTCCGTCAGCAAGGTATTCCTGAGTGGAGTCGCCAGAGAGGTTTTTCAAAGGCAATACGGCTAGAGATTTGATTTTGGGACCAGTGGCATTCGCCGTGCGATGCCGGATCGTAATGTATGCGACGGCAAGCAGGGCGAGTAAAGCTACTCCGCCCAGAACAAGCCAGCGACCGGCGGTCCGAGGTCCGCGGTTGCTTTCCGCATCCGCCGTCTTCTGCGCATTTCGGTCTCTATCCTCCTCCTCTATACGCAGTCTGCGGCTTTGCAACCAGCCATCGAGCTCCGAGACGAAGCTCGTCGTGGTATCGGGGACACCTGATGGCTGAGCGTTAGAAGCTTCCGGACGGTGTTCTTTCTCCGGAACAATGATTGGCGCGATGAAGCGATACCCCTGTCCGGTCACGGTCTGTATAAACCGCGGGGTTTCGGGGTCGTCCTTCAGCACCTGGCGAACCTTGCGGATCGCTCCCCTGATGCTGTTGTCGGTATCGAAGAAGACACCGTTGCCCCAAACCTTCGCCACAATTTCGTCGCGGGTGACGATCTCGCCCCGGTGCTCGAGCAGCAGCACCAAAATCTCCAGCGGGATACGCTCCAGCTTCAGCACATGACTGTCGCGGCGCAACCTGCGAGTTCGGACATCAAGCTCGAAGTCGTCGCCGAACCGGATCGATTGCTGCTGTCCAATTGGCTGGGAAGCCATGGCACGCCTTACGGAAGATGAAAGATTTTACACCACTTCGGAAACACTGATCTAAGTGCAATTGTCCTTATGAGTTAGCGCGACACAAACCATAACGCCCCGACACACGCTTCGCTATGGACAATCACGTCCTCCATTGCAATGATGCCGCTCACTAGACCGCTCAAGAATTTGGAGGAAGGACCAATGAAAAGGATTCATGGCAGAATAACGAATAGAACTTTCGGGCTCCTATGCGGGTTGATGGTGAGTCTGTTGTTCGGGTCCGCAGTCGCCAGCGCCGATGTCGTATTGGACTGGAATGTAATTGCGGTAAATACGGCCATCGCGAACGGCCAGAGCCCACCCGCCCAGGCGCGATACGCGGCTATCGTGCAGCTTGCTGTGTTCGAAGCCGTCAACTCCATCGCGGGCAACTACCGACCGTATCTTGGGACCATCGTGGCGCCGCGAGGCGCATCCGCCGACGCGGCAGCCATCGAAGCTGCGTATCGGGTGCTGAGTACCTATTTCCCAGCCAGCGCGCCTACGCTCGACACCGACCGCGCGAACTCGCTGGCATTGATACCGGACGGCCAAGCGAAGAATGACGGCATAGCGACCGGTGAAGCTGCCGCGTTTGCCATGGTCGTTCTGCGCGCTAACGACGGGTCGTCGCCGCCGCAATTCAAGATACCCGGCCCGCCTGTTCCAGGCGAATGGCAGGCCACACCGAGTTGTCCAATCGTGAATGGAGTTGCCGTCGGAACCTTCTTTCAATGGCAGAACATAACCCCGTTCGGTATCCCGAGTGCGAAAGCGTATCTGCTTGATCCACCGCCGGCGCTCACAAGCAACAAATACGCTAAGGCCTACAACGAGGTGATGACGGTGGGGAGCCTCACCAGCAATGAGCGGCCACCAGATCGGGCAGCTGTCGCGCGATTTTTCCAGACCTCCTCACCGACTCTGGCACTCAATGAGGCTGCCCGGCAGGTCGCCGCCGCACAGGGGCGTACGCTGTCCGAAAATGCCCGAGCTCTGGCCCTGATCAACATGGCAATCAGTGACGGCCTGGTGGCGTCATTCTTTAACAAGTATCGCTACAACTATTGGCGTCCCGAATCAGCAATCCGTGCAGGCGACACCGACGGCAACCCAAAAACCGAGGCGGATCCCAACTTCCTCCCATTTATCGTGACACCATGTTTTCCGAGCTATCCCTCAAATCACGCCAGCGCAAGTTACGGCGGTGCCGAGGTCCTGAGGCGTCTGTACGGCGAGGGCGGGCATTCGATCACGCTATCGAACCCCGCAGTGCCGGACATCATTTTGAAGTACACCACGTTCAAGCAGATCACCGACGATGTCGACGACGCGCGCGTCTACGGCGGCATACATTTTCGAACTGATCAGGACGCGGGCGGGCGCTTGGGCCGGGCTGTCGGCACCGCGGTCTACAAGAAGAACTTGCGTCCCATGCACGATGACGAGTGATTGGCCGTGAACAGTGCGGTTCAGAGTGTCAAACCATATGGCGACAAGCCGCCCTAGCGTGCGCTGCTTGCGCACGATATCAACCACCCCACGAAGCGCAAAGGCGGCGCTCCGTGGGGACCCCGGACGCAGGCGGGCGGAAGATCCACGAGCAGATCGATGAGGCCATTTGCACCTATGACAAGCTACTGCTGATTCTCTCCCAGCACAGCATGAGCAGCAATTGGGTGAAGACGGAAATCGCCAATGCGCGGGAACGGGAGGAGCGGGAAGCGAAACAGTTGTTGTTCCCGATCACGCTGGTCGCGGTCGAGGAGGTGAAGCAGTGGAAGCTGTTTGACGCCGATCGAGGCGTCGACTCAGCCCGCGAGATACGCGAGTACTTCCTTCCCGACTTCAGGAACTGGGACAAAGACAACCGCGCGTATCAGGCGGCGCTGGAGAAGTTGGTACGGGATTTGAAATCAGTGGCCAGTGGC
>CAVZYS010000015.1:0-91348 GCA_963779555.1 uncultured Acidobacteriaceae bacterium
CTTAACACAAGTAAGCATCGCATCCCCGCGCCGACGAGATCGTTCCATTCCTCGTTGCGGTGGGGCCCTACAAGCACCCCGGCTAGAGTACCTGCACCGTTTTTTGATGCTGCGTCAGAGAGCACCGAGCCAGCGCGGGTTGAGAGCCAACCGGTGGCGATGAATTTTGTGCTATTTTGTGCTACCGAATGTGGGATACCTAATTTCTCGCACTTCTAACCGATTGCAAAATCAGTAAGTTACTCATTCTCAAGAGGCGCTTTGGGTTCGATTCCCACCCGCGCCTCCAATCCTTTCTTGTAGTTGCTTGAATCCACTGCCGTTAACTCTCTTCCTTCATTCGTGCTCGTTCGGCCTCAATCGGCGAAATAATAGCTAATTCGGGGTGGGGCACAAAAGGTGTCACACGCATTTCGCCTTTTGTTGAATTGACCATCACCCTGTCGCTGACCTGAGCTTGCTGCTTCTCGGCCTGTAGTGCCGCGTCGTATTTTTGCATCAGCGCACGTTGGTGCTCTGCCGTTGGGTGAACATACCGCTGAATCTGCCGTCGGCTTTAGCCAGCCGGCATAAACGGTCGTGCACGTTATTCAATCATGTTTCTCCGGGTTCGGCTTTGCCGGGAAGACCCACGGAGAATCGCGCTCCATTCTGGCCCTAGGATTCGCCGGCTGCATGCGTCTAGCAGTCGAAGGCTAAATCAAAGAAACGTGGGCCCTGGAGCTTGCCACTGACGTTGAAGAACTAGCTGCTGAATGCAGCTATCGCCCCTGCCTCGTCGTCCAGTACGTGGAAGACAGTGTAGAGCTTGGTGATTTGCAGAAGGTCGTGAACCTTCTTGGTCAGGTGCAGCAGTTTCAACTCTCCGCCCTGGTTGCGAACCGAAGTAAAGGCACTGACCAGTTCGCCGATTCCCGAGCTGTCGATGTAGTTGATGTTTCCCAAATTCAGGAGGATTTTCTTTTGTCCCTTGCCGAGCAAGTCTTTGACCGTGTCGCGCAAAACCGAGCTGCCTTCGCCCAGTTTGATCTGTCCACTCAAGTCTACGATGGTGACGTCATTTACTTGCCGGGTAGCCACTTTCATGCTCACTTGAAGCCTCCTTGGCGAACATTCTTGTGCTGATCCTTCAATCCGCCGAACAGATCAAATTTATACGCCAGCAGCGACGGATTGTCAGTGACTTCTGCGTCATGCAAGTGCCGTCAGCAACCGAGAAGATGAACCAAGAGCCCCCATCCCAACTTCTAGCTAGCGTCCGAGCATCGCGCCGCGGGCCCAGCGAAACGATCGTCCGGGCGCGAGATTGCGATCAGCAACGCTCCCGGAGCGGTAGCCGCACGTCGCTGACATGGGCGAAGAAATCCTTGCCGTCGGAGCGACGGTGTCGACGTCAACCACAATGATTTCGGGTCTGTTCTGCCTGATTCCGGACATCAGGTCGCTGGGCGTGCTGGCAAGCTGATAAAGAACGCCGGCGCATTCCCAGCTTCCGGCCGTTGGAGACGGTTGCGGCGTTGGAGAAGCCCAGCGCGTGCTCATTCAGCTCGCGAAAGCTGGGCCAGAGCCGGCACGTTCAGTACCACCACAGCTTCACGTCGAGGTTTCACAATTCCTAGAACTTCCCATTGGCACAGCATGCGGCTCACCGTAAACAAGGTTGTTCCCACTAATTGCGCCAAATCCCGCCGTGAAATCGCGATTTCGACGTGGCCGTCTGACTCTTTCCCGACTTGTTTCAGCAATCGGAGCAGCTCGCCGCTCAGCCGCGGCGCAACCTTCTGCGTGGAAATCTCGCGATAGCGCTCTTCCAATTGGTTCAAACAGCGTTGAACGACATGCAGGATATTTCGTCGAAGAACGGGAAAGCGCTCCGCCACAGCTTCGAACTGCTTGGCATCCCACACCATAATTGACGTTCGCACCATGGTTCGCGCGGTTGAGCCATGGGTGCACTTCGCAAAGCTCTCAACGCCAAAGCACTCACCAGGTCCGATGATTCTTAAGATGACTTCCTGGCCGTGCGGACCGATCTGCAGGACCTTTACGCAGCCCGAGGTCAAAAGGAAGACCTGCTTGACCGCGTCGCCCTCGAAGAACATCGTCTTGCCGCGTGGATAATTTCGCTCGTGCGAGAGCGCAACGATTTGTCCGCAGTCTTCCGGAGGGATTTCCAAAAACAGCGGGAGGCCTCGAACCGACTCTGCCCTCTCGGCGAGGATGGCACGGAAATCCCGGTGCGGCGCTCGCAGGGAGTGCGTTAATGCATTGGTATTCATTTCCACTTCTTCCTGCCGCTATCGGCGAGTTGGTCCGTGTCACGGCGACCTGGCGATCTCACGCTTCAGAATTCCAAAACGGCAGCGGACGATTGCCGCAATTCCGCCATTGACCGCCTCAGGGTTGGCATCCGCCATGGAGAGAAGGCTGAGACGTAATTCGGTTCAGTACCGCCCTTCTCGAGTTGTTGCGAATAATTGCTCGTTTGCGCGCAATCTCGGTCAGTGTCCCAAACGTGGAGAGCTACTCCCAACACGAAGCGCAAGAGCGCGACGAATGTCGGCGGAACGTAAGCAAACTCCTCAACATCTGAGTCGAGCGACTTGTCACGCATCAGTGGAAGACGGCCAGGAGTGGTCGGCACAGCCCGGATGGGTTCTCGAATAGACCCGGTTCTAAAATGCATTCCGATATGTGTGGGGCTCGGGGATCTAACCAGTACACCAAGCTGTGACTTTAAGCTCAAGTGATAGCTCCTTAATTCAACAAAGGGGCCTATGTACCGGGGGTCACGTCCAACTTATGAATGAGTCGATCCTATAGTGACCAAGAACAACATGCTGTGACATTTGTCACTGGAGCACGTGATCCTATTTTTGTCAGTCTCGTCCAAATTAACTGCGCTGTGCTGATCGCCTTCGGGAAGAAGAAGGCTGAGAGTCTCTGATAAGTTGAGTTTGCCAACACCAACGAGTCAGAGGAGGACTCAGCCTTGAACCGAGTATGCAGCATTTTCTCCCAGATTTTGCAGCTCATTTCACGCACCGGGTTTGACACAGCCGCCCGTAAACATAAAGCCGAACGGCATGCGCGAGGCTTCAGCAGTTGGGGACAGTTTGTCGCCATGCTGTTCTGCCAATTGGGCGGGGCCAAGTCGCTGCGCGAGATTTGCGGCGGACTGGCAGCCAGTGAGGGGAAGCTGCGGCATTTAGGGTTGCCGCAGGCGCCGGCGCGGTCCACCTTGGCCTACGCCAACGAGCACCGTCCGTGGCAGTTATACGAAGAGCTATTCCAGCAGCTTTTGACCCAATGCCGGGGGTTGGCGGTGCAGCAATCGGCGGGCCGACGCAAGTTCCGCTTCAAACACAAGCTGATCAGTATGGACGCGACGGTGATCGATCTGTGCGCCAGCGTTTTCGATTGGGCGCGATTCCGCCGCACCAAAGGGGCGGTCAAGCTGCACCTGTTGCTGGATCACGACGGTTTTCTCCCCTGCTATGGGGTGATCACCGAGGGCAAGCAGCATGAGATTGGAGTAGCCCGACAACTGCGCTATGAGCCCGGGACCCTGCTGGTGATGGATCGCGGCTACCTGGACTACAGCTGGTTCGCCGATCTGAGCCAACAGGGCGTGTACTTCGTCACCCGGATGAAGGACAACGCTGATTACGTCGTGCTGGAAGAGCGAGAGTTGCCGCATCGCAAGGGTCTGCTGCGCGACCAGGTGATTGGTTTTTACCAGCAGGCACGGGACGGACAGGAATGCTATTTCCGCCGCATCGAGTTCTACGACGAAGAGCAGGACCGGGTGCTGGTGTTTGTGACCAATCACCTGAGCTTGGCGGCCGCCACCGTGGCGGAGGTGTACAAGCAGCGCTGGCAGATCGAGCTGTTTTTCAAAGCCTTAAAGCAAAATCTACGTCTGAAGACCTTCATCGGGACTTCCGCCAATGCCCTGAAGACGCAAGTTTGGGCGGCGTTGATTGCCATGTTGCTGATCAAGTACCTGCAGTTGAAGGCCACCTTCGGCTGGTCACTTTCCAATCTGGTGGCGCTGCTGCGGCAGCAGTTGTTCGTCTACCGTGACTTGTGGGTGTGGATCGATCATCCCTTTCAAGCCCCGGAGTTGCCAGAGGCGCTACCCGAGCAACTGGCGATGGTCTGGCAGTAGTTGGACAGCAGTCCACTTCCCAAGGGACAGAGCTTGGCCAAATTGACAATTTCGGGAGCTGCAATCTAGACAGCATCCATCACACGAATTCATTTTCGAGGAGCCAACCTGCTTTTTGCGAAGGCAGGAGTGGATGCTTATGTCCCGCATTTTCAGCAGTGCCGAGGCAGGTTCTCAGCTAACTTGGACAGCAATGATTTGCTCTGAAAGAACGACATTCGGAAATAATACCGCGCGGCGGGTGGCCGGCCAAGTCTCAACTTGACGCCACTCTTGTTAAGGCAGGACGTCTTTTGCCACTCGCCTATCTCACGCTGAGGTCCACTAATTCAGTGGGGTTTCCCACATCCTTAAGCCACATCACGTGCTCCCAGACCAGGTCGATCTCGATCTTGTAGTCACCGTTTTGAGATGGTGCTTGGACCGATAACCGGACGGTCTCGGACACGCCCGGTTTCAGCGCAGTCTCAAGCCAAGTCCGATCGTTATCATGGCGCAGAAGCTCTCCCCACGAAGAAAGCAGGTGGTAAGAAAGCCCACACACCTGTTCGCCGGACGGAAGCACTTCGCTCGTTGAAGTGTTGGTGACCGTCACAGGGATACAGATTGTCTGGCCAGGCTTGGCCTCAATGCGTGAATGGGCGGGTGCAAATCTTGCGCTGTAGACTGCACCCCCGGACACCAGGTGTTTTGGCGTCGAAGCCAGCAAGTTGACAAAGGTTCGCAAGCTCAATGTCATGAGCATGGTCGGCGTGTCCCAAAGTTGGACGATCTTGTGCTGCGCTTCGGGAAAGGCTCGGCGGAACTGCTCGTTCAGATCAAAGGTAAACGGTAACTTTTGAAAGATGACCTTGTTGTATCCGATGGCCAGCGGGCGAAGAGCATTAGGATGCTCGAGCATGAATTGAACGGCACCTTCGCAAACCCCGGGATACTGCGAATTGAAGTAATCGTCAATAGCGATGAGACCGCCAGGCAGAAGAACGGAGTGGCAGAGTTCCAGATCGTGGAAAGTCTCCTTCCGCGAGTGGCCGCCATCAATATGGCAGAAAGAGAACCCTATCCCCAATGTTGCGGCACTCAACGCCGTCGACGGTCCGGCAATCACGTGCAGAAAGGAGGTGTCGGAATAGAACCGCTGCATGTTTTGTTCGAAAATCCGACGACTGCCACCCCCAGAGACCGAAATATTTCTGTCCTGCATCCCTTCGAACAAATCGACCGCATAGAAACGCTTGCCGGTCCCGCGCAGGGAGGCGATAGCAATCGCGGACAGACCGTGATGAACCCCGATCTCCAAGACGTCACCAGCGACGCCAAATCCGGAGACGAACTCGCTATAGGCCATGAATGTGAGGGCGGCGTCATAGCTGAACCAACCCTCTATGCTGTTGAACGCTTCCAGGTACAACTGAAGAAAGCTTCGTTCCACCTCAGTTCCTCCTCGAATCACAGCGCCAAACCAGCTGTCACACAAGCGGTGGCGTCCGCCTTCCGCCTGCTTGTAGCATATCTTAGCCGCTTAAAATAATTGCGATTTTGCACTCTTAGCTCGAGAGCCTAGCCGCCGAGTTTCGGACTCGACGTGGACATCGGACCACCTACCTCGCAATTGTCGAATCAAGAGTTGACTTTCGCTGATTCGTGGCGCTGACTCAAAGCATGTGCGGGCAACCATTCCAGGTAAGCCTGGTCGCCCAAGACTATTTCCATCAGCCGGTGTGAGCTTTCCTGCCAGGTAAGCCATTTCAGACCATCCGACGAAGGGGCCAGACCGCGTGAGTACAGATCAAGCCACGTTTGAAGTGCGGTTGCGAGTGCGTCGGCTGAATCGCCCTCGAAATAAAATGCATGTTCGGCAGCAACTTCGCGAAATACCGGTATGTCACGAGCAATGATAGGAAGCTTGTGCCTCGCACCTTCGATGAGTGGCAAGCCAAATCCTTCTCCTTTGGAAGCGGCGAGCAACACCGTTGCACTGGAGTAGACAAACGCCAGCATTTCGTCGCTGGCGTCCGACAGCCAGATTAACCGCTTGCCCTTCTCCGGGTGGTTACGCATCCTCTGGGAGAGCGACTCCACCTGCCAGCCCTCATGACCAACGATCACGAGGTTGGCTTGAACGCCTTCGGCCCATAATTGCTCGAATGCGGCCAGAGTCTGCGCGTGACCCTTGCGGGGTTCAACGGTTCCCACCATTAGGAATGAGGGACGCTCACGGATCGCAGCCAACACCACATCGGCATTAGCGGGGAGTCCTTTTGTGGATGCACTCTCAATAATGTCAGCACCCGAATGAGAGTATCCGATCTTCAGCGGCCGCAACCGAGCAGGCTGGTCTGTCTTCAACCAAAGCAACAAGTCATCGGCGACAGAGCGCGAAACGCATACCAGACCATCGGCGAACTCGCAAAGTGTTTGCAGCCACGTGCGAAAAACCTCGGGCATGTAGGCAGGAAACATTTCCGGCTGCAAAATCGGCAGGAGATCGTGGACGAGAAAATGGATAGATACGTTGCGTGCCCTGAGGTCCTCGAAGAAATGCCGCTGCAATGGAATACCGTCGGGACTGATGTCCAATCCCAAAAACACATCGCCGCTACGAGCTTCGATGGGATCATCTGCGATGAATGGGGCCCGCCCCAACATCGCCAACGAAAAGCGCCTGGCATAGGTATAGGAACCGTTCAGGTCATGGATCGGCTCGGGCTGAAAGCCAACCGGCGGGTTGTGGATGATTTCCATTACAAGGTGGCGGGTTACCCGTTGGATGCCAGTCTTCAGATCGTCTCTGGCGGTTCCAGAAATGTCGATCAATAGTTGACGAGAACCAAAATGTGAGCGCTGACCGATGATGGCAGATGACGATGCGATGAGATCAACGTCCGCTGGAGCGACAGGCGACGCCATTGAACCTATACTGCGAATCAGGCGCTCCTCCCGCAAACGAGGGTGGGTGTGGGCAAAGTGCTCAATCGCCTCGCGATACAACGCGGCGACGTGGGCAGGGTGGTGCGATGTCCTCACGTATTGCGTCGCTGAAGTGGAAAGAGCATGGCGATCGTCAGCGTCAGCTTGCAACCGCTCCAACTCTGCAGCCAGTTGGCAGTCGTCAAAGACATCTGGAATTCGTACCACAACTCCTTCGGGCAGTTCAGCTAACGATCCATGAGCGTTCACAATGGTGGGGACGCCGTACGCGATGCAATCCAGCACGGCCCCAGAGGTCTCGCCCCTGGACCGTGTGCGAAGCTGGACTGCGACGTCGGCCGCTGACAGGTAGTCCCGGTATAGTTCGGGAGAAGCAAACCCGGTAATCCGAATTCGATCGCCTGCCCCGTTAGCCGTGATAATGTTCTTGAGTCGCCTTTCATATTCTTCATATCCACATTGTCCTACAAAAACCAAATGGCAGGCAGGGTCACGCGCGAGTTCAGAGTCCAGCCATGCATTGATGAGGCGATCGTTAAGCTTGGCAGGAAAAAGTAGCCCGAAGCAACATACTAAGAACTCGCCAGAAGTAATGCCAATTCTCCCCCGCGCATCAATTCGCTTCCGCTTGTGACCTGATCTCAAGTGTGGAATGTGACGCCAGTCCGCTGAGGCCCCAGCGCCATACCATTGCTCGGCAAGCTGTGCAGAGAATTTAGAATGTACGATGACGCCAGCCGCGTTATTCAGTACTTGTCGATTACAGGGGTAGCGACTAATTGCAGCCCTTCGGCCCTCACGACCCTCATACTCAACCGCATCGTACCCATGGGACGCGTAGAGTTCCTTGAGAAAGATATGCGGATCGGTGTCCTGAGACTCCATCCAATCAAACAAGTCGCTCATGAAAAAGTCATGCAACACGACGGTACCGGGCTGGCGCTCAAGCATCTCAAACATGAAGCTATGAAAGGAAGAGTTACCAAAATGATATAAAATACGATCATACTTCCGTGAGTTGCTTGCGAAATAACATAGGTCACGAACCGGGAAATTCGCGGTAATCCAAGGATCGTCAACTTCTGCTGGATGAGCAACGACTTCGATCTCATAGTGCTGTGCCAGCTCGGGCAACAATTCAGCGCTGTAGTCAGCGATTCCACTTTTCTGAGGGGGCAGCGGAGAAATATATGCCAACACAGGACGCTTCGATCCGATCCAAACGCTTGATCGGTCGTTCGTTGCCCGCTTGCGGAGAGCGATTTCTTCGAAAGCCTCCAGAGCCTTGCGGGCGCCTGACTCCCAGGTAAACTTCTTGGCCTGCCTCAGCCCGTGTTCCCGGAGACTTTCGCGGAAGCCTTCGTCCGTTAGCGCCTGCTGCACCTTATCCGCTATAGAAGCCGGTTTATGCGGATCGAATAGAGCGTCTGCCCGCTCAAAGACCTCGGGAATGCCGGTCGCGTTTGCACCAATGGCGGGGGTACCGCAAGCCATGGCTTCAAGGGCAGGGAGCCCGAATCCTTCGTGAAAGGATGGAAGTACAAAGAGAGCGCACAGGTTGTAGAGTGCCACGAGCTCTTCGTCCGATACGTACCCGGTGAAGATCGCTTCATCTGGGCCCAGCCCCGATTGACGAAGACAAGCTTCCAGCGTCTCCCGTTGCTCCTGAGTCTGCCTGCCAACAATAACTAACTGATGAGCTGCCCGAGTTTCGGGCGGCAGGAGAGCAAAACCTCTAATCAATCCCTCAATATTCTTTCGTGGCTCCACGGCGCCCGAGTACATAACAAAAGACCGGGTGATCTGGTGCCGCTGCAATAGTACGGTTCTGTCCCATGAGGGCAGCGCGATTGGCTTAAAGCGGTCATCTACTCCACAAGTAGCAATAACGATTTTCTCTTCTGGAAGATTCAAGTAATCAATCGCTTCGCGACGGGTAGATTCGGAAATCGCCAACAGCAGATCGGCCGCCTTCAACGCTTGGACTTTACGGAAATACCAGTTCTTGACACGCGGATTGAACAGATAAGAGGCGGGATTCAATAAGGGGATGAGGTCATACAAAGTTACGACAGTAGGCGCACAAGGAGGGAATATATTTATGGACGTTACTACATCGTTATAGAAGCCTTCGATCAGGCTCGGTACAAAAATAAGATCGGGTTTCAGCCCGGCGATGAAAGTCTCCCGAATTCTTTCGGCGGCCCGAATCCGCCACTCGTTAGCTTCATTATCGAATGAGACCGGCCCGGGGGCACTAAAGACCGCAATACGCTCCTGTGGAATCAGTCCATCGAAGAATGCTCGAATATCCTCTACTGATTCGGGCATGAGTCCGTTCAGCACGATCCAGAACTCCTGCCCGCTAACTTGCCTGACCATGGCCGCGGTCAAGTCAAGCGAGTAGCGACCTATGCCACGATACCGGCTCTCGCTTTGCGCGCCTTGCAGGTCAATTACATAACGGACGGTACCCAAGCATGACCTCCTCGTCGAGTATGGCAGATTATATCAACAGCCATACTTATGGAGTCGACTATGGTCAGGCACACAAAAGGAGTCTCATCCGGAACGCGGACTGTGCGTGAATGCCGATGGCTTGAATGCTTGTGGGGCACGAGTGTGGGGGATGGTGCCGTTCCCGGTGGGCTAAGAGGGGTTCAGCTGGGGATCATGTTTGTGACAACCAGCTACCGTCCCGTAGCGGACCTAGACAGCGGTTCCCCAGCGTCAGCGGCCTCAATCTTACTAACCACACTGGATGAAAACCCTTTCAGCTGCATGCCGTTCCGGTTCGACGATTCTGCAGCCTGCGGTGGCGCGACGGTGAAGGACGCCGCATGGTCGATCCAGTGTTCAAAAAAGCCGAGCCGGCGTGGTTCTGACAGCCCCACTGACACTAAATATTCTCCCGCGAGCAAATTGCATTCCACCAGGAACGTCGCTTGGCAGGTACAGCCAACTTCGCAGGAAAGATCCAGGCGTTCTCGCTCCGTACTTGTCGCCCAGACGATGGTTCCGAACACATCGTTGACTTGTATATCCAAGCTAAGTTCCGCAATCGACCCTATCGTGGTAAATGCAATCGTAATTTCCAGTGTTTTTGAAGAGTCGTCCGGAACCCAGGTTGGAGACACGAATTGAATGATCGCTCTGCGATTCACTTTATAGGCGATCGGGAATGGCACGAGTCTTTTTGTTCCTACAGCTCGCGGGGCGGCAGTGCCGGACCCTGCCAGAGCTATAGCTTCACGCGCGTCGAAGAGCTGGGTTGCATAATCGTACAGTTGCGAATCAAGCTGATTGCGTTCCCGCAGGATATCCAACGTACGAGGTTCAATGTTCCCTAACGAGGCTTCCGACCCACTGCGGTTGTCATGGGGGATCTCGGCCGGAACGCGCCAACCGAGTTCGTGGCAGAGCAGTCGGATGGATCGCCCCAACTGCTCACAGAAACCGACGAAATCGAAGGCCGCTAAATTGTGCCTAGCGGCGGACAAAAGCGCCGTCGCGTCGGCAGGGTAGCCAGGACAGTCGGTTCCAATCGCAGCAAAGTGGTGCACGTAATTGTTATTGATTAAAGGACTGTCGATAAAGTAGCGCACGAAATCGGCAAAGGAAAACTCTCTCGCCTTGGACGTCTCGAAATTGTGTTCAGAGGAAATCCGCCAGAAAGTATAGGTGGAGAAGATTCTCCTGACGGGGTCCCGCAGCAGCGTCATGCTATACCGGCTGCGGCAAAATTCTGCGTGAGTGAGAAGGCTGAAGTGGCCGGCAATGAGCCTGTAGCGCTCGAACTGCGCCGGCTTTAGGCGGATTTCATGGCCATTCAAGTGTGGGCTGATCTCCGAGCGATCCAGATTATAGCGACATACGGACAGCAGCGATATACCGCCCGTCTTCGGAAAATGATGAAAAATGTATCGTGCAGGAGGCAAAGGTGATTCTCCGGTTCGAGTCAAGACGGGGCGATCGCGATCTCAAGGTGCTGTTAAAAGGCCGGTCCGATCCCTCTCCGTTACGGGCATATTACCCACATCGATCAACTTTATCCACATCCCGCCAAGGTGCAACGGCCCGGCCTCGGCGAAGTGCTTCCATTGCAGGCGCTTTGGGATGGTCTGGAACTCGACCTCATGGAACGACGTCGATGACCGTGTCTGTCAATACCTGAATGGGCGCGGTGTCGAACCACTGGACGCCTTCCTGCACCAGGGTGAGTCGCAGGGTGTACTTATCCGGCGGCAATGGTGAAACCACTCTTGCATTAAAGCAGCGGGTTGCCCCCGGCATCAAAAGGGGAAGTATGCGTGATCGAACACCGTCGAATACCACAGTTTGGCCGTCGCTTCGAATCCAATGGTAGCTGATGTGCACAGGGTGAGGCTCTAAACTGCTAAGTACAAACGCGCTGCGGTTTGAAATCTCCAGTGTCACGAAGAATTCCTTTCCCCCACCAATTTCAACGGGGACATCCTTGAGAGTCATCTGGATTACGCTTAGCTGATCGGGTGGAAGCGGATCGTTCCGCAATCGATTGCGAACCGCACCGGGCTCGATGGGGTGATGCGAGGCCACTGCCCAGAGATCTCGAGAGGCCGCAAGCTGGCGGTGAGAATACGCTCGCAGCAGGCTTCCGCCCATGTTGCCCGGCTCTCCGAACCAAAGCAGTACGTTAGAAAAATACCTGCCGAGCTGGCGCTTGAGAACGCGCGGATTCTGCTCGTTGATGTGCATCAGCAACTCGTAGCGGGTGCGTGGTTCCTGCGGCAGATAGGCCCCCAAAGGGGCTGCCAGGCGGCGTTTGCGCGCATAATCGTATTTGAAGTACCAGAGATTCGGGTAAGTATGGACTACAAAAATACCGGCAGGGGCAAGGTGTCGAGCGACCTTGTCGTACAGAATGTCCAGTTCTTCAGCCGTGAGATGTTCGATGGCGTCGGATGCGACTACGATATCGTAGTTCCCTGAGAGTTCAATCTCGCAGACATTCGCAAGGCGCACCTCAACTTTCGCACGCAGGTCGGGGTCACCCGCAAAAGTTTGCTCGGTCAATCGTATGGCGTCGTCGGAATAATCAACCGCCGTGACCTGGAACCCCTGCTGCGCGAAGTGGTAGGCAAGCTCTCCGCGACCACATCCCAAATCAAGTACGCGACCGCCACTGCTCAGGCTCGCAACCGCCGCCACGGTCGCAAGACGAGCATCTTCCAGCTTCTTGCCCCCGGTGTTCTGGTACTCAGTGAACCCGCCGCAGTCCTTGAGATAGTAATCGGACGTGTAGCTCTGGCGTAACTCTCCACTGGTTTCGACACTTGTAGAGCTGCGAGTGCTGAATGCCGACGCATGAGGCTTGAGCAGCAACTCCCCTGCATAGCCGGGAATAACCACGAAATATTCAATCAGGTCGCGATAGCGGAAGAGGAACGCGCCGATTGCCTGAAAGTTCTGCTGGGTACTGAAGCAGCCGTCTGCGAGTACGAAGCGCCCCTGGTGAATTGCCAATTCAAGATCGTGGAAGGAACCGTCTCCGTCCTGCTGGCCATCGACGTGAATCAAGTCGTAGATCCCGCCAGGGAAGCTGTCCATTTTCTGGCTGTCAGCTACGACGAACTGAGCGGCATAGCCGGCAGTGATTTTTTTCGCCCAATTGATGGCGCCTCTGGCTCCGCCAGATTCGTCGGAGCCGAGGTCGATGCCGAGGTAGCGAGCCGAAGGACAGCCGTTGAGAAAGGCTGCAGCCGAATATCCATAGCGCACGCCAACTTCGAGGATCGATGCCGGTTGAAGAGCACGAGCAAAAGCCCACTCCGCTCGGTAGTGGGGAATCAACTCCAGAAAACGGTCCCGCAAGCAGTCGTCAGGGCAAGCTGTTGCACGGAAGTCGTATTCGCTGCCGGAGATCAACCTCAGAACCTCACGCGGATTCGGATCGATGAGTCTGGCGGAGCTCTGAGAATCTCTGAAGCCACTGGGAGAAGGCGTGGTCATGACTCCCACAGATTAACAATAAGTAGCGTCAGCCCCAATCTCAGAGTGAAATTGTTCATTTTCGAGCTGGTGTGTTGGTACTGATGTCAGGCGACATATTGGCGCATTCGGATTAGCGTGAACTGCGAACGGGTTGGCGCCATCAACGAGAGAGAATATGTCCCGCATGGCGCTGCCATCGCTTATTGGAGTGTCGCTGGGCTTGATTTACAATCCCTTAGCATGAGTGTGCCTCCCCTGAGCCTTTGGCACCGGCTTAAGAGCCGTTCCAATCCGCGCGATTCGAGAAAAGTCGTGCCCAGGGTGAGCCCAAACACTCCCATGGGCGGTCTCACGGGAGCGGTGAGCGGCGAAACCCAGAAACTCCTCTCCGGGACAGGCGTGTTGCGGGCGATGCAGACGCCATCCGGTGCGCTTCGACCACTCGGCCTAATCTGCGAGACAGTCAATATCTGCAACTCGGACTGCATTTTCTGTCCGTACTCGCTACAGACGCGCAAGTTCGGGACCATGACGCCTGACCTCTTTCAGGAGGTATGCCGGCAATACGCAGCCATGGGCGGCGGCCCGATGTCGCTCACGCCGATGGTCGGTGACGTTCTGCTGGATAAAGAACTGCCGAGCCGGCTAGCCATGTTGCGGCGCTACAGCCATGCTATCCGACCAAGCGTTACAACGAATCTGTACGCTCTCGATCGCTTTTCCGATGAAGTCATCAGCGAAATGCTCGAGACCCTGGTGCGCATTCACATTTCTGTATATGGAATGACGCAAGAAGAAAATGCCGAGATTACGCGGCGCAACAACTTCAAGAAGTTTGCTCCGAGCGCGCGCCGGTTAGGCGAACTCTGGGAGCGCGGTTCAAAACGGTGCAGCATGTGGGTGAGTTTTCGCAACCTTCACGAATACTCACCGGATACGCTCCAGCGCTACGTACTGGATAACTTTGGACAGGACTGGTTCAAGGGTGTGACAGTGCGCTACTCCAACTGGGGAGGCAGGATGTCGGGAGCACTGCCGGGCGACGCGCACTGGGCACCGGAGCAGGAGAATCATAAGACGTGCATGCTGCTGACCGTGGCGCTGCAGGTGTACTGGGACGGCCGCGTCTCGACCTGCGCCTGTTGCGATTACGACGCGGGAAAAGACCTTGCGGTGGGTGATGTCCGCGAACAAAGCCTGACCGAGATTTATAACAGCGCGGCTAACCGGCAGATCTGGGCGAACCAGGAAGCTGGAAACATGCAGGGCATTTGCCAGCACTGCACCTTCCATGTACCACTCAGCCAACTGGCCGAGCGCCAACCAGTGGGGCAAGGTTGGTTCGACTTCGCTGGTGGATAACCACCACTTGCAAAGAGACTCAACTGCAGAATCTCGCTCGGGTTCCGGCCGGCCGGTCCAGCGGAACTCTGATAGGGCATGATCATGACTACAGCACATTAACAAACCCCACGATGCCCACAATCCTAGACTCAAGAATGTTCGTGTCCCGACTTCGCAACCTGTCAGCGAAGCAATCCTGACAATCTCATTCCGTCGGTGGTGCGGATGGAACGGCTGATATTCTGTAGCGATACGACGAGTGAACGATAGCGTGCGGCACGGAACTCGAAGAGGCCACATGAACCAACCCTTGCCCAGGGATTCCGGGCGATCTTCCTCTGATCAGCGTCCGGCGGCAACCTCGCCACGCCGCCTGGGATGGACCGCCGTACTCGTCGTCTGCGTTGCGCTCTGCGTATTTGTGGTTTACCGGCCATTCTTCGTCTCGCATTTTGACGCGACGGTGAGCGACCTCGCCGACGGGCGTTTCGAACTGACACTTCTGGAACACTGGACGAAGATCTTTCATGGTCAGGGTCACGTGTCGTCCCCGAACTTCTTCTATCCAGTCAAAGGAGTGTTGGGCTTCAGTGACGCGTTTCTCGGCCTTGCCATTCCGCATGCCGTGTTCAGGTCGCTGGGAGCGGATAGATACCTGGCAGTGCAATTCGCGACGATGCTGTTCACCGTCCTCGGCTTCGCCGGCATGTATCTCCTCTTACGCGGCCCTTTGCGCTTCACGCGGCCGCCGGCTCTTCTCGGCGCGTCGTTGTTCGTTATTTCGAACATGTACTACATCTACGTCGTCCACCCATACATTCTGGTGTCGGTCATGATTGCGCCAGCGGTATTTCTGCTAGCGGCCAGGTATTGGCAGGACAAGGACTCACGGCAAACGAAGGCGCGAATTTGGCTCGTCCTCTGCGCCATTTTGCTCGCGCTGATTCTTTACACCTCGTATTACATCGGGTGGTTTCTCATTTTTTGTTCGGCCGCGTTATGGATGATTTATGTGATGTGCCGGATTTATGCAGACCGCGATACCCAACCGCTGCGGCAAGTGTTGAAGACGGTGAAGGCCCAACAGTGGAACCTCCTCCTGGGCGGGGCTGTTTTAGTAGTGGCGTTGGTTCCTTTCTTGCTTCTTTACCTTCCTTCGCTGCAGCGCAATGGCAAGAGAAGCGTAGCTGACAGCCTCCCCTACTTGCAGCCTCCCTTGGGAGTCCTTGATGTGGGCCGGGACAACCTGGTGTGGGGGCCGTTGTCCGCAAGAATTCAGAACTTCAACAGCCCGGGTGGGATTCTGGAACATCCCACCGGTTGGCCGTTGCTGACCATCTGCCTGTTTCTGATTGCTGCGATGTATTGCTTCGTTCGTTTGGGGCGGTCGCGTGACCAGTGCGATGCGAGTGACAAGGAAACGTTGTGTCTGATGTCTGCCATCGGAATCACTTGTATCGTGTTGTGGCCGGTGGGCATCAGGATCGGCCAGCATTCGCCGGCATGGGCGGTGCTGTTGAAGCTGGTGCCGGGAGCGGGAGCGATCCGCCTGCCACAACGAATTCATCTCGTGCTCAACATTGGCGTGGTAATCGTCTGCATGTTTGGCTTCGAGAAGCTGAGGAAAGCACTCGCCGGCCGTGGCGTGCTGGCATACCTTGTTCCTGCTTTGCTCGCATGCGCGCTCCTGACGGAGCAACTCAATTTCATGCCGACGCACGCCATCAGCCGGGCCGAAGAGGCACAGAAGTTTTCCCGAATTTCTGCGCCGCCGTCCGGTTGCACTGTCTTCTACGTGTCCACCTGGCGCGACGATCATTTTGGCAAGCTCGTGCTTCAGACCGACGGCATGATGGTCGCGCAGCAATATGGCATTCCCACTCTCAACGGAACCAGTTCGTGGTTCCCGGATGGGTGGAGTCTGGCCGATGCCGCTCAGGGACATGTCACGGAACAAGCCTTTACATGGGCACTGGCGCATGGCATTTCGCAGGGTCTGTGCGCTCTGGATATGAATTCAGGGCTATGGTCGAAGAAGGACCTGAGCCACTTCAACCCGGTTGCGGACCTCGGTCCGACCGTCGCGGGAAAGCTTGTGGATCCGGGATTTGAAGATGACGACCTTGCAGTCTGGCTGCCTTTTCAGCAAGTCCACGCCACGGTGAGCACTGCCCAGTCTCACAGCGGCGCTCATAGCCTGGCGGAAACCGGTGGCGTAGGTAGCGTATACCAGGACGCCATGGGGCTGGAACCAGGACGCACCTATCGAATTTCCGCATGGGCTTCGTCGTCGCCGGATGCCACTGCGGTCGCGCAAATTGCGGCCTGGAATTCAGCGACCAACGTCTCAACTTTTTCCAACGGCTCCCACCCTCAGGGGACTTGGCAGTTTCTATCAACGTTCGCCACCGCCGATCCCGCCGGTACCATGCGCATTCACCTCTTTCGGCTGGAGGGGTCAGGAACCATCTACTGGGACGATGTCAGCATTCATTCGCAACAGGAAGCACCGCAGGTCACGCCGCCTCAATAGGGCGAGCATTCCCGGTCAATTCTCTGTTTCTGCTGGTGCAGATGCGCGAACCTGCTTCAGTCTTCCCGTTTTGGAACTACTGCGCTTTTCGAGGGCATCACTCCGATCTAAGTAACCAATTAAACGTTACCATAGGTGCAGATTAAAGTTACTACGACTTCAGGTGGCTCTTCCAATGAGTACACGATTCCTAATGTTGGTGGTGATAGTTGTTGCGACCGTTGCCCCGCTTGCTCTCGCAGAAAGCACCGATTGCACAACACCGGTTCTCATCGTTACCGATGGCCGGGTCACGCAATCCGCGTTTTCACAGAACAGCACGTACTGGTACGGCATCTACGCGCAGGCGGGGCATTCCTATTCGGTGGAGTTCGTGCCTCCAGCCGACAATTACCTCAACAGTACCCACGTGCAGTTCGGGCCGATAGCCGTATTCGGGCCCGGCGACTATATGCAGGGGTGCAGGGGCAATTCAAGCGTTTTGGTAACTCAAAACAGCGGATACTCGCCAGTTCTGAGAAACAGTAACGGGACTGGCCGGCGAATCTCGTTCACGGCACTCAGTGCTGGTTTGCACTTGATCGCCATCAGCAACGTCGCCTTGAGTGGTACGTACTCCTTCCGCGCTGTGGATACCACGCTCTTCAATCCGCGCTGGAGCACCTGGTCGGGATACGATGACCAATGGGGTTTTTTGAACCTCTCCGACATGCCCATTACCGGGACCTTGACGGTTTACGGCCTAGGCAACAGCGCGGTTGCGTCGGTGCAAGTTACAGTTCCGGCGGGCGGCGAAGTGATTCGGAACTCCTATCCATCGGACCTGAATCTGCCACGAAGCACGTCGGGGTATGCGATATTCAGCCATAACGGCCCACCAGACTCGATCCTGGCAGACGCTTACATGCTCAATGGCAACGCGACGGTCGTGGTGGTGTCAAAGTTTGAGACCGGCGGCTCCCGATAGGACAAATCGATGAGCCACTACAACCCGGCGGCGATCGGGTAAACGCCCGCGCCTCGCGTGTGCGTCTGCGTCTGTGTAAGGGATGTGGTGAGAACAATGCGCAAAGGATGTCATGAGACCGAACACCTGAAGCCCACTTCTACCCCCTCAATCGACTCTTTCAGCAGCCTGAGGAGTACTTACGCTCGTGCGTTCTCACGCCGAGGGGTCAAGTGCTTCATACATCCGTCGCAGCGTTTCGGAAAATGGTTTGGGTGCCGGTAACTGAACCAGGCTCCGTAATTTCGCGTTGCTACCCACCAGTCGCGGCACTTCATTGGCGCGGACCAGGTCCGGGTTAACGCGCACTTCAATCTCGTACCCAGCCAAGCGGTTCATGGTGTCAATCACGTCCAGCAGAGCAACGCCCCGTCCACTGCAGAGGTTGACGATCTCCGATCGCACATCGCTGTCAAGTAAGGCCATGTAGGATGCAATGACATCGTCGACGTCAGAAAAATCGCGGACTACGTGCAGGTTGCCGAGCTCAATCACTGGCGCTCGTTGGCGAAAATGGCGAACGATCTTGGGAATCAGGAAGTGACCGGCCTGTCCCGGACCGGTGTAATTAAACGGCCGTGTGATGACAATCGGCAGGCGGTCGAACCACGTGCGCACCATATGCTCCATGGCAAGCTTGCTGTTGGCGTAGTGATTTACCGGGCTGGGACAGACTGACTCGTCCAACACCTCAATCGGCGGTGTGCCATAGACATTGGCGCTGCTGGCAATCAATATCTGGCGAGGGGGCGCATCGAGTTGAGAAAGCGCCTCCAACAAGTTCAAGGTGCCGAACACGTTCACGCGGTAGAACTCCTCGGCGTTCCCGTGTCCGACGAACGACATTGCGGCAAGATGAACAACCAGATCAGGTCTCGCCGCGCGCACTGCAAGCGCGGTTTCTCCCGCGTTGGTGAGGTCGCAAGGCGACGGGCCACTGTTCTCCAGTCCGACCACCTGGTAGCCTCGTTGACGCAGCGCGGCTTCGAGGTAGCGTCCAGTGAACCCGCCGGCGCCGGTCAGCAATGCCGTTCCGTTGGCCATTAGAATGACGTATTCCCGTCGGCGACGCGTCGTAGATCTTCATCCACCATGAGGCGGCAAAGTTCCTCGAGCGTCGTCTTCGCCTCCCAGCCTAGTTCTCGCTTTGCCTTGGCTGCAGTGCCCATCAGGTGTTCTACCTCAGCAGGGCGATAGAACTTCGGATTGATGCGGACAATCGTCTTCCCGGATTTCGTGTCGATGCCTTGCTCCTGCTCTCCCGTGCCTTTCCATGCGATCTCGATGTCCGCCGCCTTGCCCGCGAGGGTAACGAAATCCCTGACAGTGGCGTTCTGTCCCGAGGCCAACACATATACGCCGGGCTCGGGAGTCTGGAGCATCCGCCACATGCCGTCAACATACTCCCGGGCAAATCCCCAGTCGCGCTTGGCGTCGAGGTTCCCGAGTTCCAGGAGAGCGCGTTTTCCGAGCTTGATGCGGGCAATTCCGTCGCTGATCTTGCGGGTCACGAACTCCAGGCCGCGGAGAGGGGACTCATGATTGAACAGGATTCCACTGACGCCAAAGATGCCATATGACTCGCGATAATTGATGGTGGTCCAGTGAGCGAACAACTTGGCGACACCGTAGGGACTGCGGGGATAAAACGGAGTCTGCTCGTCTTGCGGTACGGCCTGCACTTTACCGAACATCTCGGAAGTCGAGGCCTGGTAGAACCGGATTTTCGGGTTCACTGTTCTGACAGCTTCCAGCAGGTGCAAGGTGCCCAAGCCGGTGATCTCGCTAGTGGTGACGGGTTGCTCAAACGAGAGACCGACAAAACTTTGCGCGGCAAGATTGTAGATCTCGGCGGCCTGGGTGCGCTCCAGCAGACGAATGCCAGCGCCGCTGTCGGTCAAGTCGTGCTCAACCAGGTGCAGGTTGGGGTGTCTCGCGAATTCCGAGCGACTCGATACGCCAGAAATTGACTGAACTGGTTCGGCGAAATGTTCCGTAGACGGTATAGCCACGTGCCAGCAGAAACTCGGCGAGATAGGCCCCATCCTGTCCCGTAATGCCAGTTATCAGTGCGACCTTTCCCGAATCGATTGGCATAGTTCCTCTCGCAGAAAGGCTAACATACCTCCTGCAAAGCAATGCTATCAGGTGCAGGATGGCGTTAATCCGTTTGCACCAGGGCATTTCGTGGAGGTTTGGAGTTTCGTAATTCCAGACCACTTCGCGTCAGAGTTCCAGGAGTGACAGTCGCATCCGCTGTGTACAATTCCGTTAGACCCGCGTGAAGACCGTCGCTATCGCCATTCCGTCGCTGCACCGGCCTGATCTCACTGCGCGCTGCATCGAGTCCATCCAACGGCAGACATTACCCGCTGAGCAATGGAAGATCGTCGTTATCGAGAATGAGGCGCGGCCCGACAGCATCCTTCCTGATCCGCTGCCGCGCAACACCATGCGCATCGAGCTTCCTGTCAACGAAGGCACCACCAACTCCATCAACCGCGGCATGGCGGCGGTACCCTCGCCGTACGTTCTGTTGCTGAACAACGATGTTGAGCTCGCTCCAGACTACCTGGAAAAACTAGTGAAGACGCTCGAAGGGGACGAGACACTCGGTTTTGCTACGGGCAAACTATTACGAGCCAACGAGCCCACTCGACTCGACGGAGCGGGCGATGCGATGCTTCTTGCGGGAGCGTCGTACCGTCTTGGTCACCTCGACCCTGACCACGGGCAGTTCGATCAGCCCATGCCGCTGCTGTCCGCTTGTGGCGCAGCGGTGCTCTACCGCTCCAAGGCGTTCCTTCTATGCGGCGCACTGGATGCCGACTTTTTCGCCTACCTCGACGACCTCGATTTGGCGTTGCGCGCCCACCTCATCGGCTATCGAGGTCTTTACGTTCCCGATGCCGTTGCCTATCACATCGGCAGCGCGACTCTGGGACAGGCATTGCATCCCCGCGTGGTCGAATACATCACCCGCAACCAGTTCTTTGTGCTGATGAAGGACTATCCCAAGGCCGTCTTTCGCCGCCTGCTGCCGCGCATCGTTGTGTACCAGGTGCTGTGGTTCTTTCTTGCCATCGGGCGTGGGAGGTTCTTCGCTTACCTGCGAGGTCTTCGCGGCGCCATCCGCGGCAGAAAACGCATGAAGCAGAAACACCGCGACCTGATGGCGAAGCGGAAGATCGACGACGAACAACTGCTTGCGCTCATGCAAATGTCGGAGCGCCAGGTCGACGACTGGCAGCAGTCGTTGCCGGAAAGCGACCGTTCGTCGTTGCTGAATATGTACTTCCGCCTGTTTGATCCGCGATGACTGAAGTTCGCGGCGTTGCGTGCCCGGGTTGGTCACGTTATCTTGTAAGCGGCCCGAATTGACCATGCAGGTTGCTCCCGACATCGCCGCCGCGCTGCGCCGCATCCTGCTCGGCGATGCCCCTCGGTTGGTTGTCGCGATTGTTTCCATGGCCATCGGACTAGGTTCGATCCTGGTGCAATGGATACGCCGGGATACCCAGGATCGTGTGCGGCTCTGGTTTGGCCTCCTCGCGTTCCTCTATGGATACCGGGCTCTGCTGATGACCCAGTCAGCGCAATACTTTCTTACCGAGCGCGCCATCCAGTTTCAAATTGCGCTTGTCACCTTCACGATTGGCATTCCGGCGGTGTTGTTTGGCTGGGGGTTGGTTTCCCAGAAACACAATTGGGTGACAAAGTCGCTGCTCACTGTGAACGCGCTGATGGCAGCCACGTTCCTTGCGCTCTACGCCAATGACGGTGTGGTGCGCGCGCTTTTCGTGGCGAACAACGTCCTGGTGATCAGCTTCACCGTGGCGATGATCGTTTACCTGTTTATGGCTCCCGCCGAAAAGATACCGGAACGGAATACGTTGCGGGTCGTCCTTCTGATCTGGGGATCGTTTGTCATCTACAACAACGTAAAGGGCCTGCTTCCGACGGGCGGAACGGACTACGAGTTCATCGGTTTCGCCTTGTTTCTTTGCTCGCTGGGATATGTAGTCGCGCGCCGCAGCCTGCGCACCGAGAAAGCGCTGTTGGCGATTCGCAACGAGTTGGAAATTGCCAGGCGCATCCAGACGTCCATTTTGCCGGAGGGAATGCCCGAACTTCAGGGTCTGCAGGTGGCTGCGCAATATGTCCCGATGTCGGAAGTGGCGGGAGATTTCTACGAGTTTCTGGTGGTGGATGGGAAGCGTCTTGGGGTGCTGATCGCCGATGTTTCGGGGCACGGGGTGCCGGCCGCCCTGGTGGCGTCGATGGTGAAGGTCGCGATCGCGGCGCAGACTGAGCACGCGGATGATCCGGCAAAGGTCATGGCCGGGCTGAATTCGGTACTGTCCGGCAAGCTGCAAGGGCAATTCGTTACCGCAGCCTATCTGTTTCTCGATCTGCAATCCCGAACCGGGCGCTACAGCGCCGCTGGGCATCCTCCGCTGCTGCATTACTGCGCGGCCGACAACTCAATTCATGACATCGTCGAGAACGGCCTGATTTTGGGCGTTATGCCGTTCGCAAGTTATGATTCGAAGAGCCTCATCGTCGGACACGGCGATCGCTTCCTTCTTTACACCGATGGCGTTCTGGAGGCTGATCGGCGCGGCGAAGAGTTCGGCCCAGATCGCGTGAAGGTCATTCTGTCGCAACCTCTGTCTGCCGAGCAACTCTGCGCCTCGCTCAGCAGGGAAGTCAGGGCGTGGTCGCAGGATGTTGCAGGTGACGACATCACCATCGTAGCGCTCAATGTCGCTTGAAAAAGAAGAGCCACCCATGTCCAGGTGGCTCTCAGTTTCTCGTGTGGTCGTAAACTCCGCGGCTGTTCTTGCCTTTGTGGTTACGCCACCGGAGCACCCGTCAGTACCTGCTCGCGCACTTCCGCGTCATGTTTGGCATCGGCGCGGCTGGCGGGAAGCGCAATTTCCAGCAACTCCGGAATCGACTTCACGTAGTGCATGTTGAGGCCCTGCAACTGTTCCGGCGTCAGGTCCTCCTCCACATTTTGACGGTTCTGTTCCGGCAGAATGATGTCCTTCACGCCTGCGCGTTTAGCGGCCAGGGCTTTCTCCTTGATGCCGCCGATCGGCAATACGTTGCCGCTCAGGGTGATCTCTCCGGTCATCGCAGTCAGCGGACGCACTGGCCGATCCGTGAGCAACGACACCAGCGCAGTCGCCATGGTGACGCCGGCCGAGGGGCCGTCCTTGGGAATCGCACCTGCCGGCACATGGATGTGGATGTCGTGGCCGGCAAAGAATTCCTCGTCGATTCCGAGTTCCTTGGCGTTGGAGCGGACCCAAGTCAGCGCGGCCTGCATCGACTCCTGCATCACCTGGCCGAGTTGCCCGGTCATGGTGAAGCCGCCCTTGCCCTTCATCTTGTTGGCCTCGATGAAGAGAATGTCGCCACCGGTCGGGGTCCACGCCAATCCCACGGCCACGCCGGTGCGCTTGGTCCGCTCGGCAATTTCGCCTTCGGTGCGAATCTTCATTCCGCCCAGCATGTCGGTGTGCTGCACCAGTTCAGGCGTGACCACCATCTTGTCGGTCTTACCTTCGGCGATGCGGCGCGCCTGCTTGCGACAGATGGTGCCGATGGTGCGTTCCAGGCTGCGAACGCCGGCTTCACGGGTGTAATGGCGAATCAGGAACCCAACGGTCTCCTCGGGGAATTCAATTTGCTCCTTGGTGATGCCGTTCTCTTCGATCTGGCGCGGGATCAGGTATTGAAACGCGATGTGTGACTTTTCCTCTTCGGTATAGCCCTGCAGTTCGATGATCTCCATGCGATCGCGCAGAGGCTCGGCCACAGGATCAAGCTGGTTCGCAGTGGTGATGAACAACACCTTCGACAAATCGAACGGCACGTCAAGGTAGTTATCGCGGAAGCTGAAGTTCTGCTCGGGATCCAGGGCCTCCAACAGGGCCGAGCCGGGATCGCCACGAAAATCGCGTCCCACCTTGTCGATCTCGTCGAGCATGAACACGGGATCGTTAGTCTCGGCGCGGCGAATGCCCTGGATGATCTGGCCGGGCAGTGCGCCGATGTAAGTACGGCGGTGCCCTCGGATTTCGGCCTCATCATGCACGCCGCCTAGCGACAGGCGCACGAACTTGCGTCCCAGCGACCGCGCAATCGACTTGCCCAAAGACGTTTTGCCCACGCCCGGAGGTCCGACAAAGCAGAGAATAGGCCCCTTCATGTTCGGCTTCAGACGGCGGACCGAGAGGTAGTCCAGAATGCGGTTCTTCACCTTCTCCAGATCGTAGTGATCGGAGTCGAGGATCTCTTTAGCCTTTGGGATGTCGATCTCGACGCCGGAGGACTTCTGCCACGGCAGTATGGCCAGCCACTCGACGTAGTTGCGGGTGAGGCCGTAGTCAGCCGCCATCGGCGACATGCGGGCGAGGCGGCCAAGCTCCTTCAGCGCTTCTTTCTTCACATCATCAGGCATGCCGGCGGCTTCGATCTTCTGGCGCAATTCCTCGGCATCACGCGTAGTCTCGTCCTGCTCGCCCAGTTCCTTCTGGATGGCCTTCATCTGCTCGCGCAGATAGTATTCGCGCTGCGTCTGCTGCACCTTGTCCTGCACTTCGCTTTGGATCTTGTTGCGCAGTTGCTGGACTTCCAGCTCCTTCGCCAGATGCTGGTTGATCTTGTCGAGCCTGGCCTGTACGTCTGGCGTCTCCAGCACGTCCTGCTTGTCGCGAGTTGACAGCGAGGGCAGAGAGGAGGCGATGAAATCGACCATGCGTCCTGCGTCTTCAATGTTGGCCGCCACCGTCGAGAGCTCGTCTGACAATGTGGGAGATCCCGCCACGATCTGCTGGAAAAGTGTCAGCACATTGCGCTGTAGGGCTTCGATCTGGGCATTCTGCGGAGCGTTGATCTCGGGAATGGATTCCACCGTGGCCCGCATGAACGGAGTCAATTGCGTGTACTCCGTCACCTTCACGCGCTCCAGGCCCTCGGCAAACACGAACAGGCTCTGGTTCGGCATGCGCACCACTTTGTGTACCACTGCGAGGCTTCCCACGGCGAAGAGATCGGTCGGCTGCGGCGAATCCACGCGGGCTTCGCGCTGCGCAACGACGATGATCGTCTTGTCGTCGCCCAAGGAGTTGATTAGCTGGACCGAACTCTCGCGTCCCACCGTCAGGGGCAGCACTGCATGGGGAAACAAGACGGTGTCGCGAACCGGCAACAACGGCAACGTTCGGGCTTCCTCGGAATCGTTGCGGAACTCAGGATCCTGGGTCACCTCAGGAACCTTTGCGTCTATCTTATTAGTTTTGCTAGGCATTATGACTCCTTGAGTCAGTTACACTCAACTTTAGATGAGTGAACCACTATAAAAGATGCAACGCCACCATTGGTCAAGTCTCCACACATCGTCGGGCACGGAGCCTTAGACCAGTGTGCTCGAATTCCCGATTGAGGGTGAAGTAGCCTTCACCGCACCAACCGCACACCATTAGGCGACGCTTCCGGGCCGTAACTCTCAAGCGCACAGGATTGTACTCAACGAGCGAGGCGGCTACAACCGCTGACGGCCATTGTTTGCAAATTGTTTCCCAAAACGGAACAGCGCGGCCATAAGTTCAGAATGGCTCCGTCGCTTGTGACGTTCGGCTTCCGGTCACAAAGTGCTGGTTTGGACTACCGTGGCCGCGCTTTTGCCGCTGGATAAACGCCCAACACCTTCACAAACTCGGCGATCTCGGCCAGGTGGCGAAGCGCATGGCGCGCGGCTTCGTCATCGCCGCGCAGGATGTCGGCGAAGAAAACGTACTCCCACGGGCGACCGCGCATCGGGCGGGATTCGATCTTGCTCAGGCTGATCTCCCGCAGCGCAAATACGCTGAGGGCCTTGAACAACACGCCTGGAACATTCTTCAGCGCGAACGAAAGCGAGGTCTTGTTGGCTCCTTTGCCAATCTTCTTGGATTTCGTGATCAGCAGGAATCGCGTATAGTTCTGGCGGTCGTCTTCGATGTTCGAGAGCAGCACACGTCCACCGTATTCCGCGGCGGCGCGTCTGGCGGCAATGCCGGCAGCGTCCCGGAGCTTCTCCGTGATGATGTGGCGCACGCTGCCTGCTGTGTCATAGAACGGCACCGCCTGCACATGCGGGTGCGAACTGAAAAAGTTACGGCACTGGTCGAGCGCCACGGGATGCGAAAACACCCTGCTGACGCCGCTGAGCTTCACTCCCGGAGGCGCAATCAGGTTATGGCGAATGCGCAGACGCATTTCACCATGGATGAAAACATCGCGCGCGAGCAACAGATCGAAGTGCTCCGCCACCGATCCCGCCAGGGAATTCTCGATGGGAATTACGGCCGCCTGCACTGCGCCGTTTTCCACCCGGTCGAACACCTCGGCCGATCGCGCACACGGGACGACCGTGGCGCGTGGCAGTATCCGTCCCGCTGCTTCATGGCTGAACGAACCCAGTTCTCCCTGGATGGCAACTTTCATAGGATCGGCATGAGGATAACAGACGCGCAGCTACAACAGCTTCCCCATCAGATACGCATCGAGCGCGTGGGTGGGATAGTACAGCGGCAACCTGCGCAGAATCTCGTATCCCAACTTGTGATAGAGGAGCATGGCGGGCTCATTATTGACGGCGGTCTCGAGATACACCTGCTCACACCCAAAGGCGCGCAGGCGCTTCTCACACTCCTGCATCAGGCGGGTGGCCAACCCGAAACGCCGTGCTTCGGGAACGATGTCGAGTGTCAGGATGCGTCCGATCTTGCGGATGGGTTGTGCCACGGCGAACCCCGCAATGCCTCCTGCGAACCCGCTCCCTTCGGCGAATTCGGCCACCAGGGTGATGGCTTTGCGACGCGTGATGAATCCCGTCAGGTCCATTTGCGTGTAAGCGATGCCCGGAGGAAAGCAAAGCTGGTCGATCCGCCACAGGCGATCGAAGTCACCAGCGCGGTAGCTGCGGATCACGAAGTCCACAGTCTCAGTGTGCAAGTGCGGCGCGACCCGCGCAAGTGCATCTACTGGAAATTCGGAACTGGAAACTCGAAACTTCTTGCGTTCTCCACGCCTTCGATGGCGATGATCGCCACCCATTCGTTGTTGCGGTTCTCGTAGCGGATGATGCGTCCACCCAACATCGACGCTGCTTGTTCGGGCGTGACGTCTTCGTGGTAGTCGAAGAAACGCTTCTGCAGCGCTTCGCCGAAGGCCAAGCTCTGCAACAGGGGGCGAGGCGGCTCCCACTTGGTGGTGAACAAGAACACGATGTCGAACTCTTCGGTCGCACGGGCCACGTGTTCCATCTCTGCTTGCGAGAAATTCTCCACCCGGATTACGTCCATCGGCTGTTTCAGATAGCCTAGGAACGGCCGGGTCATCTCGTCCGAAGCTGGCCATGCCGTCAGTACCCGCGCGTGAGGATAGCGCTGTGCAATCTCAGCCTCCGCCTGTGCATGCAGGATGACGTAATCGCGGTACAGCAGAGTGTCTTCCGGTGAGATCCGATAAGGCGGAGGCGTGAGCAAGGCGAACACGAAAGCCACGCACACTGCCACCACGCACCACACCCAATGCCGCAGTCGTCGTCGCAGTGTCGACACGCAAATCAAGATCACCAGCGGCAGCACAGGAAGCATGTACCGCGCCAGGACCGCGCCACCCAGCATCGAGAGTGCTACCACGTGCGCCGCGATCACGACGCCCAACACCAGCTGCACCGGCACAGCGATGCGGCGGCGATAGGTTCCGTCAATCTCCCGCCGTGCGGGCTGCGACATGGCGTATGCCGTGAAGATCGTCAGCACAAAGAGGTCCAGATATCCCAGCAGATGCCACAACCGAATGAGAATGGCCAGCGCCACTCGCAGCGGCGTCAGGGTCGCGCCCAGGTTGTAACGCAGGTACTCAGGATTGCCGAGGAAGAACCCGGTGCGATGCTGATGGTAGGCGAACCACAACAGCAGAGGTAGCAAACATAAAAGCAGCGAAAAGTTGTGCGACCAGCTGCGCTTCTGGAAGCACAACTCTTCGCCTGACCACTGTGCTTCCGCCAGCAGCGGACACAGCAGTTCCCATCCGAGAAGCGCCATCGGAGTAATGATGGCGGTCTCTTTTGCCAGCGGGGCCAACGCCAGAAAGATCACCGTTGCCACCGGACGCCGCTCGACATACATCGCCAGTCCCCAGATGGTGAGGGCACACACCATCATGTCGAGATGCGCCATCGAGCTCTGGGTGAAGAACACTGGATACATTGCGGTACAGACCACGGTCGCGATCGCTATCTGGTCGTTCGCCACTCGGCGTGCCAGTCGCCACACTCCAAGCAGCGCGAACGCAGCTACCAGCAGCATGGAGGTTCGCGTGACTGCGGGTGTGAAGCCGCTGTACTTCCACCAGAACGCCAGCCACAGCATCACCAACGGAGGATGAGCGTTGGACAGAGTGGTGTGCGGAATCAGCGATCCGGTGAGCAGCAGATCGCGCGCCGCGGGAACGAAATATCCCGCTTCATCCCAGAAGTACGGCAGGCGCAGCAACGGAGCGTGCAGCAAGAAGAGGCTGGTGAAGATCAGCGAAAAGGCGAACAGGTGATCGCGAACGGTTTCCCACGTCGATACTGGCGGGGACAGGGAAGCCCCCGGCGGCCGTGGTGCTGGCGATTGCGGAAGCCGGCCGCCCATGGATTTAGTGAATCGGTCCGCTGCCAGGCGTCATGCGCGGATCCAACTTGATCTCGCCGAAGGTCCCTTCGTAATTCACCAGGTTTTGCTGCAGGATGGTATACAGCGCCTTGGCCTGTTGCGGGCTCATATAGATGCCCTGGAAGTTGTTGACTTCGACCTTGGCTTCGTCCTGTTGCTGCAGGGTGCCGAAGACGAGAAAGAAGTCCCAGACATTCACCCGCACCTGCACACTGTTGGCATAGTTCTCGCGGTAGTCGGAGGTGTTCGTCAGTTGTATCGACGGTTGCGTAGGATTTGCCATTGTGACCTCGCGGCGCAATGCGCCGGAAAGACGCAGTGTAACAAAGTCGAAGAATACGAGATGGGCCACAGCAACGACAGACTAGCTGTATTATCGCTCTAGTTAACGATAGCCTGTTGCGTGTCGATTCGCCAAATCGGGGTACCCCCCCCTCCCCCCCGGTTGCTAAAATATTGAAAAATAAGGTCAGACTTGAAGCTGTCCCGTAAAATATTGAGCCCATTTAACTTAGAATTAAAATATTACGGAATGTGGACTTAGCGGCCTCGATTGCACTACTTGAGGTTCATTTGCCTGATGGCAGTTAACTATTTAGTAATCTTGCGCTGAGGGTCTGCTGATTGTCAAAGAGCCGTTTCTGGAACCACCCCGGCGGCGCCGCCGGGACTGGCGCACGAATGCGCAACTCCGATCCCGCAGTTGGACCTTAACAGACGATGGGTAATAGAGCAATATTACGAAAGTGCATGTACTTTGGTGGGATATAACAGAGCAAATTATAAATTCCTGTGTCCGTTCGAGATATTCACCACGGAGGACATGAGTTTTATTTCTTTCAGAGTCTCCGTGAACTCGGTGTCTCCGTGGCAGTGATTAATCCTGTTGAGCTACCAACTCCCGATGGCCGACGAATGCGGCTGACAAAATCCTAACCCGCTCTACACTAGCAGCCACCAGAGAGAGTCACAGACATCTCGCAGGCAAATTGTGCGGCCTGTTGCAACTCCAGCGAAATTCCGTGGTAAAGGAGCGACGAAAGAAAAATGGCGGCTCCTTTGAGGGAGCCGCCGAAGCGAAGCAAACGAAGCGTAAACGGATCAGAAGCTCAACCGAGCATTCATCTGGATAATTCGGCCCGACAGTGTTACACCCGCAAACGCGCCGTAGGGCGTTGTCGCTGGAACAACCGTGTTTTGAGTTACGCCAAAGGTGCCGGGGGCAGCCACATTATTGGAGGGTATGTCGAAGTTCGGGTGATTGAAGAGATTGAAGAAGTTCGCTCCGATCCCCAAGTTCATCCTCTCCTTGATTTTGAAGTTCTTGGTGATGTTCATGTCGGTATCAAAGTAGCCCGCGGCGGAAAAGGTATTGCGGGCGATGCTACCGAAGTCGGTTTGAAATCCAGTCGCCGAGTTCACCGGGCTTGACTGGAACTGATCGGCGCCAACGCAGGCGACAAGCGGGTTTCCGCAGCCATCCACATTGAACGTCCCACCCGTGAAGTTACCCAACGGTGTCGCGGTGCGCAGTCCGGTTACGTTGCCAAGATAGCCGCGAACCGAGCTGTTAACCGGGCTCCAGGGATACCCGCTGTGGTAGAAAATCGTGCCCGCCACCGTCCAGCCACCCAGCGCAGCGGACTTGAACCCGTTACCCCAGTTGCTCTTGGTGTTGTACACGTAGTTGGCGCTGAAGTTCTGGCGAGTATCGTAGTCCGAGTTGCCATACGCAGTGCCGGGAAGGCCTGGTGACGCAAGGTAGCGAAGACTGACCACATTGTTGGCCGTGAACGGCAGCAAGCAGCTATTCGAGCAGGTGTCCAGCGCGTGGCTCCAGGTGTAATTGAAGTTCGCCTGGAACTGGCTGCCGTAGCGCATCTTGAAAGTGGTGGTTACGCCGTTGTAGTTCGACCAGCCCGAGTTGTAAAGCGACTGGACTTGAGCAAAGCGGGCGTCGGGGGCTGCGTTGGGCACCGATCCGCTGGCCCCGCCGAACGGACAGTGCGGCACTTTAGCCTTGGTGTTGCAAAATGCGTTCGACCACGGGTCGGCCGTCATGACGTCATAGCCGTGATTGCCAACGTAGTTGACGGACAGGCTGTAGTCCTTACCTATTTGCTGCTCGACCTGGAAGTTCCACTCCAGGAAGTTAGGATTCAGCAACTGCGAATTGACGTCACTCATCGTCGGCGTAGTGAAGAGGCCGGGTAACAGGGCCTTCATTTGCGCCAGAGTTGCCCCGCTGGCGAAGTTCTGCTTGAAGACGGACGCCGAATTCGCAGCGTTGGACCGGATGTTTCCCGGTACGTCGAAGGATATTGCCCCGCTACTGCCGCCCCCGAAGGTAGGATCGTTCGGTGCGTTGGTGATGAACCGGTCCACCAGCGTTCCCGGGAAGAGATCGCTGAACAGCCCGATACCGCCACGGATCACGGTGTTGGGGAAGATGTTGTAAGCAGCACCAAAGCGAGGATTCCACACTACCGGCTGGATGCTCGGGAAAGCGTTGCTCAAGCCTGTCTGAATGACCTGGTTGTACGGTACGGTCGCATCGTGCGGGAGCGAGGCGAAGGGAGCAATCAGACGTGCAAAGCAGTTCTGCGCACAGCTCGGATTGGAGTTGCGATCGATGCGGAGGGCCAGCGTCAACTGCAGCTTGCTGGTGGCCTTCCACTGGTCCTGTCCGTAGAAGCCCAGTGTGTAGAGCTTGATGCGGGTTGCCCCAAAGCTCGGGAACGCCTGGTTAAAGGTTGATCCGTTGCCAAGGAACTGGCCGGCGACGAATTCCTGCATCGAGTTAATGGTCAGCAATCCGCTCGAGTTGACTCCAGTTGTATAGTCGCTGACCAGGTTGCGGCGGTAGTTGACGCCGAAGCCCAGGTCGTGGCGGCCGAGCGACTTAGTGAAATTGTCAGTCAACTGATACTGCGACACGATCCGGCCTTGGGGATAGTTAAAGTCGGAGCCGCCTAACTGTTGCAGCAGGCCGTCGTTAAAGGCCATGGTGGTGGGGAAGGCCTTTAGAGCCGCACCAATATTCGGCGGGCCGAAGATGGCCGAATACCACATACCCGAGAAGATGAAGTTGTTCACCATGGTGCTGTTGAATACGTGGGTTTCGTTGAGCTGCCCCTCGTATTCCGGCTGCACGCTGTTGGCGTTGAAAGCGCTGTTGATGGGATCGGTGCCGGTCGCCTGCACGCCGTGATCGGTGCGGAAGCGGCCATTGAAGCGATCATTGTTGGTGATATTCCAATCAATGCGAGTGCTCAGCAGCCATTCGGTATTCAGGTTGTTGACCGAGCTGCGGAATTGCGATGAGCAAGGCGCGCCCCACGCGGTGGGGTTTCCGTTGCTGTCAACGGCAGTTGCACCAAATCCGGGAAGACCGCCAGTGGCTTGCGATGCATCACCGCAACCAAGGAAGGGATCATCGCCGGGCGTGAGCACGGTAGCGTGACTCGAACCCGGGGCGTTTGCATATAGGTTGAAAATGTTCTGATAGAACGGCCCGGAACCGGGGGTGACGGTGTTGACGTTGGCCAGAACGGCGTTGGCGAAACCCGTAGTAGGAACATAGATCGCGCCCCCGGCACCGGGCAACACGTACCGCAGGCCCTCGGTGTCGAAGAAGAAGAACAGTTTGTTCTTGACGATCGGTCCGCCAAACGACGCAGCCCACTGGTTGTTGTTGGCAAAGGACCGGACGTTCGGCTGCCCGGATGAGACTTCCTGTCCTTTCAAGAAATATTCATTAGCGTTCAGGGCGCGGCCGTTCCACCAGTAGAGGGCGTTGCCATGGAACTGGTTGGTGCCCGACTTGGTCGCAGCGTCCACGTGCGCGCCAGCCTGACGGCCGTACTGAGCGGTGTATCCGTTGCTAACCACCGCAATCTCACCCAACTCGTTGGATCCCAACGCCAGGTTGCTAGCGCCGGAGTTGTTCAGGTTGAGGTACGGATCCATGTTGTCGTTACCGTTGGTGGTAAACAGGTTGGCGGTGCTGGGCAGGCCGAACGACGAGAAGTTGCCGTAGCCGGATCCGGTGTTGAGTACCACTCCCGGCGCGGTATACGCGTACGCCGTAATGTCATTACCCGCATTCGGAATATCAGACAGTTGGGCAGAGTTGTAGGTGGTCGCCATGTTGGCGTTTTCCGTCGAGATTAGCGGAGTCTCCGCAGTGACCTCGACGGTGGTGGAAGTTCCGGCAACGTTGAGCTTCACGGTAGCACTGTTAACTTGGCCCAAGCTGACGTTAACGCTGCGAGTATAGGTCTGCAGCCCTGATGCCTGAACGGTCAGGATATATTCGACCGGTCGCAACAGCGTAAAGCGAAACTCGCCCTGTCCGTTAGTTTTCTGGGTAAGCACTTGACCGCGAGCTTCGTCCTTCAAGGTTACGGTCGCATTAGCGACAACGGCTCCCGAAGCGTCGGTGACCGTGCCAGCCAAATCGCCGGTCGTACCCGTCTGCGCGAAGCCTGTAGTCGCCATCGCGAGGATGACAGCCAACGAGAGAAGGATGAGACTGAATCGCCTCGACTTCATATGATCTCCTGTAAGAAGTAGTGAATTTAGTCTTGCTGAGCGGGGTTGGAGGATGCCTGACTTTGGAAGGCACGGGAAGCAGATCGGCACCTTAGTCGGATGGTTCATCCTCATTGATTCCACTTAAGTTGTGGCACTTATAGTGCCATGGACTTCCTATTGCAGATTCAATAGCTTACGCAAGATGGGAGTAGTACATCTATGACTGACTGGAGATTACGACCGAGGGCATATGCGATTTCATAGAAAAACCACCTCTAAGTGGTCAGTCTATATACAACTTAAGTATCATTTGCCTCATTGCGGATTGGTAGGCTGCCACGGCAAATTTACGGGGCTCACGAGGTATGGTATTCGTTACTTGGCGGGCATTGTGTAGTAGCCGGTTCGATGGCGCACCTGCAACTCCGACGGGTTGGGATAGTCATGGGTGGAAGGATCGATCTTGATCTCGATGCGCCGGAATTCTGAGTCTGACAACCGTGCGCTGGGATAGTAGGCGATCAGGTACTGAGTACGCAGCTCATCGCTGATCTGACGGAAGGCGGCGTCTAGTTGCTCCAGCGAACTGGCATAGAAGTATTTTCCGCCAGTATCGCGCGAGAGCTGAATCAACGCATGCTCGCCGCCGATGTCGCGGCCGGCGCTGTTCTCGATAGGAACAATAATGATGCTGTAAAGGATAACTTCGGCCTGCTGGGCTTCGCGCACCGCCTCCTGGTAGCTGGTCTTGCTGACCGTGTCGCCTCCGTCGGTGATGACGACCATCACCTTACGCCCGCGACGGTCAAGCAGGGCGTCGGAGCCGAGATAGAGCGTGTCATACAGCGCCGTCGCTGCGCCCGAATGTACCCGGCTGATGCCGCGGTCGATGACACGCAGATCGGCGGTGAAGGGCGTCAGTTGATCGACCACCTCGCTGAACTGAAACAGCGATATGCCATCGATGGGCCGCAGGATCGCGTGCGCAAAGCGGCGCGCCGAATCCAACTCGAGCTTCTGGTTGTTGCGCGTGCTGAGGCTGGCATCAATGGCGATTACGATCGATAGCGGCAGCTCGGACTCGCGCTGAAAGACCGCGATCTTTTGCGGCTTGCCATCCTCGAATATCTGGAAGTCCTCTTGCTTCAGCGACGATACCGGGGCGCCGCCGGGGTTCGTCACGGTGGAGAACACATTGACCAATTTGACGTTGACCCGGATCGTGGTGCCGGCGTCCTGATCGCTCGATGCCTTGGGCTGTTTGTCGGGAGGATGCGGAACGGCAGTCGCAGCCGGACTGGTTGCCTGCGGCGGGCGCGGGACGCCGCTCTGTGCTGTCTGCGCATGCAAAGACAGCGACAGCGTCACCAGGAGCCAGAGTAATCCCCCAGCCCGCGCTGTCGAAGTTTGTCTGGCGTCGAGGCCGAAAAGAATCCGAGAGATTATGAACATTAGCTGGATTGAAACCCGAGTCTGCCTACTTTGACGCGCCGCCGCCCGCAATTGGTACCTCCGGCGGAAAAGGCTCGCCATCGGCCCACACCGCTCCGTCTTCGAAGTACTCCTTCTTCCAAATGGGGACTGTCTTCTTCAGCGTATCAATAGTCCAGCGGCAGGCTTCGAAGGCAGCGGCTCGATGCGCCGAGGCCACCGCGATATAGACGCTGCTCTCGCCGACTTGTAATCGTCCCAGCCGATGCACCAGCCAGATATCGCGAATGGCATGATTGGAGAGCGCCTGTTGCGCCAGTTGCTCCATCTGCCGCAACGCCATGGGTTCGTAGGCGGAGTAGTCGAGGTAGAGAGTTCGCCGCCCACGCGTATGGTTGCGCACGATGCCGTCGAACACCACCAGTGCGCCGTCTTCGGGTTGCTTAATGGTCCGGGCGATCGTCGCGCCGTCGATCGGATGGCGTACCAGGGCCGCGTGCTCTGTCACCTGCGTTCCGGCAGTTTCGCTGGAATCGTCTGCCAACCCGCCGCTGACAGGAGGAATCAGCGCCACTTCATCTCCCTCGCGTAAGCGAGTTTCGCTACCCGAGTACTCATAGTTCACTGCCAGGGCGATGGCAGAGCGAAATTGCTGAAGTTGCGGGATCCTCTGCTGTAACGCGGCATACAACTCGCCTACGTGGGCACCGTCGGCTATTTCGACCGGTTCCCCGTCGCAGCCCGCGAGCTCCTTCAGCATCCCCAGATACCGCACCCTTACCTGCATGCGTCAAGGATATCGCAGATAGGGTTATGACAAACGGATGCTAAAGAGAAGGGAGGAGTTCTATGGCTGAATTTCGAATCGCGGCTGAATGCTGATTAGCCCAGGGTGCCTGCAGGGATCGTGGTGTCAGGGAGGAGCGCTGTTTGCGCGGTGATTCAACAACATTGTCTTGCATAGCCCGATGCTCTAAGTGGGGGCATGAACCTGCGACGCTCCTCCACCGGGAGGAGGCACAGCATCAGGATTCGGTGGTTGAACCATGCTGCTTGGCGAAGCGGGACTGACTGGCCCAGGTGGATTGCTGGTCTGGGTTGTCCCCGGTACGATCGCCGATCCCTGAGGCTTCTGCAGGGAAGTTGGCGCCGGGACAACCGATGGTTGGCCGGTCGCTGGTGTCCGGACGCCTTGTGGTGAATTCGCATCAGGCGCTGCCGGGGCAGGCGCCGCCGAGGCCTTCCTTGGGTCCGTGTGACGTACCGTAACTGAGTTCCCCGCTCCCACGTCGACCAGTCGTAGATTCTCGTCCGTGAGTTCCTGCGACCGCACGATGTGCGGCATGATGGCAAAGATGATCTCGTTTTCCTGTCTTTGCTTAGCGTCCTGTGCAAAAAAGTATTTGAGAATAGGAACTTTCAAAAGCCCGGGATAGCCACTGAGCGATTGAGTTTCAGTGTCTTCGAGGATTCCGCCCACCAGGTTCACCTCTCCATCTCGCAGCCTCGATTCGAGCTCGATACGGCGCTGTCCGATGGTCGGTTGAGTGATGCCGCCGATGTTTTGTGTTCCGGTCACAGAAGAAATTTCCAGTGTCATCTTCAGGGTGACTTCGCGATCATTATGGATGTGCGGAGTGATGTCGATGTTCACGCCGACATCAATATATTGGAACTGCGTATTGACCAGGGCTCCGTAGCCTTGCGTCCCTCCCGAGGCTCCGAAAGAACCGGTCGCTATGGGAATGCGATCGCCAATCTTCAGTGTGGACTTCTCGTTGTCAAGAGCCCAGAGTTCAGGCCTTTGAAGCACCTTGGAATTGCTGTCGCCCGCGAGCGCTGTAAAGCTGTAAGGGGGAATGTTGACTGCAAAATTGGTACCATTGAGATATCTGAGGTTGTTCAGGTTAAAGCCACCTCCGGTGGTCGTAGTACCGGTGGCGGTGTTTCCCGAACCTGTGGTCACAGTCGTAGTAGTGGAAGCAGAGGGAGACGTCAGCTGGATGCTGACGGTGGTCGGGGGAACCGCGCCCAGTGTAAGCATTCGGCTTCGGCTTACCTGCAAGACAACAACGTCGATCACCACCTCCGACTTCGGCTTGTCGATGTCGGCCAGAAGCTTCTCGGCAAACACCATCTGGTCCGGCGTTCCCCGCACGACAATCTCGTTCTGCGTGGGGATCAGTTGTACCCGAGTGATGTCGAGGATTCCCTTCAGAGTGTTGGCGGCTTCCTGCAATTCCGCTGGGGTTGAGACGTTGCGCAGGTAAAACGACTTCATCACAGTGCTCTGGAGTTCTTTACGCTTCGTGGGCGTGTCAGCGGCGACCAGAATTGTATTGGTCGACGTAGCCAGCCAGAAGGTCTTCGACTGCAGCGCCACCATGTCCAACGCCTCGCGCAGCGTGACGTCGTTCAACTCGATGGTCATTTTCTGGGGCTTATAGTCAGAATCAAACAACACGTTGACCCCGGCCAGCTTGCCAATCGTCTTGTAAACCAGGTTGGAGTTTTCGCTCAGCCGCACATTAATAAGGGTGCTTGAGATAGCTGCCAACTCGACAGGTCCCCCGGCGTCCTCCGCGAGCTTGGCCAATGGTGACTTTATTTCGGGGCTGGCTTGTTCCCGCCGCGCCTGCTTCCGGATCATCTCCTCGGTCCGTCGAGCCTCCTCTTTTGCGTAGAAATTGGTCTCGTCAATTTCCGACGCGCGGTTAAACTTCGCCACGGCCTCCTGCAGCTTCCCGGCATCGCGCAGCTTTTGCCCCTCTTGCACTTCCTCCACAGCCACGTAGAAGCGCAGGCGAACATACGCAGCGAAGTAGCTCGTGTCCTTGGGCTTTAGAGAATGGGCCTTGGCGTAGTCTTCATAGGCTTGCTCGTATTGGTTTGCGGCCTCGGCATGAGTTCCGGCTTTGTACGCCGCGCTGGCCTGGTCCGCATTCGCTGGCAAGCTGAACGCCAGCAGGAAGAGAACAACTACCACTATTCCCAATTGCTTCATGGCTATACTAACGGGACCTTGGTTGAATCAGACGAAGTCGTTTCACCACACGTTCGATTGTGCAGCCAGGGGCCTACATCGAGCCGACAACTATGGGCAATCATCGAAAGCCTCGGCGAACCTTCTTCGCCATGTAAAATGCGCAATGAGATGTAGTAATAAATCTATTCAGTGGGGCAGTATTTGACGTAGAGCAAAGAAGCGACTGCATAACTGAACGATATGGATTATCTTCAGAGCGGCCTGAGTTCCTCCCGCGAAGCCGCGTTCGGTGCCAATTGACTTTAATAAATTTACAAGTGTAAAAAAACCGCCTCATGATTTGTTAGAGCGCAACGACAATCCCCTCCAAGCCGTTATGATCCAGCCCTGCTCTCAAGCAAAAGAAGCAGCTTTACGACTGCTCCTTATAACAATGCGGTGAGAGTGTAGAGGAGGATGAATGGCCAGCGGCGTAGTTCGCAAGCTCTCCCTATTACCGCTTCTTGTCAGCCTAGCAACCATAGCAGGCGCCCAGTCTTTCCGAGTTCAGTGCCCCGCATCAACGATCACGCACCCCAATCCGGCGAATAACAACTCCGAGCCGGCGTACAACGGGCCGACGACGTTGACTCTCGGGCCCAACGGATTTTACGTACCGTCGGCCAATGTAAACGGCGCCATCAAGTGTCAGCAGATCTCGGGCGGTGACGGCTACGCGACGATGGGCGACGGCACCCAGACCTACCTGTTCTCGTTTGGACCGCTGTCGGGTCTCAGCAAGATCGCCAATGGCCAACCCGGTACAGACTTTCCGAACGAGTTCAACAAGTTGGCTCCGAGCGTTCTGCAACCCGGCGATCCAGCGACATCCGACGGGGTGTCGGCCAACACCTGGCCGCGGGTTCCCGCTGTCGACCGCAGGGTTTACATACGACGGCGCCGTCGGGATCGCTCCCGATGCCGACGCCATTGGGAACGGTACATGCGTTGCTCCGTGTCTGAACGGACATGTCGATCCCCGCCAACTCATGGACGTCGGAGTGATGAATGGCAACATTCCAGCGCCGCTGATGGCGATGGACGAGGATGACGAGTTCTTCCTCACCCTCAGCAACGTGGGCATGATCATGCGGCCGGACCTGTTCGAGCAGCACACGGTCCACTTCCATGGTTATCCCAACGCATCTTCGTTCTACGACGGTGTGCCCGACGCTTCGGTGGCCATCAACATCGGCGGCAGCTTCACGTACTACTATCTGGCGCCTGATGCCGGTACCTACTTCTTTCACTGCCACATCACTCCCCCAGAGCACTTGCAGATGGGAATGGTCGGACAGCTCTATGTACGTCCACGGCAGGACCGGGTCCCGGCTGGCAACGGCCTCTATGCGGCTCTCCAGGCACAACAGACGGACCTGCGCACGGCTTGCAACGCCTCCGCCGATATCCTGTGCGGCAATTCGCTGCCAGCTTCCAATACGGTGGCTCGGGCGGCGACCGGTAACTACGCTTACAACGATGGCGACGGCTCGACCTACTACGACGTCGAGTATCCCATCCAGATCCACGGCTTCGACCCTAACTTCCACTTTGTCGGCATGACCTTTAACCCGGAAGGATTTGCGGACATGAAGGACAAGTACTTCCTGTTGAACGGTCGCAGCTATCCCGACACTGTTACGCCAGGTCCCCTGTTCACCCAGTCGACGGATGGAAGGACGCATTTCTCGCAGCCCTTGCCTTCCATCATCAACATTCCGGCCGGCGGCAAGGCGCTGCTGCGCATTTCCGACCTGGACGTTCAGGAATATCAGACGTTGGCTTCGCTGGGGATTCCGATGCACGTCATCGGGTTCAACGCCAAGCTGCTGCGGGACCAGGCGGGCAACAACATGGACTACTACGCCAACTCGATCACACTGGGTGGCGGCGAGTCACTCGACGTGATTCTGGATGCCAGCAATACGACGCTGTATCCGTCGGGTAGCGTGTTCTATCTCTACACCCCCAATCTCGATCATCTGTCGAACGACGCCGAGAACTTCGGCGGGCTGATGACCGAGGTCCATATCAATTAAGAGCGCGGCGATGAGGGCGACGAAAATGAAAAATGCGATCTCGAAGACACGACTGTTTCTGGCGCCGATGATTTTGCTGCTCGCGGTGGCGGCACATGCTGCCGCTCCCGGCATCACCGGCCCTACTTTCAACTTGACTGCGCAACCCTCGTACCTCAGCCAGCCCGACGGCCAGTCGGTCTATTCCTGGGGATATGGCTGTAGCGGCGCGCCCAGCGGGTATGCTCCGGCCGCGATCACCTCCACCTTCTGTAACACGATGCAAGTCCCTGGCCCCACCCTGATCGTCACCGAAGGACAAACAGTCACGGTGAATCTGTCGAATGGGCTTCCCAATTCGGCAGGCAGCACCTCGATTCTGTTTCCTGGTTTTAATGTGGTCTCAACTGGCGGTGTTCCGGGACTGCTCACGCAAGAGGCAGCACCTGGCGGGTCGGTGACTTACACCTTTACGGCCACGTCGCCCGGTACCCGCGCTTATTACAGTGGAACCCAAGGCGACTTGCAGGTCGAGATGGGTTTGTATGGAGCCATCATTGTGCTCCCGGCGAGTGTTCCTGCCGCGTGTAGTTCCGGACTGCCCGCCACCAACCCAGGCGGGAACGCGGCTGCGAGAGCGGCTTGGAATGAAAAAGACTTCCGTCTGGCTGCATCGGCCTACGACCACCCCAAAACCTGCTACGACCGGGAATACCTGTTCCAGTTCTCGGAGATGGATCCCAACATCCACAAGCAGGCTTTGGCGCAAGTTCAAGCAACAGCGGGCTGCTTGGCTGGAGCTCCGGGATGCAGTCTGCAGGTCCCAACCGAGCCGTACCATCCCGCTTACTTCCTGATTAACGGACGCTCCATGCCCGACGACATGGACGGCAACTATGCGGCGGAGTACCCGCATCAGCCCTACAACGGCAATCCCCACATGCATCCAGGAGAAATGACGTTGATTCGCGTGATCGGGCAAGGCCGGTGGCAACACCCCTTCCACGAGCACGCGAACCACGTGCGCATTCTGGCGCGGGATGGGAATTTGATTCTCAGCAAAACCGATCCAACTGAGCTCGCCGGCATCCTGATGTTCACCACCGACACCACGCCGGGGCAGGCTTTCGATGGGATTTTCTACTACACCGGCAAGGGCCTGAACTGGGACATGTACGGTCACAATCCCAAATCCTCAGACCCGAGCGCTGTGCTTCCCTGTACCGCGGATGTCAATGGCTACAATACCGGGGCCCCCAGTGCGATCAACTATTTCGAGTGGTGCCAGGATCACAACAAACCGGTTCAAGTTGCTCCGTTCGGCGATGTCGCCGCCGGCGGGCCCGCGACGTTGCCCGACCCCAACATTTTGACCAATGGCCCTTGGTATGGGGGTAGCCCGTATCTTGGTCCCGATGCCACCACTCGCGCGGTCGGCCCCACTGGTACAACTCCACCTTCGGGAACGGTCGCGAACTCTCCCGGAGGGGAAGCCGGCTTTGCCTTCATGTGGCACTCGCACAACGAGCGCGAGATCACGACCAACAACATTTTTCCCGGTGGAATGCTGATGATGATGCTGGTCGATTCCCGGGAATTCGTCATCGACGAGTCGAACTAAGAGGAAGAGGAGAACACCGATGCGATCCAACTTCGTGAAAACGACCCTGAAGACAGCGGTATTGGCAGTTACCGTCCTCCTCCTCGGAGCGAGCGTAGCCTTGGCCCAGCCAGCGGTTAATTTGTTTGCAGGGCCATCCGCCGCGACGTTGCCCGATGGCACAATGGTGCCGATGTGGGGTTATCGCTGCGGAGGAGCCATCCCGGGCTCGACCGCCACTTGCAACGCCCTGAACCCGACTGCGGGTGCCGGGTGGTCGCCGGTCGTGATAACCGTTCCTACGGGATCAGGCCTGACCATCAACTTGGGCAATAACCTGTCCTTTGCCGCCGGAGCGGGCACGAATAGAGTGCCCACCTCGATAGTGATTGTGGGACAGTTGGGCGGCGGACTCGGGAACTCGGCAACCACCGTGGCGAGTCCGTCCCACGCTACGCAGTCGGCCACCTGGCCAATTGCAAACGCCGGCCCAACGAATGTGCCGCCGCCACAGGGGCCTCGCGTGCAGTCGTTCGCACACGAAGTGCCGGGCGGGGGCAAAGCGGTGCTGACGTGGGCCAGCCTTCGGCCGGGCACGTACCTGATTGAATCAGGCACGCACCCGTCCATTCAAGGTCCCATGGGCCTGTACGGAATACTTGTGGTGACCAGCGCTGCCGGGGTAGGCACTCCGGGCACGGCTTATCCCGGCGTGAGCTACAACGCGGAAGTATCGGCGCTCTTCAGTGAAATCGACCCGGTGCAAAACAACGCGGTCAGCGCGGCGGTCAGCACTGTGGGTTTCAGTGAGCTGGCAGTATGGTCGGGCCTGCCGGACGGTTGCGGCAATCCCGCCTCGACGACGTATAAAACCTGCTACCCGCCGGCGGTGAACTATACGCCGCTGTATTACATGGTCAACGGGGTGGCGTTCAATAAGTCTGGCGCCTCGGCCTCGCTGTTCCCGGCTTCCCCGGCCACGGGAGTCACTGGAACAGTCTTGGTGCGCATGGTGAACGCGGGCTTGCGCATGCACGTGCCTTCCATCGTCGGATCGCAAACGGCGACGCCTGCGGTGGGTGGATTGTCTCTCATCGCAGAAGACGGCAACGTTTTGCCGGGCCTTCCCAAAGTGCAGAGCGAAGTGTTTATGGCTGCGGGCAAGACTTACGATGTCATGGTGAATGTGCCCGCCGCCGGTGCCCCAGCTCTTCCCGTGTATGACCGCGAGTTGAGCCTGTCGGGCAACTCTATCAATCGTGACGCCGGCATGCTGGCCTACATTGGCATCAACGGCGCTGGACTCCCCGCCGCTCCTGCTCTGGGAGCCGCTGCTGCGAGGGCGGACACGTACCCATCGTTGATAGCAGGCAAGACCCTAACCGTATCGGATCCCTCGAAGGGTGTGATCGTCAACGACACGAATGTATATGGCGTCCATCTGCTCGCTCCGGCGGCCCACGGAGCGGTGACGCTCAACGCGAACGGGACATTTACGTATGTTCCCAGCGGAACAGCCACCTCGGATTCGTTCACATACTGCGCGAACGGAACGGTTACGGGGACAACATGCTCCTCTGGCATAACGGCTACGGTGACACTGGGTGCGGCGACGATCGAGGCTGGCACGGGTATCGTGATGAACCCTATCACCTACAGCTCGAACGTAGCTAGCTCCCTGAGTATCAAGACCCCCGGCATTCTGTCGGTCGACAAAGACACCGCGGGCTTTCCCCTCACGGTTGCGGCGTCGAGCGTCGCGGCGGGATCGGGCATAACGTCGCTCTCCGTAGATTCGCAAGGCGGATTCAACGCGAGCGTCGGCGGGCCTGGCACCTACACGTTTACCTATAAGGCGCAGAACTCACAGGGGACGGTCAGTGCAACGACCGCGACGGTGACGCTGATCTTCGCAGCGCCATCCGGTCTTGCAGTGACGGTTGTGGACGGCTCTGACAAGAAGACCCCTATCGCCGACTATCGCTGGATTATCGAGGAAGACCGCACGTTTTACATTGACCCCAAGTGCGCCACGAATCCCCCGCCAGCCGGTTGTCCGTACGCGCCTGGCGGCATCGTGCCGACCTTTGGGACCAACTTCCACACCAGCTACATGCCCGTTGTGGCAACAGGATGTACGGGACCCTTGTCCTGCGAAGCCGGCCAGACCGTCTTGGGCCAGGCTGCAGTGTGCGATGGCGGCAATGGAGTTTGCCGTACGACGGCCACGCAGGAGACCGCCGTGGATCCCAGTCAGGTCACTCTGGATCCCACCAAGCGCTACTACATCTCGGTACTACCTGGCGATGCGGCCAATCCGTTTAACACCGGAAACGCCCAGACGGGCCACGGCATGGGCGGCGCTCCGATTGCCGCCGGACAGACGGCTGTCACCATACTGGCACAACCCACTCCCTTCCCACCCTCGAGACTGTCGGTATTTGTTTTCGAGGACGACTTCCCGCTCAACGGCGAGAACGATAGCGGTGGCCAAGTCATCGACACTTCGATAGCGGGAAGCACCGAGCCCGGCTTGTCTGGCTTCAACATCACGCTCTTCGACGATGCTGGCGGCACCGGCGATGCGACCGGCCAGATGACCTATGACATGTTCAACCAGCCGATGTCGAACGCTTTGGACGGAACAATCGACCCGGCTACAGGTCAGAATGCCTGTCCGATCACGAAGCAGGCAACGGGGGGCATCACGGGCACGATTGTTACCTGCCCGGATTTCGAGGCCGACGGCGTAACTACTTCACCGTTGAGAGGTCAGGTGGTGGTAGCCAACATGATGCCGGGAAGGTACGGCGTGGTGGCCACTCCGGCAGCGGACCGGATCGCGAAGGGAGAAGAGTGGCTGCAAACCAACACTCTGGACGGCCAGAAGGCCCACGACTCCTTCCTTCGGATTGGCGAGCCAGCCTACTTCCAGGAGTTTGGGCCGGCTGGCTACCACGTGTCCATCGGCTTTGCCAACCCGAAGATCATCAACGACCGCCTGAAGGGGGTCTGCAACGGCACCGATCCCAACCTCCAGGCTAGCCCCTGCAACAATTCGTTGAGAGGCACAGTCACCACTACACGCATGAGCCGTACGCCGGATGAGAGGCTCTACAGCAGTGGTTCTTACGACAGCTTCTCCTTTACCAATTGCTATGTGAGCGTGGGAGATCCCGACGGCGAAGACTTCGCGTTCCAAAAGTGCGCAGGTGACGGTACCTTTAACTTCACCGGCCTTCCCAGCGGTAACTGGAGAATCACCGTCTTCGACCAGTGGAACGACATGCTGGTGGACGGGCTTTCTACGCCGGTCGGGCTGGGCGGAAGTCAGCTATGCCCAGGGGCAGGTTCTTCAGCGTCCGCGTGCAATATAGGCGACCTTGCCACGAACCAGTGGCAGGCGAATATCTACACCAATACCTTCTTTGACCAGAACGGCAATGGTGTTCGAGACAGCAGCGAAAACGGGCTCACCCTGGTGCCGACAAACGTCAGGTTCCGCGACGGCAGCTTCTCCAACTTCAACAACACCGACCTGAACGGCAACGCCGGATTCAACGAGGAGTTCCCGCTGTTCAGTTGGTACGTCGTGGAAGCGGACACGACCCGTTACAAGAACACCGGCACCCACGTGGTCTATGACGCGGGCGGCCCAGCTGACGGGTCAGCGTTTTGCGGAAACGGGACAAACTACCCGACGTGCGACATGAGTGCCGTCATTTCCGCTAACATGGCAAATTCAAGGGAAACGGTTCCATTGCCCGCTAACCTGCGCGTGCCGGGAGCCGTGTATTGCGACAACGCAGACTGCAACGGGTTCTCGATCGCGAGTGGGCCGGGCAGCAGTGCGTCCGCGAATCTCTCGACTGGCCGTATCGATCCGCCCTGGGTCGTGACAGAGGGCTGGCAGGGGTATTCCGGACAGAACTCGTTCCTCGAATTTGGCAAGAAGCCCTACGCTGTCGGCGAAAACGGAGGCATCAAAGGCCACGTCATTTATGCCTCGACGCGTCCCTTTGACGATCCGCAGTTACTGCTGCAAACCAGTTGGGAGCCGTTGGTTCCGAACGTCACTGTTAACCTTTACCAGGAGGGGACAGCGCCGGATGGCAGCCAGACCCTCACCTTGGTGGACACCACCAAGACCAGCAGTTTCGACGATTGGGCGCAGGGCTTCCGGTCCGACGGCATCCCCAACATGAACTGCGCCAACCAGTCGACCAGCGACCTGTTCTATTTCTCGCTGTACAACCAGCCGAACTGGCTCGACGAATACAACAACGGGGGCGTCCCGGCCCATACGCTGCCGAACAACTCCCAGTTCAAATGCTATGACGGCATGCACAACTGGAACCAACTGCAGCCGGCGCCTTACGACGGCCTGTACCATTTCCCCAGCGTTACCGGTATAAACCCGACGACCGGCAACACCACCGGCACAAACTGCACCATCTGCGTCAAGAACCCCGATGCCACCGACCCATTCCGGTTCGGCAAAGAAGACATGCTGCCCTCGGGCAAGTATGTTGTGGAGGTGGTCGTACCGCCAGGCTACGAACTGGTGAAGGAAGAGGACAAGAACATCCTGATCGGCGACAACTACATCGCGCCGGCAATCCAGCAGTTTGGCGGTTTGGGCAACGTCTTCATCCTGCCCGACCAGGCAGAGATCGGGGCTTCTACCAACGGCGGCAACCCTCAGAATTCTACCCAGAATCTGGGGAGAGTCGAGTCGTTGCCGAGTCACGAAGGTGACACCGGTGAGGTAGAGACCTTCTGGCCGTGCGTGGGCCAGGCGCGCGTCGTGCCGGACTTCATCAGCCTGTTCCCGCAGTCCAATGAAGTGGCGCCGTTCGCCGGAGCGACCCGCAATCTCTGCGACCGCAAGGAAGTGGCGCTCGACGACCAGTCGCAGGCGTTGGCGAAGTTCTACGTCTTCACCTCGACGCACGCCGCCGCCCACTTCACCGGCGTCATCACGGACGACTTCACTTCAGAATTCGATCCGTTCTCGCCGCAATTCGGTGAGAAATTCGCTCCGCCCGATATGCCGATCTCTATCAAGGATTGGGCCGGAAACGAAATCTCCCGCATATATACCGACCACTGGGGAGCCTACAACGGCCTGACCTACTCGACGTGGGAAGTGAACCCGCCCAATCCGACGGGATATGCCCCCACCATGATGGTCACGTGCATGAACGACAAGACCAGGGCTGATGGATCTACCGATCCGTTGTACAACCCGTCCTACAGCCAGTTCTGCTACGAGATCCCGTTCATGCCAGGACAGACGCAGTACATGGACACGCCAGTAGTGCCCACGTCTGCCTTTGTGGGTGCCGGGTACAACAATCCTGACTGTTCCTACCCGGCTGCCACGCCGGCTGTCGCTGAAGTGGACGGTGATGGAATTGGACCCTGGATTCTGGCGCGCGGTACCGCGCACCCAGTCACGATTACTGCCTTGGGTGACACGACCGTAACCAACTACGGGTACTCTGGTCCGTCGGCCGCAGCGCCGCCGTTCAACCAGAAGACCATCACTCGCCACTATGGTTTTGGAACTCAATGTACGAGTCCAACTGCCGGGAGCTCGACATGCAATACGCTGTCCAGTGTAACGGTCGGTGGAGTAGCAGCGACCATTTCGGGTTGGAGTGACACATCCATCACTGTCAGCCTGCCCACGACTGCGGCTGTGCCGGCTTGCGCCGTACAGCAACAGGCTCAGTATGGCGGCTCTTCAGCGTTGTGCGGCCAGATCGTCATCACGGCAGGCAACGGCTTGCAGTCAATCGACACGGTGAACTTGACCATCGGCGGAAAAGCTCCGACTCACGTCACCTCCAACGACCCGATGACAGCTTACGGCCCAGGTGCGATCCAGAAGGCGATTGACGCAGCCATGCCTGGCGACCTGATTATCCTTGACCCAACTTGCACCAGCGCCGGCCTTCCAGTTGCGTGTACTACGGCGGGTGCTACCCACTCGGCGTCCACTCACAACGAAATGCTGCTGATGTGGAAGCCGGTCCGGCTGCAAGGTGTCGGGGCTGTTTCGAGCGTCATCGACGCGAACTCGCAACCCGCCGGGAAGCTCGATCCCTGGCGCCGTCAGGTCGCGTGCCTGTTTGGAATTGCCATTAATGGAGTTCCCATTACTGGTTCCAACCAGTACGATCCGTCGGGAACCTACACTTGCCCCGCACCCATGCGGTTCTCGGTGGATCGGTTACCGCTCGAAGCGGTGGTCGGATGGGACGCCACGCTGAACGGCAACCTGGCCGAGCTCTTGCAAGAGCCCACGCTGATGGGAGCTTACGAGGGCGCAGGCATCACGGTGCTGGGCAAAGGCGTGGACTTCCACACCACCGACCCAGCCGTGATCTGGGCGGCCGACACGTTCCCGACGGGCACTACCCTTCTCACGTCCGCCAATTGCGGGAAGGGAACACCGGGTTCCGCCGGCTACGTCGCTAATCCCTTCCCCGGCAACTATCAATGCAACCCGTCGTCAATCGATGGCTTGACCATCACCGACAGTTCCCAGGGCGGTGGCGGCATCTTCGTACACGCCTGGGGGCATAACCTTCAGATCGCTAACGATCGGGTCCACAGTAATATCGGCACGCTGACAGGCGGCGTCAACGTCGGTCAGGGAGAATTTCCTCCCCAGACCGTCGTAGGCAGCATCGCCAACGCAGCACCGGGATCCTGCCAGACCAGTTCGATCGCGAACCAGCAATTGCCGTATTGCTTTGACCTGAACGTGAACGTGCACAACAACGCGATCACGGCGAACATGTCCATCGGCGACGAACTGTTCACGGCCACTCCGGCGGGGGCAGGCGGTATCAGTTTCTGCAACGGCGCCGACTACTACAAGTTCAACTACAACTGGCTGTGCGGCAACATGAGCACGGGTGATGGTGGCGGCCTGGGTCACATTGGCTACATGTGGAACGGTGACATCGAGCACAACACCATCCTGTTCAACCAGAGCCTTAACCCGACCATCCCGACCAACGGCGGAGGAATCCTCGTTATGGGTTCCCCCGATACCGATCCGGTGTGCGGTACGGCGGCTGACGCGGATTGCCCCCCGGGCCTGAGCGACGGCGTCGGACCAGGCTTGGTGATCAATGCCAACCTGATTATGGGCAACGCCGCGGAAAGCGGCAGCGGCGGCGGTTTGCGCTTGCAGGGTCTCAACGGTACGGAGGTGACCAACTTCCCGACTAACCCGTCGCGTTGGTACCACGTCACGGTCACGAACAACATCATCGCCAACAACGTTGCCGGTTGGGACGGCGCTGGAGTGTCGCTGCAGGACGCGCTCTACGCTGACCTGATCAACAACACAATCATGGACAACGACACCACCGCTTCGTCCGGAGTGCTGTTCGATACCATCGGTGCGCCGTTAGCCAGCGCCGGCGGAACCAATTGCAACAACGGCGTGCAGTCGTGTCCTCAGCCTGCAGGACTGGTGTCGGTGCCGCACAGCTCACCGCTGATTGCTGCTATCACCGGGGTGAATATCACCTGCCCGGCAAACCACTACTCGGGAACGACTGCGACCAATGGGAGCTGCAGGAGGGTCTCGTATCCGTATCTGACGAACGATGTCTTCTGGCAGAACCGGGCGTTCTACATCGGTGTCGGCGCACTCAGCGCACAATACCAGCAGAACGTAGTCTCGCTGTTTAATGCGTTCTCCCACACGGCCGCTGCCAGCCAGCCGTCAGCCGACGCTACGGCAGGTAACGGTAATGGTGTCATTATCACCGGTGGCACGGGAGCCTGCACGCCGGGTGCAAGCTACTGGGAGATCGGTGTACGCGGTGACACGGGACCGTCAAACCACGGCTCCGGGTTTACGCTCGCCCCAACCTACTCGGTGCTGACGGACGCGGCCGCTGATTACTCCGCCGCCGCCTTGCACAACTCGGGATCCAACCCGACCGTTGTTAGCCAGTACTGCAACGGTTCGCGGATCCCGCCGGAGTTTGCTTCGGGAGGCTTCCAGGTGCCGCCGGGAATCTCGGACGCGACGGTACCCAACCCAATCTTCAACCTGACCCCGTCCGCGACGGTGGACGAGGGCAACAACTGGATCAACATAAGTTGGGGACCGCTGGCAATGACAAATCCGGTCAGCAACATGCTGCTCGGCAACTACGCGCAGGCAGCCGGTTCTCCAGCGACTGATTACATTCCAACCACCTCGGCAGGTGGCTTGGCGGCACCAAAGACTGACTTCTTCGGTCGCACCAGGCCGCAAGGTTCTGCGTACGACGTCGGAGCGGTCGAGTTCCCGCAGGCTGCTGCACCGATCGTCAGCGTGACCGGAGGCCCACTGGCGTTCGGCAGCCAGGCGGTCAACACAACTAGCGCTTCGAGGACGCTTACTCTGCACAACACGGGCAACGCGGCGTTCACCGGAATAACCCTGTCGTTCACGACCGGTTTCGCCCGGGCGACGGCTGGCGGCACTTGCGGTGCGACGCTGGCGGCTGCCTCAACCTGCACCATCAACGTAGTGTTCCAGCCGACGGCGGTTCAGGCGTATAGCGGTACGCTGACGATTACCGGGAACGTAGCTGTGACCGGCTCGCCGGTCTCACTCACTGGTAACGGCGTCACCGCCGTGGTCGCTGCGACCTTGACTCCGACATCGCATAACTACGGAACTGCGACCAGGGGTGTGGGCGTACTTGGTGCTCCGACTCAGGTCTTCACGCTAACGAACACGGGGAACGTGCCCCTCACCGGCGTCACAGCAGGAGTGCTGGGAGGAACCAACCCGACTGAGTTCAGCATTGTCGCGTTGTTGTCGACTTGCGGTAACGCGACGCATACAACCCTGGCTCCCGGAGCGACTTGCGCGGTTACGGTTCAGTTCAGGCCGCTGACTACCCAGACGACCGGTGCCAAGTCTGGAACCTTGTCTGTCGGTGATCTGGCTGGCACGCAAACCTCAACCCTGACCGGAACGGCGAATTAGAGCCGGGCGGGTCAGCAAAACTCTAACCTCGATGCTGCTCTCGGATTTCCGAGAGCAGCATTGAGTACATTTAGGACTGGCGCAGGCAAGTCCAGAGATCAACCATGCGGCACGAGCCTGACAACCGGATCGCGCCGCATAGAGAACCCGAAGTAGGAAAAGGGCTATGAAAATCCATCGAATCCTCTGTCTGGGCGCTGCCTTCCTGATTCCGCAACTGGCACTGGCCGAACTTCCATTCCCCAATAGCGCATTCGGAGAAATCGAAGGGAATCTCGATTTCTGCGCGCAGGTGGATCCGCAGTCTGCGCAACAGTACCAGGAGGGAAAGAAGCAAATGGTGAGCGGTGTCCCGGAGAAGGAAGTTGCCGAGGCGCGCGAATCGCAAGACTACAAGGACGCTTATGAGTCTGTGAGCGCTGAGCTGGCCAAGACGCCTAAGGACAAGGCGGTTGAGGCATGCTCCGCTTATCTGCAAGGCAGCAAGTAGGACGTTCGAGTCCCCAGGGGAGTAACCAAGATGTCTAAGAAGTCAGCCACAGCTACTCAGGTCATGCTGCTAGCGGGTCTTCTCGCGAGCAGCACCGTCGTTTCCATCGCTAGTCCGCAGTCGGCTACGGCTCCGCAGTCGGCTCCGGCCCAAGGCACAGCTCCTGCAGCGGCCGCAAAGCCGGCAGGCGGGACTCCATACCACTACCAGCCAAATCGGTTCGCAGGACGAGCGGGCACATACTACAAGCTCGTCTGGGGAATTGAATCTCCCAGCGTCAAGCTGGTGGAGTCCGGCGAGATGATTCGATTCAGCTACTACGTGCTGGACGCCGACAAGGCCAAGCCGCTCAACGACAAGAAATCGGAGCCGTCGTTAATCGATCCGGCTGCCGGCGTCAAGCTGGTGGTTCCGTCGCTCGAGAAGGTCGGGCAACTGCGTCAGAGCAGCACCCCCGAGGCAGGCAAGGCCTATTGGATGGCCTTCTCCAATAAGGGCCGGCTCGTGAAACGCGGGGATCGCGTCAACGTGGTAATCGGGCAGTTTCGCGCGGAGGGACTCGTGGTGGACTAGCCCTTACCTTCCGGAGGCCGGCGCGTTCGGGCGGGGTCAGCGAGGAGTTACCGTTTCTGGCCGGATCGGTTCGCAACGGAATACGTCAACTCGTTCCATTCACCTTTAACCAAACTGGGGAGTGCCACTTATGCTGGGGAAGAAAGTTCTGCTTCTAGGTGTTCTGTTCTGCCTGTGTTCTTCGTTGGTCCTGCTGGCGGCGGACAGCAAAACGACAGCCGCCAACCTGACTGCCGCACAGATCGTCGACAAAAATGTTGCGGCCCGGGGTGGTTTGCAAGCCTGGCATTCGGTGCAGGCGATGTCATGGACTGGCAAGTTGGATGCTGGGGGCGGCTCGGTTGAGCGTAGCCAGAAATATATGGCGCAGAGCAGGAAGGGTCACGCCGCCAAGGTGGAGCTCGCGAGCGCCAAGGATACCGCGACAACCGGGGAAACTGATAAGCAGGTGCAGCTGCCGTTCGTGCTGGAGATGAAGCGGCCGGCCAAGTCGCGGGTCGAGGTCGAATTTGCCGGCAAGACGGCGGTGCAGGTTTACGACGGCACGAATGGATGGAAGGTGCGTCCCTACCTCAACCGGAATGACGTCGAGCCGTTCTCGCCGGAGGAATTGAAGGCCGAGCAGGGAAAGACCCTGGACGGTCCCCTGGTTGACTATGCCGCGAAGGGCTCGAAAGTGGAGCTCGAGGGAGTCGAAAAGGTGGAAGGCCGCGACGCCTACAAGCTGAAGCTCACGACCAAGAGCGGCGATGTGCAGCATGTGTGGATCGACACGGTAAGCTTCCTCGATGTGAAAGTCGAGGGGGTCCCGCGCCGCATGGATGGCAAGATGCGGACCGTGTGGATTTACCAGCGCGACTTCCGGCCCGCGCAAGGTGTGGTGGTTCCCTTTGTGCTGGAGACGGCGGTCGACGGTTACCGGGAGACGCACAAGATGGTCATCGAGAATGTGCAAGTGAACCCGAAGCTGGATGACGCTGCGTTCACCAAGCCGAAGGTGTAAAGGCCCATGTTGATGGGGCGCTCGGCGCGAGCGTCCCCTCACTTCGAGCCTGACAAGTCCTCGGTTCTTTCATGTTCACGGGTGCTCATCCCCAGAGCACGCACAGCGAAAGATCCTGCTTGAGCGATGCGGTACGCGATGCCATCACGGGCGCGAATCTTCCCGGAGGCAGTAAGCTTTGCCCCCGCGGAAGTTTTGCGCGCTCGATTAGTGGGGGCAAAAACTATATGAACAAGTCGGCGGCAGTCGGTGCCGTAGTCCTTATTGTTATTGGTGCCTTTGTGGCGGGCCGCCACACAGGCAAAGCCTCTTCACATTCTGAGCCCGGCGGAGCCCGGCGCGTCCTCTACTACGTCGACCCCATGCACCCGAGCTATCGCTCCGACCAGCCCGGGACTGCTCCCGATTGCGGCATGGCGCTCGAACCGGTCTATGCTGACGAATTAGGCAAGGCATCGCTCGCGCAATTGCCCGCAGGCGGGGTTGCCATTGATGGTGCCACCCGGGAATTACTGGGGATCCGCGTAGCTACGGTGGAGAAAGGCGGCGCTCCTCGGGTCGTCCGTGTAACCGGGCATGTGCTTCCAGAAGACACGCGTATTTACCGAATCAACTCCGGGGCGGAAGGCTTTGTCCGGGACACTTACGACGATTCGGTAGGAGTTCACGTCAAGAAAGACCAGAAACTGGCCAACTATTATGCGGCTGACTCCTTGTCGGTAGCTTCTGGGTTTCTGGCCGCGACTACGGGCATGCCGGGCGCGAATGGCAAAGACGGAAACCGAACCATACCCTTTCCGGGTGCCGTGAACAAGCAAGGGGTGAGCAGCACTCAGGGCTATACCGACCGCCTGCGCAATCTCGGCATGAGCGACGTCCAGATCATGGAGATGGCGGAGAACCGCCAGCTTCCTGAGTACATCGATGTGGTCGCGCCTGCGGATGGGTTCATTCTGACCCGCAACATTTCTCCCGGACTCCGCTTCGATCGCTCCATGGAGTTTTACCGCATCGCCGATCTGACCCGGGTCTGGATCGTCGCTGACATACTCAGCGATGAAGCGCACAGCTTCCGTCCCGGTGCCATCGCTCACGTGACTCTGCCGGGTCAGGGGAAGACTCTTAGCGCTCGGGTGACGGATGTTTTGCCCGAGGTCGACCCCACCACGCGGACTTGGAAGCTTCGCCTGGAAGCCGATAACCCCGGTTTCACTCTGCGCCCCGACATGTACGTGGATGTCGAGTTGCCCCTGGCTGGAGGGGCGGGACTCACCGTTCCCCAGGATGCTGTCATCGATTCGGGCCGCGAGCAGCGGGTGTTCGTCGAGCGCAGCAGCGGAGTGTTCGAGCCGCGTCTGGTGCAAACCGGATGGCACTCGGGCGACCGGGTCGAGATCGTGAAGGGCCTGGCGGAAGGCGAGCGCGTGGTCGCCGCGGGAACTTTCCTGGTGGACTCGGAGAGCCGCCTGAAATCCGTCGCCCAGGCACCGTCAAAGCAAGGGCCTGATCAAGCTAAGAGTACGCCGGCCAAATCCAGCGCCCAGCCGCGCGCAGTTGCCGGCGCCGGCCAGGTCAAAGATCCGGCCTGCGGCATGATGATCGATCAGGCGAAGGCCGAAGCCGAGGGCAACACTCTCACTCGCGATGGCGTGACCTACTACTTCTGCTCCGATCGCTGTAAGCAGAAGTTCACTACCCCCGCCGAGCACTATCTGGCTTTGAATCCGTCTGGGCACCGGCATGATTAACCGCATCGTCGATTTCTCGGTTCGAAACAAGTTCCTCGTCTTCGCTCTGGTCGGCGCGGCTTGTTTGTGGGGTGCGTGGTCGATGACTCATCTGCCCATCGACGCCATGCCCGACCTGAGCGAAACCCAGGTCATCATTCTTTCGCGCTGGGACCGCAGCCCCGACATCATCGAAGACCAGGTCACCTACCCTATCGTCTCCGCCATGACGGGCGCGCCCCACGTGAAGGCCGTCCGTGGCATCTCCGACTTCGGCTACTCCTACGTGTACGTGATCTTCGATGAGGGAACCGACCTTTACTGGGCACGCTCCCGCACCCTGGAATATCTGTCCCCAGTCACTGGGCGGCTCCCGGACGGAGTGAAAACCGAGCTGGGGCCGGACGCCACCGGTTTGGGCTGGGTCTTTCAATATGTCCTGAAAGATGAATCCGGCAAACACAACCTGGGCGAACTCCGCTCGTATCAGGACTGGTATCTGAAGTACTACCTGAAAGCAGTTCCGGGGGTCGCCGACGTGGCTTCGCTCGGCGGGTTCACCCAGCAGTATCAGGTCAATGTCGATCCCAACCGCCTGCGCTTCTACGGCATTCCGATCTCACGCGTGGCCGATGCTGTGCGCAACGGCAATCGCGAAACAGGCGCGCGCGTACTCGAATTCGGCGGCGCCGAATACATGATCCGCGGCCGCGGCTACATGCAGTCGCAACACGATATCGAAGACATCGTTCTGGCTTCCGTCGACGGAACTCCGATTCGGATCAGGGACATCGGTGCGGTTGCCATCGGTCCCGATATCCGGCGTGGCGCCAGCGATCTCGACGGCAGCGGGGAAGTCGTTTCCGGGATCGTGATCATGCGCGACGGCGACAACGCGCTCGATGTGATTGACCGGGTGAAAACCCGCCTCAGGGAAATTGAGCCTGGTTTGCCCAGCGGCGTTAAAATCATGCCGGTTTACGACCGGTCCGAGTTGATCCAGCGCTCGATCTCTAACGCGCGGCTGACGCTGATTGAAGTCATTCTTACCGTCGTCATCGTCATCCTGATTTTCCTCTGGCACTTCCCCAGTGCGGTGATTCCCGTCGTTACCATCCCGGTGGCTATTCTGCTGGCGCTCATTCCACTGCATTACGTGGGCGTCAGTATCAACGTGATGTCGCTGGCCGGCCTCGCCATCGCCTGCGGCGAGTTGGTCGATGCCGCCATCGTCGTGGTGGAACAGACGCACAAGAAGCTGGAGAGCTACGAGCGCTCCGGCGCTGCTTTTTCCTATCGCGACGTGGTGCTGGAGGCAGTCCGCGAAGTGGCTGGGCCCACGTTCTTCGCCTTGCTGGTGATCGCGGTGGCCTTTCTGCCGGTCCTGGTCCTGGAAGGCCAGGAAGGGAAGCTGTTCCGCCCGCTGGCCTACACCAAGAACTTCGCCATGCTGGCGGCCGCGGTCCTGGCGATTACGTTCGATCCCGCGCTGCGACTGCTCCTAGTGAAGCGTCGCGCTTCAGCGGGCAACCCCGGCAACGTATGGCAGCGTATGTCAGGCTGGCTGCTCGGGGGCCGCATCCGCTCGCAAGAGGAACATCCCATTACCGGTCCGCTGATGCGAGTCTACGATCCCGTGGTTCGCTGGACGCTGCGCTGGAAGTGGTTCGTAATCGCAGGCGCGATGGCGTTGGTGTTGATCACCGTCCCCCTGCTCTGGAAGCTGGGCTCGGAATTCATGCCCTCGGTGGACGAAGGCTCGCTGCTCTATATGCCCACCACCATGCCCGGCATCTCGATTGCGGAATCGCAGAAGCTGTTGCAGGTCACCGATCGCATTCTCAAAGGCTTTCCCGAAGTCGATCATGTGATGGGCAAGACCGGACGCGCCGACACCGCGACCGATCCCGCTCCGCTCTCCATGCTCGAAACCGTCGTCGTCCTGAAGCCGCAATCCGAGTGGCGCAAGACGCACACCTGGTACTCCTCGTGGGCTCCGCACTGGCTCTTGCCGGCGCTGCGCCACGTTACCGCCGACCACATTTCTCAACCCGAACTGGTCGCGCAGATGAACGACGCGTTGCGCATCCCCGGCCTCTCGAACTCCTGGACCATGCCGATCCGGGGCCGCATCGATATGCTCAGCACCGGCATTCGCACCCCCGTCGGCCTGAAGATTCAAGGCGCGGACCTGGCCCAAATCCAGCAAATCGGCAGCCAACTGGAAACCGTGTTGAGCGCCGTGCCCGGGACCCGCAGCGTCTTCGCCGAGCGCACCGGCAACGGGTATTTCCTCGACGTCGTGTGGGACCGCAACGCCCTGGCCCAGTACGGACTCTCCATCGAAGATGCGCAGAGCGCCCTGTCCACCGCAGTCGGTGGCGACAACGTCACCACCATGATCGACGGTCGCGCCCGCTATCCCGTGAACGTGCGTTATCTGCGCGATTATCGCTCCGATCTGGACGCGCTCGGCCGGGTCCTGATCTCGACCAACGGGAAACAGGTTACGCTGTCGGAATTGGCTACCATCCGCACGCTCAACGGGCCCGCCATGATCCGCAACGAAAATGGCTTGCTCACCGGCTACGTCTTCGTTGACGTGGGTGACCGTGCGATCGGCGACTATGTCGCGCAAGCCCAGCAGTTCGTGCAGTCCAAGCTCCAGCTACCCGCGGGATATTCGATCCTGTGGAGCGGACAGTACGAATCTGCCGAGCGCGTGCGCCAGCGCTTGATGGTGGCTGTGCCGGCGACCCTCGCCATCATCCTGTTCCTGCTCTATTGCAGTACGCGTTCGGTCACCAAGACCCTGATTGTTACCTTGGCCGTGCCTTTCTCCGCAGTCGGAGCCCTCTGGATCATCTATGCCCTGGACTACAACCTCAGCATCGCGGTCTGGTTGGGTATCATCGCTCTGCTGGGCATCGACGCCGAGACTGGCGTCTTCATGCTCCTCTATCTGGATCTCGCGTATGAAAAAGCCCGGCGCGAGCCGGGTGGGATGACTCTATCGCGCCTGCATGAGGCCATCGTCGAGGGAGCCGCCAAGCGGCTGCGTCCCAAATTCATGACCTTCGCGACCATGAGCATCGGGCTGGTCCCGATCCTGTGGTCCACCGGCACGGGATCGGAGATCATGAAGCGCATTGCCGCTCCCATGGTGGGTGGCATCGTTACCTCATTCATCCTGGAGTTGCTGGTCTATCCGGCCGTGTACCTGGTTTGGAGAGAGTCTGCGCTGGAAAAGGAATCCGACGAACTGGGCGGAGATAAAATCGTTGCCCCCGGTTTTCTTGGCTTCGAACAGGGCAAACGCACGGGTCTGGTAACTATGTCCTCGCAGCAATCCTGAGGGCCGCAATTAGAATAGGCTGACGAATCCCAGCAACTTCCGATCCGATTCCGTCACGTGATGGCGGAGTGGAGTAATTCCACACTTACGCTACCTGCGTCGCCCGCGCGAGGCAGTCTTCGCAGAAGCCGCTGTCCTTGATGTCGATCCACTCGACGGCGTGCGAAGGAGCCATGGCGCAGCGGAAGTCGTCGCAGTGAGTCAGGCGCAGCGTGTGTCCTAATTCATGAACCGATTCAATTAGCAGGCGATTGGCAAGCAGATCGAGGTCCGGCGGTAATCCATAAAACTCCTGGGTGAGGCGATGGTAAGAGACGATGGCGCTCGCGCCACCCAGCTGAGCTTCGCCGAAGACGAAAGTAAGAATCGGGATGTAGAGATCACGCCCTGTGATACCCAGCAGCCGCCAGGTATCACGGTTGATGTAGGACTGCATGGCAGCGAGGATTTCAGAAGAGTGAAACTGCTGGCGCTCGAGGTGCAGGGCGAAGGCAGGATCGAGCGCGGGGTGCAGGAGTTCCACGGGCACACGGAACTTTTCGAAGAGCGCCTGCCGCAACCAATCGAGCAAAGAGGCGTCAACCTCCCCCACCGATAGTAACTGCAGTTTCTTCATGGCACGACGTCATTGGTGACTGGTAACTGGCAACTGGTGATTAGCAATAAGCAATTAGCAGTAAGCAATAAGTGTGACGGGCATGAGAACGATTGAGTGCACCGGAGCGGAAATAGCCGTCTCCGCCGGATATGAGTCGACTTTGCATCGAGGTCAGGCATCTTGAGCTTATTGCTAGCCGCTAATTGCTAGCTGCTCCTTCTCTTTGCGGTTCCAGCCGAACTTCTTCAGCTTGTGGTGCAGGGTGACGCGATCGATTCCCAGCACCTCGGCGGCGCGCGTTTGATTGCCGCCGGTGTCCTCGAGCACGCGCAGGATGTGTTCCTTCTCGACATCCTCCAGGCTGCGCGATCCAGTGACGCTAGCGCCGTTACGCGATTTGAGGGTGAAGTCCTGCTCGCGTAATTCGGGCTCCTGGGCTACTACCATAGCTCGCTCGACGGCGTTCTCCAACTCGCGCACGTTACCCGGCCAGGCATATTGCTGCAGCAGGTTCATGGCGGCGGGCGTAACGCAGGTGATCTTCTTGTTCATTTCGCGTGAGAACTTGCCGACGAAATGATTGACCAGCGGCGGAATGTCTTCGCGACGCTCACGCAGCGGCGGCAATTCGATGTGAAACACGTTGAGACGATAGTAGAGGTCGGGGCGGAACTTGCCTTCCTCGATCAGCAGCTCGAGATTCTTGTTGGTGGCGGCAACGATGCGGAAATCGACTTTGATGGTCTGATTACCGCCCACGCGCACGATTTCGCGCTCCTGTAACACGCGCAGCAGATCGGTCTGCGTCTTGAGGCTGATGTCGCCAATTTCGTCGAGGAAAACGGTGCCGCCTTCAGCGATTTCGAACTTGCCCTTCTTGCGGTACTGGGCTCCAGTGAACGCGCCTTTTTCGTGTCCGAACAGCTCACTTTCGAGCAGGGTCTCGGTGAGCGCTCCGCAGTGAATGACCACCATGGGATGGTAACGCCGGTTGCTGGCGGCGTGCACGGCGCGGGCCACAAGTTCCTTGCCCGTACCACTCTCGCCCGTGATCAACACCGTCGCATCGGTAGGGCCGACGGTTTCGATGGCCTCGAAGATGCGCTGCATGGCTCCGCTTTGCCCGATGATGTCGGTGGGATGCGTCATGTCAGCCACGGTTTCCTTGAGGCGCACATTCTCCTGTTGGGTCTGGCGATGCGCCATGGCCTTGCCCACCAGGTGCGCAATCTCATCAGGATCAAGCGGCTTGTTGACGTAGTCATAGGCGCCGTTCTTGAGGGCGGCGATCGCTGTCTCGACCGACGCGTATCCAGTCATGATGATGACCAGCATGTCAGGATAGATTTCGTGCAAGCGGCGCTGTAACTCGATGCCATCGGTACCGCGCATCTTGATATCAACGAGGGCAACATCGAAGGTCTGCTCGGCTACGCGGGTAAGCGCATCATTGGCGCTCTCGGCAGTAGCAACGTCGTAGCCTTCCTCGGCAAACCATTTGGCCAGAGAATCCCGGACGCTCAGTTCATCGTCAACAATCAGCAATTTACCTTTGATCATGTCTCTACCTCTCTTATTTCGTGACCCCGGTCAGCGTGCGGTCGGAGTCGCTCGCCAGCGCCGGCTTCTGGCTGTCTACCGGAAGCAAAATCGTGAAAGTGGTTCCTTGCCCCACTAGGGAATTGACAGCAATACTGCCCCCGTGGCGCTCGACAATGTTCTGGCTAATGGCCAGGCCAAGTCCGGAGCCGCCCGATTCCTTCGAGGTGTAGAACGGCTCGAAGATATGGGGCAGATGTTCGTCTGGGATGCCCATGCCGTCGTCGCGAATGATGAGCTCCAATGTGGAAGCGGTCTGCAGGCGGGTGCTGATCCAGAGATTGCCGCCCTGCGGCATGGCGTCGATGGCGTTGATCACCATGGCCAGCACGACCTGCTCGATCTGGTTTGGATCGCAATGTACCGGAGGCAACTCATTGGCGAGGGTGAGATTGAGTTGAATGCCCGCCATCTCCATCTTGTGCTGCACCAGCCGGATGCAGCGATCGATGACCTGGCTCAAGTCGCTCCACTCCAGGTTCATGGGCGTGATACGCGAAAACGAGAGCAGGTTCTTGACCAGTTCGCCGCAGCGCTTGCTTTCGCTGGCGATCAGGTCGAGCGATCCGCTCATCTCTTCGGTCCGTGGTGCGGAGGAGAAGTTGTTCTGGATCCAACGCTTCACCACGCGTGAGTAAGTCAGGATGCCGGAGAGGGGGTTGTTAATCTCATGTGCAACCACGGCGGCCATCTTGCCGATGGTGGCCATCTTCTCCACCTGCACCATGTGCTGGTGTGCCTGCTTGAGTTCGCGGGTCTTCTCATCGACGCGGTCTTCCAGCGTGTGGGCCCATGCGGTGATCTCAGCCTGCGCCAATAGCAGTCTGCTGCTCATGGCGTTGAACGATTGTGCCAGGTCGCCGATCTCGTCGTCGGACCTCACGGGAATGTGGAAGCCGAGTTCGCCTTTGGCGACACGCTCGGTACCGGATTTCAGGGCGCGGAGCGGGTTGCGGACCTCGACCCAGATGAACAGGCCGCTGAGACACACCACGATCAGCAAGGCAATGGCGGTGTAGGCCAGCATGGTCCTGCGCTCCTGCGCCAGGTTGATGTCAACCTTTTCCAGCGAGAGATTGGTGTCGAGCACGCCGAGAACCTGTACGCTGGCGGGATGAGCATGGCAGGCAGCGTTAGAGCAAGCAGGCTGGTTCTGGATGGGAGTGATTACGCCAAGTACGCGCAAGTCATCGTCACGGTAAACGCGAAATCGGTCCGAGCGCTTCAGCAGAGTCAGCGGCTTGGACTGTTCGTGACAGCCGTAACAGGCCTCCGCATCCTTATTCACTGTACCGCCGACCTCGGAAGGCTCGGTGGAGTAGCTGATGACTCCCTCCGAGTTCATGATCCGCACCCGCACGATGCCGGGCTGGTCGGCCATGCTGATCATCATCTGGTAGAGTCCGTCGCGGTCGTTCTTGAGCATGTAGTGCGAGGCGCTCCGACGGAGCACTTCGCTCTGCTGCTCGGCACTGACGAGGGCGGCAGCTTCAAGGTGCTTCTGATGTAGGCGGATGCTGAAGTAGCCCAGCAGCGCAAACATCACCAGCATGGCGACGAAAATCGACGCCATCAGCTTGGCGCTGATGCTTCGTCCCAGTACCGCCGGCCAGGCAGGCCCGCTGCGGAAGCCGTCGAGTTGGTCAGTCTCCGGCATGGACAGGCACCGGAATTTCTCCCCGAACGCCTTCTGGTTTGCGAAGCGCCGGCAAGTGCGCCTTCTCTTCGGGGAAGATGGGCAGATACCTGGCGACAAAGCCAAAGATGGCGAAGCCGAGCGCGACGAACATGGCCGTGATCACGACTTCGGTCCACTTTGGGGTGTAGCGTCCGCCGACTGCGTTTTCAACTCCGGTGATGGCGATGTTCAGGCGGTTAGTGACAAATCCCAACAGGGTAAGCACGGCGACCAGGTAGAGTCCCTGCGCGTTCTCGCGAACCTTCGGGAACATTAAAAGAGCCAGAGGAATGATGACCGAGAGAAATATCTCCAGCAGGAAGAACCGTTGCTCGTATCCCGGGACAAACACCATGCCCAGCACCCCACGGTGATAGAGGTCTTCAAAGCGCAGGATGCCATAAATTGCCAGCACCACCACCAGAACGCGTCCCATGTCGCGCAGGATGGGGAGTTCGAGCTCGCGGCCGAAGTACTTGGAACTCATCGATGACTCGAAGATGATCATGGCCAGACCCACGGCGATGGAAGAGATGAAGAAGAACACCGGCAGCAGCGGGCTCCACCAGAACGGATGCAGCTTGTTGGGCATGATGAGGTACAGCGTGCCCAGCGAGGACTGGTGCAGGGTGGAAAGTAGTACGCCGAGAATGACCAGCACGATCATCACGCTTCGAACCGCTTTCAGGGCGCGTTTCCAGCCGAGGCGCTCGAAAACGATGGGGGAGAACTCCAACGCCAGCACGGTGGTGTAGAGCATCACGCAGTAGGCGACCTCGAACATCACCGAGTGAGGATTGCGCATGATGAGCGGGTGCCAGATGTTCCACGGCAGCCCAAGGTCGTACATGAGCGCGGCGCACACCAGCAGGTAGCCCATGAATGCGGTGAGGATGGTGGGCCGCATGATGGAGTGCCAGCGTTTGATGTTGAAGATCTCCACCGCGGCCGTCAGGGTGAAGCCACCGGCTGCCAGCATCACGCCGCACATCACGTCAAAGCCGATCCAAAGGCCCCAAGGGAACTGGTCACTGAGGTTGGTAGAGGCACCCAGGCCGTGGACGAAGCGGATCCAAGTGGCGTACACGCCGGCCGCCATGATGAGGAGGAAAATGGCCTTCCAGAAGGTGAAACGGAACTTGGGGGCCGTCATTGCGCACCGCCTTTACCCGCACGTTTGTCTTCGCCATGGGCCTCGGCTTCGGCCACTTCCTCGCGGCGATGTGTGATCCAGTAAACGCCACCGAGCATGACACCGAAGAGAGGAACGAAGTCGGGAATGCGGGAGAGCACCTGGTAGGTGTACATGGGCAGTGCCCGCTGAGTGAGGTCGTCACGATAACCAAACTTCTGGAAGTCGAGCGAGGAGAGCAGCAAGACCGACGTTCCGCCGACTTCCGTCTCACCGTAGATGTGGGGCAGATAAGTTCCGGGATTGTCCTGGATGCGCTTTTGAGCCTCTTTCAGGAGCTCGTCGCGATCACCAAACTTGGTTGCACCCGTCGGGCAAATCTCGGCGCAGGCTGTAGGTTTGCCTGCCGCCACTCGAGGAGCGCACATGATGCACTTGCGGACTCCGGGTACCGCCTTGTCCCATTCGTACTTAGGAACGCTGAAGGGGCAGGCCGCCATGCAATAACGGCATCCCATGCATTTGTGCTTGTCGTAGGTGACGGGACCTAAGGCGGTCTTCTGGAGAGCGCCCACGGGACAAACCGAAGCGCAGGCCGGATCGTCGCAGTTCATGCACAACTTGCGCATGAATTTGTCGTCCTTGGTAAGGACGGTGGTGTACTTATGCGCTGATGTCACATCCTGAGCTGCAATTTTGTCGTCGTACGGCAGGCCGTTTTCGGTGGCGCAGGCCTGTTCGCACTGCTTGCAGCCGATGCACATCGTGGCATCGTAGAGAATTCCCTTGCTCATTACATACTCCGGGCGCGCCCGAACGGTCCACCGCACTGGATAGCGGCGTAAAAAAGGACCCAGTTGGGCAATCGCTGAAAAGGCAGTAAAAATCCCGTCCGGGCGAAGCGGCGCGGGCCAGAGGACGGGAATTAACGGCCAGAGATCGAATTATGGGGAGGGGAACCGCAGCTTGAGCGAGAATTGGAAGTCGTGGGCCGGAAGGCCCTGCTGCGTTCGTGGAAAAGGTACGGCGTTCCCCGAAGCTTCGCGCAAAGCTGTTTTGCGCCGCAAACCGCGGGGCCCGGAACTTGCTGCTGTAATGCACGACCGACCTTGATTCCATCAAGAGACAGCCCCCGAACTGGGGACGCCCCGGGTGATGGAGCCGGTTGAGAACTACTGCTTACTCAATGCCTTAACGTCAGCCGCCCACTTGTCCAACTACAATCTTGTCGGCGGCTGGGTTGCTTCTGCGAACTGCCGGGTTAGATGCCCCAAGACAGATTCGGCAAAATCAGGAACAGCGCAAGAGCGGTAAGCATTACAGCTAAGATGACCTTCTTCATTACATCCCCTTCAAGAGGTACCGTTTATTAAGCGGGTCGAGAATAACGGTGGTGCTTCGCGTCCTTATTGAACTTCTTTACAAATGACCCGCGCACGTGGATTTCTCCGTGTGCATTATCAGTGTGTTCCTACCGGGTGGGGCACTTCTGTGACGGGCGTCACTGCTGCACGTGATGAATTTCGCAACAGCGAGCAAGAAAGTTGTGGAGGTTCTTATCGGTCGAGCGGGCCGGGTACAGAGAAATGCCTCAGTGGCGTCCGACGAATAAGCCAAACGATGAGGAATGCATCTGGGAAACTCAGGTTCAAGACGGTTCTACGACCATCAGTCGCCGCTGGGGGAGTGGGCGAACGTGGAGGTAGGGGCAGGCTTCTTCTGCTTCCGGTCAGGATTGAAGAAATAAAGGATGCCGCAGACCGCCCAATAACCTAAAGAAATGCCAAACACGAAAGCAACCACGATAGTGAACAGCAAAAGGAAGGAAAGCAGTAACGGCGTCATATCCCTCTCATTCTACAGGCCGAAGACGAAGCTTGGGAACCCCTGCATGGTGCCGGCGGTTCGCGGCCAAGCGTCATATTGCGGCCAGAACCTACTTTACCGCGCGTTGACGCTGTTGGGTGTTGCCAAATAAGATACGGGAGTCGAGCTACGTCTTCCCTCTTGTGGACTTTCTAGAGCAATCGGGGATGGAAATCGGGGATCTGGGTACCACCCGGCGCAGATGAAGGGTTTTCTTTTGACCTTCGGTCGGCGGGAAGACGGATCCGTCGCAGGCCAAAAATGCCGCTTGTTATAACAGAAGTTATAATGATTTTCCGGTGGGTGATACCGAGCCTCTTTTAACCATGGGAATTACCAATATCACAGTCAGGGGAGCACGGCAGCACAACCTGAGGAACATCAGCGTCGAGATTCCCCGCAACACCCTGACCGTGATCACGGGGCTGAGCGGCTCGGGCAAGTCGTCGCTGGCCTTCGATACCATTTACGCGGAGGGTCAGCGCCGCTACGTGGAAACGCTGTCGGCATACGCCCGGCAGTTCCTCGACCAGATGGAGCGGCCCGATGTGGACAGCATCGACGGGCTGAGCCCGGCGATCTCCATCGAACAGAAGACGACCAGCCGCAGTCCACGGTCGACGGTCGGAACCATCACGGAAATCTACGACTACCTGCGGCTGCTTTACAGCTCGATTGGGCTGCCGCATTGCCCGAACTGCGGACGCGAGATCTCGCGCCAGTCGGCGGAGCAGATTGTGCAGCGGGTGATGGACCTGAAGCCGGAAGACCGGGTGATGATTCTGGCCCCGATGGTGCGCGGACGAAAGGGTGAATTCAAGAAGGAGCTGGACAAACTGGTGCAGCAAGGGTTTGTCCGCGCCCGTATCGATGGCGAGCTGCACCAGATTGACGATGAGGAGATCAAGCTCGACAAGCGCAAGAACCACACCATCGAAGTGGTGGTGGACCGGCTGCTGGTGAAGCGCGGAATCGAAGGGCGGCTGGGGTCGGCAGTGGAGACAGCGATGAAGCTGGCAGGCGGACTGGTTCAGGTGGCCGTGGTGGACGGACCCGAGCGGCTGTACTCGTCGAAGCTGGCGTGTCCGGAGTGCGGGATCAACGTTCCGGTGCTGGAGCCGCGCTCGTTCTCGTTCAACAGCATGTACGGCGCGTGCCCGGAGTGCAATGGACTGGGCAGCAAGTACGATTTCGATCCGGCAAAGGTGGTGACCGACTGGTCGAAGCCACTGCTGGACGGCGGACTGGGACCGGGATCGGCTTCTCAGAACCTGATCCACTCGCTGCAGCTGGCAGCGGCAGCCTATGGGTTCGATCTTTCGAAACCGTTTGAGCAGCTTCCGCGGAAGACACAAAACCTGATTTTGTATGGGCCAGAGCAGGGCGAAAAGAAGAAAGGCGGGTTTCTTGGCGTATTCGCGTATTTGCGACGCAACATGGAAGATAGCTCGTCCGGGGCTTACCGCGACTGGCTGCTCGACCACATGTCTGCGACGCGCTGCCCGGCGTGCGAAGGGAAAAGGCTGCGGCCCGAAAGCCTGGCGGTGAAAGTGAACGGGATGTCGATTTCCGATTTCACATCGATGCCGGTGACGCGCGCGGTGGAGGCGGCGGACCGGATCAAGTTGAATGAGCGCGAAGAGAAGATTGCAGGGCGCATCAAAAAGGAAGTTGCCGAACGACTGGAATTTCTGAACGCCGTCGGCCTGGGTTACATCTCGCTCGACCGTTCGGCGATGACGCTCAGCGGCGGCGAGGGGCAGCGCATCCGGCTGGCGACACAAATCGGATCGAAGTTGCGGGGAGTGCTGTACGTGCTCGACGAGCCTTCAATCGGATTGCACCACCGCGACAATGATCGCCTGTTGCAAGCGCTGGAATCACTGCGCGACCTGGGCAACACGGTGCTTGTAGTGGAGCACGATGAAGATACCATCCGCCGCTCCGATTACGTGATTGACCTGGGCCCGGGCGCTGGGCGACATGGCGGCGAAGTGGTGGCCAGCGGCACTCCGCTCGAGATCGAGAATTTTCCGCGCTCGTTGACCGGGCAATACATCTCCGGACAAAAGCAGGTTATGTACAGGTTCGCGCGCAGGCAGACGAATGGCAATGCCATCACGATCCTGGGCGCGCGCGAGAACAATCTGCAGCAGATCGATGTCAGCTTCCCGCTAGGCGTGATGACGGTGGTGACTGGAGTATCGGGATCGGGAAAGTCAACGCTGGTGAACGACATTCTCTACCGCGCGCTGGCAAAGGCGATTTACGGATCACGAGAAGAGGCGGGAGCGCACAAGAGTATCGCGGGCACCGAATTCATCGACAAGGTGATCCGCATCGACCAGTCGCCGATTGGGCGCACCCCGCGATCAAATCCGGCGACATACACCGGCGTGTTCACGCAGATCCGCGATCTCTACGCCATGCTTCCCGAGTCGCGGGAGCGAGGCTACAAAGCCGGACGGTTTTCGTTCAACGTGGCGGGCGGACGTTGCGAGGCCTGCCAGGGCGATGGGCAGCGGCGCATCGAGATGAACTTCCTGCCGGACGTGTACGTACAGTGCGAAGTGTGCGGCGGCAAGCGCTATAACCACGAAACGCTGGCAGTGAAATACAAGGGCTACTCCATCGCCGACCTGCTGGAAACGCCGGTGGGGGACGCGTTGCCGGTGCTGGAGAACATTCCGCAGATCAAGCAGAAGCTGCAGACGCTGGTGGACGTCGGTCTGGGATACATTCACCTGGGACAATCGGCAGTGACGCTGTCAGGCGGCGAAGCGCAGCGCATCAAACTGGCGCGCGAGTTGAGCAAGCGGCAGACGGGCAAGACGCTTTACCTGCTGGACGAGCCCACGACCGGATTGCATTTCGACGATGTGAGCAAATTGCTGGAAGTGCTGCACCGGCTGACCGACCTGGGAAACAGCATCATCATCATCGAGCACAACATGGACGTGATCCGCAACGCGGACTGGATCATCGACCTGGGTCCGGAGGGCGGCGAAGACGGCGGACGCATCGTGGCCCAGGGCACACCCGAGCAGGTGGCGCGTGTCAAGAAGTCATACACCGGACAGGCGCTCGCCAAATTGTTGCTGAGCAAGTCCAGTGGAAAGATTGCGTGAGGATTCTCCGTCAGCTCTTGAAACGCGGGCGAGACTAGAGCATCGCGGAGAAAGGGGTCCCCTCGGCTGCGCTCGGTCGAAAATCATTCACCACGGAGGCACGGAGGACACGGAGTCTTATTAAGTAAACTGTCTCTCCGTGAACTCTGCGCCTCGGTGGTGATTTTCATCTCCTTGGGTGGGCCGCAGGCCGATGGCCGCTCAGGATGACAATTAAGAAACCAAATGGACGATCCCGAACAAGAGCCGCTTGAATCATCGCTACCTAAGCCGGACGAGAGCGTGTCGGCATGGGACAAGTTTCCGGCGAGTGTGCCAGACATAGTGGCGGCAGAGGAGCCATTGCGGCCCCAGCCGCCGCGCAACGTGTTTCCACCGTGGTCGGCATGGGATGCGGTGGCCGTCTTAGGTTTTACCGTAGCGGCGATTGTGCTGTTCAGTATGATTGCCCTCGGTATCGCACACGTCGTCACCAGCAAGCATCATGTTTCCATAGTCGAGTTGGCGACGGACCCCATCGTCGTTATCGGATCGCAACTCGCGGCGTATCCGGTAGTGATCTTATTTATGATCGCGCTGGTGCGGGCCAAGTCGGACGAAAGTTTCTGGCGGACGATCCGCTGGAACTGGCCAGGACCGACGACTCTCAGCTTTCTTCTCTCGGGAATCTTGTTTGCGGTTGTTGTGGAGTTCGCGTCACGCTGGATGCCGATTCCAAAGTCGCTTCCGGTCGACAAGTTTTTTAGCGATACCTCTGGGGCGTACCTGATGGCCGGGTTTGGAGTCACGCTGGCTCCGCTGCTGGAAGAACTGTTTTTTCGCGGAATGCTGTACCCGCTGCTCCGCAGGACCTGGGGCGTGGCCGTGGGCGTGGCAGTCACGGCAGGCGCATTCGCCTGCATTCACGGCATGCAACTGGGATGGGCATGGGCGCCGGTGCTCGCGATCTTCGTGGTCGGGGTGGTGCTCACGCTGGTGCGCGAGCGCACCAACTCGGTGGCGGCATCATTTCTGGTGCATTGCGGCTATAACGGCGCGCTGTTTGGAATCCTATGGTTCGCGAGCGATCACTTTCGCCACCTGGATAAGGTCGCCAACTGAAGATGGTATCGTGGAGAAGTATGGGGAATGCGCGCGAAAAGCTGCTGGCCATGCTGGCGGAGAAGTCGTTTCGCCTGGGAAATTTCAAGCTTTCCAGCGGTGGGACCAGTGACTATTACATCGATTGCCGGCTGACCACCCTGGATGCCGGGGGAGCGCTGGCGACTGGCGAAGCAGTGCTGCAGGAGATCCAGGATCGCGGCTGGGAGGCGGACGCAATTGGCGGGCTGACGATGGGCGCCGATCCGATCGTGGTGGCGACGTCGGTGATCAGCGCGCAGCAGGGCGCGCCTATCGACGGCTTCCTAGTGCGCAAGGCGGAGAAGATGCACGGCACGGGACAGCGCATCGAGGGCTTCCGCGAGAAAGGTGCGCGCGTTGTCATCGTGGATGATGTGTGCACCACCGGAGCGTCCACGGTACAAGCGATCGAAGCAGCGCGCGAGTATGGATTCAAAGTGACGGGCGTGTTGTGCCTGGTGGAACGGCAGGAAGCGGGCGGACGCGCCAACGTGGAGCATGCCGCAGAGCCGGCGCCGTTTGTGGCTTTGTTCACGGCCAACGATGTTCGCGCCGAACACGTGAGGATTCTTGAGGCTAAGTGACGCTCTTCCTCAGGGGCTAAAGCATTTTCAGAGCAGGTGTAGACCGAGTTCCCTCAGGGGCTAAAGCCCAACTTCGCGGGCGCCGCTAACGGCACGGCTGAAGCCGTGCCCTTTCAAACCGGATAAGCGAGACTACTTCAATAATGATTAAGACTCTGGAATGGACAAACGCAGGCGTGCGCTTCATCGACCAGACGAAGCTGCCGACGGAAGAGACGTACGTCACCTGCAAGAGCTACGAAGAAGTAGCGAATGCGATTCGCACCATGATCGTGCGTGGGGCCCCGGCGATCGGCGTGGCGGCGGCAATGGGCGTTGCTCTCGGCACATTGCAATCGCAGGCAAAGACGCTGCCGGAACTGGAGCGCGACTTCGACAAGATATGTAATGTGCTGGCTGGCACGCGTCCGACGGCGGTGAACTTGTTCTGGGCCATTCGACGCATGCGCGACAAGTTCGAGCAGTTGCGCGCGCAACCCTTGGAGACGATCCGGTTGGAGTTGGTAGCCGAAGCGCAGCGCGTGCTGGTGGAAGACATAGCCGCCAATGAAGCCATGGGCAAGCACGGTGCGGTGCTGCTGCCCAGCAGGGGAGGGGTGCTCACGCACTGCAATGCGGGTGCGTTGGCCACTGCCGGTTACGGTACGGCGCTGGGCGTGATTCGCGCGGCGGTGGAATCGGGCAAGCAGATCCAGGTATTCGCCGACGAGACGCGGCCGTTCTTACAGGGGTCGCGTCTGACAGCGTGGGAGCTAATGAAAGACGGGATTCCCACCACGCTGATTGCCGACAACATGGCAGGGGCGATGATGCGCCTGGGGAAGATCGATGCCGTGATCGTGGGAGCAGACCGCATCGCCGCCAATGGCGATGTAGCAAACAAGATCGGGACCTACACAGTCGCGGTGCTGGCAAAGGAACATGGCATCCCGTTCTACGTGGCGGCGCCGATTTCGACGGTGGACCTGAAGACAGCCGATGGCAGCAAGATTCCCATTGAACAGCGCGCATCGACCGAAATGACACACCTGGCGGGAAAGCAGATCGCCCCTGACGCGGTGCGGGTGGAGAATCCCGCGTTCGATGTGACTCCCAGCAAGTACGTGACGGCGATCATCACGGAACGGGGCGTGGCGCGGGCTCCTTACCACGATTCGTTGGCAGAACTGGTGGCGGGAAGAGCCACGGTCTGATTCCCAGTTCGTCGAAAAGAAGAAGAGGCGTCGTGGCCGGACGCCTTGGTTAGAAGATCTCAATTCGACTACTGCGGTTGCTGCTGTGGTGGAGTGGGGAACGGCGACCCCGGTTGGTTCGCGGGATTGAGCTGTTGCTGAAGCTGTTGTTGTTGCTGCTGCATTCTTTGCAGTTCCTGCAACATCTGCTCGGGTGTGCGGACGCCGGGCCCATTTTGGCCCGGAACATTGGTCGAATCGGGATTCTGTTGCTCGCCGCCCGGCATTCCGGGTTGTCCCGGCTGCAACTGGTTTTGGCTGTCCGTGTCCTGATCGGGCGGAGGATACTCCTCTTCCGGCTGCTCCGCCGGCTGCAATTGCGAAGGCGGACGCAAATTGTTCTGCGCGGTCGTTGCGCCCACGGCGTCGCCAGCGGAACTGTTCTTCGATAACAGGATGATCTTCTGTACACGACCCGGATTGTTGGACTCACCCAGAATTACGTAGTTGAACTTCGATCCATTGAGCAACGAAGCCAGCACGTCCTTGGGCGTTCCCGGCCCGAGTTTGGCGACGACGCGTTCGTTTCCGCTACCGGGGGGAATGTCCACCGAAGCTCCGGTCTGGAGTTGCACCGAGCGCAGCACTTGCGAAAGAGTCGCGTTCTGAGAATCAATGGCGAGTAGGCCGTTTTGGTAAGAGACCTGTGGCGGAGCCGGAGGCTGCTGCTCCAGCGTGGGCGGCGGGGGAGGAGTTTGAGGTGTCTCAGGCGCCGGTGCGTGCTTCCGCGCGTGAGGTTTTGACGCGCGCACGGGAGCCTTGGCAACCGCCGACGCGGTCTTGGGCGACGAAACCTGTGCAGGCGCCGACGTCTGCGCAAGGCTCTTTTGCGCTGGGACCGAGAAGCCAGCCAACAGCAACAATGCCAGTCCGAGTCTTCCGCTGGGGCGTAACATAAAATTGTGGAATGAGTCTGGCGTTTGCGTCTCTCCCGGAATCTCTATTTTAACCCCTGTTGGTGGGAAGGGTTGTTAGTCTGGGAAAATTCCAACCGCACATTGTTCCAATAACGTATCAAAAGCGAATGGTACCGTTCTTGCGAGATTGTCACCGTCATGCTTTGAGACTCGGGTTGCTCTTGTTGGGGCTGGTGTGCGCCCTACAAGGGCAGACCTGCTACACCGGCTCGGAAATCGATGCGTCCACGGCCAAGGCGGTCGAAGCAGCGGCGCAGGAGTACTTCAAACTGTCGGCCCAGGGCGACGTGGCTGGCCTGCGGAAGATCGCGATTCCTGAAGTTGCCGCGAGTTTCTCGGGTATCGAGCAGGCGGTGTTGTCCAATAAGCTATTCTTTGCCGACGGACAGCCGTCGGACACACGGATTTTCGTTCTAGATGCCAGCGAATCGAAGACCACACTGCAGCGGGCCGAGTTCTTTTGCGGTATTTACAACTCGTCCGATCGCGTCGGCTTCTCGATTCCCGGCCTCCCACCCGGCCGATATGCGGTGACGATGGTCAAGGTTGCAGGCGAGCACCCGATCACCCTGACCATGATCCTGCAGGACGCTGGAAAGAACTCCTGGAAACTGGCCGGTTACTACGCGCGTCCGAATTCCATTGGAGACCACGACGGGCAGTGGTTTCTGAGCAAGGCGCGCGAGTATAAGGGGAAAGGACAAGGCTACGTAGCATGGTTTTACTATCTGACAGCGTGGGACTTGATCGCTCCAGTGGATTTTATGGCAACTCCGCAACTGGACAAACTGGCGGACGAGTTGCAGGCAGCGCGACCGGGCGATCTTCCCAGCGCCAATGCTCCGATGGAACTGGCGGCGGGAGCGAAGACGTTCAAGATTATCGACATGGCGGCAGTTCCCGTGCCAGGCAATCTCGACGTGCGGGTGCAATATGAGACTCCGGACGCAGGCAACCCAACGCTGGCGGCGCAGGACAACCTTGCCGTAAGCAAGGCGCTGCTAACGAAATATCCCGAGTTCCACGACGCGTTCGGGGCGGTGATTGCGCGGGCCACCGACGATCTCGGCCATGCCTATTCAACGTTGACACCGATGAAGGACGTGAAGTGATGTATGAAGCCATGGGCGTTGTGAAAGCCCGCCGACCTCCGCTCGCGAAGGTTCGTATCAGCCGGCCGGGCCCTTCGCCCTGCTGCATGGTTTGAGTTCACCTGTGGGGATGAGCATTTCAACTGAACGGGCTTCACTGGTACGATCAATCTCATAGAATTGCAGAGCATGACAATGATCCACGATTGAGGGGCTCATGAAAGCTTTAGTAAAGAGTCGCGCGGAACGCGGATTGTGGTTGGACGATATCGCAGAACCCACGATGGGGATCAACGATGTGCTGATCCGCGTCCGCTATACCGGTATCTGCGGAACCGACGTTCATATCTATCAGTGGGACGAGTGGGCACAGAAGACAATTCCTGTGCCCATGGCCATCGGGCATGAATTTGTCGGAGAGATTGTCGAGGTTGGATCGAACGTAAACGACTTCTATCCAGGCGACATCGTGAGCGGTGAGGGTCATGTCACCTGTGGACGCTGCCGCAATTGTCTGGCAGGCAGACGTCATCTGTGCGCGCACACATCCGGCGTTGGCGTAAATCGACCTGGGGCGTTCGCGGAATTGATCGCACTACCGATGACCAATATCTGGCGGCATGAGCCCGGCATCAACCAGGAAGTCGCGGCGATCTTCGATCCCTTTGGGAACGCGGTACATACCGCACTGTCGTTTCCAGTGCTCGGCGAAGATGTGTTGATTACCGGGGCCGGGCCAATCGGGATCATGGCGATTCCAGTAGTTCGGCATGCCGGAGCACGGCATGTAGTGATCACGGATGTAAATCCGTTCCGCTTGGAATTGGCGCGCAAAATGGGGGCGACCCTGGCGGTGAACACCAAAGATACGTCGCTTGCGGAAGTGCAGAAACAACTCGGAATGCGGGAAGGATTTGATGTGGGACTGGAGATGTCCGGGAATCCCGCGGCCATAGAGGAAATGGTTGCGAATATGAGTCACGGAGGGAAGATCGCCATGCTCGGAATTCCCGCTAAGCCGATGTCGATCGATTGGCGGGCGGTGATCTTCAATATGCTGACAATCAAAGGCATCTACGGACGGGAAATGTATGAGACTTGGTACAAGATGACCATCATGCTCGAGTCGGGGGTCGACATTTCCCCGGTCATTACCCACCGTTTCAGCTACCGTGACTTTCAGAAGGGATTCGATGCGATGATTTCGGGCCAGACCGGCAAGGTCGTTCTGGACTGGACCCAAGTCGCTTAACACGATCGTGGACCGCAGTGCAGTCCGACGCATCGCCGATGATGTCTGAGCGTCCGCTTGCGTTTGGGTTGTCGCGATTGGCAGCTTAATTTCGTACCGTTGCGGCGGCTGCGTCGAGGTTGGGTTCGCCCGATGCGCTCAGATATCGGTCAACGCAGGCGGCCGCCTTGCGCCCCTCGGCAATGGCCCACACCACGAGAGATTGTCCGCGACGCATATCGCCCGCAGCAAACACACCGGGAACCGAGGTCATGTACTGATCGTCGGTTGCGACATTGCCCTTGCCATCCAGGTCCGCGCCGAGTTGTTCCAGCATCCCATTGCGCACCGGACCGGTGAAGCCCATAGCCAGCAATACGAGTTCGGTCTCGATGACGAAGTCGCTCCCGGCGATCGGCTCGAAGCGCGGAGGCGGACCGACACGCACCGCATGCAAGCGCGTTACGCGGCCGTTGTCATCGCCCGTGAACCTCTGGGTTGAGATGCTCCAATCGCGCAGCCCGCCCTCTTCGTGCGCGCTCTCGGTGCGAAGCTGAAGCGGCCACAGCGGCCAAGGAGTCTGGGGTGCGCGCTGCTCCGGCGGCATTGGGAACAACTCGAACTGATGTACCGATCGGGCTTTCTGACGATGGCTCGTGCCCAGGCAGTCGGCACCGGTGTCGCCCCCGCCGATGATTACCACATTCTTTCCAGCCGCAAGAATGTCCGCCGAGGCGTCTAAAACGTCGCCTTCGCAGCGACGATTCTGCTGCGGAAGGAACTCCATCGCGAAGTGGATGCCCTTTAGCTGGCGGCCCGGAATGGGAAGATCGCGCGGTTGCTCCGCGCCGCCTGCGAGGAGGATGGCATTGAACGAAGCCTGCAACTCCTCGACCGGAACGCTGACGCCAACATGTGCATTGGTGACGAAACGCACGCCCTCGGCAGTCATCTGCTCAATGCGGCGGTCAACGACACTTTTCTCCAGCTTGAAGTTTGGGATGCCATAGCGCAGCAGCCCGCCGATACGGTCGGCCTTCTCGTAGACCACGACCTGGTGTCCGGCCCGTCGCAATTGCTGCGCTGCCGCTAAACCAGCCGGACCTGAACCGACGACGGCGACTTTCTTGCCGGTTTCGAACTCAGGCCGCTGGGGATGAATCCATCCCTCTTGAAACCCGCGCTCGACGACACTCTTCTCGATTTGTTTGATCGTGACCGCCGGCTCGTTAATGGCCAGAACGCAAGACGCTTCGCAAGGCGCAGGACAGATGCGCCCAGTGAACTCGGGGAAATTGTTAGTGGAGTGTAGCCACCGCACTGCTTCTTGCCAACGGTCGCGATAGACGAGGTCATTCCAGTCGGGAATCAGGTTGTTGACCGGGCATCCGTTGTTACAGAAGGGCACACCGCAATCCATGCAACGCGCAGCCTGCGTCTGGAGCTTTTCCTGCGGGAAATCCTGATAAATCTCGAACCAATCATTCACGCGCTCCGTCACGGAACGTCGTTGCGGCAGTTCGCGTTTGTATTGCAGGAATCCGGTCACTTTACCCATGCTGCACCTGCCCAACGGATGCCTGAAGAACGGCTGGTTGCGGAATGGTTGCTTCGTGCTTCACCCGACTTACGCCCAACACACGCTTGTACTCGTGCGGAAAGACCTTGAAGAAGCGCCGCAACAGTTCGTCCCAGTTTTGCAGGATCTTTCTTGCCTGCTTGCTTCCAGTCAGCTCTGCGTGGCGGGTGATCAAGCCCTGCAGTAATTGAAGGTCCTGCGGCTCGACTACTGGTTCCAGATCGACCGATCCGGGATTGCAGCGTTTTTCCGCGAAATCGCCATTGCCATCCAGCACGTAGGCGATTCCGCCGCTCATTCCCGCTGCAAAGTTACGCCCGGTTTTACCCAGCACAACGACCAATCCGTTGGTCATGTACTCGCATCCGTGATCGCCGACGCCTTCCACTACTGCTGTTGCACCCGAGTTGCGCACCGCAAAACGCTCGCCTGCCATGCCGTTCAGGAAAGCCTCTCCGCTGGTGGCGCCGTAGAGCGCGACATTGCCGATCAGGATGTTTTCTTCCGCTGCAAAGCCTGCCTTTCGTGGCGGATAAATCACGATCCGGCCGCCACACAGGCCCTTGCCAACGTAGTCGTTGGCCTCGCCCTCGAGAGTCAGCGTGATGCCCTGTGTGAGAAATGCTCCGAAGCTTTGACCGGCAGAGCCATCAAAACCGAAGCTGATGGTATCGTCGGGCAATCCATCGGCACCGTGCCTGCGGGCGACCTCACCACTCAACATGGTTCCCACCGCGCGTTGCACGTTGCGGATGGGGAATTGCGCGCTGACCGGCCTGCGATTCTCGATTGCCTCCTGTGCAATGCGGATCAATTCGTGGTCCATGACTTGCTCAAGGCCGTGCTCTTGGGGCTGAGTGCAGTGGCGCGCAACGTGGCGCGGGATTGCAGGCGCATACAGAATCGCGGACAAGTCGATCCCGCTGGCCTTCCAATGCGTCTGCAACCGCTCGACATCCAGCATGTCAACCCGGCCCACCATCTCATTCACGGTTCGGAAGCCCAACTCCGCCATATACTCGCGAACCTGCTCGGCGAGGAAGAAGAAGAAGTTGATGACGTGCTCCGGCTGTCCACTGAATTTCGCCCGCAGCACCGGGTCTTGGGTAGCAATCCCCACCGGACAGGTATTGAGGTGGCACTTGCGCATCATGATGCAGCCCATGGTGATGAGCGGAGTGGTGGCGAAGCCGAACTCCTCGGCGCCGAGCAAGGCCGCGATGACAACGTCGCGTCCGGTCTGCAGCTTGCCGTCTGTCTGCACGCGAATGCGGCTGCGCAGGTCATTGAGCAGCAGAACCTGTTGCGTCTCGGCCAGTCCTAACTCCCAGGGAATTCCGCCGTAGCGGATCGAGCTCAGTGGGGAAGCTCCCGTGCCACCGCTGTCACCGCTGATCAGCACTACATCGGCGTGCGCTTTCGAGACGCCTGCCGCGACCGTACCCACGCCGACTTCGGCAACCAGCTTTACGGAAATGCGGGCACGCGGATTGACGTTTTTCAAGTCGTAGATAAGCTGCGCGAGGTCCTCGATCGAGTAGATGTCGTGGTGCGGCGGCGGAGAGATGAGCCCAACTCCCGGCACCGAGTGCCGCAGACGGGCGATGACCTCATCCACCTTGTGGCCTGGAAGCTGGCCGCCCTCACCGGGCTTCGCCCCCTGGGCCATCTTGATCTGCAACTCATCGGCATTGACCAGATAATGCGCCGTCACACCGAATCTGGCAGAAGCTACCTGTTTGATTGCGCTGCGACGAAGATCGCCATTGGGATCGGGCTTGAACCGCTGCTCGTCTTCTCCGCCCTCGCCGGTGTTCGACTTGCCGCCAATCCGATTCATTGCGATGGCGAGCGTCTCGTGTGCTTCCTTGCTGATCGAACCAAACGACATCGCCCCCGTAGTAAAACGCTTTACGATTTCGCTCGCCGGTTCGACCTCGTCCAGAGGCACAGGCTTGTCGGACTTCTTTACGCGCATGAGCCCGCGTAAGGTGCAGAGCTCGCGGTTCTGACCGTCAATTAACTCCGTGTACTCCTTGAAAGTCTGTGGACTGCCCTGTCTCACCGCATGTTGCAGCTTGCTGATGGTCTGCGGATTCAGCAGGTGGTACTCGCCGTTCGTGCGGAAGCGATAGGTGCCTCCAACCGCCAGCGTGGTTTCCGTTTCCGTGTTGGCATGAAAGGCGTGCTCGTGCTTCATCTGCGCCTCACGCGCAAGCACGCCAAGGCCCACACCGCCGAGACGGGAAACCGTCCCAGAGAAGTACGCGTCCACGATTTCCTTGTCCAGACCGATGGCCTCGAAGACCTGCGCCCCGCGATAGCTTTGCAGCGTGGAAATACCCATCTTGGAGAAGGTCTTCAACAGGCCCTTGTTGATTGCCTTGATGAAATTCTTCACTGCGGCAGCCGACGTGATGCTCGCAGGCAGACAGCCCTGGGTTGCCAAGTCCTCCACGGTCTCAATGGCCAGGTACGGATTGACCGCGCTCGCGCCATAGCCGACCAGCAACGCAAAATGCATGACCTCGCGCGGCTCGCCCGATTCGACCAGCAGTGCGACCTGAGTGCGTGTTTCTTCGCGTACCAGCAGGTTGTGAACAGCGGCCAGCGCCAGTAGGCTGGGGATCGGCGCATGATGGCGGTCTAGTCCGCGGTCCGACAGAATCAAGAGCGTGTAGCCGGAACGCACCGCCAGCGAGGCGCGCTGGCACAATTCTTCGAGGCCGCGCTTCAATCCGGCTTCTCCCTCGTGCACCCGGAACAGCGTGGGCAACGTAGTGGCGAGTTGGTCTCCGCGGGAGATGCGCCGCAGCTTCTCCATCTCACGGTTGGTGAGGATTGGGTGCGGCATCTTGAGGGTGTGGCAGTTCTCCGGCTGCTCATCGAGGATGTTGCGCTCCATCCCGATATAGCTGATGAGCGACATCACCATTTCTTCGCGAATCGGGTCGATCGGAGGATTCGTCACCTGGGCGAACAACTGCTTGAAGTAGTTGGCTAGATTTTGAGGCTTGTCGGAAAGACACGCGAGCGGTGTGTCGGTGCCCATGGAGCCAATCGGCTCTTCGCCATTGCCGGCCATTGGCTCCAGAAGCATCTTCAGGTCTTCTTCGGTGTATCCAAAGGCGCGCTGCCGCGTCACGATGGTCTTGTGGTCAGAACCATGAACTCGGGGCGGCTCCGGCAACTGATCGAGCGTGATCTGGTTGTCGTGCAGCCACTGCGCGTACGGCTGCCGGTACGAGAGCTGCTGTTTGATTTCCTTGTCGGTTACAATTCGCCCTTCGACCGTGTCCACCAGGAACATCTTTCCAGGCTGCAGACGTCCTTTCTTCTTCACCTGCTCCGCGGGTATGTCGAGCACGCCCGCTTCCGACGCCATGACCACAATCCCGTCATTGGTGACAACGTAGCGTCCCGGCCGTAGCCCGTTGCGATCGAGGACAGCTCCGATAGAACGTCCATCGGTAAAAGCGATGGCTGCGGGGCCGTCCCAGGGCTCCATCAGCGAGGCGTGATACTCGTAAAAGGCCCGCTTTTCGGAACGCATGTGCGGATTCGCGGCCCATGCCTCGGGAATCAGCATCGCCATCACGTGCGGAAGCGAGCGTCCGGCCTGGAACAGCAACTCGATTGTGTTGTCGAGACTGGCGGAATCACTCCCCCCGGGAGTTATGACCGGGAACAGCTTTTTGATGTCTTCGCCGAATAGCGGTGATTCGAGAATGGACTGCCGCGCCAGCATCCAGTTGACGTTGCCGCGCAGGGTGTTGATCTCGCCGTTATGTGCAATGTATCGATAAGGGTGCGCAAGCTGCCAGCTGGGAAACGTATTGGTCGAGAAACGTTGGTGCACTAGGCACAACGCGCTACTCACATCGGGGTCGGCCAGTTCGCCATAGAAGCGGGTCAATTGCGTCGCCAGCAGTAATCCCTTGTAAACGATCGTCCGGCAGGAGAGCGAAGGCACATAGAACATCTCCTTGTCTTCGATCTCGGAGTGCGCGATTTCGAGTTCGGCTCTTTTGCGTACGACGTACAACTTACGCTCGAACGCGTCCTCCAACATTCCGGGGGCGCGGCCAATGAAGATCTGCTCGATATACGGCTGTGAGTTTCTTGCCACCCGGCCGATCGCATCACCTTCGACCGGCGTGTCCCGCCAGCCCAGAACGGTCAAGCCCTCTTCACTTGCGATCCGTTCCAGGATTCCCTCGCATTGCAGACGCTGATACTTCTCGACCGGCAGAAAGACCATGCCAACGCCGTACTCGCCGGGATTGGGCAGCGGAATCCCCAAGCTTGAGCACTCGCGGACGAAGAACTTGTGCGGAATCTGGATCAGCACGCCTGCGCCATCGCCGGTTTCAGGATCGCAACCGCAGGCGCCTCGATGAGCGAGATTCACCAGGACCTGGATACCCTTCATCACAATGTCGTGGCTCTTGTCGCCTCGGACGCTAGCCACAAACCCAATGCCGCAAGCGTCATGCTCGTTGCGCGCATCGTACAAGCCCTGTGCCTTGGGCAAAGATTGTGGCCCATGCTGGTGGTCGTTTTCTTTCGGCATCCGCACTCCCCGCTAATTCGTTGGCTGTGGCTGTGAAACACGAAACCCGCCTAAACTTTTGGCGGGTTCTTTAGCTTCTGATGATTACGAATCTTAATTGTTCATCGTCACCAAAGGCCCCGGTTCGGAGAGCTCTGCGGCCATCTCCGAGCCCTTAAGCTTGGAATCTTCTTCTTAGGTTTCAATATCTTCCTACTATAAATCCGACGAGGGAGTGGAGCACGCTATTTTTTTCTGTTGACGTGCATTTGTCATTCGTCACGATTCCGCTCCCATGCAGATTCAATAACTTGCGTCTCACCGCGCCAAGTGCTTGATTGACATCAGGCTGGCCAGCAAGTCGCTGAGATTCCTCAGTTCAAACCAAGTTAGCCGGCGCGAACCGGCCACCCGTAACCAATCTGCCCTGGAGAAAATCAACGAAACACGAAACAGCCGTCAATGTCTACATGCAACCGATCGAGGACAGCGTCAAGCAGACGCAGGGTGCGATTTGCTCGGAGTTGATGGCGCGACTGAAGCCACTGAAGCTGGTGGCGGTATCGTGAAATGGAAAAATTTGGTAGGCTTTGGTACGGTGGGTTTTTGGGGCCGTCCGCAAGTGATTGCCCCTCAACGGTTGGGCGCTTAACTCAGCGGTAGAGTGCCATCTTCACACGGTGGAAGTCACAGGTTCGAATCCTGTAGCGCCCACCATAGAATCAATCACTTACAGATAATTTGAGGTTACCTATGTGGAGAAACTTCCACAACCAGACTTCGGGGGAACTCGCGGGGACAGCTTCTGGTGTGGGTAGCTGTTCAATGTGGATGAATCGCACGCCGAACCACATGCGCCGATAACTGCCGGTGTGTCTGTGATATTGGAGGGAAACCCTAAAAACAACTGGCCTACTCTGCGGATGGCCACCCCTCATGCGTTGAATGGCTTCTAGCTCGCTTTAGCAATCTGCCGGCGTCGTTCCGCCCGCGCCGACTGGATAAAAGTCAGCTCACGTCCCAACATGTTGGTTGCTTCGAGACAGAGGTCGGGATGCTCCCGCATAAGCTGCAGAAATTCTCCCCGGGGCACGTGAAGTACTTCCGACTGAACTACCGTCAGGGCGGTCAGGCTGTAGGGACCTCCGGTAAACGTGGCGGGCAATCCCAGCAGGGAGCCCGCGGGGAAAAACCTGTCCAGCTTGGGCATGTTGCGAACGCACATCAGCACTTCGCCCTTGCATACAAGGAACGCGCCCGCGCTTTCCCCGTCTTCACGGAAGAGAACATGCGTCGGCGCAACGTCCTGCTTTCGACCTGCTGACTCAAGGACGGCTCTTAATTCGACAGATGCTCTCAGGATGTTGCTCTTGGCACCCACACTCTTCATTGAATAGTTATGCCAAAACTGGTCACAGCGCGTCCGTGACGCCGCTCACAGGTACCTGTGTCAAGGGCAGAGAGCGGCGGGTGATCGGGTGCGCTCCGTCCATTGAGCCTGGCCAAGGTATCACTCGGTTTCCAGCACTCGGAGCAGTTAGCGAAGCACCTTTCGCATCCAGTTTCGACTCTGCGAGTACCGGCCTTTGATCCGCTGGTCAGTGGAACGAAGAAGGTGCGACCAGTAAAACTGGCCGTCGCCGCGTTCAAGAAAAACGTCCAAACATTTTCAAACCAAAAGTCGTCATGCTCTTCCCAAGCAAACAAGTCACAATTCATTGCTTATCCTTGGCGGGGGGACTATTCAAGAAGGCCAACAAGTGGGTTAGGTCACCCTCGTTTAAAGTGGGCCAGCCCAGACCCAGCGCCTCGGCCTTCGCGTACATGCGGGGCCCGTGAGACCAAAGAGCAAGGGCAAAGCTCACGGGAGTAAAGACCTTGCCGGCCTTCCTCAGGTTGGGGCCGACTTCGCCCCCACCCGCATCGCTTCCGTGACATTGACTGCATTTACGTTCCTTGAATAGCTCCTGTCCGACAATGGGGGAACCTCCGAGTTCGAAATAGCGCACGCTATAAAGGAACGCGATCAGATCGGCCATTTCCTGTCCCTCAAAAGTGGGGCGTACGATGCCCTTGGCCTTCATGGCTGCCCACATCTGCGGAGAGTGATTCCACATCCGACCTGCCATCTGGGTCATAGTGCGAGGCAACGGACGATCTGATCCGAGGTCCGGGCCTGCGGATCCTCCTTTGCCGCGAATGGCATGACAGGAGATGCAGCCCTTTTCGCGGAATAAAATCCAGCCTCGGCTCGGGTTCGCTGGAAGCAAATCGGACTCCTGCTCCGGCCCTCCTCGAACATAGCGCACGAAGGCCAACAAATCGTTCATCTGCTCCCCCTCAAATTGTGGCCAAGCGATGTTGAGTTCTCGCATGTGGGTTTCCATCGCCGGTGCGTGGTTCCACATGGTTTGCGTCCAATAAATTGGCGTTACTACGGGACCGAGGTCCCTCAAATTGGGTCCGACACTGCCGCCCTCTATCTCGCCGATTGAATGGCAGCGGATGCATCCTTTCTGGGTGAAAAGTAGCTCTCCATGAGCGCGGTCTCCCGATTCGTCGTCGTAGCAGGTGACATAGAGGTAGGCAAACAGGTTCGCCATGTCTTCTGGGGTGAACTGGGGAAAACTCACATGGCTGGTCTTTATTTGTTCCCACATGCGTGGCGCGTGGTTCCACATCTGGGTAACTAACTGGTTCATGTTGGATCCAGCCGCTCCCCGCAAACCTAGATCTGGAGCTAGCTTGGCTCCAGAACCGAGTACGGAATGGCACCCGCTGCAACCCTTCTGCTGAAAGGTTTGTGCGCCCATTCGCGGGTCGCCGACCAGGAAGGTGTTCCATCGTTCGGGTGAATCGCGTCGCTGCCAGACGAGCATACCGACTAGTATGAGCAGAGCTACAGTCGTCGCAATAGTCAATGCTATTTTCTGTCGCCGGGAAGTCATACATCCCCCAATCGCTTTGATTCTTCTTAGGCCCCTACGCCGGGCTTTGACCGGTTCATCATCCATTCCCCCTGAGTGCTCTATCTAGAGCGAACGCGATAGGTAGGAATTTCCGATCTAGCGCCGCTCCTTGCTCGTAGATTCCTTTCCGCCGCGCTCTGCCTGCTCACCAGCCACCTACTTCGGAGGCGCAGGTGCGTTAAGGAAACTCACCAGGTTCCCGATGTCGGTGGCCTTCAACGTGGGCCACGGCATACCCAATTCCCTGGAGCGATCCACCATACGGGGTCCGTGCTGCCAGAGAGCGGCCGTGAACGAGACGGTAGTAATCGGTACGGCGCTCGCCTTAAGCGCGGGCCCACTTTGCGTGCCCTCAGCCATCGATCCATGACAAGCGGCGCAGCCGCGTTCGGCAAAGACCTGCGCACCCGCGGCTGCCGTCCCGGTCGGCTCGAAGTACCGCAGGCTCGCAAGGAACGTCAGTAAGTCAACCATTTCCTGGCCCTGAAACACCGGGGCAGGGACCCCACTCTCGCGGCCGTGCCGGAGCATCTCCGGTGCGTGGTTCCAGAAAACGGCGGCGAACTGTGCCGTAGTGAGTGGAAGTTCGTGTTCGGGCCCCAACTTCGGCCCAACGTTGCCGCCCTGCCCGTTTACTGAATGGCAATGCATACATCTGCTTTGGAACACGTTCCACCCGTGCTCTGCGTTGCCGGGCACTTCGAGCGCATAAGCAGCCGTTGGCGGAGCGCCAACTCTTACGTATGCGATGAGGTTGTTCATTTCCTGGCCGGTAAAGTGCGGCCACTGCCCAATGGTGGTCGCAATAGGATCAATCATCGATCCGGCGTGGTTCAGCATCGCGCGGGTCCACCCGCTCGAATCGACCCCGCCTGCGACCGAAGAAAGATCAGGCGCAGATTTCCCACCCACCCCAGCCACCGAGTGACAATGGACACAGCCTTTTTCGTTGAACACCCGCTGGCCTGCGCTTCGGTCTCCCTCACGGTCGACGTTGCCTGACTGGTATAAAAACGCCAGCATGTCCGCCATTTCTTGAGGGTCCAACTGGGGATACGACTTATTCTGCTGGCGGAACTGCCGCCACATGCCTGGCGCATGGTTCCACATCACGGTCGTCAGCCAGCCCATGGCGGGTGCGTCAGGATGTAATCCCGTCAGGTCGGGTGCTACGCGCCCACCTGATCCATTGATGGAATGACAGATGGCGCACTGCTTGTCGCCGTAAAACAGCGCGGCGCCCCTTTCTGATGCGCCGACGATATAGAGAGCGCGGCTAGCGACGACAGGCCGGCGCGTCTGCAGGAAGACAGCAACTAGCAAGGCCGCAACCATCACCGCTGAAACGATACTGAAGACACGTGACTTACCCCCACTCAGCTCTGCCATGACCCGAACTCCTTTCCCGCGCCGGTCCTGCCAAATTGTGGCCTGGTCGCGTTGGGCCCATCTGCATGGCCGTCGAGCACGAGCGCAAGCCCGACGGAGCGCCTTATTTCTGTTCCAAATTCCTGATGTAAAATCCCAGCCCCACCAGCGTGAGCGCGATCATAATCAGCGATAACCCAAGCCCGACCTGCCGGAACTTCCACTCCTTCAGCGCTTGCTCTCCGGCAAGGTGTGTCTGACGTGCTACCGCAAGACCAGCGTCGGTATCACGCTTCAGTTCGCTTTCGTTGAAGGCATGCACAGTGACGCGCGCCTTCAAAAGCGCATCTTTCGCCTGCGCCTGTTGCAGCATCGGTTGGCTGACCTCCATGCCTTGCCTCTCGGCGCGACCCAGAATCTCCTCGGAAGCCGTCAGGGCCGACTGCAAGTTCTCCAGCTGGTCATGCATTGCCTGGGCCTGCACAAACCCAGCGTCCCCCTCCGTGTGACAGCGAATGCACACCGCCCGCGGACCCGTACCAATCATTTCGTCGGTGGGGTGCTTGATTGCGTGATTGCTATGGCAAGTGACGCAGCCCGGAAATCCCATCGCAGCGAACGCGTCCTTGTGCGGGCTGGTCTCGAACAGTTGCGCCTGGAAAACGTGGCAATTCGAGCACACATTGGTAACGTTGGCGACCCCCGGGGGCGTCGCTCCGTGATTGCCATGGCACGTCGTGCAGGTAGGCGCGCTCAGGTCGCCGCGTACCACCATGGCGTCATGGTGCACACTCTGCTCATAATTTGCGAACTGGTCGGTCTTGATACCGTACGGCTTCATGTACTCGGCGTCAGCGTGACAACGCGAGCATGTGGTGGCGATGTTGGTCGGATGCACATTCGAGCGCGGATCGGACGGAGCGCGCAAATCGTGCACGCCGTGACAGTCGGTGCAGACCGCGACTTTGGAGTCGCCCTTCGCCCACTTAATGCCGTGAACGCTCGTCTTGTACTGCTGGAACTGATCGACGCGCAGCCCGGGGTTGTATTTCTTCATCCGTTCGGCATCGGAGTGGCAGGAAGCGCAGAGCTCAGGAATCTGCTTGCGCTCGATCTTACCTTTCCATCCGGCAGCGCGGCTCATGGCCTTTTCCGGGTCTTCGCTGCTCGCATCGCCACCATGGCACGCCGCACAGGTGAGCCCCTTCGAAGCGTGGATATTCTGGCTGTAGGTTTCCACGCTCACGCCCAACGGCTCGGGCAGATTAGAGTGGCAGTCTAAACAAGAGTTCTTGGTTTGTGCGGACAGGAGTACCCCAACGCAAAACAGCCACGCAAACACCACCTGCACGACGCTGCGGCTGCACTTCCTCAACTCGCGATATCTATTCATGCAGCCTCACTTTGCTATCCAGCCGTAAACGGTCATAGCGACCATGTAGCCGAGAAAAACGCAAGCAAATCCGGAGATCCAGCGTCGTGTATTGAAGGGCTTCTTGCGGTCGAGGAATGGCAAAAGCAGGGCCGCCGCGCCCACCAATCCAAACGCCAGGATGCCCAGCATTTCGCCATCCATGCCCAGGATTTTCGCGGGGATCACCTTCAACGTCTGGAACATGAAAAGGAAGTACCACTCCGGCTTGATGCCCGCTGGAGCTGAGCCAAACGGGTCGGCCTTCACTCCGAGACTCCACGGGAATAGCGCCGCCAGCGCTCCCAGTAGCCCCAGGGCGACATACCACGCCATCAACTCCCGCATCACGAAGTTGGGGAAGAACCGGATTTCTCGCCTGGCGGCGGGATTGGCTGCCCACTCCGCCTCAACTCGGGGCGGCACGCTCATGCCGAAGTACTGAATGAGACCGACGTGCACGACGATCAGCATGGTCACAATCGCCGGCAGGATCGCGACGTGAAATCCGAACAGCCGGGTCAGGGTGCTTCCAGTGATCTCCTCGCCACCGCGCAAGAAAAGCAGAGTGGGATGGCCGATGATCGGGATTTGCGCGGGAATCTCAGTGCCAACCTTGGTTGCGAAATACGACAACGTGTTCCATGGCAGCAGATATCCGCTGAAGCCGAAACCAAGCATTAGAAAGAGCAGCAGAATACCGCTCACCCACGTCAACTCACGTGGCTTGCGGTATGACTTCAGGAAAAGGACGCTGAAGAGATGGGCGAATGCCATGAAGATCAGTAGGTTCGCCGACCACGAATGCACCGAACGGATGAGCCACCCGAACTGCACCTGGGGTCTATGATGAGTTGCACGCTCTCGAAGGCTTCGTCAGCGCCAGGACGGTAGTACAAAAGCAGCAACGCGCCAGTGAGGACCTGCACCCCAAAGAGAAACAAGGTCATGCCACCCAGGAAATACCAGTACGAATAGCGATGGACCGGCACCTTCTTCTTCTGCGCCAATGCCTTGATGCCATCGAGATCGAACCGTTCGTGCAACCACTCGCGAACGCCAGTCACCGGGCTCGCCATCAGGCCTCCTGCTTTCGCCGCACGAAAATCTCATCGCCACGGACCTGCACCTCGAAGGCTTCCAACGGACGCGGAGGTGGGCCCGAGATGTTGCGGCCGTTCAGGTCGTACATGCCGTTGTGGCAGGCGCACCAGATCTCGCGCAGGTCGGGACGGTATTGCACCGTACAGCCCAGGTGAGTGCAGGTGGCCGACATTGCGCGGTACTCACCCGCAGCCGTCTCAATCAGCAGACCGGGCCGGGTCCCGAACCGAAACGTCTTGGCGGTATTCGGTTTAAGTTCTGCGACCCGGGCCGCGAGCACGGCGTCGCCGCCCAAGTCGGGCAGTTTGGGCGGAACCAGGTAGCGCAGAATTGGATAAAAGAACGAGGCTGCCGACGCCAGCAAGCCCGTTCCCAGCAGGATGCTGACAAGACGGCGGCGCGGCAAATCCGGTCGTGCAGACGGATCTGTCACGCCTACATCGGGCACCGATGACATCGAATATCTCCCCTATTTACCGCGGTCGCGTGCGTACTTTGTCAGCCCGTCCACCTGTTCATGCGAGAGTCTCTCGTAAGGCCACATCTTGCTTCCGCCACGAACGGAATACGCGCCCGAACGGCCTGCCGCTAACGCATCTAAGAAACCGACGGCAGCTTCTTCGAACAAACGTTCACCTAAATCGAAGGTGGCGGGAAGTTAACAGCCGCGGGCTGCGCCAGGCAGTGATGCCAATCACGTTTGGATGTGACTAGCGAAGACAGGAAAGAGCAAGGTGCTATGAGACGGTACTTGCGATCTCCAAACCTGAGAGCCTTTATCCTGGGACCTGGATCCAAGTCCGATCGTCAATTAGGCGTCATCAGTCGGTGACTCCTGAAGGGCTCTTCCACTCGGACTGGCACGGCTAAATAGTGGCCGAACAAAGGGGAACGGTCGCTGGGGCAGGAAAGATCGTCAGTCGATACCATGATGCCGAACGCAGTGTCGTCCTGACGCGCAGTCAACCTTGTAATCGAGGATCCTGTGGTTCTGCCGACACGAAGTTGGTCATACCGGTTCGGAGAGATCGCATGGGTCGCGCACCGTGAGTGACACCTTTTTGGTATCATCTCCCCGAGAGAAGACTTGAACGAAGCCGTAGTACGGCGGACGCTCAGGTTACTTTTGGTACGGCGACGATAGAATGGTAATCGCAGTGTTCGCGGGTAACGGACATCCTGGTGTTGCGCCTATTTACGCTTCAGAATTACACAAGTCCTGTCGCCCGAAAGAAGGGGACATTTTGCATAACGAACCTTTTAGAGGTTGGCGTTGTGCACCTGGGATCTGTCCTGGTAACACTTGGAGCGCCGGCTCAGAACATCTGAGCTGGTCGCTCTTCCGGTGGGGGGAGATGGCGTTCGGCTATTGGCAGGGCGTGGGGGGGAAGGCTCGCCGGGGCCGCTTCAAGGCACGGAATCGCGTCAAGTATGAGTAGATAGCTCCTGCGCCGCCGGTCTGTCATGTAGTCGATAGTCCGGCCATGGCATGATTTGCAGCTTGTCGCCGTTGAACGGAGGTGGCATGCAGTTGGGCGCGTTGGTCGGACAGTTAGGGTGGCGTGATCCATGTCCACACCAGTCCTTATGATCTGGATGAACTCCTCTGACGTGTGGCCGCTCTTCCGCCAGCGAGATTTGTCCGGCGTCAGTTGCGGGCAGCAATGGTGCAACGGTGCGTCGGCACCGGGAAACGGCCCAAGTCTCCTGCCGCCGCCCAGGTAAGTCGCCGGATTGGTGGTCGTGGTGCTATTAAATGGCGGTTGCCGCAGGTAGGGGTTGCCGGTGGGAAGGTCTGGGTGGGCAGGACCATCGCCGTGGCAGCCATCGCGCCGCCCGTTACGTTGACAGTATAGCCGCCTAGTCCCACCATGTCTTTGTCTTTGCGCGCCATGTTCAAGGGAACCGGGGCTATCGCGAGACCGATCCGAATCATTTGTTTTTCGTCTTGCGACCAAAGTCCATTGTCCGACTCGGACTTGACAGATTGAGCCGCAGCAGACATGGCTAAAACCAACAGGCAGCCAATGAGCATCATGGGCGTGACAACCACCAGAATTCTTAACAACGAGTTTCGTTTCACAAGGACCCCTCTAAGGTCGGGGTAACGGTGGTATGAGAGGTGCCGGCGCTGGCGGATGGCGCCAAGCTCCGTGGAAATACTCCCGTCGGGTTACGGTCGCAGGCGCCCGTGGCCGCAGCCGATTGCGCCTATAAGGCTTGCCATAATCCTGGCGTTGGTGCCGTTGGTCTTGGCCAATGAGAAAGGAAAGTACTGCGTCGGTCTGTTTCCTCGCCCCAGTGTTCAGTTTCAGTGTCGTGACAGTAGGGCGAGAGCGGGGATTGTGCAATGGAACAGCGCTAACCTGTCAAGCACCCGTCGCTAACGCGATAAGTGGCTGCGCTGTATGTGGTTGCCGGGCTCGTTGGCGGACCTAAGAAATGGTCACAGCCTAATTGGAGTAGGGTTGGCTTGCCGAGGAGGTGCTTTTGGCTCATACTCCTGACACTCCACCTTGGGGAAAAAATGGAATTAATGCCCGAGTACGGGCCTCTCGTGGTTCGATTTGGTGCCTTTGAGGTGGACCTGCGGGGGGGCGAGCTACGCCGCAATGGCGTCAAGGCTAAACTCCAGAACCAACCGTTTCAGATCCTAGCCATGTTGCTGGAGCGCCCCGGTGAAGTCGTCACGCGAGAACAGTTGCACGCCCGACTATGGTCAGCAGACACATTCGTGGACTTCGATAATGGACTTAACTCCGCAATCCGGAGGTTACGGGACGCGTTAGGCGACAGTGCGGAAAACCCGACCTTTGTGGAGACACTGGGGCGACGTGGCTATCGGTTTATTGCCGCGGTCGAGGGTTCCCCCAGGAAAGAACTGAGAATCGTAGCCGTTCAGGAACGAGGCAAATCATCTTGGGGGCGTACCTGGGTTGCCACGGCATTCGTTTGTGCGATTGTGATTGCCGTTATCGCGTGGGCACTGTGGCAGCATCCATTGCATCGCGCGGAGGTCATTGAACGAAAGCTGACCGCGAATTCCGTAGAAAATAGCTTGACCAGCATGTCCGTCTCTCCGGATGGCAAGTACCTGGCTTATGCCGACAATACGGGTATCGACTCGAACTGCTTGGCACCGGCGAGACCCATCCCGTGCGATGGCCCAGATTTCTCCGCCCGTGTGGATGATTGGTTTCCGGACGGATCTCGCTTGCTCGTCACTCGAGCCGAACACCCCGGAAAGGCAAGCTTGTGGAGTATCTCGGTGTTCGGAGGCTCGCCGCGACAGCTAGTGGATGATGCATCGGGCGGATCGGTCTCGCCTGATGGAACGCACATTGCATTCCTCCGCGGTTCCTTGAGTTACAACGGCCTCTGGGTCGAGAAGAATGGGTCGTGCGTTCCGACGGAACCGATCTGGTCAAGTGCGCCGCCGCCAAGCCCGATGACTCGCAGGTGGGAGCGCCTACTTGGTCTCCCGATGGCAAGAGAATCGCATACGTCAGGTCACTCTGGGCCTACTCCGCGCGGAGCAGTACCGTTGAGGTGAATGAGTGGCAGAAAAAAGAAGATACGGAGACCCTTTTTTCGGATAGTCGTTTAAGTCCTGCACTGCGTTGGCTACCGGATGAACGGGCCGAATCTACGCCCTTGGATCTACTCAAAACCATCAAGATTCGAGCTTGTGGGTGGTATCGCTTCAAAAAGCAGTGAAACATTCCTCGCCCCCCAAACGCATCACGGGAGGACAGGGGTGGATTTCGCAAGTTACTGCCCCCACCGATGGAAAGAAAGTGCTCTTCCTGAGGGGCAATTGGTTGCCCAGTGTTTACATTGCCACGCTGTCGACAAACGGCACACAATTGCTCGCGAGCAGACGACTGACGATGGATGACAACGAAAATATGCCGTGGTCCTGGACACCCGATAGCACGGCCGTCCTCTTTAGCTCGGAACCGAAACGGCACGCGGGAAATATTCAAACAGGCGATCGATCAGACAATAGCGGAAAGTCTCGTGACTAGCACAGACCAGGTCTCACAGCCCATAGTGGCCCCCGACGGTTTGGAGATCGTATATATTTCCACCCTGAAGTCCGCCAGCCACGAAACCCCCTCCTCCATTTTCGCCATTCCGATAGGCGGTGGAACGCCTCGTTTCATCCTTAAGGACGTTGGCATCTGGAATGTGCAGTGTGCTCGCTTACCTTCAACGACTTGCCTCTACAGCGTCGCCAAAGGGGAAAGTTCGGAAACGTTTCGGTTCGACGTGAGGAGCGGCAAGCTTGCAGATCCCCCGCAAATTGAATCCGCATTCAATTGGAGCTTGTCTCCCGATGGCTCGCAACGAGCGATCATCCTCTATGGTCCCAGTCAGGACAAGTGTCCAACTTCGTTCTACTTCCACGGGCCAAACGCGTGATCTGGTTGTAAAAGGATGGAGTGGTTTGATCGGCATTAATTGGTCCGCCGATGGAAGCGGCTCCTTGTGTCCTGGCACAACTTTGAACGGGACAGCGCCTTGTTAGATGTCGCGCTGGATGGCGGTACTTTGTCCTGCTCACGTCCAGTAATCCTGAAATCTGGCATGCAATCCCGTCACCGAACGGACGAATGCTGGCGATAGCTGAAGCCGGTGGCCCCAAGAACGTGTGGCAGGTAGAGAGTTTCTGACCCCAAACGGGTTGGCGACCCCGCCGTTTACATGATCGCTAGCGTGCAGTCTCCCATTCGC
>CAVZYS010000016.1:0-64549 GCA_963779555.1 uncultured Acidobacteriaceae bacterium
GTTAGGTAATCCCGGCTGGCCGGTGGCGCAACGCGCCCGACGGCTCATTCCCCTGTATTCCCACTTCAGGAGCATCTGGTTACCTTCGTAACGTCGCCCCGCACTTTTCCCTTCGAGTTCCCCCGCGCCGCAACCTACCATGAACCTTGGCCCCCGCGGAGGTCTCCATGAACTCGTGTGCCACAATCATCCGTATCTGCCGCCACACGTTTTCCGACGGCCGCCACTGTCAGGGAGCCGCCGTCCGCGGTCGTGCCTGCTGCCGCCATCACCTCGACGCTCGCACCCGCCTCCACAACATGGCCCGTGCTCGACGCCTTGCCTGTATCCCTCGGCTCTGCGTGCCCATGTCCCGGCGCGACCTCGCCTTGAACCGTGCCGAAGTCCTCCGCGTCGTCACCGCTGGCAGTGTCGACTTCGCCTCCGCCCGAATGATGCTCTGGGCTATGGATCTCACCGCCGAAGCCCTCCCCGCCGAGCCAGCTTCTCATCTACGCCGCGCTCATAACCCCAATGTTTTCTATCATGTACCCCTAGACCCTTTGTTTTCCCAAAGCTGCGCCGTAGACCCCTCACAAATGCTTGAAAACACAAGAGGGGCAGGGGAGGGGGGTACACCTCAATCTCGACTTGGAAACCCAACCCGAGAACGCGTAGGCCTTCGCGACCAACCCCTCTCGCGATACACTCGACTGCCATGATGCGATTTTCACGCCGTCGTTTTTTGCAGGTCGGAAGTACCGCCGCCGCTGCCGCCGTCATCCCCGAGGCAGCTTCAGCCGAGTGTGCTGCGAAACTGCCGCCGTCGATCGCCAGCCTTAAATCCATGAAAGACCAGGCCACGCCGATCAGCGCAGAGGAGCGAGCCGCCCGGGTGGAGCGCGCGCGGCAATTGATGGAGGAGAACCGGCTGCAGGCCATTGTGCTGACCAGCGGCAGTTCGCTGCCGTACTTCAGCGCCGTGCACTGGTGGCAAAGTGAACGGTTGTTTGCCATGGTGTTGCCCGCCAAAGGCAATGCGTTCTTTGTGTGTCCGGCATTTGAGGAAGGCAGGGCACGCGAGCAACTGAAGATCGGTCCGTTTGGAATGAATGCCGACGTGCGCGTCTGGCAGGAGGATGAAGACCCCTACCAGCGTGTTGCGCAGGGATTGCGGGATTTGGGAGTGAGTTCAGGGGCATTGGGAATCGGAGAAAAGACGCCCTTCGTGTTCAGTAGTGGCATTGCCTCGCACGTTCCGGCCCTGCAGATGGCAAGCGCGGTCCCTGTGACGGCAGGATGCCGGATGATCAAGAGCGAACACGAGCTCAGCCTGATGCGTCTTGCCTCAAAGGTGTCAATCACCGCCTACGCCGCCGCCTACCATGCGTTACAGCCCGGCATGACGGGGCAGGAGTTTGAGTCGCTGGTGGAGTCAGCGCACACCCAACTAGGGTTTCATGGTGGCGCCGACGCCCAGGTGGGAGAATACTCGGCGGCCCCTCATGGATCGATCCAGCCGCAGAAGATCCAGGAAGGTGCGATCGTCTTAATGGACGGTGGTTGCAGCGTCGAAGGATACGCGTCGGACATCAGCCGGACTTTCGTGTTGGGCAAGCCCAGTTTAAAGATGAAACAGATTTTTGACATCGTTTATAAGGCGCAAAGCGCAGCGCTCGCTGCCGCCCGTCCGGGTGTACCTTGCGAAGCGATCGACGCGGCAGCGCGCAAAGTGGTGATCGACGCCGGTTACGGTCCCGGCTTCAAGTACTTCACCCACCGCGTTGGGCATGGAATGGGCCTGGACGGGCACGAGTGGCCCTATCTGGTTCCGGGCAACGCGACTCCGGTGCGCGCGGACATGGTTTTCAGCGACGAGCCGGGCATCTACCTTCCGGGCGAGTTCGGAGTGCGGATTGAAGATGACATGCACATCACGGCCGACGGCGCCGAGTTGTTCACTCCACGCAGCCCATCGCTTGAGCACCCGTTTGGAAATGCGTAATCACATCGCGGGGTGTAGGTTCAAATCGGGAAACAGCACGCATAATCGTAAAAAGTAATGCTGCGCATCGCCCCCTTTGGGGTATAGCTGTAGTAGCAGGCAGAGTGTACTTTCGAAATACAGCGACTGTTTATCTTTGAGCTGGTCGATATGGGAAACGCGGCGTGATATAGATTCGTCGCACCCAAGCAGTATTGCGATGTTGAGTTGTGCTATGGCTGCGTGTGGCGCTGTCGCGGCATTGCATCTCGCAGCCAATTGTTCGTATCGCGCAACGACCCTCAACAAAAGCGCCTCGCGTGAGTCAGCAGGGGAGTGCGGTTGGTAGTCTGAATCGACCTGCCGGGTACGGCTTATCGGATGAAGAATTGCAGGCGCGGGTAAGGGCTGTGCGCACGTGTGGCTGCCTGAGAAGTCAAAATCTTATTGCTCCTGGGGGAATCTGTGGGCACGAAACGCAAGTCTAATGGCGAAGTTGAGATCTACGAACGTCAAGCCGTAATCTGCAAGGCCTTCGCAAATCCTACCCGCCTGCACCTGATTGAGATGCTGACACGCGGCGAGCGCTGGGCGTCTGAACTGCAAGAAGGCCTGGGTATTTCCAAGGCGAACCTGTCGCAGCATCTTGCGATCCTGAAGTCGGCGGGAGTGGTGTCGACACGGCGCGAGGGAAAACAACTGCATTGCGGGATTGCCATGCCAGAAGTGAAGCAGGCGACCACCGTGTTTCGCAACATGCTCAAGGCGCAGGGCAAGGAGAGTCGTCGCTGGTCGTGAGCAAGGGAGAACATTCCTGGCGAATTTGCTAGAGCTTGGTGTCGCGAATCAGACAGGGTAGCGACCATCGGCTGCCCCGTGCCTGAAGGAAAATTCACATCTTTGCTTCAGGCGACCCGACTTAGTCTGCAGCTTACTTGTTTTGATGGAGTCTCCCGCTGACTCGTGGAGTTCATCCCACCAGTTACACTGGTGATCGATGGCACGCTCCAGCATCCTGGAATACCTTGAAAACTTCCGTTTGCATGCTGCGGAACCGGCGTATGTCTTTCGGCGCGGCTATCGCGTGCAGCGCTGGAGCTACGGAGAGGTGCTGCAGAACGCATACCGATTCGCGCATGCCATCGAGGCGCGCGGGATCGGAAGGGGCGCGAAGGTCGTTATTTGGGGCGAGAATTGTGCGGAGTGGATCGTTGCATTCTTTGGGTGTCTGCTGCGCGGAGCGATCGTTGTTCCCATCGACAAGATAGCGGCCCCGGACTTTGCCGCGCGAGTGGCGCAACAGGTCGATGCGAAACTGTGTGTTGGATCCGCGCAAAACACGATCCCGGGAGTTGCCCACTTTGATCTAGAGACCCTGCGCGAACAACTCGTGAAGGTGTCCGACGCGCCTCTCGTTGTTGCGGGTGTGGGCCGCGATGACATCGTGCAGATCGTCTTCACCTCAGGAACCACGGCGGAGCCGCGCGGCGTGGTTATCACCCACGGCAACATTCTCGCCAACCTGGAGCCGCTGGAGCGCGAGATCGGCAATTACCTGAAGTACGAGCGCGTCTTTCATCCCCTACGTTTTTTGAACCTGCTGCCACTGAGCCATGTCTTTGGACAGTTCCTGGGAATCTTCCTGCCGCAAATGCTGGCCGCCACGGTGCTCTTCCAGGACACACTGAATCCGACTGAGGTAATACGCGCGATCAAGACGGAACGCGTGTCGGTGGTGGTGGCGGTCCCTCGCCTGATGGAGTCATTGAAGGAAAAGTTGGAGCGAGATATTGAGGCCGCGGGCAAGACCGACTGGTTTCACCGGCAATTCGAAGCTGCCAGGGATGAGAAGTTCGTCAAGCGCTGGTGGCGGTTCCGCCGCATTCACAACCAGTTCGGCTGGAAGTTCTGGGCGTTCATCTCGGGTGGGGCGGCGCTCGATGCCGAGACGGAAGAGTTCTGGCGACGATTGAGTTTCGTAGTGATCCAGGGATACGGGCTGACCGAAACCACGTCGCTCATTTCGTTGAACCATCCCTTCCATACCGGAAAGCGCTCGATTGGCAAGGTGATGGAGGGGCGCGAGATGAAGCTCGACGAGAACGGCGAGATCCTGGTGCGTGGGGCCAACGTGGCTGCGGGATACTGGCAGAACCACGAGTTGAAGCCGGTGCTTGGTGAGGATGGCTGGTTCCGCACCGGGGACCTGGGTGCGCTCGACGCGGAAGGCAACCTCTATTTCAAGGGCCGCAAGAAGAACGTCATTGTGACTCGCGAAGGGATGAACATCTATCCCGAGGATCTTGAGGCGGTGCTGCGACAGCAGCCCGAGGTGCGCGATTGCGTGGTCGTGGGGCTGGAGCAGGGCGGGAATGCCGAACCAATTGCTGCGCTTTTGCTGCGCAATGCTGCAGACGAGGCTGAGGTGGTTGCGCGAGCAAACCAGCACTTAGCCGAGTTTCAGCGAATACGCCGGTGGGTGACGTGGCCCGAGGAGGACTTCCCGCGTACTCCAACGCAGAAGCCGAAGATTGGCGTGATCCAGCAGGCGATCAAAGAAAAATTTTCGTCGGCTGCAGCGGTGGCTCCGGCACAAGGCGGGCTTGGAGATCTCATCAGCCGGATCACGGGACGCAGCACCGGCGTGCTCGATCCTGACGCAAAGTTGGAAGGCGACTTGAACCTGAGTTCCATGGACCGCGTGGAGTTGATGAGCGCACTGGAAGACCGCTATCAGGTTGATTTGAGTGAGGCGAACTTCGCGCAGGTCAGCACCGTGGCTGATCTGGAACGGATGCTGCACCAGCCGCAGCGCGCACAGCAAAGCGGGTACCACTATCCGCGCTGGGCGCAACGCTGGCCGGTCACTTGGATTCGCAACTTCTTCTACTATCTGCTGTCGCTGCCGGCGACGCTGATTATGGCGCATCCCAAAATTGTGGGTCGCGAAAATCTTGAAGGCGTCGAAGGGCCGGTGCTGATCACGTGCAATCACATTACGTACATCGATGTGGGATTCGTGTTGATCGCGATGCCGGCGCGCATCCGCAACAGGCTTGCGGTGGGGATGCTGGGTGAACGGCTGTGGGGAATGTGGCGGCCTCCGGCGAGCATGAATGTGCTTGCGCGCTGGTGGCAGCAGGCCGGCTATTACCTGGTGGTGGCGCTGTTCAATGTGTTTCCCTTGCCCCAACAATCGGGAGTGCGCGAGAGCTTCGCCTTCGCGGGCGAATCGGTGGACCGGGGTTACAGCGTGGTTGTGTTCCCGGAAGGACGTCGCACCCCGGACGGCAAACCCTCGCCGTTTCGCTCGGGGGTCGGCTTGCTGGCTCAGCGGCTTGGTATTCCGGTAGTGTCTTTGCGAATTGATGGCCTATTTGACATGAAGCTCTCGGGACGGAAAATTGCTCGTCGTGGTGAGCTTAAGGTGCATGATTGGCAAGCCTTTACGGTTCTCTCCAGAAACTCCCGCGGAAGAAATTACCAACCAATTAGAACACGTCACCTGGACTTTGTGATGCGCCTCCTAGCCCCATGCTATGGCGAAGTGATACGAATATCCGTTTTGCTAGTCGTTAGGAATTCCGGCTTGCTTAACCGACGGCCGGAATGCTGTAGCCCTGCTGCGGAGGGAAACGAATGCGCGATGCGGTCTTGAAGCTGTGGCCCGAGATTGAGTGGATCAAGGATCCCGGACTGCGCGAGCAAGTCACGAAGACGTGGGAGATGGCTCTCGAACGCAGCCCACTGACTCCGGACGACCTGAATCGCATACCCTTTACGTTGCTGGTTCCCAACTGCCCGACGACTTTCATGGAGCACAAACGCTGCGTGGTGCACATCGCGCGCAAGGCGGCCGAGAGCATGACGGAATTCATGGGTAAGGCGCTGCCTATCGATCACGATACCGTGATCGCGGGTGCGATTCTCGCCGATGTCGGCAAGCTTCTGGAGTACGAAAACGCCGAGGGGAAGACGCGCCAGAGCAAGCGCGGTGAGATGTTGCGCCACCCTTTTACCGGAGTGGCGCTGGCGATGGAATGTGGCGTCCCCGACGCGGTTTGCCACATCATTGCCGCCCATGCCGCGGAGGGCGACCTGGTGAAGCGCACGACGGAAGCGTACATCGTTCATCACGCCGACTTTATGGCCTTTCTGCCCTTCAAGAACCTCGGCAAGTAACAAGGAGAAGATTCGTATGACGACCACGACAATGCCCGCGCCCGCCAAGGGCGCTAGCCAAGCCGACCATCACCGCAGCCATGTCGCAATGGGCGGCCGGACTCAAGTTCGAGGACCTGTCAGAAGACGCGATCTACCAGGCGAAGCGCTTCCTGCTCGACAGCATCGGTTGCGCGCTGGGCGGATACCAGCAGCATGATGTGGTCATCGCGCTCGAGGTGCTGGGCGAAATCGCTGGGCCGGGAAACGCGACGGTCATTGGCACCGGAAAGTCGATGGATGCGGTCTCCGCATCGCTGGCCAACGCGCTGATGATCCGCTGCATGGACTACAACGACATCTACTGGAAGCAGGACCCGTCGCATCCTTCAGACATCTTTCCGGCAGCGATCGCCTGCTGTGAGCGTGCTGGAGGTGATGGGCGCGAGTTGATCGTCGGGCTGGTGCTCGGGCATGAGTTCGAGATGCGCCTGTGCGAAGCGGCGTTTCCGGGAATCCGCGAGCGAGGATGGCACCATGCCACATTGACGGCATTTGTTTCGCCAATTGTTGCTGCAAGAATGCTGCACCTTGACTGCAGCAAGATGCAGCACGCCATCGGCATCAGCGCCAGCGCACGCGCCACACTGGGTGCGGTGACGGCGGGCAAGCTGACCATGATGAAGAACACGGTTGATCCGATGGCGACGCAGAGTGGAGTGTTTGCGGCGCTATTGGCTGAGAAGGGATATAGTGGGCCCGAGCATGTAATCGATGGCAAGGAAGGTCTGGTGCACTGCCTCGGTCCGGAGTGGAAGCTAAACATTCTGACCGATGGATTGGGCGACTCGTGGCGCATCACACAATGTGGGATGAAGGCATTTCCCACCGAAGCACTGACACACACACCGATTTCGGCCACGCTGGCGCTGGTCAAGGAGAACGACCTCAAGCCCGATGACGTCGCCAAGGTGCACATCCGCACCACGGCGCGCGGGGCCGACATCTTGAGCGATGCCAGCAAGTACGATCCGCATACCAAGGAGACCGCTGACCACTCGCTGCCCTACGTGATCGCAGCGGCCATCGCCGAGCGGCAGGTGACGCCGCTTCAGTTCACCATGGAGAAGATCACGGACCCAACCATTCGGGCGCAGCTCAACAAGATCGTGGTGGTCGCCGATCCAGAGATCGAGAAGGTATTTCCGGCGTTGCAGCGAGTTGTGGTCACGGTGCAGACGACGGATGGCCGCGAGTTCACGAAGCAACTCGACTATCCGAAGGGCGATCCCCGAAATCCGCTGACCGATAAGGAAGTTGAGGAAAAGTTCGAAGCGCTAGCTGAGCCGGTGATGACGCACGCGGCGCGACGCCGTGCCATGGACGCCATTTGGAACCTGGACAAGCAAGCCAGCGTGACCGATTTGATGAACCTGTTCCGCGCCGATCGCTAGTCGGCAGGAGGTACTGAGTATGGGACAGACGATAGTGGAGAAGATTTCGCAAACGCACATGGCCGAGGGTCCGAACCGTCCGCTGCGGGCGGGCGACTTTCTGTCGATCCGGCCCGACCACGTGATGACGCATGACAACACCTCGGCGGTGATGAAGAAGTTCAAGACGATTGGCGCGCGGGCGATTCACGATCCGACGCAACCGGTATTCACCGCCGACCACGACATTCAGAACACGGAGGAGTCGAACCTCGCGAAGTACCGCAGCATGGAGTCGTTCGCCAACCAGCATGGGATCGACTTCTATCCGCCGGGCACCGGAATCGGCCACCAGATCATGGTGGAGAAGGGTTACGTGCTGCCGGGCGATTTCGTCGTAGCGTCGGATTCGCACTCGAATATGTATGGAGCGCTGGGAGCGATTGGTACACCAGTGGTGCGAACTGACGCGGCGGCGATCTGGGCGACCGGTGAATTCTGGTGGCAGATTCCGCGGACGATTCAGGTCGTGCTGAATGGCAAACTCGCAGCAGGAACGACCGGCAAGGACGTGATCGTCACTCTTTGCGGGCTCTATAACCAGGAAGAGGTGCTCAACGCCGCGGTGGAATTCGCCGGGCCCGGAGTGGCGTCACTCAGCATGGATGCGCGTCTCAGCATTGCGAATATGACCACGGAATGGGGCGCGCTGGTGGGATGGTTTGCGGCCGACGCGGTCACCTTGTCCTACATTGAGGGGTGTAGCCGGGAGTTGCGCGCGCAGGAAATTGCGCGAATTTCCGAGGGTCGGCTAGAACAGATTCGCATCAACCCGCCCGCGCCTGATTCTGACGCAATGTACGCCGGCCGGATCGTACTGAACCTCGCCGAAGTGACTCCGCACGTGTCGGGCCCCGATACAGTGCAGGTGATGCAGTCGGTCGCGGAGATCGAAGGGAAAAGAGTCGCGATCCAGAAGGCGTACCTGGTTTCGTGCGTGAACTCACGGCTGGAAGACCTGGCGGCTGCGGCGAAAGGTGCTCGAGGGAAAGAAGGTCGCGGCGGGCGTCAAGTTCTACTTGGCCGCGGCCAGCCGTTCGGTGCAGGAGGAGGCGGAGAAACACGGTATCTGGCAGATTTTGACGGCTGCTGGGGCGCAAACGCTGCCGCCGGGATGCGGGCCTTGCATCGGACTTGGCACGGGATTGCTGGAAGCGGGTGAAGTCGGCATCTCGGCGACCAACCGAAATTTCAAAGGGCGCATGGGATCGCGCGATGCGCAGTGCTACCTGGGGAGCCCCGAAGTTGTAGCGGCTTCGGCCGTCGCGGGATACATTTGCGGTCCGAATCCAGCGGAGTATCGGGAGATCGAGAAACGCTTCGAGCCGTATGCGTCAGTGTCGGAAGCGGAGAAAGTGGAGATCCTGCCGGGCTTCCCGCAAAGCGTGCGGGGTAGGCTGGTCTTCCTGCCTCAAGACAATCTGAACACCGATGGCATTTACGGCAAGGACTACACGTATCGCGAAGACATGACTCCGGAGATGATGGCGAAGGTGGTGATGGAGAACTATGATCCCACGTTCGCGGGACGGAGCAAAGCAGGAGACGTGCTGGTGGGAGGCTTCAACTTCGGCACAGGTTCGAGTCGCGAGCAGGCCGTTACGGCGCTGAAGTGCGCGGGCATTCCACTGGTGATTGCGGGCAGCTTCTCGCAGACCTATTTGCGCAACGCGTTCAACAACGGATTCCTGTGCATCGAGACGCCTGAACTGGTGAAGCGTCTGCGCGCGAAGTATGCGGAGGCAATCGCGCACAAAGAGAAGACGATTATTCCCGGCGACGAGATCGAGGTTGATTTTTCCGCGAGTACCATCCGGTATGCAGGGGAAGAGTTCACGTTCCCAGCCTTGGGATCGGTGCCGCAATCGCTCGTGATTGCCGGTGGCGTGGAGAATTTGGTGAGTGCGAAGCTGGGATTGAACCACGCCGTCGCGCAGGTTTGATGGGCTGTAGAAAAGCAGGTCCCTCGGGGCTCAAGCCCCTCGGGATGACAAAATTTGGATGGCTTGTCGGCACGGCTGAAGCCGTGCCCTTTCAAAGCTGCTTCAATAGGGAGTTTGCATTCATGGCGAAACATACCGTCGTAAGCATGCCGGGAGACGGCATTGGAAACCAGGTCCTGCCCGAGGCGATTCGCGTGCTGGACGCGGTTGGCTTCGAGGCCGAGTACGTTCATGCCGACATTGGCTGGGAAAGCTGGAGGAACGAGGGCAATCCGCTGCCTCAGCGCACCATCGATCTGCTGCGCCAGTACAAAGTCGGGTTGTTCGGCGCAATCACGTCGAAGCCGAAGAAAGAAACTGAAGCCGATCTCATCCCAGCGCTACGGGGCAAGGGACTGCAGTATTTCAGCCCAATCGTGTCGATGCGGCAGATTTTCAACCTCGACATCTGCATGCGGCCCTGCCTGTCATTTGCGGGCAACCCGCTGAACTTCATCCGCAAGAAGCCTGGCGGCGGATTCGAAGAGCCCAAGGTGGATGTGGTGGTCTTCCGCCAAAACACTGAGGGACTCTACGCGGGAGTGGAGTGGACGAATCCGCCGCAGCCGGTGCGCGAGGCGCTGGCAACACATCCCAAGTTCAATGCGTTCGCGAACGTGGCAGGCGCCGATCTTGCCATTTCAGTACGCATCATCACCCGCCCAGCGGCGCGCCGGATTTGCGAAGCGGCCTTCCGCCATGCGCGCAAGTTTGGATACAAGTCGGTCACCATCTGCGAGAAGCCCAACGTGCTGCGCGAGACCTCGGGCATGATGGAAGAGGTTGCGAAGGAAGTGCAGAAGCAGTTCGCGGAGATTTCGCTGTGGTCCACTAACATCGATGCGCAGACCATGTGGCTGACCAAGAATCCGGAAGACTACGGGGTAATCGTGGCCAGCAATCTGTTTGGCGACGTTATCAGCGATGCCTTCGCCGGACTGGTGGGCGGGCTTGGGATTTGCAGCGTCCGGCAACATCGGGGACGAAGTCGCAGTGTTCGAGCCGACGCACGGATCGGCTCCGAAATACGCGGAGTTGGATCCGCCGATCGTCAATCCGATCGCTATGGTCCTGTCGGCGGCGATGATGCTCGATCACGTGGGCGAGAACGAGAAGGCGACGAAAATCCGCGCGGCCATCGCAGACGTTGTCGCCGAGGGCAAGGTGCGCAGCTACGACATGATGCGCATTTCCGGCGGTGCTAAGTCGCTGGCGCAGGGCGCGGCTTCGACGACCCAGGTCACGGACGCCATCCTGTCGAAGCTGGGCGTTGGTGTGGAGAAGGCATATGCCGGCAGCAGCCGAGGCTAGTCAATTGAAACGCGGCGAGGCGGGCCGCGCGGGCAGTGATGTGCGCTCGGACCTGCACGTAAGCGTAGAAGAGCGCGCCAGTGGCGGCGTTGAGATCGAGCTGCGGTCGCGGGTGGCACTGTACTACGGCGAGAATATTCGGCAGCAGGTACGTGATGTGCTGCGCACGCTTGGGTGTCGAAAATGCCTTCGTCAGCATGGTGGACGAAGGCGCGCTACCATTCGTCATCGCGGCCCGGGTGGAGGCAGCGGTTCGTCGCGCTGGACTGGGCAATCAGAGGTCGGCCTTGCCCGATCCGCTCCGGTTGCCCGCGGCGTCCATCAGAGACCGGTTGCGGCGCTCGCGACTCTATTTACCGGGCAACGAGCCTAAGTATTTCGTCAATGCGGGTCTGCATGGGCCCGATGCGGTCATCCTCGACCTCGAAGACTCAGTGCATCACTCAGAGAAGGATGCGGCGCGACTGCTGGTGCGTAATGCGCTGCGCGCGGTGGATTTCGGTGCGGCAGAGCGCATGGTGCGCATCAACCAGTTGCCTCTGGGAATGGCCGATTTGGAGGAGATCGTGCCACAATCACCCGACCTCATCCTAGTTCCCAAGGTCGAGACGGCAGCGCAGGTGGCGGACGTGAGTGATGCGATCACGCAGATCGCGAAGCGGTCCGGCGTGACGCGGCCAATCTGGCTGATGCCGATACTGGAGTCGGCGCTGGGCATCGAGAACGCATTTGCCATCGCCACAGCTTCGGAGCGGATCGCAGGCATCACGATTGGCCTCGAGGACTACACTGCCGATCTCGGAGTAGTGAAGACCGCGACCGGCAACGAATCGTTGTTTGCGCGCATGCGAGTGGTGAATGCCGCTCATGCCGCGCACGTACAGGCTATCGATTCGGTGTACGGCGATGTGGCCGACTCCGAAGGCTTACAACGCTGGGGAGAGGCCGCGCGCGCCGTGGGCTTCGAGGGGATGGGCTGCATTCATCCCATGCAGATTGAGATTATTCATCGCGCGTTTGCGCCGTCGCAAAACGAACTGGAGAAGGCGCTGAAGATTGTCGCCGCCTACGAAGATGCGCAGTCCCGTGGGCTTGGCGTGGTCAGCTTGGGATCGAGAATGATTGACGCTCCGGTGGTGCAGCGTGCGGTGAAGTTAGTGGAGCGTGCGAAGAAGATGGGATTGTTAACGACCACAGCTATCGCCAAAGAAGGAGGCGAAGCATGAGCACGATGGTGACTGCTGAGCTGGTCACAAACGCCGCTGGCCGGCGTGTGCCGACGGTCGTGAATGGACGCGAACAAGTCGCCTACGCGGGCGTGGACGGCCATCGCCCGACAGGACACAAGTACGCTCCACCGATTCGCAGCAACAGTGACTACCCTTCGAATGGCGACAAGCGAGTGCCGGACCTCGAAACCGCGCTGCGGCTGTGCGGTCTGCGCGATGGCATGACGATCAGCAGCCATCATCATCTGCGCAATGGAGACCGCGTGGCACTCACCGCACTGCAGACGGCCGCAGGTATGGGAGCGAAAGACCTGGTGTGGTTTCCCAGCGCCTCGTTTCCGTGCCACGAACCGGTGATCGATTTGATGAAGTCCGGAGCAGTACACCATATCGAAGGCAGCATGAACGGTCCGCTGGGCGACTACTGTTCGCACGGGCAGATGTGCGGGATGGGCGTTCTGCGCTCGCACGGCGGACGCTGGCAGGCGGTGCAGGATGGCGAAATCCACATCGACATTGCGGTGATCGCCGCGCCGACGGCCGACTTCTTCGGTAATGCCGACGGTTCGCATGGCAAGTCGGCCTGTGGATCACTGGGTTTCGCGCTGACCGATTCGGCCTATGCCGATCGCGTGATCGTGGTGACCGACAACCTCGTGCCGTTTCCGTGCATTCCGTGGCAGATCCAGGGCAACAACGTCGATTACGTGGTCGAGGTCGAATCCATCGGAGATCCGTCAAAGATCGTCAGCGGCACAACCCAGATCACGCGTAGCCCCGACCGCCTACGGATTTCTGAGTTGGTGGCGCGCTTCCTGCGAGACAGCGGCATCATGCGCAACGGCTTTTCGTTTCAGGCTGGAGCAGGCGGCATCGCGTTGGCTTTCGTTGACTATCTGGCGCGCATGATGAAAGAGGCCAACGTCAAGGCCAGCTTCGTGCGTGGCGGATCGACCAAATACCTGGTGGACATGCTGAAGGAAGGACTGACGGGCTACATTCTCGACGGGCAGACGTTCGACCTCGATGCCGTGCGCTCGATTGCGAGCGATCCACGGCACGTTCCGACCAGTCCTTTTACGTCATACAACTTTCACGGCAAGGGAAATTTCGCTTCGATCATCGATGCCTGTGTGCTGGGTGCGACCGAAGTGGACGTGAACTTCAACGCCAATGTCGTAACGCACTCCGATGGACGGCTGCTGCACGGCATCGGCGGCTGGCAGAACTGCCTATTCGCGGGATGCACGATTCTTGCGGTGCCGTCGTTCCGGGACCGCATTCCGGTGATCGTGGACGAAGTCACGACTATCACCGGGCCGGGCGAATTGATCGACGTGATTGCCACCGAGCGGGGCATCGCCATCAATCCAAAACGACAAGATCTATTGGATGCGGTCAAGGGCAAAGGCCTGCCGATCCGGACCATCGAGGAGATCAAGGCCGAGGTTGAACATATCTGCGGTGGCAAGCCAGCCAAGCCGAGCCTGGGAGATCGTCCGGTGGCGGTGGTGAAGTGGGTGGATGGCACCCTGCTCGACACGGTATGGCAGGTGCTCGACGACAATCCCTATGCGGCAAAGGTCGCTGGCGGGGAATAGCCACCGATTTATTTCCTGTAGCGATTATGCCCGGCTCGAGCCGTCGTGCGCGCCGCTTTCTTAGCTGCCTGACTTCGTGACGACCTGCCACGCTTGCATGCGGCCTGCTTCGCCTGCCTTGATATTCACAGTTTGAGATGCGGCCCGTTCCGGGTGGTTCTAGCGCTCAGGGGTCACAACAGGCTGCTCTCCGGCATCGACGGGCACGAGTTTGGGCTTGGCGCCCTCCACACTCTTGGCCATCGGGCGCTTTGGTCCGCAGGTCGTCTCCCGTAGCAACCTAGGCTCGGGGCCGGTGGAGAAGATATAGGCGCGGATCTTGTAACAGATATCGTTGTCGGGATGGACTTCGATGGCGTCGAATGACTTCACCTGCTGTTCCTCAAGCATCTGTTGCGGCATCCCGTGGTGCATAAGGTTCAGCGACGGTGATTCGACGGCAAGGGGGTCGCCTGCGACAACCGCGGCCTGGGCAGCCGCTGAGGGAGTGGAGAGCAGGACTGAAAGTAGAAGAAGGCTAATCATAGGGGCCTCCTTACGGCGAATCTTAGCACCGTTTTGCAGCCTTGGAAGTGGATTTGGGACGAACTCCACCCTCCGTCCAAAGGCCTTTTCATGCGACTGACCGGGAGCGGCCAACGGTGACCCACGATCACCACCAACGTCACAGGAAATCGACGGCGCCTGTGGTCTAATGGCAACGTACGAGCTGCGGCGTTTGTACACGCCGGCGCCCGCGGAGGGCCCGATGGAAGAGCGTGATTTTTTTGATGAGCGTCAGGAGACCAAGAAGGCAACCATGACTTGTCCGCACTGCCAACAATCCGCCGAATACGATTTGGGATGGTTCGTTCGGACCAAGAAGAAGCAGCTCCCCGGAAGGGCCGACGAGCGTGACCGGGCCAAGTTTGCCAAGGCGCGCTCCTACATGGTGCGCCGCGACGACCTGGTGGCCTGCAAGAACATGCGCTGCCGCAAGCGCTTTGAGGTCACCAGCGTTCAGTCTGTAGCTTTTCTCGACTGACCACCGTAGCCGACGTTGGTGTATCGCGATTCCTCAGGTCGCGACGCGCGCATCGACATTTCGCCACTGGCACGATTGGCCCCTATAATCCTGTTCATAGCCGCATGCCTTCCAGAAACCAACACGCCGGTCAGCCCCTGCCGCGGAACGACCCGCTCACGACAACAGTCGCTCCCGTGATGGAGCGGGTCGACAAGTTCTGGAACCGCGTCACCGATGGCATGCGGGTCGATCAGCTCTGGAAGCAATTCCTGACGGACGCGCGTTCCAGCTATCGGCTGTATTCCAAGGATGTGGACGCCACCCGATTACAAGGAGTGCCAAGAGTAAAACACTTCTTTCATGTGGCTGGGCAGTTTTTCTGGGCCATCCTGGAGAAGTTAACTCCTGCCCGCCGCGTGTTGCTGCTGGTCGCAATTGTGTTGATGTTCGGCCCCAGCGGTGAAGCCCAGTGGCAAGGCAGCCATGGAGAGATGAAGTTCCTGGCGTTCGATAGCCACTTCTGGGGTGCCCTGTTGATGCTGGTCTTGCTGGTACTGGAGGTCGGCGATCGGGTGGTGATGAAGCGCGATCTGCAGATTGCGAAGGAGATCCAGACGTGGCTGTTGCCGGCTAGCCCTCCATCTGTGCCCGGACTGGAAATCGCGTTTGCCACCCGGCCCGCCAATACGGTCGCGGGCGATTACTACGACGTGTTTCCGCGTGGCGGATCGGCGGCCAGCGAATCGAAGTGGGTCTTCGCCATGGCGGATGTGGCGGGCAAGAGCATTCCGGCGGCATTGCTAATGGCCACTATTCAAGCCAGCCTGAAAACCCTGGCGGCGAGTCCCTCCAGCCTTCCTGAACTGGTCAGCCGGATGAACCATTACGCCTGCGGGAACAGCCAGGACGGGCGGCGTTTCACCACGGCATTCCTCGGAGAGTACGACCCTGCTACGCGCACCCTCACCTACGTCAATGCCGGCCACAACTCTCCCGTACTGCGCCGTCGATCCGGCGCGATGGAGCGGCTCGATCGGGGCGGCATACCATTGGGTATCCTGGAAGCGGCGCCCTACGAGGCGGGTTCCGTCGTGTTGCAAACCGGCGATTGGCTGGTCATTTTTACCGACGGCGTGGTCGAGGCGGAGGACAGCAAAAGCGAGGAGTACGGTGAGCCGCGCCTGCTGTTTGTTGTACACAGTGGTGCCGACCTGGGGCCAGGCCAGCTTCTGCAGAGCATTATGACTGACCTTGACCGCTTCGTTGCCGGGGCTCCGCAACACGACGACGTGACCTGCATGTTGCTGAAGGCTACCTGATCGTCCGCATAGAATGAAGCTGATGAAATCGAGTCCATGGGATGCCGTTCTCTTCGATTACGGTCGGGTGTTGAGCTTCGCTCCGAGCCGCGAAGAGTTGCTCGAGTTTGCGGTCCTGACGGGCGTGAACGAAGCGGTGTTTTTCGAGCTGTATTCCAAAACCCGTGACCATTACGACCGCGGTCACGCGGACTTCCGGCAGCACTGGCAGAGATTTGCCGAGGTCGCGAAAGTCGAAATCGCTCCCACCACGGTGGAAAGAATGGTGGCCATGGAATCGGAGATGTGGACGCGCCTGAACCCCGAGACGCTGGAGTTGGCACGAGAGATCAAATCGCGCGGCCTGAAGACGGCAATCCTTTCCAACATGCCGTTCGATCTGCTGGCAGAGTTGCGCAGGAAGTTCGATTGGCTGGACGAATTTGACGTACAGATATGGTCGTGCGAACTGGGTGTCGTCAAGCCTGATGCGGTTATTTATCGGGCGTGCCTGGCTAATTTGGGTTGTGAAGCAGCGCGAGCGCTGTTCTTTGACGACCGGCCGGCAAACGTGGATGGAGCCAGGCGAGTCGGCATGGAGGCGTACGTGTTTGAGTCGGCCGCGCAGGCCAGGGCGATTGTGGCGCGCGGGCTGAATTTAGCCTAACGTCGCGTGAGTCGGGACGATCACAGTTGCGGACAGCTTCTTCCGGTGGCACTCTTAGCGCATGCCGACGACTGAACCAGAGCAGTACGCGGGACCGCTACCGGAAATCGTTCCCCGGCTGGAACACGTTCGCCGCCTGGTTACCAATACTGTCCGGAGTTTTCTCCGGCACAACGGGCTAACCTCTTCGGCCGCGCTGGCATTCTTCTTCCTGATGTCGCTGTTTCCGTTCCTGATCTTCCTGGCCAGTGCGCTTGCGCTGCTCCCTATTCCGCACCTGGCTCAGCGCATGGTCCATCTGGTGGCCCATTTTGTTCCCGACCAGACGATGCCGATGGTGGACAGCATGCTCACCTCTACCATGCATACCAACAACGGCCTGTTGTCGGCGGGTTTCATCCTCGCGGTGATAGCCGCATCCAACGCCATCGCTTCCATGGCGACCGCTTTGAACACCATCTACGAGGCGGACGAAACAAGGACTTTCTGGCAAAAGCGGCTGAGCGCCATCTACGTCACGTTTGTCGTGGGCGGGATGACGGCTGTCGCGCTGAGCGCCATGCTTCTCGGTCCACACTTCGGCAGGGAGCTGGCGCGCGTGTTCAATGTGAGCCATACGTTCGTCCTGGGCTGGCCCATCATGCGTTGGGTGCTGGTCGTGACCTGCGCCCTGGCCTCGATCGGGACACTGTATTACCTCGGACCGGACCGCAAGCACACGTTGCGGCAACAGATGGTGGGCTCGCTGTTTGCGGTCGCAGTTTGGATTGCGAGCTCTGGAGTGCTCGGCATCTACCTCCGCAAGTTTTCCTACTTCAATGCGATGTATGGCACATTGGCGTCATTCATCGTGCTGATGATGTGGCTGCAGTTTGCCGCGATGGCGATTCTGTTGGGAGCGGAGTTGAACGTGGAGCTGGAAAAACAGAAGAACGCGACTGAGCCGGTAGAGCCTGTCCGAGAAAGCCCGGGCACACAGACCGTCGCCGCAGCCAAAGAAGCGCTGAAGCAGGTTTAAGGCATCTCAGGGCTGGAATTCGCGGTGTTGTAGTCGGGTATAACACCAAAATTATTTTTCACACGGTTGTTTAGAATCAGCGGGTTAGGCAAAAATTGTTCGCATGTCATTGATAACTATACAAGTTATACGTATCCATGTCTGCCCGTTGGACTTAGCTGCCAAAAGTGGCAGTTTTGGCGTCCGGAGTTGTCATACTTTACATACTTGTCATACGGCAATTTGTCATACTTGTCATACTTATATGACCGCAGATTGTCATACTTTCAATACAAGTCATACTGTTTTCCGGCGCCACAAAACGATGTCAAAGAACAAATTCTCCCGCAGCTTGGGCGCGGACGTGGGCAGAGACACCTCTCCTCTGACCCATACATACCTTGTAAAGTGCGCCAAGCCGAAGCGCCAGAGAAATCAGGCGGCGGAAGAAACTAAAGTAACCAGGGAGTTCGGAATCAGGAACGGCGGGAGTGGTCGGTGCCTTCGGATCGTGCGGGCCATAATGCAGACTCGTCTAATTTGAGTGCTGCCTTTCTTGGATAACACACGGTTTGGCCTGATAGAGCAAGCTACCAACTAGGGGCAACAACCTTGTCCGTGATCTAGGGCACAATACGTCCAACGTGTGACCTCCGTCACTGAATATTAGCGATAAACCGGTATTCATAATGAAGGTCTCAGTGTGTCTTCGAGACCTCAGCAAGGGAGTGTCTCCCCCATGGCACGCGCGACCACTTCTTCGTCCACAACAGAGTCCCGCCAATCCGGCAAAAGCGAGCCCCAATCGTTTCAAGCGCAGCACTCGCTCGCCGAACTCAAGGCAATGGGCAAGGCATTGCGGGACAAGTGTCCGCGCGATGCGCACTCCGCATGGAAGCCGCTGCACAACCGGCCTGACCCGGTCAGCGTGGTGCTGAAGGCCGACGCGGGGCGCATCCCCGATCTCATTCCCCTTCGCCATGGACGGATGGTGCAGTCTCCCTTCACCTTCTACCGGGGCTCGGCGCTCGCCATGGCGGACGATCTGGCGGGCACTCCTTCCACCGGCGTCCGCGTGCAATGCGGCGGAGACTCCCATCTGGTCAACTTCCGGGGCCTCGCCACCCCAGAGAGGCGACTCATCTTCGCCATCAACGACCTTGATGAAACCCTCCCTGCGCCCTGGGAGTGGGACCTCAAGCGTCTGGCTGCGAGCACCGTGATTGCGTGTCGCGACAACGGGCTCAGCGAATCCGCCGCCAAGGATGCGGTCCTCGCTTGTGTCCGGTCCTACCGCACGCACATGGCCGCGTTCAGCAAGATGAAGGTCCGGGATTTGTGGTACCTCGAGGTCGAGCTTGAAATGCTGATCTCGGGCGTCAAAGATGCCGGGATCCGCCACAAAGCCACAAAGAGAGTTGCAAAGGCGCGTGCGAGCAGCACCTCAGAAGGCCTCTTCCCGAAGCTCGTCGACGATGCGGGCGGGTCGCCGATTATCAAAGACCAGCCCCCGACAATCTTCCACTGGAAAGGTCAGTCCCCGGGAGAGATCCATCGGGAAATCATGCAGGTTTTCGCCCGGTATCGGCTGTCCTTGGCGCCTGCCTCTCGCGTTTTACTCGATCGCTACGAAATCAAGGATGCTGCGCATAAAGTTGTCGGCGTCGGGAGCGTTGGCACCTCCTGCTGGGTGCTCTTGCTGACGGACGCGGAAGGGGATCCTCTCATTCTCCAGATCAAGGAGGCCCGCGCCTCGGTCCTGGAGAACTATGCAGGAAAGAGCGTTTATGCGAACCACGGAGAACGCGTTGTGAACGGTCACCGGCTCATGCAGCCGGCCAGCGACATCTTCCTCGGCTGGACCGAGGGTGGGATGGGAGGACGTCACTACTATGTCCGTCAGCTGCGGGACGTCAAAATCAAGCTTCCCGTCGAGACGTACGACACGTCAAGGATGATCATTTTCGTCGAGTGTTGCGGCCACTCATTGGCGCTCTCCCACGCGCGTTCCGGGGACGCTGCGGTGATGAGCGGTTACATGGGCAAGAGCGACGTGTTCGACGAGTCGCTGGCCGCGTTCTCCGTTGCTTACGCCGACCAGAATGAGAAGGACCACGCCGCGTTCAAACGCGCCATTCGCGCCGGAAAGGTCAAGGCTGTATTCGAGGAGCAATAGGGGGACTGCCATGACATCAGCACACGATCATCCCGTTCGCCGCCGCTTCCCGGTCCTTCAGGGGGTGCTGCCGATCACGACTGCTCAGATCCCGTCTGAAATTCTTGCCGGTATCACGCTTGCCGCAATTGCCGTCCCGGAAGTGATGGGCTACACCAAGATCGCCGGCACGCCGGTGATCACAGGTCTCTACACCATGCTCATCCCCACGGCACTGTTCGCTTTGTTCGGCTCCTCTCGGCATCTTGTGGTGGGCGCTGATTCGGCGACGGCGGCGATCCTTGCCAGCGCCTTGGTGGGAATCGCCGCCACCGGGTCAGAGCAATACATGGCTTTGGCCGGCGTGCTTGCCTTGATGGCCGCAGGTTTCTTAATTCTGGCGCGCCTCATGCGCCTGGGATTTTTAGCGGACTTTCTCTCGCGCACCGTGTTGATCGGATTCCTGACCGGGGTTGGTGTTCAGGTCGCGTTGGGGGAGATCGCCGGTATGTTGGGCTTGAAGGGTGGCGGCCATGGCGCCTTGGGGAAGTTCTGGAACGACCTGCAACAGCTCGGGCAGGCCAACCGCTACGAAATGACGGTGGCGCTCAGCGTTTTGGTGGTCATCGTCGGCCTCAAAATGATTTCGAAGAAAATTCCCGGAGCCCTCATCGCGGCAATCGGCGCCGTGGTCGTAACCTGGGCGTTCGGACTCGACAAGCACGTGCATATCGTCGGAGCCGTTCCCAGTGGTCTGCCGCATCTCGGCCTGCCCAAGGTGGATTGGAACTGGACAGTCATGGCGACATTGCTTCCCACCGCCTTCGCGATGTTCGTTGTGATCCTGGCACAGAGCGCGGCGACCTCGCGCGCCTTTGCCACACGCTATGACGAGAATTTCAGCGAGAACACCGACCTGGTCGGTCTGGCCCTTGCCAACATTGGCGCCGGCCTGTCCGGCACCTTCGTCGTCAACGGCAGCCCCACGAAGACACAAATCGTCGACGACGCCGGCGGACGCAGCCAACTGTCGCTGCTGGTGATGGTGGCGATGGTGGCGCTGATCCTGCTCTTTCTGACCGGAGCGCTGACCTATTTGCCAGAAGCGGCTTTGTCGGCCATCGTGTTTCTGATTGGGGTCGGCTTGATCGATGTCGCTGGGATGCGGAGGGTTTTCGATCAAAGGCGAACGGAGTTCTGGTTGGCACTGATCACCGCGTTGACGGTCGTGATCGTCGGTGTCGAACAGGGGATACTGCTCGCCATCGCGTTGTCGCTCATCAGTCACACCCGGTACGGGTATCAACCGAAGAACGCTGTGCTTCTGCCGAGCGACTCCGGCGGTTGGCAGCCGGTGCCTGTGTCCAAGGCCGCTTCGGCGGCACCCGGGTTGGTCATCTACCGATTCACCCACAGCATGTACTACGCGAATTGCCGACAGCTCGCGGAGGAGATTGCATTTCTCGCGGACACCGTGGAGCCGCCTTTGCGCTGGCTCTGCATCGATGCGTCAGCGGTGGACGATGTCGACTATTCCGCGGCGGAGACGCTCCGGTCGGTGTATGCGAAGTTAAACGCCAGAGGAATACGGCTGGTCGTTACGGAAATCATGGATGACCTCAATACCAGAGCACGCTACAAGATGTGGGAGTTGATTGGCGAGGATGCCCATTACGACCGGCTGGAGGACGTCGTGAGGCAGTACCGGCAGACGTTCAACACCGCTCCGCCACCTAAGCAGTCAGATACGACTCTAGATTGAGCTAGGGTTCTGGTCCGGCTGGCGAAGGGGCACTATTGATCTCGCAAAGCTGAAGATCTGTCTAAGAGTCGATATGGAAAGGGAGGATCGTGGCTCATTCTCATCACACATGGTTAAAGTTTGTGCGGGATTACTTAGACCTGGCAAACCGATTGGAAGAAGCAATCGCCGGCTTGATCATGGTGCTTGGGTTCACACTCATCGCAGGCTTTACGGCAGCCCCCGGAAAGCAGGGAGTGCGCACTTTGTTGCTCGGCGCACTCGGATGTAATACCGCCTGGGGAATCATTGACGGTGCCTTGTTCGCATGGGGCAATTTAACCGATCGGCGACTGCAGCTGCGCTTTCTTACTGACCTAAGGAGCGCGCCAAATGAAAGCGAGGCCTTCTCTGCAATTGGCGCTCGACTCAAGCCACTCCTTGAACCGGGAGTAGACGCAGACGAGCGCACACGCCTCTGCCAGGCAATTTTACCCGTAGCGATCCGTGTCCAATTGCCTGACCCCGATCTTACTAAGGATGATGTCAATGGGATGATTGCCATCTTTATGATCGATGTCGCGGCCGTGATCCCAGCGGTGATACCGTTTCTATTCTTTACCGAACCGCTCATCGCTCTTCGCGTTTCGAATTGGACCTTAATCGTATTGCTGTTCATCACGGGGCTGCTGTGGGGGAGACGCACGGGCTTCAATGGCTATTTGGCTGGTTGCTGCGCAATGCTGCTTGGCTTGGCGCTCGTCGGCGTAGCCATCGCGTTGGGCGGATAGGAATCGTGTAATGCATAGTTCGTGCGAGGGAAACGTAACTTCCCCGCAATCGCCATGCCGCAAGTAATCCTGAGCACCAGACGACCGGCGAGTCCGCCTCCCCGAGGCCAATAAAAAGATGCCTTCAATAATCCTCAGCGCGTGCGTCCTGGTCGCCCTCACGGTTGTCGTCCATACCTCGGGTATCGCGGTACTGCTCCGGCACTTGACCAGTTTGTACGCCCTGCCGCCACACCGGCTCTGGCCTGTCATCCGCAGGCTGCTCCACATTATCTGGTGGCTGGTCCTGCTCCATCTGTTGGAGATTTCGATCTGGGGATTGTTCTATCTGTGGCGGGGATGCCTGCCCAACGCCGAAGCGGCGTTTTACTTTTCGGGGGTCACTTACACCAGCCTTGGTTACGGCGATGTGGTGCTGGCGAAGCCGTGGCGGCTGCTCGCACCGATTGAGGGCTTGGTGGGCATCATTATGGTCGGCTTGTCCACAGGTTACTTCTTCGTCGTCGTTAGCCGCATCCATCAATGGAAGCCTGACACCCCGGGTTCGCGCCCGTCTTCTGGGCGCTAAACTGGGACTCGCTCAAGCGCAAAAAAGTTTAGCGAGAATTCGGTGGGGTTGGTAAAAGCGGGAGCTGGCCTTTCTTGCGGATCAGTCGAATATGTTTTGTTACATCGTCGCCTCACCAACAAACCCTCTGCATGGCTGTTTGATGACGATGGTCAGCGGGCAGCGGCGGTAAAATCCCAATTGCAAGAAGTTAGTTTGCCCGCAAGCCCCGGATAGCGCCGGGGAGATCGACCGCGCTACCTTTGCAACATGCAATCCGAGACACAGTGGCGACAAGTGATGGAGCGGGACGCGCGACAGGACGGCAGGTTCGTCTTCGCCGTGCGCACGACCGGAATTTACTGCAGGCCGTCGTGCCCGAGCCGGCGTCCGCGACGGGATTCGGTGGAGTTCTTCCCCGATCCGCGGCAGGCCGAGCGGGCGGGCTATCGCGCGTGCCTGCGCTGCAAGCCGACGGAAATCTCCGCGCAGGCGCAGTCCGTGATGCGGGCACGCCAATTGCTCGACGAAGCCGAGGGCGTGCTGACGCTGGCGGAGCTAAGCAAGCGCGTCGGGGTCAGTCCATTCCATCTGCAACGGCTGTTTAAGCGAGCCACCGGACTTAGTCCGCGCGAGTACCAGTCGGCGCGGCGCATGCAACATGTCAAACACGGATTGCGCAAAGGAGACGATGTGACTACAGCACTCTACGACGCGGGATTCGGCTCGCCCAGCCGACTGTACGAGAAAGCCGGCCAGCAGCTTGGCATGACTCCCGGAGCCTATCGGCGCGGCGGCGCGGGGGCGACCATTCAGTATGCGATTGTTCCGTCGCCGCTGGGACGATTGCTGGTGGCCGCGACTGCGCGCGGGTTGTGCGCCGTTCGCTTCGGGGAGAGCGCAAGTGAATTGGAGCGCGAGTTGCGCGAAGAATTCCCCGCCGCACAGGTTCAGCGGGACGATGCAGCTCTTCAGCCGTATTTGCAGCCCTTGCTGGCGAGTTTGCGAGGCGAAAATGTCACGATGGACTTGCCGCTGGACATCCGTGCCACCGCGTTCCAAAAGAAGGTGTGGGACGCACTGCGTGAGATCCCGGTAGGTCAGACGCGCAGCTACAGCGAAGTTGCCCGCGCGATCGGAGATCCGAAGGCGGTTCGCGCCGTCGCCACGGCTTGTGCGAGCAATCCGGTCGCACTCGCGGTCCCGTGCCATCGCGTGGTGCGTAGCGATGGTGAACTGGCTGGGTATCGCTGGGGCATCGAACGCAAAAAGAAGCTGCTGGAGCAGGAACGGCGAGAGACCTAATTCACCACGGAGGCACGGAGGACACGGAGTTCTTATTTCTTTCAGCGTCTACGTGAACTCGGTATCTCCGTGGCGGTGATTAATCCTGTTGAGCGGCTTTCGCCGTCATAAGCGCAAGAAATTTCTTCCATGTCACTGCAATTCGATGACGAGCGCATTTTCCCGAATTGAAACTGCGGTCGCGTATCCTTTCGCATCTACTCGCCAGTCATTTATACTCGGCTGTTTCGGTAGTGACGATGGATTTCGCTCTGTAGCGAGCTGCGCCGATTCTGAAATCATCTGTACCGCAGGCGGAGCGCCACTGGCCCGCCACACGAACCCGGGTTGCCAGACGGCAAATTGCCCGGGTCGAAGGAGCTCAGGTTGAAAATCCTGGTTTGCATGAAGCAGGTCCCGCAGAAGGACGCTCCGCTCAAGCTGAACGAGAGCGGAACATGGATTCGCGAAGACGTTTCCTACGAAGTCAATGAGCCGGATGCTTTCGCCCTGGAAGAGGCGCTGCGCCAGAGGGAGAAGCACGGGGGAGAGGTTGTCGTCATCACCAGCGGCCCCGCCAGGGCGCAGCAGGTGCTGCGCGAGGCGCTGGCCAAAGGCGCGGATCGTGCCATCCACCTGGAGGGCGACAGCTTTGTTGGGCTCGACGCGTTCAACACCGCCAAGGCGTTCGCCGCGGTGGTGAAGGACGAAAGTTTCGATCTGGTTTTTACCGGCCTGCAATCGGACGACTATGGTTTCGCGCAAACCGGCGTTCTGTTGGCCGAACTGTTGGGCTGGTCGCATGCCACCATCATCATGCAGATCGAAAAGAACGACACCGGCATCCGGGTGAAGCGCGAGTTGGAGGCCGGATACTTTCAGTTTGTCGACATGCCGCTACCGGCGGTGCTGACGATCCAGTCGGGTATCAACAAGCTTCGCTATGCCACGCTGATCGGCATCAAGCAGGCGAAGAACAAGCCAATGAAGAAAGTTACGTTTGACGAGGTGAAGGCGGCGCTGGGCGACAACCTGCAGAAGATCGAGAAAGCTGTACATCCCGCTGAAGACGAAGAAGACCGAAGTGATCGAAGGGCCGCCGGGGGAGGTGGCTAAGAAACTGGTCGACAGGCTGCGCAACGAAGTTCATGTGCTGTGATCGGGTAAGTGCGCGCGATCCCGATGCTATAGCACCCGAAGTTGGTATCTCGCAAGCAGGAGGCGGTGATGCCATCGCAAGAAGAGAGCCGCGAGACCGGAAGGGCCCTGATGGTTGTGGGCTGGATTCTGGTGCTGTTCGCGTTGCTCGTGGTGTTTTTTGAACCGGCAGCACTCAGGCTCGGCCAGATGCGTTTCGGCGCTATAGCCGTCGTACTGGTGGTGGTAGGGTTGCTGCTGAACATATACGGCTATCGCTCACGGCGGCGCAGATCCTGAGTAAGCAGGACGGGCCGTCAAAAGGCGGGCGGGTGAACAACCCCGTGTGTCACAAGTCAAGGGACTAGCTTGTGTCGGACATTTGTAGCGTGCGGCACGCGCCCAAAACAGGGCGCAGGAACGGATCGAAATGGCAGACACTATTCTGGTGGTTGTAGAGCAGCGGGAAGGTAAGCTGAACCGGGTTTCGTGGGAAACGCTAACCGGAGCACAGGCAATTGCGGCTGAAACCGGTTGGCCGTTGGAAGCGGCCGTTGTAGGCAGCGGAGTCGGCGACATCGCCAACGAAGTTGCCGCCAAGCGCGTCGCCAAGGTGTACGACATCGAGTCGTCCAAGCTCGAGCCTTACACTCCCGACGGGTTTGTGGCTGCCCTGAAGGGCTTTATCGAGCAGAAGCAGCCCAAGCTGGTACTGATGCCGCACACCTACCAGGTGCGCGACTTTGCTCCCAAGCTGGCCACAGCCTTGAATCGCGCGCTCATCAGCGACGCGATTGGCTACAAGTACGAGGGCGGCAAGCTGCTGTTTACGCGGCAGATGTTCCAGGGCAAGTTCGTCGCCGACGTTTCGTTCACGGGCGACGCTCCCTACTTCGCGACATTTCAGTCAGGCGCCTACCGCGGAGACAAGGTGGAAGACGGCAGCGCGCCAGCGCCGGTCGAGACGGTCAACGTGGAGATCGCCGATGGTGTTATCCGTAACAAGCCCGAAGCTCCTTTCAAGGAAGCGAAGCAGGCCGTCGATCTTACTCAAGCCGAGATCATCATCTCGGTAGGTCGCGGCATCAAGGAGCAGAAAAACATCGAGTTGGCCCAGCAACTCGCTGCCGTGCTGGGTGGCGAGATTGCCGCATCACGCCCGATTTGCGACTCCGGCTGGCTTCCCATGGATCGCCAGGTGGGCTCGTCCGGACAGACGGTTGCGCCCAAGCTGTATCTTGCGCTGGGTATCAGCGGCGCCATTCAGCATGTGGTCGGGATGAAGGGATCGCGCAGCATCATCGCCATCAACAAGGATTCCGAAGCGCCGATCTTCGAGATCGCGGACATCGCGGTGGTAGGCAATCTGTTCGACATCGTGCCGCCGCTGATCGAGGAAGTGAAGAAGGCGAAGGGCGCATGATCGTATTCCGTAAGCCACTGCCCAATATCGAGCGTCCAGCGATGGAAGCGGATGTAGTCATCGTCGGCGGAGGTCCCGCGGGTATGGCCTGTGCGCTGCGGTTGTCGCAGTTGATCGACGAACATAACGCCAAGCATCCCGACGCTCCGCTCACCAAAGACAATATCTACGTGCTGGAGAAAGCGCGCGAGGCGGGCGCGCACTGTCTTTCCGGAGCCCTGCTCGATCCTCGTTCCATGCTCGAGCTGTTGCCGGATTTCGAGAATGACGCACCGCTCGAAGCTGCAGTGGTGAAAGAGGCTGTCTACTATCTCACGCGCACCGGAAAGTTCAAGCTTCCCATCACGCCTCCCCCACTGCGCGATCACGGCAATTATGTGATCTCGATCAACCGTTTTGTGAAGTGGCTGGCCAGCAAGGTCGAAGCTGCGGGTATCACCATCTTCACCGGGTTTGCCGGTACCGAACTGCTGTTTGAAAAGGGCCGCGTCCTTGGCGTCCGTACGGACGACAAAGGCGTCGACAAAAACGGCGAGCAGAAGTCGAACTTCGAGCCCGGTTACGATCTCAAGGCCAAGGTCGTCATTCTCGCCGAAGGAAGCCGCGGCTCGCTGACCAAGCAGTTGATCGGCCGGTTTCAGCTGGACAACGAGCGCAATCCCCAGACCTACGGCGTCGGCGTGAAGGAGCTTTGGGAGTTGCCCCCGGGACGATTCGGAGCGGGCGAAGTAATCTACACCATGGGCTACCCCTTGAGCTTCAACGAGTACGGTGGCGCCTGGATTTATGGCTCTCATGACAACCTGGTGTCGCTGGGTTTCGTCACCGGCCTGGATTATCCTGATCCCCGCATCGATCCGCAGCGTGTTCTGCAGGAATTCAAAAAGCATCCCTTCATTGCGAAACTCCTCGAGGGCGGCAAAATGATTCGCTATGGGGCCAAGTCGCTGCCCTACGGCGGCTGGTGGTGCATCCCGCCGGTGGCCGGCGATGGTTGGATGATCCTGGGAGATTCCGCTGGCTTCCTGAACTCGCAGCGGTTGAAAGGGATTCATCTCGCCATCAAGAGCGGCATGTTGGCCGCCGAAACCGCTTTCGAGGCCATGGCGGAAGATGATTTCTCGCTCGGTGTTTTGGAGAAATTTCAGGAGCGCGTGGAGAAGAGCTGGATCAAGGATGAGTTGTGGCCGGTGCGCAACTTCCACCAGGGTTTCGATAAGGGCTTTCTCGCCGGCATGCTGCACGCCGGCATCCAACAGGCCACCGGAGGCCGCGGGTTGCACGAGCGTTACAGCAATCACGCCGGCCATCTCCGCATGAAGCCACTGTCACAGCTACCCGCAGACGGGGGAGCGGAAGCGCACATCATCAACGCCGCCAAGGGCGATGGCAAGCTCACCTTCGACAAGCTGACCGACGTCTATTATTCGGGCACCAAGCACGAGGAAGACCAGCCGGCGCACCTTGTCATCCACGACACCACGATCTGCAACGAACGTTGTGTGAAGGAATTTGGCAACCCCTGCCAGAATTTCTGTCCGGCCAGCGTATATGAAATGGTGGAAGCCGCTGACACTCCTTCCGGGATGCAGATTCATCTGAACGCTTCCAATTGCGTGCATTGCAAGACTTGCGACATCATGGATCCCTACGAGATCATCACATGGGTGCCACCCGAAGGTGGTGGTGGTCCGAATTACGAAGGGATGTAGTTGACTTTATAGGGTCAGAAGACCGGGCAGGAGTTTTCCACAGGGCCTCGCCGAAGCATCGGCGGGGCTTATCTGTGCTGCGGCGCGGTCCTGATTTGCGCGGATTCTCTCCGCCCTGCTACCCAATAAGCGCTATCGATATTTTTTCAACAGACATAAATATTTCTTTGATGAATCATCAGCCGTTTGGCTGATAGGCTGGACGGTACTTGAGTCGGGGTGTTTGTTCCAACTGAAAATAACTGTGCGCCTTGCGGCGTACGGGACCGCCAAATTTCATCAGGAGCGATTCGCTATGCGTTCAGGTTCTGGCCACAGCCATCTATCCACGAATTCCTCAGCTTTCAAAATCAACAACCTCTTCGCAGCTTTCCTGCTTTCAATTTTCGTACTGGTTTCAGTTTCGGCATTTGCCCAGTCCACCACCGAAGGAGCGGTTGCCGGAACGATTTACGATCCGCAAGGTGCCGTTGTCGCCGGCGCAACGGTGACCGTCCGAAATAACGGAACAAACCAGGAGCAGACAGCTACCACCGATTCAACGGGGTACTTCCGTATCACCAAGCTGAGTCCGGCATCGTACACCGTCAGCGTCACCGCTCAGGGATTTGCCGGTTATCGCGCCCCGCAGGTCATCGTCGAGGTCGGTCGAGTGACAGAGATCGCGCCACGACTGGGGATTAGTGGCAGTTCCGAAAAGGTCGACGTTACGGCCGAAGCGCCGACCGTGAACACCACGTCTGCCGACTTCGCTCCAGTGGTGAATTCGGTGGCTGTCGAGAACCTACCGATTAACGGCGGGCGCTGGTCCGATTTCGCCCTTCTGACACCGGGTGTCAACAACGACGTTAATGGATTCGGCCTGCTCAGCGTGCGCGGCATCAGCACGCTGATGAACAACAACACCATTGACGGCGCGAACAATAACCAGGCTTTCTTCTCCGAGGAGCGTGGCCGTACCCGCGCCGGGTACTCCACTCCTAAAGTTGCGGTGCAGGAGTTCCAGGTCAATACCTCGAATTATTCAGCTGAGTACGGGCGCGCGGCCGGTGGTGTCATTAACACGGTGACGAAGAGCGGCACCAACGAAATCCACGGCGAGGCCTACTTCTTCTACCGCGACAATGCCTGGGGTGCGACGAATCCGTTCACCACGCTCGCGGCACAGACTTCGCCAGGCGTGTACACGATCCAGCCCTTCAAGCCTTCGGATATTCGCCGAATCAGCGGCATCGGTCTCGGCGGCGCAATCATCAAGGACAAGCTCTTCTGGTACTTCGCTTACGACTGGTACTACAGGAATTTCCCCGGTACAGCCGTCCCGTTCAGCGCTTCGGCATTCTACGCTACACCCACGACAGCAACGATCGCGACTCTCGCAACCCGGCTTGGCGTGAGTACGGCGCAGGCACAGACCGACTACACGAACGGACTGAATGGCCTTAACAGCATGCTGGGCACCGTGCCCCGCACGGGCGAGCAGTACATCTGGTTCCCCAAGATCGACTGGAACATCAACCAGAAGAACCACCTCTCGTTGTCGGTCAACCGCATGCGCTGGGCTTCACCCGCCGGCATTCAGACGCAAGCCAGCAACAACTACGGCATCGCCAGCTTTGGCAACGATTACGTGAAAGATACCTGGGGTATCGCCAACCTGAACAGCTTCATCACGTCCAACATCTCCAACCAGTTCCGCTTCCAGTACGGGCGCGACTACGAATACGAGAACAACCAGACTCCCACGCCCTACGAGCAGAACACGTTGGTAAATCCTCCGGGCTATAGCAACCCGCTGGGTCTGCCTCCTTTCATCCAACTGGCCAGCACCTCGGTGGGTTTTAACTTTGGCACCCCGAATTTCCTGGAGAGGCCACAGTATCCCAACGAATACGTCCAGCAGTATGCGGACACGGTCACCTGGCTGAAGGGTAGACACACCTTCAAGTTCGGCACCGACATCAATTACACGACAGACAAGACGCAGAACCTCCGCAACCAGTACGGTTCCTATACCTACAACAGTTTGGCTGACTACTTCTCTGACCTTTACGCATCCCCTGCCGGAAAGAAAGTCTGTACCGCTACGGTGTCAGGCAAGTTAGTCGCCGCACCCTGCTATTCGAACTTCACTCAGGCTTTTGGCCCGTTGGGATTGCAGTTCTCAACCACCGATCTGGGTTTCTTCGCGGAAGACACCTGGAAGGCCACGCCACGCCTGACCCTGACGCTCGGATTGCGTTACGAATACGAGATGATGCCTTCCACCCAGCTGGCTAATTCGGCAGTACCTGCGACCTCTCAGTTGCCCAGCGATAAAAATAACTGGGGCCCCCGTATCGGATTTGCCTATGATGTGTTTGGCGACGGCAACACCTCGCTGCGTGGCGGCTTTGGCATGTACTACGGCCGCATCATCAACTCCACCATCTACAACGCGCTCATTAATACAGGCTCTGCCGCCGGTCAGTTGAGTTTCAGCTATACCAGCACCCAGGGTGGCGCGGCCTTCCCTCAGATCTTCCCTTCGGCGCCGACGGGTACGCTCAAGCCGAGCCTGGTGTTTTTCAACCAGGGATTCCAGAATCCGCTGGTGTATGAAGCCGACTTGTCGATCCAGCACGATTTCGGGAAGGGAGTGGTTCTCTCGCTGAATTACCTGGGAAGTTTCGGGCGCGAGTTGCCCGACTTTGTTGACACCAACCTGCCAGGAGCAACTTCTACGGTGACATACACGGTCGTGGATCCCACAGGGAACGGGCCGCTTGCAGCCGGTTCGAAGATCACCACACCGCTGTACACCGGTACCCGTCCGAACGCCAATTATGGCGCTATGACCAGCATTTTCAGCGGCGTCAACTCAAGCTATAACGCTCTCGCCGTACTCCTGAACAAGCGCTTTAGCAACAATATTCAGTTCAACGTCAACTACACCTGGTCGCACGCTATCGATTTCGGCCAAAACGAATCAACTTTCAGCGATACCAACGACCTACTGTTCCCGAACTGTATGCGGTGCGAATATGGCAACTCCAACTTTGATGTTCGTCAGCGCTTCATCGTCAGCGGGGTGTTCGATGCCCCATGGAAGGTAAAGGGATTCGCGGGATACCTGGCCAACGGTTGGGAACTGGCACCAATTTACCAGGCGCAGTCGGGGCTGCCCTACTCGTCTGGTAACCAGTGGTAACGCCCCTGGGGGCCTCGCCGGCGGTAGCTATAACGGTTCCGGTGGCGCGAATCGCATCCTGGAGACTGGACGCAACACTTACCGCTATCCGCGGACACAGGTGGTTGATCTGCGGCTCTCGAAGTCGATCCCTTTCAAGGAGCGATATCAGCTTCAGATTCTGGCTGAGGCATTCAACCTGGCTAACCATGTCAACGTAACTGGTGTTGCCAACACGGGGTACTCCATCACCGGGAGCACTCTGGTTTTCAATGCCCCCAGCACGAACAGTAAGGCGATGCTTGGCACTGTTACCAACGCGAACAGCAACTTCGCCTATTCGCCCCGCAACATCCAGATCGGAGCCAAGTTTACTTTCTAGGCTTCCGATGCGGTTGCAATCGTTCGCGTCCCGGCCAACCTGCCGGGACGCGTTTTTTCTGTGCGCTCTCAGGCCCGCAATTGCATCTATAATGGCGGATACTGTTTCCGACCTCCGCGGCCTAACGGAAATCCCAGGGCTGTGGCGGCGGTGCCTCACGCGAGTGAGGCCGAGGGTGTGGAGGGAAACGTCCACGCCTCCCGTGCTTGGAAAGGAAACGACAAAGCCGCGCTGCAATTCTGCGAGCGTTGGGCGTCCTTCCCCTGCACGTCTCCAAACAGTCTTGGGCTACGAACGAACCGCTTTCGCAGAGCTTGGCGGGTTTTCTCGGTGCTCAGTGTCTCTGTGGCGGAAACGAAGACGGAATGCTACTGACCGACAAATACGGCCGCAACATCCACGATCTGCGGATCTCGATCACCGATCGCTGCAACTATAAGTGCGTCTATTGCCGCTCGGGAAACGACGGCCCCGCGTTCCCCGAGATGCCCATCGCCGACTACCTGCGCATGGTGCGGGTCTTCGTCGGCTTGGGGATCACCAAGGTTCGGCTCACCGGCGGTGAGCCGCTGCTGCGCCGCGGGTTGGTCGATATGGTGGGTGAACTTGGCCTGATGAAGACGCTGTCCGGCCGTCCTCTCGACATAGCCATTACCACCAATGGACACCTGCTGGCGGAATTGGCGCAGCCACTGGCTGATGCCGGGCTCACTCGCGTGACGGTGTCGATGGACGCGGTCGATGAAGTGCGCTTCGCCCGCATCACGCGCGTACCCAATGCGTACGAGCGGGTGCTGGCGGGCATCCGCGCCGCCCAGCGGGCCGGACTGGATCCGGTAAAAGTGAACTGCGTCTTGCTGCGCGGTTTTAATGATGACCAGATCACCGCCTTCGGGCAGTTTGCCCGCGAGGAAGGCGTCGTCGTCCGCTTTATCGAGTTCATGCCCTTGGAGGAAGACCGCGTCTGGTCGCCCGAGATCGTCGTCACGCTGGACGAAATCGTGCGGCGTATGGCCGAGTACATGCCGTTGCAGGAGATCGAGCGCGCACGCAGCGAGACGGCCCGCCGTTACCGCTTTGAAGACGGCGTTGGCGAGATTGGGATCATCGCGCCGGTTTCGCATCCGTTCTGCGGACATTGCAGCCGGATACGGGTGACCTCGGATGGCAAGATTCGCACGTGTCTGTTTTCCGTCCGCGAGCACGATCTGGCAGGATTGATGGCCAATGGCGGCAGTGACGAGCAGATGGCCGAGTTTATACGGGGGGCGGTCGACCAGAAAGAGGCTCGCCATCACATTGGCGAGCCGGGCTTTATACCGGCGTCGAGAACGATGGTACACATCGGGGGATGACACCCGGCACGGTTAGGCTCACCCGACTTGCACAATTTTGAAGGAGGCGTGAAAATAGGACTCGGGTGTCCGGTTACAACGTCCCGTGACAGGTTTTGGCCGCGTCAGAGTGACGCGGTTCTCGTTTTTGCAACAAACGCTGTAGCTGGAGCATCTATTTTAGTAGTAAAGAAGCGTCAACCAGCAGCTTCAACATCCCCGTAGGTCGGGCCCGCCGTGGCGGGTAGTGGATCTACTGGAGCCGCAGGACAGCTTTCAACATCCCCGTTCCGGGGCGTGGTTTTTCTTCCCAGAAGAACTTCGTGGCCGGGACTGAAGGCAGAGACATTAACGTGGCAACTGCACCGATTACTGAAGCAACATCCTGCTCGCTCGAAAACTATCTCGTGCTCCCTGACCGTTCCATGGACGAACGGATTCGGGAGGCGAAAGCCGTCTTGGGACGAGAATGTGTGGTCCTTGGGCATCACTATCAGCGCGATGAGGTCGTGCGTTTTGCGGACTATCGCGGCGATTCTTACCGGCTCTCGCAGCTGGCGGCAAAGGCCGCGGGACAATACATCGTCTTCTGCGGCGTGCACTTTATGGCGGAGAGTGCCGACATCCTGGCCCACGCGGGACAGTCGGTCGTGCTCCCCGACCTCAACGCCGGTTGTTCCATGGCCGACATGGCCGAGATCGGGCAAGTCGAAGATGCCTGGGAGCAGTTTGTCAATCTCGGACTCACGGACGACGAAGGCCACGGCATTTCGCCGCTCACTTATATGAACTCCACCGCCGACATCAAGGCATTTTGCGGCGAGCGGGGAGGCATGGTGTGTACCTCGTCCAACGCAAAGGGCGCGTTCGACTGGGCCCTGCGCCGCAACGAGAAGATCTTTTTCCTGCCCGATCAGCACTTGGGGCGCAATACCGGATTTGCCCGTGGCATCCCGCTCGACGAAATGGTGGTGTGGGATCCATACCAGCTTCAGGGCGGACTGACCGCCGATCGCCTGCGCAAGGCGAAGGTCATTCTATGGAAGGGCCATTGCTCGGTGCATCAGCGTTTCCTGCCAGAACACGTGGACAAGGTTCGTGCGACCTACCCCGGCATGCAGGTGATCGTGCATCCCGAGTGCCGCTGGGAGGTCTGCCAGAAGGCCGACGGCATCGGCTCGACTGACTATCTCATCCGGCAGGTCCAGCAGGCACCCGCGGGAAGTGCGTTTGCGATCGGCACCGAAATTCACCTGGTCAACCGTCTGGCCAGGGAGAACCCGGATAAGCACGTCATTACGCTCGACGATTCGGGTTGTCTTTGTACTACTATGTTTCGCATCTCGCCGCAGCACCTTTGCTGGGCGCTGGAAAACCTGGTGGAGGGCCGAGTGGTTAACCCGATCAGGGTCAAAGACAACGTCAAAACCTGGGCGCGCGTGGCGCTTGATAGAATGTTAGAGATCCAGTGATTATTCGCACTCGCCAACGCCGGCGTCCCCGGGAAAAATATCAGCGGCGCGTTCCGCGCTATTGGTCCGATTTACGGGAGTACCGCCGCCGCATCATAAACCGCCGCCAGGGCCCCAACCAGGCAGAGACGGGTCAGGTAGCCATCGATATGCCACGCACCTTTACACTTTCGGAAGCTGAGACACTGCTCCCTGTTCTCGAATCGTTATTGCGCTCCGCCATGCAGGCGAAGGCGTTGATCGAGGAAGTGGACGCCGAATTCGAGTCCCTCAAGAGCCGGATCTTCCTGAATGGCGGCACGTTCGTCGACATTGTCGCGCTTAAAGGCCGCAAGGCCGAGCGCGAGAAGGCAATCCAGCGCGCCAAAGATGCTGTCGCCGAGATCGATGCCGCCGGAGTGCAGGTAAAAGACCTCGACATTGGCCTGCTCGACTTCCCCTGTGTCGTTGGCGAAGAGGTCATCCTGCTGTGCTGGAAGCTGGGTGAGAAGGGAATCGGCCACTGGCACAACACCACAGAGGGCTTCGCCGGACGCAAGCCGATCGACGAACGCATTATCAGGGGCCAGAACAAGACCAACTGACGCCTCGCCATGATCCAGCTTTCCTCAGCCGGAAAACGGTTCGGCCCCAAACTTCTGTTCGACAATCTGAATTGGCTCATCACGCCCCACGACCGCGTGGGATTGGTGGGCGCCAACGGTACCGGCAAATCCACACTGCTGAAAATCCTGGGCGGCATCGAGTCGCTCGACTACGGCGCCATCACGTCTGCAAAAAACACTACCTTCGGCTATTTGCCGCAGGATGGCCTGCGTCTCGAAGGCCGCACCGTCTTCGAAGAATGTATGTCCGTGTTCAGTGGGCTGCAGGCGCTGGAAGTGGAGATGGAAGAGCTCACCCACAAGATGGGCGAACTCGATCCTGCTTCGAGTGAATATCACCAGGTCGCCGAACGCTATCAGCGCATATTGAGCCACTTTCGCGTGCATGACGGTTACGCGCTCGACTCGCAGGTTGGCACGGTGCTCGATGGCCTCGGCTTTCGCAAGGAAGACTGGACACGAGACACGGGAGAGTTTTCCGGCGGTTGGCAGATGCGTATCGCGCTGGCCAAGCTGTTGCTGTCGAAGCCGAACTTGCTGCTGCTCGACGAACCGACCAACCATCTTGATCTCGAAACCCGCAACTGGCTTGAAGCGTATCTGCTGCAATATCCGTTTGCCTACGTCTTGATTTCACATGACCGCTACTTTCTCGACGTCACCGTCGATCGCATCATCGAGATCTGGAACAAAGGCGTGCACTTCTACAGCGGCAACTACGAGAAGTACCTGCAGCAGAAGCAGGAGCGCCGCGATCAGCTGGTTGCGGCATACAAGAACCAGCGCGATCGCATCGAGCAACTCGAGGCCTTCATCAACCGCTTTCGCGCGCAGGCGACCAAGGCCAAGCAGGTGCAGAGCCGCATCAAAGAGCTGGAGAAGATTGAGCGCATCGAGATTCCCGCGGAAGAGAAGACCATCCACTTCAGCTTTCCGCAGCCCAATCCCAGCGGCCGCACCGTGGTTGAGTGCGCGGACGTCGCCAAGAGCTACGGCCCGAAAGAAGTATTTTGCGACGTGAACTTCACCATCCAACGCGGAGACCGTATTGCGCTAGTCGGCGTCAACGGCGCCGGAAAATCGACGCTGATCAAGCTGCTGGCCGGTACCGAGCCGCTCACTGCGGGCTCGCTCAAGCTCGGGCACAACGTCGAGCCCGACTACTTCGCGCAGGACCAGTACAAGGAACTCGATCCGTCACAGCCGCATGCTCGACGACCTGTCGGACGTGGCGCCGCAGAAGACCATGACCGAGTTGCGCGGCTTGCTCGGGTGCTTCCTGTTCTCCGAAGACGATGTCTTCAAGCCAATCGGCGTGCTCTCCGGCGGCGAACGCAACCGTTACGCGCTGGCGCGCATGCTTTTGCATCCGTCCAACTTCCTGCTGCTCGACGAGCCTACCAACCACCTCGACATGCGGGCCAAAGACGTGCTGCTGGAGTCGCTGGAGAAGTACAACGGCACTGTGGTGTTCGTCTCGCACGACCGCTACTTCATCGACAAGCTGGCCACTCGCATCTTCGAGATTGGCGAGGGGCGCGTCGAGGTATTCCCCGGCAACTACGAGGACTACCAGTGGCGCAAGCAACGTGGCGTCGAGGAACAGGCGGGCACGTCGCCCGGCCGCCCTGATCCCACATTGTCAGATGTGCCGGGATACGCGGACCAGAAGGCAGAATCCCGCAAGCGGCTGAATCCCATCAAGATGAAGCAGATGCAGGACCGCTGCCAGCAGATGGAGGACGAAATCGCGACGCTGGAAGACGGGATCGCGGAGTGCGAACACCAACTGCAATCGTTCGTCAGCGCCGGAGAGACCCAGCGCCAAACTGAACTCTTGGCCCAGCGCCGCGCCGATCTGGCGACCCTCATGGCAGAGTGGGAAGAACTATCGCAAGCTTTGGAAACCAGTGGGTAGTTGTCAGTGTTCAGTTGTCAGTGGTCAGAAAGACGGTTGGCAGTAGCCTATGGCTTCCGAAACCACTTCCTCCCAAGGTGCAGCCGGCTTCGTGAACTGAGCCACTGTTTCTACGGTTTCTTTCCCTCTGCCCATTCCGGCTTGAAGTCCGAATTCGCCAGCCATGTTACCGGTCCGATCATCGACGAAATTGCCCCGTCCATGTGCTGGAAGTCGATCTTGTCCACGGTGTCGGTCGGCTGGTGATAATCCGTGTGCAGGCCGAAGCTGGAGACCACCTGCGCGATGATGCCTTGTTTTGCCAGAGCATAATTGTCCGAGCGCGTAAAAAACTTCTCGGCTGGATAGGGATCGCCTACCAGCTTTGCGCCGTGCTGAGCCAACTCAGGTCCGAGATTGGTGCGGTCCCAGCCGCTAACCCAAAGCTCGTCAGCTTTCAACTTGGGATTGGGACGCCCGATCATCTCGAACTCCAGGTTGGCGACGACGCGCTTCAACTCAAATGTCGGATGACTGAGAAAGTAGCGTGAACCCACCAGCCCGGTTTCTTCGCTTCCCCACAGCGCCACCATGATCGTCCGCCTGGGCTTCGGTTCCGCAGCCAGCACGCGCGCCAATTCCATCACCGCGGTCGTCCCCGATGCATCGTCGTCGGCGCCATAGTAGGTCTTGCCGTCCTGAATGCCGAGATGATCGAGGTGCGCACTCAACAATATGACTTGTTCTTTCTCATCCGAGCCTTCGATCTTGCCCAGTACGTTCCAGGTGTGTTCCGTCTTCCATGGCGTGATCTGTGCCTCGAGCTTGACGGTCGCTCCCTCGGGTTCGGCCCACAGTTGCTCGAATGTCTCCTGTTTGGCCGACACCAGGGGAGCGCGGGTGCTCTGCGGCTGGTCTCCCACTTGTTGCGGAATCTGGGGCGGGTGTTTCGCGAGCCGTTCAAACATCGCTTGCCCCCCGCGCGGCACCGCCACGATCACCATCGCGGCCTTTCCGCTTCTGTACGGCTCGAGAACTCGATTCGCGTCCTCCATGCTGGTTCCCGGCTTCAGCTTCAGTAGTACAGCAGCGCCACTGGAAACCTCAGCCGGTGATGTCTTCTCGCTATTGAGATCCAGCTTTTGCAATGGTGCGGCGATCGTCGGTTCCGAGAGTCCCGCTATGACGATTTGTTTTCCGTGGGTGAACGTGAGTGCTTTAGCGCTGTCTTTTCCCGCAGCGGAGACCGTCAGCGTCGGATTTCCGACGACTTCCCGAGATCGTAATGTTGCCGTCTGCACGTACTGCCCATCTCCAGCTGCGGGCGCCAATCCGTAGGCCTTAAGTTTGTCAGCAATGAACTGTGCCGCACGATGTTCGTCTTCGGTGCCACTGCCGCGGCCGTGCAGCTCGGGCCCCGCCAGATAAGTCAGATTGCTTTGCACGCAACTGGCACACAGCGCAGGAGTGGCAGCAGTCGTATCGCGGACGAGGGGACGATGCGAATGCACCGCCTTGCGTGTCTGCGGTTGTTCCGATTGCTGGGGAACCGGGGTTTGCGCGCTACTCAATGCCGGCAACAGCGCTAGCAGTAACTCGAGTGCGACTGTTGGCAGTGGTTTCCGAAGGTTCAAGAGATGTTCCCGTCTGGAGTGCTCGATCCGAGTCAGATGCTGATCCATCCTGCCCGTATCGCCAGCAAACTGGTCACAGCCACGACGATCCACAACAGAACACCCTGGATTAGCGGACGCGGTCCAACCTTGCGCAAAGCCGCAGGCGAAAGGGTTGCTCCGATCAGAAACAGAGTGAAGATCAGCATCAATTTTCCCATGTTGCTTAGAAAGTGATAGACGGGCAATCCCGCCAACAGGTAGGTGTTGGCCATCGCCGCAATGCAGAAAAACAGGATGAACCACGGCCACTGGATGCGGCTTTTACTGCCCGTCTTCACGGCGGTGGCCACGGTCACCGGCACAATCCATAGCGCCCGCGCCAGTTTTACGGTTGTTCCGACGGCCAATGCCGGAAGTCCGTATTTTGCGCAAGCGCCCACCACTGAACTGGTGTCATGAATCGCCAGCGCGGCCCACAGTCCAAACTGGGTCTCCGAGAGTTTCAACGCCGCTCCGATCGCGGGGAAGGTCAGCAGGGCGACCGAATTCAGCATGAAAATCGTTCCCAGGGAGACCGACATTTCATCCTCGGTCGCACCTACCACCGGGCCCACCGCCGCAATCGCGCTACCCCCGCAGATTGCGGTGCCAGTCGAGATCAGGAAGGCTGCGCGCGGCTGAACCGCCACCAATCTCCCAATCGCGCTCCCAACCATCAGGGCAAAGGCGATCCCCACCGCCGTGTAAAGGAACCCGCTTCGGCCAGCACGAATCACCTGATGCAAATTCATGCCAAATCCCAGGCCCACCACGGCAGCCTGCAGGAGATATTTCGAGATTTGTCGTGATTCGCCCGGATAGGGATGGCTGGCGATGGTTCCGAAAAACAACCCGGCGACTAGCGCAAGCGGTGGTGAGGCCCAAGGCGTCAGACAGAAAATCAGCCCTAGCACAAACAGGATTTTTGATCTCATGTGAGGAAGACGTATCTATGCAAAACGTTTCCTATTCTACTCACAGGGATTCGAACCACTGGCGGGAAGCGATCACGGACAAAAATTAAATGGGCCCAATGCCAAAGAGCGGTGACGATTCCTTGGCTCCGGGCCCATTCGATCCTGAAATGGATCGGAGGTGATACTTAATCGTAACTCCCCCTGTGGAAATGTCAAGGACAATCGTCGATAACCTGCTGATTTTCCTATAGTTTGCAGATTCTACACGACCTCACAACTCGCTGAAAACACGCCACATCCGAGCCTGACTTTGGTTCATTCCCAAATCCTGAACACGCATCAGCTGCAATCAACCCATTGGCTTGCAGTTTTTCGGCGCCAAGGAGATGCTTGTTAGAGCTTCATCGCAAGGCGCAAATCACGATGAACTTACAGCGGATGTGCTGGCTTCTGATCGGTGTTTCCCTCGCTCTGTCCATCTCGGCGGGAGCGCCGCCGGTAACCGCGCAGAATAACCCGCCGGAGACGTCTGCCTCGTCCCAGTCTCCGCCCATGATTCACTACTCTTTGCCGCCCGACAAATTGCAAAAGTCGTACGCGCTTTATCTGATCGGCGGCGTGCTTTATTTCGCCACCACGGTCTGGGGGTTCCTGGTGCTGTACGGCATGCTGCGGACGCGGTTTGGCGCGCGCCTTCGTGACTGCGCCGTGCGGACCTCGCGCTTTCGTGTGATACAGGCGGCGATCGTCATGTCGCTGTTCTTCTTCGTGCTTCAGGTGGTTCAATTGCCGTTTGACGCCTACGAACACCACATTGGATTGCAATATGGGCTTTCGGTGCAGCATTGGGGATCGTGGTTCGGCGACTGGGCGAAGAACCTGGCGCTCATTCTGCTCGGCGGCAGCATCGCTGGATGGGGGCTCTATGCCGCGCTGCGCCGCAGTCCGCGACGCTGGTGGTTCTATTTCTGGCTGGGCACGATTCCGTTCGTCGTGTTCGTGATTTTCATTCAGCCCATCTGGATCGATCCACTGTTCAACAAGTTTGAACCCTTGACTGACCGGCATGCCGACTTGGTAGCCGATCTGGAGCGCGTCGTGCATCGTGGTGGGATGGACATCCCTCCCGAGCGCATGTTCGAAATGAAAGCCAGCGAGAAGACGACCGAGCTCAACGCTTACGTCACCGGCTTCGGCTCGACCAAGCGAGTCGTGGTGTGGGACACCACCATGCAGCATCTCAGCTCCCCGCAAATCATGTTCGTGTTTGGACACGAGATGGGACACTACGTTTTGGGACACATTCCCCAAGATGCTTACCATCTATTTGCTGCTCTTGCTTGGGCTCTATTACGTCGGCTACCGGCTGGCGAACTGGCTCGTGGAACGATATGGCGCGGGCTGGGGGATCGATGGCCTCAGCGACTGGGCTTCGTTTCCACTGTTGTTCCTGCTGTTCTCCGTGCTCCTGTTTCTGGCGACTCCGGTGGTCAACGGGATCTCGCGGCACTACGAACATCAGGCCGACCAGTACGGCCTGGAGGTCATTCACGGGCTTGTGCCCGATTCCGGACGTTCCGCCGCCCAGGCGTTCCAGGTCCTGGGGGAGCGTTCGCTCGACTACCCGAACGTCGGGAAATTAGCTGAATTCTGGCTGTGGAGCCACCCCACCATTCGCGACCGGGTGATCTATGCCCAGACTTACGACCCATGGAGCCAGGGGCGACCGTCGGAGTTTGTGACCGACGCGAAATGAGTCATCGCGTTTCCTGAATTGGGACTGAATTCTCCGCAGCAACGACATTATTCTCCTGTGTTTGCGATGAAATTCCATGATTTCTGCAATGTGTTCGGCCCTGCTTGAGCCTTCATTGACACTGCTGTAGAGCGTCTGTTAAGTTCATTAGTTCCACAGTTTTCCTAGCGCCTTCAGTACGTCTTCAGCCGCTGGAAATCACGAACCAGAAATGGATCCTCTACTCAAACAGGTAGGCGAACTACTGCTCGGCGCGATCCCCACAGCCATTATTCTGCTGCTGCTTTACGCGCTCTATACCTCGTTGGTCGGCAAACCCCTCAAGCGGGTTCTGGAGCAGCGCCGCGAGCGCACCGAAGGCGCGGTCTTAAAGGCGCGCGCCGATATCGCTGCCGCCGAAGCCAAGACCCAGGAATACGAGCAGCGCTTAAGAGATGCCCGTTTGGCCATCTTCAAAGTGCAGGAAACCCGTCGCCAGGCCGCACAGAAGGCCCGTACAGCCGCCGTGGCCCAGGCTCGGGATCGTGCTCAGGAGCAGATTCGCGAGGCCCGTGCCGCGATTGAGCAGGACATGGCCGCCGCCCGCCAGTCCTTGCAGGGCGAGTCGGAGCGTCTCGCGTCAGAGATCATCCGCACCATTCTTAAACCGGTAGCCGTGGCTCCCGCAGTGGGCGGCCAATCATGACTCGTTCGGCCCTTCGGCGTTTCGGCTTGATTCTGTTGTTCGCCTGCTTGTCAGCAGGAGTGGTCTTCGCGCAGGAAAACGCCAAAGCCGCCGCTCCGGCACAAGCACAACCGGCTGACCAGAAGGCTCAGCAAGAGCCCGCCAAGCAGCCCGTTAATCCGGATGCCGCGATTGGCAAGGACCTCACAGACGCGTCCAAGGCAGCGGTTAAGGCAGAGGAAGGCGAAGGCAAAGAGCACGACGAGAATGCGAAGTTTAAGTATTCGATCATGGTGGCCAAGCTCGGGCGATTTATAGGGCTCGGGCCGGAGGGCATGTACTGGGTTTCGCTGATCGCGAATTTTGTCTTCCTGGCGCTGTTCTTCTGGATGTTGCTCAAGTCCAAGGTGCCGCAGATGTTCCGCGACCGCACGGGCTCGATTCAGAAGGCCCTGAAAGAGGCCCAGGCTGCCAGTGCCGAGGCGTCACGTCGGCTCGGTGACATCGAGGCCCGCCTTTCGAAACTCGACGTTGAGGTAAACGACATCCGCACAAGTGCCGAGCGCGAGGCCGCCGCCGAGGAAGAGCGCGTGCGTAGTGCCGCTGAAGAGGACAAACGCAAAGTTGTCGATTCCGCCGAGGCCGAGATTGCCGCCATCGCGCGCAGCGCTCGCCACGAATTGAAGAGTTTCGCCGCATCGCTTGCCGTGGACATCGCCTCGCACAAGATCAAGGTGGACGACAACGCCGATCACGCATTGGTTCGCCAGTTCGTGAGCCACCTCGGAAAGGACGGCGAGTAGCCATGGCCGCCATTGCCAGCCGTTACGCCCGCGCCCTGGTCGAAGTGGTCATCGCGGACAAGATCGATCCGGCCACTGCAGTGCAGCAGGTGAAGGACATCGTTGCCACGGTCGCTGGGAGCAAGGAGCTACGCATGGTTTGGGAGTCGCCCGCGATTGCGGCAGACCAGAAGCGCTCGGTACTCGACGCAATCGCCGGGCAATCAGGTACCATGCGGCCCATCCGGAATTTCTTTGCCGTGCTCATCGATCATGGACGCATCCCTATGCTGACGCAGATCGCGCGCCAGTTTGAGACTGAACTAAACAACCAGCTTGGATTTGTGGAAGCCGACATCACCAGCTCCCGTCAGCTATCGTCCGACGAAAAGCAGGGTATGGAGTCGCAAGTCGAGCGGGTTACCGGTAAGAAAGTTCGGGCGCGTTACGGCGAGGATTCCGGGCTTCTGGGCGGTGTGATCGTGCGGGTGGGCAGCACGATTTACGACGGCTCAGTGCGTGGTCAATTGCAGAAGTTGAAGGAACAGCTTTCGAGTTCTTAGTAGTCGCAGAATTGGGATTACTTGTTTCATCAATGGCTGACGCCCAATCTTAACTCGTCGGCGACATGGCTTCGCGAGTCTTACTGACACTAGCCACCAGTCGCTGACCACTGGATTCATATGGCACAGATCAAAGCAGACGAGATCACCAAGCTCATCCGCGAGCAGATCGACAACTACGAAACCAAGATTGCCGTCGATGAAGTCGGCACCGTCATGTCCGTCGGCGACGGTATCGCCCGCGTGTACGGACTCGATAAGGTCATGGCCGGCGAACTGCTCGCGTTCCCGCACAATGTTGCGGGACTCGCCATGAACCTGGAAGAAGACCAGGTCGGCACCGTGCTGCTGGGCGATTACACCGAAATTCAAGAGGGTGACGAGGTCAAGCGCACCGGCAAGATCATGAGTGTGCCCGTGGGCGACGCCATGATTGGCCGCGTGGTCAACGGACTTGGCGTGCCCATCGACGACAAGGGTCCGATTGCCACGGATAAGTTCAACGCAGTGGAGCGCCTCGCGCCCGGTGTCATCGATCGGCAGCCCGTGAAAGAGCCTATGGCTACTGGTCTCAAGGCCATCGACTCGATGATTCCGATTGGCCGCGGTCAGCGCGAATTGATCATTGGCGACCGCCAGACCGGCAAGACTGCCGTCGCGTTGGATGCGATCATCAACAGCAAAGGCCGCGACCTGATTTGTATTTATTGCGCCATCGGCCAGAAGCGCTCGTCGGTTGCGCAAGTGGTGAAGACGCTGGAAGACTTCGGCGCGATGGAATACACCATCGTGGTGTCCGCCTCCGCTTCCGATCCCGCCCCGATGCAGTACATCGCGCCCTACGCCGCGTGCGCCATCGGCGAGTACTTCCGCGATAGCGGACGGCACGCGCTTTGTATTTACGATGATCTTTCCAAGCACGCCGTCGCATATCGCGAAATCTCGCTGCTGTTGCGCCGTCCGCCAGGCCGCGAAGCCTATCCTGGGGACGTGTTTTACCTTCACTCGCGCCTGCTCGAGCGTGCTTCCAAGCTGAGTAACGAACTCGGCGGAGGCTCGCTGACGGCGCTGCCCATCATCGAGACCCAGGCGGGCGACGTTTCAGCGTACATTCCCACTAATGTGATTTCGATTACCGATGGCCAGATTTACCTGGAAACCGACCTGTTTAACTCCGGCGTGCGTCCGGCCGTCAACGTCGGATTGTCCGTAAGCCGCGTGGGTGGCAACGCCCAGATCAAAGCCATGCGCCAGGTGGCGGGAACGTTGCGCCTCGATCTCGCGCAGTATCGCGAACTCGCAGCTTTTTCGCAGTTCGGCAGCGATCTCGACAAGGCAACGCAGGGACAGCTTGCCCGCGGCCAGCGACTGACGGAAATCCTGAAACAGGGTCAGTACCAGCCGCTGTCGTTCTCCAAACAGATCCTGATCATCTATGCAGGGACCCAGGGCCTGCTTGATGACCTGCCGGTCGATCAGTTGCGCGAGTTCGAAAAAGGCCTGAACTCCTTCGTCGATACCACGAATCCCGGCCTGCTGCGATCAATCGAAGAGAAGAAGATCCTCGACGACGAACTCCGCGCTGATCTCACCAAGACCATCAAGGACTACAAGGACCGCTTCGCCAGCGAACGTCAAGCTGCTGCAGCAGCGGCGGCGGTGGGCGCCTAACCAAACATGGCAAACGTACTCGATCTTCGGCGTCGTATCCGTAGCGTGAAGAACACGCGCCAGATCACCAAGGCCATGAAGATGGTCTCGGCGGCCAAGTTGCGTCGCGCCCAGGAGCGCGCTCTCTCCGCCCGTCCGTTCGCGCAGATGCTGACCAACCTGCTGCAGTCGGCGGTCAGCCGCGCCGAGTTGGTCGATCCCGACACCGGTCTGCCGATCCATCCCCTGCTCCGCAACCGGCTTCCTGAGAAGACCGTGATGATCATCGTCGTGACCGGCGATCGCGGACTGGCGGGCGCATTCAATTCCAACGTGCTGAAGGCCCCTCTCAAGTTCGTGGACTATCTCGAGGGCAAGAACATCGACGTCGAGGCCATCGGGCGTAAGGGCCGCGATTTTCTGCGGCGGCGGTTCCCGGTCGTGAAACCAGACGACATTGGGCGCGCCGGACGCGTGCAAATCGTCGGCGAGCACCTGAGCCTCCTCGGCCATGTCGACTACGACGCTGTCGAGGAGATGGCTAACAGCATCATCAAGCGCTATTGCAACGAGCAGATCGATGGCGTCTACCTGGTTTTCAACGAATTCAAGTCGGTGATCTCGCAACGGGTCATCGTGGAGCGCATTCTTCCCGTGCAGGAGATTGGCCGTCGCGAGGTTACTCAAGCGGAAGAATTGACGAAAGAAGCGCGCGAACGCATGGGCGAGGCCGCGCGAACGGCGGGTGTGAGCTTGCAGGCTGCAGAAACCACCGAGTTGGAACGCGAAGCGATTAAGTTCGGCACTGCGCCGGTAGACTACATCTACGAGCAGCCACCCGAGGAATTGCTGAACGATCTGCTGCCGCGCTATGTCGCGATCCAGATCTATCAGGCGCTGCTGGAGTCGGTAGCAGCCGAGCATGCGGCCCGCATGACCGCCATGGATTCGGCGACGAACAACGCCAACGACGTGATCGACGCGCTCACGCTGACCCTGAACCGGGTCCGCCAGGCCGCGATCACCAAAGAGATTATCGAGATCGTCAGCGGCGCCGCCGCGTTGTAAGGCAGTTGCCAGTCACCGGTTGTCAGTTGTCGGTAGCGCACAGAGAATCGAGGCACGAGGTGCAAGCTAGCCGTTACCAGGACCTAGTCGCATGGCAGAAAGCAATCGAGTTCGTGCAGAGCGTGTACGTAATCACATCGAAGTTCCCGCAGGAAGAGATGTTCGGGCTGAAGAGTCAGATGCGAAGGGCTGCCGTCTCCGTGCCAAGCAACATAGCTGAGGGTCAGGGACGTTCTTCACGTGGTGAATTTCTTCAGTTTCTGGGTCATGCACGTGGCTCACTTTACGAGATCGAAACTCAGATCGTAATCGCATCAAAGTTAGGGTACATGCCCGCTGCAGAACAGAGCACTTTGCTGATGGAAGCTCAACAACTTGGCCGTATCTTGAACGGATTGATCAGGTCGCTGAAATCCCGCTCTGGAGCAACGGCTTCCCGACAACCGACAACTGACAACCGACAACTGGACTAATAATGGCTGAAAATATCGGACACATCATTCAGATCGCAGGTCCCGCGGTGGACGTGCAATTCTCCGAGCACAATCTGCCGCCCATCTATTCGGCGCTACGGGTGGTAAGCGAGGGCTTCAACGTCCCTGATCCCATCGACGTCATCCTCGAAGTCGAGCAGCAACTGGGCGAAGGCCGGGTGCGCTGTGTCGCCATGCAGCCCACCGACGGCATGGTCCGCGGCATGAAGGCCATCGACCAAGGTGGCCCGATTACCATGCCAGTGGGCATGTGCACCCTCGGTCGCGTGCTCAATGTGATCGGTGAGCCCGTGGACAAACTGGGACCGGTGAAGTACACCAAGCGGCTGCCGATCCATCGCCAGGCCCCGGCTTTCGACGAGCAGTCCACCACGGCGGAGATGTTCGAGACCGGCGTTAAGGTCATCGACCTGATTCAGCCCTTTTTGAAGGGCGGCAAGATCGGCCTGTTCGGTGGCGCGGGCGTCGGCAAGACCGTCGTCATCATGGAGCTCATCAACAATGTGGCCCTGCAGCATGGCGGCTTCTCGGTGTTCGCCGGCGTGGGCGAGCGCACCCGTGAGGGCAACGACCTCTGGCTCGAAATGCAGGAGTCGGGCGTGGTCAACATTAAGGAGCCGGAGAAATCCAAGGCCGCGCTGATCTACGGCCAGATGACCGAGCCTCCCGGAGCGCGTCTGCGGGTGGCGCTCTCGGCCCTCACCGTCGCGGAATACTTTCGCGACGAGGAAGGCTCCGACACGCTGCTCTTCATCGACAACATTTTCCGCTTCACTCAGGCCGGTTCGGAAGTCTCCACGCTGCTGGGCCGCATGCCTTCAGCCGTGGGCTACCAGCCGAACCTGGCCAGCGAGATGGGCGAGTTGCAGGAGCGCATCACTTCCACCAAGAAAGGCTCAGTGACCTCGGTGCAGGCCGTCTACGTGCCCGCCGACGACTTGACTGACCCTGCTCCGGCCACTACCTTCGCTCACCTCGACGCCACCACGGTGCTCTCGCGCCAGATTTCGGAACTCGGCATTTATCCCGCCGTCGATCCCCTGGCTTCGACCTCACGCATTCTCGATCCGCGCGTGGTCGGCGATGCGCACTACAACTGCGCGCAGGCCGTGAAGCGCGTTCTGCAGAGCTACAAGGATCTGCAGGACATCATCGCGATTCTCGGCATCGACGAACTCAGCGAAGACCAGAAGCTCACCGTGTCACGCGCCCGCAAGGTGCAGAAGTTCCTCTCGCAGCCGTTCTTTGTGGCCGAACAGTTCACCGGTCTCAAGGGACGCTACGTGAAGATTGAAGACACCGTGCGCAGCTTCCAGGAGGTCGTTGACGGCAAGCATGACGACGTTCCGGAGCAGGCGTTCTACATGAAGGGATCGATCGACGAAGTGCTCGAGGCCGCCGAAAAGATGAAGGCCACCGCATAACGCCATGGCTGATATCTTCCAACTCGAAATTGTCACCCCAGACAAACTGGTGGTGAAGGAAACTGCAGACGAGGTGCAGATTCCCGGCAAGGCCGGATACCTCGACGTATTGCCGGGCCATGCGCCGCTGATCACCGAGTTGATGATCGGCGAAGTTAGCTACAAGCACGGCGGAACCACACAACATCTCTCAGTTGCATGGGGATTTGCCGAGGTCCTGCCCGACAAGGTGACCATCCTGGCCCAGACCGCAGAGCGTGCGGAAGAAATCGACGTGAAGCGGGCGCAGGAAGCCAAAGCGCGCGCTGAAGCAGCACTGGCACGGGCCGAAGCCGACCTCGACTTCGATGCGACTCTGAGCGCCCTCAAGCGCGCTGAGGTTCGTTTAGCAGTCGCACAGTACGCCGCCTCGACCACGACGATACGCTAGCTTAATTTTGCATTGGAATACGCGCCAGGTGTCCTCTGGCGCGTTTGCTTTGGATGGAGCACAGCTCCAGCGGTGCATGATGCGCCGCCCTATTTCGAAAAATTACGGCTCAGCCGTGTCTCACACCGCGGAGACTTGGAGTTACGACTGATTTGTATCAGGGCACGACTTCAGTCGTGCCGATAGACCAAAAGGAATCATGGGCTTTAGCCCCTGATGTCATTTCGAACATTTGCCTCACTGGGTGAAACTCACGGCCATGAGCGAAATGCCCACCGAGATCGTGGCAGCATTAACGAATCCTCCAATTCCCTGGGGAACAATCGCCGCAGCAATCATCGCCGCAGTGGTGTGTACCGGTCTGCTTATTCTGATCATGCTGCGTTTCGCAAAAAGTTCCGAGCGAATGGAGTAAAGATGCAAAATACCGTCGTAGATGGGCGTTCGGGGGCGCTACACTTTACGGGCTTGGTTTGCTATACGGGATCGTCAACGTCGTCACCGGTGAGTCCCCCGCGTGGTCGCTCATGTTTGCGCCGATCCCGCTGTGCTTCATCTGGATTTACCTCAAAATAGCCGGAGACGCCAAGACCGCACAAAAATAGTAGGCGCTGGAATTCAGGCAGCCAAAAACACCAACGTGCCGGATAGCCTCAGGCGCGTTTGGTTTTATCTGACAACTGACAACCGACCACTGACAACTCAAAATCTGATCGCCTTGGCCACATGGACGGCTTCGATCTTGCGCAAATCTTGCAAGACCGTCTCGTTCACTTCGCTGTCCACCTGAACTACGGCCACCGCCTCGCGAGGCTCTTGTGCCTGTTCGCTGCGGCCCAGCGAGAAGTTGGCGATGTTCACACTGTGTTGTCCAAGCACCGTTCCCACCCGCCCGATCACGCCGGGTACGTCGCGATTGCGCATGTAAATGATGTTGCCTTGCAGCGGCGCCTCGACATCGATTTCGTCCACGCGCAGCAGGCGGGGCGACGCGCCGTGCAGCACAGTCCCGACTACGGTGCGCTCGTGTTGTCCTGTCTTAAGACTCACGGTGAGTGCATTGACCTCCGAACCGCGAGGTGAAGGCAGCTTCTTCCGATCGTTCACGCGGATGCCGCGCTCCTCCGCGATTGAGCCCGCGTTTACCAGGTTGGCCTTCTCGTGCGCCATCTGGTTGAGCACCCCAGCCACGGCGGCATTGCGGATGAGGTCCGTCTTCCAATCGCAGATGTCTCCGCTGTAGCCGATTCCAATCTCTTCCACGTTGTTCTCGCCCGACTGCGCCAGGAACCCCCCCAGGCGCTCCGCCAGCCCGATGTAGGGCAGCATCTCCTCGTACTCCTCAAAGGTCACCGAGGGCACGTTAACCGCGTTCTGGATCACGCCCTTCAGCAGGTACTCGCGCACCTGCATGGCGATCTGCACGCCCACGGCATCCTGCGCCTCGTTGGTCGAGCCCGCGATGTGCGGCGTCAGGATTAGGTTAGGCGCGGAGTGATAAGCCGAATCCTTGAGCGGCTCGTCGCGGAACACGTCCAAGGCCGCTCCGCCCAATTGCCCCGACTGCAGCGCCGCCACAACTGCGGCATCGTCAAGCAACTCACCTCGCGCACAATTCACCAGCCGCGCGCCTTTCTTCATCTTCGCAATATTGGCGGCGTTGATTATGCCCTGGGTTTGCGGTGTGAGTCCGACATGCAGCGTAATGTAGTCGGACTTGGCAAACAGTTCGTCCAGCGGAGCCAGCGTGATTTGCAATTGCTGCGCGAAGCTGAAGGCAACGTAAGGATCATGTGCCACAATCTTCATGCCAAACGCAACCGCACGCTTAGCTACCTCGACACCAATCCTTCCCAGTCCCACAATGCCGAGGGTTTTGCCTTTGAGCTCGGTGCCCTGAAGAGACTTCTTCTCCCACTTTCCGGAGTGCGTCGAAGCGTCGGCCCTGGAAACATGGCGCGCCAGTGCCAGCATCAGCGCCAGCGTATGCTCCGCGACGGCGATGGCGTTGCCGCCCGGCGTGTTCATCACCGCGATCCCGCGCTTGGTGGCGGCCTCGAGGTCGATGTTATCCACTCCTACACCGGCGCGCCCAATCACGCGCAATTTGGGAGCCTTGTCCATCATGGCGGCGTCAACAAACACCGCCGAACGCACCAGCAGCGCATCGGCATTCGCCAACTCTGCTGCCAAGGCATCTTTTTCGGGAGTGGCGACTGTCCAGTCAGGTTGCTCTTTAAACACGGCCAGCGCGGATGGCGCAACTTTTTCAGCGATTACGATCTTCATAGGAGTTCCCTTGGTCCGATTTCCATGAGTCAGGTCTCACTGCGAGGAGCAGGTATTGCTTAGATCCTGTTTCAATTGCAATGAGACGGTGATTGCGCAAATCCAGCCCAATGGGCGGCATTTGGGTTAGCCCCGGGCGTGAGCCGGGGTGGGTGAACAAAACGGAACTGAGCCGCATAGCGGCGGCACACAAACGACTGGGGTTCCGATGAGAGTCCGCCTACGCCTTGACGGCCTCGGCGAACTGCTCGGCGTACGTCTCCTGCACCGCACGCACGCCCGCTCCGAGTTCGAACCGGTGCGACGGAGCCACCTGCAGCAACACCTGCTCCAGCGCGCCGATCACGCCGATGGCATCGAGGTAGTCGTAGTAGCCGAGGTGCGCGATGCGAATCATCTTGCCCTTCATCTCGCCTTGTCCGTTGGCCACGACCATCGCAAAGCGCTCGCGGAATTCTTTCACCAGCGCGCTCGAATCCACGCCAGCCGGCGGCAATACCGCCGTCACCGCAGCCGCGGGACACGTGGGCGCGAACAGTCCCAGGCCCAGTGCCTTGGCTCCCGCGCGCACCATCTCCGCCGAAGTTTCGGCGTTTTGGATAAGCGCATCGCGTCCAGCAGCCAGATCACCTTTGCCCGACTTGCGAATGAAATCCAGGGCCGCCAGCAGTCCCGCGATCAGCGCGGTTGCTGGAGTAAATGCCGACTCGCCCTTGGCCGCCGATTTGCGCTCCTTGCGCAGATCGAAGTAATAGCGCGGATTCTTGGTCGTCTCCATCCGTTGCCAGGCGCGCTCGCTCACGGCCAGGTACGCCAGTCCCGGAGGAATCATGACCGCCTTCTGCGATCCGCCGATGATGATGTCGATGCCCCAGCCGTCCACGTCGAACTTGGTCGTGCCCAGTCCGGTGATGGCATCAACCACCAGCAGCGTGTCGGTGCCTTTCAGCAGCGAAGCAATCCCCTTGACGTCATGCCGCGCACCTGTCGAAGTCTCCGTGCCCTGCACGTACAGCACGCGCGCGCCATCGAGCTTCGACTGGACCTCGTTCAGGTCGAAAGTCTCGCCATAGGGAGCGCTTACCAATTCGATCTGGCAGCCAAAAGCCTTGGCGATGTCGCGCCAGCGCTCGCCGAACTTGCCGGCGCTGAGCACGACCACTTTGTCGCCCGGCGACGTCAGGTTCGAAACCGACGCTTCCATGGCGCCGCTGCCCGAGGCAGCCAGGATCAGCACATCGTTTTGTGTTCCAATAAAGGTCTTCAGATCGGCCAGCGAGCGAGTGAAAATCTCGCGGAACTCCGCCGTGCGGTGATGCATGTCCGCTGCGGCTATGGCCTGCTGGGCTGCGGGAAGTAGAGGAGTAGGACCGGGCGTAAAAAGCCGTGTCTTACGTAGCATGGCTAGCTCACCTTTGCTCGTAGGGATTCCGGCTGAAGGACACCGGATCTCTATGATAAATCCCCGGCCCCTGCACAAGCCACTATAATTGCCCCATGAGTCTCATCGAGCAGGTGCAAAAAGACATGACCGCAGCCATGCGCAGCAAAGAAGAACTGCGGCTCTCCACGCTGCGCATGATGAAGACCGCATTGAAAAATAAGGAGATCGACAAGCGCGCTCCGCTCGACGAGAAAGAGGAACTGCAAGTCCTCAGCACCCTGATCAACCAGCGTAAGGATTCCATCGAAGCTTTCGAAAAAGGCAACCGCCCCGAGCTCGCGAAGAAAGAAGCGGAAGAAATCGCCTTCATCGAGGCCTACATGCCCAAGGCCGTCGGGGAGGAAGAAATCGTCGCCGCGGTGAAGGCCACCATCGCCGAGATGGGTACTCCCACAATGAAAGACATGGGCACGGTGATGAAGAACGTCATGGCCAAGTTCGCGGGCGCCCGCGTCGACGGCAAGATTGTCAGCGAAACGGTGAAGAAAGAGCTGGCGGGGAAGTAGGATGCCGGGGCTTTCTGCGGAACCGCCGCACAGATGCAGATTGCCGATATACTTTTGTATATACATTTGCATAGAACCTTGATAGAATGACGTTTGAAACGCACGGATTTGACTGGGATGTCGGGAATCGTCAGAAGTGCCAGAAACATGGCGTTTCCATGCCAGAAATCGAGGCTGTGTTTAAGAACGATCCGCTCGTTGCACCTGACCTAAATCACTCGCGTGCCGAGGAGAGGCTGATCGCCATCGGCACGACTGACGCCGGGCGGCACGTCTATGTGGCGTTTACACTGCGTGCAAGAGACGGTCAGCAGCGAATTCGGCCGGTTTCGGCTCGTTACATGCATTCGAAGGAAATCGTGTCTTATGAACAAACCCAGGATGAAAAAGAAGAGAGTGCCTAGGCTCATGACCGATGAGGCTGCGGAACAATTCCTGACCCAAGATCTCTCGGACTTGGACTATTCGCAGTTCCGGCGTGTGCACTTCGAATTCGCTAAGAAGGACAAACAAATCAATATGCGCCTCCCCGCACCGCTACTCTCCGCTCTCAAGGCCATGGCCAAAGAGCGCGGGATCCCATACACCCGCCTGATACGGGAGGCCCTAGAACGCGCGGTGAACCGTTCTGCCGCCTGAGGTACTCTGAGTAGTTGCCCATGGCTTACCAGTCCACAGTTGAGCAGCTTTACGCACTCGGACACGAGCTGGCCGTCACACCCTACGCACAAGTTCGACCTGGCCTATGTGCGCGAGATGCTGGCGGCGCTCGGCAATCCTGAGCGCCGTTTCCCCAGCGTGCTCATCGCCGGAACCAACGGCAAAGGCTCGACCGCCGCGACGTTGTCGTCCATTCTGCGCGCTGCTGGATTCAAGACCGCCCTTTACAGTTCTCCGCATCTGGTCAGCATCAATGAGCGCATCCGCGTTAACGGAGAGGCCATCGCCGACGTCGAGTTCAGCGAGATCTACGACCGCGTCGAGCGCACCGCCCAGCAATTAGTGCGTTCCGGCAAGCTGCCCTGGCATCCCAGTTTCTTCGAGATGCTGACCGTCATGGCCTTCGAATACTTCGCCAGCGTCGGCGTCGAGATCGCCGTGCTGGAAGTCGGAATGGGTGGACGTCTCGACGCCACCAACGTTGTCGATCCTCTGCTTTCGGTAATTGCCGACATCTCTCTCGACCATCAGAAATACCTCGGCGACACCATCGGCGAAATCGCCCGCGAGAAAACCGGCATCATTCGCGAAAACGGCCTGGTGGTCACGCTGCCGCAGCATCCCGAAGCCAACGACGTCATCGGCCATGCGATTCTCGATCGCCACGCCACCGGAATCAGCGCTGTGAAATATGTCCCGCCAGTTTCGCCGGGAGCTGCCGAATTTCTCGCTGGACGGGTCGTGCCCATGCCCGGCCGCAACCGCTATCCGCTGAGCGTGATGGGCGAAGAAATCCTCGTCGACTCGCCGCTCGCCGGCCGCCATCAGTTGCGCAACATCGCGCTGGCCATCGCCGCCGCGGAGGAACTCGGGCGCTTCGGATTCAAGGTCACGCCCCGCCAGATCGAGCAGGGCATTCGCGAGACCCACTGGCCAGGACGCTTCCAAGTGCTGCCGCCCTCGCCCGTGACGCATCAGCGCGAGATAGTACTCGATGTCGCGCACAATCCGGCCGGTGTTTGGGCAGTGCGCTCAACACTCTCAGAGACCTTCCCCGAGCGCGAATTCACGATTGTGTTTGGTGCGATGAGTGACAAAGCTATACAGGAGATGGCCGACATCCTCTTCCCGATCGCACAACATGTCGTCGTCACTGCCATTGCCAATCCGCGTGCCGCGACCACTGAGCAACTCCTGCAAGCTGGTTCGCGCACCGGAACGCCGATGGTGGCGGAAGAGTCGGCAGCGGCGGCGCTCACTCGCGCAGGCGTGATCACATCACGTGACGGTGTGATTGTCGTGACCGGTTCGATCTTCCTCGTCGGCGAAGCCATGAGAGCGATGGGGATTCCGGCTTAAGTATGGCCGCCACCAATCAAGTCGAAGGGCGAAAAGCGAAAGGAGGCTTCTTCAGCCGCCTCCGCTCCTACTTCATCTTCGTCCCATTGATCTACCTCTACACCGGAGTGATGGGGACGCTGTCCCTGTTGTCTTCGTTCTTCGATCGCGGCGGACGTGTGCAGCACTGGTTCGCGCACACGTGGGCCGGAATGATCTTGAAGACCGCAGGCATTCGGGTTCACGCTGAAGGTCTCGACCACATCGACCCAGCGCAACCCGCCGTCTATGCCGCAAACCATTTATCGGCGCTTGATATTCCTGTGCTCTACGCCAGCCTCCCGACGCAGTTTCGCATCCTGGCCAAGCGCGAGTTGTTTCGCTACCCGTTTCTGGGATGGCATCTGACGCGATCCGGGCAAATCCCTATCGACCACGGTGATGCGCGGGCGTCGCTGCGCGGCCTCAATCGCGCCAGCGATTCGCTGCGCCATGGCATGCCCCTGGTGATTTTCCCCGAGGGCGGACGCTCCCGCGATGGTCGGTTGCGAGAGTTCTTGGGCGGCGCGTTTTACATGGCGATCAAGGCGCAGGCTCCGGTCGTGCCGGTAGTCCTCGTCGGCACCTATGAACACTTACCCATGAATAGCTTTCATCTGCGGCCCGGCCGCATTGAGATGATCGTAGGAGAACCTATTCAGACCATCGGCATGGTCCCTCGGGAGATGGACAAACTCGCGGCGCGGGTGCGTGAGGTGATGTCCGAAATGTACTACTCGCGTTCGCAGGTTGCACGCCCAGTGGAACATCCCGGTGCTGAAGAAGAGAAGGTCAACCCCGTTCTTACGCCCGACGCAGAAAGCTAGGAAGGTCCAGATTCTCACACTAGGATCGAAACGGTTTTAAGAATTATGAAACCACGCATCGCCATTCCGGTTCCCAACTCCACGGACACGAAATACGTGATGCGTGCGCTCCCGCAATACGAGCAAGCCATCCGCGAAGCCGGAGGCGAGCCCGTCATCATCGATGTGAAGGCGCACACTCGCCGAGATTGCACAGCAGGCGAAGACCTGCGACGGCGTTCTCCTGCCCGGCAGTCCCGCCGATGTCGATCCCGAGAAATACGGAGCGACTCGCCATCCCAAGACCGCCGCGCCCGACACTTTGCGCGATAACACTGACGAGCTGCTGCTTGCAGGATGCCTACAACATGCGCAAGCCGATCTTCGGTATCTGCTACGGACTGCAGTCGCTCAACGTCTGGCGCACCGGCTCGCTCGATCAGGATTTGTCCACGAGCGTGAATCACGATCCGGAAAAGACCGTGGTCCAGGCGCACACTGTCCAGATCGATCCGCAATCGAAGCTGGCAGCGATTCTTCGCTCCGCAGGAGCGTTGCCCGCGGATGCCGAACCCGCGATCCCGGTCAACTCCAGTCATCATCAGGCCGCGGACGTCGTCGGCGATGGATTGAAACTGGTCGCCTGGTGCCCGGAAGACCAGGTGAAAGAGGCGGTGGAAGGCACTGCCGAAGACCACTTCGTGCTTGCCGTGCAGTGGCATCCCGAGCGCACCTGCGATACCGACCCGGCCTCGCGCGCCCTGTTTCAGGCCTTCGTCCGCGCTGCCGCCGAATGGCACAAGCAGTTGCCATCGAAGCAGGAGGATTTCGAATCCCTGAGTAGTGGAAACTAAGCTCTCAAGCAAGAGGCCCGGATCATGAATAGACCACTGCAAATCCTCCTGAGCGTCGCGTTGGCATCGACACCCGTGGTTGCTCAATCTCCAGCCGAAAAGCCACAACACTGTTCGCTCCAAAAGCACGAACCAGCGCCTCCTTATCCAGATTCGTTGAAGGGCAGCGGAATTCAAGGGACTGTACTGGTTCAGGCAATCATCAGCCAAAAAGGCTGCGCGGAAAGCCTGCACGTGGTCCAGAAACTCAATCCACAACTCGACGAACTCGCCAAGCAGGCCGTGAATTCGTGGAAGTTCACGCCAGCAACCAAAGATGGTAAGCCAGTTGCTGTCATTGTGCAGATTGCAGTTGAGTTCAAAGACAGCCCCCACTGAAGCTTTCGACCGATATCGCCCGAAAGGCTGCCCTTGGTGCATGTCGTCCCCATCAATTACCCTATTCTCTTATGCTCGATCTAGGTTTTGTACGCGATCATCTGCCTCTCGTTGAAGAAAAGCTGCGCCAGCGCGGCATGGACCCTGCCCTAGTCCTCGGGGACTTCTACGTCGATCGATCTCGATCGCCGTGCCGCCATCACCAACGCCGAAACCATGAAGGCCCGGCGCAACCAGTTGACCGGAGAATTCCAGCGTCTGAAGAAAGACGGGCAGGACACCGCCGCCAACCTGCAGGAGCAGAAAGACCTGAAGGAGAAGATCGCCGAAGCCGAGAAGATCGCCGAGCGAGTGCCGACGCGCAGTTGCGTGACATCTTCACTGGCATCCCCAATCTTCCCGACGACAGCGTGCCCGTCGGCAAACATGCCGACGACAACGTCGAAGTCCGCCGCTGGGGAACTCCGCCGCAATTCGACTTCACTCCCAAGCCGCATTGGGAACTCGGCGAAGAACTCGGAATCCTCGACCTCGAACGCGCCGCCAAGATTACCGGCGCGCGCTTTGCCGTGTATTGGGACCTCGGCGCGAAGCTCGAGCGTGCGCTGATCAACTTCATGCTCGACCTGCACACTCGCGAGCATGGCTACACCGAAGTCCTGCCGCCCTTCATGGTCAATGCCGAGTCCATGTATGGCACCGGCCAGCTCCCCAAGTTCGAGGCCGATCTGTTCAAGGTTCCCTTCAACGAGAAGAACTTCTACCTGATTCCGACCGCCGAGGTTCCGGTCACCAACCTCTATCGCGACGAAACCCTCGATGGTGCACGTCTGCCCATTTCGCTCACCGCCTATACTCCGTGTTTCCGCAGCGAGGCGGGTTCCTACGGCAAAGACGTGCGCGGCATCATCCGTCAGCACCAGTTCCAGAAGGTCGAACTGGTGAAGTTCACCAAGCCCGAGCAGTCCTACGAAGAGCACGAGAAGCTGACCCGCAATGCCGAAGAGGTGCTGCAGAAACTCGGTCTGCACTACCGCACCGTGGTCCTGTGTACCGGCGATCTGGGGTTTTCCTCCGCCAAGACCTACGACATTGAAGTGTGGCTACCGGGACAGGGACTGTTCCGCGAAATTTCTTCTTGCTCCAACTTTGAGGCCTTCCAGGCCCGCCGCGCCAACATCCGCTATCGTCCGGAAGGCGCGCGCAAGAGCGAACTCGTCCACACCTTGAACGGCAGCGGTCTCGCCGTCGGTCGAACTTGGGTTGCGATTGTCGAGAACTATCAGCAGGCGGACGGGAGCGTTCTGATTCCCGAAGTCCTGCGCCCCTATGTCGGCACCGACCGCATCACTCCCAGGAAGTTTTAACCAGCGAGTCTGCGAGCTGCATCATAGCGGCACTCGGCGGGCCCTCGTCCATGACAGGCACGGCCTCATGGAATCTCGCGCACCGCCACTTGCCCTGCCCGGCAGTTACAATGGAACACCGGAGGTCGCATGCCAATGCGCAGTGCCGCCCGGTTCTACTTTCTCTTCTCGCTTGCTGTCACACTGACCTTTATTCTTCTAGGTTCCGTCATCATGAGCGCACAGACCGCACCGAACAGCACCCAGCCCACAGCCAAGCAGGATTCACCCACCTTGGCCGAAGCGCAGGATTTCATCCAGCACGCCGAGACCCGGCTCAACGACCTCACCGTGAAAGCCGGCCGCGCCTCCTGGGTGCAGTCCAATTTCATCACCGACGACACGGAAGTCATGGCCGCCGAGGCCAACGAAGCCCTCATCGGAGCCACCACCGAGCTCGCCAAGCAAGCCACCCGATACGACCAGTTGCAGATGCCCGCCGATCTCGCGCGCAAGATGCTGCTGCTCAAGCTGTCGGCTGCCGTGCCCGCGCCTGCTCCCAGCGATCCCAAGGAACTCACCGAGCTGACCCGTATCGGCACTTCGCTCGAAGCCGATTATGGCAAAGGGAAGTACTGTCCCAAGGCGGGCCCGAATGCAGGCAAGTGTCTCGACATCGGACAGATCGAACAGATCATGGCTTCCAGCAACGATCCCGAAGAGTTGAAAGATGTTTGGGTCGGATGGCACACCATCTCGCCGCCCATGCGCGACCGCTATTCGCGCTGGGTCGAACTCGGCAACAAAGGCGCCCGCGAGATGGGATTCGCCAACCTCGGAGACATGTGGCGTGCCGGCTACGACATGACGCCCGAGCAGTTCAATCAGGAGGTCGAGCGCCTCTACCAGCAGGTGAAGCCGCTCTACGAATCGTTGCACGCCTACGTCCGCACCAGGCTGCTGCAGAAGTATGGTCCGACCGCCGTGGACGCCAACGGCATGATCCGCGCCGACCTGCTCGGCAACCCCTGGGCGCAGGAGTGGGGCAACATCTTTCCGTTGGTCGCTCCTCCCGCGCAAAAGCAGCCCTACGATCTCACCGACCTGTTGAAGGCGAAGCACACCGACGCCATCGGCATGGTGAAATACGGCGAAGGCTTCTTCACCTCGCTGGGCTTCGCTCCGCTACCCAAGACGTTCTGGGAGCGTTCGCTGTTCACCAAGCCGCTCGATCGCGAAGTCGTCTGCCACGCCAGCGCCTGGGACATCGACAACTTCGACGACATCCGTTTGAAGATGTGCATCCAGATCCGCGCCGAAGACTTCGTCACCGTTCACCACGAACTTGGACACAACTTCTACCAGCGCGCCTACGAGCACCAGCCCTTCCTCTTCAAAAACGGAGCCAATGACGGCTTCCACGAGGCCATCGGCGATACCATCGCGCTCTCCATCACTCCCGAATACCTCAAGCAGGTCGGATTGCTGGCCGCCGTCCCACCCACCGACGACACCGCGTATTTGTTGCAGCAGGCGATGGACAAGGTGGCCTTTCTGCCCTTCGGATTGCTCATCGATCAATGGCGCTGGCGCGTGTTCAGCGGCGAAATCAAGCCCGCTGACTACAACGCGGCCTGGTGGCAGATGCGCGAGAAATACCAGGGCATCTTTCCTCCCACGCCGCGCAGCGAAGCCGACTTCGATCCCGGCGCCAAGTATCACGTGCCCGCCAATGTGCCCTACACACGTTACTTCCTGGCCCGGATTCTGCAATTCCAGTTCTATCGCGGCATGTGTCGTGAGGCCGGATTTAGCGGCCCACTGCATCGCTGCTCGTTCTACGGAAACAAGCCAGCGGGCGCCAAGCTCAACACCATGCTGGAAATGGGCCAGAGCCAACCTTGGCCCGACGCTCTCTACGCCCTCACCGGCGAGCGCCAGATGGATGCCGGCGCCATGATGGAATACTTTGCACCACTGAAGCAGTGGCTCGACGAACAGAACAAGGGACAGAAGGTTGGCTGGACGGTACCAAAATAGTCAGTACAGTCCTCAATACTCGCAGGATAAGGTTTGAAGGGGCACGACTTCACGGGCTACGGAAAAACGAGTGCCGATATGTTTTGAAGGGGCACGGCTTCACAGCTTGCGGAAAAAGTCTCATTTGCACCGTTTTGAAGGGGCGCAGCTTTAGCTGCGCCGCACAAGTCCTTTATTCTTGTCATTCCTCGCGGGCCTCAGCCCGCGGGGAATCTGCTTTTCCCACTTTTTCCGCAACTTGTTCAGCCCTGCGGTAAGAGGCCAGTTTGGAATGGGGCTTTAGCCCCTGAGGTCATCTTTCTTATTGGCAAAGAGGTTTGAACATGCAAAACCCGCCTTCTTGGCGGGTGTTGTCGTTCGCATGAAAATTTGGCTTGTTCTACTCCCCCGAAATTTTCACCCGCAAATCCTCAGGTATCCGCTGGCGGATTTCTTCCGGCAGCTTATCGAGTCCCATCCGCGCGCCGATCATGGCCGCATCCTTGACCACCATCGGCGCCGGTGTCGCAATCGCCACCAGTAGCCACAGCAGCATCGACAACAGGAATCCTCCCAGCGCACCGATCTCCAGCCAGAAAGCATGCTCCGGCTGGAAGTGCCGAATCACTCCGTAGGCCAGCAGAAACACGATCATCGACAGCGATGCCAGCACCATCAGCCCGATATCGATGCCGCGGTGCAGACGCTGCCGCGAGTGGCAGTGCTCGCACTCCGCCAGGTGCGCCTCGTAGTCCCCGCGCATTTCCGGAGCCAGTCCCGAGATGTCATAACGCCACCCGGCAAGAATCTTGCCGATGACGCGATCCGTGCACTCTGTCATGTCGTAAACCATGCCCTCGAAAAGCGCCAGCGCCGCCCGTGGCGCCCGATGGGGCGAAGACTACAGCCGAATTGCCGCCAGCGGTTCATGTTGGGCTGCGAGCATCAACTGCTTGCCCGCCGCGGCGGGCTGCTCGCCCAACGCGCGCTCTGCTGTCATCCGCGCAATCTCGGGATGGTTGTTCTGCTCCGATAGATGCGCCAGGATTACGTATTCGGCACCCCCATCATAGTCCGTCGTCAGGAAATCTGCGAGTGCATCGTTCGACAGATGCCCCACCCGGCTCATCACCCGTTGTTTCACCGCCCACGGATACGGTCCGCCGCGCAGCATTTCCAGGTCGTGATTCGACTCGATCATCAGCACCTGGCATCCCCTGATGTGATGCCGAACGCTGGCCGGCATGTATCCGAGGTCGGTACACACGCCCACCTTCATCCCTTCACTGCAAAACGTGAAGCCCACCGGATCGACCGCATCATGCGGAATCGTGAACGGCGTGACGCTCACGTCCCCGATATTGAATACGTGGCCGGGATGAAATAGTTCCAACCGCTCCAGCTTGATGCGATTTCCCGCGCTGTCCCGCGCATCTCTGCGATAGGCGTCGTGTGTGGCCTCCGTCATGTACACCGGGATCTTCAACCGCTTGGCCAGCACATACAGGCCGCCAACATGGTCGCTGTGTTCGTGAGTGATGAGGATGGCGTCGATGCAACTTGCACTTTCGCCGCATAGCAGCAGGCGCCGCAACAGTTCGCGGCACGAAAGCCCGGCATCCACCAGCAGCCGTGTTCCCGAACTGGAGATGAGAGTGCAGTTCCCCTTGCTCCCGCTCGCCAGCACCGTCACCGTGACTGCCATAGCCGTGAGCATAAACCCGAAGCGTTGTCTGGCGATAGTAACTGCCAGGTAACTCGCTCACTGTTTTTCACAGCCCCGCACAGGATATCGAACGAAATCCTGTGACGAACCGACATGATTACCTGAATCCCCATTGCACGTTCCCGCGACGCTCGCTAACCTCATATCACCTCTCCCGATGGCCACCACCGACTACAGTCTCGAACGCGGACTCCCCGCCAGCATCGAAGCCGAGCGCTCCATCCTCGGCGCCATCCTGCTCGACAGCCTGCTCTTCGACCAGGCCGCCGAACTCAAGCCCGACGACTTCTCGCTCGACGCGCATCGCCGCATCTTCTCCCGCATGCGCGATCTGCAGGACACCGGCCGCCCCGTCGACATGATCACCCTCGCCGAGGAGCTCGACCGCCGCAAAGAGGTCGAGGCCATCGGCGGAGTCGCCTACCTGTCGTCGCTCATCGACGGAGTTCCCGACCGCCCCAGCATCGAGCACTACGTCCGCATCGTGCGCAACAAGTCGCTGCTCCGCGGACTCATCAACATCGCGCAACTCGCCATCGCCGAAGCCATCGACCACTCCGACGAAGCCGAAGAGGTCATCAACCGCGCCGAGCAGGGCATCTTCCAGCTCTCCGAGAACCGTCTCGGACAGGGCTTCAGCGACATTCCCTCCATCGTCAAAGGCTCCTTCGGCTCGCTCGACGAGCTCTACGCCCGCGGCCAGGAGATCACCGGACTCGCCACCCACTACACCATGCTCGACAAGATGACCAGCGGCTTCCAGCCCAGCGATCTCGTCATCATCGCCGCGCGCCCCTCCATGGGCAAAACCGCGCTGGCCATGAACATCGCCGAAAACGCCGCCATCCTCGACGGCAAAGTGGTCGGCGTCTTCTCGCTCGAAATGTCGAAGGAAGCGCTGCTCATGCGCATGCTCGCCTCGCACGCCCAGGTCGACTCGCACAAGCTGCGCACCGGCTTCCTCGGCAAGGAAGACATGCAGAAGCTCACCCACGCCATGGAAGGCCTCATGCAGGCGCGCCTCTTCATCGACGACACGCCCGGCATCTCGGTGACCGAAATGCGCTCCAAGGCCCGCCGCCTCAAGCAGCAGGAACAGCGCCTCGACCTCATCATCGTGGACTACCTGCAGCTCATGTCGGCCGTGCCCATCGGCGGCAAGCGCTTCGAGAACCGCACCCAGGAAGTGTCGGCCATCTCGCGCGGACTCAAGGCCGTCGCCAAGGAGTTGAAGGTCCCCGTCGTGGCGCTCTCGCAGTTAAGCCGCGCTCCCGAAAGCCGCGGAGGCGACCATCGTCCGCAACTCTCCGACCTGCGCGAATCCGGCTCCATCGAGCAGGACGCCGACGTCGTGGCCTTCATCTTCCGCGAAGAGGTCTACAAGAAGGACGATCCCGACCTCGAAGGCATCGCCGAACTCATCATCGCCAAACAGCGCAACGGCCCCACCGGCCTCATCAAGCTGGCCTTCAAGCACTCGTCGACGCGCTTCGAAAACCTGGCCGCCGAGAGCGACTACATCCAGTGAGTTCGGGTGCCCCACACAAGCCGCTTTTGCTTGTGTGGGTCTCTTCGTGATGGGAGCGAGATTTCCTGCGGGGCATTTTCCGCTGGAAGCACTGGCCTTTAGGCCAGTGAATACAGCCGTTACTCAAGAGGGCTTTAGCCCTGGACACGTGCCAGAATTTCCTTTATTGCGAATGTTTAAACAAAGAGCCTGACCAATCCGCGCGAACTGCGTAACGTTACTGATCATCGTCCGCTGCGCGATTGGTGCTACCATTCCAAATCATCCCAGGGCGCTGCGCCGGAGAAACGGAGGCAGCTGGAAGGAATCAAAATGGCAGACACCAATTATGGAGCCGAATTCACCAACCTCTTCATGAAAGGGGTAGAGCGAGCGGCGGAACTGCAGAAGAAGGCGCTCGAAGCCGCCGCACAGCAAACCGCCGAAGCGATCGCCGCGTCGAAGAAGGCGATTCAGCCAGCGGTACCGGGCATGTTCGACGTGGTCCAGCAAGGATTCGATCGGTACGTCGAAGCGCAGAAGGGCGTCATTGACCTCGCGGTGCAACAGGCCGCTGCCATGGCCGAAACGGCGAAGCAGACCGGCAGCTCAGCGCAGAAAATCGTCGACGACTTTACCAAGTCCGTTCAACAGTCGGTTGCGCGTGCCGTGGAGATCGAAACCAAAGCCCTCGGTCTTGCCGCAGATTCAGCCAAGGCTGCCAGCGGAGGCACGAAACACAAGGGCTAACCTAACTTGAGTCGATGCGAAACGCTGCCGAAAGGGGACGCCTAAACGTCTCGCCTCACTGCGCTTCGAAAACCTACCCGCCGAGAGCGATTACATCCAGTAAATTTGGGTGCCCCACACAAGCCGG
>CAVZYS010000017.1:0-43805 GCA_963779555.1 uncultured Acidobacteriaceae bacterium
GATGACTTGTCTCTCCGCGGTGGCGAGGCCCCGGAAGTTGACCAAATGGGAGTCTCCGCCGCATTGCACGCGTAAGCCGGATGACGGAGTGCCTGCCAGATCCTGCGCCATGGTGAACGCCGAGCCCCGGTAGAAAGTGAACGGAGATTGGACCATGCGCCCGTGACGAAGGGGAACGAGATCGGGTATGCGCCCTTGTCGGTCTCCCAACACCACGCGGACCGGGTCCGGTCGGTTGCCCGGAGGTTTCCATTCGGCGTGGGACGCTCGCGGACACTTGTCCCGCAACGCTTTGCCCATCGCCATAAGCTCCGCTAGTGAGTACTGTGCTGGAGAGGATTGGGCATAGACTCTTGACGGGTCGGCGGGACTTTGGAGTCGGGCGTGTGGCTGCGTGTGACATGGTGACGCTCCCTTGCTCGGCCTCCAAGATACACCTAGGCCTCCTCTATGAGTAACGGGTTTGTCACAAACAACTCTGTGATGGGGCTCACAGGATGAACGAATTGCGCTTCGATCACGGGCAAGGAGGTTGGCCCTACTTGATACCTGGCGTAAACAGGCCATCTCGTACCCAATCCCGAAAAGGGACGCGGCATTGACGGGTGGCCGACATTTGACCGTAGCAAATGTGCGCTCACGAATCCCGCCCGGATATCCGGGCGCAAGTGGTTACTTTAGTTTCTTCGGCCGCCTGATTTCTCTGGCGCTTCGTCATCGCACCCGCTACAAACGGGTCAGGGACGAGGCAGCGCCGAACCTCGCCCATTCGCGGCCAGCCCGCAGACAGCATTTCGCTCTTTGACAAATTTCCCGGCAGTGCTTCCGGCAGTCTCCCGTCGCTCATGAGGGTGCGACATAGTTATATAGTGATGTAGCTGTGTATATCAGTTAGAGATACTTACGTTGCTTCTTTAACCGTTTCATTCTAAATGAAATGCTGTATGTGATGTAGTGTTATAGTTATGTATAACAATTTTAATTCTCACTTTCTCCGTGATCTGTGAAGATCCGTGCAAATCCGTGGTTGATTCCGCCTTTATCCCCCGGTCCTTCTCCCTGCCCTCCGTCCCCCTATCCGGCCGCGTACTGCCGTAAAAGTCTCACATAAGTCCTTATTTTTCTATGACTTTCCTATATCTGCTTTGTTTCTGCGACTTTGCACCGGAAACATCTCCTATCCTCAACAAACGAAAGATTGGGGGAGGGGTACCCTTGTGCAAACTGGAGACACGGTTACACTTGTGTCGTGATGATCTCCACATCGCTAGGACTCTCATGCTGACCGAACGCCTCTATTACAACGACCCCTCGCTGCTCGAGTTCGACGCTACCGTGACTGCCGTTGAAGAGCAGGGTGATCAAGCTCTCGTTTCTCTGGACCGGTCAGCTTTCTATCCCACCAGCGGCGGCCAGAACTTCGACACTGGCGAGATCTTTGGCATCGCCAACGGCTCCCGCGTACGGGTCATCGATGTTCAGGAGCAGGAGAAGACTGGCGACATCGTGCATCGTATCGAGTGCCCTCCCGGTTGGCTGCGGCCTGGGGCACCAGTTCGTGGCGAAATCGATGCCGCTCGCCGTCGCGACCACATGCAGCAGCACTCCGGGCAGCACGTCCTCTCCGCGGCCTTCGAGAGGCTCTACAGCTTCCCTACCGTTTCCTTCCACATGGGTGACGATCTTTGCACCATCGATCTCGCGACCGAGTCGATCACTGCACAGCAACTTGAAGCCGCCGAACGACTGTCGAACGAGATCATCGCCGAAGATCGCCCGGTTGAAATTCGCTTCGCCACTCCCGAGGAAGCGCAAGTCATGGGAGTACGCAAAATCCCGCCTGCACTGCGGGAGAAACTGCGCCTCATCGATATTCGCGACTTCGACCTGAACGCCTGCGGAGGCACTCACGTCAACAGCACCGGACAAATCGGCGCAATCCTTCTGCGTAAAACGGAAAAGGTAAAACAAGGCGTTCGCGTGGAGTTCGTTTGCGGCCTGCGCGCCGTGAGCACCGCTCGCCGCGACTTCCAGACGCTTACGGATGCCGCCGCAGTCTTCTCGACCCATCTGTGGGAGTTGCCGCAGCAGGCGCGCAAGTCGCTTGACGAGATCAAAGTGGCACAGAAGGCCCAACATCGCCTGCTGGAGGAAGTCGCTGAGTTGCAAGCCGCGAATCTGCTCCGAACGGCGGCCGAAAGACCCAGCGGCAGCGGACAAAAGCTGGTCGTGCAGTTTTTCGGCGACCGCGATCTCAGCTTCATCAAGATGCTTGCGCAAAAGCTCATCCGGTTGGACAAGGCCGCGGTCCTGTTAGCCTGTGGCGGCGCACAACCCTCTATGATCTTCGCCCAGACTCCCGGCCTGCCTAACGATATGGGTGCGCTCATGAAAGTGACCCTGCAGAAGCTGGGAACTCGCGGCGGAGGCAATCGCGACATGGCGCAGGGCGGCGCGCCCGATGCCGACCGCGCCGAACATGCCATCAGCGAAGCCGCGAGCGCGATAGGATAGATGCATGTGAGAGAGTTTTTCGCCAAGCCGTTCACGCAGCACACCGAGAAAAAGAAGAAAGTAAACTCCGTGCTCTCTGTGTCCTCCGTGGTGAATTCGTTTCTCGCGCGATAGGTCAACTTTGGATTCCAAACTCATTCTCGTCACCGTCCTGATTCGCCTCGGCGTTGCCGCGGCCATCAGCAGCGTGCTGGTGCGCGCCCGTCGCTTCCGCGTTTTGCTATTCCGTGAAGAGCGCAACCTGGGCGAGAAGATCGAGATCGTCCTGATCATCGGTATCCCCATCGCCCTCGGCGTCCTGGTCCGCGGCTGGGTCCGCAACTTCTACGCCGCCGACATCTCGTTTGAAGGCGCCATCCTGATGGGCGTTATCGGCGGCCGCTTCGTCGGTACTGCCGGCGGCATACTGGTCTCGCTGCCCGCATTACTTCTCGGTGAATGGCTCGCGCTCCCCATGAATATCCTCGCCGGTGCGCTCGCCGGTCTGCTGCGGCACGTTGCCCCCGAGCGCGAGGCCGTGTGGTCGTTTTCTCCGCTCTTCGACCTCAGCATCTATCACTGGATTCGTCGCAGCATTCGCAAATCGCTAATCGACTGGCAGACTTCCTTCTTCCTGCTGATTGTCGCCCTCGAATTTGTGCGCATCCAGTTGCATCGTGCCTTCCCGCGACGCATTTTCGCGCTCGACAGCAACAACTGGCTGGTGGAACTCGCGGTCTATGCCGGAACCGTTATGGCGGTAGCGATCGCCCTCAAGGTCCTGAACAATGTGCGTATCGAAATGAAGCTCGAGCAGCAGGAGCGGCTCCTGCTGCAGACGCGCATGGAGGCCCTGCAAAGCCAGATCAATCCCCACTTCCTCTTCAATACTTTGAATTCGGTGTCATCGCTGGTGCGCCGCGATCCCGACTCCGCCCGCGAAATGATCGTCAAGCTCAGCAACATCCTGCGGCGTCTGTTGCGCAAAGGCGATTCGTTCGTTCCGTTGCGAGAGGAAGTCGAGTTTGTCGACGACTATCTCGACATCGAAGTCGTGCGCTTCGGACGCGAAAAACTCAAAGTGGTGAAGGAACTCGATTCCACTTCCCTCGATCATTTAGTGCCCAGCATGATTCTGCAACCGTTGGTGGAGAATGCGATCAAGCATGGCCTCGCCGAGAAACTCGAGGGCGGCCACATTTACATTCGCAGCCGCTCAGCCGACGGACGTATCGTGGTTGAAGTCGAGGATGACGGAGTCGGTATGCCAACCTCAGGAACCAGCAGCTCCTCGGGCACGGGCATTGGCATGGTCAACATCTCCGAACGTCTGCAGGTGGTCTACGGAGACGCCGCCGAGATCACGATCGAAAGCCAGCCCGACCGCGGAACCCTGGTTCGCCTGGTGCTTCCGATTTTGCTCGCCGAAGACTTGGGCGGCTCAGTCGCTGGAGCGCTCTACGAAGCTCGCTCCAGCACTTCGCGATAGAAATTCTCGTACATCGGAATGATCTTGCTGGCACAGAAGCGTGCCTGCGCACTGGCCCGCGCTGAGACGCCCATGTCTTCCAGCCTCTCCTGATCGGATAGCAACTCGACGGCGTACTTCGCCATGGCATCCACATCGCCAACTGGTGCGAGGAATCCGGTCGTGCCGTGCTGAATCACTTCCGGAACTCCACCGGCATCGGTGGCAATCGGTACCACTTGGCAAGCCATGGCCTCGAGAGCTGCCAACCCGAACGATTCGAGTTCGCTGGGCATCAGCATCACATCCGCCAGCGGAAGCTTCTCGTAGATGCCGTCCTGCTTCCCCAGGAAGTCGATCTTCCCGTGGATTCCCTTCTCCACCGCCAGCCACTCGGCACGCGATCGTTCCGGGCCATCGCCAATCATGATCAGTCGCGCCGGCATCTGCTTCTGCACCCGATCGAAAATCTCGATGACGTCTGGAATGCGTTTCACCGGGCGGAAATTCGACAGGTGCACCAGGATCTTCTCCTCCGGCTTGGCCCAATTCGACCGGTGCTGCATGATCTCCGGTGTGCGGTGATACATGTCGCAGTTCACGAAGTTCGGAATCACCTTGATCGGGGTCGCAACCTCAAACACCTCGACCGTCCTTTTCGCCAGGTACTGCGAGATCGATGTCACCCCGTCACTTTGGTCGATGGAAAACCGCGTGATCGGCATATACGACGGATCAGCGCCCACCAGCGTGATGTCAGTCCCATGCAGCGTGGTGACGTACGGCAGCTTGCGGCTCTTGCGCTTGTGGTCACACGCAAGCATCTGCCGTGCCAGCATCGCGCTCACCGAATGAGGAATCGCATAGTGCACGTGCAGCAGATCGAGATCGTAAATCTCCGCCACTTCAGCCATCCGCGTGGCCAGCGCCAAATCGTACGGAGGATATTCGAACAGCGGATACCGCGACACTTCGACCTCGTGATAATGGATGTTGGCCTGCGTCTCGGTCAGACGAATGGGTTGGGAATACGAAATGAAATGCACCTCGTGGCCGCGCTGGGCCAACTCCAAACCCAGTTCCGTCGCCACAATGCCGCTGCCACCGTAGGTGGGATAACACGTGATTCCAATTTTCATCAGGAAAGACTCTCACCCATTGTGTCCGATTAAATGCGATCGCGTTAGGTCACGTCTCTAGCGGAATCACAGTTAATGCAATTCATTAACATACCAGCGAAACTGGGCTTTAGCCCCTGAGGGATCTCGATCTATCCCTTCCTTCGCGACACTCATTCCAATTCGCAATCCAGGCCATTGGATGGATTTCGCTTGCTGCGGATTCACCGCGCGACTCAAGGAACTGTGGGCCCATACCCGCCTGATTGCAACTCATAACTATGTCCAACGGGTTGTTGGTGCTTGTAGCTCACAACAAAACGCCCGCCGAAGCGGGCGTCCCAACGAAAACGAATCGAAACTCTATCCCAAATTCAGCGCGCGCTTGAACGATCCCTTATCGTTCTTGATCTTCTCCTGCAGCATCATGATGGCGTAAATAAGCTGCTCCGGACGCGGCGGACATCCCGGCACGTACACATCCACGGGAATCCACTGATTCACGCCCTGCACCAGCGCGTAGTTGTTGAACACGCCGCCTGACGTCGCGCACGCACCCATCGAGATGACCCACTTGGGCTCGGGCATCTGTTCGTAAAGTTCGCGGATCACCGGGGCCATCTTCTGCGATACCCGCCCGGCGATGATCATCAGGTCCGACTGCCGCGGCGAGGGACGAAACACCTCGGCGCCAAATCGCGCGATGTCGAAACGCGACGCACCCATCGACATCATTTCGATCGCGCAGCAGGCCAACCCAAATGTCATCGGCCATATTGAGTTCTTCCGCACCCAGTTCACCACGCTGTCGAGCGAAGCCAGGATGACGCCCTCGTGCTGCTGCTCGCCGAAGGTCGCGCGCAAAATCTGCGCCCGTTCCTCTTCCGACCCCGCCAGGTTGCCGAACCGCTCAGCTCCCGTCTCCGGGTTCTCGAATTTGGGAATACGCGTTCCGGAATTCATAGTGGCATTATACCCATTCTGTTGGATGCACTGGCCCGTGCAATGGAACCAGAGTCCGACCTGTTAGGGAAGTTCTGATCACGCCCGATTCCACGAAGGAGACGGCCTTTAGGCCGTCCATACACGCCCATAATGAACACGGCTTTAGCCGCTGAGGGGGTTGCCCAGCCAGGTCAGGTCCCCTTTGTTGCTGATCATGACGGCACCACGACCACCTTCCCGAACTGCTCCCCGCTGGCCAGATACTCGTGCGCCGCGCGCGTCTCGCTGAGCGGGAACGTGCGGTCGACCACCGGCTTCAACTTACCGGCGAACACGTGTTTCATCACCTCGTCCAACTCACCCATGCCGCCCATGTAACTGCCGTGAAACGACAATTGCCGCGCAAACAGCACCCGCAAATCGAGGCTGGCCTCGTAGCCCGTAGTCGCGCCGCAGGTCACTAGCGTCCCGCCATATTTGAGCGACTTGATGCTGTCCGCCCACGTGGCTATCCCCACGTGCTCAAACACAATGTCTACTCCGCGCTTACCGGTAATGCGCTTCACTTCGTCGGAAATCTTCTGCTTGTAATGATCGATGGTGTGGTCGGCCCCGAGTTCGCGGGCTTTCGCCAGCTTGCGCTCGTCACCCGCGGTCGCGATCACGCTCGCTCCCAGCATTTTGCAGATCTGGATGGCCGCCGTCCCAACGCCCGATCCCGCGCCCAGCACCAGCACCGTTTGTCCCGCCCGCAGCCGCGCGTTGCCCACCAGCATGTGCCACGCGGTCAGGAAGACCAGCGGCACCGAAGCCGCCTCCACGTAGCCTAATGAGTCGGGAATCGGAATGACATTCGCTCTCGGAACCGCGATCAGCTCGCAATTCCCTCCCTCCGCGTTGTTTCCCAGCACGGCGAATTTGGGACAGAAATTCTGCCGCCCGCTGTAGCATTGCTCGCAGTGCCCGCAGTACAGCATGGGAGACAGCAGAACCCGCGTGCCAATCTTCAGATCGGTGATGTACTCGCCGCACTCCGCAACCTCGCCCGCAATATCGCTCCCCAGGATATGCGGCAGCTTTACCCCGGGAAGCCCTTTGCGCACCCACAGGTCGAGATGGTTCAGCGCACAGGCGCGCACACGAACCAGCACATAGTTCTTGCGCAATTCCGGATCGGGGACGTCTTCATACTTCAGAACTTCCGGACCACCAAAATCATGAATGCGGACGGCTTTCATGGACTGCTCCTGAGGAACTCACTGCGGTGAAATTCTATCAGTGCCTAAACCGCACCGAGCCACTTGACCGGCAAATGGGATGCCAGGGCGTTCGCCAGCTTTTCATCAGCGGTAATCAATTGGCCGTCGCTCTCGATCGCCAGGGCCACGTAGATGCTGTCGTACACCGTGCGCTGGAACTCGGCAGCGATGGTAAACGCCTGACTAATAAGACTCTCCGAGGAGATCGTGGGTAGTCGACGTGTAAGCAGGAGAGTCAGGCTGTTTTCTGCGGCCTTCGTGGTGCACCGTCCAACGCGCACGGCTTTCCACAATATGTTTCCCATTTCAGCCCAGAACAGGTCGGGCACGACGAACTGCAGGTTCCCCTTTGCGTACTGGTTAAGAAGATCGACGGCCTCGTGCTGCAACGGCTCACTGGCGCCCGGGAGACACCATTTGGCCGCTACGCTGGCATCGATGACGTACAGCATCACCTCAACCGGTCCGCACGTTGCATCTCCTCAGTCGAGGGAAACGTTCCTGAGGTGGGCGAAGGAATCGACCGCAGTTGCTTCAGGCGGCGCAGAAAACCCTTACGCGCCTTCAACTCGCTCTCGGTAGGTATGTTCTGCTCCAGAAGCGTCAGCACTTCCGCCGCAATCGACCGCCGCTGCCGTCGTGCCCTCTCCCGCAAGGCCTCGTAAAGCTTGTCCGGAACGTTTTCCACGTATAGGGTAGCCATAGGATAATTCTAGATAATTCCTAGACAATCTACAAGTCCTTGCGGTGAAGCCCCGCGCCGGGTCGATGCCACTATAATGAAGCGTAGCCCATCATGGACATCTACGAACAAATCGTCCAACTACGCCGCGAAGGACGTCGCGGTGCGGTCGCGACCATCACCAACGTCCGCGGCTCCATCCCATCGTTCCAGACCGCAAAGATGCTGGTGCGCGATGATGGCTCCATCGTCGGTACCATCGGTGGCGGTTGCGTCGAGGCCGAGGTTTGGCAAGCGGCCCGCGAGGTCATGGAAGAAGAGAAACCGCGCTCGCTCACCTTCAACCTGAACAACAATCCCAAGTACGATACTGGGCTGGTATGCGGCGGCACCCTCGAAGTTTTCATCGAACCGGTGCTCCCGCCCGCTCTGCTCTACATCTTCGGTGCCGGTCACGTCGCCTTCAACTTGTACAAGGTTGCGATGATCGCCGGCTTCGACGTGATTGTGGTGGACGACCGCGAAAGCTATGCCAATCGCGAGCGCTTTCCCGATGCACGCGAAGTCATCGCCGACGATTTCGATCGCGTTACCGAGCGCCTGCAGGTACCCGACGCGGCTTACATCGTCATCGTTACTCGCGGACACCGCGACGACATGCGCATTCTGCGCTGGGCCGTGAACGCCAACACACGCTACCTCGGCATGATCGGCTCGCAGCGCAAGACCATCTCGATCTACAAGGAACTGCAGAACGAAGGCATCCCATCTGAAAAGTTCGCTAACGTACACGCTCCCGTCGGACTCGAGATTGGAGCGGTGACTCCCGAAGAAATTGCAGTCGCCATCGTCGCCGAGATGATCGCCGTGCGCCGCCACACCTCGCCGAATGTAGCCGGCAAAGCCTACAACTACGTTGCGAAACACGCCTCCAGCGAAGACTCCCAGGACGCAGTCGAAGAAACCGCTGGCATAGAATAATCCGGGGATAGGGGATCCGCTTCACTGACACGCCTCCCTCGACTTTGATATCTTCAAGCCATGCCCCAAACCGCTGGCATCTGCGGAGTCATCCTCGCCGCTGGCAAATCGACCCGTATGGGCCGCGACAAGGCGCTTCTGCCTTGGCCGCCGGTGGCTGAAGGCGCCCCTGCCGTCAACACGTTTCTGGGCGCAATGATCGACCTGCTGCAGCAGGAATCTGACATGGTGATCGTGGTCGCGGGCCGAAACGTCGCCGAACTCGAACCCATCGCCGATGCCCATGGCGCATTTACCGTGGTTAATCCTGCACCCGAGCGGGGACAGTTCAGTTCAATCCAGGTTGGTCTGCGTGACGTGCTCAACCGCGGACGCGATGCTGCGTTCCTGGTTCCTGTCGATCGTCCGCCCGTGCTGCCGGCAACGGTTCGCGATCTGCGTTCTGCGTTCCTGGCGGCGGATACCAACATCTGGGCCGTCGTACCCGAAGTCTTGCGCGAAGGGACACCCGTTCACGGACATCCCATCCTGATTGGCCGCGATCTGATGGAGCAGTTCCTGCGCGCGCCGGCGACGTCGGTTGCCCGCGACCTTGAGCATCAGCACCAGCCGCACATCTTGTATCTGCGGTTGGAAGATTCTCGGATTGCCGCCAACGTCGATACCCCGGAAGACTACCAGCGCCTCTTGCGCGCAGAAGTTGTCCCTGCAGATTCCTCATTTTGACTTCATCCGCCATTCCCGATGCTGCTTCGACGTTCATCGACTCTGTGTTGGCCCTGCGGCCCGCCATCGCAGTCTTCGATTGCGACGGCACCCTATGGAGCGGCGATTCCGGTCGCGACTTTTTCGTTTGGGAGATCGAGCGCGGCCTAGTCAGCCGCGAGGTCGCGGATGCCATGCTTGCGCGTTACCGGCTATACGAAGCGGGCGAGGTCGGCGAAGAACTAATGTGCTCCGAAATGGTCACCATGCATCGCGGCCTCTCGATTGATGCCATGCACCGCGCTGCTGAGGAATTCTTTGTAGAGGTCGTGAGCCACCGCGTATTCCCGGAAATGCTGGAACTCACACGCCGACTCGCTGAACAAGGATGCGATCTCTGGGCAGTGTCCTCGACAAACAACTGGGTGGTCGAGGCAGGTGTGGCGCACTTTGGCATCGCGCGCGACCACGTGCTCGCGGCTTGCGTTCATGCGGAAAATGGGCACGCCACGGACCGGCTCCTCCGCGTACCTACCGGCGAACTCAAAGCTGTGGCCATTCGCGAAATGATCGGCCAACCAGTGCAAGGAGTGTTCGGCAACGCGATCCACGATCACGCCATGCTGGAAATCGCGAAGTATCCCTTTTGCATCAATCCGAATCCTGATTTGGAGTGCACTGCAAAACAGAAAAACTGGCCAATCTACTGGCCAGTGGGCACCCGCAAGTAGCGTGGTTTTGAAAGAGCGCACAACTACGCTATCTTTCGGATGGCTTCGAAACGGACGTTGAAAAAAGCGAGTATCGAAATGTTTGAAGGGGACGGCCTTTAGGCCGTCCGTTAACACCGCAATAAGTGCATGGCTTTAGCCGCTGAGGGATTCTTCTTCCGCCTGCTCCACTATTTATCACATGGCTTCCAGACACATGCGGGAAGACGCGCCTATGCGACATTTGGAAGGTCGCCCCGGCAAATTCTCTGTCTTTGAACTCCCAATGTGACTTTAGTCGGCAAGCGACACGCGCTCTAACCCCGAGCACTCGTTGAGGGCACGTAAATGTGCAGGCTGCTCTCCAGTTCGTTTTCTGTAAGCGCGTAGAGGTCGATCCAGCCTTCCACCGGTAGCGAGTCGGCCGGCAATTGGTCCCGCCATAAACCAAACCGCAACCGGATGCGGCTGCCATACTGGGCCCCGATCAGCTCGAACGGCACCCGCATTTCAAAGATCTCGCCGATTGCCACCTCGACTCCCCTGGTGCCGGTGTTTCCATTGTTGGCCGCGTAGCTGGCCAGCTTGTTTCGTTCGCTGCCATTGGTCAGGACCCACTTCAGCAGGTTTTGTCCCTGCGCATCGACGACCAGGCGGTACGACTCGACAGGAGAATTCCGATCGGCGCCCTCGCGGCTCACCTCGAAGTTCACGATCAATTGATACGGCCCGTCGGGCAGGGTCTTGTAGAAGTCGAGACGACCCGAAACTGAGTCGGTGTCGAGCCCTGCATAAACCGCGTCCAGCAGGAATTGCTTCCCATGCATCGCACTGGTGCGCTGGTCCGAGGTGTAGCTGGCCGCGCCCATCCACTCGAAATATCCGCTCACCATGCCGTCCACTTTGGCTCGCACGAAAGCTGTCTGAGGATGGTGGCTCGGGCGCACGGTTCCGCTCGCAATAGGGACCGTTAACTCTTCCGGCGGCACGCCTTCCAGCGCGGTGTACACGTTGGACAAGTGCTTCCGATAGAGTTCGTCGAAATCGCGATCGTTGGCCGAATGGTGTTCCGGACCGTACCACCAGTTCCAATCGCTCCCTTCCGCGATCAGCAGTTCCTCCCAAGCCAGTCTGCGTTGCGTAGCCGACACGCGATTGGCATGGCGATCGTAATAATCCCTCGCCTCCGAAAGCAGGTCCCACGCTTTATTGTCTTCGGGTGCCCCGATCCACACGTTGAAATTGGCGTTGATCCACGATCCCGGCACCAGCCGGTTCAGGCGGCCGAAGTTCGATTCCTTGTGGCGGGCAATCGCCTCGCTCACAGTCACCGCTTCAATCTGAGGATCGCGCTGCACACCGTCATAGAAACGCCGCAAAAATTCACGGCCCGACTGCGGATAATACTCCCACGCATTTTCGCCATCCAGAATGATGGACACGACCGCATCCCGGCCGCGTTCGAGCACCGGCCGCGCCGACTCCTTGATGCTGTGGATCAAGTGGTTCGCGGCATCCTGCGCAGGCATTCCCGAGTACACAAAACCTATCAGGTCCGACAGGGTGTGATCGCGGAAAATCATGTGCATCCGCGTGTCGCCCTTCTCGTAGCGATGGATGTTGTACAGCTGCTCTGCGCTGTCGCCGTGCAAGCGTCCACCGGCGTCGCGAGCGAAATCGTAGTTGATGGTGCGGCCCAGCACTCCTTCGTCGGTCGCCATCCACTGGAAACCCTGCTTGTGGGCCAGTGCCAGCACCTCTTCTGAGACGCTCCCCTCCGACGGCCACAGTCCCATCGGACGCGCGCCGAAGGTCCCCTGGTGCGATTCGATCGCCCTCTGAATCTGATGGTTCGCGTCATCCGACCGCCGGAACCGGCGTGCAGGAAGCGGCAACCCGGGCGTGGACTCCGCTCCCGCGTTGGTATCGCAGATCAGCGGCAAAATCGGGTGGTAATACGGCGTCGTGGAAAGCTCGATCTGCCCTTGCTTTGCCGCTTCAGCATACGCTGGCACCACCTTCGCGAGTATCTCTCGCTGCTTCGCCAGCATCGCCAATTGGTCCTCGCGGACAAAATCTTCACCCTTTCGTATCAGCGCTGCGACGTCCCGGTCCGTCAGAAAGTATTCGTCGAACCACGCCAGTTGCGACAGAACTTGCAGGTCGGCGTAGTCCCGCGTCACGAAGTACGACTCCGGGCCCTCAGGCCGGTCAATGGTCGCTCGATATCGCTCAAACAGTTCCCGATAGCGCGGATACCGCCCAATCAAGTTGACTGGGTTGGCCTGGAAGAGGTACTGCAACGCGAAGCGGCGTTCGGCGACGGAGAGTTCGACGGCTGGCTTCGAAACCAGATCGAGGAACGGATCATGCGCCGTTCCGGAGACGTAATCTTGGATCTGGTTGACCAGCGAAGGAACCAGGTTGAAGTTTTGGTGGACGCCGGGAAACTCTTCTACGAGCTTCACCATCCCGTAATAATCCTTCAGGGAGTGAAGCCGCACCCAGGGAAGCCGGTACTCCCCCGTTACCATGTCCTTGTAGAAAGGCTGGTGCATGTGCCAGAGCATCACCAGCCGGATTTTGGGCCCGTTTTCGCTCATCATCACCTAATTTGCGGAATCAGTGTAACAGGAGATTCACAGAGTTAAAATCCGCGAACGTGGTATGTCATCGCACGTAGGTGGGAGAAGCAAATTGCAACCGTGTACCTACACGCAAAGGGGCCAGCGCTATCAGCCACTTACAGGCGATCGGCAACAGTTACGCTCTGGCCGAACTTCCATTACACTTGCAGTTTGTGCGTATTCTCACCCGCTACATTCTGAAGGAAGTCGCATCTCACGCTCTGCTCGGCGTGTTGCTCTTCACCTTCATCATCTTCATGCGCGATCTCGGACGCCTCTTGGAACTGGTTGTCCGCAATAGCGCTCCATTGCCCAGCGTTGCCGAGATCTTCTTCTATACCCTCCCCACGACGTTCACCATCACGCTGCCCATGGGCGTATTGGTCGGCATCCTGATCGGACTGAGCCGGCTCGCCGCCGATAGCGAAGTCACTGCCATTCGTGCCAGCGGTATGGGTGCAGGCATGTTCGTTCGCGTCATATCGATATTCGCCATCGCAGCGTGGGCCTTGGGAATGATCAATTGCATTTATCTCGCCCCGAAATCGGCCGCCGCGCTCAGCAATTTGCAGGATCGTTTGAAGAGCTCGCAGGCCTCATTTGAAATTCAGCCTCGCGTCTTCTATGAGGAATTCAAGAACAATGTCCTGTACGTCCAGGACGCCATACCGTCAAAAGGTCAGTCGCTGTGGCGCGGCATTTTCCTGGCGGACGTAAGCGATCCTGCATCCCCCAAGATCACTTTGTCGGAGCGCGGCGCGTTGCTCAGCGAATCGCAGGACAAGGTTCGCTTCCATCTCGAGGATGGGACCCAGCAGGAGTTGGTGCCCAAAACGAAGGACCAGTACTCGATTACCACGTTCGACAGTACCGACATCCCAATCGAGCTGCCGTCAGCCACGGATCGCAGCCCTCGAGACTTGCTTCCGGTCACCGAGTTGAGCCTTCATGGCCTGATGCGAAACGCGCAGCGCGAACGCATCGCCGGTGCCGCGCTCGTGAAGGTCGATCCTGGTACTGCGTCCTATGATTTCCTGAAGGCTCGCTATTACGAGATTGAATTGCATCGCCGGCTCGCGTTGCCCGCCGCCTGCCTGGTGTTGGCATTGGTCGGAATTCCGCTCGGGCTCTCCGCTCGCAAGGGCGGAAGAAGCGCAGGATTTGTTCTCACCATCGTCCTGGTCTTTATTTATTACTTCTTTTCCCTGGTGGGAGTGTCTCTGGCGCGTCAGGGCAAGGTGTCTCCCGGACTGGGAGTTTGGGCAGGCAACGTTTTCTTCCTCCTCTGCGGGCTGTTCCTTTTATGGCGCGTCGATCGCATGCCGCTTGACTTCAGCTTTTTCAACCGGGGATGGAACCCGCTGCGCGAGTGGCTGAGCGCGATTGGCGAACGTCTGCCGGGAATTCGCGAGAACCGTTGGACGCGCGCCCGCACTCGCCGGCCCAGGAAGCGCTTCAGCGCAAAGTTTCCGTTGATTCTCGATGACATGATCCTGCGCGATTTCGCCACGTATCTGGCGATGATTCTGGCTACGTTTCTCATCTTGGCGCTGGTGTTCACGTTCTTCGAGTTGCTGACCGACATCGTCCGCAACAAAATCTCGTTTATCGTGCTCGCCGAATACCTGCTGAACCTCAGCCCGTCGCTGATCTACACGATGGCCCCCATGTCGGTCTTGTTGGCGGTGCTCATTACTTTCGGCCTGATGGAGAAGTCCAGCGAACTCACGGCCATGAAGGCCACCGGTTTCAGCATCTACCGCGCCACTCTCCCCATCATCATCATCTCCGGAATTTTTGCCGCCGGCCTGTTCATCTTCGATCAGGTCTATATCCCGCACACCAACAAGCGCCAGGAAATCTTGCGCAACCAGATCAAGGGCAAGCCCCCGCAGACTTATCTGCAAGCCGACCGCAAATGGATTTTCGGCGAGAGCAATCAGATTTACTACTATCAGGTGTTCGATCCCGATGTTGACCGCTTCGGCGGGATCACGGTCTTCGAGTTTGACCCAGCCACTTTCCAGTTGACACGTCGAATCCACGCTGACGGCGCACACTGGGAACCACGCCTGAAAAAGTGGGTGTTTGAGAATGGCTGGGTGCGTTCACTCAGCGGCGCTTCCATCCAGGAATTCCGCACCTTCGACGTTGCAACGTTCAACGAGCTCGGTGAAGATCCCAGCTACTTCAAGAAGGAAGTGCGGCAGTCCCAGGAGATGAACTACGATCAACTCCGCACCTACATCGAAGACCTGCAGCACAGCGGCTTCGACACCGTCCGCCTGAAAGTGCAGTTGCAGAAGAAGTTGGCCTTCCCGCTCATCACCCTGGTGATGTCCGTCCTGGCGATTCCATTCGCCGCTTCCGGCCGTCGTGGCGGAGCCTCGGCGGAAGTCGCCGTCGCAGTCGGTATCGCGGTTGTGTATTGGGTCACCGCTGGGCTGTTCGAGGCCATGGGGAACGCTAATCAACTTCCCGCCATGCTGGCAGCCTGGGCGCCGGATTTGATCTTCGCCTTCGTTGGCGGTTACTTACTGCTGCGAGTGCCGACATAGCATCGCGTCCCACAAGTTTGTGGAATAAAGGCAACGTAGTTTTGAAAGGGCACGGCTTCAGCCGTGCCGCAAAAGTGCGTAAATAAGGCGGCTTTAGCCGCTGAGGGGAGGACGTTTCCGCAGCTCCGAAACCTTGGAATTCGGTGGAAACAGAGCTGGATTCGGCCATGAACCGGCCGCGTAGCAGCGGCGACGTCGGCGTAGGCAGGGACGCCAGCCCCTGCACATTGCGCCATAATTGCAGCTCAGGCCGCGGAGCGGCCAACCCTTACCCAACCCGCGTGCGACGCCGACAGCAACCCTGGATCTGCTCTAGGAGGTGGCCTCGCATAAATTTGGATCGGATCGGTCGTTTCGAGCGCGCCAACTTGGACGGCAAGCGTCTCACGCGCACCGTAGACCCGAGGAAAATCCATTTCGTACCTACGCGGTAGACTTTGAATCACGCTATGCCTGAAACCGTATCGACGAACCACGCCATCACCGAAATCCCACGATCGAGGCGAATTCTGCGCCGCGCCAAAAACATCGCGCTTCGCCCTGATGTTATCTACCGTCTCTATCTCAGGCTCAAGTTTGGATCCAGCAGACTCGCCGTCAGCCCCGAAGCCGCCACGACCAATGGCGCTCTGAAAAGCAGCAGTGAATGGCAACACGCAGTCGAAAACGCCAAGAAGCTCCACCTTCCGCTGCACCGTTTACCGGAGAAGAACTGGGACCACATCGCGGCAGTCTCCATAGTTCTTGCTCACACTGATCCATCCGCCCATATCCTCGATGCCGGTGCGGAATACTACAGCAATGTGCTGCCTGCATTATTTCTATACGGCTACCGCCAGCTTTACGGAATGAACCTCGGCTTTACCGATCCCGCTCGCCGCGGACCGATCAGTTATCTCCCCGGAGACATCACGCGCACCAATTTTCCGGACGGTTACTTCGATGCCGTTACCTGCATGAGCGTCATCGAACATGGCGTACCGACGAAGAATTATCTCGAAGAAATGCACCGTATTCTCAAACCGGGCGGCTTGCTCATCGCCTCCACCGACTACTATCCCGCTCCCATCGACACCCGAGGCCAGGTCGCCCATGGCTGTCCGATCAAGATCTTTTCCAGACAAGAGATTGAAGCGGTCCTAGCACAGGCCGAGGATATTGGTCTGCAATCCACAGGCAAAGTCGATCTGGAGTGCGATCAGAAACCGATCCACTGGGCCCCCTACGGCCTGGAATACACGTTTCTTCTATTCACCTTGCAAAAGAAGGCCTGATGAGCTTCACGGGCTGCCGAAAAAGTCGCCTTGACTGTTTTGAAAGGGCATGGCTTCAGCCACGCCGAACAAGTCCTTTATTCTTGTCATTCCTTTCGGACTTTAGTCCGCGGGGAATCTGCTCTTCCCCACCCGCTGAAACAGACCATGTCTGCGGGCTACTGCCCACCCGGCTTGGCGCGATATTCGATCACGGTTATTGCTCGGAACCGCACCGGAGCTTCCGCCGTGAAGTGGCCTTGCAACGTCGACTGAATCGCCCTGGCGGCGCCCGGATCGTCCGGGTTGGCCCGATACATCACCAGCCACACTCTGGGAGCCTGCTCCGTCTGCTTCTCCCAATCGACACCAGGCTGTCCAATCACGATGGCTGTTGGACGCTTTGAGTCCGGCCCTTCCAACCAGTTCCGGTATCTCTCAACCCCATAGCCACTAAGAAAATCGTAGTAAAGAACCCGGTCCTGAGGCTGTGCATGGTCGATTAAATAACCAACCGCCCCGCGCCAGTCTTCCTTAACTCTTGTGTACGACGTCACGGTCGCCACCAGCGACAACACGCAGACCGCCGCAATCGCAGCCGTTCTCCATCGCCTCGTACTGATTTGCTCGGCCCCCACCGCCATCATCAGGACCCAGAACGGCAGGCAAATGATGAGGAATCGATGATAGAAAACTGGCCTGACCACCGACACCAATAGACTGATCGCGACAGGAGTGAAGAAGCCACTGACCACTAGCGCGTATCGCCATCGGATCAGCCCGTCTTCGCTACGATTCGCGCGCCGTGGATACGACCTGAGAAACAAGCCGATCAAAACCAGGTCGATCACCAGCAACACGCCGCCGACTGCTTTCCCGGTCTCGGCAGCTAGATAGCTTCCGAAGTGATACAACTCCAAAAACGAGAGCCGCTGCACCCATGTAATATGCTCGATGTTCTGCGCATGAATCATCCACAAAACTGGTGCCGCAAGCACTGCCAGAATGGCCGCGATCAGGAACGTCTGCCTCCACGGCCTTCGCTCTGGAGGCACAGCGGCGAGCGACACGGCATGCGCCACTGGAACCAATATCCCGAAATAGTGGAAGTAAAACGTCAGCCCGGCGACCAGGGCGTACGCCACCGCGCGTCCCACCGACGGACGTTCAATCCAGCGCACGAACAGCAGCGTCGAACCGGCTACCGCCAACACTACAAAGCTGTAGGCTCGCGCTTCCTGCGACACCACCACATCGCACGCGTTGATGGCCATGAACCCTGCTGCCAGTAATCCTGCCTTTTCCCCAAACAAGCGAGCGCCCAGTAGGTACATCACCAGGATCGTCACGATCCCAGGAATTACGCTCAGCAATCTGGCGGTGGTATCGCTGGAGCCGAAATGCAGCCAGCCGCGCAGCAAGACGTAATACATCGCCATGTTGCCTTCGTCATGCCAAACCCACGACCAGAAAGACAGTCCAGGCTTGCTGACGATAAATACGCTGGCGATCTCATCCAGCCAGAAACTCTTGAGGCCTAGTTCCACCAGTCGAAGGATGGCTCCCACGACGATGATTGCGGTCAACCACTTCGTGCTGCGCAACGTTTCGTTCCGCTCACCGCGGGGTCCCACCACTGCCTCTCCAAGTGGCTGGGATGCTGACGAGGACATAAGTTTTCACTATACAAGCTGCGGAAAAAAGCGAACATCGGGCTATTTTGAAAGCATGGCTTCACAGGCTGCGGAAAAGGTCGCATTTGAATCGCGTTTTGAAAGGGCGCAGCTTTACAGGCTACGGAAAAACTCGTTTCCGAGCAGCTTTGTATCAGGGTACGACTTCAGTCGTGCCGATAAGCCCTTTTTCTTTCTTGATTCCGAGCGGCCTTCAGGCCGCGAGGAATCTGCTTTTCCAATCGTTCCCAACATGTGTCGCAGTTCAAACCCTCCCCGCCGTTTCGAGACGCCGACCCGATTGCGTGCGGTACAATTCGCGTTGTCTCCATGCCATCCGACCTCCAGCCGGCAGCGCCATCACCGACTCCCAACCCCTTCGCCACCACTCCGCAGTTTCGATGGACCGCTATTCTTCACTCTCCGCGATACATGGTGCTGGTTGGTTTCGTCGTGCGCGTGCTCTGGATCGCGATAGCCCATACCTACCGCATTCGTACGAATGAGAACAACGTAGCTTTTGGCTGGGAAATCGGCCGCATCGCTTATTCCCTCGCGACCGGTCACGGCTTCAGTTCACCCTTTGGCGGAGACACTGGGCCCTCCGCGTGGACAGCGCCGGTCTATCCCTGGGTCGTGGCCTTCGGATTTTGGGCCTTTGGTGTCTATTCCCGCGCCGCCGCGTTTTGGATGCTCGCCTTCAATAGTCTCGTTGCCGCCCTTACCAGTTGGACCATCTATCGCACCGCACAACGAGTCTTCAGCGAGCGGGTCGCCACCTGGTCAGGTTGGATTTGGGCACTGCTTCCCTACACAATTTTCTGGTCAGTCAAATACATCTGGGAAACCAGCCTTTCCGCCTTCCTCCTCAGTTTGCTCTTCATGTTGACCCTCGAGCTCGAGGGTGATGATCGTCTCTCTTCCTGGTTCGGCTACGGCGTGCTCTGGGGAGTCATGGCGTTGACCAACCCCGCAGCCCTGGCTTTTCTTCCACTCGCCGGAAGTTGGCTGGCCTACCAGCTGCATCGTCGCGGAAAGCGTTTTCTCGTGCCTGCCGCCACCGGCGCAGTGATCTTCTGGATGACCATCATGCCCTGGCTCATTCGCAACGACCGCGTGATGGGAAGGCCGGTTTTCATCCGCGACAACTTCGGTGTCGAACTGCGCATTGGCAACAACCCTTTAGCGGAGGGCATCTATGTAGTCGCTCTCCACCCCATCCAGAATCAACTTCAATACGAAAATTACAAGCGGCTGGGCGAACCCGCTTTCGCCTCCGAGCAAGGACGTTTGGCCAAAGCATGGATCGCACAGCATCCTGCCAAGTTCTCGGTCCTCTGCTTTCGCCGGTTCGTCTTCTTCTGGGCTGGACTGCCCAAGACCACCAACATAGAAGGTCTCCAGGAGGCCAAGAACTCGCTCTACCTCGCGACCTCGCTACTAGCCATAGGCGGCCTGTGGTTCGCCTGCAAGCGTCGAGTCTGTGGAATATTTCTTTTCGCCGCCTTGCTCATCAGTTACCCTCTCGCGTATTACCTGACGTTTCCCCAGCCCCGCTACCGCCACCCGATCGAGCCGCAGCTCCTGATCCTCGCGGTCTACTTGGTAACCCAGGCAAAACCTCGCGTCCAAGCAGCGTCTGATTCACCAACGAATGCCCAAACCCCATCTTGATTCATGCGAGTCAGGTCGTAACGGTTTTACCGCCACGCCCGTTTGCTATCCTCGAATATGATCGCGGTGTCCTCGTCGAATCGCTCCCGGCTGCTCATCATATGTTTTTGCGAGAACTGTTCTTAAAACGAGATTTGAAAGGGCGCGGCTTGAGCGTGTCGCTCGTCGAATCACTTAGGCTTTGCCGCTCGGGAAATCGAATTTCCTCACGGACATCATTACGAACTGTCGCCGTCGCTAGCTACCTATGTTCAAAAACCTGCGCCCGCTGTTCCCGTATCTCCGCAAATACCGAGCCACCTTCTGGATCGGTGCGCTTTGCGTGCTTTGCAACAACGGCGTCTGGATCTTGTTCCCCCTGGTTATCCGGCGCGCCATCGACGACCTGAATCAGGGAGTCACGCGCCACAAGCTCTTCACTTATTCGGCGATGCTGCTGGCCGTCGCGGGCGTCAAGGCAATCTTCCAGTATCTGACTCGCTGGATTCTGATCGGCGTTTCGCGCGAGATCGAGTTCGACCTCCGCAACGACCTGTTCACCCACTTGGAGCGCCTCTCCTACAGCTACTACCAGCGCACCCGCACCGGCGACATCATGGCCCGCATGACCAACGATCTGAATGCAGTGCGCATGTTGGTTGGCCCTGGCATCATGTACACCGCCAACACCGTGGTGTTCACTCTTGGAGCGCTGGTGTTCATGTTCAGCATCAGCCCTAAGCTGACCATCTTCGCCTTCGCACCGCTGCCCATCGTGAGCATCGTGGTCCAGTATTTCGGACGCAAGATCCACGAGCGCTTCGAACGCATTCAGGCCATGTTTTCTGACATCTCCGCCCGTGCACAGGAGAATTTCTCCGGCGCTCGCATCATCCGCGCCTACGTCCAGGAAGAGGCGGAAATCGAGTTGTTCGAGCGCGAGAACGAGGAATACATCGCGCGCAGCCTCAAGCTCGTTCGTCTCATGGGAATGTTGTGGCCCACGCTCACCACGCTGCTCGGCGTGGCCATCGTGATCGTGCTCTGGGTCGGTGGAATTGAGGTCATCCATCACCGCATTACGGTCGGCAGCTTCGTGGCCTTCAACACCTACATGGTGCAACTCACCTGGCCCGTCATCGCGTTCGGATGGGTCATCAACATCTTCCAGCGCGGTACCGCTTCAACCCTCCGCATCGAGTCGATCCTCTCCGAGTCGCCCGAGATTACCGATGCCGGAGTACCCGCATCGGGCGCGCCCACGGACATAGTAGGAGAAATCGAGTTCCGCGATTTGCACTTCCACTACGGCCAGACTCTGCAGGCAACCGAGCGTGGATTAGCCCGCAAGCATGGTGACGAAGACGTCTTGCGCGACGTGAACTTGAAGGTCCCCGCGGGCACCAGCCTCGCCATCGTCGGCCCTACCGGCTCGGGAAAATCCACACTGGTCTCGCTCATCCCGCGTATCTACGACGCCGCCCCTGGCTCAGTACTCATCGACGGCCGCCCGATCCGTGAATTCCCTCTTGCACTACTTCGCAAGAACATTGGATTCGTGCCCCAGGAAACATTCCTCTTCAGCGACAGCATCCGCGAAAATATCTCCTTCGGAGCCCAGGACGCCACCGACGCCGACGTGCGTCGCGTCGCCGAGGCTGCCAACATCGCGACTGACATCGAGAGCTTCCCCGAGGGATACAACACCCTGGTTGGCGAACGCGGCCTCACCCTTTCTGGCGGACAGAAGCAACGTACCGCCATCGCCCGCGCACTGATTCGCAACCCCCGCATCCTGGTGCTCGACGATGCCCTCTCCAGCGTCGACACTCAAACCGAAGACCGCATCCTCAATCACCTGCGCGAGATCATGCAGGGCCGCACCACCATCTTCATCTCGCATCGCGTCTCCACCGTCCGCAATGCCGATCGCATTGCCGTGCTCCACGACGGCCATATCGTCGAATACGGCACCCACGACGAACTCATCGACCGCAACGGCTACTACACCGAGCTGTACAACAAACAGTTGTTGGAAGAAGAATTGGAAACGGTGTAGCTCTGAGTATCGTGCGGCGCACTGTAGAGTGAGGCTTTTAAGATTTGTCATCCCAAGCGGAGCGAGGGATCTGCTTTCCCGACTTTCTCGCACCTTCTTTAGGCCGGATTAGGATTTTGTGTAGCCGGATTTGTCGGCCATCGAGAGTTGATCGCCCATCAGGATAAATCAGTACCACGGGGACACCGACTTCACGGAGAAAGTAAAAGAAATAGAAACTCCGTGTCCTCCGTGCCTCTGTGGTGATATCTCCGTCCGGAAATAGGAAATTCTAATTTGCGCTAGCCGTTGAATGACTACCGTGCTTAATGAGGGGCTCTCTCTCGCTCACCGAGCTTCCCGAGCACCGCCCGCAGCGCATCCACCGCCAACTGCGCCGCATGTCCCGAAGCTTCGAGGAAGCCCGCCGATTTCCTTCACCACGGCCTCTTTACCGATTGCGCTCAGCCTCTTCGATGGTCTTGCCGGAGATCATTTCAGTGATCAGCGACCCGCACGCCATCGCCGGAACACATCCCTTGGCCAGAAATCGCACTGCGTCGATGCGTCCGCCAACCACCAGGATCGCCAACTCCAATATGTCACCGCAAACTGGATTCTCCACCCGCACCCGCGCATCGGCGTTCGTGAGTTCGCCCGCGTTGCGAGGATGTTCGAAATGGTCGAGCACTTGCGGCGAATACATTGCGCACCCTTGCTTCGCAGACTATCTCATCTGTCCAACCACACAAAGCTTCGTATAATCGAGCCACTCATGCCTTCGATCCACACTCCTCAACGTGTCGCCTGTCTCCAGCCCAGCGCCACTTTGACCCTCTATGACTTGGGATTGTTGGCCCGCGTGGTGGCCTGCACCAAATACTGTGTCGATGTCTGTCCCGAAGCCGGCGACGCCCCGCGCGTCATCGTCTCCGACTCATGGACCGCGCAAGCCGAGCAGATTCTGGCAGCCAAGCCCGATCTCGTCCTCGCTTCCGTGCCCTATCAACTCGACGCAGTGGGAGAAATCCTGAAAGCGGGAATTCGATTCCTGGCTTTGGCCCCTCGAACTCTCGCCGACATCTACGCCGACATCGTCGCCATCGCCGGCATTATGGGCGTCCCCGAGCGCGGCGAGCAAGTCGTCACCAGGATGCAGGTGGCCATCGACAGTGTCCATCAAGCTTGCCAGTACGATGGCGCCAAGCCGCGAGTTTTCTGCGAAGAATGGGGCAAGCCTATCATCGCTTCTCAGACTTGGGTTGCCGAGTTAATCGAGATTGCAGGCGGCAAATCCATCGGCGTTCCAGGCAAGACCGTATCGGCTGAACAGGTAGAGCAAGCCCAGCCTGACGTCCTGCTGGCCGCATGGTGCGGCGCCGGCGACCGCGTTCCGTTGGAGAAAATTGTGGAACAGCGCAATTGGAGCACCCTCCCAGCCGTCCAACAACAGCGCATGTTCTGTATCAGCGACGAACTGCTCAACACTCCGGCTACCAGCTTGCTCGGCGGACTAAACGCGATAGCCTGGGCTCTACATCCCGATCGTTTTCCAAGGCCGGCGGGAATTCGGCGGCCAGGCGACCTGTGATTAAATGAACCTCATGCCCGCGAATTACCAGACCCTCGCCGACGAACTAACCGGCCTGGCGAACTCCGCCGACAGCGCCGAACATTTGATGACCATGATCGTCGAGCGCCTGCAGGATCTGCTCAAGCATTACAACTGGGTAGGCTTCTACATGCTCGACGAAGCCGACATCAGTGCAGAACCTATGCTCGTTCTAGGCCCATACGTAGGAGCAGAAACTCCCCACAAGCGTATCCCGTTGCACCAGGGAATCTGTGGTGCCGCCGTTTCCTCCGCGCAAACCCTGATCGTTGACGATGTGAACTCCGACCCGCGCTATCTTGCCTGCTCGCTCGAAACCAAGTCCGAAATCGTCGCCCCGGTTTTCGTCAACGGCAAGGTGGTCGGCGAACTCGATATCGACAGCCATGTCTCCGCGGCCTTCACCGATGACGACCGCCAACTCGTCGAGCATTGCGCCGGCTTGGTTGGCCGCTATCTCGAGAGCACCATCTGCTAGAGTTGCTTTTACGAAGAGGGCTTTTGAAAGGGCACGGCTTCGGCCGTGCCGTCCGGAGCTATATAAAACCTGGGCTTTAGAGGATGCTGAAAAATGCGTTTTTGGGTAGAGCTGGCCTTTAGGCCAGCGTCTAAGCCGTTTATTTTTGATACCGCTCGTGGACTTTAGTCCGCGAGCGCCCCCAATTTCGACTTTTCAGCAGGCTCTTTAGCCCCTGAGGTACTTGCCTTTGTCCCGGCAAATTGATTTATGAAACATGCTCCTATCCACTATCAGGCACTTGTCGGAACGAGGCTCCCATTTTGACGAAGCAAGTGGTGGCCGCCTTGATTGTGCGGGGTGACGAGATCCTGTGTTGCCAGCGGACCGAGTATCAGGCGCTGGCGCTCAAGTGGGAGTTTCCCGGCGGAAAAATCGAGGCCGGTGAAACCCCTCCCCAGGCGTTGCATCGCGAACTCGACGAAGAGCTTGGGATCAAGGCGGAAATCGGCCCCGAAATTACGCGAATCCTGCACACCTACCACAATGGCAACTCGGTCAATCTGCATTTCTTCCTTGTCGATCGCTACCAGAACGAACTGCAGAACCGGATCTTTCGCGAGATCCGATGGGTAAAACGCAGTGACCTTCCAACTCTCGACTTCCTCGACGCCGACAAAGAGTTGGTCCGCCAACTCGCAGCCGGAGAACTGCTCTAGTGTCCTGAGTCAGTGCTGACGCTCTGATGTTGTGATCGAACGACCAAAGTAGCGTGGATACGAGTTGTCCGCTTCGACTAACGAATTGCCGCTTTGATTGTGCTGACCCGTTCCACCAGACTTCCTGGCTCCACTGAGACCAGCTCGAAGCCGAAGTCCCGATAGGTCTCTTCGTGAATTTTCTCGAAACGCACCGTGTCCTCAAAACTGATTCGCCGCGCCTCGGTAGGCGTGACAAAGCCAAGATTGCGGATGAAGAAGACCTGGCTTTGGTAGATTGCTTCTGTCTTGACACGCTCCAGTTCGCTGGCAAGAAAGGGCGAAAAGGGGTGCCCGAGGTAAACTGCCAACGCCGCGGTACACACCACGCAACGATCGTGAAACTGAACCTCATCGGGTTGACAAGACGCTCGAATCTGACGGTCCCTTTGCAGACGAGCGATTGCATCAACGAACGAGGGATGCGTCCAGGGTTGAACCATTCCTTGGGCATGCGCGGCGGCGATGACGTCAGTAGCTGCCTCTTCGACTACGCTGAACCCGTCGAGTTCTAACTGACGGAGGATCGCCGTCTTCCCTGCGCCCGGCGCGCCGGTGATGATGAACCTTCTCATGTGGTTTCCTTTTCAGGGAACTGTGCCGGATGCCTCAGGTTCGCGCTACGTTTTCGGCGCTAGCCTGGGAGTCCACTTCTGCTCGGGCACGTTTGTCACTTCCACGCGCCAGCCCGCCGCAACGGCCGCGATCACTGAGTCGGATTCCTCTAACCACTAGCCACTAACCACTGTTCTTCTAGCTTCCCCCGCCCGTGGCGAACCACGCGATCGTCAGCCCGATCATAATGATCGTCGTCGCCCACGCAATCGCATTGAACCACGTGCCGTTCACGTACTTGCCCATCAGTTCACTCTTATTCACCAGCAGCAGCATGAAGATCAGCACGAACGGCAGCACGATGCCGTTCACCACCTGCGACAAAATACTGATCTTCACCAGCGGAATATTCGGAATCAGGATCACCGCTCCGCCTGCGATCAGCAGCAGAGTGTAAAGCCAATAGAAAACTTTGGCTTCACCGAACTTCTTGCCCACACCCGATTCAAAACCCAGGCCTTCACAAACCGTGTAAGCGGTCGAGATCGGTAGAATCGAAGCTGCAAAGATCGACGCGTTGAACAATCCAGCCGCAAACAGGATGTAGGCGAACTCATTCGATAACGGCCGCAAGGCCTGAGCAGCGTCGGCAGCGTCACGAATCTGCCGCACACCATGCGCATAGAGTGTCGCCGCACAGGCCACCACAATGAACCACGCAACCACGTCGGTGAACAGGCAACCCACAATCACGTCCCAGCGCGAAGCCCTGTACTCTCGCGCAGTAATCCCCTTCTCCACGATCGACGACTGCAGATAGAACTGCATCCACGGCGCAATCGTCGTCCCAATCACGCCAATCACCATGTAGATGTACCCCGAATTGTGGAACGCCGAAGTGTGCGGCGGCTTGAAGGTCGCAACAAATGCCTCCTTCCAGCTCGGTCCCGCCAGCACGCCCGCGATGATATAAGCAAAATAAAAAAACGATGCCGCCAGAAACACCTTCTCAACGCTCTTGTACGTTCCCTTCACCACCATCAGCCACACCACCAGCGCCGCCGCCGGAACACTGATATACCGCGAGATGTGGAACAACTCCAGGCTGCTGGCAATGCCCGCGAACTCCGCAACAATGTTGCCGAAGTTGGTGATGATCAATCCCAGCATCATGAAAAACGTGATGCGGAAACCGTATTCCTCGCGGATCAGGTCGCTCAATCCCTTGCCGGTCACCGCGCCCATGCGCGCCGACATCTCCTGCACCACCACCAGCGCGATCGTCATCGGAATCATCACCCACAGCAACAGGTAGCCAAACTGCGCTCCCGCAGCCGAGTAGGTGTAGATTCCCCCAGCATCGTTATCGACGTTCGCCGTGATGAACCCCGGCCCGATCACAGCCAGGAACATCAGCAGGCGTATTCTCCAGACTTTCAGACGTCGCGTTTCGGACATGACACCGGAGCTTGGGATGAGATGGTGAAGACGTTCCAGAATAACTGCGCCGGAAGAATTGCGCCAATGCCGCCCACGTTTGCTACTTGTGCCACCCGCTAAGACTGAATAGTGTTATTGAGCGGTACACATCGTTCACCACACAGCACACGTACCTTCCGCGTCGCTACTTGGGAAACGATGCGGGCGCGTACAGGACCAATGCATATTTCGTCGAGAGTTCTTGGAAGGGGCGCGGCTTCAGCCGCGCCGTACCGACACGAGCGCGATTCCGGAGGTGCTGTATCTCGCGCCAGTCGACACCGTCGCAGGCGATTGACGCTCCAGCCGCGCAGCGGCGGCGACGTTCTTGTTGGCAGGGTCGCGAGCCCCTGTACCTCGCCTCATAATTCCAGCTCAGGCCGCGCAGCGGCCAACCCTTTTCGCGCCCACGTACGCTGGACATAGCAAACTCGGAACGGCTCTAGGCTAGACAACTTGGGCTTTACAGGCTACGGAAGAACTCGATCCTGAGCGGCTTTGTATCGGGGCACGACTTCCTACTCTACTCCAAAAACTAAGTTGGATTTCGCAACACGGTACAAACTGACGCGCACAGCGCTCCGCCGAGGTTAGAGGTCGCAGCCACTTTGGGATCTTTCCTCTGAATTTCCTTCGGGGCTTTGCCCTTAAGTTGCCAGAAGCAATTTCCTAGCATGGCGACTCCAGTTGCGCCGATAGGATGTCCTTTCGCAATCAGCCCGCCGGACATGTTGATGGCGCACTCTCCGTCCACATTGGCCTTGCCGTCTAGCCAGTAGCGCGCGCCTTTACCGGGAGCAGCTTTGCCGATGACCTCGGTTCCGATGGCGGCAGCCACGGTGAAGCAGTCGTGGATTTCGGCGATATTCACATCGGCAGGCGCGACGTCCGCCATCGCGTACGCCTTCTTCATGGCCGTGTACGCAGCGGTTGGAAGCAGCGTGTTGCGTCCTTCCTTCTGCAGCGCATCGGTTGCCTGTGCGTAACCGGCGACCTCCACACAGTCCGCCTTCGACACCCCGAGTTTCTGCAACCCTTCTTCAGTCACAAGAATCAGTGCTGCATAGCCGTCGGTAATCTGCGAGCAATCGTAAGTCTTCAGCGGCAGGCCTTCGACGACATAGCGATTGACGCCCTCGATCTTCATTGCCTGTTCGAGCGTGATCTGCACCTTGTTCATCTGTGCCCATGGGTTGTACTTTGCATTCTGGTATTCATTCACCGCAATTTGTGCGAGGTCGCTCTCGCTGACGCCGTACGCCTGCATGTAGCACTGCATGATCTCGGCAAAAAGGTGAGGAAAGACGAAGACCTTGCCCGCGCGTTCGTCGGGGTGCGAGTAGTATCCGAGGACTTCGCCGATCAATTTGCCGTCCATCTTGCCTTCGTTGTCGCGCATCTTCTCGTAGCCGATTGCAATTCCTACGTCGCCAACTCCGCTCAGGAGCTTGTAAATAACCGACAACACTGCCTGGCCGCCGGACGCGCAGGCGTTCTCGACGGACTCGATCGGCTTGGCTGCCATTCCCGGCACGGTTGCTACCAAACCCGACAGCAGGCCTTGTCTGTTCAAGGTGAAGTTGCAGGCCGAGCCGACAGAGCCAACGTCAATGCTTGAGGGCGAAGCTTTGATCTGCTCACACACGCCAGTTACGGCGTTCGACAGGATCTGCGGGACCGTCATGTCCATCAGTTTTCCAAACTTCGACTGGTTGTAAGCTGCGATATAAATAGGCTTGCTCATGATCTCTCCATGCGATGCGACCTCTTATGACGGGTCTTCGGAAGCGGACGTTAATAGATTATATAAATTATCGACTGGTGACTCGATTCTGGTTGCGGGAAGGTGAAGGCACTCACGGAGTTGTTGCGGCCCTTACGACGCAACACTTATGAAACGCTACCGTGTCAGCCCGGTCGGTGATTAGCTTCGCTGGGGTCCGTCGGTGAGCTGGATCTGCTGCCCTCCTTCGACCTGCCAACGCGAGCGTTTAGGATTGGCCGTGACTTGGGAGGAATCCAGCTCCTGAGAGGTTCGTGCAGGGTTGTCGCCACTTCTCCGCTCATGGAAAGGCGAATAGTGAGATGGTCCGCCGCTGGATCATCTCAGTGGGATGATCTGGCCAGCTAGGGAGGATCAGATCCGGAGGGGCTATTCCGAGGGGTCGTAGTTCAGGTTTTGCCCAAGCCATCGCTCGACCTCCGCCACTTTCATCGCCTTGCGTCCGGCATAGTCTGCGACCTGGTCTCGGTCGATCTTGCCGAGGCTGAAATATCGCGATTCCGGGTGAGCGAAGTAGAGCCCGCTCACGCTCGAGCCGGGCCACATCGCAAATGACTCGGTGACCCGCATTCCGGTGTTGGCTTCCACATCGAGCAAACGCCAGAGCGGACCCTTCTCCGTATGGTCCGGGCACGCCGGGTAGCCGGCGGCCGGCCTGATCCCACGATATTTCTCCTGGATGAGATCTGCGTTGCTCAGACCTTCGTCACTACCGTAGCCCCATTCATCTCGCACTCGCTTATGAAGACATTCGGCGAAAGCCTCGGCCAAGCGATCAGCAATCGCCTCCGCCATGATCGCGTTGTAGTCGTCGTGCTCGGCCCTGAATCGGTCGCACAGCTCCTTCAGGCCGATTCCGCTGGTGACTGCGAAAGCACCAATATGATCGGACAGCCCTGTTTCCTTCGGTGCGATGAAGTCGGCGAGCGATCGGCACGGCTCGCTGCCGTCTCTGTCTGACTGCTGGCGGAGGAAGTGGAATCGCTCGAGAACATTTCCACGAGTGGCGTCCGTGTATAGTTCGACATCGTCTCCCACGGCGCTTGCGGGAAACAGACCGTATACGCCATTCGCCGTGATCAAGTTCTTCTCAACGATCACATCCAGCAGTGCGTTGGCTTCTGCGAAGATCTGGAGCGCTTGAGCACCCTGCTCCTCATGCTCGAGGATGCGGGGATAAACGCCTTTTAGCCCCCAGGTGTGAAAGAAAGGTGTCCAGTCGATGAAGTCACGCAGCGTAGCCAGAGGAAAGTTCTTCAGCACGCGCACCCCGGTAAACGTTGGTACCGGCAGGTCTTCGGCACGCCACTTGATTGGGGCCCTCCTGGTGCGAGCAGTTTCAAGGGACACGACCTGTAGACGCGGTGCGGAGTGGGCCTTGCGGAGAGCTTCATAGTCTGCGCGATGCTGCGCGACGAACGCCGATTTTCCCTCGTCACTTAGAAGACTGGTCGTCACGGGTACCGCCCGGCTGGCGTCGAGCACGTGGACCACTGGCTCGCTGTAGTGCGGAGCAATTTTGACGGCGGTGTGCCTCCGACTCGTCGTCGCTCCACCAATCAGCAGCGGCAACTTGAAACCCTGGCGCTCCATTTCGCGCGCCACATGCACCATCTCGTCGAGAGACGGCGTGATTAGACCGCTGAGTCCGATCAGGTCTGCCTTCTCCACCTTGGCGCGTTCGAGTATCTTTTCGCAGGGGACCATCACCCCCAGGTCGATTACCTCATAGTTGTTACAAGCGAGGACGACGCCGACGATGTTCTTGCCAATGTCGTGAACGTCACCCTTGACCGTTGCAAGCACAATTTTTCCCTGCGCCTTGACCACTTGCCCAGCCGCGGCCATCTCCGCCTTTTCAGCCTCCATGAACGGCGTCAGGTGGGCCACGGCCTTCTTCATGACCCGCGCAGATTTGACCACTTGAGGCAGGAACATCTTGCCGGCTCCGAACAAATCACCAACCACGCCCATGCCGTCCATCAGCGGGCCTTCGATGACTAACAGAGGGCGCCCTAGCTTGACGCGCGCTTCTTCGGCATCGATCTCGATATATGTGTCAATTCCCTTGACCAGCGCGTGAGAAAGACGCTCCTCAACCGTGCCGCTGCGCCATTCCACTGCCTTCTTTTCATTGACTACCGCACCAACGCCCTTCAGTGTTTCGCCGAACTCAACCAGCCGCTCTGTTGCATCCGGGCGACGGTTTAGCAACACATCCTCGACCAACTCCCTCAGTGCAGGCTCAATCTCTTCGTAGACCTCGAGCATTCCGGCATTGACTATGCCCATGTCCATGCCCGCAGCGATGGCGTGATAGAGAAACGCTGAGTGCATGGCCTCGCGAACCTTGTTGTTGCCTCGAAAACTGAAGGAGATGTTCGAGACACCGCCGCTGACCTTGGCATGCGGCAAGTTGGCCTTGATCCAGCGCGTGGCATTAATGAAGTCAACCGCGTAATTGTTATGCTCCTCCATGCCGGTGGCAACCGTGAGGACATTCGGATCGAAGATGATGTCTTCGGGTTGAAAGCCGACCTCGTCGACCAGCATCCGATAGGCTCGCTCGCAGATCCGGATCTTGTCTTCATAGGTCGCAGCCTGGCCCTGTTCGTCGAAAGCCATCACTACCGCTGCAGCGCCATACTTGAGGACGGTGGCGGCGTGCTGGCGAAACTTCTCTTCGCCTTCTTTCAGCGAAATCGAGTTCACGATGCCCTTGCCCTGCAGACACTTCAGCCCCGCCTCAATTACCTCCCATTTCGAGGAGTCCACCATAAAGGGCACTTTGGCAACCTCGGGCTCGCTTGCCAGCAACTGCAGATAGCGTGTCATTGCCGTGACGCCGTCGATCATGCCCTCGTCCATGCAGATGTCGAGGACGTTAGCCCCATTTTCGACTTGCTGCCGGGCTATGCTCACTGCCTCTTCGTATTTACCTTGCTTGATGAGTTTCGCGAACTTGGGCGAACCGGCCACATTGGTTCGCTCACCGATCACGATGTAGACGCCACGCTGTTGGGTGAACGGCTGTGATCCAGACAGACGAAGCGGTCTCGGCTCCGTAGCGTCAGCCACGCTCACAATCTCGGTCGCGCTCACGGTCTTCCCCCGGTCCCGGCGGCGCTGGATCCGACAGCAAGCGCTGTCCCCCACTTTCGCGGAGGCTGCCCCTCGAGCGCTTTGGCGATGGCAGCGATGTGCTCGGGTGTGTTACCGCAGCAGCCGCCGGCAATATTGATCAGCCCTCCCCGCGCGAAATCGCTCAAATAGCGAGCCATGTCTTGCGGTCCCAGATCGAATCCGGTTTCCGAAAGCGGATTCGGCAACCCGGCGTTCGGGTAGCAGGAGATTGCCACGTCCGCCTTCTCCGAAAGCTCCTCCAGGAACGGATACATCAAGTCCGGGCCCAGAGAGCAGTTAAGCCCTACCGATAGAGGTTTCACGTGCTGCACCGCGTTCCAGAACGCCTCAATGGTCTGGGCAGAGATCATTGTCTCGCCGCCACGTCCCACCGCCGCCGAGATCATCACCGGCAGTTCCTTGCCGTCCTGATCAAACACCTCACGGATGGCGACGAGTGCCGCCTTGGCATTCAGCGAGTCAAAGATCGTCTCTACTAGAAGAAAGTCCGAGCCGCCCGCGATGAGGGCGCGTACCTGCTGCATGTAGGCGGTCTTCACCTGGTCGAACGTAACCATCCGGAAGCCGGGATCATCAGCATCAGGCGAGTTCGAGAGAGATACTGTCAGTGGCCCTATCGCTCCTGCCACGAATCGTTGACGCGAGGTTGCATTCCCAACACGATCGGCCCATTCGCGGCACTGCCGTGCCGATCTCTCATTGATCTCCGAAGCCAGGCTGCCGAGGAACGGGTTGTCGATGATCTTCTGATAGAAAGCGGGATCTTTTCGGCCACCGTGCTCCCTGGGATCATCCACGAAAAATTCGCTCTGGGCGATGCTGGTCGCACCAAAGGTATTCGTCTCGATGATGTCCGCCCCCGCCTCCAAAAACCTGCGATGGATGTCCCCAATCATCTGAGGCTGTGTCAGGGAGAAGAGATCGCCGTTGTTCAGCAGATCCTTCGTCGCGTCCTTGAAGCGATCACCTCGGATATCCGATTCAGTCATGCCGTAGGTACGGATTGTCGTGCCCATTGCTCCGTCGATGATGGCAATTCGACTTTCGAGGATTTGCTCAAGCGGATGTTGGCTGGATTTTGTCATGTCTTAAAAACACCTCGGGCATGGCTGCCTCGGCAATGCCCTTTGCTGGCTGAAACTAGTATTGATTCCGTCCACGCGCATTCGATTCGGCCCCACCACACTGGCCACGACTGCGCACACTTCGATTATAACGACGCTGCCAGCGTTCAACCTTGGATGGGCGAGGTACTAAAGGCGGATCGTGATACGGTTTGAAAGGGTTCATGTGCTGGCAAGAGCTTGCGGAAAATCGGCGTTTTCGCCCGACAAAAACCCTTACTTCGCCGGATATTGCCGGAGACTGGTTCTCAAGGTTTGCTATTTTCTCTGGGTGCCTCTAAGTCCCTTGCAACGCCGCCGGACCAGAATCCTCATCGCGGTTCGGATTGTAGCCATGGAAAAAGCAGTACCCTCGGGCTTGTCGGCTCTTCGTGTGCCGGGTTAAAAGGTTTTGATGTACTCGATAAGTGAACGCTTGTCGTCGTCGCTGAGTCCCGGCTCTTCGGCAAACTGGGTGGTGCCGAAATAGTGGCCGCGATTCACCACGAAGTCGGGGCACTTAGAGAGTTCAAGGAGCGGTTCGACCAGGTTTGCGAAAGCTTTCTTAGCGTCCTCATCGGATGCTCCCTTCGGCAGACCGTTCAGGTCGTGCTGCATTTTCAGCAGCAGGTGCAAGACCTTCTCCTGGCGCTTAAGAGTTTCAGCGGGATCAGTCGATTCACCCAAAATGTCGAGGTTGGCTAACAAATCGACGGGGGTTCCTGCAGGAATTGGTCCAATCTGCACGCCACCTTCCCCGAAGATCGAGGGGAAGTAACGCTCTCCTGGACCCAGCAGCGGTTTCAGAAAATCAGGAAGATAGCCGCCCGGGACTCGCAGGTAACTGGTTGCGGTAGTGCGATCGATGGTTCCTGGAACCTTGTCGCCAAGCAGCTTGTCTTTCTCACGTTTCTCGGGCCACAGCATCTTTTCAATCGAGTCTTGGAACGAACGCATGCGAGCTTCTACCGATGGGCTCGGATCGAACTTGCCAACTGCGTTGTTTTGCAGAAACGGCGCTGTCGACCAGGCGCTGATGAGCGACGCCGGCCGGGTGTAGCCGCGGCCACCGCCGGGCATGGAATAGGTGCGCGTTTCGCCCGTGTATGGGTGGTACCAGGTAACCGAACCGACGGATGGAAGTTCCTTGTAGGTGTGAGAGGAGAAGTTGTCCCAAATGTTGCCGCCGATTGAATTGGTGGCCAGCGGACTGCATGCATTCGTCTGCAACAAAGTCACTGGTACACGTAGATCGGTTGACAGATAATTTTGATCGAGGAAGTCCGGCTGTTGCACCATCTGTCGCATATGCGACTTGAACTCGTCTGTCTTCGTCCAAGCCCAGTACTTGTTCCAGCAGTCCAGATAGTCTTTGCCAGAGCAACCGCCCGGATCCACTCCCGGAGCGGGTTGTGGAATTTTGCTGGAATGGCACCGGGCGCAGCGCTCGGCGAAGACGACCTTGCCACGCTCCAGCTTCGCCTTATCTTTCGTGAGGTAAGCGTCGCCTCCTGGCGCGTCTTTGAGCAGGTGCGGGGCAGTACTCTTCAGGAAGAACTGCGCCATCTGGAACGTCTGCTCCTGCGCGACATTCCAGTAAGTAGAGTTCTTGTTCGCCACTGCAATTTCGATCGGCGTGATGGGCTTACCGCCAATGAGAGGGCGGAAGTGCAACAGCCACTCTTCGCTAAAGAGGCCGATGTTCAGGTACACACGATTCAGAGCACCCAGGGCGCCGACAGAATCGGAGCCGTCCTTCAGGATCTTGCCGGTGTAGACCGTGTTGGGCGGCTGGAAGAATTGCGTAAGCGGGCCCTGGTGCACAAAGTCGTTGAACTGCTTGTTATTCAACTCTCCGCCGACGAGCGTCTCCTTGCCCCAGCGCGTGGCGATGCCGAGCCTCCATGGCAAGCCGTACACCGCATTCATGGTGCGCGGGTTATTAATGTTGTCGGTGGAGACCAACGAGGTGTCGAGACTGCCGGGTCGCGAGGTATGGAACAGCTGGAAGGCAAAGCTGCTGGGATCCGCCTCCCACGTGAAGATGCGGTCAACCCAGAAATATTGCGCGCCAACATTAGAGCTGAGGTTTTCCCACTTAGGGTTTTCGGGATCAGCAGGCGGCTTAACTGGATTTGGGCCAACATGACAGAAGCCGCACGTCATTCCGACTCGATACGGCCTGACTAGTTTTTTATCGTTGTAATAACTTGGGTCGTCATAGAAGCGCTTAGGGTCCCACCTCTTGGCTGCAGCCTCGTCGAAGTCGGGATTCGGGAACAAGCGCAGACCGACAATGCCGGTAGCATAACCGTAGAAAGAACCCACGGGCAGGTTCTTGCCTCGCGCGCCGATCTTTACGCCAGGATATTTCTGCTCGTTCTCGAACGGGTCAGGAGGGCAATCCGCACGGCGTTTGTCGAGCCATAAGCCGTAGCGCTGTGGATCGGGCCCGGTAGCTTTTTCGAAACATGGTTCATTCACCAGGCCTAAATAGTTCCAGCGATTATCGCGGCTGAACTTGAGCCCCGGGTACGATGACAACGTTTTCAGAAAATCGAGCGTGCCGACGCTCGCATTGGTCATCTCCTCCCAGAGGCGGTCATTGCCGCCGGTCCAGACGATCCACATGTTGCGGCCCTTGATCTCGTCGCCGGTGAAGGTAAGGCCACCATCCATATCGTGGAAATAGTCTTCGTCAGCAGCAGGAAACGTAGGCACAGCGCGGCCCGCGCGGAGCGCCTCGTCTTGTACCTCTCCAGACTTAGGCTGCTTACTGCAACTGCAGAGCAATGCGAGAGATACTCCCGCTAGGTGCAGCAGACATCTGGACCATGGCCGAGTCATAGACTCCGTTCCTCCGAGAGAACTTGTTCGGTATCGGGACGACCAGCAGCGCGGGCCCTTGAAGTGTTGCGCGGACAACGTCCGTACACTGCAGCGACCGCGTGCAAGTGTTTGGACTCGGAATGCTCGCCCGCAAACTGAATTCAGTCGGCGTGCAATATACCACGAAACGAAGGAAAGCGAACGCCTTGAATGCGAATTCAGAACAACGGGCAAAAGTGTCGAAGTATAATCTCGCGACAGTTCAACACCTTTTGAGTGGTGGACGCGTCGGGCTCAAGCATGCCAGCCGGAACACCGGCTGAGTTCACCGTTCTGACCAGGAGATCCGAAGAATGAAGCCAGAATCAGCGACGGCGGACTGCGAGTACATCGTTGTAGGCTCAGGTGCGGGCGGCGGGACTGTCGCGGCGCGTCTTGCCGAAGCGGGACGAACTGTGGTGTTGCTCGAGGCTGGAGGCGATCCACGCGAGCTTACAGGCGGGGATCCGATCAGTGCTGCGAACCGGCTCCCCAATGACTACGATGTTCCCTGCTTCCACGCCTTCGCCTCCGAGAATGAGGCCATCAAATGGGATTTTTTTGTGCGGCACTATGGCGACGATCAGCTTCAGCGACGTGATCCGAAATACCGAGAAGTGTGGGACGAGAAGCGCGTGGATGGCGTTTTGTATCCGCGCGCCGGGGCGCTTGGCGGCTGCACCGCACACAACGCAATGATTCTGGTCTATCCCCACGATGCCGACTGGGACGACGTAGCAGCGCTGACCGGTGACACGACGTGGACCGCAGATAACATGCGCCGCTACTTCGAACGGCTGGAAAATTGTCATCACCGGGAGCCATATCGCTGGCTCGCGAAGATCGGCGTCAATCCAACGCGTCACGGATTCAACGGCTGGCTGCATACAGAGAAGGCGATTCCCATGGTTTCCCTCGGTAATCGCGACCTGCTGGGGACGATCATCGAGTGCGCGCGTGAAGCGCTCAAAGACATTGGACATTTGGAAGAGCGCGCACACTGGTTGCTCGAGAGTGAGCTCGATCCGAACGATTGGCGTGCCGTGAAGGAAAATTCCTTCGGCATGCGTTATATGCCACTCACGACTCGAAACCATGCCCGGGTAGGTTCACGCGAGCGGGTTTTGGAGGTTGCGGGCAAGTACCCTGACCGCTTACGAGTGGAACTGAACGCGCTGGTGACGCGCGTGCTTTTGGACGAAAACCTGCGCGCTGTTGGTGTCGAATACATGAAAGGAGAAAAGCTCTACCGCGCACATTGGCGTCCCAGCGGTGCCCCAGGTGAACTCCGGCAACTCCGCGCTTCCCGGGAAGTCATCCTCTGCGGAGGAGCCTTCAATACGCCGCAATTGTTAATGCTCTCGGGGATTGGGCCGCGAACAGAGCTGGAGCGTCACGGGATTGAGGTAAGAGTTGACCTTGCCGGCGTGGGCAAGAACCTGCAGGACCGTTATGAAGTCGGCGTCGTCAATCGTATGAACTTCGAGCGCTGGCACATATTTCAAGGCGCCAAGTTCGACGGCAGCGATCCCCAATTCCAGCAGTGGAGCACGCAGCGCGATGGGCCCTATATCACGAACGGAGCGGTGCTCACCATGTTCATGCGCTCCGCACCCCAGCGCCCGCTCCCTGACCTGTTTTGCCTCGCGTTCCTCGGTCGCTTCGAAGGCTATTTTCCGACGTACTCGCACCTGTTCGCGAAAAATCTGAACTACCTGACCTGGGCGGTGTTGAAGGCGCACACCAACAATCGTGCCGGCGAAGTGACCCTGCGCTCTGCCGATCCGCGCGACACTCCGGAGGTCAACTTCCGCTACTTTCAGGAAGGTACTTCCGACAATGGCGAGGACCTCGATTCGGTGGTCGACGGGATCAAGTTCGTCCGCAAAATGACTGCCATCCTGAAGGAACAGGGTCTCATTGCTGCAGAAGAATTGCCGGGCGAGGATTGTCAAACCGACGATGAACTCCGAGACTACGTCCGGTCCAGCGCGTGGGGCCACCACGCCTCATGCAGTTGCGCCATCGGTCCGAGGGAGCAAAACGGCGTTCTCAGCAGCGACTTTAGAGTTCACGGGACCACGGGCCTGCGAGTGGTGGACGCCTCAGTCTTCCCGCGAATACCGGGGTTCTTCATCGTGAGTTCCGTCTACATGATTGGCGAGAAAGCGGCTGATGTGATCCTCGCCGGGGATCAACGCGAGTCATGAGCGCTTGTCAAAGAGGCGAGGCTTTTTGTTGACAAATAGAGGCAATGCCTGCATATTGGGCGACACTCTCTTTAGGCTGCGCCATGCGCACACAATCTGGCACATCTCGTAATTGAGGAGCAACTCGCTATGCCCTGTACCATTCCTCAGCTTCTCGCGATGTCGCAGAAGGAACTCGACGATCTTTTCACGAATAGCCTGCCGGGTGACATCCCCAACGGCGAAGCCCAAGGAACAGCGATCATTGCGCCGGGCACGACTTACTGCCAGGAGATCGCAAGCCTCATTAACCACTTTGGCTGGCAGGGAAAGAACTTCGACGCGGCCAGCGCCTCGCTCAAGAACCGCATAACGGCGTTCGGCCTCAATGCCATTATCGCCAAGATTTATAAGGGCCCGAGTTGGCTGGATGGCAAAGAGTGCATCGTGCTCGACTACTCACAGACTTCGCTGGTAGCCAGCCACATTCGAGATGAGATTCGGCAGATCGGCCCCGGCATCTATCTGGGCAAAGTGTACTGGGATAAGGACCGGCTCATCGATTTTGCCCTGCAGTTCTGAGGTTGCGCGCCCTCGTCGACTCGCCGTTGCCATGTAAGCGCCAGAGCGGGAGCTGCGGAGCGGCTGCCCACCTTTCGTGGCGCGAAAGAGTGAAACGCTTACTCTGGCTCGAGCATGATTAGAACAAATAAGGAATCACCCTGTGTCCTCTGACCCACAACCGGCTTTCGATAAGGCCGATGACCGAGGCCTTCAAACCCTGGGAACACCGACGCTGGGCGAAATGTTTCGTGGCCTGCGTAGACCCGTATCTCAAACGCGCGCGGCCCGCACGGTCGAGTACTTCGGTTGGCTGGACTTTGTGCTCGGGCTTCTGATCCTGCTGGCTACTTACTGGATGGCGACGCTGTTCCATCTTCCAGCCCTCTCGGTTGAAGACGCAAACTATCTGCGCGTTGCAGGATGTCTCGTCGCGGCGCTTGGAATGTTGTACATAGTCAACGGACGTCTAAATGCTGAGGGCTTTGTTGTGGCCTCTCTCCTGGACCGTCCGCTCGTGCCGATTATTATGGCTGTCCTGTGGTCGAGGGGCATTCTTCCCGGCACTCTGGCAGTGGCGTTCTCGCTTACAGACTTCGGTGGCTTTTTGTGGACCGCGTTCGCCTGGCGCGAAGATGTACGCCACGGTCAGAACATAGGCGGACCCGGGCTACGGGGACAAACTCGCGCCGCCCGTTCGGTAGAGCTCTTCGGGTGGTTCATTATGGCGCTGGGATCTGCCGCACTCATTTTCCCGTCATGGATGCAGTCGTTGTTGAACCTGCCTGCCTTTGCTGTTCAAGGTCCGAACTACTTCCGGTTGGTGGGATTGCTGGTGGGCGGACTCGGGGTGTTGTATGTAGTCAGCGGAAGCCTGAACACGCAGGGCTTGGTTTTCGCTTCATTGCTCGGGCGACCCGTGGTGGCCCTGATCATCCTTGTGCTATGGCAGAACGGTCTGCCTGGACTGCTCGCCTTGGCCTTCGTCGTAGCCGACTCGCTCGGGTTTTTGTGGACGCTCGCCGCCTGGCACAAAGATTCTCGTTACGGCGTGAACCCAGGCAACGTGCCGTTCCTTGCAAAGTGGGCTGCGGGGTTCTTCGGTTTTATCAGTGGCGTGATTCGCAATGCGCGCACGTTCCATCCCGATGGCAGGGTATTCCGCGGCACAGTTCGCTCGCTTGAACCAAGCGATCATAGTCTGGCACGCGCAGCAGAGCAGCTACACGGTGCTGTGATCATGCGTATCGGCATGGGAACGCTGAAGCGAGGTGTGCCGCGCTGGCTGGCCGACCACCTACCCGATGCGCCCAGCATTGCCTCACGCTTCTTCACGCCTACACACTCGGGTGAGATACGGCTCGAGCGTCTCCCAGGTCAAGACCTGGATTTGCTGTGCACCGCCGGAGGCGACCGGTTATGGAAGCTACTCCTGAATCTGGCCACAGGCGGACGGAAATATGGTCTGCACCAGTTCGACTACTTCCGAAACACGTACCACAGCGATGTACCGTACAAGCTGGATGGCGGCAAGGCGGATGTATGGGTTCGCCTGATGCCGGAATCGGCCGCCACCATCTTGGCTGCAGTGCCTCTCGACGCCGCAGAACGCGAGAGTGTCCTTACCTATGCAGTGGCGAACCATGCGCTTGTCCGGGTTGAGGTCCAGCACACCCGGGACCGCAGTGAGCCGTTCATTCCAATCGCTGAGATCCGCTTTGAAGAAGAAATTGAGATTGACCAGGAGGCGCTGCACTTTAATCCGGTGGAAGGACGGGGGTTTCAGCCGTATGGCTTCCTCACAGACCTGCGAAGGCGTGTTTACCCGGAAAGCGTGCACAGCCGTGCTGTTACTCGACAGGAGCGCGCTCGCCGTGATCGCGAAACCCCTATTCGTCGGCTGGCGCGGTTCTTCAACCAGACGCCGGTAGCCGCCGTGGCAGAAGGCAATGATGACATGAACGCCAGCGCATCAAGCGCCAAATCACCTGGCAAGCGCCGTTGGGCCCGCATCGCCGGGTCTTCCGCCATAGCCGTCCTTGTGCTTCTTGGGCTCTACCTGGTCGAGCGGTTCACGCGGGATCGTCCGGTCGACTACGCCGATGACGCGCTCCACTTTGAACGGGGGTCCACGGGCGGCGAAAAGATGAACGGCATCCCGTACTGGTACTGGGTGGCGTTGCCTGAGCTTTTCCCCGAATATCTGCCCGACAAAACTCCGGGACGCGGTTACTCGTCCTTCGGGCTCGCCTACGCGCAGGGTGCCGATCCGCGATATGCCCTGCCATTCGGCATGTCAATGCGTAATGTGCGCGGAATCGATGTGGTCTACCTCAACTGCGGCGCCTGCCACATAGGCACTTTGCGAGATGCGCCGGGAGCCCCGGCGCGGGTAATTCCTGGAATGCCGGCACATCAGTTTGACCTCGGAGCCTGGGGTGCATTCCTTACATCGGTGCCACTCGATGAGAAGTTCACTGGGCAACGGCTGGTCGATCAGATCACGGCGATGCAGGACAACCCGAAACGACTGATTGATAAGCCAGACTTGATCAACCGGCTGATCTTGAAGTACTACGCGGCGTATGTCATGCGTGAGCGGCTTCTCATGCTGCGTCAGAGGCTCGCCTTCATTGACACTTCGACCTGGGGCCCCGGCCGCGTGGATACCTTTAATGCGCCCAAGGCATTGCTCAATTTTCCAATGCAATATGCCGATCCGAGAGAGCTCATGGGCAACGTCGATTTCCCGTCGGTGTGGAACCAGGGACCTCGGAAGGGCATGCAGCTTCATTGGGACGGCAACAACACCTCGGTTGACGAACGCAACTTGTCGGCAGCCTTTGGCACGGGCGCGTTCCCACCTAATCTGGACACCGACCGCGTACTGCGCATGGCAAAGTATCTTGAAAGCGCGAGGCCACCAGCATATCCGTATCCCATAGACGCAGCGCTCGCGGCCAAAGGCGCGCCTGTATACCAGGAATACTGTGCCGGATGCCACGGTACGCGCGAGCCGCCCTTCCGCAACAACCCGCCGCAGGCGAACGAGCTCGTCGGAACCGTCGTTCCGATTGCGAAGATCGGCACTGATCGCTGGCGGCTCGACTCCTATACGTGGCTGCTGGCGGTCAACCAGAGCACACTCTATGCCGGATACGAAAAGGACTGGGGCTTCGATCCGCCTTATCCGCAGCGCTTCAGCCACTTCCGCAAAACGCAGGGCTACGCCAACACGCCGCTCGACGGCATCTGGCTGCGGGCGCCCTATCTGCATAACGGTTCGGTCCCCAATCTTCGCGAGTTGCTCGAGCCTGCAGCCTCGCGCAGCAAGGTCTTTTATCGCGGTAATGACGTTTTCGATCCACAGAACGTCGGTTTCATATGCAACGTCGCTGAGCAGGATGGTCGAAAGTTCTTTGTCTTTGACACGGCGAAGAAAGGTAATGGCAACGCGGGCCACGAAGGCACGCCGTACGGCACCAGTTTGCGGCCAGATGAAAAACGAGCACTGCTGGAATACCTAAAGACTTTCTAACCGGGAGGCGGAATCAACGTGATGGCGGAGCGAAACAGCAAGACGCTGGGTGTGGTGGCTGTCCTCGTCGTGCTCGCTGTGCTGACTGGCAGTCACGATTTGGTACAAGTTTTATCGCGTCGTTCCCCAACCTGCATGGATCAGTGCCGATCAGCGCGATGCCTTTCTTTACGGGTCGGTAGACGCGGACCAGGTCAGCGGAGTGCCTTACTGGATCTGGCTCGCGCTGCCACGCATGTTCCCCGAATACATGCCCGCTCCAGGTGGTTACGCGGCCCTTGGGCCTCTCATGGGAGGAGGGCCGCGAGATGCCGGTTGGCTTTGCGAAACAGAGAATCGGCTATATTCGCGTGACCGGAAACTGTGCCTTGTGCCACGCAACTTCCCTGCGCGGCGCACCTGATGCTGTGCCAACCGTCGTCCCGGTCGCAGCGGGACACACGACAGACATCCAGCCTCTTCTCACGTTCTTCAAGCGTTGCGCTCAGGATCCGCGCTTCAATGCGGACGAGATACTCGCGGAAGTGGAGACCGCGACGACCCTCTCGCTTGCTGATCGGGCACTGTACCGCTTCGTTCTAATTCCGCGAACGCGTCAAGCGCTGCTCAATCCCTCCGAAGTGCTACTTGCCCCCGCGCTGTTACAGCACCGCGACAACCCACAGTCTGACGCACCTTTCTCGGAGCAGCAGATGACAGAGATGCGGGAGCGGATGAAGGTACTGCAAACTTCTGCAAAACCTTAGTGGCGGGCTCGCCACAATCCCGCATTTTTGCAGGATCAATGACTTGCGAGCCAGTCGGTCCTGGCACGCTGCAAGTCTTTCCAGGCTTACCCGGCAAGCCCACAGGGACGCCAGAATTCTGTAGTTTCTGGAAAGTGCGGGTAGACAGCCAAAAAAGCTTTGATTAATGTCTGGTTTGATTCTCGCGGCGGCCTACCTAATACGTGCGGAGTAGAAGGCAGTAAGTTAAGGCAACATCTCATCGCATCAGCAGTCATTTAGTTCGGCTAAAGATGGGCAGGCGGTTGGGGCCCCTCGTCAGCACCTCAGACGAGCAGCCAGCCCAATATACTTTTCGCTAGTCACCAGGGTGCTCCTTTCGTAGGCGATGAGGTTCGCACTCACAACCTACCCCAAGGGGCGCCCTTTCATAATGCGTCTACAAAAGTCACGGTTCAGATTCCGAATCTTATCTCGGAAGAAGCATTTATCATTGCGATACCGTGACTGAGAGAACGGAGTTTCAAACCACGCCCCAAAATGTCGCTTGACTTGAACAGTTCGAGAAAGAGCGGCTATTGATCACGTGCCAATGTCCGGCTCGTAGAGCAGATACGTGACCACCCACGAGGAACGCGTCCGGCAGAGCTTTTCCAAGCAGGACGTCGATCCCCGCAGCGTACGTCGCTGGAAGCACGACCTGCGCCGTGGCGGCAGCGCGGCGCTGCAAGCGGTTCCGGCCAGCGGCCGGCCGCCCAAACTGTCTTCCCGCCAGCGTCAACGCCTGGAAAAGCATCTGCTCAAGGGAGCTCAAGCGGCTGGATTCGCCACCGATCTTTGGACCTGCCCCCGTGTGGCCGAACTCATCGA
>CAVZYS010000018.1:0-91687 GCA_963779555.1 uncultured Acidobacteriaceae bacterium
AGATTGGGTCGAGCATCGAGGGATTCCAGCTTGCGGCAATCGCTGAGAGCCGAGCCACCGATAGGCCCAGATTGTACTTTACCCAACTGGGATGAGGATGTAGCTCTGAGGGGGAGCGCATCACGAGCCGGTACGGGGCGCTGCCAGGCAGCCCTCCCGTATGTAACCGGCCTTCTGCAGTCGATATGCTTTTGCGTTCGCAGGTTTGTGAAGTGTTCACAAACCAAAAGGGCGAAAATTCGGCAGGGGTAGAGAGTTTTCGACGAAAACCTCCCTAAGCCGTTAAGAAATAGACGAAAACAAATTTGGAAATTTTTGTGCGCAGTGGGAGAAAACTCGCCTATGTTTCAAACGAAGGGCCAAGGCCAATCTTGAAACGGGCTTTATATCCGACGGCCTTCACGAACGGGATGGGATCGTCGGATATGCCGAAGTGCTTCCGAAGTACCTTTCGTATCACCTGGATCTGTTTCTCAATCTTCGTCCACGGCTGGCCCGTTTTCCCGACATCCCGTATAACGCCACCTTGTTCTGCCAGCGCACGGAGGGTCAACCATGCTCGATTTGGTTTTCCGTTCCTGCGATCGGTGAAGCCTAACTCACCATAGTTGCAGGTTTCGGTGTTTAGACCGTTGTGAATCTGAACTCGCTCGTCGCTCAGAAACAAAACTTCGATGGTGTCCCAAGTTGCCGCCCCCACACCGCTCGACTGGGCAGTCTGTGCAGGGACCGCCGCTGGCTGCATCTCTGAAGGAACCACAGTGATAGCGGGGTAATCAGGGACGAGGCCGGAGACCTCGAACTCAATTTGCTTTAGTGTGACTTCTTCTGGCTTGATCCCAAGCTGTTGAGCGATGACCTGTCTCACGAGGGATTCTGGTATTCGTTCGTGCGGTCCGGTTATGACTTCACTCATTTTCCTCCAGGCTTCAAACTGTTGACGGAGTGGAGACCAATTCTTGGGATCGTTTCGTTGTTTCTCTTTAAACTCCGCCTGCAATGCCCGAGCTTCAAGTTTCTTGCAGAAGGTCGCCGAGGTTTCACACAGGCGGGGGATGCTCCCAAGTAGACGGTGCACCCGCTCACCTCCGCCAATAGGGAGTTCACTGCTGGATCCTGTGATTCGAAAGCCAGCCCCGTCCTGCCTCAGCGCTTCGAGCCAACCAATAAGTAAGTCCGTGGCCCCCACCGCTGCAAGTTCGGACGCGCCGCGTTTCGCTAGAGTCCCAAATGCGGCGCAGATGAAGTCGCTGGCCCCGCCTTCTAGCCACCAATCCCACGGTGTGTTGGTGCCCTCGAGGTACCACCCATCGGCACGAAGCATCCCGGAGTCAGCTATCGAATGGAACTTAGCCGCGAGCTGTCGCCAGAAGTCGGAAGAGGCCATCACATCCTTACATCAGGCGCGACGAAGGGCACGATCAGGGCGTCAAGGTTCCATCAAAACATGCCCCGACCATCGCGCCGGGTTTTTCGCTTTCAGAACACCCTATTCTATTCGTTTGCGGGGAGTTGCTCGGGGCGCACTACTGCCCGGTTATGCTACAAGGGGCGAGCTGCAAGTGGCAGTCTGCGCGACAAGTCGAAGCCATTTCGGGCTTGCCGCGATTTGAATGCGAGGGAGTAGACGATGGCTCATGAAGCAGGGCCGCACCGACTTCTCGCAAAGCGGTCGGAGGGTCAAATCCTTCTCCCCGACTGAACGTGAAATCCTTGCTCCTCAACACAACAGAGACCCGCGTTCAATGAGCTTGCGAACAACCTTCAGACATTCCCTTTGCAGCTCCTCGCTCGGAGTATTCACTTTGGCTGCAAAGTCGACGACGTCGGACAGGGTCCGAGTGCCATTGCAGCGACTGAGGAACTTTGACACGATCGGTTGCAACTCCACGAAAGATTCAAATCCCTCCACCAACCGCAGAGTGAGCGATTCCCGCTTCCATCCGTCCTCTGCCTGCTGAAATACCTGTACCAGGCGCGCGTCTGCCGATAGCCTCGGCATCGCGTGCAGCAACTAGTCGTCTGCTGCGTGAGATTGCAGGAAATCCCACGCAGCGAAAGCGCGCAGGACCGATTGGCCAAAGGCGCCCGGTTCAGGCGACGCAAGGCCGCCGTCAAGATGCACACGGATCATTGCCGAGCGGCGAACGTGGGCGGTGGCTACTTCACCGAGTTTTCTCCATAAGAAAAGCTCTTCAAATTTATTTCTTGTCCAGTTCTCAACGGTTTAGCGGAGTTTTCGCCGAAAACTCGGTTCGTCTGGCGAATTTTCGCCCTTTATATGTGCGAGTGCATTAGATGAAACTCGCAAATAGGGAATCTGTATTGCGAGTTTTGGCAAATTGGGACAAGCGAAATAGAAAACTGAAGTCGAACCGTTGATAACCGGCGAAAACGAGCCGAGAGACAATGATCGAACTCCCTGAACTCATGGACGAGAAACAGGTATCCGAGCGATTCGCCATATCCCTGAATACGCTCCGCTCTTGGCGGACCTGTGGAGACGGGCCGGGCTACTACAAATTAGGCACGTCGAAACGTTCACCGGTGCGTTACGATGTGACGGTACTCGCAGAATGGCTACGGGTACATTTGCGTGTCCAAAAGGCGAGAGCGACTGCGGAGGAAAAGCATGTCGCTCTATAAACGCGGTGACATCTACTGGTACAGATTCCGCTGGAATGGCAGCAAACCGTATCGGGGTTCTTGCGAGACTTCGAAATTGTCAGAGGCCAGGAAAGTGGAATCGTTAGTGTTGGCCCAATTGCTGGAGAATAGGCGGCTACCGGGATCGCAGAAGATCCCAACGCTGGCACAATTCTCCAGTCGATTCTTTCAATGGCTGGATTCCCTTCCGACGGATCGCCCGCCGAAAAAGGGAACCCGCAAGTATTACCACGTTGGCTGGAAATTGCTGGAGAAAACCACGATGGCAGGGCGGAGACTTGATCATATCGAAAGCGACCACGTCGCCGCGCTTGTCGTGGGAAGCTCCCCAGCCAACACGAATAACGCTCTGCGCACGCTTCGGAGAATGCTAAAGCGTGCTCAAGAGTTGAAATTTATTCAGTCGGCTCCGAAGGTTCAGCTCGTGGAAGAGCAGGGACGCGAGACTATGTTAGAACCCTGGATGGAAGCCGAGCTGTTAGCCGTGACGGAGAGTGCGCGCACACCAACCAGCAAGCACGCTCCGAAGTCGATTAATTACGGCTGGCAGCCGCTTCGTGACGTCCTGTTGAGCATGCTCGATACCGGAATGCGACCGGAAGAAGTCTTTCGTATGCGGAAGGAACATGTGAAATGGGACAACGACGTGATCTTCGTCCCACGCGGCAAGTCGCTCAAGTCGAGGCGGTATGTGCCCCTGAGTGAACGTCTCAGGGCCGCATTGTTGTCGCGCATGACTGATGGGAACGAGGGCTGGATGTTTCCCTCGTCTCGCAGCCTTTCGGGCCACATTGAGACAGTGCAGAAACAATTTGAGCGCGCCAAGAAATTGGCGGGGCTACCTGAGGACGTTGTGCTCTATTGTGCTCGGCACCGATTCGGTACCGACGCGATGGATGGCACAGGCAACATCGTAGCCGTGATGGATGCGATGGGGCACAGCAAAATGGACGTGACGCGGCTTTACCAGCATCCCGGTCTGAAAGAGATCCGGAATGCGATCAACAAACGAAATGAATCTTGCAGCGAGCACAAAACCGAGCACACTGCAAAAATTCTGGCTTTCGGAAGAGGGCGTTAAGTGATTGATTGCAGAGACATTAAGGTTTGGTAGCGCTACCGGGAATCGAACCCGGGTTTGAAGATTGAGAATCTTCCGTCCTAACCCCTAGACGATAGCGCCACGCTGGGGGCAACTTTCTGATTATAACAAACTTGCCAATGTTGCCGAAGCCGCTCCAGAAGCGGCTTTGCGAGGGGTTGACAAGCCTCCCGCCAAGGCGCAGAATCCTATCTGCGTAGGCGAATAAAAAGCGAAAGTGATTCTCTCCCTTCCGCTCGCCGTTCATCACCTGAGGTCTTCCATGCCGTCAACCGCCACGCTTCGTGCCCACGTCGAGTCTGCGCTCGGCGAACATCTGTCGTCCACCTTATTACTGCGCGAAAGAGCTGCGCCGCTGACGGTCTCCACCGGAGTGGCTCGCGCTCGACGCTCTTACCGGAGGACTGCCGCGCGGAGCACTCAGCGAAATTACCGGCCCGGCTTCCTCGGGACGCACCGGCGTGATGCTGGCAGCACTGGCCGGAGCCACGCGCCGCGACGAAGCCTGCGCGCTGGTGGATGCCGGCGACAATTTCGATCCGGCTTCGGCCGCGGCGGCAGGCGTGGACCTCGACCGCTTGTTGTGGGTGCGTTGCAGCGAACACGATCGCTCTTCCCTACGCAAAGGCCAGCGGCACACCGCACTGGGACGACTGGAGCAGGTGCTGAAAGTGACTGACCTGCTGTTGCAGGGCGGCGGCTTTGGCATGGTCGTGCTTGATCTCGGAGATATTCCCACGGAAAGCGTGCGCCGGGTGCCGCTCACCTCGTGGTTTCGTTTTCGCCGCGCCGTGGAGCCAACTGCAACCGTCTTGCTTGTCGTGGAGCAGGAGGCGTGCGCGAAAACCTGCGCATCGCTGGTGGTGCGATTGCAGACGGACGGCAGTGTGTGCGCGCGATGCGGCTCCGGCCGCTCGAAACCGAATCTCAAGGATGGAAAGTTTTGGGCCGGGAGACCGATGCGATTCCACTCGGCGAATGTGGTGAGTCATGCGGCCCTACTGCGTGGCATGCAGTTGCGCGCCGAGGTGGTGCGTTCGTGGACACAACGCAAGCCCATGCATTCGGTGAGCGCCAAATTCGAATTGCGCGCTGCTTGGTAATACTGATCTTGCCTGAGGGTCTGCATGTTTGCCTGTATCTATGTTCCCGATTTTCCGGTGGCGGCCATCATACGCGCTGAGCCTCAGTTGCGCGACCGTGCGGTGGCCGTGCTCGAGGGCAAGCCTCCGCAGGTGCGCGTGGCCGCACTGAACGATAAGGCTCGTCTGCTCGGAATGGAAATCGGAATGACGAAGCTGCAGGCAGCGATTTTCGCGGTGCCCGAAGAGAAGGGTGTGGCTTCGCACGCAGTCTGAACCCAGGAAGAAAGACTTCACAAATCGAACTTTCGATCGCGGCGCGCAAAGGCGCAACCGAAGCCAACGCGGCGATTCTGCGGCAACGGTCGCCGGCGCAGGAGAGTCGTCGCACGCTGCGTTGCTGGATGTCGCGCATGCGTTTACTCCGCGGGTGGAGGACACACATCTCGATCGCTTGCTGCTTGACCTTGATGGGCTGGAGAGGCTTTACGGAGCATTTGCGACGATGGCCTGTGAACTCGCCTCGCGCGTGAGTGCCATGGGACTGGAGTGCAACATCGGCATGGCCGCCAATCCGGAGGCTGCGATGCATGCTGCCTGCGGATTCAGCGGGACCACTGTGATTCCCGCAGGAGAGGAAGCCAAGCGCCTAGGAGTTCTGCCGCTTAGTGTGCTGCTCGATTCATTTGACATCGCATGCCGCACAGACGTTGAAACTGTGGCTGCCTCACGTGAATGCGCGAAGTTGCGGGAGCAGATGCTCGACACGCTGGAGCGTTGGGGAGTGCGCGATTTCCGCAGGCTGGCGCTGCTGCCCGAACACGCCCTGAAATCAAGGCTGGGCGAGGCGGGAGCGCGGTTGCAACGACTCTCCCGTGGAGAAGGGATGCGAACCCTGGCACTGTGCGAGCCTGCGGTCCATTTTGAAGAGGTGATGGAGTTGGAGTCGGCTGTTGAAACCATCGAGTCACTGTCGTTCATACTGAACCGCCTGCTGGAACAGTTGTGCGCACGACTGGAAGCACGGGCCCTTGCAGTACAGGAATTGAAGTTGCGCCTGCAACTGGAGCGGCGTGTTGCTGACGAGCAAACCACGACGGTGCAAGAACTGGCCGGTCCGGGGAATATCTCTCCATCCTCCGATCAGGGCGCGGAGGATTTTCACGTGCGCACTCTGCGACTGCCCGTTGCCATGCGCGACCCCAAGGTGTTTCTGAAGCTGCTGCAGTTGGACTTAGCGGCGCATCCGCCGGGAGCACCGGTTTCCAAAGTATGGATTGCAGCCGAACCAGCGCGTCCCCGTTCGGCGCAACGCGGCTTGTTTTTACCCATTACTCCCGAGGCCGAAAAGCTGGAGATTACGCTCGCCCGTATCACCGGCGTGGTGGGCGAACGCCGAGCGGGGATTGCCAGGTTGCTGGACACACACCGTCCTGATGCTTTTCGCATGGAGCGTTTTGTTTCTCAACAGGAATCGAGTGACGACGATCGCAGTCTGACATTGTCAGATACAACTGAACTTCCACCGCTTGCTTTGCGAGTCTTCCGTCCTGCGCGCCAGCTCCGCGTGCAACTGGCCGAAGGGCGTCCCTGCAAGCTGGCAGCGTTGGGGCGGAATGCAGACCAAAACGAGTTGCAGGGAAAAATCTTGTGGTCGACAGGACCATGGCGTTCTTCCGGAGACTGGTGGGCTGAACAGGCGACGCCGAAGAGTCCCAGCGAAGATGCGCAAGTTTGGGACCGCGAAGAATGGGACATCGCGCTCGCCAATGACAACGGCGCCAGCATTGCGCTTTATCGGATTTATCACGAAGTGGGAACCGGGCAGTGGTTTGCCGATGCGAGTTACGACTGATTTGTGCGTATATGTACATCGAACTCCACACCCGGTCGGCATTCAGCTTCCTCGAAGGAGCATCGGTCCCCGAGGAGTTGGCCGAGGTGTGCCATTCCCATCAGATGCCGGCGATGGCATTGCTCGACCGAGATGGCGTTTATGGCGCTGCGCGTTTTCATCTGGCCATGAAGAAGCTCGGGCGGAAGGCGCATATCGGGGCAGAGATCATTTCCCTTTTGTCGCATGCAACCATCCCGGACAATCTTGTGCTTCCGCGTGTGTCTCTGCTGTGCACGTCGCGCGAGGGATATCAGAACCTTTGCCGACTGGTGACGCGCATGAAGTTGCGTGCACCGAAATATCCGGCGTCACTGCCACGCCAGACAAAGTGTGCAGCTGATGAGGACTTCATGGTTCACTCGCAGGCAGCTGCCTCCCTAAACGATCTTGCCGAGTTTTCTTCTGGACTGATTTGCATGACGGGTGGAGAGGAAGGTCCGCTGTCTCATGCTCTGGCGCAAGGCGGCATGGAGGAGGGACGACGCACGCTTGAGCAACTCGTAGCGATCTATCGCCGTGACAACGTGTACGTGGAATTGCAACGCCATTACAACCGGGCACAGGAGTCGCGGAACCAGGCAGCGATCGAGTTGGCGCGCAGTTTGAAGCTGCCATTGTTGGCAACCCAGGGCGCCCAATACGCCAAGCCCGAAGCGCGCCAAGTCCTCGACGTGTTCACCTGCATCCGTCATCACCGTCATCTCGACACCGCTGGACGATTGCTGTCGCGCAACAGCGAGCGGCATATCAAGACACCGCAGGAGATGCTGCGCTTATTTGCCGATCTTCCGGAAGCCACCGCCAAAACGCTGGAACTCTCTTCGCGTCTGGAGTTCACGCTCAACAATCTGGGTTACAAGTTCCCCAGCTATCCCGTGCCGCAGGGCGAAACGATGAGTTCGTTTTTGCGGACACGCACGATGGAGGGAGCACGCGCGCGCTACCAGCGTTTCAGGCAAAGCGAGTTGTGGCAGCGGGCACGGCGACAGATCGAGCGTGAACTACAACTCATCGAGCGGCTCGAACTCGAAGGATACTTTTTGATCGTCTGGGACATCGTCCGCTTCTGCCGCGAGCAAGGCATCCTGGTGCAGGGACGCGGCTCTGCTGCCAACAGCGCCGTCTGTTATTCGCTGGGAATCACGGCGGTCGATCCCATTGGGATGGAGTTGCTTTTCGAGCGCTTTCTCTCGGAAGAGCGCGGCGAGTGGCCCGACATCGATCTCGACCTTCCCAGCGGGGATCAGCGCGAACGGGTAATTCAGTACGTGTATGAGCGCTACGGCAAGCTGGGCGCGGCCATGACGGCCAATGTCATCACCTACCGCGGGCGTTCTGCGGCGCGTGAGGTGGGCAAGGTGCTGGGCTTCGATGAGGAAACGCTGGTCCGCCTGGCTGGACTGGTGAGTTCATGGGAGTACAAGGACCCCGGCGACACCCTGGAGCGGCAGTTTCGCGATGCGGGATTTGATTTGCAGCATCCGCGCATTCGCAAATTCTTCGAGCTTTGCGTAGCGGTGCAGGACCTGCCACGACATTTGGGCCAGCACTCTGGCGGCATGGTCATCTGCCAGGGGCAATTGGACTCTGTTGTGCCGCTGGAGCCTGCCACCATGCCCGGTCGCGTGGTGGTGCAGTGGGACAAGGAAGATTGCGCCGACATGGGCATCATCAAGGTCGATCTGCTGGGACTGGGCATGATGGCCGCGCTGAAGGATTGCATCACGCTGATTCACGATCACTATAAAGAAGATGTCGACCTGGCTATGTTGCCGGCGGATGATCCCGTGGTTTATGGCGCGTTGCAGAAGGCCGACACGGTGGGCATGTTCCAGATCGAGAGCCGGGCGCAGATGTCGTGCCTGCCGCGTCTGCATCCCATGCGCTTCTACGACATTGTGGTACAGGTGGCGATCATCCGTCCGGGGCCGATTGTGGGCAAGATGGTCAATCCGTTTCTCATGCGGCGGCAGGGACGCCAGCCCGTGGTGTATCCGCATCCTTCGCTGGAGCCAGTGCTGGAACGCACGCTTGGGGTGCCGCTGTTTCAGGAGCAACTCTTGCGCATGGCCATGATCGCCGCCGGGTTCACGGGCGGACAGGCGGAAGAGCTGCGCCGCGCGATGGGCTTCAAGCGCAGCGAGAAGCGCATGCGGGACATCGAGGTCAAGCTCCGCGAAGGCATGGAGCGCAACGGCATCTCGCGCGAAGCGCAGGAGGAGATCATTCTTTCGATCACTTCGTTTGCGCTCTACGGATTTCCCGAGTCGCATGCGGCCAGCTTTGCCCTCATCGCCTATGCCAGCGCCTACTTGAAGTGTCATTACCTCGCTGCTTTTACGGCCGCGCTGTTGAACAATCAGCCGATGGGGTTCTATTCGCCAGCCACGCTGGTGAAAGATGCGCAGCGGCACGGGTTGCGGGTGAAGCCGGTGGACATCACGCAATCGGAGTGGCCGTGTACGCTGGAGACGGAAGAAGTTGTCAAAGAACGTTTTCTTGAGGGGGCTCGCAATCCGAAGGAAGCCGAGGTCCCTCAGTGGCTAAAGCCACAAAACAACGAGCGGCCTTGCGGCACGGCTAAAGCCGTGCCCTTTCAAAACTCGGGCCCAGTTGAGAGGTCTTCTGCAAACCCTGAAGGCGTGCTCCACCCGACTTTGCGCATGGGCTTTCGTTACGCCAAGGGGCTGCGGGAAGAGACGGCGCTGGCGATTGTACGTGCCCGCGATCAGCGGCCCTTCGAGTCGATTGCCGATCTTGCCCATCGGGTTCCTGAATTGCGCCGCAACGAGCTGGTGCTGCTGGCCTCGATTGGAGCGCTGAACTCTATCGGCTGTACGGCTGCGGAGGATGCAATTGCGCAAGTTGATCCCCCTCGCAAAAAGCAACGCCTGCATCGCCGTGATGCCTTGTGGCAGGTGGAACGGGCCGTACGCTTTGCCGGGCCGCTGCTCGAAGGCATCCCGGAGATCGATGCTGCCTCTCCACTGGCTGCGATGACACCGGAAGAGCGGCTGGTCGCCGACTTCCATGGCACCGGACTGACCGTCGGCCCGCATCCGATGGCTTATCGGCGGGCTGAATTGCGCCGCGCGCACGTGCTTTCCGCGCAGGAGTTGACGCAGGTCGCGCAACGGCCGCCGTGTGCGCACGGCGGGATGCGTGATTGCGCGGCAGCGGCCGGGCACCGCGAAGGGTTTTGTCTTCCTGAGCCTGGAGGATGAGACCGGCATCAGCAACGCGATTCTCACGCCCGACGTTATGGAGCAGCATCGGGTTGTCATTCTGGCGGAGAAATTTTTGCTGCTGGAAGGCGTCTTGCAGAACCAGGACGGGGTGGTCTCGGTGCGGGTGGAGCGGGTGGCTCCACTGCGAGAGCTCTATTCACCCGACCAGACCGACATCACGGATGCGGAGGTAAGGTCGCATGACTTTCACTAGCGAATGGAGAATATCGCATACGTACCCCCTCTCCCTGTGCCCTTTTAGAATCAATCATTTGCATAATAGATGTGATGCAGGCTCCGGATTCTACGATGCTTACACGTATTTAATAGAAAACAAACAACTTAACCAGTATAGATAGACAGCCGAGAGATTCGGCAACGGCCTAGGACTTGTCAAAGAACCGGCAGAGACACAAAGCCTCTGCCCTCACAGACCCGTTCTAACGGAGCGCAACGGTGGAGGCAAGAAAAATCACGGGGTGGAAGAAACGAAAGTAACCACCATTCCCGCTGGGTGGTTCCGCACAATTGTTGAAGTCGGGCCATTCGGCTTCACAGGCCAAAGACCCACACAAGCAAAAACGGCTTGTGTGGGGCACCCGGCACGGTTCACTCTTCGTGGATGAGTTGCTATTTTTCTTCAAAGTCGATCTCCTTATCAACTGTGATTGCACCTCAGAGTGCGTTGATCACGGCTAGGTTAGCGTGATCCGTGATCGGCGATCGACCTTCTCATCCCATCTACTGACACAACACGTTCGTGCATTTGACAGCTCGGCACTTTCATCATATTGTCGTATCTCGTTTGTCCCTCGTTTGTGCCCCACGGTTTCTGGCCAGGCTTTCGATTCCACGGTTGCTGTTCCCCGGTTTTTGACAGGATCTACTAACCTACGATCACTTGGCAGTGCTTTCAAGTGAACGATCAAGTCCGGCAAAGCACACAACATCCGTCCTTAACCTTGGAGGCGAGTATTATGAAGAACCGCACAATAAGCTTGGCCATCTGCTCGATCGTAGTCTTGATGGTCGTAGGAATTGCGATGACCGCTCCGCCGGCAATGGCCGACGAATGGGATAACTGGGGCACCCAATTCACAACAAACCCGCTGACGATATCTGCTGTTGGAACAGTATCAACGTCGGAGACTAACATACAGCCAGGACTGTCTGACCATCCGGAATATACCGTTGACAGAACGTCAACTTGGCAGTATTTGAGCGGATCGGGAACGGCGATGGCCATGACCCTTCCTGTCAATGATCCGAGCTGTAAGACTGCCATGGCGGGCGATGGGTGTCTGGACGTTAAAGTTGCCGCTGGCGTCACGGCAAATCTTGACATCGCCTACACCTTGAGTAAAACCTTTACTTTCGGTGCGAATGCCTTCAGCATCCTCGTTGACAACTATGGGTCCACATCTTACACGATTGAAGCCGATTATTGTGCCGTGGAAGGGATGTGCGACGACCCCAACAGCTCCAACTGGAAGCTTGGCGAGTCATACACAGTAAATCCAGGCCCGTCCAAGTACTATCCTTTTGATATCAACGGCACCTCGAACGAGCTCAGAGTCAAATATGTCTTTGTTGGCAGTGGTGACGGCGGTGGTGGCGAGGTTGAACTGTGCTGCGTTATTACTCCAGAGCCCAGCAGTGTGGTGCTGCTTGGCTCCGGTGCTCTCGGTGTTGCCGGTTCCGATGCTCTTGGTTTTACCGACTTCGGGCTTCTAGGCCTTGCCGGAGTTTTGCGGCGTAAGTGGAGAAGCTAGAATCTGCTGCTTGCGCTTTTCATCAGGCCGGAGCCTCAAAACTCCGGCTTTGCTTTTTCTGAACAGTCTGCGTTTGGACGAGAGCGTGCGCATTCATAGATAAACCACCATCCCACCATCCGGCTTCCTTCGGTTTGACTTATCCGTCTTATACTGCGTAACTTTCAGAGTCGTGGCTTTTAACGTCTTCCTACCATTCGGAGGCACGATGAATCGCCGCCCGCCCGCTTCCGTCTCCCGCTCCCCTGCCGCCCCAGAGCCGCACGCGCTAACGCGATCGTCACCCGATACCGCACGCGGTAGCGTGATCTCGATCCGCACTGGTCACGGTTCCGCTTCCCCTCTCATCCTTTCGATTTCGGATCACGGGAAGCGAGGCGAGGCGAGGCGAGGCGAGGCGGACCACCTGGACGCGGGTTCGTCTGCGGAGGCGCTCTCCGCGCTCGCACCCGAGCCGCACGCGCTGACGCGATTCGGCACGGGCTCCGGTCTCGTCTATTAACTAATAAGTAAACGATAACTCTAAAGTTACGGAGGGAGCATTTTGCCGTCGCCATACACTACCCCATAACCGGTTTGACCCTCGATTTTGCTGACTGTTAGACTTAGGTTCTTTTGAGTGGGATTTTGGAGGGACTCACTGGATTACCTCCGTGAAATTGATGAGATACGCTAATTCTCAATCGCCGGAAGAATCGGGTCGGCCTGGCTCGTGGCCGGGATAGGCATAGACGCCGCGGCCGGCTTTGCGACCCAGGCGGCCGGCTTTGACGTACTGCACCATCAGCGGGGCGGGGCGAAATTTCTCGCCTAGCGTTTTGTGCAGGTATTCGAGGATGTGCAGGCGGGTATCCAGACCCACGAGGTCGACCATTTCGAACGGGCCCATGGGATGATTCAGGCCGAGCTTGATCGCCCGGTCGATGTCCTCTGCGGAGGCGACGCCCTCCTGCAACATGTAGAAGGCTTCGTTGCCGATCAGGGCGTTGATGCGGCTGGTGATGAAGCCAGGAGACTCCCTGATCACCACCACTTCCTTGCCCATGTGCTTGCCGACATCGACTGCAGCCGCAAGCGTCTCGTCGTCCGTTTCCAAGGCACGCACAATCTCCAGCAACTTCATTTTGTGAACTGGATTGAAGAAGTGCATGCCAACGCATTTGGGCGCACGGTAGGTCACGGAAGAAATTTCGGTGATGCTGAGCGAAGAGGTGTTGGACGCAATGATCGTAGGGGGACGGCAGACCTTGTCCAGCAGAGTGAAGATCTCGAGCTTGGACTCCATCTCCTCGGGCACGGCCTCGATTACGAGGTCTGCCTCGCGGGCCGCCTGCTCCACCGACGATGCATACTCCAGACGCTTGAACGCCAGTTCGGCATCCGCAGGCGTCACTTTCCCGAGTTCAACCGCCTTGTCGAGGTTGGCGCGTATCTCGGTCTCGGCCTTCCGCAACGTGGTCGGCAGTATGTCTTCGAGAATGGTGCGGTAACCGCCCACAGCAGCAGCGTGAGCGATGCCGCGCCCCATGATTCCAGCGCCGATGACGGCGATTGTGCGGATCTCTGCCACGCGACTAAGCCTTGGGCTCGAGTTGCTCAAGAATCGAAACAAAGTTGGGATCGGATTTGCGCATGTAGTCACCCAGGCGCTTCTTTTCCTCGTCAGAGAGGAGACGGAGGCTCCCGCTGACACGCCGGAGCGTTGCGGCTATGTCGTCAATGTAATTCATCAGGCGGATTAGTTCACCACTGGCACCCATAAGAGTCCTTTCAGATACGCGAAAGTATGAAAATTACGGCAGTTACCCCAGGGGCTAAAGCCCGTGTTTCATAGGGCTCTGGGCGACACGGCTGAAGCCGTATCCTTTCAAATGTCGATTCATCCAACAACCTCTACTGAAGAGCTTGAGTGAGAACTCTGTCGTCCCCGAGGGACTCGAATCTCTTTCCCGCTTTACCCAGCACTCAGCTCGCCGCGGCGGGCTGAGTGCTGGGCTAGGATATTTCGCCCCTTCGGGGCTGGTTTGCTGCTGGGTTGTACCACCGTCGTAACCCAAGCTTAGAAGCGGTCTCATAAATAGTGCCCGTCGGGAACTTCGAATTCCCTCAGGGGCTAAAGCCGGGTGTTTACAGGGCTCGATGCGGCACGGCTAAAGCCATGCCCTTTCAAACCTTCGTCTATGAGGCAACTTCTACTAACCCCTCCACAACAAACCGACGCGCAACGATGAAAAACACTGAGTGCGGACCGACTCCCATTCTCTGCGTCACTGGCGATTAAGTAAAGAAGTCACCACGGGCCGACGCATCACGCTGCGAAATCCGTACTTATCGCCGTGGGTTGTGGATCCTTGGAGGACGAAGGATTCTTCACGCACGCGTCACGGTCGGTCACCGCGGTGAGGACCGCCAGCTTATTGGCCAATTCTGAACTTAGCACACCATCGCGGAGACGCCATGACCAGTTGCCGCCGGGCTGGCTGGGAATATTCATGCGGGCATCGCCAGGGAGTCCCAAGACATCCTGCACCGGAATCACAGCCAGAATCGAGACCGAGGCGAAGGCAGCGCGGATGAATGCCCAGTTGATACCGTCGTCCACCTTCCCGAGATACTCGATCGCCCAATGCTTCTCGGTTTCGCTGGCATCACTTTCCCACCATCCTACGGTGGTGTTGTTATCGTGGGTCCCGGTATAGACAACGGAATCGACGGTGAACATGTGCGGCAGATAGATGTGCGCGCCACGGTTACCAAAACCAAACTGCATGACCTTCATGCCGGGAATGTCGAGTTTTTTTCGCAGCGCGCGAACCTCGGGCGTGATGTATCCAAGGTCTTCGGCAATAAAGGGCAGCTTGCCGAGTTCATTACGGAGGACCTTGAAGAGGTCGTCGTTGGGGCCGGGGGTCCAATGTCCGTTGATGGCGGTAGGTTCATCGGCCGGGATTTCCCAGCAGGCTTCGTATCCGCGAAAGTGGTCGAGCCGTACGATGTCGCAAGTCTCCACGGCCCACCGCATGCGCTGGACCCACCAGTCGTAGCCGCGCGACTTCAGGGCGTCCCAGTTGTAGAGGGGATTGCCCCAGCGCTGACCCGTCTCGCTGAAGGCATCGGGGGGCACACCTGCCACAAATTCCGGCGAGAGGTCATCGCGCAAGCGAAAGATCTCGGGATGCGTCCAGACATCGACGCTGTCGTAGCTGACGAAGATCGCGACATCGCCGATGATTCGGATACCGCGGGCAGCGGCATACGCGCGCAGCGCCTTCCATTGTTCGAAGAAAGCGAATTGCAGGAAGCATTCCAGCGACAACTGGTCTTTCAAGTCGGCGCGCAATTGCAGCAGCGCCTCGGGCGCACGCCTGGCAATCTCTTCAGGCCACGAGGTCCAGGGGTGATCGCCGAAGTGTTCGCGCAATACGCTGAAGAGTGTGTAGTCCGGCAGCCACCATTGATTGTCAGAGCAGAACGCGTCGAAACGCGCACGTGCGGCTCCGCGTGCGCCATGGAGGAAGTTGCGGGCGGCCTCACGCAATAGCGGGAGTTTGAGCACCCGCACAGTGTCAAAATCCACCTGGGCTTCGCCATCCGGAAGATCAGACAAGCGAGCGGGATCCAGGTAACCGCGCTCAACCAAACGCTCCAGGCTGATCATCAGCACGTTGCCTGCAAATGCCGAGGTGCACGAATATGGCGAGTTGCCGTAGCCTACTGGACCGAACGGAAGGATCTGCCAAAGTGTCTGTTGAGCAGCAGCTAGCCAATTCACGAACTCATAGGCGGCAGGACCGAGATCGCCGATTCCGCCCCGTGAGGGCAGGGAAGTGGGATGCATCAGAATGCCAGATGAGCGTTTCGTAAACATGAATATCGACTAGATCGAAAATAGGTTTAGAAAGAAGCAAGCAAAGCCGGAATTTCAGAGGCTCGCTTGCCTACACAGGAGCAACACAGGACAGCAATCTGTTTCGCCGGGCCGCAGAAATTGTGGCTGAAGATTGCTTCATAAAACAATTTGCCGGGAGACAGGCAATTACCTCAGGGGCTAAAGCCCGGCTTTGCATGGCTCGTGGCGGCACGGCTGAAGCCGTGCCCTTTCAAATATCTATTTATGAAACAAACTCTATGGCGCTAGGAGCCTTCACTCAGATGGCTCATGCGCTCCATTTCCTTCTTGTTTACCTTGATCTTGCCTTCTTTTTCCAGTGTGTCACGCAGGTTCTGAACGTAAAGCCCTTCGAGCGTCTGTCGCCTTTGTTCGAGCAGGGTCTCCTTGGCGCGGTCCCAGGTCTGCTTTAGCTCGGCGGGTGACGGCTCCTGCTTCTCGACCACAGCTAACACGATGCCGTCGTTCGCACTGCCCTGCAATGGACCGCTAACCTCGCCGACGGCGAGAGTGAAAGCCACATTGGCGGCTCCGCTCATGGCTCCAACGTCGGGAACTTGCCCGGTCGCATTGACCAGTTCGCTGGTCTTCACCGTCGCGCCAAGTTCTTTCGCAGCCGCCTTCAAATCGTGAACAGCATGAGCGCGGTCCGACAACTCCTGCGTTCTCTGGGCCAAAAGCGACTGTGCCCGCTGGGCCTTGAATTGCTCCTCAACTTGCGCCTTGATCTGCTCAAACGTCGGAGTCTGCGGGGCCTCGATTTCAGTGACCTGGTAGATGGCGAAACCCTGTGGCGTCTGTGCCGTGGCTGGTGGATCGTTCTTTTTGGCCGAGAAGATGGCATTCGCCAGTTCCTGAGCGGATCCCACGCCAGGAAGCGGTTCTGTCTGCGCCAGCATGTCGGTGCTGGTTACGGACAGACCTTTGTCAGCCGCAGCCTTATCCATGCCGGCCGAACGCGCCAGGCTCTGCACCGAATTAGCAAGGCTCTGCGCGGCTGCCGCAGCCTTCTGTTGCTTGATCGCAGGTTCAATCTGAGCTTTCACCTCGTCAAGCGGCTTGACGCGGGCGGTTTGCTTGTCTTCCACACGGATGATGTGGAACCCATAGCTGGTGCGGATAATATCGGTCGTCTGGCCTTTGGGAGTGGTGAATGCAGCCTGCTCGAACTCCGGAACCGTGCGTCCCCTGGTGATGGGAGGCAGTAGTCCTCCGTTGGAAGCGCTGCCCGGATCCTCCGAATATTTCTTCGCCAACTCGTCGAAACTCGCGCCAGCCTTCAACTGCTTCTGGACATCCTCGGCCTTTGCTTTGGCAGCTTCCACACCCTTGGGGTCGACCTTGCCATCCGGGCCCGGAGTGGGAGTCTTGATGAGAATGTGGCGGACCGTCACGGTCTCGGGGATGCGAAATTCATCCTGATGCTGGTTGTAGTACGCCTGCAGATCGGCCTGCGTGACCGGAACCGACGCGGCCAGTTTGGCGGTGTCAATCAGGATGTAACGCGCCTTGCGCTTCTCGGGAATCGAGTTCACATACTGCTGCTTGTTCTGGTCGTAAAACGCCCTCAGTTCGACGTCGGTAACCTTGATCTGTTTCTTCACGTCGTCGAGAGTCAGGACAGCGTAATCGAACTTGACCTTGGTGCCCTGCTTCCTGACCTGCTCTTCGATTTCCTTGTCACTTACGGTTGCAGCCGCGCTGATCGCTGCAAGCAGCTTCTGCTGGGCTATCTGGTTCTTTAATTCCTTCTCGAACTCAGCTACGCTCAGCCCGAACTGGTTCTGCACGAAGTCTTCGTACTGCTGCTGTCCGATGAAGTTCCCGCCGGGGAAAAACAACTCGCCAAACTGGCCATGGTGCAGGTAGTCAACGAGTTCCTTATCGCTTGCGCCGAGTCCCATGCGATCGGCTTCGTAAGCCAGGGCGCCTTGGGTGATCATGCCGTCAGCCGCGCGCTGCATGAGAAACGGCATCATGGCGGGGGGGACGTTACCACGGAACTGCTGGCGTCCGATCATGCGGGCGCGCTGGGCAACCTGTTGCAGGCTGATGTCTTCGGTGCCGACCTTGGCCAGCACGCCTGCGGTGGTTACGCTGCTGCCGAAGTAGTCGCCGAAAAGTCCACCGGGAACGAGGGTGATCACCATCATCACGCAGATGACAAGGAGAAGACCACCCAAAATGATCTTCTTCATTGGGCCAGGGGTTTGCAGAAATCGAAGCATGCTAGTACGAAACTCCAGGGTAGGTTGATCGAATCCTTAATTATAAACCAGTACCGGCCTGGTGAGAGATGTTCCGACATACCAAGAAGTTGGGTCCGACCGTGCGGTCACAACACCATCGGGTGGCCCAAGCGCCCCACTCGGCCACGATTATTCCCCGAACAAGGGCGGGGACTTCCCTGAGTCGTTAGCCAATGTGTTGTAATCAAATGGCAAAGGTATGTCGATTACGCCTACAGGGGTGCGCCGGCGTGTGCTTGCCGTAAAGCGCCGGATTCGTGAAATCATCATGATCGCCAAGGGAGTGGCCTCGACGGACCACCCCGTGATGGCGCACATCATCCCTATTCGACGCTGTAATCTGGCGTGCAAGTACTGCAACGAATACGACGACTTCTCGAAGCCAATCCCACTGGAAACCATGAAGCGTCGCGTCGACGATCTGGCGCGACTGGGCACTACTATCGTCACGCTCAGCGGCGGCGAACCGTTGCTGCATCCCGAACTGGACGAAATCATCGCTCACATGCGGAAGTATCCGATTATCGTGGGCATGATCACGAACGGATATTTGCTCACGGCGGAGCGCATTCAGCGCCTGAACCGCGCTGGACTCGACCACCTGCAGATCAGCATCGACAACGTGATGCCCGACGACGTTTCCAAGAAGTCGCTGAAGGTGCTCGATAAGAAATTGCAGTTGCTGGCGGAACACGCCGACTTTCACGTGAATATCAATTCCGTCGTCGGCGGCGGCACCCGCAATCCGCACGACGCCCTTGTGGTCGGAAGGCGGGCGGTGCAGTTAGGTCTCACCTCAACCATCGGTATCATCCATGATGGTGGGGGGCAGTTGCGGCCGCTTTCCGACGAAGAACGCGAAGTCTTTCTCAAGATGAAGAAGCTGGAGAAGAAGAACTACTCGCGTCTCAACTGGTTCCAGAACAACATTGCGCACGGCCAGCCCAATCATTGGCGATGCCGTGCCGGCGCCCGTTACGTTTACATCTGCGAAGACGGGTTGGTGCATTATTGCTCGCAACAGCGCGGATATCCTGGCGTTCCGCTGGAGCAGTACACGGTCGAAGACATCCGGCGAGAGTTTCTGACCGAGAAAAGCTGCGCGCCGCACTGCACGGTCTCCTGCGTTCATCAAGTCTCGTACTTCGATTTCTGGCGCGCCCCGCAAACCAGGCACGCACCACAAGCTCCCGTCGGCGCCGGCCAACTCGTGCAAATCGACTAGACTTCGCGGGCTGAGGCCCGCTCGTGATGTCAAAATAAAAGACTTGAGCGGCACGACTAAAGTCGTGCCCTGACACAAAGCCGTTCAGAATCGAGCTTTTCCGCAAGCTGTGAAGCCATGCCCTTTCAAGGGGAGACGAATGCCGCGTTTTGCCGCAGCCTGGCAGATCCTTTAGCTCAATAGGTTGCTCCTGCTGAGACCGCACCGGCGGTCATTGCTTTCCAACGACTATTCGTTCCTGCGATGTCGATTTTCTTAGTGACGTACCCCCGTGCGAAAGAGTAGAAAGTTAAAGCCACTCTACAGATTGACGGAACAGATGGCACTGCCGGGCCGGCTTTGGTTCCCAGAGAGTTACAGCCGCTTGGAGTGCGCGAGTAGCGCCCACCGGGGCGGATATTCCGCAGCACACTTTCCCAGCCGACAACATTGAGCAAATCAGGAGATTTCAATGGGTAAGAAGGAAAAAGAGAAGAAGAAAGACAAAAGCAAAAAGGAAAAAGATAAGGGAAAGAAGGACAAGGGCAAGAACGGCAAGAGCAAAAAGTCCGCGGCACCGGAGCCCGTGCACCAGACCTTCACACCGGGACAGTCTTACGCCGACGGTACGCCGATGGATAGCGTAACCTACCTCGAAGCCAAGCTTATTCTGAAACCCGATCGGTTCACTTCGGTGCAGGCTTTCCGCGATTTCGGCAAGATCGTTGAGAAAACAGCGAAGAAGGTTGGAGTCGGGTTCATCGCCGACGCCGAGGCCAGTCTCAGGCCGCAGATTCGGGAGATCACCTTCGGCGACACTCCGGATTTTCGCCTCTACAACAATGCGTTCATCCTGCGGCGGCGCATCGCCTATGTGGACGGCTTTCCGGTGGGCGATCCGGAGATCGTGTTCAAGTTCCGCCATCCGGACGAAAAACAAGCAACTGCGCTCGATGTCCGGCCGAATATTGCAGGAAAGTACAGGATCAAGTTTAAAGCCGAAGCCCTTCCTCTGAAGGACCAGGTCGGCGGCTACCGCATCCTCTATTCGCACAATTGCCAGTTCGGATTGAGCCAGATGCACGACGCTGACAAGGCCTCGGTGGCCACCCTGGTGAAAGTGTTTCCCGCGCTCGTGAAGTTGCAGAAAGGCCTCGACGAGAAAATCGCCCTGGTGAATGGGGGCATCGTAGAGGAAGTGCTGCTGCCGCTTGGTCAACTGGACTTCGGCAAAGGGCTGGTCGGCAAGTGCGACATTGGGTTGTGGCGCACCCGCGGCGAGCATAAGTCGCTGGTGGGAGAGTTCGCCTTCCAGGTGCAGTTCGCACGCCGCGAAGATATCGCGGACAAGCAGAAAAAACTGGCGGCACAGTTCTATATCTCCCTGCAGAACGATGTGGCGGACTGGCTGGCGCTGGGTGTTACCAAGACCGGCATGGTATACCGCCTCAACGGCAACGAGCCCCAAAGCCATGAGTGAGATGGCTGCAAAACCCGCATTGCAAACGACAGCCGGTGCTACGACAGCGCCGGCTGAAGTCTCCGTGTTCCAGATATTCCTGGAGTTCCTGATCATTGGAGCCACCAGCTTCGGCGGGGTGGTGCCGTATCTCCGCGAAAGCCTCGTCACCAAGCGGCATTGGGTCGACGACAAGGAATTCGTCGAGATGCTCTCGATCAGCCAGAGCCTCCCTGGCTTGAATGCGACCAACATGGCGGTGCTGGTTGGGGAAAAATTGCGCGGGGTGATGGGTTCGATCGCAGGGGTCATCGGCATGTGCCTGCCGGGCGGAGTGCTGATGTTCGTTGTGGGCATCTTCTACCGCATCCACGGAGACCACAGCTTTGTCACGGCGGCATTGAAAGGCGTGGCGGCCGCTGCGGTTGGCCTCATCCTGTTCACGGTTGTGAGCCTCAGTAAGAAGTCGCTCTCCTCCAAGTTTGACTTCGTATTCATCGCAATGACAGTGATTGCCGTGAACCGGTTGCACCTGGGGGTCCCGCGAACGCTGGTTGCGGTTGGAATCCTGGCGATCCTCTTCCATTATCCGCGTAAAGAGCAGAAAGCGAGCGTGACGTCATGAACCAGATCCCCGCCCTGATTCGCGTGTTCTCTTATCTCTCCATCTTGACTGTCGGCGGGGGCATGGCGGCCTTCCCCGAAATGAAGATCCTGACGGTCGACGTGCACCACTGGCTCGACTTCAAGCAACTCATTCATCTGTATAGCGTCGGGCAGATGGCCCCCGGGCCCAACATGATGATGATCGTCTCCATCGGTCAGTGGGCAGGCGGGACGCTGGGTGCGATCGCTGTCCTGATCGCCTTTTTCGGGCCGACAGCCATACTGGCGTACGTTGTCGCCAAAGGCTGGCGGAAGCTGGAGAAGTGGCCGTGGAGAACTTCCATACAGCGAGGCCTGGCGCCGGTGTCTATCGGTCTGCTGCTGGCAGGTTGCTTCAGCATGGCAAAAGGCGCCATCACGGGCTTGGAAACCGGAGCACTCGCTGTTGCTGTCCTTCTGATCTTGCTGCAGTACAAGATCAATCCTGCTCTGCTGGTGCTGGCTAGCGCAGTGGTGGGACTGCTCACGTTCATGCCTAAGTAATGGTGGATGAACCGGACGGCGTGTGTCGGTCCCAACGTCTCAAACAGAGTTGGAGGGGCACGCGAGGCAGTGATTGTTAATTTCGCAGGGTGACTCAGACGGGATAGGCCATCATGTTCCTTCTCCTGAAAATGGTGCGCCTGGACGTGCCGGTCGAAGCTCCGATCGAGGTCCTAAGCTTTGGCAGCGTGATGCTGGTGATCGTTGTGCTGATCCACGGCGCCGGACTCGATCGTATCGTGGCCCGTTACAAGAGAAGATCTGAGGTGCTGCGGCGGCGGTCCTGGCATCCCCGGCTGGCGACGTCCATCTTCGCTGGAGCGATCCTCCTCATGCTGTTCTTGCACGTATTCGAGTTTTGCGTGTGGGGTCTCGTCCTCCGGGCCACTGGCCTCATCGGGAACATTCGCGACTCTATGTACTTCAGCGCCAACACCTATACCACCATCGGCTATGGTCAGATGGTGCTGCCCTATAACTGGCGGGAACTCAGCCCGCTCATGGCAATCTCGGGCCTCTTCACCTTTGCCTGGACTACCGGCGAGATGTTCAACATCGTCGAGGGTCACCACCAGCTCGTGGAAGAACTCACGGTGTTGCGCGACAAGAAAAGAGCCGAGATGAAACGGGTGAGCGTGCAAGCGGCTCAGCAGGCGCACGCGCTCGAGACGGAGGAGAAGCGGGAGGAAGCCGGCCTGACCCGCGAACAGCGGCGCGCACTGCGGGAAGAGATCGAGACCAAGTTGCGACAGCTCCACGACGCCGAGCGGGCCGAGATCGAAGCCCTTCGCCGTCAGGAGAGTTGATCCGCAAGCACTGGCGCCGATCTGGAAGATGCGGCCAATCTGGAACGGTTCCGGACGGACGAAGGATCGTGGCGTGAAACGCATTCTGACCCTCCAAAACGTAGTTTTCGCGCTGGTCGTCCTGGTCCTGCTTGCCGCGGTCCCTTTTTCGTTACGGTATGCGTATCAGCACGGCGGCTTCTATATCTTCTCGCGTCAATTTCTGGAAGACCTTCCCAAAAGGCTGAAGGGCCCGGGCCGCCTGCGGTTCATCTTCCAGCCCGCAGTCGCCATCTTCTTCGGCATACGGGCGGGAATTTCGGATGGGCGAGCCGGACGCAGACCTTACATTGTGGGAGTTGTCTTCGACAGTCAACAACGACGGGCATTGCTCAACGAAGCTTTCCAGCGACTCTCCGTGCTGATCGCAATGTCGATCCTGCTGGATGCGTTGTCCCAATTCCTGATTTTGCATGCAGTGTTCCCGGGTGCCGCTTTGCTCATTGGCCCGGTTCTCATTGCGTTTCCCTATTCGCTGGCGCGCGCGCTGACCAACAGGGCCGTGCGCCACACCAGCTGAGTTAATTCGCTCCGCAAACCGCGAGCAGGGATTCAAGAGGTAAGACACACTGAGAGTCCTCCGCGTTACGCAACTTTCTACTGCAGCGGAGTCCAACTCTTGTCAGGATTGAATTCGGTCATTGCCTTCGCCAGATCGGCAGTATCTTTGCCCAGGTCCTTTTGGTAAACCACTCTGTCCTGGTTAATGACGAAGGTCATTACGCCGGTGTCGTTGTATGCAGAAGGATAGGCCACATAAGCGAATCCAGCGGTCATCTTTCCATTGACGGTGTAGTTCTTCGCGCCACCCTTGGTGGCAGCCCCCTGCTTATCCATTATCCGGAAGAAATAGCCATGGAATGCCTGGTGCGGATTTGACTTGACGTTGTATCCCTCGTCTGTCGCGAACGCCACCAGCGGTCCAACCGGACTTTTCGGCTGGCCCTCGGCCGACTCCCAGTAAAGACCATTTTGTTTGCCAGGGTCGCTGATAAATTTCTGCGCGTACTGCTTAACGCCGTCATGCTTCTGCGAGAAGTAGTCGGCCTGGGCGTCGGCCAGCGCGGCACAAACATCGATGGCGGCGATCTCGTCTCCGCCGATCCTTCGTGCCAAGATTTCCTGCTTCCCGGCTGCCGTGTCAAAGTACCACTGCCCGGCAGCGTTCTTCTTCAGCGGGATCGGAAATGCCTGGTTGTCGGCACCGACCAACAGCAACTCACTACCGTCAGGAAGCTTGCGCCAACGGTTCATTACGTCGTATGCCTGCACAAATCCCTCAAACGACTCTTTGTCGGCGACGGGATCTCCGGAGTAGATAAGTTCCTTCGATCCCGGACCAAAAATGGCCAGGATTGTATCTTGATTCTGCGACTTGGCTGCTTCCATCAGCGCTTTGCCTGCAGCTTCAGCCGAAACAAAGGATTGGGGCGAGGCGGGCGCGGGAGTGGGCTGCTCTTTCTTGCTGCAGGCAGCCATCGCAAGCACGATGGCCACACCGATGATGAACGACAATGCACGAACGGCAAGGCGGGCGCGACTACAGGAAAAGTGCGACATTTCTATCCTCCAAGGACTGTGGTTCATGATGCATATTGATTTCAACCGCCAGTAGACCTAGCGGCGGAATCCGCCTCCTCCTCCTCGGAAACCTCCGCCACCACCCCATCCTCCGCCGCCGCCGCGGCTGCCCCAGCCGCGTGAACTGGAAGCTCGAGAGCCCCAACCGCCGCCGCCGAAACCACTGGAGCCGGAGTGGCTGCCGAAACCGCTGAAGGCCGTCGACCCGCCGCTGTCGCCGTGTGATCCCCAACCGCGCGCAGCGTCAGAACTGCCCCATCCGCCGGAGCTGGCACGCTGATCCGCCGAGCTTGCGTCGCCGGCGCGGTTGGCCGCATTCTGCGAATTCACGTTGACCGTATTTCCGCTGACGTTTGTGTTCCGGCTGTAGTTGTTCTGACCAGTGCGGTTATAGCCACTGTTGTTGTAGTTGGTGTGGTAGCCGTTGTTGTTGTAGCCATTGTTATAAGGGTGGTAGCCGTAGTTGTTGTACCCGCCGTGCCAGGCATTGTTTCCGTAGTATGGAGCGCCGTGATAGTAGGCGCCACCGTGGTACCAGTTGCAGTTCCAACTGCTATACCCCCAGCCGCAGCAACCTCCGCTCATCATCGCCCCAACCGCCATCCCAGCTCCAAATGAGAGCAGGCCAGTGGCAACCACATCGGCAGTACTATATCCGGGAACGGTATATGGAGTGCCGTAAACCACTGTGGGGTTGTACTGCGGAACATAAACAATCTGCGGGTTCGTCGGCTGAATGACGATGACCTGCGGCGACTGCTGCACCACGGTCATCTGCGAACCTGACTTGAGATTTCCGGCTGCCTTCGCCTGGGCCCGTAAGGTCTGAATTGCCGCCATCACGTCAGACTGCTGGTTGTGATAATCCTCTCCCAATTGCGATGTCCACACCATATTCTTTGCCATGTTGTTAAGCACCGACGGAAATTGAGTCAGCGCTTTGACGCTAGGGTCCCACGATTGCCCATTCACCGCATTCATAAGTGTGCTGCCAGTGAGACTCTGGTTCTGCTGTAACCAGTTGTTAGCGATCGCGATCTGATCGGGATAGGTTGCGGCATTCAAGATTTGCGCCACCAGCGAATCCGGATACAACGCGATGGGTGCAACCAGGCTCTGCAGTTCCTCGGCAGTTGCCGGCGTTCCCTGACCTGAGTAATCCGAAGGCGAAGTGGAGTTCGTGGATGGCTCCTGGCTCTGGTACGCCAAGGTGGAGGATTCAGAACCGATTACAGTGAAGACCAACACAACGCTTAAAGCCAGAGATGTGGTCTGCCTTCGCAATCCAACGCTGCTCATTTTTCATTCTCCTAAACCAAAACCATGCCGGGGCGTGGCATTTCGCGGGGAAAGAACATCCTTTCGCAGTTTTCGTAGAACCCCCTCCGTCCGCGAAAACACATTAAGTTTGAACTTTCGGAACCAGCTTTGTCTACGGGCAGAACCGGATGTACCGGATGTCGAGCAGGACTTCCGTGCGATGGCCGGTGCGCAGGAGGTTGAACTCGCCGAGGCACCGGCTTAGCGCGAAGGCGATAAATACGCCACCGCCTGATCCAGTTCCGCATTCATCAGCACGCGAAGAATCAGTCCGCCGCTGGCTTTCGGGACGTCGATCACGCGGAGTGTGCCGGAGAGGTGCGCGAATTCGGGAAGCAACTCCTCAAGCACACTGGGTGAATGGCGAAGGTAGTCTTCGCCGAACGCAGTCTGGGGATCGTCGGGATAGAGCGGCAGGTAGCGAATCGAAGCTTCGACCAAGTCCTGGAAGAAGTGCGTGCCGAAGGACAGGTCGGGCAGATAATTGCCGCGCTGGCGAGCGACTTCAATTAGCATGGCGGCGTTGTTGATGTCGGAGTAAGTGACCGGAACTCCAAGCTTGATGTCGCCGCGGCTGCCCCAGCGTCCGGGACCGATCAAGATGAATTGGCGCTTAGGCAGCAGCTTGTTGAGCCGGCCGACCGCGCGTCCGACATCGCGCATGGTGGCAAGGTCGGACAGTTGGCTGTAGCCCTCCAGGTCCACGTAAACAATGTGGGTGATCTCAGGCACCTTGCCATTGGAGACGAAGCGGTTGGCGGAAAAGATCACTTTGTCCGCAGGCAGATTTTGAGGGATCGCAGCTGGGACGCTATCGCCACTGTAACTTTGGGGACGGCATTGCAGGAGATACAAGTCCTCGCCATCGTAGGCGAACTCGATGTCCACTGGTGTGCCGAGCTTGGCTTGCAGGAGCGTCAGCAACTCGCGGATGCGCGGCACGAACTGAGTCTTGCGGATCAGACCTTCGAAACTGAACACCACATCTCGCGTGCTGAAATCGGGGATCGGGCCGACCAGTTGCTCGATGCGATCATGATCGACGATCGAAACAAAATGGCGGATTTGAGGATAGCTTGCTCCGCAGTAACGAAGCAGTTCCACCGAGTCGACGGTCTCGAAGGCGTTGCTCTCCAGGTTGATCACGTCAACGCGCTTCGGCGAATATTTGAAGACCTCTTCCACCGTGACGTTGACTCGGAGATTGGGCTGTCCGGGCGCAATCAGTACGGGATAGTCGTCGGCGACGCGGTCAACCGCACGAGTTCCCAATCCTGGCACGAGTCGAACGAGTCCATCTCCGCGATTGATTCTCGCTGACCACCGAAACTCGTTGTTACTGAACGCGACGCCGGAACAGGCGGGAAGAAAGTACTTACCGACCTTCTGTCCCACGACCTCCTGGATCATGATGCCCATTTCTTCGTGAACATCAAGCAGCCCACGCTCGGCGCGGTACTCAGTGGGGTCGGGGCCGAAGATGGAGGCGTAGACTTCGGCGACTGCGTCCATGAGGGCGGTCAGGCGGTCTTCCCGGTTGCCCTGGTTGCCGAGAAAGAGGCTCTTGTATTTGCCCGAAAAGGCGGACCCTGCGCGATCTTCGAGCAGACTTGAGCTGCGAACGATGAGTGGACGGTCGCCGAGTTCATCGAGGACTAGCGACAGACCCTTGGCCAGTTCCGATGGAAACGATGAACTCTTGAAGAGCGCAACCAAGTGGGGGTATTCCCGCCGCACCTGGTCGATCTCCATGTACTTCCAGTTGAGTACATCTTCGAGTTCGTTGTGGTGGACGAAGTTGAGGATCCAGTCTGACGTGAGGTACCAGCTACGAGGCACCTTCAACAGGCGGAGTTGGGGGCTCGCTTCGGGGGCCTTTTCGATGATCTTCTTGGCCAAAAACAGGCCGGCGGTTTTGCCCCCGAGCTTTCCATGACAGCCGGGCGGGAGGATGATCTTTCCCTGCAGATCGAAAAAGTCCTTGATCTCGATGAAGGTCTTGGCGATGTTGATGAACTCGAGGTTCTCGGAGAAAAAACGGCGGATAAGCGAGACGCGCAGGCCTTTCTGGGTGGAAAGCGAAAGCTCGCTCTCTTCGATGCCGGCATGCTGATAGCGTTCGATTGCCTCGATGATTTCGCCCAACGACGTGGCCTGGTTCTCAAGCGCGCGCACCAGAAAGCTGCACTTCTCTTCCTTGATCCAGGTCGTGACGCAGCTCAGAATCTCGGATTCTCTCAAGTGCTGACTGGCGAGACGAAATGCTGCTGCCGTGAGGTCGGCAGACTCGGCGGGTGTATCGCGGCGCAAAGGGCGATTTTCGTCGCCAGGATCCGCAGCATCGACCAGCGCGGTGACACCTCCACGCTGTAAGAGTTCCTTGGCCTCCTGAACGCCGCACCAGCTCAAGTGATTGATGAGTTTGCGCGAGATGCGGCGCAGAAGAACTGGGTCGGTGTCGCGGAGAAATTCGAGGACAACCTGCCACTCGCCTTTCTCGTTCGCAACATCGCCGGTTACTGCAGATAATCCCTCAAACGCTGCCTTCAAGCGTCTCTGCATCACGTGGTTGGCGATGCGGTCGGCGATAGTTTCGATCAGCTTGCGTTCTTCCTTGAGAAAGGGACCCTCGTCGAACTTCGGCATCTGAGTTCGGTACGAGACTTCGATGCTGCCGACGTTCTGGCCTTGTACGAGAATGTTCGCGCTCTGCACCCAGGGAGTGGAGACATAATCCGGCGGCTGGGTTACCTGACCTTCGAAGACGATTCGTGCCTGACAGTCGAGCGGGTGCTGCCAACCCGGCGGCAAGACCTGAATAATCCCGCGGAAAATTTCTTCCAGAGACAGCTCCGGCCGATTCAGCAGCTCATCCACTTTGTACAGGCAATTCAACTCCTTGGCGCGCTCCTGGAGCTCGCGAAGTATGATGCCGACTTGGGTATCGTCTCGGTTCATGATTTCTTTTCGGGCATGTGCGTTGGCTCTGCCGCCAGCACAACTCCGCGGCGGGAGCGGCCATCCACCCGAACGGTTAGCATACCTGCGGGACGCACGTGGCGGACCAACTCAGTTTCCTGCACGATCGGCTGGCGGTTCAGCCAGTCCCAATCTATAGCCAACGGTCCGTCGTGGCGCACCATGAAATAGCAGGTGCGGAAGCTGGATAGATTGTGGAAGAAATGGGAACCTTGACTGAGTTCGACGTTCATCTCGGGCAGCGTGGCCTCAACGATAGCCCGCGCTCCCGATATCTGACTCCAGACGACGGGAATACCGAGCGAAGGATGCGAGCTGCCCCAACGCCCGAATCCGATCAACAGAAATGGACGATGCTGCTCTGAGAGCTGCCGGTTGATTGCGTCCAAGTGCTGCGCGATCACGGGCGTCTGCATGGGCGTGAAGTTCTCAGGCCGGACAAATACGATGTCTTGAATGTCGTCGGCGACGCCGTTGCCCATCACCATGTCGGACGCCAGGATTGCACGCGGATCGGAGAGGTCCGCCGCGCTTACCTCTACCATATCTTCGGAAACCACCATGGGGCGGACCTGCAGGAATCCCAGTCGCGCACGTGGTGATTGCCCCCTGTCCGATTGAATCGTAATCGCAAATTCGATCTCGACGTTGGCGCCGATTGCGTTTTCGGCCGCCTTGAGCAGAGCCTTAATCAGATGATTGATTGGGAATTGCTCAAGGACCAGCAGTGGAGCGAAGTTGAGGATACGGGGACCGCGCGAACCTGATCCAGGAATAACGCGATCGCGGACCGTGTCGAAGGTCGAGACCAAGAAGCGGAGCACGTCGTCGGCTTCGGCTTCTTTCAAGCCCGGAGCTACGAGGTACTCGGTCTCGCTGACGGGATCGTAGGCGGGAGGCTTGCCCATGTTGACCGCCCAGAACTCCGTCTGGGTACCGCGCAGCAGTTCCTGCACAGAGCCAAACGGCGGCGGATTTTTAGGATATGCGGGCGAGAATGTCCAGGACACTCCGCCGTCAACAATTGTCTTGCCAAGTCCCAAGGCCAGACTGGCTACGCCCTCTTCGGGACGGGCGGGACCGGTGGGATAGAAGTTGTAGGAGCGCGCTACGCCGGACACGTCAGGATAAAAGCGATCTCCATGCCGCCTGCCGACGACTTCCTGAATGATGACAGCCATCTTCTCTTCGCTGGGGTCGCGGCCGGTCGTCTTGATGTAGTCGCGCGCTTCCCGGAAGTAAGTGGATGCGTAAACGAACTTGATGGCCTCAACCAGCCGCCGGAAGCGACTGTCGGGATCAAGCTGGTTGTTCGGGATCATCTTGGTGGCGTAAACGCCGGCGAAGGGGCGGTTGAGCGCGTCTTCCAAGAGGCTCGAGGATCGGATTGCCAGAGGAGTCTTGACTTGCATGATCAGGGCGCGGAGATCGCCCAACAGCTCTACGGGTAGATCGGCCTGCTCGAAGGCGAGTCCGATGCGGTCATCGGGCATTTCGTCGACAGGCAATTCGCGGAGATGGTTTCGGTCGATGAAATCGTCAAAGCAGTCGGTCGCAATGACGGCCATCGTGGGGACGTGGATATCAAAGCCGGGAAAAGTAGAGGGATCGATCTCGCGGGCCAGCAGATCTTTGGCGAAGGCCAGCCCGCTTGCTTTTCCACCCAACGCGCCGGTTCCGATGCGCGTGAAATGAAAGGCACCGTCCCAGAACTGCCGGTCGAACGTCGGCAGTTCTGCAATCACAGTATTAAGGTCGGTCATCGCTGCCTCCCTCCGCCATTCTGGCGAAGCGGCTCTCCGCGTTATACACGGAACCGGACCGAGTGGCCGAACTTCTACACCCAGCCGCGGTCGTGGCAGGCTTTGGCGACACGGCCTATAGCAATTGCGTATGCCGCATCGCGCATCGACAGCTTCTCGCGACGGGAGAGTTCCGAAACCGCAACGTACGCCGCCGTCATCTTGACGTCAAGCTTGCCCAGAACCTCGTCCTTCTCCCAGAAATAGTTCATGTTGCTCTGCACCTGCTCGAAGTAGCTGCAGGTGACGCCACCCGCGTTCGCCAGGAAATCGGGAATCAGCAGGATGCCACGTTCCTTGATCTGGGCATCGGCTTCGGGAGTCGTCGGGCCGTTTGCACCCTCCACAATGATGCGCACGCGAGGGCCGATTTTGCCAACGGTTTCGTTGGTTACCTGGTTCTCCATCGCCGCGGGGATGAGGATGTCGACGTTCTGCTCGATCCATGCATCGCCCGCCAGTTGTTCGTAGCCCAGGTCGCTGGCTTTCTGCTTGTTGATTCCGCCGAAGCGATCGGTGATCGACAGGAGCTGATTCAGGTCGACACCATCCATCTTGCGATAGGTGTAGGAACACTGGTCAGCCTGGTCCCAACACGAGACGCAGATCACCTTTCCACCCAGCTGCTGGTAAAGTTCGATTGCGTACTGGGCCACGTTGCCAAACCCCTGGACGCTTGCGGTTGTGTTCTCCGGCTTCATGCCTAATTCCTTGAGTGCTTCACGCAGCGTGAAGACAACGCCGTAGCCTGTCGCCTCGGTGCGGCCAAGCGATCCGCCCATGCCCACTGGCTTGCCGGTGATGAAGCCAGGATAACGGCCGCCGTGAATCTGCTCGAACTCGTCGAGGATCCAAAGCATGTGTTGCGAGTTGGTCATGACATCGGGCGCCGGCACATCGGTAACCGGCCCGACGTTTCTACAAACCTGACGCACCCATCCGCGACAGATCTGCTCCTGCTCGCGCGGGCTGAGGTTGTGGGGATCGCAAATGACGCCGCCTTTGGCTCCGCCCAGCGGAATGTCGACTACGGCGCATTTCCACGTCATCCACATCGAGAGGGCGCGGACGGTGTCAATCGTCTCCTGGGGATGGAAGCGGATGCCACCCTTCCCCGGTCCACGCGCGTCGTTGTGCTGCACGCGGAAGCCGCGGAAGATCTTCACCGAGCCATCGTCCATGCGCACCGGGATCGCGAAATGGAACTCGCGCAAGGGATAGCGCAGAAGATCGCGGGTGGCGGGATCCAAGCCGAGATACTCCGCTACCTTATCGAACTGGGCCTGTGCGATTTGAAATGAATTGAATGCCTTAACTGGCTTCTTGGGCTGCTGTCCGGGAGTCGATTGACTTACGTCCTTTACGGCTTCGACCGGTTCTATTACTACGCTTTCCGCCATGATGTTCTCCTAGATGATTCTTGAACTCCAAACCTTCTATCTTCTATGAAGATGAGCGTGCGAAACTGTGACCTCCCTCACCTGAGGGGGTGACCTCACCCCGTGCCGGTCGTTACGACAAAGTACCGAGAGGCCGCAGTCGGCACCAAAAACTGACGTAGTTCGCACCGGCATTCCCATGATAGCCTCCAGTCCGGTACCGCTTCCCCTTCCCAGACAGCCGGAATATGGCTCTAATGCAGACCGCTCACGCGATATTAATCGACGCCATTCTCCGTCCATTCGAAGTGTGTGATGAGCATCACTGACAATTGGGACTGGTTGTAGTGAGATGCACGCATACCATTGGCTCCCGGTATTTATAACGGCTCATGAACCCCCCGGGTGCCGGATTTCCGCTTTGCAAGATGCCGCTTCACCGCTTCGTCCAGGTGGTTGATCGCGCGCTGTGATAGGGAGGCTTCCGTGGTTGCCAAGTGTTCAAACCCCGACTGCAATTGCCTGTTTCGGGAGCTGAGCAAGGGACGACTGTTCTTGCTCCCGCCGACGCACCACTCTTTTGTGACGTGGAGCGCTGGGAGGCTCTCCGATTACTGCTATTGGCTCTGCCCCGAGTGCGACGCGACTCATACGATAACGCGAGGCGAGTCGGGAATCGTTGTGAGCTTACGAGAATCGGGCGTTCCCGCACCGGCCGCAACACGTCGCGGTGTCGGAAGTGCGCGGGTCTCGCGGAGTTACGTTGAGACAGCCTGAGGGGACGGAAGAACTCTGGCGCGCCCGGAGAGATTCGAACTCCCGGCCTATTGCTCCGGAGGCAATCGCTCTATCCAGCTGAGCTACGGGCGCGCTAGCGAAAATTATACACGCGGGGGATGATCTTCCTGAAGACAGAACTCGTCCCGTTCCAACCGCACCCGTCCCCCACCCGGTAGTCCGCTATGCGGGCAACAGGGCGGGAGACACTGCAGTTTTCACCTCTGTCTGTTCAATTGATGCGACCGCCAATACTCGGCTAATTCAAAGTCAGGGGCACCTGCACGGAATGCGCGACGCTTCCGGAAGTTCCGGTAATCACGAAACTGGTCGCTTGCGGTGTACCTCCTCCATTGTTTGTGTGATTCATCGCACCGTTGCCGCAACTCGTACCCAGCAACAGGAAGACTGCGATTGTGGCGATCATGCCCAGACTTGCTACCCGTCTCAGAAGCTTCCGCTTAGAGGAGTGATCACCCGCCTTCGTCCCGAATCCCAGGCCAAAGAGAGCGAGCCCGGAAAAAGGCAGCAGTACCCCGTACCCTAAAGACCCTACATACCCAGTGGAGGTTGACAGGGTGAGCATGGACGATGCGCTGTTCGTGCCCGGAGTGATCGTGTTGGGAGAAAACGCGCACGCCACGCCTGCTGGCAAGCCGGAACACGACAGCGAGATTGCGCCATTGAAATTCCCTACGGCACTTGCACTTACGTTGACCGTCGCTGTTCCGCCGGCCGAAATGCTGAGGGCGCCAGGCGGCACTGACAGCGAGAAATCGCCGGCAGTTACCGCTTGTGCCGCTCGCAAAGTGGCGAACAATCCATGAGTCTGGTCAGCGCCGCCTGCGGTCAAATACAAGGTGTCGGCATCACCGGAAGACAGGCCAAACAGCAACTCCCATAATCCTGGGTTTGTGATGGCATTTCCTGCGGTATCCGTGAGCTGACCAAGAGAGTTTCCTCCGCTGTCGTAGGCATTGATCGTCCCGTCACCGAAGTTTCCAACAAGAATCGCGTTGGAGAACTGTCCAAAGTTCGCGGTCGACAAAGCCACGCCCCACGGAGCGTTCAGCGCGCCTCCGGTTGCAAACCTGCGAACGAAATTACCGTTGTTATCGAAAATATCGACGACGCCATTGCCTGCGCCTAACGTCGGATCGTGCTTGGGCCCATCCTGTAACGCATAGGCAACGTACACCTGGTTGTTGATGATGTGTATGCCGTGCGGCGCATAGCCGGCCGGCAAGCTGGGATCGGCGAACGATCCGGGAAGCGTGGCAGCATTAAAGGCGCGGTCGAAGACGTCGACCTTGCCGCTGCGGAAATTCGCGGCCAGCAGGAAGTTGCCCGCGCCGTTTGTCAACAGAGCCAGACCCTTGTAGACGGCGCCGGATGCCGAGTTATCTACGACCTTGGTGGCCGTGAGGCCCTGGCTCCAACTGGCCAGGATGCCGTCTTCGGTGTCGAAGATAAATTGGGCGCCGCCAAAGTCCGCGCCGGAACTACTGGCCACGATTCCCGTTGGGCACCCGACCGAGCAAGGGCTCGTGGACGCAGTCGGTATCTGTACCACGAGAGAGTTCTTGTTGCCGCTGGCGTCATACAGCGTTGAGGTTCCGCCGTTGTTGTTGGCAATCCAGAAGGGTTGGCCGGGAAACAGAGCAATGCCCCACGGATTGGAAAGTTGCGAATCAGTATGGTTGGCGAGGCCGGCTGTGTCGGCCACGAGATTGGTTTGGCTATAGCCCGATTGCTGGGCTTGCGACAGAGTGGCCGTCAGGCTCAAAATCAGGACCCAAAGATAGTTCTTCATCTTAGTTCTCCAGTTAGCGGTTGCTACTGGAATAGACGCGGCACGAGAGATTGCCAGCGTAAACACTGTGTAGACTAATTGTCGCGGAACGGCCACATCTGCGACCGCTGTCGAGTGCGATCGCGGTCACTGTTCCGCTACAATGAGAGGCGCTTGGACGCCGTCGATTGCTGGATACAATCGCGCTACGGCGGACCGATGGTGGCACTGGGCATCCAATTTATAGGGTGAGGGACGCGAAAATTGCCTCGAGGTGGATCATGCAGAACTGGAAGAAGGCTGTGGTATTTGGATCGATCGGAGTAGGAGCGATGCTGATCCTGAGCGGACGGCGGAGCGTGGGAATGGCCGTCGCGGCGGGAGGCCTGGCTGTGCTGGCGAGCGAGTATCCCGAAAAGTTCGAAGGCATTTGGGAGAACGCGCCCGACTATCTCCACAAAGGCATGGAGATTTTTGCGACGCTGCAAAAGGTGGGCGCGGACTTCGCCGAGGATGCCGAGCGGCGCAGCGTGAATGCGTTGCGTGACATGCAGGCGGAGATGGGCGACTAAAAGATTTTCGCGATCGCAGTCCCTTTTTTGTGCGAACTTCGCAAGCAAAGCCACGAACCACAACCGCAACGTATCGGAATCCGCAAAACGCGGGCACGGCGTCTTTACCGGATGTGAAATCCGAATTACCTCAGGGGCTAAAACCTAGTGGCACTCCCGTCGTTTTCGGCACGCCTGAAGGCGTGCCCTTTCAAATCAATGCTCGCGAATGAGTCTTCCTGTGGATAGAAAACCGGGTTGTTTCAGGTACAAAAAACCAATACCCGCTACTCGATCCCCAGTTGTTTACGGGCGTCAGGGCTGAGGCGTTCTGGGGTCCACTGCGGATACCAGACAATTTCTACCTTGGCGTCGGTGACGCCCGGGACGCGAAGGAGGCGCCGCTTGACGTCTTCGGTGATTTGGCCCGACGAGGGACAACCCTGGGCGGTGAGCGTCATTTCGACTTCCACGTCTTCGCCAGTGGTGTTTGCGACCGCGGTCGGCTTGACGCGGACTTCGTAGATCAGGCCGAGATCGACAATGTTGACTGGGATCTCCGGGTCGTAACATTCCTTGAGCGCTGCGTAGACTTCTTCCTGGTTTACGGGCATTCGATCCTCGTGGATACGATTGTAGCGGGTCGGTGGTGGGTCCGGCGAACAATAAGAGCGGCCACGGATTTGCACGGATCATCATGGATGAGATCCAGGTCATAAAAGCAAAGGCAACCGCGGATTTCGCGGAAGGCGCGGACTAAGATTCGGGAAAAAGAACAACACGACGGAGTCGGCTTTGGCAGGATACAGCAACTCCGGAGTTGCGCTAACTACTGAGGATTGGAAGTTTGCGGATGCGCTTTTTCGTCGCCGCGTACATGGCGTTGCACAGCGCAGGCGCAAGCGGAGGCACGGGCGGCTCGCCGATTCCAGTGGGCGCCTCGTGACTCTCGACGAAATGCGTTTCAATCGCGGGGACTTCATTCATGCGCAGGATCGGGTACGTATCAAAGTTCGCCTGCTGAATCTGGCCATGTTCGACGGTGATCTGGCCACGCAACGCGGCTGACAGTCCGAATATCACCGCACTGTGGATTTGCTGCTCGAGGATGTTGGGATTGATGACTTGTCCGCAATCGACGGCGACGACCACGCGCTCGACGTGAGGATCGCCACTTTGCATCGTAATCTCGACGACTTCGGCCGCGTAGGTCCCGAAGCAACCAAAAGCGGCAATGCCGCGATGACGGGCTGCGGGCAGCGGCTTGTCCCACGCCGATTTTTCGGCGACGAGTTGCAGGACACCACGAAGCCGATCCGTGCGCCACTTGGTGTCGAAGAAAGCGATCTCTTTATCTTCGGCGAGCAGGTGCAGGCGGTACTGCAACGGGTCTTTGCCGGCGGCGACCGCGAGTTCATCGAGGAAGCTTTCGCTGGCGAAAGCCATCTGCGCGGCGTAAACCGAACGCAGCCATCCCAGCGGGACGGCACACGGCGGGGCGACATACTCGACGCTGAGATTGGGCACGAGATAGAGGAAGGAAGCTTCATCCTTCAAGTCGGGATCGATGCCGCCGTCACCGGGCTGGCCCTTCTGGCCGGAGATGGTCGGCGAGATGAGGCGATGCGAAAACGCGACGGGCCGGCCCTGCGGGTCGACCAAAGCGCTCAGGTGATGGACACTGGGCGGGCGATAGGTGGAGAAGCGCATGTCGTCTTCGCGTGTCCACATCACCTTCACTGGAGCGTTGATGGCTTTCGAAACTAATGCTGCTTCGACGGCGTAGTCGTGCTCGAGGCGGCGACCGAAGCCTCCACCGAGCAGAGTCACGTTGACGTGTACATTCTCTGGCTTCAGTCCAATGGCGGTGGCGACGGAGTCGCGAACGTCTTGCGGGACTTGCGTCGGCGCCCACACCTCGCATGAGCTTCCCAGGTAATGAGCGAAGCAGTTCTCGGGCTCCATGGGTGCGTGCGCCAGCATGGGCAATTCGTAAGCGGCCTCGATGTGGCGGCCCTTGGCTTTACTGACGTCACCAGCACTTTGTAACGACACAGCCTTGTCGCCGGTTGCCTTGCGAAGGACCTCGAAGATGGCTGCGGTGTTCAGGTCTTTGTTGGGGCCGTCATCCCACGTGACCTTCAGCGCCTTACGGCCCTGCAGAGCGGCGAACACCGAGTCCGCAGCGACCGCAATGGCGGAGTCGCCAACTTTCTCGACGTGGGTCACGCCAGGAACTTTGCGTGCTTCGGCATCGTCGAAGCTGATGACTTTGCCCCCGATCACCGGGCACCGCGCCAGAAATGCATACTTCATGCCCGGCATGCGGAAGTCGATGCCGAATTCTGCGGTGCCGTCGGTCTTGGAAGGTGTGTCGAGTCGCGGCGTGCTCTTGCCTACCAGCGTGTAGGCAGACGCTGCTTTGAGCTTTGGCTCTTTGGGAACGGGCAACTTGGCGGCGCGCTCCACCAAATCGCCATAGCTGGACCGCCGGTTCGACGCGCCATGGAGGACAAAACCTTTCTCCGTGGCGCACTCGGTGGCAAGCACTTTCCACTGCTGCGCGGCGGCCGCGACAAGCATCTCGCGAGCTGCGGCGCCGGCCTGACGCATGGGGTCCCAGGTGGTGCGCACGCTGGCACTGCCACCGGTGGATTGGTCGCCGAATAGCGTGCTCGCGCCGGCCTGTTGAATCGCGATCTGCGACCAGTCGGCGTCGAGTTCCTCGGCCAGAATCATAGGCAACGCAGTGCGCACGCCCTGTCCCATCTCGGAGCGCGCTACCACGATGGTGATCTTGCCGTCGGGCGCGATGTGCAGGTAGGCGTTGGGGGTGAAAATCTGTTCGCCCACGGGATGCAATCCATGGTGCGGAACGTAGAACGCCAGGACGAGGCCGGTGCCGGCAATCGCTCCGCCGACGAGAAATTGACGCCGCGAGATCGGGCTCATCGTCCACTCCCGCCGGACAATGCTGCGCGCTGGATAGCGCGACGTACGCGGTGATAAGTGCCACAGCGGCAGAGGTTGCCGGCCATCGCTTCGATGATTTCCTGCTCGGACGGATGTGCGGTCTTCGACAACAGCGCAGCCGCCTGCATGATCTGTCCCGACTGGCAGTAGCCGCACTGCGGGACGTCTTCGACGATCCACGCCTGCTGCAAGGGATGAGGCCCGGACTGTGACAGGCCTTCGATGGTGGTGATCGACTTGCCAGACGCAACCGAGACCGGGGTCACGCAGGAGCGCGCGGCTTTGTCATCTATGTGCACGGTGCAGGCGCCGCAGAGCCCAGCACCGCATCCGTATTTGGTGCCGGTCAGGTCAAGCGTGTCGCGCAGCACCCAGAGCAGCGGGGTGTCGGCCGGCACGTCGATTTTGCGTTCGCTTCCGTTGACTCGCAGAGTAATCTCTGACATCGTTTTTCCGTGCCTTGCAGGTATGGCTTTCGATGGTAATGGAAATAGCGAGAAAGGCAAGAGCAGGATAACTGGAATCGAGCGCGGGCAGGGAAACATCTGCCTATTCAAAGATGGCCGGGGTGGAAACCCGGCATGCGAAAGGACTTGAAATATGTCAAACGAATTGCAGACATTTCTCAACACATGGGATGAAGAATCAAAGAAGACGTCCGCGATGCTGCGGGCGTTGCCAACTGACAAGTACGACTTCCGGCCCGATGCGGGTGGAAGATCGCTGGGCGAGTTGGGATGGCACCTGGCGGAAGCCGAGGCGTACATGACCTATGGCATAGAACGAGGTGCGTTCGAAATGGGTGCCAAGCCTCCGGGCATGGAGCGTCCCAAGACGGTTGAGGGTCTGGAGCCGGGATACGAACGCGTCCATGCGGATGCAGTGCAACGGGTGCGCAAACTGAATACGGCCGACCTGGATCGGGAGATTATGTTTTTCACCGGCAGCCCGGTGACGGTCCGGCAGATCCTGTGGACGATGCTGCTGCATCACGAGATCCATCATCGTGGACAACTGTCATTGATGTGCCGGCTGGCAGGCGGCTGCGCCCCAGCTCCTTACGGACCGAACCGCGAGGAGATGGCGAAGATGCGAGAAAAAGCACAAGCTGCAAAGTGACGGAGACGTCCCGCGCACTCGCGAAAGGGGCGTGGGTGCGGGACTCTCAGCCCTGCACGATGGGTTCGTGCGAGTTCGCTTAGTGTGGTGCGTTAGTCGAGTTGGTCTTCTCGAAGGAGGCGGTCATGAAGGCAGTTCGCGTGCATGAGTTCGGTGGTCCGGAAGTGATGAAGCTGGAAGAAGTCCCAGATCTCAAGCCCGGGCCGGGTCAGGTGGTGGTGCAGATCCATGCTGCAGGGGTGAATCCGGTGGAGAGCTATATTCGCACCGGTACTTACGTCGTGAAGCCCACTCTGCCGTACACGCCGGGAAACGACGGGGCGGGCGTGGTGACGGCGGTGGGCGCCGGAGTGGCGCGGGTGAAGCCGGGCGATCGGGTTTACACCTCGGGGGCGCTCAGCGGAACGTACGCAGAGCAGACGCTCTGCCTTGAAACGCAGGTGCATCGTCTGCCTGACAACGTCAGCTTCGAACAGGGAGCGGCTATGGGGGTCGCTTATGGCACCGCGTATCGCGGACTGTTTCAGCGAGGCGATGCCAAGGCGGGCGAGACCGTGCTGGTGCATGGAGCCAGCGGAGGAGTGGGCACGGCGGCGGTGCAGTTGGCGCGAGCGGCGGGGATGACGGTGATCGGTACTGCCGGCAGCGAAGACGGTATGAAGCTGGTTAAGGACCAACGTGCGCACCACGTGCTGAATCATTCGTCCGACGCTCAATATGACGAAGTGATGAAACTCAGCGAAGGACGAGGCGTCGACGTCATCCTGGAAATGCTGGCGAACCAGAACCTTGCCAAGGACCTCACGGTGCTGGCAAAGAAAGGCCGTGCGGTGGTAATCGGTAGCCGCGGGACAATCGAAATCAATCCCCGCGACGCCATGGGGCGCGAGGCCGACATACGCGGAGTGACCCTCTTGTCCACGACAGAGGCGGAGTCGAAACAGATGCACGCTGCGTTGGTTGCCGGTCTGGAGGACGGAACGCTGCGTCCGGTGATCGCGCAGAAGATTCCGTTGGCCGAAGCTGCGCGGGCGCACGTCGAAGTGATGAAACCATCAGGGGCGCTGGGGAAAGATCGTGCTGGTTATGGGTAGTCTAAACGGCAGCCGCGGATGTACGGCTCACGGTCGAACAGGCGAAGACCGGGGAAACTGCGGAATGCGCGGAGAACGCGGATCGAAACGAACTCCGTCCCCAGGATGCGCGCCAGCTCGGACGGAGCGAGCCTATCAACAGCGGCTTAAGCCGACTGGATTAACAGGATGAGATAGCTCTGAAAGGCACGGATCGGCTCTGCCCCAAACATACAATCGAAGCATGAGGCTGGCACGCGATGGCGGGTGCGGGCGACGAGGACCGCCGTGTGCCTGGTGACGTGTCTCACATTGTGGGACTACGCGCGGGCCCAGGCTGGCGCCAAGACGGCGAGTGAGCTCGGCGTTACAGCAGGCAGTCACGCACGCTATGGCGGGACGCACGGGCACTGCCGTTGTCATCAATGTGCACTCAGGGAAGATCCTCGCCGCGTACCATCTCAACGTGGCGGCGAGGCGCTTGGTGCGTCCCGGGTCGAGCATCAAGACGTTCACGCTGCTGGCGCTGCTCGAGGCGGGAAAGGTCGATGCCGGACACAGCTCTGGTCTGCAAGCGGCCACTGACCGTGGGTGGTCACCGGCTCGACTGTCCGCATCCGGTGACACGCCAACCTCTCGATCCTCCTGCGGCGTTGGCCTACTCCTGCAACTGGTACTTTACGCAGGTCGCAACCCGGTTGATGCCGGAGCAGTTGCGGGCTCAATTTATCCGCGACGGATTCACCTCGACCACGGGGCTGGCGACCAACGAGGCTACCGGAACCGTGGAGCTGGCACAGAATGCCGAACAGTTAGAACTGGAAGCCATCGGCGAATGGGGCATCGAGGTCACTCCGCTGGAGTTGCTGCGCGCGTATCGCAACCTTGCCTTGCTCGTATCGGGAAATGGCGACGCGAAATTGGGGCTGGTTTTTGCCGGACTAGAAGGGTCAGCCAGCTACGGAATGGGCCACCTGGCTCAGCCCGATTCTCCCATGAAGGTCGCGGCCAAGACTGGCACGGCGCTTTCCGACGAAGGCGCCTGGACACACGCATGGCTCGCCGGTTATGCGCCTGCAAGCGATCCTGAGATCGCGTTGGTGGTCTTTCTGGAGAAGGGCCGTGGCGGTGTTGATGCGGCCAACGTTGCGCGCGAAATCTTCGCCGCCTATGGAGAGTGGAGAGCCGCACATCGTGACCTGAAAATGGGCGCGGCGCGATGAGACGAGTGTGCATCGCGCTATGCTCGGTCCTGTTGCTGTGGTTGGCCGGGGATGCGCAACCGAACGGTTCGACCCAGAGCAAGTCCAAAGCGGCGGCAAATGTTGCCCACGGATTTCCTCAGACCGTCCGAGTCCGCCTTTGGTACTTGAGCCCGCCAAACAAGTTGAAGCTTCGCGCCGAAGCCAGGCAAGCACACTTTCGCAAGTGCGCCACCTGCGCCGACACTGCGCTCACGGCGTTGGCAATACGGGCGGTCGGGTCGAAGATACAGATCGACGGACAAAAGAGCGACACACCCGTGCTTCTCATCAGTGGAACATTCCAGATCAGTGCGCCCGATGCACCTCCGCTGCCGGCCGACTTCCTTATTGAGGTACGCGCGAGCGGGGGACATCTGCTGGTGGCCGCGTCGATGCCGATGAATGAGTACCTTGCGGGAGTGTTGGCGGGAGAGACGGGAAACTTCAAGTCCGACGAAGCGCTGAAGGCCATGGCGGTGACGGCTCGAACTTATGCCATGCATTTTGGCAGCCGGCACGCGCTGGACGGCTTCGACTTCTGCGATTCCACGCATTGTCAGAACCTGCGACTGGCCGAGGTTACGCCCCGGTTGCGGAAGATCGTCGAAGCAACCGCGGGTGAAGTGCTGTGGTACGACGGCGAGCCGGCAGCCACGTACTATCACGCCAATTGTGGTGGAACCACCGAGGACGGTCGCTACATTTTGGGCAACGATGAGCCGGGCGCGCCCTACCTGAAGCAGCACGCGGACACCTACTGCGTGCGCAGTGGCGGGAACCAGTGGCGCAGCGATGTGAGCAAGCGTGAGTTGCAACGAGCGCTGGCCGCGGAGAGCGTGAATGTTCCGGGACAGTTGCGCTCTGTGTCGGTACTGCATCGCACGGCCAGCGGCCGCGTCGAGTTCTTGACCGTGACGGGAAGTCGTGGCGTCACCGTGCCGGGACTGACGTTTCGCTTCGCCATCGGCCGCAACATCGGATGGGATCGGCTGAAGAGCAACTGGTACGAGGTTAGCGTCGATGGCGACCGCATCGCGTTTCATGGACGCGGCTCGGGACACGGCGTAGGACTGTGCCAGACCGGCGCTGAGGTCATGGGAGAAGAGGGGCACTCGTACCGCGAGATTCTCAGCTTCTATTATCCGGGCACGAAGCTGGGGGTGGGAGCGCAAGGCACGCAATGGCAGCAACTGGACAGCGAGGATGTCGAGTTGTTCACCACGCGTCCGGAGCGTGATCGCGCGCTACTGCCGCTGGCGACGCGGCTGATGCATGAAGCCGAAGAGAACACGGGGCTGGTGTACAACGGCGCGACGAAGTTGAAGGTGTATCCCACGGTGACGGCGTTCCGAGATGGGACCGGAGAACCGGGATGGGTGGCGGCGTCAACCAAGGGACGGACGATCCGTCTGCAGCCGACAGATGTTCTAGGCGATGCCAGCTCATTGGAGAGCACATTGCGCCATGAGTTGTTGCACGTACTGGTGGAGTCGCATGCGAAAGCGGGGACGCCGCTGTGGTATCGCGAAGGGCTGGTGTTGTACCTGGCGCAGCCCAATACGAGGGTACATGCCAGTGCGCCGTTCGACAGCGTGGCGGCGTTGGAAAGGGCGTTGCGGTCTCCGGCGAGCGAACAGGAATTGCGGCAGGCGTATGCGGACGCGGAGTCGCGGGTGGCGAATCTGGCGCGAGAGCATGGAAAAGAGGCGCTGCTGGATTGGTTGCAGAATGGGTTGCCGGCGCAGCAGGCAGTTTCAAGTTTCAAGTAAATGCAGACTCTTTGAAAGATTAAGGGGCTCCGACTGGTCACGAGAGCGCGTCGCCGCCGGGTACGCAGCGCGAGAGTGCATGGCGATCACTCCACCCTATCGCCAGAACCGGGCGATAGGATGGGGCACCCAACGCCTTCTGTCAGGAGACTGCAAATGAAAGGACCGCGGGATCAGGGAGCGATCGGGTCTTCGCGGTCGGTGTGCGAAGCCGTCATCCAGACCACAACGAGGAACGCGGTAACACCGATCAAGTAGGCAAGGAGGAAGCGCAGTCCCATGCTCCATGCCTGCTGGCGGATGGTCTGCAGGTCGGGAATCCACCAAACCAGCTTGTAAGGAAAATAGACCCCGAAACCCAGCAGCAGGCAGAACCACAGCCAGTAGAGAGGCCGTTTCCATACGCGACGTGTGCGCACAATGTGGTTGGGCTGAAATCCAACGGTCGAGACGGTGGTAGCGATGGGCAGCCACAGCGCGGGCAGCACGACACAGTTCAGCAGAAACAGTAGCCAGTTCACGTCGGCCATGATGTTGCGCGGCGGTGGACCGGCGTTGAGCTTCTGGCGGAGCCAAACTGCGAACTGTGGTACGTACCCACGAAGACCCCAAAACACCCACGTGATCAGACCGAACACCAGGCCCCAAAAGGCAAGCGCCGGAACGTGGCGAAGGGCATGACGATAGGCGCGCCAGACCGAGCCCGGCCGGCGGAAGTCAGACACGCGGAAATATGCCAGAGTCCCAGCGCGCAGCCAAACCACGCAGAAGATCATCAGTACCGCAAGCAGGGCCGATCCCGCCACCTGCCAGCCGCGCGCGTCGGGAATCAGCAGCGCAGAAGTACCCGGCAGCGAGCAGAACGGCGTTGGCCACGAAGTTCAGCAGCCAGAGTTTCATGATGCCGGCGCGGCTTGTGGTCGTCTGCGTCATGATCATTTCACCGTCACCGTCGCCGCGTCGCCGGTGGACAAGTATTGCGGCTGATACATCGGCTCGACGCGCGTGGGGCTGACGCGGAAAACGCCCGGGTTCACCACCTTCAATAAGTAGGTGTACTCGGACTGCCCGCGCGGGAAATAGTAGTTGAAGAACGTGGTGCGGTCGTCACGCAATTCGCGATAGCTGCGCCAGCGAGTGCTCCACCACGGGGGTTGCTCGTCAAGTTGATACAGATCGTCGCGGGCGATGGGCTCGGTGCCCGAAGGAATCGGGTCTTCGATCATCAGGTACTTCCAATCGCTGCCGCCGACGGTGATGCGCACGGCGAGCGTGTCACCGACCTGCACCGGGCCGGAGAGTTTGTCGAGATGGTAGACCAGCTTGTCGCCATTTTGATGCGGTGTGAGCTTGTAGTACTCGCGGACGGTGCTTAGTTGGAAGCTGCCGGTGTTCACCACGTTGGGTTGGCTGGAATAGTATTCGCCGCGTATTGACCAATAAAGGCGTCCCTCACCAGACTTCGCCAATCGAACCTGATTGGCGGCGGGAGCAAGCTGCGATTCCGAGAGTATGACTGCAGTCGCGGGAGAGGTGGCGTCAGCGGCGGTGAACTTCTTGGTTGCGACGGTCTTGCCGTTGACTTGCACGTCCACGCTGAAATTGGGCTTGAGCTCCTGCGTGCGCTCGAGATAGTCAGTGAGGCCGTAAATCACCATGGCGGTCTGCTGCGTGGAGTCCCAGTAATAACCTTCGCCGCGGTGATTGACCAGATAGAGCGCAGCCTTGGACAAAAGGGAACTCTGGGGATCGACGCGATCGAGCAGCTTCAAGGCAAACGCCGTGGCTTGTGGCGTGGTGTCGCCGTAGTAGTCCATCAGGTTGTTGGTGTCGGTGGGCCACCAGGCTTGCGCAGTCGTCCTGCTTGGCATCGGAGGTCAACTGCTTGGCCAGATCGCTGGCGCGAGCATCGTTGATCTGCGCCATTGCGAGTCCGAGCAAGGCCTTGCCGTAAGAGGTAAGCGTGGAGCGCTGATTCCAGACGGAGTCGACAGTCGCGGCATTGGAATCGGTGCCGCTGAGCACCAGCGCATACGCCATGTAGGCGCGCAAATCGGTCTTCACTGCCGTCGAACGCGTGAATTCCGGCACAAGCCATTTGCGAGCGCGATCTACGCGGTTCTGCTCGACGTCGTAGCCGGCAGACTTCGCCAGCGCAAGTCCGGCGAGTACGTAGGCGGTCATGAAGGGCTGACTGTCGTCGGTTTGCCACCATCCCCATCCGCCATCGGGATGCTGATACTGGTAGAGGCGATCGAGTCCGGCCTGCACCTGCTTGTTCAGCGTCTGCGGATCGATGTTTGTTCCCACCCCGAGCTTCTTCATCGCGTCGGCGACCAACACGTCGGGCAGGAAACTTGACATGGTCTGCTCAGTGCACCCATAAGGATACGAAGTGAGATAGTCGAGCGCACCAAAGATCGTGCCTGCGATCGACGGAGTGACTTCGATGGTGAGCTTGCGTGTGCCGGGTTCTGCACCGGTGGGGAACGTCATCTGTTCGGCAACATTGGCGTTTGCCGCTCCAGCGACCGACCCCGATTTCGCGATAGCGAGTTTCACACCGAATGGAACGACTGGCAACGTGAGCTCCATGGCGTCGCTCTCAACGTCGGTGAGAGCTTTGCCCAAAACTTTCGCGGAGTCCACATCGAGCACGCGCACGCGGTAGTCAACTTTGACGGTGCCACGGCTCGGGACAGGAACATCTTTCATGCTGCCGTCGACAACCTGCAGACCGGTGAACTCCATGGAGACGCGCGCGGTCTTTTCCGTCGGCAGGTAATTCTGCACGATCGTGGAAAGCGTGATCTGATCGCCACGGCGGAAGAAGCGCGGCACTACCAGCCGCACCATCAGGTTCTTGCGCACGATGGTGTTCTCGACGGCGCTGCCGACCTTGGTGTCTTGCGTGACTCCGCGGGTGGTGGCGCGCCACGAAGTTATGGCGTCAGGATAGTCGAACTTCACCGTCGCCTCACCGTTGGTGTCGGTGCGAACATCAGCCACCCAGTAGGCTGTATCGGGAAAGGCCTTGCGGATCTTGGGTTGCACCAAACGCTCGGGCTTGAGTTGCGCGAGCGCGAATGAGCTGCGACTCGCGCCTGCTGCCAACTGCATGGCGCGCTTGCCCGCCTGTCCGCTGAAGTAGTAGGTCAGCGAACTGTCGGTGCTGACCTTGGAGTAGACCGTCCCGTAGAAGGCGTTCAGGATGCTGCCGACGGATTCTGGTTCGATGGCGTAGATGGCCTCGTCAACCACTCCGAGACTGAACTCGGCCGAGACAGGTTTGCCGGACGAATCAGTAGCCTTGATGGTAAAGGCGCCGGGCTGTCCGGGCTGATACTGAGGTTTCGACGGTTGCAGGTCAACCTTGAGTTCGTGCTGAGTGGGCGGAACCTTGATGCTTTTGTTGCCTTGGTAGAGCTTGTTACCTCGAATGAAGTTCGCCGATACATAGAAGTTCGGCGCGAATTCCGGCCTGACGGGAACGTCAACCGTGACGCTGCCGCCGCTACTCTTGATCACTTGCGCCGAATAAAGTCCGTTGCCTTCGGCGGTGACCAGGACGGACGCTGGTTCCTTGCCGGTGACGATCAGCACGTGCGCGGTGTCGCCCGGCACGTAGGACTTCTTGTCGGCAACGATCTGAATGCGCTCCTGCGAAGTGCCGCTCCACCACGGACTTTCGCCCGGGGCCCACAGATATGCGGTGTCCTCGACTTCACGTTTCTCGGGAGTGACTGCAGTGATGCGAACGCGGAACTCGCCCGCGTCGGGAATGGTGAACTGCACCTGTCCCTTGCCGTCGGCGCCAGTCGCGCCCTGCGAAGTCGTGATGAGTTCCGCGGCACGCTTCTGAGGGTTCCAGCGGCTGAACTCGGCATGGAACGCGGTGGCGACTGGCTTCTTGTCATAGTCCTGCGCCGATACGTTGATGATGGCCGTGCCACCCTTCGAACAAACGTAGGAGTTGGGTTGGGCGGTCAGATAGAAACTGCCGTAGGTCGCGAGGGCGAATCCGTGACCGGAGATTTCGCGATTGGCCTCGTCGGTGACGCGCGCCTCGATGCGATAGGTCAGGTCCTGCTTGGTCTTGTTGTTGACGCGGGTTGGAATGGTGATCTGCAACTTGCCATCGGCATCGAGCGTGCCACTCTTCTCGGTTTCCTGCTCGCCGCCATAGGTGTCAGCGTCGCCCGGCCCTTCTTCCCCTGAGTCGTATCCTTCGTCACCCGTATCGGAATCGGACTCATAGCGTCCAAATGGCCAGTAGGTCGAGGTGTGCACCACCCACTTCACCTTGGCGTTGGCAACCGGCTCGCCAAAGTAGTAACGCGCGTCGATCGTGGCCTTGATAGGTTGTCCCTGCAGCACGCGTGGGGTCTGAGCAACCACCTTCACCGCGTACTCCGGCTTCTTGTAATCCTGCACGGAGAAGCGCGTGCCTTCGACGTAGCGCTCGCCCGACTGCATGGAAAGATAGTAGAAACCGAGGTTGGCATCGGCGGGGATAACGTAGTCCCAGTGCGCCGTGCCCATGTCGGAGAGTTTCACGGTCTGCTGCCAGACGGACTGATAAGTGCGCGGATCGCGCAACTCGAGGCGAAGATCGCGTCGCTGCGGAAGCGTGTAGCCGCTTGGGTTCTCGGCGCGCACGATGGTCTTGAAGTGCACCGTGTCGCCAGGACGATAGACCGGACGGTCGGTGTAGGTGTATCCGCGAAGATTCCGGTCGGATGCAGAGCCGAGGTTCCACGCGCCGGGCGTGTTGACCGCGAACTGGTCGTTGTACGTTACCAGCACGGCCACGTTCTCAGGCTTGTCCTGGGTGACCGCCGTGTCCATCAGCCCCTGCCGATCGGTTTGCTTCGAAGCAATTTCCTTATGGTCGATCCAGAAGCGCGTCATCGCTCCGGCAATGGGATCGCCGGTATGACGGTCGACCACGAAGGTCAGCAGGCGTCCGGGCGCGGCCTTGGTGATGACGGCGATTTCCGTGACCACGACGATGGTGTAGGCGCGAAGCGTGCCCTCAGTGGCTTCGACGAGATAGACGCCTTTCTCGTTGACTGGCACGGTGACGTTCTGGCTGTGCCAGCGCTCGCCGGGCGGAACCATCCACTTCCACGTCGAGACAAGCTGTTGCTGGTTGAGAACGGGCACCTGCGCGTATTCATCAACCTGCGGACCTCTTTTCTGCGGCGCGGCTTCTTGCATCCGCCACAGGCGAATCTGGTGGCGCGAGTCGGGCGAGAACTGGGTGCGGATGAAGTCGCGTACCCAAGCCCAGATGCGATGCTTCCAGGCATGAAAGCGCTCCAGCCAGGTGTGGGCTTGTTTGGGCAGGCGCGGCGCTTGCCCGCCAAAGCTGTGCATCTCCTGCAGTTGACCAAAAAACTTGATGGGATCGTTCACCCGGTAAACGCGGAACTGCAGCGCGCTGACGTTGTGCGAATAGACCGCGACCCCGACTTTTTCGCCAGGCAGGTACGTTCGCTCGCTGGTGAGCGAGAAGTATGGCTGGGCGTCCGACTCCTGCGCGAAGAGTGGTGCCAGCAGAGTATGCAGCAGAAGGATAGCCACGATGACGCGCTGCACCCGCATCAGTCCGCTCCTCGCAGAATGTTCCAGCGATAGACGCCGAGGAAGCTCGGGTTGGAGGGAACCGGACGCCAGCGCGGGTCGGGAAAGTTCAACAGTTGTGCGAGTGTTGGACGGCGAATTTCACCCGAGGACTTACCGATCGGCCCGGTGTGGTAGATCACCAGCGGTTCGCGCGTTGGCTCGATCTGGCTGCCGCCGAGAAAGATCATGGCGTGAAAGGGCAGTGACTGGCCTTCCTGACGGAAGAAGAGCAGATCGCCGGGACGGGCGCGGCGGAGGTCGCGTCCCACAAAGTAGGTGTTGCGCTGCCAGAGGGTCTTGGCGTCGGCGAACTGGGCGAAGGCGCCGTCGTTGAGGTCGTCGGACACAAAGCTGCCGTCGCGAACGCGAAACAACCCAGCACCGAGCGGCGTGTAGGGATATTGATACTGGCGAACGTCCTCGGCTGAAGGCGCGGCAGGCAGAGCGACTGACTTCGCCCATGCGGAATCATGCTGGCGCAGCGCCTCGCGATAGGCGTAACGCAGCAGTGCCGCACAGTCCCCGACTTCGGCGTCCGAAGGGTGTTTGTTGAAGTATTGGGCCTCCGCCAGGAGAGTGAACCAACGGCGGAAAGCTTCGCGGTCAGCGGGATCGTGTAGACGCAGGAAGTCGGGCGTGCCGTCTCCCACAGAGTCAGACATGTCAGGAGTGATGTGCAGCGTGACTTGATTCGAATCGAATCCAGGTGCGGTCAGGCGGAGCTTGACTTCGCCGGGAAGGACGCCGCTGCGTACTGAGACCAAAGCAGAGTCTCCATAAACTGCAACGGAGTCAACGGCAGCGCGATGCGCGTCTTCCACTTCGACGCGCAGTCCCCGCAGTTCTCGGCCGGTGCTGGAGCGTATGGTAATTTCCGTCGCGGCGAATCCATCGGCAGGAAGTGTGGTCTGAGACGATTGCACCAGCATACCAGCCGCTGTGAGGGCACGGTGGAGAGTGAATGCGCACATCGCGGCGACGATCGCGACTACCGCCAGCACTGCCAACCAGCGAGGCACGCCGCGCATGAATCGTCACCCTCCGCGGAACGAGCGGATTATAACGCACGGGAACGGCGTTCACCACAGAGGCACGGCGACACCGAGGTGAACGAATTCAGTCATTCGGCCACGGCTTTGCACGCATCTCACGGATCATCATCAAAGCTGAAAACCTCTTGAATAATCCGTGAAAATCCACGCAAATCCGCGGCTAAACGGTTTTGGCTTTTTCCGCCATTGCGCGCAACTCAGCGAGCAAACGCTCCACTTCTTCTGCGGTGTTGTAGTGCGCGAGGCCGATGCGCAGCATGCCTCCGCTTTGCTGTACGCCCAGGCGCTCGGCGAGGTTGATGGCGTAGTAGTTGCCGTCCCAGGTAAAGATGCCGCGGTCGCCCAGGCGCTCGGCCAATTCTCGTGGGGTGTAGCCTTCCATGCGAATGGCGACGGTGGGCGTGCGCCGATCGAACTTCGCAGGATCGGTGATCCCGTAAAAAGTGAGGCCCGGAATGGCCAGCAACCCGCTGATAAGTTGCGCGGTCAACTCGCGCTCGTGCTGCTGGAAACACTTCGTAGGCAGCGACGATCGCTTCGCGCCGGGTATGGACTTCGGAGCTATGATGGCGCCCGACCTCGGCGATGTAGTCGATGGCGGCGGTTACCCCGGCCATGCACTCGTGGTTCTGCGTGCCCGTCTCCCAACGATCGGGAAGTTTCTCGCTGCAAACTCGCAGTTTGTAAGGACGCAGACGCTGTAACTGTTCGCGCTTGCCGTAGAGGATGCCCTGATGCGGACCGAAGAACTTGTAGCTGGAGCAAGCCAGAAAGTCCGTGTCGATGGCCTTCACATCGATGAGACCATGAGGGGCGTAGTGTACCGCGTCAATAAACGTTACGGCTCCGACGGCATGTGAAAGGCGGATGGCTTCCCGAACATCATTGATCGTGCCCACAGCGTTGGCAGCCCAACCCACTGCCACCAGGCGAGTGCTGCGGCGAATCTTGGCCTGCAGATCGAACATGTCGAGAGTGCAGTCGGCGGTTTTGATGTCGGCGGTGCGCACCTTTGCGCCGCGCTCTTCGAGGCAGACCCAGGGCGACACGTTGGCATCGTGGTCAAGGCAGGTGACCAGCAGTTCGTCGCCGCCCTTCAGGTCACGACCGATAGCGCGGCTCAGCGCGAAGGTCAGCGTCGTCATGTTCGCGCCGAAGACCACTTCGTCGGGCGAGCAGTTGAAGAAGTCGGCCATAGCCTGGTGAGCCTGCTCGACGATCAGGTCGCTGCGCCGGCTGGTAAGAAACGCTCCGCCTAGATTGGCGTTCCACTTCGACAAGTACTCGGAGATGGCGTCGATCACCTGTTGCGGCACCTGGGTACCGCCGGGCGCGTCGAAGAAGACTGCGGGCTGGCCGTTGACCGTCTGGCGCAGCGCAGGAAACTGCTGGCGTACCCAGTCGAGATCGAGGTTGCGTACCGTGGGGGCGATGTTGGTACTCGAAGACATAGTTATGAACTCCTGACCGCGTTGACAAAATCCGAGAGCATTCCGTAGGCCGTGGCTTCCGGCCCGGGATCGCGCTCGCTGATGATCAACTCCCTAAAGATATCGGTTTCGAAAGCAATCAACAGGGAGGTGCCGTGCACCTGCGCCAGCGGATCGTCCAGCTTGAGCCTTTCCGGCGCAACCGATGCCACGATACTGCCGTCGGGCTGCCGCCGGGCGCGGCTGACCAATCTCCAAGCTTCGCCGTTTTCATGAGCATCGCGCAACTGCGCGGGGATAATGCCGCGAATACCCAGGCACTGAACATCGCCGAGTTTGAGGGTGGCGCCCATAAGGACGTTGGCAACTTCGACGACCTTGACTGCGGCGTCGATGCCGTCGATGTCCGCTGAGGGATCGGTTTCGGCGACGCCGAGACGCTGCGCCTCGGCGATCGCTTCGTCGAAACTCCTACCCGACTGCATGGCTTCGAGAATGACAGTAGTGGTGGAGTTGATGACCCCGCGAAAGCCTAGAACATCGATCGCCGGTAGCGCGGTACGGAAGAGCGAGAACACTGGCGCGCCATCCATCATTGCGGACTCGAAGAAGAAGCGGCGGCCCTTGGACTCCGCCAGTTGAGTTAGTTCGCGATACGCGTGCAGGACCGGCCCTTTGTTGGCGCTGATGGCGTGGGCTCCGGACTCGAGGGCGGCGCGAATGTGCGTGATGGCGGGCTCGCCAGTCTCGGCGTTGAGCGAACTCGCTTCAAACAGCGCATCGATCTTGGCGGCGCGCAGCCAGTCCACAACATCAGCAGCCGCTTTCGCTTCCGAGAAATCTCCGGACAATAACTTCTCTGGGGTGAAGCCATATGGAGCCACCAGCCAGCCCAGGCGGCGTGTAGCAACACCAGTCACGCAAAAGCCGATGCCGTAGCCAGTCGCGAGTTCCTGCCGTTTGCGTTGCAGGAGTGTCACGAGGGCCGAGCCGACATGGCCCAGTCCGACGATACATAGGTTGTAGGTACGGATGCGGACGTCTCCCCCGTTGCGTTTAGCAGTACTGGTTTCATTGTAAACAGGGACAGCGGAGAGAGGACCTACGAGGCGGAGAAGGCTGCCGTTATCGTCGCCTAAAGCGAAATGGCGTCACCGTCGGGTGACGCCATTCGTGCGTGCAGTTCGTCGGAGATTACTTACCGCCGAAGGTAAAGTTCACACCGGCAAAATACTTGAAGTTGTTCTGGTTGCCGGTGTAGTTGGTGCCATTGACGCCGAAGCGGGTGTAGAGGTAGTCCACTTCGACCGGGCGGAGTTGGATGGTCTTGGTGAGGGCGTAGTCGAGGCCACCGCCAAATTCCATGGCAAACGCATTGTTGTTGCTACTTGCCGACGTTAGTCCGGTCTGCGCATTGTAAATCTGGGCGTATAAGTTACTGTGGGCCGCGCCAAACAGAGCCTCTCCAAATGGCTGTAGCTTCCCAGAGTGTTTCTTGATCTGAGGACCGAACATGTAGGTGAAGACGTTGCCATTCGCCTGGCCAGCATAACCAAGCTTTGTCAGCTGGTCTTTCAGGCCGCTGCCCTGGGTGTAGCCCTCGAAGTCGGCTTTGATGCCGATCCACGGCGTCACGTTATACACAAATCCGCCGCCGCCGCCGAAGATGTTGAAGCTGGTAAGCTGGGTGATGCCAGGGTGAACGTTGACAAACGAAAAGCCCACCGGGACTTCGAACTTCGGGTAATCCTGCGCAAATGCGGTCATGGCGAACAAAAGCGCAAATGTGATAACAACAATCCACTTCTTCATTGGTTATCTCTCCTGTTAAATTCGAACTTGCTCCGCGCCTTACTTTGCTATTTCGGCCCGATCATCGATGAACATTAGCAGCGCCTTGGGCCGAAGGGTGCGATCAGAGCAGGTATGCAGATCGGCCTTACGCAAGCCGACTCAGCAACCACAGTCAATAACCTTCTTTTTTACTGAATGTTTCCCGCAACTTTTTGCAATGAATGGGGTTAAGAGCACCCAACTGCAACAACCGGGGTGTGAAGTGCGCTTCACACGGGACTAATTGCAGAGAGATTTTCGCTTGCAACCCGGTTGGCGGCCGTAAGCAACAGCACTGAGCGACCTGTGCGGTGCCGCCTCGGTTATAATTCCCAGTCAAGCTGAGTCCACGATATCCGGTGTCTCCCATGGCAACGCGGCATGGCTGACAGGGCGAGGATCGCAAAAGTGGCCGGGCAGCCTCTGACCAGCAACTCACTCGGCTACGGAAACAAGGAGCGCCTCGATGGCCATCAAGGCTAGTGAATACATCTGGTACAACGGCAATTTAATCCCATGGGATGACGCGAAGCTGCATGTGATGGCCCACGTCATCAACTATGGCTCATCGGTTTTTGAGGGGATTCGCTGCTATCAGACAGCGAAAGGCCCAGCCATCTTCCGCCTGCACGACCACACGCAGCGACTGCTGGACTCAGCCAAGGTCTACCGCATCGAGGTGGACTACACCCTCGAAGAACTGATGCAGGCGACGGTTGAGCTGGTGGCAAAGAACAGGATCTCGCCCTGCTACATCCGTCCCATCGTGCTGCGCGGATACGGTACCGTGGGCGTAGATCCGGCAGGCTCGCCTACCGATGTTTACATCGTCAACTACGACTGGGGTAAGTATCTGGGCGGCGAGGGCGACGAAGGCGTGGACGTGTGCGTCTCTTCATGGACCAGGCTCGCTCCCAACACCATGCCGACGATGGCCAAGGCCGGCGCCAATTACATGAACTCGCAGCTCATCAAAATGGAAGCGGTGGCGAACGGTTACAGCGAGGGCATCGCACTGGATGTCAACGGCTATGTCAGCGAAGGCTCGGGTGAAAATGTTTTCGTGGTGCACAAGGACCGCATCTACACGCCGCCGCTGGGTAACAGCGTGCTGCCGGGCATCACGCGCAACTCTGTTTTGCATATCGCTCAGGACCTGGGCATTCCCACCATTGAACAGGTGATTCCGCGCGAGATGCTGTATCTCGCCGACGAGGTCTTCTTCAGCGGGACCGCGGCTGAAATCACGCCCATCCGGTCGGTGGACAAGATTAAAGTTGGCAAGGGCCAGGTGGGCCCGATCACCCGGACAATTCGCTCGGAGTTTTACTCCATCGTGAACGGCAAGGTGGACGACCGGCACGGCTGGCTGACGCCAGTTCCGATGAAGCAGCCGGTCGCCGTTTAGAAATCTGGTGACAGATCGTGTACGAAAACAGGGCGCAATGGGATGCGCCCTTCTTGATGCTCATCGAAATGTGATAAGTCCAACTTTGAGCTGGTAAGGCCCACCGCGAATGCAATTCACCCTGGCTTCTCCCGACGTCGCTATTTGAGTTGTAACGACTCCAGGTAGTTGGTCAGGTTACGAATGCGAAGCTGAACGTCAGCTTTGCTGTGACCGCCAATGGACATGAAGATCGGGCCCCACACTGGCATGTCCTTGCTGCCATGGGCGGGAGTCGTGGCATCGCCCTGAATCACCGCGGCCACATGTGCGGCCGGGAAGGTCCCGCCGTTCTTCACGGAAAGCGCGGTCAGGTTAGTGGTCGGCATCTTCAGCGCTGGAGCAGCGGGTCCATCGCCCTTGGCATCGGTGCCGTGACAGGATGCGCAATAAGCGTCGAACATTTGCTTCCCAGACGAGGGACTGGTATAGGCGGCAGGAACATGCTTGATGGTTGGCGTGGTGGCCTGCGGAGCGGCTGCCGCGGGTGCGGTCTGCGCGTCAACACAAAGAGAACACGCCAGCACAGCTATCGCGACCAGGCACACGATACGTATGGACATGACTGCCTTCTTTCCAAATCGTTAGTAATGAATACATCCCAATATCAACTGTCCGCGCGAGCCGGTCAACGACGGGCGTCACATCTGACGGGTGACAAATTATCACAGTTTCCCGATTTAGGAATTTTGTATGCATCAAGGCAGCGCGCGTAAAAGCACGCGGAGCGAACCGCTCGTTTCTGCCTCACAACGCCATCGTCTTCAACTCCGGACTGACGATCAGCGGAGCCTCAGTGACACGCTGGACTTCTTCCACGGTGAGGCCGGGAGCGAGTTCCTCCAGCACCAACCCCGACTGGGAGACGCGGATGTAGGCCATTTCGGTTGCGATGTTGTGCACAACGCGCAGCCCAGTGATGGGCAGCGTGCAGCGCTTCAGGATCTTAGGGGCGCCGTCGCGCGTGGTATGTTCCATGGCGACGATCACCCGGCGGGCGCTCGCGACCAGGTCCATCGCGCCTCCCATACCCTTGACCATTTTGCCGGGAATCATCCAGTTGGCGAGGTTGCCTTCTTCGTCCACTTCCATCGCGCCCAGCACGCTGAGATCGATATGCCCGCCGCGAATCATGGCAAAAGATTCGGCGCTGGAGAAGTACGCGGTTCCAGGCAGTTCGCTGACGGTTTCCTTGCCCGCGTTGATCAGGTCGGGATCTTCCTCGCCGGGCAGCGGATAAGGCCCCACGCCCAGCATGCCATTCTCGCTCTGCAGGACGACCTGCATGCCGGGAGGAACGCAATTGGCGACCAGAGTCGGCATGCCAATGCCAAGGTTGACGTAGAAGCCATCGCGCAACTCCTGCGCCACGCGGCGCACGATGCGGTCGCGCTTCTCGGTGTCTCTTTGCTTGTCGGGTTTTGTATCAGCCATGGATTTCGTTCCTGAAAAGGGGGTCCTTAAACTCTACCTATTCGAGATCATTCACCACGGAGACACGGACGGCACCGACTTTCTTAACTTAGATTTCCCCGTGCTCTCCGTGCCTCCATGGTGAATTCGATCTTTTTGTTTAGCCAATGAATTCACACTTTCCGCAACGTCCGCCGCTCGATCCGCTTCTCGTAATCCACGCCCTGAAAGATGCGTTTCACGTAGACGCTGGGTGTGTGCACCTGGTCAGGCTCAATCTCGCCGGGTTCGACTAGGTGCTCCACCTCGGCAATCGTGATTTTTGCCGCGGTCGCCATCATGGGATTGAAATTGCGCGCGGTCTTGCGGTAGACCAGGTTTCCCCAGCGGTCGCCCTTCCACGCTTTGATCAATGCAAAATCAGCGTTCAGCGCATGTTCCAACACATAGGGCCGGCCGTCGAATTCGCGCGTTTCCTTGCCTTCGGCGACGACTGTGCCGAAACCGGCCGGCGTGAAGAATGCAGGAATGCCCGCTCCCGCAGCACGTATGCGCTCGGCAAACGTGCCCTGTGGGATCAGCTCGAGATCGATTTTGCCGGTAAGCACCATCTCTTCCAGCAGCTTGTTCTCGCCGACGTAGCTGCCCTTGTGAGCGCGAATCTGCCCGGCATAGAGCATAAGCCCGAGACCAAATTCGTCCACGCCGACGTTGTTGCTGATGGTAGTCAGGTTCGTGGGCCCCTTTTTCACCAGCGCACGAATCAAATTTTCGGGGATACCGCACAGCCCGAAGCCACCCACCATAATGGTTGCGCCGTCGTTGATGTCGGCCACGGCCTCATCTGCACTCGCGAACACTTTGTTCATTGACATGGGAGTAAGTTCCGAACGGGCGATTGTACTCAGTGGAAGGGCAGCGTGGCAAAGCCTAAAGAGGTATATCGATGAGTGAAGGCGAGAAAATGACTGGTGTAATGACCTTGTCCGGCGTCGCTGCTCCACTCGGCGGCATTCAATCCCCCCATTAGAAAAACCGCGCCAGCGGCTTACTGCAAATCGCCGTATTCACAATGCTCCGCTCCAACCGTCCTGCTCCACGCCAACTCACGCGCGGAGCACTGTCTGTACGGCGCTAGAGATTTTCCATCAACTGACCGATTGGAGCGTTGCAATGCTGACGGCGAGCCGACCACACATCCCGAATTTCCACCCTCGGTATTGCCAATAACCCAAAAGCAGTCCGGATACGGTTGGTGTTAAAATCCTGAGGCTGTGCCTGAATTTGTCATCGAACGAGACATACCTGGTGCCGGAGCGTTGTCAGAGGCCGAACTCCGCGAGGTATCTCTGCGATCTTTGCAGACATTGAAGGAAATGGGGCCGCAGATCCAATGGCTCCACAGCTACGTCACCGAGGACAAGGTCTACTGCATTTATCTCGCGCCCGACGAGGAAACGGTTCGAGAACACGCTCGCCGGGCAGGACTCCCCGCCGATCGTGTTTCTGCGGTGCGCCGGCTACTTGACCCGGCTACGCTGAAATAGCCGACTCCGGCCCCTCGAGAGCGTATCGGATGGCTCGTTCCAGGCTCATTGCAGACCCTGTTGCCCAAGCATCCCTTCCCTCGACGTTACCCAGCGATTCCCATGCGGGCAGCAGCCTTTGATCGAGTTTTGACTGTTCGGCCTGAGGCAGGCAAGCACTGATCAGCTTTCGTAAGTGGGCTGCCGCGCCAGCTAGCTTCAGCGCACGCGCGGCGTGTCCTTGTGCCAGCGCCAGGCATGCGCAGCCTTCCAGTGCCCGCGCGATCCCACGCCGGTGTCCCAGACTGGCAAAGATTTCCAGAGCTTCGCAGTATTCAGCGTGGGCAGCCAAAGCATCTCCCCGCTCGCAGTCGATGGAACCCAGATCGGCGAGTGATCGCGCCGAACCCCATCGGTCTCCGGCTTCCCGAAAGGCCGAAAGCGCCCGTTGATAAAATCCCCGCGCGGCAGCCATATCGCCCTGTTCGCGCGCTATGTCGCCTTGCTGATTGATCGACCAGGCGGCGCCGCTCCGATCCCCGAGCTCTTCAAAAATGTCTGTCGCCTCACGCAGCGCCCATCGCGCACGTGCATAATCGCCCCGGACCTTGATCACGTTGGCAAGGTTGTGCAGGCACCGCGCAATGGCCAACCGGTCCGGCAGCATACGCCAGCACGCCAGGCTCCGCTCAAAATTGCTCTGGGCCGAGGAGTAGTCACCCCGGTCTCGCGCCGAAACCGCCAAAGCATTCAAAGACGCGGCTATGCCGAATTGATCGTCCAACTCCTCATAAAGGGAGAGACTCTGCTCCAGAAAGCTTTCTGCAGCCGCAAAGTCTCCCAGCGCCGTCGTCAAAGCGCCGAGGAATTGCGACACCCTGGCTCGCTCTTTCGTATGTCCCTCACCAGCAAGGCGCAGAATCGTCTCCAGCCGGACACGGCCCTCCGCCAGGTGCTCGCGCATGTCCCAGAACCGAAACAGTGCCACGCAAAGGCGCAAGCCCCAGTCCAAATCCAGGGTCTGAAAAAGCCAGTCGAGAGCGGAGCGGAAGTTATTGATCTCGGCGTCGCATTGCGTAAGCCAGCGCGACCGGTCTGCGGGACTCAATTCGGGATTGCCCTCCTCCGCAAGGACCAGACAATATGCCGCATGGGCCCGCCGCACCGAAGCTTCCTCGCCGCTGTCGGCAATGCGTTCGAGAGCGTATTCGCGAACCGTTTCCAGCATCGCGAAACGCGGCTCGCCGCCGGCACCGTCCGCGCGCTGAATCAGATTCTGATCCACCAGCGACGACAGGCCCTGAAACAGGTCGATGCCGAGATCGCGACTCGTGTTGCACACGGCTTCGGCTGCTTCCAACGTGCAGCCTCCAGCAAACACCGACAGCCGGCGAAACAGCTTCCGCTCTGCTTCGTTCAGCAGATCGTGACTCCAATCAATCGTTTTCCGGAGCGTTTGTTGCCGTTCGGGCAGGTCGACGGCGCCGCTGGTCAGCAATTGCAGGCGGCTTTGCAGCCGATCCAGTATCGCGTTGGGCGAAAGCACTTTGCTTCGGGCTGCCGCTAGCTCAATTGCAAGCGGCAGCCCATCCAGGCGTGAACAGATCTCATGAATCGCTGGAGCATTATCCGAAGTCAATGCAAAACCTGGCCAGACCGCCGCCGCGCGCTGCACAAACAGCTCGGCGGCCGAATCCTGTGCAAGCGGCGTTACCGGAAATTCCTGCTCGCCGTAAATGCGCAGGCAGGCCCGGGTCGTGACCACGATCTTGAGAGTTGGACACGCTTCCAGTGTTTCGGCCACCACGCCGGCAGCCGGAAGAATCTGCTCGAAGTTATCCAGAAGCAGCAGGAATGGCCCCGAGTTCTGAAGCTGTTCGCCGATAAGTTGTGGGACTGTGCGGTTGGCAACTTGCCAGATGTTGAACGCTTCGGCGAGAGCGGCCGATACCAACTCGGACCGGGTGATCGACGCCAACCCCACAAATTGGACCCCGGCGGGGAACTGGTTTGCAATTGAAGCAGCGACAGCCACCGCCAGACGGGTTTTCCCGGCGCCGCCCGGCCCCGTGAGACTCAACAGGCGAACGTCGCGTCGCAGCAGCAACTCACTGGCCGCCGCTACCTGTGCTTCTCGTCCGATAAGAGAAGTACGCGGGACCGGCAGGTCGAGGCGTTTCCCGGAAGCCTTTGGTACAGCAGGGTCACGCCCGCCTGCCGAGACGCAAGAATCAGCGCTAAAAGCCGGCGTCAACCGGATTTGCGTCACCTCGGCGGAGAACAGGTACCCTCGCCGTGGCACCGTCTTCAATAATCGCTGGGTGCCATCATCCAGTGCGCGGCGGAGTTCGACCGTACACTGCACCAGCGAATCGTCGGTGACGAAGGCGTCGGGCCACACCGCCTCCATCAGCTCCTGTTTGCTGATCAGCCGTCCAGGGTTTTCCAGCAGGTACTTTAGGGTTTCGTAGACCTTGGGACGAAGCTTGATTTCCTCTCCACCTTTCGCCAGACTTCCCCTCGACACGTCCAGGGTGAAGTCGCCGAAACGATAGATGGGTGGGGGCGTTTCCAAAGACGATTCCTCTGCTCGCACGCTAAACAGCTTTCGTCCGCGTTTTCGGCGTTTCTTTGGCGTTGTTTCGTTACTTCTCGTCCTTGCCCTTGCTATTTTCCACTCAGCGATGTGAGGGTTCAGCACTCCGCAGTGCAAATTTCCTCTCGCAACCACGGGGCAAAGAGACGTTCTGCAGGGCGAATTCTAGCAGAGCGTCGCGCACCGAAATTTAAGATTAAGGAGAAATATCAATGAGTACAGCACTGGCACCTGCTTTAGACATGAACAAACTGAATGCTTTCATCGGGCGGTTCGTGACCGATCTTGGGGCTGCCGTCCATAGCGGCATGGTGGTGATTGGGGAAAAGCTAGGGCTCTACAAGGCCCTCGCCCGAGGCCCAATGAGTTCAACTCAACTCGCCGCTGAGACCGGGACCGATGAGCGCTACCTGCGCGAGTGGCTGGCTTCACAAGCTGCTGGCGGCTATATTACCTACGATGAAAAAACCGGCGAGTTCAGCCTGAGTGAAGAACAAGCCTTCGCCCTGGCAACGGAAGACAGTCCGGCATATCTGCCCGGGGCATTTGAGCTGGCTTTGGGCTCACTTGCGGCGGTGCCGCGGATCGCCGAATCCTTCCGCACTGGGGCCGGCATGGGTTGGCATGAACATGCTGACGGCGTCTTCCACGGATGCGAAAAGTTCTTTCGTCCCGGATATGCCGCTTATCTGGCGGGCACCTGGATTCCTGCCTTGCACGCTGTCAAAGAAAAACTTGAGGCTGGGGGACGAGTGGCCGATGTCGGCTGCGGAAAAGGGGCTTCCACCATATTGATGGCAAAAGCATTCCCCAACTCTCGATTCTTCGGATTCGACTACCATGTCCAGTCGATCGAAGCGGCCCGCGAATCCGCCAAGCGTGCCGGCGTCGCCGACCGCGTCACCTTCGAAGTGTCCAAGGCGAAGGAGTTTCCGGGCAGGAACTACGACTTCGTGGCAGTCTTCGATTGCCTGCATGACATGGGCGATCCCATCGGGGCCGCCGCCCATGTCCGGCAGTCATTGGCCAAGGACGGCACCTGGATGATCGTCGAGCCTTTCGCCAATGACCAGTTGAAGGACAATCTGAACCCGGTAGGTCGGGTCTACTACTCGTTCTCCACGCTGCTGTGCACGCCTTGTTCGCGGTCGCAAGAAGTCGGATTGTGCTTGGGTGCACAGGCAGGCGAAGCCAGGATTCGGGACGTCGTGACGGCAGCCGGATTCAGCCGCTTCCGCCGCGCCACGGAGACGCCGTTCAATATCGTCTACGAAGCCAGGCCATAGCTTCATCAGTCGGAACTCGCAAGCGTGGTGGTTCGTAGTGAACGGATGTGCTGCCACGATTGCGCGCTCCGCTTCTGGTTCTAGCAGGCTGCGAAAAAATGCGATTTCGGGGTAGTGCTGGCCTTTAGAGCGGTTCCAGAGTTGCTGTAGCTTTTGGTACGGGTAGTGCGGCGCTTTCAGAGGCTGTTACGAAACTACCTGTTCAATCGTAGCGGTGGAACAAAGCGCTCGCGTCAGCGATCCAATCAGCCGCGAAGCGGCGGCTTGGTCGTTAGCCAGGGGCGCGAGCCCCTGGTCAAGTGGGAAATTGCACCGAGCCGCGTAGCGGCCAGCTTAGTTTCGTAACAGCCGCTTCAGCGCCGCGTCCAGCAGGCAGCAAGCCGGGTTTCAACCCGGCGGCACTCGATCCCCTCGACCGGATACACAAACGCTGGAATTGCTTTAGACCAGCGTATAAGTCGTTTGTTCTTGTTATCCCCAGCGGACTTCAGTCCGCAATGAAGGAGTGAAACTTATGCCGGAGTCAATCGACCAATTGAAGAGTGCTATCAGAGGAGAAGTAATCCAGCCAACCGATGCCGCCTACGATGCGGCGCGCAAAGTCTACAACGGGATGATCGACAAACGCCCGCATCTCATCGTCAAATGTACGGACGTTGCCGACGTCATCGCGGCGGTACGTTTTGCGGCCAGCAATGAGATGTTGACGGCAATTCGTGGAGGCGGACACAACGGCGCGGGCCTGGGAACCTGTGACGACGGTCTGGTCATCGACCTGTCGCGCATGAAGGGCATTCGCGTGGACCCTGCGGGTAAGACCGTTCGCGTTGAGGCGGGATGCGTTTGGGGCGACGTCGATCATGCGACCCACGCCTTCGGCATGGCTACGCCCAGCGGGTTCATCTCCAGTACCGGTGTTGCCGGACTCACTTTAGGCGGAGGCATTGGCTACTTGTCGCGCCGCTACGGCCTTACCATCGACAATCTGCTCTCGGTGGACATGGTCCTTGCGGACGCCAGCTTCGTAACCGCCAGCGCCAGCGAGAACGCCGACCTCTTCTGGGCCGTGCGTGGCGGCGGCGGCAACTTCGGTGTGGTCACATCCTTCGAATTTCGGCTCCATCCGGTCGACATCGTTCACTTCGGTCCGACGTTTTGGCCTCTCGAGGAGGCCGCGAGCGTCCTCACCGCCTATAGCGATTTCATCCGGAAGGCACCTGAATACGTGAGCGGCTTCTTTGCGTTCCTCGTCGTCCCACCAGCCCCAATGTTCCCGGAGCATCTCCACCTGAAGAAAGTCTGTGGCATCGTTTGGTGCTGCACTGGTTCTGCGGAGGAGACGGAAGAAGCCCTGAAGCCGATCCGATCGCTCGGCCATCCGCTTTTCGATCACGTCGGTCCTGCTCCGTTTCCGGCCGTGCAGAGTCTGTTCGACCCACTGTTCGTCCCAGGGCTCCAATGGTATTGGCGGGCCGACAACTTTACGGAGTTAAGCGCCGAAGCCATCGCCCGTCATGTGGAGCACGGCTCGAAGATTCCGACCATGCTTTCCACCATGCATCTCTATCCGGTAAATGGAGCGCCTCAGCGTGTCGGCAAAAACGATACAGCGTACAGCTTCCGCGAGGCCCTGTTTGCAGAAGTAATCGTGGGAGTGGACCCGGATCCCGCTAATGCCCAGCAAATCAGTGACTGGTGTAAGAGCTATTGGGAGGCCCTGCATCCCTTTTCGGCGGGAGGCGCGTACGTAAACTTCATGATGGATGAGGGCCAGGATCGGGTACAAGCCACCTATCGGGACAACTATCAGCGTCTGGCCGATATCAAGAGAAAATACGATCCCAATAACTTTTTCCGGGTGAATCAGAACATTCGACCGAGTGAGAAGCACTGATGGGTCTTCGGTCCGCCGCACAGCCGTGTATGAGAGAGAGGAGAACTCGACGTATATGTCTGAATGCAGTGCTCGAATTATGGCTTAGACGGCGGTGGCCGCTTCCATCGAAATGCAACGTGAAGCTGTGATCGTGCTCGCGGAATTGCTGGCTGGCCGGGACATCAGCGGGGCAAAGTCATTCGTCACCGCCGGAATACCGCACCAATCGAGTCGGCAATGCTTTTCGCATGGCCGCGCAGTCGCTGATACGCGGTGAGAGCTATCTGGGCGCGAGGAAGAGCGATTCATCCCGGCTGTCAGCCATCCAGCCTATTTGCCTTTCCCATAGACATTCGAGTGGAGTATGCTCTGTTGCCATAGACATTCGAGTGGAACGACGATCTAACCAACCATGCCACGCTCCGACAAGAAGCAAAGAAACGAGATGCTGCAAGGTACGCTGGACATGTTGGTCCTGCGGACGTTGATCACTGGTCCGGCCCACGGTCACACCATCGCCCACGTCATTGAGCACTCCTCCGACGAGGTTCTGCAGGTGGAGCAGGGGTCGCTCTATCCCGCGCTGCATCGGCTCGAGGACCGGGGCTGGGTGTCGTCCTACTGGGGCGCAAGTGAGAACAATCGCAAGGCCAAGTTCTACAAGCTGACGGCCGCAGGGAGGAAACAGCTCGTGGCTGAGACCAGCCGCTGGCGCCAGTTGGTAGGTGCGATCGGACGCGTGTTGGGCGAGGCCGAAGGATAGGCCGAGGACAGAACAAATGCGACTCCTCCGATTTTTCCGCCGCCGCGATCGAGATGCCGAACTGGCCCAGGAACTCGACGCCCATCTGCGGTACGAAATCGATGATTACATCTCGCAGGGGTTCTCTCCGCGGGAAGCGAAGCGACGCGCACACCTGAAGCTGGGCAGCACCACGCGCATTCGCGAAGACATTTGGAAATGGAATTCGCTCGGCCTGCTGGAAGGCATGCTTCGTGACCTGGCCTACGCCGCCCGGACTTTGTCGCGCACTCCAGGCTTCGCGATCATGGCCATTCTGGTTATGGCGCTGGGCATCGGCGCCAACACGGCGCTGTTCACCGTCGTCCACTCGGTGCTGCTGAAGCCGCTGCCTTTTGCCGATCCCAATCGCCTGGTGATGCTCTACGAGCGCTCAATCGATGGCAATTATCCGTACAACGTTATCGCTCCCGGCGTGTATGCCGAGTGGCAGAAACGCGCGCAGAGTTTCGAGCAGATGGCCATCTTCGGCGCCGGCAGCTACAACCTGTCGGGTGCTTCGGGTCAGTTACCGGAGAGAATCGAGGCAACTCGCGCCTCAGCGGAGTTCTTCCCTGCGCTGGGTGTCAGTCCATCGTACGGACGGGTGTTCGATTCGTCTGACGATCGTCCGCAGGCCGACGCCACCGTCGTGCTCTCGTGGGGCCTGTGGAAGCGGCGTTTCGGCGGCGACACTGCGATCGTCGGCCGCGAAGTACTTTTGGATGGCAGACCTTACACGGTCATTGGCATCATGCCTTCGTGGTTCGCCTATCCCGATGCGCAGACCCAAATGTGGACTGCATTTCATCGTGAGATACCGCCGCAGGACCTGGTAGCCCTCGACAACCATAGTTTTATGGCCATTGCGCGTTTGAAGCCGGGCGTGGCGATGCGCCAGGCACTCAGCGAGATTGACACCATCTCGCATCGACTCCGCGACCAATATGGGGCGAAACAACCGGCCATCAGTCCTGGCGCCAATATGCGACTGCTGCTGGAAGACATGGTGCACGACTTCAAGACGCCACTCTACGTTCTGCTGGCGGCTACGAGTTGCGTCCTGCTGATCGCCTGCCTCAATGTCGCCAACCTGCTCATCGCACGCGCCGCCTTCCGCCGCAAAGAAGTTGCCATCCGGGCCGCTCTCGGGGGAAGCCGATGGCGGCTGATCCGCGAGCAGCTTACTGAAACGCTACTGCTCGCTGCAGTCGGTGGATCGCTCGGCCTGGTCTTCGCCTACTTCGCCATTCGTTGGTTGTTGGGTGTGCGGCAGGACATCGCCCGCGAAGAGGCCGTCCGCGTGGACTTGGTGGCGGTCGCCTTTACGGTTGGCGTCACGCTGCTGAGCGTACTGCTCGCCGGATTGATTCCGGCGCTGACCACCAGTGGCAAAGCGGTGCTGGGTGCACTGCAAAAGTCTTCGCGCTCGCATACTGGCGGGCAAGCGAGGACCCAGCTTCGCAAGCTGCTGCTCTCGCTCGAAGTCGCATTGACTGTTGTGTTGCTCGTCGGCGCGGGGTTACTGCTGAAGAGCTACGAGAAGCTGCGTTCATCGGATATGGGTTGTGCAACTGATAACGTTCTCACCCTGCGCCTGAGTCTTCCTGATGAGCACTATCATCAGCCGGGGCAGCGCGTCCAGTTCTTCGAGCAATTATTGACCCGCCTGCGCGCACTTCCCGGTGTTTCAGCGGCCGCGCTGGTGAATGTTGTCCCTGGTCAGGGGTATGGCGGAGACAATATTCTCACCATACCCGAGCATCCGCCGCTGCCCCAGGGACAGCTGCAAATCGCGCGCCGGCGCTTCAGCGATCCCGAGTACTTCGCAGCCCTGCAAATCCCGATCCAGCGCGGGCGCACCTTTACCGACCAGGAGCGGCTCGACAGGGCGGACAAGGTAGTCGTCAGCCAGCTTTTGGCCGAGTCGTTCTTTCCGAACGAAGACCCAATCGGCAAGCATCTGGTGGTTGACGTAGGCTTGGACAATAATCCACGACCTTACGAAATCGTCGGCGTCGTAGGCGACACGCGATACCTAATTTCGATGCCAGCTCAGCCGACGATGTATTTCCCGTTGTTGAGCGGTCTCAATGGACGCGCGGTGATCGTGGTGCGCTCGCAGCACGACGTCACCGCGCTGGCGATTCCGGCGCAGCAGGTTGTCCAGTCGTTGGATAAAGACTTGCCAGTCGCTTATGTGCTGACCCTGAATCAACTCATTGGCACCTCAACCATCGAAGCTAGTTTCACCTCGACGCTGATCCTCGCGTTCGCGGTTTTGTCGCTGGTGCTCTCCAGCGTCGGACTCTACGGCGTGCTTTCCTATCTGGTGGAGCAGCGCACCGGCGAGATCGGTATACGCATCGCGTTAGGCGCGCAACGTGAAGAGGTGCTGCGGCTCATGCTGTTCGACGGGCTCCGCCCGGCGGTGGTCGGTCTTGCTTTTGGTTTGCTCGGGGGCGCAATGGCCTCGCAACTCATTCGCAGCATGCTCTACGGCGTACATCCCCTGGATACCACGATCTTTGTCGAGGTGACAGTTGTGCTAATGCTCGTCGCCACAGTCGCCTGCCTCCTGCCGGCTTGGCAGGCATCGCGTCTCGATCCCATGCGCGCCCTGAACGTGGAGTAAGAACGTCAGCCGCTCTAGCGCCGGCGGCCTCGCTTCGCCGCGATTCTTTTGACTGCGTTTGGCTCCGGATTTGCTAAAGGCAAGTACCTACCATGGGATCCCGGTGAGGCATTTGTCCCCGCAATGCCACGGTGCATGTTGGGCCTGGTCGCGATTGCTAATCGGCGCCTTACGCGCGTATTGCTACGCTCTTGTGCAATTTTGGCGAGTACTGCCAAGGGAAACCCTGATTTACCCGTAAGATGATCAATATGGGGACCACGATCGTCAACGAAAAACAATCGATGGAGGGAGATTACGAGCGCTTCCTTGAACGATATCCCGAGTATGCCGAAACCCATGTCTTAGACCATCTGCGTTCGACCGATTATCACCGGTTGGACGAAAAAGGTCAGGTCTACCTCGACTACACGGGTGGCTCTGTCTATTCGGAATCGCAACTGGAGCAGCACCTTGCTCTGCTGCGCTCCGGCGTTTTTGGCAATCCGCACTCGACCAATCCGACCTCGACGGCAATGACCGAGTACGTCGAGCGTACGCGTCAATCCGTGCTCAACTATTTCGGAACCAGTGCAGCGGATTATGTTCTGGCATTCACCCAAAATGCCTCCGCCGGGCTCAAGCTGATCGGCGAGTCGTTCCCGTTTGTTCCCAAAAGCCGCCTGCTGCTGACTTTCGACAACCACAACTCGGTGAACGGTATTCGCGAATTCGCGCGGGCCAAAGGCGCCACCATAGCCTACGCGCCACTGGTTGCTCCAACTCTCCGTCTCGATAGAACTCGGCTGGACGCTCTTTTGGATCAGGCCGATCCGGCCCGCGAAAATCTGTTCGCCTATCCGGCACAATCGAATTTCTCCGGCGTCAAACATCCACTCGATCTGGTCGTCAAGGCGCAGGACAAAGGCTGGCGCGTACTGCTGGACGCAGCGGCTTTCGTGCCCACGAATTCTCTGGACTTGAAAGCAGTATGTCCGGATTTCGTGACTTTGTCCTTCTACAAAATGTTCGGTTATCCAACCGGAGTCGGCGCGTTGCTCATTCGGAGGTCGACTTTTGCGGAATTGAGAAGGCCGTGGTTCGCAGGCGGAACGGTAGACTTCGCCTCTGTTCAAGGTGGGTCTCATGTGCTCGCTCGTAGCGAAGCCGCTTTCGAAGATGGCACCCTGAATTACTTGTCAATCCCTGCAGTTGAAATCGGGTTACGCCACATTCAGGCAATCGGAATGCATCCGATCACGGAGCGCGTTCGCTGCCTGACCGGATGGATGCTGGGTGAATTGTTAGCGCTGCAGCACAGCAACGGGCATCCCATGGTGCGCATTTATGGACCTACCACAACTGAAGCACGCGGTGGCACCATCACGCTCAACCTCTACGACCCTTATGGACATCTGCTGGACTATAGGCGGGTCGAGGAATTGGCCGGCAAAGAAGGAATCTCACTGCGCAGCGGATGCTTCTGTAATCCTGGCGTGGGAGAAATCGCCGAGGGACTGACGGAAGACGATATGCTGGCGGCTTCTTCGTTAGGGAACCAGGTCAATCTCATGAGTTTCATGCAATTGATGCAGGACCGTGGGCACAAGAGCGCTGGAGCACTGCGCGCTTCGATTGGCTTGGTAAGCAACTTCGCAGATGCATGGCGGTTCCTGCAATTCGTCGCTGGCCTTCGCGATCAGACGCGACTTGCCATCGGGGCCGTCACCTTCGATATAGAATCGTGCCGAATCATTCGTGACGGCAGCTAGTATAACGTCCAGCAGATGTTCGGGACCTTGTTGTTGTGTCCTGCCGATTCCAGGTGCGACTGACGATTCCTGAGTTGGTCCGCTGTTCAGGTGCGGATCTGAGATTCTGCGCCGCAGTCCGTCGGTCACGGCGGGTTGTGCTCATTATCACTGTCCGCCAATGAAATATGCGCGATACTGGTTTGTTTGCCCGGGCACCGGAATCGCGATTACTTCGATCATCACGACCGTGGCCGGGAAGCCAGAAGGAAAACTCATGGACACGAAACACCTGGGTATTAACAGCAAGCTGGTTCACGCAGGACACAAGGCAGACGCAATGGGTTCGGTCAACGTTCCCATCTACCAGACATCCACCTTCGCTTTTCGGAGTGCTGCGCATGGCGCGGCGCTGTTTGCCGGGGAGGAAGCTGGCTACATTTACACGCGCATCGGGAACCCCACCATTTGCGCTCTGGAAGACAACGTTGCCGAGTTGGAGAACGGCTGCGGAGGCATCGCCACGAGTTCCGGCATGGGTGCCGTGTGCACCGTGTATCTCGCGCTGCTGGAGGCAGGCGCGCACGTCGTGAGCACAGCTTCCGTCTACGGTCCCAGCCGCGGATTGATGGAGAAAGATTTTTCGCGTTTCGGTGTAAGCGCCACCTACGTCGATACCTCCGATTTCGCGCAAGTTGAGCAGGCGTTGCGGCCGAATACGAGACTCGTCTATCTGGAGACCCCTGCGAACCCCACCATGCAAGTCAGCGACATCGCAAGAATCTCGGACCTAGCGCACGCTCATGGCTGCCTGGTAGTTGTGGACAACACCTTCGCGAGCCCGTATCTGCAGCGGCCGCTGGAACTCGGCGCAGACGTAGTGCTTCATTCCGTAACCAAGTTCATCAATGGCCATGCGGATGTCGTTGGCGGAATTATCGTGGCCCGGGAGATGGAACTCTACAAGCGTCTCCGCAAGACGATGATTAATTCGGGCTGCAATATGGATCCGCATCAGGCTTTTCTCGTATTGCGCGGCCTCAAGACGCTCGGAATCCGGGTTGAGCGGGCTCAGCAGAGTGCAATGGAAATTGCGCGTTGGCTTGAGCAACAACCCGAGGTGAGCAAGGTCCTTTACATCGGGTTGGAATCCCACCCCCAACATGAACTGGCAAAGCGCCAGATGAGCGGCTTCGGTTCCATGATCAGCTTCGAACTGAAGGGCGGAATGAAAGCCGGCCGGCTCCTCATGGATCATGTCCGAGTGGCAACTTTGGCGGTCTCGCTAGGCGGCGTGGAGTCGCTTATCGAACACCCGGCATCGATGACGCACGCCAGTATATCGCCCGCGGACCGGCGTGCCGCTGGCTATAGCGACGGGCTGGTGCGGTACTCGGTCGGCATCGAAGATGTGGCGGACCTGGTCGCCGATCTTCGTCAGGCCCTCGACGCGGTCGGGGAAGCGACGGATCCAGCGGAGCAAATCACCGCCGTTGATCTCGAAGAGAACGCAGTAACCGTGGATTCATAAACGAGAGTTGTAATTGACTGCAACTTGGATCCTGAGCGGCTGCGCGAAAAAGCCCAGCGCGCCTGCCTCATTTCCTGATCGGGAGCGACGGCTCGCTGAACGTGAGGAACCATCCCATGCGAAACGCAACTGAGAGTCCAACGCAGGCGGGCAAAACCGCGTTTCATTCGATGACTCGCGACGAGTTGTTGCGGGCCCTTGAGATGTTCGCCAAGAACTGGCTGGCGCATGATGGATGTTGGTTTCTGGCGGCCGAGGAAACCCTGGGAATGGACACTGCGATCCACCTCGATACACTGGCGTGGCAGCGCTTCGCGGCGGCTGAGGCCCAACGCATCATGACCACGTTCAACATTCCGACCGCAGGCGGACTCGCGGCGCTGGAGAAAGCATTAGGCCTGCGGCAATACAGCCTGATCAATTCCCAGAGAACTGAATGGTCCGAAGACGGCAAATGTCTACGGTTCTTCACGGATGTCTGCCGGGTGCAGGAGACTCGCCGCCGCAAGGGACTGGCGGATTTTCCCTGCAAGTCCGTCGGCACAGTTGAATTCGAGACATTCGCCCGCACGGTCGATGCTCGTATTCGCACCACATGTCTGCACTGCCCGCCGGAGTCTCCGGACGGTGAATACTGCGGGTGGGAATTCACGTTAGCACCGGATCCGGGAGCAATCCAGACCTGCATTTTAAGTCTAAGTCAATGAAAAAAAGGAGCGTGAAAAAGCAAATATCGCGACGGCAACCGAACTCCACCGATCCTACCGACTGAAACGCAGCCTGGCGCCAAGCCGGGACAGAAGAAACTAAAACTCGGCAACGGATGCTCGTAGTCCGAAGGTCGAGAGCAGTCGCTCAAATGTGCGCTGGAACACTGCATAACGCACTGAGCTGTTACAGAAACAGGCCGGGCATTAACTTGTCCGATAGAGCTTGCAGCGCATCGTCCACGCTGGCATATTCCCCCAACCATTCTGTCTGTCCACTGTGCACCTCCAGTAACAACCGGTACTTTCCGTGCTTCCGCCTGATCCATGCTCTTTGTCCATGCGGCAGCCCGCGCACTGCGAAGCCAACCGCTTCCTCCTCGGTGGTGCCTGAAGATTCAGCGGACACTTGTCCGTCGTCGCCTGGCCGAGTCTCGCTGCGGTCAGCTTCAGCGCTGCTCTTTGTCGAAGGGACTTCGGAGATCGGCACAATCTCAAAACTGAGTCGCCTCGGCAATGGGGGTGCCTCCAGGAAAAAGAGGCTAGCAGCGTTTTTTTAATACGTCATAACTCTTTTATTAGTAAATAGATATAGGCGAACGGCAGGACAGCCGCAAGATAACGGAAGAACATCCGTATATAGGGTTGCCAACCTGCTAGGATTGTGCTACGTTACCACTGCGTTAGTTTATCGACAGTAAAGGAATAACACGCGAGGCGAGTCATGAATTCCCGTGACAAAATCAAACCCGCGCCGATGAAGTTCAAATCGGTTTCACAGACTGAACTTCCCCAGGGCCGCAATGGAAAACACAAGACCATTGTTCTCCAACTGCTTAGTGATCTTAGTCGACTGCAACCCGGTCATGCGCTGAAGATCCCGCTGTCACAACTGCCCGACACCAAGGAAAACATCCGCTCCGCCTTGAATCGTGCGACCACCCAGCAGGGCATCGACGTCGCGACCTCAAGCGATGCGGAGCACTTCTACGTGTGGACCCCTCCAAGTAACGGAAGATAAGACTGCGGGCGGCCAGCCTCGCGCACAATCTATAGGCGCTCGTCAGGCGCTCGTCCAATAGCAGAACTTGCGCTGAGCGAGGTCGACGAGCAGGGCAGGGCCTGTTTCTACTCCTAAGACAAGGACCCTATCCGATTTGTGTTTGAGTGGGCCTCCCTCATGAAAATGCCCGAAGGATTCCTCTGTGTCTCCTTGCTGCCATGGCGAGGCGCTCCGCGCCGATTCCGATGGTGGCCACCCGTATCGAAGAATCCATATCCCTCTAAGGTGGCGTAGGTTGCTTCCGGACAAACTGCGACAGAAGCATAGCTGTAGACTCCGCCGTGGAGGCTATTCGTGCTCTTCTACGCCGTCGGTGACATCGAAGCCGGATTGCAGCCTTTGGGCCGCAAAGCGAGTTCGGAGTTCTTTCTGGCGAGCTCGTCGATGTGCGAGGTATTCATGTGCCTGGAAGCGGGTGATTTTGACAAGGCACAAATACCGACGCTGGGGGCGATACTGCACCTTGACCATGCCGCAAATGCATTCCGGGATCTCGCTCAAATGATCGAGGAGGTCTATCCGTGGCTGGAAGACACAGCGAAGTATGTTTCATTTGAGCAGGCAGCCCGGGAGGTTGGTCTTTCTCCGGACTCGGAGATCGTGCAAGCGATGATTTCGCAGCTCCTTCGCAGCAAACTTAATGGAGTGTTGCGGTCGTGCGCCAAGGATATTGCCGAACTTGCCAAGCATCTACTGACGCTTCACGACAGCGTGAGAAATGGGAACGCTCCAATGGATCTCGTGTATATGCATGTGAATGCGCTCATGTCGGATTGGCGAGCATTGATTATTAGCGGGCAGTTTGTCTCGTCAGTCTGCCGAAACAATACGCGCGGAATCGGGAGCGCTTGACGAAGAGGTCACTGGAAGAAACGACAAAATCCCACCCAAGCTGCGTACTGGATGGGACACCCTGTGATTCCGTTGCATCGGACCCTGAGCAAGCCGGGTCAGAGTTCCTCCGTGATGTGCTTCCGTGGTGAGAACGACGCTTACTGAAGTAAGCGCGAGAAGGTTAGCGGGAACCTTTTCTACTGCTTTGCCGTAACAGACTGTGATTTCAACGCAGCCCTGTAGATTGGCACCGTATCCCAGAAAGGTGAATCCCTGACCGTGATGAAAATCGTGCGCCTGCGCGCCGTAGCGACCAGTTTGATCCTTATAGTTCTGCTCTTTGGCTTGGCCGCTTCGGCACAAACCGTCCCCGAAGCTCAGCCCGATATCACGAAGGTTCCGGCAGCAGCCCAGCCCTCGGTTCACTTCGACGTCGATGCTGCGTCCGACGCTTACCTGGCGTTAATGCCGGCCTCGGCCCAGGCGCACTCGGACGCTTACTTCGAAGGCGGCTACTGGCTGATTCTCTGGGACTTCCTGCTGGGAGCCGTGATCGCGCTGCTGCTGCTCAACCTGGGCTGGTCGGCGGCCATGCGCAACCTGGCGGAACGTATCACGCGCTGGAAGTGGCTGCAGACCTTTATCTATTGGGTCGAGTATCTTCTGCTGACATCGGTTCTCGGATTCCCCATGGCAGTGTATGAGGGTTACTTCCGCGAACGAAAGTACGGGTTGGCGACGCAGACATTTGGCCCGTGGATGTGGGACGAGACGAAAGCGCTGGGGCTCAATGTGCTGCTGGGCGGCATTTTCGTCGTGGTGCTGTTCTGGGTGGTGAGAAAGCTGCCGCGCACCTGGTGGCTCTGGGGCTCGGTGGCCAGCATCGTGCTCATGGTGTTCACGGTCATGATCGTGCCGGTGTTCATCGTACCGACCTTCAATAAGGTGACGCGGCTGGACGATCCCAAGGTGACGAAGCCGATCCTGGCGATGGCGCGGGCCAATGGCATCCCTGCGCACGATGTGTGGACGATGGACGCCTCGAAGCAGACCACACGCATGAGCGCCAACGTGAGCGGGTTCGGCCAGACCATGCGCATCACGCTGAACGATAATTTGCTGCGCCGCGGCTCGCTGGAGGAGATTGAGGCGGTGATGGGACATGAGATGGGACACTACGTGCTCAATCACATTCCCAAAGACGTTACGTTCTTTATGCTAGTGGTGCTGGCGGGGTTCGGACTCCTGAAGTGGTCGTTGGACTGGTGCCTGAAACGCTGGGGAGCGAAATGGGGGATTCGTGGAGTCAGCGATCCGGCAGTGCTTCCGCTGGTGGTGCTGCTGGCATCGATCTTCTTTTTCGTGCTGACGCCCATTCTGAACACCCACACCCGAACCGAGGAAGCCGAGGCCGACATCTTCGGGATCAACGCCAGCCGCCAGCCCGATGGGTTCGCGCAGGCCGCCATTCACTTGGGTGAATACCGCAAGATGAAACCGGGACCGGCGGAGGAGTGGATCTTCTTCGACCATCCCAGCGGATATAACCGCATTCACCGGGCAATGCAATGGAAGGCGCAGAACCTGCAGCTGTTTACAGGGGAGAGGGCGGAGTGACCTGGTTCGCGAAGGGAAGAAGCGACCACGGATTTATACGGATGACACGGATAGTTTGAACGTCAGGAAGAGCGCTAAAGGGCGCTCCATAAGTTACTAGATTCAAGTTAATGCAAACACGTTGGGCCGGACCGCGATGTTTCACGCGGTACTTGACAGGGATGACACGAGAACGCCTGCGCCCCTCTTTGTTGCTTATTATTCGGCGGTCTTCAGCTTAAGGCTGGGCTTGTTCTCCTCGAGGAAGGCGCGAAGCTGGTCGGTCTGGTCGAGCAAGCGGATCCATTGCTCGTAATAGAGCGTGACGGGAAAGCGGCCGAGGCCGTAAACGCTGACGCCGCCCTTCTCGCTCACTTTGAAATCGATGGCTCGCGGCCCGCGCGCCTTGGCTTTTTCCTGCAGCGCAGCCAGTTGAGCTTTTAGCTCTTCGTAGGTGGGTTCGGTCATAATTAGTACCTCGCGATTGGTTGAGTAGAATCTGAAGAATACGTCTGCCGTCCCTGCAGGACTCGGATTGTCTTGCCACTCCACCCAGCACCCCGACTTCGGTTGCGTGCTGGCTAGACTCCTTCGCCCCTTCTGGGCCCGGCTTATGCAAATCACACCAAGATAGTTTCGATGCCGGCTTTCTTCAAGGCACGAAGATGCTGGCGGGGAATTTGTTTGTCGGTGATGACGCCATGAATATTCGACAACGGCACGATCGATGACAAGCTGGTGCGTCCGAACTTGCTGGAATCGCAGACGGCGATCACGCGCGCCGCGATCTGCACCATCAGGCGGTTCAACTGCGCTTCGAGCAGGTTGGGCGTCGATACGCCGGACTGGGTGTCGAATCCATCGACGCCAAGAAAGAGGATGTCGGCCTTGAGGCGTCGCAGGCTCTCTTCGGCAATGGGACCGACCAGCGAATAAGAGTTGCTGCGCAACATTCCGCCAGTCAGGATGACGTCGAAGCTGCTGCCTGAAAGTTCGCCAGCAATGTTGATGGCGTTGGTGATGATGGTCAGGTGCTGAAATTCGCGGAGGGCGCGGGCCACGGCCGTAGTGGTGCTGCCGGAATCGAGAATGACCGACTGGCCTTCCTTGACCATCTTGGCCGCGGCGGCTGCGATACGTTGCTTTTCACGCGGGTGCTGCATCTCGCGCTCGGTTAGATTGCGGTCGGAGTCAGAGCCGGCGAGGATGGGCAGCGCGCCTCCGTGAGTGCGGTAAATCAAACCGCGGCTATGCAGGAGTTCGAGGTCTCGGCGGATCGTGATCTCGGAACTCGCGTATTTCCTGGCCAGTTCACGAACCAGCGCGCGGCCGTTCTGGTTCACGAAATCCACAATCGACCGGCGGCGTTCTTCGTTCAGTACGGAAGTGCGTTTGACTGGCATGATCGTGGTTGTCACATACGATCATATTCGAACAATAGCGAAGTAGGGAACAAGAAAGGCAAAAGCGGCCACAGATTTACGTGGACAGGAACGAGGGCTAAAAACAAAGGCAACCGCAGATTTACACGGATCGCACGGATAAGAACGAAGTCAGGAATCAAGAGCAGCCGCGGATCACGAGGAGCGCGGATAAACCGGTTTTGAGTTTCAAGTTTTCGGTGGCGACCAGGACTTCGCAGCCCCTTCGACTCGGACCAGGCCTGAGCGGCAGTGATTTTCGCGAACAAAGGGGGCCATTGACTCCGACGGCGGAGCCCCTGCGCTCAAGATGATAATGGAGGAAATAGAGATCGGGACCAAACCACGACGGATTAGTCCACCATCACGGATTTCACCAGGTTGCGCGGATGGTCTACATCCAAGCCATTTAACACGGCGATGTGGTAGGCGAGGAACTGCAGCGGGACGATTTCCATGATGGGCAGCAACAATTCATCCAAGTGGGGAAGATAGAACGAGGCGACGCCCATACGCTTCACGATTTCGTCACCTTCCGAAGCCAGCAATATCTGGCGTTGGGAGATCTGGCGAATGTCTTCGATGAGGGAAATCGACTTTTCGTAGCGCACGATCGATTCAGGATCGCGGCGGTCGCTGGTCACGATAGCCACGACCGGAAGGCTCTCGGTTATCAAGGCAGTGGGGCCATGGCGGAACTCTCCGGTGGGATAGCCCTCGGCGTGAACGTAGGAAATTTCCTTCAACTTCAACGCACCTTCGAGAGCGATGGGGTAGTGCACTCCGCGTCCCAGGAAGACGAACATCTTGTCGTGGTAGAAGTCGCGGGCGATGGTCTCCGCTTCGGCGTTGATGCGATCGAGCGACTGCTCGATGAGGTCGGGAAGCGTTGACAAGGCTTCCACGCGAGCGGTGACTTCAGTGTCGGTCAGCGTCTCCTTCTGAGCGGCAAGAAAAAGTGCCAGCATATAGAGCGCGGTGAGTTGCGTGGTGAAGCTCTTGGTGGCGGGAATGGCGACCTCCCTGCCAGCGCGAGTGAAGAAGTTGGCATCTGCTTCGCGGGAGATGGTGGAATCGACCACGTTGGAAATGGAAAGGGTCTTCATCCCATTTTCCTTCGCGATGCGCTGGGCGGCGGTGGTGTCGGCAGTTTCCCCAGACTGGGTTATGGCGATCACCAGCGATCCCTTGCCGTCGGTGGGCTTGCGATAGCCGTATTCGCTGGCATGCTCGACTTCAACTGGAATACCGGCGAGGTCCTCGATCATCAACTTGCCACAAAGACCGGCGTGGCGACTGGCGCCGCTGGCGATTATTGTCACGCGTCGCAGACCGGCGACTTCGGTAGCCATCCAGGGGAAGCGGTCGGGCCGGACATTGCGGGTGACCGGATCGATGTGCTGAAGAATGGTTTGCCGGATGGCTTCCGGCTGCTCATACACCTCCTTCAGCATCTGATAACGGAACTTATGATTGAGACCCGATTGATCCGGTTGCTGCACGTGACATGCTCCTTTAGAAGACTGGGGCGCAACGCCGCCCACCACGGCGCGGCCCACCTAATAATCTACCAGAAAAGAACAAAAACAAACATAATACTGAACATAAACGAACATTTTGTTACACTCGAGGCAGAACAAAGCCAAGGCGATTCCGACGATTCGATTCTGCGAGCCGGGTGCGAATTTGTCGGCGTCAAAAGATAAGCCGTCCCTACGGGACTCTGACCTCTATGCAACATTTACCCCAGCGCTCACGAGCTGGGCTACGATTGTTACGCCGTTCGGGCTTTGCGCGTTGATTTTTCACGACACCCCGGCACTCGCGAAATTAATGATTATCATGCGAATTCTCATTCTTATGTTACTGCTGCCTGTTCTCGCCCTCGCCTCCGGCCAATCGAGCACTGATGCCGCCTCCACGATCAATGTCATGCCATTGCCAGCCTCGGTGCAGATGCATTCTGGAAAGCTGAAGGTGGACAGCTCGTTCGCAGTCACGACCAGCGGGTATTCGGACGCGCGGCTACAGGCAGCGGTCCTTCGCCTGCAACAGCGACTGGAAGGGCGCACCGGAATTGTGCTGCCACTGGGCGTTGCTCCTATTGGGACAGCCGCGGTGGTGACAATCACGGTCAAGCAAGGTGGAGCGGCCTATCCCAAGTTGGGGGACGACGAGTCCTACGCGCTGATGATTGCCGGCGACGGGATCACGTTGAGCGCCAACACGGTGTGGGGCGCAATGCACGGCATGGAAACGCTGTTGCAACTGGTCTCAGGGGATCGCGACGGCTACTCCTTCCCTCTCATCACCATTCAGGACAAACCTCGATTTCCCTGGCGCGGACTGATGATTGACGTAGGGCGTCACTTCCAGCCGGTCGATGTGATCAGGCGCAATATCGACGGATTGGCTGCGGTGAAGATGAACGTCTTTCATTGGCACCTGAGCGAGGACCAGGGATTTCGTATCGAAAGTAAACGTTATCCCAAGCTGCAACAGATGGGCTCCGGCGGGCTGTATTACACGCAGGAGCAGGTGCGTGAAGTGATTGCGTATGCGGCTGACCGCGGAGTGCGGATTATTCCGGAATTTGACATGCCTGGGCACGCCGGGGCGTGGATGGTTGGTTATCCCGAGTTGGCCAGCGCGCCTGGGCCCTACGACATCCAAACGCAGTGGGGGATTTTCGATCCCGTGATGGACCCGACGCGCGAGGAGACCTACCAGTTTCTGGATGGATTCATCGGCGAGATGGCGGCGCTCTTCCCGGACGAGTATTTCCATATCGGGGGCGACGAAAACAATGGCAAGCAGTGGCAGGCCAATCCTAAGATCCAGGAATTCATGCAGGTTCACGGCTACCGCACCACAGCGGAGTTGCAGGCTTATTTCAACCAGCGGGTGCTGCAGATCGTGCAGAAGCACGGCAAGAAGATGGTGGGATGGGACGAGATCCTGACGTCGGATCTTCCCAAGGATGCGGTGGTGCAGTCATGGCACGGCTATGCGTCACTGGACCACGCAGCTAGCGAGGGGTACGGGACAATCTGGTCGACCGACTATTATCTCGATCACATGGGGCCAGCGGAATACTACTACCTTTCGGACCCGGTGCCGGCGGACAGCAAGCTGGCCGCAGAACAGGCCTCCCACATTGTGGGAGGTGAAGTGTGTGCGTGGGGAGAGTTTCTATCGCCGGAGAACATTGACAGCCGAATCTGGCCGCGCACGGCGGCGGCGGCCGAACGCTTCTGGTCACGGCGTGAGGTGACGAACGTGGCCGACATGTATCGCCGGCTCGATGCGGTCAGCGTGTGGCTGGAACAGGATGGCACGCTGCACTTGTCGAGCATGGACAAGATGCTGCGGCAGGTTTCCGGCACTTCCGAGTTGGGGCCGCTGGGCGAGTTGGGCAAGATCACGTCTCCCGAGGGGGTTGGAGTGCGCGAGCAGTTTTACCGTCACAGCGCTCCGGGCACGCAGCTTATCCCCACGCAGCAGACGTCGCTGGTGAATCTGACAGACGCGGTGGCGCCCGACCCACCGTATCGGCGGCAATTTGCGGTGATGGTGGATCAGTTGCTTGGCGATGCGCCCAAGTTTGCAGCATCGTCCGAAGAGTTGGGGCGAACGTTTCGGCAATGGCGCGATATGGAGCGTGGGTTTGCAGCGATGGCGGTTGCGGCTCCGGTGCTGGAGACCGCCAACGGCCGCGTGTTGCAATTACAGAGGCTGGGGAACGCCGGAATGGAAGCCTTGAACTACCTGCAGAGCGGAACGGTTCCGTCGGCCGAGTGGAAAGAGGCGCAACTAGCGCTGGTCAGCCAGGCTGAGGCCCCGGACGCATCCATGCTGAAGCTGCCATGGATGGGATCGTACAGGGCGTTGATTCTGGCGGCAGCTGGCGTGGGAGATTTGAAGAGCATTGGCGCGAAGGAATGGAAGCAAAGAATCATGGACGAGGCCGCACGTGAGGAGCCTGGGCAGAAGTACACGTGGTGAGCGGGCGTCACGGCCTGGGTGTGCCGGACCATAGTCTCTTCGCACATCCTGATTAAGAAACCGACCCGGGCTGCACTCGGAGAACCACCTAGCTAAGTCGTAGCGATAGGGGTCTTTCGGCTGCGCCCTCTGCGGTCGCTTCGCTCGGGGTGACCGCTGAAGAAACGGCGAATTCCCCATCCAAGCCGCGTTGGATGGGGAATTTGCGTTGCGGATCTCGATCTGCCGCAACAACTACTTCTCGATCGAATTCACTTTCGGGTTCGCATCGGTCGAGAGCACTAGGACTTTTGACGGGTTCACGACGTAGGCAATTCCGTTGGTGGCTCCACTCACGGTCAACGGTGCACGTCCGGTCGAATCGACGCTGTAGGTTGCAGTCAGAGTCAGGCCTTGCTGCGGACCACCGGGCCCGCTGGTGTCATAAAACAGCGGGAAGTTGCCGTTGCCATCGGGATTAGCTGAGTCCGCCTCGACGGTCACGGTGGGAAGAACCGCGGCGATGGTGCCGCCCTGGTAGGCACCGCTGATCGAGGTGTTGCTGTACGGTGAGCCAAATTGCGGGACGAAGGTTCCACTCGTCACCGACGCGTTGCTGGCCACCGTGAAAGCGATATTCGATGACAGGTAGAAGACGATGGAAGAGGTTCCGAAGCCGGTCAGCGTGGTGCGTCCGCTGGCCTCAATGTTGTAGGTGCCGGTGTACGTGTTGGTGCTGAGAGTCCCGCCAAGATTTTCGTCGGTGGAGGCGGTCAGGCCACCTTTGCCGTCGAAGGTCGTGAACGCCAGGAGCACATCAGGGACGGGAGTGCCACTGACGAGCGTTACACCCTGGAGTTCGGCAACCGTGGTTGTATTGAGAGATGAATTGGTGTAGCCACCTGCGGGCGGAACAGCCGTATCGAGCGTCAACAGTGCGAGCGGCGCCGTGCTGGAAACAGGATCGGTACCTAGCATGATCAGTTCGCGGGACGAAACAGGGTAGAAGCTGTAGTTAGTCGTGGTGCCGCCGGTGACGGAGAGGGTCGCGGTACCACGTCCGGTGACAGGGTCGATGGCAACGAACGATCCGGTGAAAGCGACGCTGTTCGCCACAACTCCATGGTCGTTGGTGTCTTCAAGCCCACTGGTCCATGCGCCAGTGCTGCCTGCCACGAAGGTCCCGGCAGCCGCGAAGCGATTCAGAGCAACATCGCCTCCGAAGGAACCGAAAGCCCAAGTTGCGGCAAGCGAGCTGAGCGTGACATTTGTCCCTGTGGCTACCGGCCGGATCACTCCCGTCCCCTGATTGCCGGCGCTACCGTTCTGGATGAAGCGAATGGTTCCAGAGGCCGGAACCGCCAACTGGTAGGAGAAGGTTCCCAGCGCTGGGATGACCAGTGTCATAGGGCCTGTGTTGGTTGTGTCCACCGAATACGTGCCGGTGAACGGCAACTTGGTGTGGACGCCCGAGGCGCTGTTGGAGTCCATCAGGCCGTTGGTGATGTTGCCCTGCCCGTCGGAGGTAAAGCTTCCAGCTTGCAGCACGAGGCTGCTCCCGCTATATCCCGAGAACGAAAAAACGTAGTTACCGTTCAAGCGAAAGGTCGGGCCGTTGATTGTGAGGCTCAAAGTTGCGGTGGCCGTGGAGGAGGGCGCCTGCGAATCGCTGACCTGCGCGGTAAATGTCGAGGTTTGTTGGGAGGTCGGCGTGCCGCTGATCCCGCCGGACGCGCTCAGCGTCAATCCGGTGGGCAAGCTACCGGAAGTGATGCTCCATGTGTAGGGGGGCACGCCTCCGCTGGCAGCGAGAAACGCGCTGTAGGGGACATTGACCGATCCGCCAGTGAGCGAGGAGGTGGTGATCGCCAACGGAGCGTTGACGGTGATGGACTCACTCGCGATGTCGACCGCAGCCGTGGGAGTTTGCGAATCAGTCACCTGCACCTTGAAGGTGGTGGTGCCCAATACAGTGGGAGTTCCGCTGATGACACCGGCATTGCTAATACTCAAACCCGGAGGCAGAGTTCCGGAAGCGATTGCCCAAGTGAACGGCCCCTTGCCTCCGGTGGAGGTCAAGGTCGCAGAATAGGCCACGTTGATCACAGCCGTTGGCAATGCGGCCGGGTTGATGACCAGCGGAAGCACTGGAGTCGGCGGCCTGCCACTGGAGCACGAGAGGATGAAACCGCAAACAAGAATGCAAATAACGAGTGAAAGAGCGCGCTTCAACGCTGTCATGGATCTCCTGAAGGCCCGAAAACCGACCACTGCGAGCGTTTGCTTCTCGGTTGAACAGCCACCGGTTCAATAAAGAGTTTAAAGGTACTCCGGCACGAGGAAGGCGAGCAAGTGATTCCCCGCGCACAGGCTCTATGGTAACTGCTGGCGCCGAGAAGCGCATGTGCGGTATTTGGCCGGCCAGCAATATTCACCGTCAGCGACTGGCGCGATGCGGCGTCTAATAGCATTGTAGGGAGGCTTCCGATGGCGGTGCGCCGTGTTACCTGGCTGCCGATTTGGATTCTTGTGGCGCTGCATGTCAGTGCGCCGGTACCGCGGCTGTGGGGACAGAGATCCACTGCTGCCGTTCCGCAGCGCAAGACAAGCCCTCCCTATAGTGGCGATCTTTCCATCTTCGATTATCCCGACCGTGAGCAGAAGTTGCATATCAGCCAGGTGATGGACGCGCTCGCAATTTCGCCAGGCAAAAACGTCGCCGACATCGGAGCGGGATCGGGATGGTTCACCGTTCGCGCGGCCCGGCGAGTCACCGAAACGGGCAGAGTGTATGCCGTTGAGATCAATCCGGCGGCGATTCAGTACATCGATGAACGGACGGAAAAAGAAAAGCTGCGAAACGTGAAGACCGTATTAGGGAAAGAAGATTCCGCGGAATTGTCCGCTGACAGCGTGGATGCCGTGCTGATGTTGAAGACGTATCACGAGATAGCCAAGCCGGTGGATCTGCTGCGGAACCTGCGTCCGGCACTCCGGGCGGGAGCAAGAGTTGGCATCATCGACCGCGACGGGAACGGCGAGAACCACGGAGTGCAGAAGAAGGTCGTTCTGCAGGAAATGGAGCAAGCTGGCTATCGTCTGCTGGAAGAGCACGACGACTGGGTCAAGGCCGACCGCATGGATTACTTCCTGATCTTCGTAGTGAGGTGAGGGTTATTGGTTGCGGGCCAAGGTCAGCCATGGATTTTACGGACCACCATGGACCAAGCTCCGCTCACACAAGCGAAGGCGACCACGCGGTTGCGCTTTAGGGCGCGGACGTTGTGGTCGCTGGTCTCTCCGTGAAACCGACCCGGCCCACTCGGATCAGGTGCGACCAGTCGGGACTGTCGTCCGCAGCCTTGGCAGCAGCGTTGATGTGGGCCTGTGCCTTCAGCTCCGGAAGCGACAACCCGCCGGTTACCAGAGTCCCATGCTCATACATCATCTCGTCCATCTTCCCGTTCAGTAGAACGCGCCAGTCCCACACCGTGCTCCTGCCCCGGGCCTGGGAAGCCGACACGTCAATGTTGGTAGTGCAATTGTTGGTCAGCGCGTTGTACCACTCAGGGCTATTATGCAGTTCGTTCACGCGCTGGAGATAATCCAGCAATATCTTCCGCGCAAACTCCGGCTGCACCGTAGTGCGGAAGATATACACCTCCTCGTCCTTGCGATAGTTGGTGCGCAGGCGGACGACGTCACGCTCGTCGCTGACGATGTAAGCCAGCTCATACTGGCGAAAGAATCCGCGCACGGCGGAATAGCTCTGACCAACCACGTCGCGCGTCTCGATCGAAATAGGCACGTGGCCCTGGGCACCGAAATCGAAGCTGACGATGGGATGCGCGATCAAGGTAGGGCCCCACCAGGTGATGAAAATATCAGCCCCGGTCAGGTTGGCAAGATCGAAAGATCGCGTCTCCCATAGGCAGGTGTAGTCGTGCGTGGTGACGTAGCTACAGTTGCGAAAGTTATGAATTGTAATGTGGTCGCCGCTGATGTCGGCCGAGGCGGTTTGGGCGTTGTCAAGCTGCCAGTTGCGATCGTTGGACGGCTTCAGGGAAAACCACCACACCGCAACTAAGACGAAACCGCCGAACAGAACCAGCACTCGGCCAGGACGGTGGCGCAGGAAAAAGAAGGCCCCAAGCATCAGGATGAGGTAGACCACCGCGAGCGGAACGCGCAGACTGGCGACCTGCAAGTCGAAATAAAGCGCGGCAGCCGCCCATGCGGTCAGAAGAAAACCGACGAATGTCAGGAGAGCGAACAGGAGGTTACGCAGCAAGTGCAAGTGGAGAGTTCCTTCCTCGGGGAGGTGATTTCGATCAGAGGACTGACAACCATTAGAGCAGAGCCGGCGGTTTTAGCGAAATGCGACGAAGTTGGCGTCGTGATCGGGATGGGAACTCCGGTGTGCAACTAGAGTTGGCTGCCATGGAGGCCCAGTTGCTGCTGCTGCTGCTGCTGCTGCTGCTGCTGCTGGAGGATTCTTCGCGGGGAGTGTGCAACGCACTCTGAGAAGACGACGTACTCTGATATGATAAGTGGGTCGCCGCTGAGAATCAGTCCGTCAGACTGGACGCTCCTCGAGTAGTTTTGGTCAGGGACCGACGGATGTTTGGCTCAGGTCAGGCATGTGCTGCGGACGACGGCAAAACCCCTCGCAAGTTGTTGATTCCATTCGCAACTGACTTGACGGGCGCGTAGCTCAACTGGCAGAGCAACTGACTCTTAATCAGTAGGTTGAAGGTTCGATTCCTTCCGCGCTCACCAACCTTTTCAACAACTTATGGTTGGTCACATCCCTCCCGCTGAACGACTGTGGCTGTTTTTGTGGCTGTGGGAAATCCCAAGTCCTTCTGTTGATTGCGGCGGTCGATCACATTCTTGATCTGAGCCGTTTCCGGGTGCAGATAAACCATGGTCGTACTCAGGCTCTCGTGACCCATCACCTCTTTGACCAAGCCCGGGTTTCTCGTCTCCGCCATAGCCACCGTCCCAAAAGTGTGCCGGGCACAGTACAGCTTCAGAACATCAGGTATACCGAGCTTTCTGGCAATCTTCCTGAACATGTGCTCGATTCCGCTCAACTCGATGTGCCCTGATCGAGACTTTTCTGACGGGAACACCCAGCCTTCCGTTCCTCCCTTCTGTTCCTGCTGGATGGTCCTCAGTATCCCAATCACGCGCTCACTCAGTGGCACGATCCGGCGGGCTTTGCGTGACTTGCCTTTCGGATTGAAGTAGAAGGCGCCTTCCCAACTGATATGTTCAAGGCGCATTCTGACTACCTCCCCATTTCTCATGCCTGAATCCAGCATGATGGTCAGCACGTCTCTCAAGGGCCTCGGGCACGCAGGTAAAAGCGCCCTTTCATCTGTGTCAGTCACGATACGGTTCCTGGCATCGACCTTGACTGATTTCACCCGCGGAACTTCGCGGATGAATTTCCAATCGCGGGCCTTGCCCAACATGCGGCGCATCGTCCGGATGGCGCAGTTCCGGCTGTACGGTGATTCGTGAAATGCGGTGGTTTCAACATCATCCGACGTAATCTGATCCATTCGCATCCCGCATAGCGTGGATCTGAGAATCAGGCGACACCCATTCTCGTAATCATTCTTGGTTTTCGGCTCAAGCGTGGTCTTATCGAGCCACTCCAAGAACTGCTTTACAAACTCCTGAATCAGAGGCGCCCGCTTCGGCTTTGACGACTGCCCAGCCTCCGCCGCGACAATCGCCTGGGCTTCAGTCCGCTCTGCTTTCTTCCTGTTCTTGGTTTTGGCGCTGCCTCTGTAGCGCTTTCCGTTTAGGTAAAAGAGGTAGTACCAGACCCTACCCCGTAGGTAGATAGACATTCCGTTCCTCCCTGCTTGCGCGCACAGAGGCAACACGGATGCCTGACCGGATGAATTCATCCAAGTCGGCAATATCATACAACGCGCGCCCGCGAGGCTTATAGAACTTCGGTCCGACGCCCTGGCACCTCCATGCCCGCAGCGTGCCGGCGGGAATGCCGGAGTATTCCGCTGCCGCTTGCGTTCCCACGAATCTGTTGTCGATTTTTCCTAATCGCACTGCCACTGCAACCTCCAACTGGCTTCACTGATGACTTTCCCACTGCTCCTGCATACTTCGGTCGATCTCGCTGAGGTAGCCCAATGCGGCGCACGACCTTGGTCGCCGGGATCCCTCAGAGTTCCAATCGTCGGGGCACGTCTTTGGGAACACTAGCGGTGTGGCCGAGCACATCACGGCGAGATCGGTGGCAGTTCGTCGCCAAAGTACTCGCCAGGCTTCGGTCCCGCCCACCCCGAGACGGGCGCGAAAATGGCTTCTTCAGCACTCTTGTTAGCTTCAAATCGAGTGTTCGTCAAACAGGCTGATAACGCGCGTGCTGGCTAGCGATGGGGCTACCGCGGGGACTTGCTTGTAATTTGACGAATCTGGCAGGAGTTCCTGGCTCAAATCGCTCTCGCAGCGTGGCTTTGGCCGCTCGGCTGCGAAGATGCGGCCTTGACCTGGAATCATAATCGTCAATCGATTTATTTCACCAATCGCACTTTGAGTGAGAACAAGGGTCTCTTCGCCCTTGACACTGAGGCCCGCCACGCGCTGCCAATGGTCCCTTGCAGCTCCCTCGCAAAACTCATTTCACCAATCGCACTTTGACTAGTCATCGCAGCAGGCGCCTAAGAGGCTGACACCAAATCCACAAAGGTGTGTCCGCATCAGTCCAGGATTCACTCAGCCATAGCCGCGAAGTCGATTCCCTCGCCGACCCGCTGCCTGACTTCCTTGAGCCACGCTCGTGGATTGGTGCCGTGAATCACGCGCCCCAGAAAGCCCAGCCGTTCGGCTGCATTGTTGCGGTTTCGCCGGATGTCGTCCTTCGTGATCTTGGTGTACAGGGCGAGAAAGGTATCCATGCTCCGGGGCTTGGCGAAGACGTAGGTCGCGTGGCCAAGCTGAGGGGTTTCGACGACCACGGCTTTCTCAACGTCGAAGATGTATTCCTCCCGAAACAGATAGATCCGGCGTGCCCGGCGTGCGAGCTGGCGATAGAAGAACGGGTCATAATCAGGGCGCCAGCTGATCTGGGCGACATCAAAGTCACCGGGAATACGCAGCTCGGAACACATTCGCTGCAGCTCCGCTCGCTCGACCGCCCGATGCTCCAGGCACAGCCGGATCTGATCCAGAGCCCGCGAATACTGGCCGAAGCGATGATAGGTAGTTTTGGCAGATTCGATTTGCAGATGGAAATCGGGTGGCAGTTTGACCTCCAACCGGCTCGGCAACGCAGTTTCCCAGGTAACGAGTTCCCACTGCTCACGACGCTTGCGGTACTTGCCGCTCTGTACGAACGTGCCCTCGACCTCGATCTTGGTTCCCAACAGATGCTTCCACTGATTCCAGGTGCGGTCCCAGAGTGTATGCAGGGCGGCTGGATCGAGCCAGAACTCCAGCTTGCGACGCACGTCGCGGCACAGTGCCCGGTCGTCGTAGAAATCACATCTGACGCAGTGGCACATGGAACCGCCGGCGCCGGAGATCGGGTGAAAACGCGAGGATGCGGCGGGCAAAGAACGTCTGTCCGTCACGGGAAGGTTCGCCGGCAACAAGAAGAGAGCCAAATCCACCATACGGAAATATGGCTGGCGCTTCGGGATCGGCCAGCAGCGCGTCATAGCAAGCGCGCAGTTCGGGCTGACCAACGATGTTGAATGCCCGCTCCAGCGCCACTCGCTCTCTGTGCCGCACGCCCGCCGTCCTTAGCTCCAGATCACGCAGCTTGAAAGCGACGCGAAGCTCGGAGGGCGAAGCGCTGGCCGGGATACGCAAGACCTCGTACAGGGTGGGATGATCGACGCTGTCGGCCGTACGCGGCAGGCGATAGAAGTACTCGCGCAGGACCTCGCAAGGCAGGAAAATCGTGCCGATGCCGAGGCTTCCCCGTTGAACCTCGGCCGAAACGTAAGTGCTGATTTCGTTTGTCCTGCTTGGGCTGGCTGACGTATCCGATTGGCGCCTGGTAGATATAACGGCTCGGTCCGGAGGCGGCATTCTTGGTGACGAGGATTTCCGAGCCCACCGCATCTGGTGCTGGAATCGGAAATGTGATCTCGTCGCCGACAGCGACAGACTTCGCAAGAAAACGCGACAGCAGAAGCTTGGTTTGATTGGCGAACACACAGGCAGCAGGATCGTCCTGCCGCTGGACGCTGACCACGCGCTCCCGGCAGACCGGAATGGACGGATTGAAGGACGCAAGAGCCATGCTGTCGGCGGGCATTATAGGGGGGCCTTGCAGAGATGCAAAATGCCGATTCGGACGCAATGTAGGCCAAGCTGTCAGGTCCGCAAGTCTTTCCCAGCGCCGGTAAAACTTACCGGCTTCCAGCTCCAACGTGCTTCGCAAGCCTCTTGTTTTCAGTCCACATTCTCTGGCATCTCGATTGCTTTCTGCACATCCTCCACTAACCAGGCCCGGTATGCACTGAGTGAGGATTCGTGTCCCAAAGGAGGCGCTAGTTGTAGCGGCCTTGGTTCTGGCGGTTGTCATTCCATCCTCGCGCCCCGCCTACACATGGCTCCGAAGAATATCTGCCAACAAGCAGCTCAACATTAGTGATGGTTTAGCCCATCCGGAGAGTTCAACCGATCCACAAGTTCTCTTGGCAGAAGCCAACCGCCTTTACTGGCTGAACAACGGGCCGAAAGCTGCTCCCTTGTACGCGAAGGCCGAGAGTCTCTTCGCAAGTCGAGGAGACGCGCGCAATGAGCTCTACGCCAAGATCGGGCACCTGAGATCAGAAGCGGAGACGATGTCCTTCGTTGACCTTTCGCGATTCTTGAGCGACCAGTTGCAGAATCCGATCATGCGCAACGATCCAAGGTTGCGCCTCTGGTGCCTCGCCGCAAAAGGCTACACCGACATCGAGATTGACTATCGGGCGGAGAAGAAAGACTGGCTGGAGGCCCAACAGATTGCAAAGAGTCTTGGGGACGACCGATGGGCAACCAGGGCTTCCGGTGAATTGGGCATCATTGCCTTCCTGGAAGGAAATACGGGCCAAGGGGCCAAGCTCTTGGGTACGGCGCTCGTCTCGACGATGACTAACGGCGACACGGGCGGTCAGATCCGCTTTCTGGAGATGCTAGGAAACGGCATGGTAGAGGTCAACCGCCCTAGCGAAGCACTGATGTGTTTCGAAAGGTCCATCAGGCTCGCAGAGGCTAATAAGGACTCTGGGCTCCCCTTCATGGGCTATGAAGGAAAGGCGGAAGCACTGGTGGCTCTCGGCAGGCCAGATGAGGCGAAGAGGGTGCTTGACGATGCATTGGCGAAGGCCCGATCACAGCAGAAACGCGGGCATGAGGCGCAACTGCTGATTGTCCTCGGCAAGCTGGCGGAGCAAAACGGAAACAAACAAGAGGCTATCGCCAATTTGGAGGACGCGGGACAGTTCGCAGCAAGAGTCCAGTTCTACCGCATGGAAGCTGACGCCATGTTCGAATTGGCGAAGCTGTATCGTGATTCCGGAGATCTCGCCACCGCAGACGCCCGTGCGACGCAGGGTCTCGCTGCGAGCCAGCGGGTCGGTGATCGCTATTACGTGCCTCGGAACTTAACAATCTTGGCTGACCTGAAAGCACGCCGCGGCCGCATTGCAGAAGCGAAGGCACTTTACAAGCATGCCGAAGACGTCATTGACGGCATGCTTGGCGGCGATGACTCCTATTGGAACAGCTCCATAGCCGCAGCTATGAGTCAGACCTACCTCCAACACTTTGAACTCGTTGCGAAGGAGGGTGACACAGCCGGTGCGTTTCAAATATTGGAACGTGTCCGAGGACGAACTCTGGCCAGCGCCCTGGAAGACAGAAAGGCCGCTCCGAGATCGGGGTCTACCGAAGCGGCGACACTGGACAGTTATGTCGCCAACACTCAAACCCGCTTGATGCAGACCAATAGTCCCGTCGAGCGGGAACAGTTGCTCGATGCTCTGGCGGAATACGAGTGGCGTCTGCGGTTGGCGTGGAACGAGGGAGATCAGCGCTTTCCCATTGACCCCGCACCGCTAACCCAGGTTCAAGAAAGCCTGAAGTCAGACGAAACGCTACTGGAGTACGTACTCGCCGAGCCGAACTCCTTCTGCATTTCGGTTACGCGCACGACCGCAAACCTGCGAGTGCTACCGGTTGGCCGCAAGGAGATCGAAAAACTGGTGCAGCGGTACGTTGACGAGATCCGTGCGAAGAAAACCGGGGCTGAAGAAGCGAAGCAACTGTATGCGTTTCTTGTGCAGCCAATTCCTGAGACATCTACGGGCAAACGATTCATCGTTGTGCCGGACGGCATATTGAACCTGCTGCCGTTCGAAGCGCTACAGAATAGCCACGGACAGTATCTGCTAACGTCCGGTGCTATCAGCTATGCGCCCTCCGCCACCGTTCTCGATGCGCTGCGAAGGAGGGACAAACAGCAAGAGTCCCCTCGACCGTTCCTCGGAGTGGGGGACGTTGCTTACGAAAATCAAGGCGGCAAGGGAAACAGAATCCCAGCTTCCGAGACATTGCGGGGCCGGTTTGTTCGCAGTTTCGCCGACTTCGTCGGAATGCCGCTTCATGATCTGCCTCAAACGCGGGAAGAGGTCGAGAGCATCAGTAGAATTGTGGGAAAGGACGCAGAAACCCTGTTTGGTGCGAGCGCTACTGAGAGCGCATTCAAGAAAGAACCGCTCAATCAGTTTCGCGTCCTGCACTTGGCTGTCCACGGATTCGCCGACCCGCAATATCCGGAACGATCAGCATTAGTCCTTGGGGCTGATCCGAAGGCGGGTGAGGACGGTTTGTTGCAGGTCCGAGAAATCAAGAAGTTGCGATTAAACGCCGAGCTGACGACGCTTTCTGCATGCGACACCGGAGTGGGCAAACTGCAAGGAGAGGAAGGAGTCAGCGATTTGGCGGAAGCCTTCCTGGCGGCTGGCTCGAAAACCGTTGTGGCGAGCCTGTGGAGCGCGGATGACACCTTTGCCAGTGCACTCATGGAACGCTTCTACCAGCGCTTGGCGCTTGGAGAAGAGACGAGTTCGGCGTTGCGAGGCGCCAAGCTGGATCTGCTGACGAAATACGGCGAACAAGTGAGCCCATTTTATTGGGCAGGGTTCGTAGCGATTGGGGACGCATCAACGCCGATTAGGATTAGGGAGCAATGAATCTGACGCTAGACGAACGCACGAAGATCTTTGACAAGGTCTGCCGGTTGGTGGAAACCAAGCATTTCAATCCCGCGATGAACGGGGCGGATTGGAATGCCTTGGTTCGGAGCCGCAGAGATCAAATCCTCGCATGTAGCGATCCCGAAGCATTCGAGAAGGAAGTCAACCGGTTGGTCGCAGAACTCAAGACCAGCCACACCGGATTCCGGCACGCTGGGATGCGAAATATACCAGCGCGTCATGCGATCAATGCGACTCTGCATCGCCTCGCGATGAACGGAACCGAACGCTGGATGTTTCAGGACGTGCACCGAGGCGGCCCGGCTTACTTGGCTGGGATACGGCCTGGGGACCTGTTGCTCGGAACGGGCGAGCGAGAGATTCGGCCTCCCGAGGATCTGACATTCTCCGCCGGAGAATCAGCGCAGCTCACCATCCAGAAACTGGACGGCGGAGTTCAGGGAGTCAGCCTTCAGTTGCCCATGCCCAAGTCCAAGAAACATCCAGTAACCGCGCCTGAGGCAGTTCACGCTGAAATGCTCAGCGATGAAATCGGTCTGCTCAAGGTGGCGATGTTTCCCGGCGCGATCGGAATCGATGTTGCAAAAGACATCGATCGGGGAATTGCAGCTCTGAACGGCTGCAGCCGGCTCATTGTGGACTTGCGCGGCAACACAGGTGGTGGAATCGGCGGACTCCGCCTGATGAGCTATCTGACCCCGGGGAAGTTAGAAGTGGGCTACAGCCTGACTCGAAAGCGCCGGGAGCGAGGCTATCGGAGAGAAGAACTGACCCGTTTTGGACGGATTCCGTCTCGCAAATCGACTCTCCTTTGGCTGGCAGCGCGGTATGCCTTCGTGGACAAGTCCATCCTGGTGGTCACGGAAGGCCTTGGTCCGCGTCGCTTCCACGGGCGTGTTGTGCTGATGGTGAACGAGCACACCGCGAGCGCGGGCGAAATGGTGGCCGCGTTTGCGGAGGAAAATAAGCTCGCAACCATCGTCGGAACCAAGACGCCCGGCCGGTTGCTGAGTGGTGGAGCATTCAAGGTGGGGCATGGATACATTCTCGGGTTGCCGGTTGCCGCCTATCTGACCTGGCAAGGGAGGATGTTGGAAAACGACGGCATCACGCCGGCCGTTCCAACGGAACTGTCACGAGAAGCGTTGCGCGAAGGCAGGGACAC
>CAVZYS010000019.1:0-233486 GCA_963779555.1 uncultured Acidobacteriaceae bacterium
GGAAATGGAAGTTTCGAACCGCCGATCGCCACGTTCGTTTCGACCCAGACAAGTATGGCTGGCCATGGTTTCCCGACACGGTCAGTTGGGTTGTTCCGACCGCATTCGCAGTCCTTGCCCTGAACCAGATCCCATGCTCATGCGGTGGTTCTGGAACAAGTCCCTTACCGGGTCAATCGTGGCATTGAGATGCTGATCGATCGCGCATGCCCGGGTGGAGGATGGAATGCCGGCAACGGAGTCGTGTACGGAGCTGCCGTTGCCCTGCATGCCGGACGACACCGCAATTGCGCGTCTAGCCCCAAGTGGCCGAGGAAAGGACGACGTCGTACAACGCGGCGTTCAGTATTTGGAACGTCTCGCGCCGACTCTTACGGCACCATGGAGTCTCGCGTGGTCGATTCTTGCGTTCTCCGCTCACCCCCGGCCGATTACTTTGCTTCACCGTTCTCTTGTTGCACTTCCTGACCTCGTAAGGATTGCAGGAGACACCAGCACGCTGGCGCTGGCCTGCCTTGCCCTGGACTACGGTCGCACCCTGTCGGCCTTGGCGTCGGACAGTGAGCTTCACTCGTGGAGAGCTCTAATTGGCAGCGCCGCCCTGGCGGCTGGGACAGCGGTCACCACTCCTTTTCTTCTTCCCAAATATCATTCGGACCAGCGACCGAAGCGATCCCGAGTCGCGATCCTCAATGCTCAGCAATACTCCCATCAGCTTGATCAAATTCTCGACGCAGGCCTCCGCCTCTTCCCATAGACGTCCGCGGCAAGACGGTGCTCCTCAAGCCCAACTTAGTCGATTACATTCCGGGCAATGCCATCAATACCCATCCATTGCTGGTCCTCGCCGCGGCCGAATCATTTCGCCGGCTGGGTGCCAAATCCGTGGTTGGTAGCCGAGGGACCGGGACATCAACGCGACACACGGTTGCTGCTCTCAAAAAGTGGTTATGAGCAGAGCCTTCGAGGACGAAAGACATCCGATTCGTAGATCTGAATCGCGACGAACTGATTCGCACTGCGTTACGGGCGAGCTATACGGGAATGAAGGATCTCTGGCTCCCTCGGGCAGTGCTGGAAGCGGACTTCCTGGTTTCCATGCCGAAGATCAAGACCCATCACTGGTCTGGCGTCACGCTGAGCATGAAGAACACGTTCGGCGTAGTTCCGGGAGCACGATACGGATGGCCGAAGAACATCCTCCACTGGAAGGGCATTCAGGAGAGCATCCTCGATCTGTGCGCCACTGTTCCCATCCATTTCGTAATAGAGGACGGCATTGTGGCGATGGAAGGCAACGGGCCCCTAAACGGCACTCCGCGTGCCATGGGAAAGATCGTGCCTGCGGATGACCCGGTTGCTGCCGACGCAACCGGCGCACGACTCATGGGGTTCGAACCCGGAAGAATCGTGCATATCCGCGAGGGATCGAGATTCCTGGGCAACGCTTCTCCTGCACTCGTCGACCAGGTTGGAGAAACCGTCAATGCTCCGGCGACTCCCTTCCTGGTGGTTCCCGACTTTCGATATCTTCTAGCAACCGGGGTGTGGCTGTAACTGTGGCTGTACATTGCTACACATCGACAACGTTTCAAGCACTTACGAGTGATCCTCTGTGCGCGCAAGACTTCTGTAAGTTATTGGTTAAACGTGACTTTCCAAAGGATGGACGCCATGAGCATGGCTGACTCTTAATCAGTAGGTTGTAGGTTCGATTCCTACCGCGCTCACCACTTAACCTCAATCGGCAGAGACACTTATAGGCTCCATGCCTTGCGGTGCGGGTGGAAGCTGTTTTTCGTGGTGACCAGCCTCGGTGACCACTTCTCCGCGAAACCCAAATTTTGTGAATGCCGCCTCGACCGCATCGGCTTGGGGATGGCAGTACCTCTGCGTGATCGTGATCGAACTGTGCCCCGCGATTCTTGCTAAGGTGAACGGGTCACAGTGCGGAGCCATTCTAGTCAGGGCGGTGTGTCGCATCACGTACGGCTCGAAACGCTTCAGCGGCAGCGGGCAACCGTTCTTGATAGCCTCTGCATTCGCTGTGGCGAGTGCTGCTGCGTGCTGCGTCTTGGCAGTTCCCTGCTCAAGATGGCCGCACTTCGCAGTCGAAGGAAATACTCATCCCTCTGCCGGACGGCCTTGCTCCTTATGGCGAGTTTGCAAGGCGTGGTACACATCGGGAATCATCGGCAGAATGCGCCGTGCTGCTTTGGATTTGCCGTCTGAGACTTGAATCAGACCGCCGTTCCCATTGAGTAGCACAAGCTCCCAGCGAAGCCCGTAAACCTCGCCTGGGCGCATCCCTGTTCCGAGAATCAGCGTTGCCGCATCCCTCCACGGCTGCCGACAGCTTTCGAGGTACAGCTTGATTTCCGAATCTGTGAGCACTCGTTCGCGCTGCCGTTCACCCTTTGCCAGCGGGATACGCGGCATTCTGTCGAGTTTGCCCCATTCGACAGCGAGCGACAGAGAGCGCCTGAGAGTGCGGAGTCCGCAATTAACAGTGGAGGGAGAGAAGTCCGAGTTGCGGGCCGCAAATTGTGTCGCGTGTTGCCTATTCACTTCATCGAGCTTCAACTCCGCAATGTCGGACGCCAGCAAGCGCCCTGCCCCATACTCGTAATACTGTCGAGACTTCGATTTGCCCGCGAACCGTGTGCGGGTGAAGGGTAGGAATTCTTTCTTGAGAAACTCGCCCAGCTTGGGCGACGGCTTCATTTCGAGGATGCCCCAATTGCCCTTCGCCAACTCGGAGCGCATTGTTGCCTCGATTGTGCGGGCATCTTTTTTCGTTTTTGCCCGCGTTGCCTTATGAATTACTTGCCCTTGGAAGTGGAACTTCACTTTGAAATACTTCCGGCCCTTTGGCTTGTAGATCATGGCTTCGCCTTTCTCTGTGTGTTGCTCCCCTTCGGTCTGCCACCGAGCTTCCCATTCTCCCGAGACGAAGCCGCTTTGCGCTTCGATTTCGCCTCACCGCGACAGGCTGGGCAGTAGCAAACCAGCGGAATGTTGTGGATTGAACATTTCATATCCCAACAATATCCTAGCCAGTTAGGTTTGTCAAGACCGTACTGAAAGAAATCGGCATTTGTTTGACTAACACAAGGCGGGGTGTCAACTTGGAAATGAGCTCGGTATCCTCCGCTTTACTGAGGCGTATATGACCGATTCGGATAACCAGTACTTGTCGCCCATGGGTGCTCTTTTTAGGGAAAACCCTACCAAACCGTTGTTCCACTACACATCGCTCAGAGGCATACGCGGAATTGTGGAGAGCAAGGAAATCTGGGCGACCAATGCGAGATTTCTAAATGACAAAATGGAATTGGTTTACCTCGCGACGATCGCCGAGCGACTCATCGGTCAACGAATCGACGCGGAGCCCTCACGCTCCGGCGACCTCCGGGAACTTGGGTCGGCTATTGCAGGCTGGAAGGCAACACACTCGCGACCGGGAGCAGTTTATGTGAGCTCGTTTTGTTACCTTGGCCGTGCCTTTCTCCGCAGTCGGAGCCCTCTGGATCATCTATGCCCTGGACTACAACCTCAGCATCGCGGTCTGGTTGGGTATCATCGCTCTGCTGGGCATCGACGCCGAGACTGGCGTCTTCATGCTCCTCTATCTGGATCTCGCGTATGAAAAAGCCCGGCGCGAGCCGGGTGGGATGACTCTATCGCGCCTGCATGAGGCCATCGTCGAGGGAGCCGCCAAGCGGCTGCGTCCCAAATTCATGACCTTCGCGACCATGAGCATCGGGCTGGTCCCGATCCTGTGGTCCACCGGCACGGGATCGGAGATCATGAAGCGCATTGCCGCTCCCATGGTGGGTGGCATCGTTACCTCATTCATCCTGGAGTTGCTGGTCTATCCGGCCGTGTACCTGGTTTGGAGAGAGTCTGCGCTGGAAAAGGAATCCGGCGAACTGGGCGGAGATAAAATCGTTGCCCCCGGTTTTCTTGGCTTCGAACAGGGCAAACGCACGGGTCTGGTAACTATGTCCTCGCAGCAATCCTGAGGGCCGCAATTAGAATAGGCTGACGAATCCCAGCAACTTCCGATCCGATTCCGTCACGTGATGGCGGAGTGGAGTAATTCCACACTTACGCTACCTGCGTCGCCCGCGCGAGGACTGGACTGACCCCGTCCAGCGTCACCGGAAACATCGTCACCTGCTCCCGCGCTTCTCCTGTGATGTAGGCCATGTCCGCTAACTTACTACCCTCGCTCCCAACTCCCATCTGTATTTTTCCCCCGGTTACGGAGTTTCGTAACAGACTCTGACGCGACGCTCTACCAACAACCCTTACTCAATCCTTAACAGCAGCACTGGCTCGACCATGAAGTCGTAGGCGTTGATGATTTCCAGTGCGCCGCGCACTGTGGGTTCCGAAACTGGCTCTACCGTAATGAACAGCGACAGGCGTTCTTTGGGCGAGTGTGGCTCCTGCTGCACGGAGTCGATGTTCATGCCTTGCCGGGCGAGCACGTCGGCGACGCGGGCGATGATGCCGGGCTGATCGTGGACGGTGAGGCGGAGATACCATCCCACGGGTCTTGGCTTGGGACAGATCTTCAGCTCGTTGCTTTCGAGGAAGCCGACAACATTCTTGGAACTCAGGCGCCCGGCGGCGAGGTCGCGGGCAATCTCTACCAAATCGGAGACCACGGCCGCTCCAGTGGCATCGCCTCCTGCGCCGCGTCCGTAGAACATTTGTGTGCCCAGGCGATCGCCAATCAAGAAGACGGCGTTGTTCACATCCTCGACTTTGGCGAGCATGGAGCGGCGATCGACCAGCCAGGGACGGACAGAAACATCAAGTCCGTTGTCGGTCTGCTCGGCGGAGGCAACCAGGCGAATGGTGCGCTTCAGGCGCTGGGCGGAGCGAATATCCACGGCACGGATCTGGCGAATGCCGTGAGTGGGGATGCGCTCGACGGCGAGGCGTCCGCCGAAAGCCATGCGGGCGAGGATGCAGAGCTTGTCGCGGGCGTCCTGACCGTCGATGTCGAAGGTGGGATCGGCTTCGGCGTATCCGGCCTTCTGGGCCTCGCTCAGCGCCTCGTCGAAATCGATGCCGCGGTTCTCCATCTGCGTCAGGATGTAGTTCGAGGTGCCGTTGAGGATGCCGTGCAGGGCGCGCAGGCGGTCTCCGGCGGTGGATTCCTGGATGACGCGCAGGATGGGAATGCCTCCGGCGACGCTGGCTTCGAATCCGATGGGCAGATTGCGGGAGACGGCGAGGGCGAAGAGTTCATCTCCGTGCTCGGCGAGGAGCTTCTTGTTGGCGGTGACGACGGGCTTGCCGTGCTCGAGGGCCCCGCGGAGAAGTTGGAGGGAGTGATCGACTCCGCCCATGGTCTCGACGATGACGTCGACGTCGTCGGAGGTGAGGAGCTCTTTCCAGCCGGTGGTGATTTTTGCGCCTTCAGGAGCGTCGGCGGGGTTGATGGCCTGACGGCGGCAGACGGCGGTGACGACCAGCTTGACTCCGCTGCGCTTTTCGATGAGGGCGGAGTGGTGGGCGATGATGTCGGCCGTCGCGCGACCAACGGTTCCGAAGCCGACAATTCCTACACGGACTTGTTTCATAAGATAGTTGTCAGTTGCCAGTGGTCAGTTGTCAGTAAAAGGAGGGCTGAAGCCCCGGATATTAAAACTACCGTGACGCTGGCCTGAAGGCCAGCACTACCCACGACGAAGTCCCTCAGGGGCTAAAGCCCCGTCCATATAGAACTCGCAACGGCACGACTAAAGTCGTGCCCCTTCAAAACAGGTGGCGGGAAAACCACTAACTCAACTGTATCAGTTCGGTGGTGTGCTTGAGCTGGCCGCAAGCGGCGTAGATGTCGAGTCCGCGGGGACGGCGGATGAAGGCCGGGATGCCCGCGCCGGTTAGAACCGACTGGAAGGCCAGCACGTGTTCCGGCTCGGGCGTGGAGAAGGGAATCTCCGGGCCGGGATTGAGCGCGATCAGATTCACCTTGGCGCGGAGTCCGCGGATGAGATCGACCAGCTCGCGGGCGTGAGAGATGCTGTCGTTAACTCCGCCTAGCAGGACGTACTCGAAGGTAAGGCGCTCACGATTGCGGAGCGGGAAGTCGCGCAATGCCGCCAGCAACTTCTCGATGGTCCATTTCTTCGTGATGGGCATGACCGAGGTACGCAGCGCTTCGTTGGGGGCGTTCAGCGAGACGGCTAGTTTGGGGCGGACTTCTTCGGCTCCGAAGTCAGCGATGCGCGGGACGATTCCCGAGGTCGAGACCGTCATGCGCGAGGCGGGAATGCCGACTTCGCTTACCAGCAGCCGCACCGCCTGCATGAAGTTGTCGTAGTTGAGGAAAGGTTCGCCCTGTCCCATGAAAACGAGGTTGATGCGGTCGCGTTCGACATCGACCTGCTGGTCATTGAGGACGGCGAGGACCTGGCCGACGATTTCTCCTGCGCTCAGGTTGCGGTGCAGGCCGAGAAGGGCGGTCATGCAGAAGGCGCACTCCACCGCACAACCGACCTGGCTGGAGACGCAGATGGTGGCGCGGCGAGACAAGTTGCCAGTAAAAGCGGATCCCGTGCTGCGTTTGTTGCCTCAGAGACTCGCTGTTGTCGAGATGACGACTTAGAGAGAGTTTCGAGTTTCCTGTTTCGAGTTTCGAGTAAAAGCAGATCCCTCGACTCCGGTCGCCGAAGGGGCGACCCGCGCTCGGGATGACAAAGCGTTAGAGAGGGCAGACATCTCTTCGTCGCCGGACTCCGATCCGTCGCCGGCTTCACCGCCATCGCCGTCGGGCATCCAGACGGTTTCCACTGATTGGCCATCGGCAAAGGCGAACAGGTAACGGACGGTTCCATCGGAAGAGGTGAACTGTTTTTCAATGACGGGCTGGCCGATGGAATACTCGGCCGCTAGTTGCTGACGCAAGGCCGACGGCAGCGTGGAGAACTGATCGAGCCGCGACCACCTTTGCCGGTAGAGTCCGTCCAATAGCTGGCGAAGGCGGTAGGGAGCTTGTCCAAAACTTTCGACCAAATCGGCAAGTTGTTGATTCGAAAGCCTTAATAGTTCGAGTTGTTGCGGTTCCCTCATGCATCCAATATGCTGATTAGTTCCAAGCTTGTCTTCCCGACCTCACCTCGGGACCATCGTTCAGCGCGCGATCATTCTATCCCAGATCAAGGAAGCGACGGCTGGAGCCGGAAGCAAGGTACGCAAGCTCGAAAGTTCATTCATACAGAAACAGGTACTCATGGCAGCGGAAGCATTAGCGATCGCAACCGACCGGACAATCCGGCGGGAGGTTTTGCCCAACGGGCTCACCATTATCACCGAGAAGATGGACCATATTCGCTCGGTGTCGATGGGAATCTGGTTGAAGGCGGGTTCGCGCGACGAAGAGCCGGAGGTCAACGGCATTTCGCATTTCGTCGAGCACATGGTGTTCAAGGGCACGACGCACCGCACGGCCGAAGACATTGCCCGCGAGGTGGACTCCATCGGCGGCAACATGGACGCGTTTACGGGGAAGGAATCGGTCTGTTTTGACATTAAAGTTCTGGATGAGCATTTGTCCGTAGCAGTTGATTTGTTGAGTGATATGGTGCTGCATCCGACTTTCGATGCGAACGATGTGGTGCGCGAGCGAGGCGTGATCCTGGAAGAGATCAAGATGGACGAGGACAACCCTGACAGCCTCGTGCATGAGATCTTCACGCAGAACTTCTACAAAGGCCATCCGCTGGGTAAGCCTATCCTGGGGACCAAGGAAACGGTACGCAAGTTCGAACAAGCGGCGGTGCAGAGTTATTACCAAAGCAAGTTTGTGCCGGAAAACATGGTGATCTCGGCAGCGGGGAACCTGGAACACGAACACCTGGTGGCACTGTTAAGCAAGGAGTTTGAGCCGCTGTCGCGGGGATCCAATGGCCTGCACGACACTCCACCCAAGACCAATTCGCGCATCGTGCTGCGCAACAAGAAGGCGCTGGAGCAGGTGCAGATCTGCGTAGGAGTACCGTCGTACCGCATCAACCACGAACGCCGCTTCGTGGCGTATGTTTTGAATACGCTGCTGGGCGGGGGCATGAGTTCGCGGCTGTTTCAGAACGTCCGGGAGAAGCAGGGGCTGGTGTACTCGATCTTCTCGGAGCTGAATCCTTATAAAGACACGGGATGCCTGGCGGTGTACGCCGGGACTTCGAGGGAATCCGCACCAAAGGTGGTGCAGTCCATCGTCCACGAGTTCCGCGATGTCAAGCAAAGCCAGGTTCCGGCGGACGAGCTGAAGCGCGCCAAGGACCAGTTGAAAGGCAGCTTGATGCTGAGCCTGGAGTCTTCGACGGCGCGTATGTCAAACTTGGCGCGGCAGGAAATGTATTACGACCGCTTCCTGGGGATGGACGAGATCATCGACCGGGTGCAGGCGGTGACGCTGGAAGACGTGATTCAGACGGCAAACGAGATGTTCAAGCCGGAGGCTATCGCGGTGACGGTACTGGGCAACCTTAACGGGCTGAAGTTGACCAGGGATTCGCTGGAGTGTTGAAGAGGTGGCTGGTCACTGGCAGCTGGTAATAAGCGGTTAGCAATAAGCGATAAGCAAACGGCAAAACCAAACAGCAAAAGCAAAAAGCAATAAGCAATAAGCGAAGAGCACGCGGCGAGGGCTCAGTTTCTCAGGGCGGCGTGTGTCCAGTCGTGCTTTCGACAAGTACGTGGTGCTCGCGACGTGGTACTGTTTTGACATGAGCAGAGCGCTGCTCAATAATTTGCTGTTCAGTCGCGGATACCGTTACAGGTTTCCTGACGTCATTTCTGTGCAGCTCTCCGCGAGATGACGAAAGAGGTTCACAGTTATGCGCAGACGTAATCGCGATCGCGGCTTCACGCTGATCGAGTTGCTGATCGTGGTGACGATCATCCTGATCATCGCGGCCTTCACCATTCCGAAGATCACCAAGTCGCAGATTCCGGCGCACGAGGCCTCGGCCATTGCCAGCATTAAGGCCATCAGCGCAGGGGAGATGATCTACTCCAGCAGCCATCCTGACGTGGGTTTCACCGTCGACCTCATCAGCCTCGGTGGCACTTCGCAGAGCGGCGGCGAGCAGACCATCGACACCAACCTCGCCAGCGGGCGCAAGAGCGGCTACACCTTTACCTACACGCCGGGCGAGAAAGTGAACGGCGCGATCCGTTCCTATACCATCACCGGAGTACCGGACCAGGTGGGCACGACCGGGCAGCGGCGTTTCTTCGCCGACGAGTCGGGCGAGATCCACTACAACGCTTCAGGCCCAGCCGACGTGACTAGCCCGGTGATTCAGTAGGTCGTGTGAAGATCAGAGACGTTTGAAGTTGCTGGACGAAGTTGCTGGACAACGATGCTTGGGCCATCGTCGCCGCACGGCGCAGTCACCGACAGTTGACCTAAAAGACCTCGGTGCGTGACATAACGACGGGCACTGCCGCCCGATTATCCCTCCAACCAACCAAGGCTGAACATCGCTCTGTGACTGCTATCACTGAAGGCGGTGGCGTCACGTGATGTAGTACGCAACCAGCCTGAAGATGTGATGCCGGGCAGGCACTGCAGTGCGCAAATTGCGGGTTGACCGATGATTGAGACAGTTGATGGAATCGCATCGCTTGTCGAACAACTGAACGAACGAGTGCGCGAGAATGCGGGCTCCCAACTGATATCGCCGCGGTGTTTGCGGGCGTACAGGAGTATCTCCAAGAAGTGCTGACAAGTCGTACGGAGCGGTGAACGCGGTATGACCGAGAAGGTTTCGGAATCTCTTCCATTCGAGCCTCCAGAGCAGGAAAATATTCGCCTCCGGGAGGAAAACGCTCGCCTGCGGCGGCTCCTGGCGGTTCACAGCATTCCGATTCCGCAACTTGCAGAGAATCGGCCTCCAACCAAAACTGTCGAGACGGCGCCACCGGTGGACAAGGAGGAGCGTGCCAGAAAAAGAATCGCGCTGTTTCGAAGCCTGTTTCGCGGGAGAGAAGATGTCTACGCACGGCGATGGAAGAATGACGACGGCCGATCGGGATATGTGCCGGCGGCCGTAAAGGACTGGAAGGCCATTAACAAAAGCCGCCCGGAGGAGCGGAAGAAAGTCGACCAGAAGACAAGGAAGTTCCTCCCGGTGACCGACGCCGTCATCGAGAACCACCTCTTGGGCAAGGAAGCCGTTGGCGTATATCCCCTCCTGTCCGACGAAACGTGCTGGTTTCTCGCGGCAGACTTCGACAAGAAGACTTGGGAGTATGACGCTCAGGCTTTTCTTGAGACCTGCCAGGAGTTGAGTGTGCCAGCTGCCTTGGAGCGTTCTCGCTCCGGGAACGGCGGCCACATTTGGATCTTCTTTGATCGTGCGCTGTCAGCGATTACCGCGCGCAAATTGGGATGCCTGATTCTCACGCGTACCATGGAGCGCAGGCACCAGCTCGGTCTCGATTCCTATGATCGCTTTTTCCCCAACCAGGACACGATGCCCAAGGGAGGGCTCGGGAATCTGATTGCGCTCCCCTTGCAGTTTGCGCCACGCAAGTTGGGCAACAGTGTGTTCATTGACTCAGACTTCCAACCGTACCCCGACCAATGGCAGTTTCTTTCGACAATTCGACGAATGCCGGCCGCCGCCGCTGAGGAGATCTTTGCGGAAGCTCAGCGCAAAGGCGACCTGATCGGAGTCCGGATTAGCATCGCCGATGACGACGATGCACAAGACCCGTGGACCTTGCCACATTCTGGCAAGCGGCGGGAGCGGCCGATAGAAGGGCCGCTACCAAAGACTGTGCAGGTCGTTCGCGCGAATCTTGTTTACGTGGAAAAGAAGGATCTCCCACCAGCCATGCTAAATCGGTTACTCCGGCTGGCCGCATTCCAGAACCCGGAGTTCTACAAGGCTCAGGCAATGCGGCTCTCGACGTTCGACAAACCGCGTGTGATCGCATGCGGCCAGGAATTCGCCCATCACATTGCTGTGCCTCGCGGCTGCCTGACTGAGACGCTGGCTCTTCTCGAGGCGCACAAGATCCGGCCCGAAGTTCGGGACGAACGGTACAAAGGCACAGCGATTGAAGCGGAGTTCCAGGGCCAGCTTCGGCCGTTCCAGGAGGAAGCGGTCACGAAGATCACCGCACACGACGAAGGTATCCTCTGCGCGCCGACAGCGTTCGGAAAGACCGCCGTTGCGGCGTGGCTGATCGCGAAACGCAAGGTCAACACTCTGGTAGTCGTTCACCGCCAGCAGTTGCTCGATCAGTGGCAGGAGCGCCTTGGGATGTTCTTGGATCTGCCAGCCAAATCGATCGGACATATCGGTGGCGGCAAAATGGACCGGACGGGTTACGTGGATGTCGCCGTCATCCAAAGCCTGTACCGAAAAGACGAAGTGAAGGACTTCGTTGCTGAGTACGGCCAGGTGATCGTCGATGAATGCCACCACATATCCGCTTTCACCTTCGAACAGGTGATGAGGCAGGTAAAGGCCAAGTATGTTGTCGGTCTGACCGCCACGCCGACGCGGAAGGACGGGCACCATCCGATCATTTACATGCAGTGTGGCCCCGTACGGTTCAGCATGAGCGCCCGGACGATGACCGAAACGACACCCTTTGAGCACAAGGTGACTCCCCGCCATACGGAGTTCCGGATGGCGTCCGAACTCACAGAGGTCACGATCCAGGACATCTACGCCGCGCTCGTCGATGATGTCTCGCGCAACGAGATGATCGCCAACGACATCGTACGCGCCATAGAATCTGGACGTTGCCCGCTGCTTCTGACCGGCCGGACAGAGCATCTCCAGCATTTCTCAGCCAAACTTGAGGGTGTTGCCAAGCACGTCTTCGTCTTGAAGGGCGGCATGGGGAAGAAGCAGCGTCGAGCAACGGCGGCGGCCCTGGCATCAGTGCCGGAAAACGAATCGCGGGTGATTCTGGCGACGGGAAGTTACATCGGAGAAGGGTTTGACGACGCGCGTCTGGACACGCTATTCCTGGCCATGCCGATCTCCTGGAAGGGCACGTTGCAGCAGTATGTGGGGCGGTTGCATCGTCTCCACGACAACAAACGATTCGTGCAGGTCTACGATTATGTGGACAACTACGTTCCAATGCTGGCCAGAATGTACGAGCGCAGGCTGAAGGGCTATGCCGCGATTGGTTATGTGATCGAGCAGGAGACGGTTCCACCCCATCCCCCGGCGGCACACCTGTAGACCCGGGCCTTCAGTTGCTGGTAGTTTTTGTCTTGTATCGACAATGTATGTGTGCTAGTATGCACCTATACAATGACTCGAACAGAAACCCCGGAACAGGTCAGACTCTGGTTTCAGAGGGCAGTTCGCGATCTCTGGCCTGTGGCCATCGGGTCTCTGTCCTTGCGGAAGAGCCCCTGTATTCGAAAGCGCTGTCACCTATGCGAAGCAGCGCAGGGACACTCCAGTTATTCGTTGTATGGCCGCAAGGGGAATCGCCGGTTTTCGATCTATGTGCCTGACGAGTTGGCCGAGGATTTGGAAAGGGCCATCCGGAACGGCCGCGATCTTCAGAAGCTTATGGCTGAAGCCGGCCGAAGGTACACGTTGGCGCTAAAGAACGAGCGCAGTTCGCACATCCGAAAGTAGCCAGCGGCGTCTCTGCCGTACCGGCTGCGGAGGGCAAGTGCTCAACGAGGCGGACTTTCTTGGCTGGTGTGCACGGCTCGGGTTGACCGAGACAACACGTGCGACGATCACTGCGGTACGGTCCCGTAATCCTACTCGTCGCGTTGGAGGCGGTCGCCAAAACGTCTCCGGTCGGTATCCCAGCCGCAAAATGGGCATCACCATCCAGTTCGAAAGCCACCGAGTTGAATTGCCCTTCGCCTACGAAATGGAGCACGATTCTGGAGTGCTGGAGTATTACGACCAGCCGCCCTCCATTCCGCTCGCCTATCCCGCGGCAAACGGAAGACGCTTGTCGATTCTGCATACCCCAGACTATTTTGTGCTTCGCCGCGACTCTGCGGGATGGGTAGAGTGCAAAACTTCGGAGCATCTCGAAAAGCTGGCCATCAAGAGTCCACACCGCTACCTTCGAGACAATTACGGCAACTGGCGCTGCCCGCCGGGAGAAGTGCACGCTTCGGCACTGGGCTTGGACTACCGAGTATGGTCATCGACGGAGGTTAATTGGATTCTCCAGCGGAACCTCCAGTTCCTGGACGACTATCTGCGATTCGACTCTGCGGGTGCGACAGGCTTTATCGACGCCGCCATCAAAACGGCAATCGAAGCAGAACCAGGAATACTTCTGCAGGAGCTGTTGGAAAAGGTCCGCGGCGTTGCGGAACCTGACGAGATTTACCTACTGATCGCAAGCGGCGGCGTCTACGTGGACCTTAGCGCAGCCGCGATCGTCGAGCCAGACCAGGTTCGCGTCTTTGTCAACGCAGAAGTTGCTACTGCATACCAGCTAGCTTGTCATGAGTTGAAGGAGCGTGTGGCGAACTGCGGACGCATCGGCGGCCCGTCTGCTCAAGCTCCAGTTGCGCATAGCGAGGCCTTCCATCTCCTGGCAACGGCCAGCGAGCAGGACTTGGTCGCCGCGAACCGGCGCTTCGATCTTGTGAAACGTCATCTTGCAGGCGAAAAAGCTCCGCATTCTATCCCGGCGAGGACGCTGCGCTTGTGGGCGGCGCAGTATAGGCTCGCGAAAGAGCAGTACGGCAACGGGTATGTGGGTTTGCTGGGGAAGACCAGTAAGCGAGGAAACAGAACCAGCCGCTTGTCCGAGGAGTCGCGCGACCTGCTCATTCAGTTTATCGAGAACGATTACGAGAATCTCAGGCAAAAGACAAAGATCGCGTCGTGGGCGGCGCTGAAGCGCAAATGCGACGAGCGTGGCATCGAAGCGCCGAGCTATGTCACGTTCTGTGTCGCCGTGCGCGAGCGTCCGACCTTCGAGCAAACGTTAAAGCGGCGGGGGCGACGCGCCGCGTACACCCATGCATCCTTCTATTTCGAGTTGGAACCGACTACGCCGCGCCATGGAGACCGCCCCTTCGAGATCGGGCACATCGATCATACCGAGTTGGACGTTGAAGTCGTCTGCTCCCACACCGGCCGTCCACTCGGGCGGCCGTGGATGACGATTCTCACGGATGCCTTCTCACGGCGTTGTCTTGCGCTCTATCTGACATTCGACGTTCCGAGCTACAGGTCCTGCATGATGATTCTGCGGGATTGTGTCCGGCGCCATGGCCGCCTGCCGCAGATTATCGTCATTGACGGTGGCCCCGAATTCCAGAGCACTTACTTCGAAACGCTCCTGGCCCGCTATGAATGCACCAAGAAGACGCGGCCGCCGGCAAAGGCGAGGTTCGGCTCCGTCTGCGAGCGGCTTTTCGGCACCACAAACACTCAGTTTATTCACAACCTGCGGGGCAACACCCAGATCACGCGCAACGTCCGACAGGTCACGAAGAGCAACGAGCCAGTGGGACAGGCAGCTTGGACTCTTGGTTGTCTTTACGACTATCTGTCATCCTTTCTGCTCGAGATCTACGACACTATTGAGCACCCCGCTCTTGGGCAAACCCCGCGAGAGGCGTATTTCAAGGGTCTGGAAAGCACTGGCGTTCGCCCGAATAGATTGATTCCCTACGATCAAGCGTTCTTAATGGCTACCCTTCCAACAACTCAACGGGGCACTGCGAGAGTGTCACCTGGGCGTGGGGTCATCGTCAACGGCGTGTACTACTGGGCTGAGGCATTTCGCGATCCCACGGTTGAAAATCACGACGTCGCCGTCCGGTACGATCCTTTTGATATCGGCAAAGCTTACGCGTTTGTGAAGAACCGATGGACGGAGGGCCACTCTGAGCACTATGCGGCGCTGCGGGGCCGTTCGGAGAAAGAAATAATGTTGGCGTCCAAGGAGGTACGCCGACGAAGCCAGTTGCACTCTCGGGAGCGATTCACTCTGACGGCTCGGAAACTGGCAGATTTTCTTGGATCAGCCGAAGCGGAAGAGAAGTGTCTCCTACAGCGATTGCGTGATCGGGAAAGCAAGTCGATCCGCCAGAACGGCCCCGCTGTTCTTCCAGACGCAGCCTCCAGTCGAGAGGCCTTCAAGGAATCACAGTCTGGGAGCGCTACGCCGCCGATATCAGTACCCAGTCAAGCTGAGGCCAGCGCGGTCTACGGAGACTTCTGATGACGGCTAACCACAATCGGGAACTGGATGGTACTGAGTTGCGACTTGACCGCTTTCGTTCCTTCACGGTGGCGCATCCTCGGCTCGTGGAAGCCAAAGAGACACTGATAAATGCTATACGGGGGGCCGAGCCGAATTCGCTGATTTTTGTGTTTGGACCGACCGGGGTCGCTAAGACGACGTTACGGTTGAAAACGGAGCAGTTGATTACTGCGGAGCTCTTGAGCGAACTCCATGAAGACATCACGCGGGTCCCAGTGGTTAGTGTCGAAGCCGTAGCTCCTGAGTCTGGGAGTTTCAACTGGCGCGATCACTACAAACGTCTCCTCCACCAACTTGACGAGCCGCTGATCGACCGTAAGCTGAATCGACAGGTGGAGCGGGCCTTCGTCGAACCCAGCATGCGCTTCATGCCCACATTCAGAGCGGTCGGTACCGAATACCGATACGCCGTGGAGCAGGCTATCCGCTATCGCCGGCCCGTCGCGGTCATGATCGATGAAGCCCAGCACCTCGGCAAGATTTCATCAGGCCGCCGCCTGCTCGATCAATTGGATGTAGTCAAGTCCATCGCCAACCAGACCAAGACCGTACACGTTTTGTTCGGGACCTACGACCTGCTCGCGTTCCGAAATCTGAATGGGCAACTCAGCAGACGAAGCGTCGACGTTCACCTCGCTCGTTACTGTGCCGAAGATTCGGAAGACCGCCAAACCTTTATCAATGTAGTGCGATCGTTCGAGAAGGAACTTCCGTTTGAGTATCCGTCAGACCTTGTAAGCGACTGGGAGTTCCTATACGAGCGGAGCCTTGGTTGCGTCGGCATTTTGAAGGAATGGCTGGTGCGGGCTGCTACCGTAGCGTCTCGAAAGGGTGCCCGGCGGTTGACGAGAGCCAATCTTGAATCTCAAGCCTTGTGCGTAGCTCAATGCGAGCAACTGTACGCGGAGACTACAGATGGCGAACTCAAGTTGAACGAGCGCAGAGAGGCAGTAGCGCGGCTTCGCGGGAGACTGGGTTTGAGCACTCACGCGACAACGGAAGTAGATCCGACACGGCCAGCCCCTCCGGTCAAGCGCCGGCGACCGGGCCAGCGGCTTCCGACGCGTGACGTCATTGGGCAAATGGATGCAGGTGCAGCCGCTCTTTGATTCGTGGTCACTATCAAGCTCGCCGATTCCGCCGAGAAGCCGGCTCTATTCGCTTGAGCCGATTGGCATCGGTACCGCATTGGTCGAGAGCCTGAGCGGCTACGTTGCCCGGCTTGCCGAAGCGCACTCGGTAAGCGTTGGAGACCTTGTCGGCCGGGTGCTCTCAGATGTTCCGAATGCCCAAGGCGCGATCATCCCGCCGGTGGCCAAAGCTGGCGGACGCGGCGGACATGGATTTCGAGTTTGTAGCTACACGGTTAACGGCGTTACAGACCGTGCCAAAAAGTGGGTTCACGCTCTGGAAGTGGCGACGAGCCGGCGTGACCTGCGGTATCTCACCCTCCTTCCTTTCCGCTGCGCGCTGCCTGATCATTTGTTTCATCGGCACCGGACCTGGTGCGCGCCCTGTTTCGAACAATGGCGGCTGAACGGGCAAACCGTTTATGAGCCGCTTCTCTGGGCAATCAAAGTGTCATCCCATTGCCCGGTACACCAGCGGCCGCTCAGTCACACTTGCCCTTGCTGTGGGCGGGCGCTAAATCTACTCGGCGTTTTCTCCCAGCCGGGATTCTGCGAGCGCTGTGGCGGTTGGTTGGGCGCGCCAGATGCCGACAGTGAACAGTCACAACCTAGCTCGACCAGCGGAGAAGACCAACCGTGGTCTTGCACCCAAGTAGGAGGGCTGCTGGCGATGCTTCCCCGGGTCGACCCGGTGGCTGCCCGGGAATCGCTTCGCCGAAGCCTCATCGTGTATCTCGAAGAGGTTGCAGGCGGCAATGTCCTCGCCCTCGCAGAGTACGTTCGGTGTCCCCATTCCATGCTGCACACTTGGCTGGCTGGTGCAGCACTCCCTCGACTCGAAAACCTGCTGCGAATCGCTCGATACTTGAATGTTCCGATTTCTAGCTTCTATGCTCCGTTGGGACCGACGCCCACGAACATAGCCGCCGCAAAGCAAGCGGTTGCCATCAGAGGAAAGCGCTCTGTGTCACCGTCCCGGCATGCGAGCGAAATCCGGCGAGTTCTTCTTGCGGCGCTCGATGAAGACGTGCCGCTCCGGGTAACAGAGATTGCTCGCAAGCTGGGCTACACAACCACGTACAGCCTTTATGCGGCTGACCGGAAACTCTGTTACAAGATCACAGCGCGATATCGACGGTCAGGCGGGGGAGGTCGGTGGAACAGGTCTGGAGCGCCTAACGTCTGCGAGGTTCACGCGAAACAAGGTCGTCTCGAAAGTATGCGTTGGCTCTTAGAGAACGCCCTCCACGAAGACCCACCGCCGACTCTCACAGACTTAAGCCGCCATCTCGGCTATTCGCACTCAGCCATCCTGCGCAGGCATGAACCTACTCTGTGCGATCAACTCCTGGCACGACACAGGGCCTCCCTTGCGAAACGCAAAGCTGATCTGGAGAAGGAAGCGACAGTGGCGCTCGGAGAGACTCCGGTACCGTCTCTGCGTGCTATCTGCAGGCGTCTCGGGATAACGGTACCGTTCATGAACAAGCACTTCCATGCTGTGGCACGAATGATCGTGGAGCAACATCGCCAATGTCTCTCGGCTGAAACAGCAAATCGGCGTGAACTGTTGCTTCGTCAGATCCCTGATATTGCTGCGGCACTCCACAGCAGAGGCCTGTACCCGTCAGTCCCAAGAATTGTTGAGCGACTTCCAGAAAAGTCTCGCCGCGACTGGAAGACCATCACGTCTGCAACTCGGGAGGCACGCAACGCACTGGCGCGGGAGTCCTCGAACCCATCAACGGGAACGCCCCGTGTACTTCGCCAAAAGGAAGTCCATGTCATCGCCAACACCGTAGCCAAAGGCATGGCTGATCTCCCGCACACGGTCTAACCGGATGATCAGATCATCTCGGCCATTCGCGGTTAGTGTATTTGCCAACTTCAGGGTCTGCTCAAACATGCGCAACAGAGCATCGAAATATCCTTCATCTTGCTGGGCGATATCGTTACAGAACCCAGCGGCCCGCTCGCAATAGAAAACCATCAGCTCGGTAAGTCCTTCGGGGTCACCCACTGCCTTTTTGTAATCGGAAATGGCCTGCTCGGCTTTGGAGACTGACGTGTCTTGGTTCCGAAACACATCGGGCCAAAGCCAGCGATCGATGGCTTTCTTGTATGGTTCCAGGACGTCCTGGCCCAAGCCAAAACGCGCATGAAGGAACGCCTGGTTGTCTTTGTGCGCGGCATAGAGATGATGAATCAACTCCAGCAAAGCTGCCCGGTCAAAAGTCGCAAGCTTGGCTTTGACATCCGCCCAGGTCGGCTGCGATTTCGACTGATGTTTGGCCATGTGCGTCTTCGATCCACCATACAGACGCCCTGCGCAGTTTTCAACGCTCAGCTTGACTCAGAAGCAGTAGCCTCGGGCCAGCCAATAGTGCCAGTCGCCTATGGCTTCAATCGTTGATTGATCCGCGTCGATGGCAACTAGTTGGGAGAGCGGAATCGTCACATTACGGCCGTGCCAGCGAATCGATACCAGCATGTCATGGGCACAGGAATCTTCAGGTGCCAGGCTGCGGACTTCGACGGTTTCACCTTTTCGGAGCGGCGAGACCACCTTGGATGCGATGCAACGGGCCGCGAAGGGAAACTTGATTTGGTTCTCTAGGTAGTAATACCAGCCGAGAGCCCGCTCTTCCGGCCCGTAGGCATCGACAATGGCTTCATTCTGGATCCGATCTTCTCGCACAGGGTCCTTTTTCGCTTTCCGCATTGTGGGCGTGATTCTCTCCCTTCAGAAAGACACGATTTAAAGCATAATGCTGCCAAACGGCAACTTTATGCTTTAAATCATACCAATTGTGGTTTAAAGCATAACTTTGCCGAACCTAAACCATAACCTTGCCGCATGATCTCCTTCAAGTTGTTGATTTAGCGTGGAAGGCCGCCGTCGCCGGCGGGGGCTCTCAAACCATAACCTTGCCGGAATTGCAGTACGGTCGTAGGCTTCCCAATCACATGCGGTTGATTTAGCGTCAAGAAAGTTGTAGTATTGTGTTATGGCTCAGTCTCACCGTGAAGCCTCGCGCCAGCTCTTCGAGTTTGCTGAGCAGCAGCAAGGTTTCTTCACCACCAAGCAGGCTAAGGCGGCCGGATTCGCCGAAAACACGCACCCCTATCATGTGCAGGTCGGGAACTGGATCCGCGAGCACCGGGGTATTTACCGGCTCGCTCTGTTTCCGGCGGCTGATCGGCCCGACCTAGTCCTTTGGGCACTGTGGTCCCGGAACCGGAACGAGGAAGTCGAGGGTGCGTACAGCCACCACACGGCGCTCAGCCTCTACGAAATGTCAGACCTGAATCCGGCAAAGCTCCACATGACCGTTCCGACAGATTTCCGGCGCAACAGCGATATTCCCGGCATCCTCGTACTTCATTATGCCGACCTTTCCGAGAGCGACGTACAGACGGCGCAGGGCTTCAAGTTTACTCGCCCTCTGCGGACGATTCTTGACCTGATCGAGGCTGGCACGGTCGAGCGGAACTTCATCCGCCAGGCGCTAAGGCAGGCTGTCGACCGTGGTCTGATCACTCGCCAACAGATTCGGAACACGCAAATGAGCGGACCTGCGCGCAAAATCGTAGAGGAAGCGCTGCGGCGAGCTGCATAATGCCGTCACCCAGGACATATGCGACGGCGGGAGCATTCCGAAGGGCTCTTGAAGAACGCCTGAAGAGGGCCTCTCTTACTGATCAGATCGATCTCAACCGCCTCCGGCGACAGGTATCATTCGACCGCCTGCTGGCAAGGCTGTTCCGGGAAGAACCAGCGCCCTGGGTTTTGAAGGGTGGTTATGCGCTGGAGCTGCGCTTCAAGGCTGCTCGATCAACGGTGGACATCGACCTGACATTGCAGCGAGTGGGGCCAGCAACATCGGCGGGTGGTGACACGAACCAGGTTGTACGCGGGATGCTGCAGAGCGTGGCTGACATCCCTCTTGGTGACTGGTTCGAGTACGTGATCGGACCGCCTGTCATAGATTTGACCGCCGCGCCGTACGGCGGGGCTCGCTATCCTGTCGAAGCTCGAATGGACGAACGGATCTTTGCCCGATTCCACCTGGACGCCGGCATTGGTGATGTGGTTATGCAGCCGCTGGAAACAATCATCTGCCGGGACTGGATGGGATTCGCTGGCATCGAATCGGCGAGCGTCCGGATGATCGCTCGCGAGCAGCAGTTCGCTGAAAAGATTCATGCCTACACGCTCCCGCGGAACGCTGCGAACAGCAGAGTGAAGGACTTGGTGGACCTGGCTCTCCTGATCAGATCAGGAGGCATGGATAAACAGAGGATCCTGGACGCCTTACGTCTGACGTTTGAGAGAAGAGGAACACACGATTTGCCGGGGGGTTTGGTTCCGCCGCCAGCGGATTGGCAGATCCCGTTTCAAGCCCTGGCGGAAGTTGGAGCGTCGGGTTGCCGCGATGGAAGGCCGCGCGGCCCAAGCAAGTGGCGTGCAGTCTGCGGTCGCGACTCTGGAGGGGCAAGCAGAGATATCTGTAGCGGCGCCGATTGCTGTCAGCATTCCGCCGCTACAACGAGAAGAGCCCCCCGCGACGTGGAAAGGAGCCCCTTCGGTAGAGACACCGGCAGGCGTGATTACCGTGCTGGGCAAGGCAGTGCTGGGGATTGCAGGAGCGTATCTGCTGCGCGCCATTGCGGAATCGAGCGCGGTGCCGAAATTGCCGGTGCTGCTCGTCGCGATGGTGTATGCGTGCCTGTGGATGGTTTGGGCGGTGCGAACGGACGTCGCCAGCCGCTTCGCTAGCGTTACCTATTCGATCACGTCGGCAATGATTCTGGCGCCGCTGTTGTGGGAGTCCACGGTACGCTTCCAGGTTTTGACGCCAATGTTCACCGGAGTGGTGCTGGTGGCCTACATGGTTTTGACGCTGGCGCTGGCCGCGAGGCGCGACTTGGAGTTGGTGTCCTGGGTGGCTACGGTGGCGTCGGTCATGACCGCCGTAGGTTTGCTGTTCGCCACGCATGAGCTGGCGCCTCTGGCTTCGGCGCTGTTGGCGGTGGCGTTGGCCAGCGAAGTGGCTGCGTGCCTGGGACACCGGCTCAGCCAAAGGGTGCTGCCGGCGTTGGCAGCCGACTTTGCTATCTGGCAACTGGTGGACGTGATGACGTCGTCCAAAGTTGTGCCGGAGGGCTATCACGCGATTGCGACGGGCACGCTCACAGCGCTGTGTCTCTCGCTGCTGGCGATTTACGGTGGCAGCATCGGGGTTCGCGGATTCGTGACGCGGCAGCGAATCACTGTGTTAGACATCGGGCAGGGCGTGCTGGCGTTCGGGCTGGGCGCGTTCGGCGCGTTACGAGCGACGCAGGGGGCGATTGCTCCGGCGCTGGGCGCGCTCTTTCTACTTCTCGCCGCGGTGTGCTACTGGGGAGCGCTGTCGCGCTTTGTGGACGAACCGCACTCGCGCAGCCGTCGCGTCTCGGCGACTTGGGCGGCGGCGCTTCTGGTGGCGGGAAGCTTCCTGCTGTTTCCAGCGAGCTTGCAGGTACCCTTCTTGTGTCTGGCGGCTGTCGTGGCGGCATTCCTGTATGCCAGCACGGCCAAGTTCAGTCTTGGCTTGCATGCCTCTATCTTCTTGGCGGCGGCCGCCGCGGTATCACCCATGCCGGATTACGTGGTGAACGCACTGGCGGGGAGTGTGCCGAGTGCTACGGCGTGGAGCATTTGGGTGGTAGCTTTGGCGGGGGCGCTGTGCTACGCCGTGGGTGCTCGAAGACGGGAAGAGCAAACCAAACGACGGGTGCTGTGGGTGGTTCCAGCGTTGCTGGTGGGGTTTGCGCTCGCAGCCCTGGCGGTAGCAGCGATTGTGGGGCTCGCTGGATCGCGGCTCGAACTGGCCGCGTCGCGGCTGTCGGTGGTGCGCACGATCGTCGACTGCGCCGTGGCGCTGGCGCTGGGATTTCTCGGTTCGCGATGGAAGCGGGTCGAGTTGGGATGGGTAGCGTACGCTGCCGTGGGCTTCGGCACGTTGAAGCTGCTGTTTGAAGACCTGCGCTTCGGGAATGCGGCGTCGCTCGTGGTGTCGCTGCTGTTCTATGGAGGGGTGTTGATCCTGCTGCCGCGGATGATGCAGCGCGGGCGGGTGGAAGCGTGAACAGAGCATCCTTGCTACGGCGTGCGGCGATAACAGTAGATGGAATCGGTGATGACGGGCGGCGTGGTCACGGGGATTTCGGTCAGCATCACTTGATCAAGGCCTGACGGAACCGTCTCTGGCAGCTTGGTGTTCGACAGCAGGTGCCCACCTGATTTGAGCATGGCGGCGACATTGGCCCGTGCCAGCGACTGCTCGAAGGCTCCATAGTAGATAAAAATGTTAGTGCCGATGATCAGGTCGAAGCGCTGGTCGGGAGCGAGCGGCAGGCGCTGATAGACGATATTCATGTCAATCGGCGTGACGCGATTGACGACCATTGGGCGCACCTTCACTGCTCTTGTCTCATAGCCTGCTGCCGACTGCGGGACAGGAATGGGTGCTACCGGCTCACCAATCTTTGATCCCAAGGCCTGCCAATATTTCGTAAAGCTGGCACGGAACGAGTCGGTCCACCGTCCCCCGGTATACCACGGAAGCTGCACAGTATAGGAGCGTCCCGCAGCGGCGTTTTTCCGGGCTGCGGCGATGTGCAGGTTCACCCGCCGACTGATATCGAAGGTGTACATCTCAACCTTGTCGGGACTGGACAAGCCGAGACGAAAGAGAGAGTCGAGGACCGCAAAGGGCTGTACGGTTTGGGGTGGGTAGAAATCCACGCCTTCCTGTTTATTGACGAAATCGAGACCGGGGCCCACGATCGCGACTCGACGAATGCTGTCGGGCTTGAGCAGCCCCTTCTCGATCATGCGCTTCAGTTGCTGCTCGAGATCGTAGTCGGGCCAGAGGTTGCTATCGAGCGAGATGCCCCGATGCTGGAACTCCTGATCGCGATTGTTTTTGGCTTCGGCGCGGATTTGCAGAAGCTCTTTCTGCATGCGCGCGAGGTTGGCCAGCAGATAGGCCTTGAGTTTCTTGCGTTGCGCGGGCGAGTTGAGCGAGAAACCCTTCTTTTCGACGAAGGCGCGCATCTCGATGATTCCCTGATTTCCGCCAGGAGCGGCGAGCGCCTTGATGAGATCGTTGGCGCGGTTTTCGGCAAAGGAATCTACCAGGCTGCTTTGGCCGTAGCGCACCAGGTAATCGTCGTCGATGCGGTATTCCTTGGTGAAAGTGACGCCGAAACGAAGCAGATTGGTGAGGCTGTCCTCTTCTCCGACATCGAGACGCTGGCGGATGTCGGCGGCGGATTTTTGCAGCCAGGCGTTCCATTCCTGGGGAGTGACACCGGCACCGGGGCCACCGCTGCCCGGGCCCATTTTTTGCAAAATGGGTTTCGCCGATTCAAGCGACATGAACTCAGGAGCGGGTGCCTCGGCGACAACGGACGACGCGCCGAGCGCGAGGAGTGTGAGCAGCGGAGAGAGCATCGCAAAAATGATTCGTCTAATCACGGATTTTCTAGTCGCCCCCTACTTCTTCGCGTTAAAGTGCAGGTTGTGGGTTAGTGGTGCGGCGGCAGACAGCGTAAACCGGAAGCCCGCCAGCGATGAGTAGTAATCCGATGAGCGCAATTTTGGGCGCCTCCAGCACGGTGTCGAGCACCAACGCAGCGCTGGCGACAACAAAGATGCCAGGAACGATCATCCGCGGAGTATGTCGCAGAGTTCGTTTGTGGCGTTCCTGTACGACGAAGAGTCCTGCCACCGCGGCGCCGGACGAGAGCACGATGGCGAACCCGGTGTACATGAGGATTTGATCGAAACCGCCGAGCAAAACGAGGGCGATGCTCCACAGCGCCTGTAGAGCAATAGCAAACGCTGGAGTGCCGAATCTTTCACTGGTACGGGCAAGCGCGGGAATGAACGCGCCGTCGCGCGCCATGGCGAAATAGACGCGCGGCCCGGCGATGGTCATGGCGCTGACAGCTCCGAGCAGGGCCACAATCAGCGCGGGTGTCACAAGATGCCAGCCTGTCCCGAACAGGACCCGCGAGGCTTGGTCCGCGACATTGGTGGAGCTGCGAATCTGATCGACAGGAATTGCATAGAGATACAGCGCGTTGAGCAGCGTGTACAACACAATAACGATAGAGGTTCCGCCGAGCAGCACCGGGCGCATGGAGCGGCGGCTAGCGTGGATTTCCTCAGAGACGTAGGCGGCGGCGTTCCATCCACTGTAGGTGAACATGACGGGGATCAGCGCCAAGAGCCAGTTCAATGCGCCAAAGTGCATGCCGGAAGAATGGAAGTGCGACCAGGAACCATTCCCGGTGGCGAACCCGCGAGTTACCAGTATGGCGACCATGCCCACGAGACCGATGGCCAAAGCATTCTGGGTCAGTTTCCCAGCGGTCAGGCTGCAGATATGCAATGCGGCAAATAGGATGATGATCGTCGCAGCGGCGAGAGCGCGCGGCGAGACGCTGACGACGATGCCATAGAAGTTCAATGAGGCCAAGATTCGTTCGGAAGCCAGGCTGGGAAAATACTGGCCGGCAAAGATGGCCGCGGCCACCGCGCTGGCGGCGACGCTTCCAGAAAATCCTGCGATAAGGGAAGTCCAGCCGGACAGGAATCCGGCGGCGGGACCGTAGGCCTTGGACAGGTAAACGTACTCTCCCCCGGCAGTCGGCCATAACTTGGCCAGCCGGGCGTAGGAAGCAGCTCCGGCAAGTGCAAGGGCACCGCCGGCGATCCACAGTGCGAGCATCGCGGCCGGGTTCGGCACAAAGCCGGCGATGATCGCGGGCGTGGTGAAGATGCCGACGCCGATCACGTTGGACAAGATCAAGGCTATGCCGTCTCGTTTACGGAAGGTTTTGCGGAGGCGGGTCCGGGTGGCGAGGCGTGCGGAAGCGGGGCGCCCCGCTTCGGAGGTGTTCCGTCCGGCGGCAAATTCGGTGGTTAAGTTCGCGTGCCTCATGACAGCTTAATTCGTGCATGAACCCCGTGGGTCGAGTCGTACCACCACTATGTGCAATTTAACCACCACTTCAGTGTTTACGTAAGATATTGAAAAACAGGGGGGAGATGAAGTCTTAAACCGTCGCGGGCGCGAATTCGCCCAAAACTGCGCTTCGGCTTGGGCGAAAGTACGCGGAGAGTTAAGGTTGGATTGCCAACCCAACGCTGGGAACAGGGCTGGCAAGAACTCCGACTTAGAAGTCAGGGCGAAGGGGAAGTGTTTTGGACTGTCGCGACAGCTGCTGGATAAAACCGAATCCACTAGAATCAGAGGTGCATGTTGTTCTCGTGGATCCGAATCTCGCCTGCATTCCTCGCTGTAATCCTGGTGAGCTCGTCGCTGTTCGCCCAGCCTGACGTGCATGCCATCGCCGACAAGGTTGACCAGCGCTATAACCATCTGCAGACGCTGGAGGCGCAATTCTCGGAAACCTATTCCGGCGCGGGAATGACCCGTACTGAGAAGGGCACCCTGATGTTGAAGAAGCCCGGACGGATGCGCTGGGACTACGAACAGCCGCGTCCCAAGATGTTTCTTACTGACGGAACGACGGCGTGGTTTTACGTTCCGGGAGAGCGGCAGGTGCGGCGCGCACCGGTCAAGCAAATCGACGACCTGCGTTCTCCGCTGCGCTATCTGCTGGGCAAGACCAAGCTGGAGAAGGAATTCGTCGGGCTGACGATTGCTGTGGACGCCAAACCGGTAAATCCAGGCGACGTCGTGATGCAGGGGGTTCCCAAGGGAATGCAGGACCGGGTCGCCAGGACCCTGGTGGAGGTCGCTCCGGACGGACTGATTGTGCGGATTTTGGTGGAAGAATTGGACGGTTCTGAGACAGAATTCCGCTTTCTTCAGCAGAAGGAGAACGTCCAAATATCCGATCAGCGCTTTCGCTTCACGCCTCCTCCGGGAGTGGAAGTGGTGCAGGGAACGGAATTGACGAATTAGTTGCCAGTAGCCAGACAAGAGGGACAGATCAATCCGGCTGCTGGTAACTGTCAACTGGTAACCGAATCTCCGCCAACTTGCGCAATGACAAGTGGCTACCGTTATGCGGTGGTAAACTAGGGCCGGATACCCAAGGGAACCTGTAACTTCATGGCCGAGTACACGATCCGCATGGCCGACGAGCGCGGCCATGTTCTGGAACAAGTTGAGATTGCGAACTCGGAAGGTGAGGTTCGCGAACGATTCTCGCAACAGGGCTTCCTGGTTTACTCGGTCAAACCCAAGGGCATGCTTGCGGGCGACGTGCGGTTGCCCCGCCGTCGCAAAATCAAGCAAGACCAGTTTGTCATCTTCAACCAGCAGTTCGTGACCCTCATCCACGCCGGCCTGCCGATTATTCAGTCGCTGGAACTCCTGATGAAACGGCAGCGTAATCCGTACTTCCGCACTATCCTGCACAACGTCCGTGACCGGGTGCGCGGGGGCGAGTTGCTTTCCGAGGCATTCGCGGAACAAAAGGCATTTCCAAAGGTTTACACCACCACGCTGCTGGCGGGCGAGAAGTCCGGCAACCTGGAAGAGGTGCTGGGGCGGTATATCGCGTTTCAACGGCTCGCGCTGAGCTTCCGCAAAAAGCTGGTGTCATCACTGGTGTATCCGGTGTTGCTGGTGGTGATGCTGGTGGTGATGCTGACCTTTCTCATTACCTTTGTAGTACCGCAGTTTGCCATGTTGTACAACCAACTCGGAGTCGAGCTGCCGCCTTTGACCATGGTCATGCTGGCCATCGGCACCAACGCGCAGCACTACGCGCCGTATGTCGTGTTGGCGCTGGTGGTTGTGGGCTTCCTGCTGTGGCGCTGGATGAAGAGCGATGCCGGAGCGACGCAGATGGACCGGCTGCGGCTGAAGGTTCCGCTGCTGGGCAGTATCTGGCTGAAGTACCAGGTAGCGGTTTTCTCCCGCATGCTTTCGACCCTGCTGTCGGGCGGACTGTCGCTGGTACCGGCGCTGGAAACGGCGGGCGAATCGATGCAGAGCCACCTGATTTCGCACGGCATCAGTGACGCCACCCGTCTGGTGCGAGAAGGCCAGCCGCTGGCCAAGAGCCTGGACACGGCCAGCGTGTTTCCGGAGATGTCGGTGGAGATGATCGAGGTTGGCGAGGCCACGGGAGCCTTGCCGGCGATGCTGAACTCGGTGGCCGAGTTCTACGAGGAAGATGTGAGCAGCGCACTGGCGACGGCCATGGCGCTGATCGAGCCGCTGATCCTGATCGTGATGGGCGTGGTGGTGGCGTTTGTGCTGATTTCGCTCTACCTGCCGATCTTCAGTTTGGGGGCGGGGGGAATACATTGAAGACAGTTGTCGGTTGCCGGTGGTCAGTGGTCGGCGAAGAAGGCCACGACTGGCTTTTCTGACAACTGACAACTGGCAACTGAAATTAGGGTGCAAATGGCTGATAAAAAGTCGATTTTCGTAAATGGCGGTAACGGCAGCACGATGTCCGTTGAGGACGAGCTGGCGCATGCCCAGGACCTGGCGCGTCGCTACCGCTGCGAGTTCGTGGACCTGAAGAACTTTCACATCCAGCACGAGCTATTCCGCAAGATCAAAGTGGACCTGATGTTCCGCTACAACTTTGTCCCGCTGCAGGAGACGCAAGAAGGCCGCCTGGTGATCGCGATTGCCGATCCCAGCCAGTTGATGATGATCGACGAAATCAGCCTGAACCTGGGGCGGCGCATCGTCATCAAGGTCGCGACCCTGACGCAGATCAACGACGTGCTGAAGAAGACCGAGCAGTCGCAGCGCGTGCTGGAAGAAGCGGGCGAAGACTTCGCGCTGGACGTGATCCGCGAAGACGAGAACGCGGACGAAACGATCTCGATTGAAAAGCTGACCGCGGAAAGCGACATCAGTCCCATCATCAAGCTGGTGGACACGATGATCTTTACCGCCCTGCAGCGGAGGGCCAGCGACATTCACATCGAGACCCGCGATGATTCGGTAGTCATCAAGTACCGCATCGATGGCGTACTGCAGCAGGCCATGCCGCCCATTGCGAAAGAGCACCACTCGACCATCATTTCGCGCATCAAGGTGATGAGCGAACTCGATATTTCCGAGCGGCGGGTGCCGCAGGACGGCCGTTTCCGGGTGCGCTACAACGGGCGCTCCATCGACTTCCGCGTGTCCATCATGCCGTCAATCCACGGCGAAGACGCGGTGCTGCGCGTGCTCGATAAAGAGTCGATGAGCGAGAAGTTCCACAAGCTGACGCTGGATGTGGTCGGGTTCAACGACGAAGACCTGCACAAGTTCCGGCGCTATATCAAGGAGCCCTACGGCATGGTGCTGGTGACGGGGCCGACCGGCTCGGGCAAGACGACCACACTGTATGCCGCGCTCAACGAGATCAAGAGCGATGAAGACAAGCTGATCACCATCGAGGACCCGGTCGAGTACCAGATTGCGGGCATCACGCAGATTCCGGTCAATGAAAAGAAGGGCCTGACGTTTGCGCGCGGGCTGCGCTCGATTCTGCGCCACGATCCCGACAAGATCATGGTGGGCGAGATCCGCGATACGGAGACGGCGCAGATTGCCATTAACTCGGCGCTCACCGGACACCTGGTCTTTACCACCGTCCACGCCAATAACGTGGTGGACGTGCTGGGCCGATTCCTGAACATGGGCGTCGAGGCCTACAATTTTGTATCGGCGTTGAATTGCATCCTGGCGCAGCGGCTGGTGCGTTTGATTTGCGAATTCTGCAAGAAGGAAGTCCACTACTCCGACGAGGTGCTGGAGGCAAGCGGGCTCGATCCCGAAGAATGGCGCAAGGTACCGTTCTACGAGGGCGAAGGTTGCATCGAGTGTTCGGGCACCGGCTTCCGGGGACGTACCGCAATTCACGAGCTGCTGGAATTGACCGACAACGTGCGGGAGATGATTCTGGCCAAGAAGCCGAGCAGCGAAATCCGGCGGGCGGCCCGCGAAGAAGGAATGCATTTCCTTCGCGAGTCGGCAATTGATAGAGTGAAGCGTGGATTGACCACGCTGAAAGAGATCAACAAGGTTACGTTTATCGAAACGACAAGATAGGCAATTAGCAATAAGCAATTAGCAATAAGCCCCCGGACATTGCTTCGCAGGCGTGTTGCTTCTCTCGAAACTTGAAACTGGAAACTCTAAACTGAAGTATGTCTGGCAACCACAGTCCGCGGCCGCAGGTAGCGTGCGAAGTGTCTGCTGAGCGAGTGGTGGCGGCCCGCGCTTCCGAGCAGGCGGAGGCGCTGGAGGCAGTCCATTCGCAGGACCTTCCACTCGGCACGGTGACACCCGGCCTGCAGCACACCAATATTGTTGCGCGCGATGCGCTGGTGGCGGCGCTGCGCGCCTCGCTGGCGCCGGTGGCCGGACGCTCCCGTGACATCACGCTGGTTATCCCCGATGCCAGCACCCGCATCCTGCTGCTCGACTTCGATACCCTTCCGGAAGACCCGCAAGACGCTGACTCGGTGGTGCGGTTCCGCCTGAAGAAGTCACTGCCGTTTGATGTGGACACCTCGTCAGTGTCATTTGACCGCCAGCCGGCAGAAGAAGGCGTCAGGGTCGTGGCGGCGGTAACTCCGAAGAGTGTGCTGGAAGAGTACGAGTCGGCGGTGCGCGACGCGGGCTTCAACCCCGGCGCGGTGATGCCGTCGATGATCGCAGCGCTGGGCGTGGTGGACGCATCACGGCCCACCATGGTCATCAAGGTCGAGACCGGAACCACCACCTTCGCCATCGTGGACCAGGACCAGTTGCTGCTCTATCGCGCGCTGGAGAATGGCGGTACCGCCGTAACCGGGGAATCGCTGGTGGATGACGTGAATACCTCGCTGGTGTACTTCGAAGACCGGCACGGTATTTCCGTGGGACGGGTGCTGGTGACCGGAGTGCAATCGGCACAGGCGCTGCAGGCGGCGTTCAGCGCCAGCAACATTCACCTGGAGGAGTTGATCTCCAGCAGCCTGGCGGGCGCAGGCGCGGGCCACGTGGCACGCGCGGCGCTGGCGGGAGTGGCCGGGGCTTTGGTGTCCTGATGCGTATTAACATCAATCTCGCCTCCAACCCCTATGAAGCGGCTCGGGAATATGCGCGGCGGCTGGGGCTGCTGGTCGCGGCGTTGTCGGTACTGACGGTGATATTGCTGGGATACATCTTTTATCAGCGTTCGCACACCCGCGACATCGACCGCAGAATTATCGCGGCGCGGCAGGAGATCGCCAGCCTGGATGGCGAGAAGGTGCAGGCGATCACCATCCTGAACCGGCCGCAGAACCGCGACATCGCTGACCAATCGCAATTTCTGAACGAACTGTTTGCCCGCAAGGCATTGTCATGGACCCGGGTTTTCTCGGAGATGGAAAAGTTGATGCCGGCCAACATCCACGTGGTCTCGATGAAGCCGGAGTTCGACCGGGAAAATCAACTGGTGCTGCACGTGGTGGTGGTCACCAGCGCGCGCGACAAGGCCGTCGAACTGGTGCGGCGGATGGAGGAGTCGCCGCACTTCCGGTCGGCGCAGGTGGAAACCGAGAACACCACCGGCAACGAAGGGAACCTGGCCGCCGCCGGCGGGAACATCCAGTTTGAGATTGCCGCCGTGTACCTGCCATTTGCGGAGGACACCACCACGGATTCCGGTGGCGACCAGCAGGACAAGACCAAAGCTCCGGAGAAGACCGAAGCTCCCGACAAGACCAAAGCTCCGGAGAAGACCGAAGCCAACCCGGCTGGCGCGAGCAAAGCAACCACGGCTCAGAAGCCTCCCCAAGGCACGAGAGGTGTCCGCTAATGGCGAGCATTCGCGAGGTGCGCAAGGCACTGGTCCCGGTGCTGATCGGGTTGGTGGTGCTCGACTTGGCGTGCGTCGGGTACCTGCTGTCTCCGGTAGGACGCTCGCGCGTGAGGAGACAGCGCGACCTGGACGCGTTGCAGTTACAGCTGACCGCCAAGCGGCAGGAGGTGTTGCCCACGCGTGGCATGGACGGCAAGCTGAAACAAGCCTCCGCTGACATGGCGGCATTCGATAAGGAACGTCTTCCCGCGCAGTATTCCGCGGTGTCCGAGGAGTTGGGCAAACTGGCGGCTGAGACCAAGGTCCAAATCGCCGCCGTCAAGTACGACGACAAAGACACGCCGGTGGAAGGACTTCGCAAGCTGAACATCGATCTTTCGCTGTCGGGGAGTTATCTGCAGGAAGTGAAATTCATCAACGCGCTGGAGCGAGACAAGCTATTCTTCGTGGTAGACGGAGTGACGCTGGGCGAGCAGCAGGGCAACGTGCGGCTGCAGCTCAAAGTGGAAACCTATTTGCGTGGTGGGGCCGGGACGTCGTGAAACTCGGGACCGAAAACAAGACCAAGACCGCAATTGCCGCTGGGCTGGTGATCGTGGCGGCGTTCGCGCTCTACAACTGGGTATTCAGCAGTCAGGACGCAGACACTGCCACTGCCGCAGCCACCGCTGTTGCCCGGTCGGTGTCCCCGTCGACGGCAGCGCAGAAACCCGGAAAGCCTGCGGCCCGCAAAACGACAAACCCCGTACTGGCCCAGTCGCTCGATCCGACTCTGCGCTTTGACCTGTTGAGGTCGAGTGAAGATGTGACTTACACGGGATCGGGACGAGACATCTTTCAGAACCAGCCTGAGGCTCCGGCAGTCGTACCCGAGCCGGTGCAACAGGTGATTAATACCGGTCCGCCACCTCCGCCCGCTCCACCGCCAATCCCGCTGAAGTTTTACGGTTTCTCGGGCAACAAGGGCGGACCGAAACAGGTTTTCCTCTCCAAGGGCGAAGACATCTTTGTCGCCAAGGAAGGACAGATCATCGACCGCCGGTACAAGATTCTCAAGATCGGCCCCACCTCTGTGGAAGTCGAGGACGTGCTGACCAACAATCGCCAAACGCTTCCGCTAAGTGCGGGATAAGCGTAGCCATCAAGCAGTATGCAGCAGGCAGATTCCATACAGACGAGCCAGGCGGCGGAAGCGGCAGGAACCATCCGTTCCGACGCGCTGCCGGAAATCAGTCCGCGGCGTCGCCGGCGCGACCGTGGCGCGATGCTGCTGGCTGTGCTGTTCCTGATGGCGATGATGGTGATTGTTGCCATGGCGGTGGCGCCCGCCTTCGTACAGCAGGCGGAGCGCGATCGTGAAGAAGAAATGATCCATCGCGGCACCGAGTATGCCCGCGCCATCAGGAAGTTCTACAAGAAGTTCGGGCGCTATCCCAGCAACCTCGAACAACTGGAAGACACCGACCAGATGCGCTTTCTGCGCAGACGCTTCAAGGACCCGCTGACCAAAGACGGCGAGTGGAAATTGTTGCGATCCACCGACCCGCAGTTCATATCTGCTGGGCTAATGATGGGGACGCCGGCCCTGCAGGTGGGAGCGCCGGGAGTGCAACTCGGGGCGCAGGCCGGGGCACCGGGGCAGGGTTCATCGACGGGACTGACTGGGGCGGCGACTGGCGGCGCTCAGGGAGGCGCGCAGTTGGCGGCGCAGCAGCCGGGGGCTGGGGACCCGGCTCAGGGAACGACACAGGCCGGTGCCGGAGCGTCCCCATACATCATGCCTAACGACGCGACGGGGCAAGCGGGCTCCGGCTCTGCTCTGGTCGCTGACCAGAGTGGTAACGTGAGTGCGGGCCAGACACAGGGCGCGGCGGGCCAGACCGGCAGCAACAACAGCATTTTTGGAGCCACGGGAGTGGGTGGGCAGACCTTCGGCGGCGGAGCCATTGTGGGCGTTGCCAGCAAGGACAAGGACCCGACCATCCGCATCTTCAACAAGAAGAAGACCTACGATGAGTGGATGTTCATCTACAGTCCGATGATGGACCGCGTAAATATTTTGCTGCGCGGACCCTACAACGGGCTAACCGTGAGTGCTTCGCAGGTAGGCACGCCCGCAGGTCAATTGAACCAGAGCAATCAGGGCGCGTCGGGCCAGCAGCCTGGTGCAACGAGCCAGCAACCTGGCGGCGCCGGACAACAAAATCCCCAGCAAAATCAACAGCCACTTCCTGGGGGCCAGTTCCCGCCGGACCAGAACCAGCAGTAGCCGCAGGACGGTCGCCGGGGGCGGCCGTTCGCTATAATGGCTGAGCAATCCAAAATCCCTGGTTTCGAAGCTTTGACTTGCGCCACCGGGTAAGCGATACCCGGGCCAGTGCAGGGGATGGATGCGCAAACGACCGGCCGGCAGTGCACTAGCCGGTCTGCTCATCCCGAAGCGGGATTCAGTCATCAATCCAGCGCACGGATACGTGCCACTACCCAGTTCCAAGGAGAGAGAATGAAGAAGAAAAGTTTCGCAGCCGTTCTAATTGTGGCCAGCGCGTTGCTGCTGTCCAGCGTACCGGTTTTTGCCCAGGCAGCGCAGAGCGCTCCCGCAGCGGGCGCACAGGCCCAAGCCAGCCTTGATCAAGACATCCAGTTGCTGCGGGAGGACGTCCAATCGGGGAAGAAGCAGGTTGTCGCCGCGAACATGAACCTGACGGATGCCGAGGCCACCAAATTCTGGCCGATCTATGACCAGTACTCGGCGGAGGTCGCGAAGATCGGTGACACACGCGTGGCGCTGATTAAGGAGTACGCAAAGAACTACGGCACCATTACTGATGCCCAGGCCAATGATTTCATGAAGCGGGCGGCGGCCATCGACCAGCAGTTCACCGCCCTGCGCCTGAAGTACGTGCCGACGTTCGAGAAGGTGATTTCGGCCAAGAAGACCGCGCTGTGGTATCAGATCGACCGCCGGCTCGATTTGCTGGTCAACCTGCAGTTGGCAGCGAACATTCCCGTGGTGGACGCAAGCAAGTAATCTCGAAGCAGAGTTTATTAACAGGCAGCGCAGATTCACATGCGCTGCCTGTTGTTTTGCAGGATTATCCGTGAGTGGGATCACTGCTGCGGGGCAATAACCATGCGCCGGCCAGCAGCAGGAGTGCCGCAGTCGTGACCATGTACAGACCTATGAATGGTCCGACGAAGCGAAGCATGAGAGTCGCGTCGGTAATCGGGAAAAGCGCGAGAAACAGCAGCAGCGACCTGGTTCCCGGCAATCGGCTAAGCCACACGATCGCCACACTCAGCAAAACGAGGTGGATAGAGTAGATGAGCCACACTGCCTTGAGTGCCTCGGTGATCTTGGGCTGAAGATCGCTATTGATCAACATTGGGATGACGAACTTGTACCCGACGGTATGTGTCAGTCCGGCAAGGAAGGTCACAATGGCAGACAGCAGGATCAACATGCGCGCAATCTTCATCGGTTCGTTCTCCTCCAGGGTGATTTTGACTGCCCACTATGCGTTACGGGTTGTGAATTCCACCAGCAACTGCAGGCGCTGGCGGGCGTGGCCGCAATCAATGGCGTAGGCCGCGAGGGGGACAGCTTCGCCAATACGGTCGGCGTGTCCGGCAGCCACCAGCGCTGCGGCGGCATTTAGTACCACGACATCGCGGCGCGGGGAGCGCTCGCCGTCGAGCACCGCGCGGATGATGGCGGCGTTCTGTTGCGCGTCGCCGCCTGCGATCTCAGTCAGCGGAGCGCGCTGCAGACCGAACTCTTCCGGGGAGATTTCGTAGGTGCGCACGGTGCCGTCGCGGACTTCGGCAATCTTGGTGGGACCGGAGATGGTGATTTCGTCGAGGCCGTCACGCCCGTGGACGACGAACGCGCGCCGCAATCCTAATTCGCTCAGGGCCTCGGCCAGTTTCTCTACCAGGTCCGCGGAATAGACGCCTACGACTTGTGCCGAGGCATGCGCGGGATTGGTAAGCGGGCCGAGCAGGTTGAACACCGTGCGCAGGCGCAACTCGCGGCGGGCGGGCTGCACGAACTTCATCGCGGTATGCATGGCAGGCGCGAAAAGAAACGCGATGCCGGTCTCACGCAAGCAGGCAGCCAGGCGCGAGGGTGGCAGGTTGATGTTCACGCCGAAAGCTTCCATGACGTCGGCCGAGCCGCATTTGGAACTGATGCTGCGATTGCCGTGCTTGGCTACGCGCACACCTGCTCCGGCAGTGACAAAGGCGACGGCGGTGGAAATGTTGAAGGTGCCGGAGGTGTCTCCACCAGTGCCGCAGGTGTCGACCAGAGCGTCGCGGCCGGTTCCGCTGACGTCGAGCGCATCGCCCGCTTCGGTTTGCAGCGGCGTTGCTGCTGCGCGGATGGCCTGGGCGAATCCGACGATCTCCTCGACCGTTTCGCCCTTCATGTGGAGCGCGACCAACAGTGCAGCGATCTGGGCATCAGTAGCTTCGCCACGCAGGACTTCGGCCATGACGTCGCGGGCCTCGTCGCGGGTGAGCGAGGAGCCGTGGTTGGCGATCTTGTGCAGCGCGTCGAGGATCATGGAAGAAGCAATAAGCAATAAGCAATAAGTAATAAACAATAAGTAATAAGCAAGTAGCAATAAGAGTAGCATCCGGCGGATTACGGCTTCTTGTTTGCGGGCAGGTTCTTCAACTCGTTGGTCAGGCGGGTTTCGAGGTCCTTGATGCTCTGGTATTGCAGACAGCGTTGGCCGCGCACGTCGAATCGCAACTCGTCCGCCTTCTTGATGACGAGCACGGTGGGGCGGGCTCTGCCCCAGGCGTATCCGACTTCGAGGTACACGTTGGGATTAGCGCCAGTCAGGTCGGCGATCACGATGTTAGCGCTCTCGATGCGCTGCCTCACCTGGTCGAGAATGTCTCCGGTGAAGGCTTCCTGGTCAACTCGCTCGCAGATGTAGCCAAGCTGGCGGACCGGGTTTTGGATGCCATAATAGAAGACATCTTCCATCTCGGGAGCAAATGGCATGGCGACGAAGGCCCGCGGCTTCATCTCTACCTGGGCCGTGGATTGAAGATTGGGCAGCATCTCGACGCGAAAGCCTGGAACCTGGAGGTCGGTCCGGTCCGCAGGGTTCGCCGGGTCGGCCGCGAGCGGCGAGGGTGGCCTGAGCGGCTGGTTCGATCCGTAAGGCCCAGGGGCAGGCGCCGGAGGCGGGGGCGAACCGGAAGGGGCCGGGGCTTGGATGCCGAGAGGCTTGGGCGCGGAGGGCGGAACGGCCACGTTGTCGCGGACCAGCATCAGTTGGTCAAGCGCGGCGCGCAGGCGCTTGATGCGCTCGGCACTTCGTTCCACGATCGAGACTCGGGATAACTTTACCGATACCTCGTGCGCGTCGAAGGCACCCAGAATCCCCCTCACCTCGGCGTGCAACGATTCAACTTCGTCCAACCCAAAGCCAGGACCGTGGAGGGTGACGGCGAGGTGCTCCGCATCAGGACGCTCCCGGAAGGTGACGGACAGCGCCCGACGGGCAAATTGCTCGATCTCGGTGTAGCTGAATTGCAGCAGAGGCGGCACGCCAACAAACAGAACACTTGTACTGGATAACACGCCTTGCGAGTCAACCCAGCAGTACGATCCCGGCGCCGGTTTCAGCTTGTCCGCGAAGACAATGCCACGCTGGATTAGCCGCGAGGAAACAGCTTCATCCGAACCGTAATAATGCTGCGCATATTTGAGGGCGAGCACGTCAGAGCGGAAGTCGAGGACGTCGCCCTGTACCAGTTCGATGGTGACGGGTAGAACGCTCATCAGGGGGTGATGTTATCACCACTGAGGGTTACGGCAGAGGCCTGACTGCTGACGACTGACTGCTGAATCACGACAGCGAATTGCTCGTTTCTTCTCCGCTCAATTACACTAATCAGTTTCCTGTTGTGCAGCCATTCTCATAAGGAGCAGACAATCGGGCCTTCAGCGGCCAGAGCGGCGGGCAGGTCGCCCGCATCCGTCATACCAACATGAAAATTCACGAGTACCAGGGCAAGGCAATCCTGTCGAAGTACGGTGTCGCTGTGCCTCGCGGGCAGATGGTGGAGACCCGCGATGAGGCCGATGCGGCGGCGCGGCAACTCTTCCACGACGGCGCAAGCGGTGTGGTGGTGAAGGCGCAGATCCACGCCGGAGGGCGCGGCAAAGGCGGCGGTGTGAAGATCGCCAAGTCGCCGGAAGAGGCCGCCGAACTCGCGGGCAAGATGCTGGGCATGACGCTGGTCACGCACCAGACCGGGCCCGAGGGCAAGAAGGTGCAGCGGCTGCTGATTGAAGAGACGCTGCCCATCGCGCGCGAGTTGTATCTCGGCATCGTGCTCGACCGCAGCAACGGGCGCAATGTGTTTATGGCGTCGGCGGCGGGCGGCATGGAGATCGAAGAGGTGGCGGCGAAAGATCCTGACGCCATCATCAAGGAACACATCGTTCCCGGCTTCGGTCTGCAGGCTTACCAGGCGCGCAAGATCGCCTTCAAGCTGGGACTCGATGCCAAGTACATTGGCGGAGCGGTGAAGTTCATGATCGCGCTGGCGCGCGCGGCAGAAGACACCGACGCGTCGCTGGTGGAGATCAATCCGTTCATTACCACGACCGACGGGCGGCTGTTCGCGCTCGATGCCAAGATGAACTTCGACGACAACGCGCTGTACCGCCATCCCGACATCAAGGAGCTGCGCGATCTTACCGAGGAAGATCCGCTCGAAGTCGAAGCCAGCAAGTACCAGCTGAACTACATCAAGCTCGACGGCAGCGTGGGCTGCATGGTCAACGGCGCGGGGCTCGCGATGGCGACCATGGACATTATTCAGTACGCGGGCGGCATGCCGGCGAACTTTCTCGACGTGGGCGGCGGCGCCAACGAGGAGCAGGTCACGCACGCGTTTGAAATCCTGCTGGCCGACAAGAATGTGAAGGCGGTGTTGATTAATATTTTCGGCGGCATCCTGCGCGTCGATACACTGGCCAACGGCGTGGTGAGCGCGGCCAAGAAGACGAACATCCAGTTGCCTATCGTGTTGCGACTGGAAGGGACGAACGTCGAGCAGGGCCGCGAAATCCTGAAAGCGAGCGGACTGAATTTCATTGTGGCGGAGACCATGAAAGACGCGGCCGAGAAAGTAGTCGCGGCAGCAAAGGGGGTCAAGTGAGCATCCTGGTTGATAAATCGACGCGACTGATTGTACAGGGACTGACGGGCCGTGAAGGAACGTTCCACGCCAAGGCTTCGCAGGCATACGGAACGCAGGTGGTGGGCGGCGTGACGCCGGGCAAGGGCGGGACCACGCACGAGGGCTGGCCGATCTTCAACACGGTCAGCGAAGCGGTGGCCAAGACTGGCGCGAATGCGACGGTGATTTTCGTGCCGCCTCCGTTCGCCGCGGACGCGATCATGGAAGCCGCGGATGCGGGCTTGCCGCTGATCGTGTGCATCACGGAAGGCATTCCGGCGCTCGACATGGTGAAGGCGTGGGAGTATCTGAAGACCAAGAACTCGCGGCTGATCGGGCCGAACTGCCCTGGCATCATCTCGCCAGGCCGCTGCAAGATCGGCATCATGCCGGCCAGCATTCATAAGGAAGGCAACGTCGGCATCGTGTCGCGCTCGGGCACGCTCACGTATGAAGCGGTGTACCAGTTGACGACGCGCGGCATCGGACAATCGACGGCCATCGGTATCGGCGGCGACCCGATTATCGGCACGAACTTCATCGACGCCATCACGCTGTTCAACCAGGATCCGGAGACCGAAGCCATCATCATGATCGGCGAGATCGGAGGCAGCGCCGAAGAAACTGCAGCGGAATACATCAAGGCGAACGTGAAGAAGCCGGTGGTGGGCTTTATCGCGGGCCAGACCGCGCCTCCGGGACGGCGCATGGGACACGCGGGCGCGATCATCTCCGGCGGTAAGGGAACTGCGGCGGAGAAGATCAAAGCCATGAAGGCGGCGGGGATTCACGTGGCGAGTACGCCGGCGGAGATCGGTTCGACGCTGGTGGCGGCTGCGCCGAAGCTGGCGAGGGCGTAATAACCACAGAGGCACGGAGGACACGGAGAAATTGATTGGAAGAGCAGATTCCCCGTGTGCTGAAGCGCACGAGGAATGACAAAATCTAAGGGTCATTTGCGGCACGGTTGAAGCCGTGCCCTTTCAAAGCACTTCGATACTCGCGATTTTCACAGCTATGTCACTGCCAACGATAAGGACGAACTCATAAATCATGAAGACATTGCAACGCACTCTTTCCATCGTTAAGCCGGACGCATTTGAGAAGGGCGCGACCGGAGACATCGTCAACACGCTGCTGCAAAGCGGCTTTCGCATCATCGGAATGAAGATGCTGCACATCAACAAGTCGCAAGCTGAGGGTTTTTACGCGGTCCACGTTCATCGTCCATTCTTCGAGTCGCTAACCAACTTCATGTCGAGCGGACCGATCGTGGTGATGGCGCTGGAGAAGGAAGACGCCATCGCCGATTACCGCAAGCTGATGGGCGCGACCGATCCGGCCAAGGCGGAGGAGGGAACCATTCGCAAAAAGTGGGCGTCGAGCATCGAGAAGAATGCGGTGCACGGTTCGGATGCCGAAGACACTGCGCGCTTTGAGTTGAGTTATTTCTTCGCCGGGTTCGAGATCGCGAAATAAACTTGCCGGCGATCTTCGTTTGCCGGGGCTAAAGCCCCGGTTCCTTTCATGCGACTTGAACGCTGGCCTGAAGGCCAGCTCTACCGTTTGAGCGTTCTGCGGGGGGATTTATGGCGCATCTACAGATCACCATGTTGGAAGGCCGCACCATCGAGCAGAAACGCCGGGCGGTGAAGCGCATCACCGAAGTCATGCAAGAGGAACTCAACGTGAACCCGGAGAAGCTGACCATCGCCATCGTTGAAGTTCCTCGGCACGGATACGCGCGCAATGGCATTCTGATGAGCGACCGGAACTCCGTCTCCTGAAGCGCAACGCGATTTCTACAGGCGAATGCGGTGGCATGCCGAGAGCCGTCCCCAGGGACGGCTTTCATGTTTTGACATCCGGCCGGCGGCGCACCAGGGCTGCTCGACGGGGTTCATGGCACAATAGAGTTGGCTTACCTCCGGAGAGCTGAGATTGGACATCGCAGTCGGGCAGAACATCCTGCATTACACGATTTTGCGGCCGCTCGGGGCCGGCGGAATGGGCGTAGTGTATGCAGCCGAGGATAGCAAGCTCGGTCGCCATGTGGCGCTGAAATTTCTGTCCCAGGATGCGGAAGAAGACGCCTCGGCATTGGAGCGTTTCAAGCAGGAGGCGCGCGCCGCATCCGCGCTAAACCATCCCAATATCTGCACTATTTATGCCATCGAAGAGTGCGATGGGCGCTCGTTCATCGCCATGGAACTGCTCGAAGGCGATAGCCTGAGCGAGAAGATCCAGGGCATTCCGTTGCCATTGGAGAAAATACTCGACATCGGCATCCAGGTCACGGACGGATTGGATGTTGCGCACAGCAAGGGAATAGTGCATCGCGACATCAAGCCGGGAAACATCTTCGTGACCAGCCGGGGGCAGGCCAAGATCCTGGATTTCGGATTGGCCAAGCTGGCCCGCGACCGGCATGCTGCGCTGGAGACGGCGGGCGGCGATGCTCCGACGCTGGCGCGTCCGCAACTGACCTCGCCCGGTTCTGCGGTGGGAACCGTGGCCTACATGTCACCCGAGCAGGCCCGCGGTGACGAACTCGACAGCCGGAGTGACCTGTTCTCCCTGGGCTCGGTGCTCTATGAGATGGCCACGGGAAGAATTCCGTTTGAGGGTAAGACCTCGGCGGTGATTTTCCAGGGGATACTGGGCGGAAGCCCGGTTCCACCAGCGACGGTAAACGCATCGATTCCGCCCAAGCTGGCGGAGGTGATCGACAAGGCGCTGGAAAAAGACACTGATCTGCGCTACCAGTCGGCGGCGGAGATACGCGCCGACCTGAAACGCCTGAAGCGCGACAGCGACGCCAGCCGAAGTTCTGGGACCCACGCGCAGAGCGGAGCCGTGTCGACCGCACCCTCAGCGTCACAGACGGTTGCGCCGGTGAGCCAGGCAACCCCGCATCTTTCCAGTGGACGCGTGCTGGTGGACAATGCCCGACAGCACAAAACGCGCGCAGGACTGATGACCGTTGTGGTGGTCGCAATTCTGGCCGCAGCCGGCTTTGGCGTGTACTCGTTATGGAACCATCGAGCGTCGGGGCCCATGCCATTTCAGAACATGAGCATGGAGAAGATCACCGATTCAGGAAAATCGATATTGACGACGATTTCGTCCGACGGCAAGTACGTGGTAAACGTTTACGACGACGGCCACGGCCTGGATAGTTTGTGGATGCGGCACATCGCCACAGGCAGCTTTGCTCCAGTCCTGCCGCCCGCCGAGGCGCGTTACACAGGACTGACTTTTACGCCTGACGACAGCTACCTGTACTTCGTGCGCATCGAGCCGCAGCGTCCCAACATTGGCATTCTTTACAAAATTCCCGTGCTGGGCGGAACGCCGCAGCAACTGGTCGAGGATGTGGACAGCCCGGTCACATTCGCGCCCGACGGCCAGCTTATGGCTTTCGTGCGCAACAGTTCGGCTGAGGCGAATTCGAAACTCATCATCGCGCACGCCGACGGCTCCAACGAAAGGGTACTGGCCACGTTGCCGATCCCCGGCTACCTCGATCCGGCATGGTCTCCGGACGGGAAGTCGATCGCCGCCGCAATCATCGATCCCGGCGGCAAGAGCCTGGGCCGGATAGTTACGCTCGACGTCAACGAGGGTAAGGAGAAGACGCTGTATGCCGCGACGGCGCAGTTGCAGAAGCCCACATGGTCTCCCGATGGACGCGTCATCTTCATGATCTTTCGCGATAGTGCTACCAAGTGGGATGGACAGATTGGGGAGATTGACGTCCGCAGCGGCAAGTTCCGCCGCATCACCAACGACCTGAACGCTTACAGCGGACAGTCGCTGGCCGTGACCAAGGATGGGCGCGAACTGGTGGCCATCCAAACGACTCTGGAGACCGGATTGTACGTGATGCCGTCGGATCCGAATGCCGCTGCCAAACCGCAGGCGATTGACACTCACGGAGACGTGGGCGTGGGCTGGCTCAAGGGAGGACGCTTGCTGGCACTCGACTTCAACGGCCATATTTCAGCGATGAATCAGGACGGCAGCGATCGCAACGTAATTTACCAGACCGACCTGCCGATTCTGGCCATGTCCGTCTGTGCGGATGGCGAGCACGCGCTGTTTGCGACGCCCACCAAGCAGACCAAGGCCGTCAACGTCTATCGCCTGGATATTTCCAGTGGAAAAACCACCATGCTGACCGACGGCAAGTTCGACCAGAACCCAGTGTGCTCGCCCGACAGCAAGTTTATTGTGTATACCACGGTGGTGAATGGCAAGCAGTTCGCGATGCGCATGCCCTTGGAGGGCGGTCAATCCAAGCAACTATCGGATGACTTCGTCGAATTCGCGGCAATTTCGCCGGACGGGCAGCAGGTTGCGATGCTCACCGTCGAAGGCAACGGCGTGCAGACGCGGCTAGTGATGAAGGTCATACCGGCGAATGGCGGGGCCCCAGTCAAGACCGTCGATCCTCACCCTCTGATCTCCGGTTTGATGCAGTATTCCGGGGACGGCAAGTCGATCTACTATCCGATCACCGAGAAAGGCGTCTCAAACATTGTCCAGCAATCGCTGGACGGCGGACCAGCGACACAGGTGACGGACTTCAAGGAGCTGGACATTCACGGCTATGCCTATGACTGGCCGAACAAGAAGTTGGCGGTTACGCGAGGCAAATCGAATTCCGACGTAGTATTGATCAAGCAGCAACAAGCCGCGCAATAAAGGGTTTCGAGTAGCGAGCCCGGCGCGGAGGGTGAACAATCCGGAGCCAATGCGTCATTTCCATAGACCCAGGAGGAATGGATGTACTGTATCGCGTGCGGACGGCAGATGAGTGACGAAGAACGGTTTTGCTCGCAGTGTGGAACACGCCGGGCCGTGATTCCCACCGATGCCGACGCAATCAATGTGCTACTTCACCAGCCCGGCTCGAACCGCCACCAGGCGCGCCGCCTGCACCGCTCCGCACCATTCGCTCGACCGCGGAGATCATGCCGATTCGCATGAATCGCCCAACCGCCCCGCCGGCAGCGGCGCAGGAGTCCTTTGCGGTGCATCCCGAGGAACCAGCATCTAGTCGCTCAGTTGTGTCCTGGCCATCGGAGGAGAGCGCTCCACCGCCGCTGTTTTCCGCGCCGGAACCTCCCGCTTATGCCGAGCCGGAGCCGGTCAAGCCGACGGCTCCAGTACGTGCGGCTTATGACACTGCGCCCGCAAGGGCCGCCGAAGTTCCAGCGTCCACCTCTTATGCGTCGGTGCCTTTTGCCGCGGCGCCGGGCTCGTTGGACGTGAGCCCCAGGCGCAGGAAGATATCTCCGGTGCTGATTGGTGCCGTGATTGTGGCGTTGCTGGCGGTTGGGGGCATTGTGTGGATGCTGCGGTCTTCGATGTCGGTCGGGGCCAAGCCCGCCAAAGTGGAAATCACGATGTTCCCAGAGACGGCAAAGGTGGTGGCCGGCAAAGCAGCCGACTTTGCCGCTACCGTGACTGGCGCCCCCGCCAGCGACGTGACGTGGAAAGTGGAGGAGGGTGAGAAAGCGGGCGAAATCCGGACACGGGGAGCATACGCCAAGGAAGGCGCAATATCCCTCTATTCGACATACACCGCGCCCAAGACGCCTGGGACCTATCACCTGGTAGCGACCAGCACAGCCGATCCCAGCAAATCGGCGTCAGCCGAGATTACAGTCGTCGAAAAATAGAACAGAGTCGGCGCACCGACGGACGTTAGCGAGCCTGCGCCGCCATCATGGCGTGGGCTTCGGCGATGCTCCATTCGGGAATCGCGCCGGAGCGGCTGGCCACTAACGCACCCACAGCATTAGCGCAGTGCGCGATGCGGTCCGCCTCCCATCCCTGGCTGAGACCATGCACGAAGGCGGCGGAAAATGCATCGCCCGCGCCCACCGTGTCGGCCACGATTACGTGATAGCCCGGAGCCTGGCTGAACTTGCCGTCCTTGAAGATGGCGCAACCGCGTTCGCCAAAGGTGACGCACATGGTCGAGCAGCCGAACCGGTCTGACCATCGGCGGCAGAAGTTCTCGATGGAGTGGCCCGGGCCTTCCGACGCATCCACCGACGCATCCAAGGATTCAGCCTCCGAGTCGCTCAGCTTGGTGACCGTGGCGAGAGACGACAACTGCTCGATGGTCGCCAGGCTCCAGTGTCCTTCGCGCAGGTTTACGTCGTAAAAGCGCCTGGCTTTGGGGACGGACTTGAGCAGCTTCCTGGTCGAGGCCATGGCTTGCGCCGACATATGGAAGAGCGTGCCGAGGTAGATCCAGTCGGGCTTGATCTCGGCGATACGCTTGAGTTCCGCGTCGGTGAGATCGACGAAATCGTAGGCCACGGGCCGCACAATGCGAAACGTGGGCTTGCCGTCCATGTCGAGTTCGACTTCCGCAGTGCCCGTGGGTTTGTCGGGCAGTACCTGCACGAACTCGGTGGACATTCCGCGAGCTTTCAGCAGGTCCAGGGCCTTGCGGCCGCGGGCATCGGCGCCGACGGCACTGAGGGGAAAGACCTCGTGACCCAATTTCTGGGCGTGGGCCGCGAAGTTCAGGGGCGCCCCACCGAGGTATTCGTTCTTGCCAATCACATCCCAAAGGATCTCGCCCACACTGACGATGCGCACGTGGTGTGCCTCCCGGCCTGAACTGGGGTCGGTCGCTGCAGCGGTCCAAATAGCGATCAACCCAAGCGGAGACAATGTATCAGACCAGCAAAAATTCGCAAGCGGAAGCCCACATTGAGGTGAATGCTTGCAATTGCCGACAGTAAGGGTATGATCTAGGTCTTTCCTGGGCGGGTGCGATGAGATTTTCCTTCAAACGGGCTGATTCAGCGGTTCTGCTGTCCGAACCCACGCGCGCGGAATGTCCGCAGATCGTGGGAGCTGACATTGCCGGAGTGGTGCATGGCGAGCGGGTCGGAGGCGACTTCTATCAGTTCGCACGTGCCACACCGCAGAGAGTTCTCTTCGGGCTGCTGGACGTAGCCGGGGCACACACGGAAAACCGCGGCATCGTCGAAGCGGCAAACCGGGCCTTCCAGGAGAAAGGGCCGGAGTGCCTGGCCAGCGATCAGTTGAATGAGGCCGACGCCATGATGGAGTTTTGCCATGAACTCAACCTCACCATCGTTCGCGCGGCCCGAGGTGTACGCACCTGCGCCGCCTTCGTGGGCTGCTTCAACGAGGAACTTGGTACGGTCTGTTACATCAACGCCGGACACACCCCCGGCCTGCTACGGTACGACGGTGATATCAGCGAATTGCCGGCCACCGGTATGCCATTGGGATTGTTCGCAGGCTCGACCTACGAGGCCCCCACAGCGGCGGTTCCCCGAGGCGGTGCATTGCTGCTGGTGTCGCGTGGCGTGGTGGAGGCGACCCATAAGAAGGAGGAGTTCGGGCTGGAGCGGCTCAAACAGGTCTTCGGGCAAATTCCTCTCAACAACGCCCATGAAGTGGCGGGCGAGGCAATGCAGGCGGTGCGCCAGTATGCCAAGTCGGCTGCCCAGCAGAATGACCTCACCACCTTGGCGCTGGTGCGGCCGTTGGCCGGCAGCAGGTCCTGAGGCGCTCCGCTCACGCCCCAGCAGGCATAAACGAGCTACAGCGAAGTGCAGCGCAGATTAGGTCGAACGGTTGCGGCCTGCCGGATGAACTCGATGCATCGCGGATTACGGATGGCGATGCAACACGTGAGTGGCGATGTCGGGCCAGAACTCACGAAAGACGTTGGTAAGGGCGTCGCGCCCCAATGCATAGGCGTATTTCTCGGCGAGCTTTTCGCCGGTGTTGCTCGCGCTTGGGTAGTAGGTGGTCGAGATACCCTGAGCGATGGCACGTCCTGCTACCTCCGAGATGTTGAACGTATTGTCTCCGTTATATTTACGTGCGACGAAAATACGAGTGGACGCGTAGGTAGCGCGCTTCCAGAATCCGCCCTCACCCAAGGCGTAGTAACGCTCGTCCTGATGAAGGATGGTCGGTAAGATGCAAATCACCCAGTAATTGCCATCCGTCTTATCCACAAATCCACGCCAATAATAAGCCCAATAGGCGTCGGCACCCGAGCCCAGTTGTGGGTGGGCATCGGTTCCATAGGCGATAGCCGAAGTGATACCCACGAAGATGAACGACGAATAATCGAAGCTGTTCTGAGTGGCAAGTACCAGGGACTGCTTGAAGGTAGGCGGTGGAGGCGTCGCTCCTGGGCTGACCGCACGAAAATTGGGCATGACGCCGAGGATCCGCTTGGGTTGTTGCTTCGAGGCGGGAGTTGCGGGATGCTCGACGGTAGCGCTGGGAGCGTCAGGCAGACTCGAGGGTGTGGCAGCAGCCGGCGGCGGACTTCCCGGCTGGCTGTTTGAGCCACCGGGAGTGGATTCGGTGGACCCCGCCGGCACAGCAGGTGTCGGGGCCGGATCGCCCTGCTGCGCGAATGCGCAGGCAGACGACAAGATCAGCATTATCCCCAGAACCAAACGCAAGAAGTCCCTCCCCAATGGCGATTCGCGAGTTCTCTAGATTCTAGCTGTCCGACACTTGGCAAGTCTATTAACGAGCGCGGAATTTCGGTGAGACGAGCATTGGGCGCCCCGATTCCGCGATGAAAATCTGATTATCAGCGTCATTCACTCAGGGCTTACGACCCTCTCACAAACACGAGCGAGAGGAAGATGTTCTGGTGAAGTAGCTAGCCCTGCGCCGTCCCAAGACGGCCCCACCGAAAAGCTGAGAGATCGAGTGTTGCGGGCAGGCCCAGCGCGCGTTGGGCGAGGGCCTCTCCCACGGCTGGCGAATGCTTGAAGCCGTGGCCGGAACACGCCGAGGCGAACAGGATGGTTTGGCCGGGGTCGGCATAATCGATGACAAACTTCGCGTCGGCCGTCACGGTGTAGAGGCAGGTTGCAGTTCGAGGCACTGGCTGCCGACGTCGGGGAAGCGCGGGGCGATGTACTCGGAATACATTCCCCCCACCGACTCCATGCTCACGTCGCGCGGGACGGCATCGGGGTCCACGGTGCTCTCATAGCGCTCGGTGGCGACCTTCAGCCCTCGCTGCAGTCCGTCGATCGCCGGAAAACCGTAGAGCATATCCCGCGTGCGATTGCCCGTGATCCAGATGAATATGGGAAAGCGCTCGGGTGTGTATCGCTCGAAGTTTGATTTGAGCGCGAACCAGCAAAGAGTCTGGCGATAGACGGCGAAGTGAGCAGCAAATTCTGGCGGCAGCAGCTTTGCGATCCACGGGCCCGCTGTGAGGATCACCTTCGCCGCAGAGTAGTGTGCCTTGTCGGTCTTAATTTCGAGGGAGCCGCCTGCCGGTCTAATCTCCATCACGGTTTCCGAGGTGAACACCTTTACGCCTAGCTTCTTCGCTTCCGCGATTTGCGTTTCTACGCAGGCTTCGGGCCGCAGGAATCCTGCGCCCGGCTCAAAGTATCCAATTTCGTCAGCGGTAAGTCGAAATTGCGGATAAAGACGATGGATGTCGTCGGTGCTGAGCTGTTGATGCGGAATGCCGAATTCCCTGGCGGCGTTGATGGTGTCCATCAGGAATGAATTCGATCCATGATGGTTGCCCCCGACGCCCGGCGCCGCCAGAACTAGCCCACCGTTGCGAGTCATCAGATCGCGCCCCGAGGCGGCTTCCAGTTCTTCCCAGATTTCGTTGGAGCGCAGGACCAGCGGCACAAATTCGCGGCCTTCACCAATCGCCTGGCGGGTGATTCGCGTCTCGCCGTGCGAAGAGCCTTGATCGTGCGGCGGTACGAAGCGATCGATGCCAATTACTTTCGCGCCGAGCCTCGCCGCGTGGTAAAGCGTGGCGCTGCCCACCGCTCCCAGCCCGACCACCACAATGTCGGCGACGATTGCCATTCCGCCATCATGCCACACGCCCCAAATCACAGCGGGGATTTGCAACCTCGTGAGAGACTGTTTCCCGGTAACGAACCATGACGATTCGCCAGTTAAGCTCGCGCGTGGTGTATCGCAATACCTGGATGACGGTGCGTGAGGATGAGATCGAGCGCGACAACGGCACGCGCGGCATTTACGGCGTTGTCGAAAAGTACGATAGCGCCATCATTCTTCCCATCGACGGCGATCAGATATATCTGGTCGAGCAGTTTCGCTATCCCCTCGGGGCGAATTCGCTGGAGTTTCCCCAAGGCAGCCTGGAGAAGAACGGCGTCGATCCGGCCGAAATCGCACGCGACGAATTGCAGGCTGAAACCGGGCTGGTGGCAGCGAACCTCGAATACCTGGGCGAGATCTACATTGCCTGCGGCTACGCCAACCAGAAGACCCACGCGTTTGTCGCGACGGGGTTGACACAGGGTGCCCGCAGGCCTGACGTGGAAGAGCATGACCTCGCAGTCCTTAAAGTAAGTCTCGCAGAGTTACAGCAGCTCATTCGCGACAACGTCATCAAGGACGCGCAGTCGCTGGCGGCATGGGCGCTTTACCAGGCGCGCGCCGCGAGACACGACCGGGCGAGACTGCCATGAGACATCGCTCGGAAGCCTGGCGGAAGATCGACGGCGCAAGCTTCGATGTCTGCGTCATCGGGGGCGGTGCTACCGGCGCGGGATGCGCGTTGGACGCGCAGCTGCGTGGTCTCAGCACTGTGCTGATCGAAGCCGGGGACTTTGCCTCAGCTACATCGAGCCGTTCCACCAAGCTGATTCACGGCGGGGTGCGCTACCTGCAGGAGGCGGTGACCGAGCTCGATCCCGGACAGTACAACGTGGTGAAGCGGGCACTGCGCGAGCGGCGATTCATGCTCGACAACGCGCGCTTCCTGGCGCATCCCATGGAGTTTCTCGTCCCCTGCTACTCGCGCTGGGACGTCTTCTACTACGGCGTCGGGGTCAAGATCTACGACCGCATCGCCGGCAAGCACAACTTCTTCCCCAGCCGATATCGCTCGCCCAAGGACTCGCTGGCGCGGTGGCCTCTGCTGCAGGGCAGCGGCCTGAAAGGGACTGTCGCCTACGCAGATGGCCAGTTCGACGACGCGCGCTACTGCATTGCGCTGGTGCAGACCTTCACGCAAGCTGGCGGCGAGGCGATCAATCATGCCCGCGTCGTCGGCCTGCAGCAGGATGCCGGAGAAAAAGTGTGCGCAGCCGAGATCGTAGATCAGCTAACGGGCGCGAAGACGACTGTAGCAGGCGCAGATCTTCGTCAATGCCACCGGACCCTACTCGGACCACATTCGCGCCATGGCGAATCCCGAGCGTCGAGAAGCGGCTGCGGCTGAGCAAGGGCGTGCACATCCTGCTGCCGCTCGACGATCGCACCAGTCGATGCGGTGGTGGTGCCCAAGACTGAGGACGGGCGCGTGATCTTCGCCATACCTTGGCTTGGCCGCTTACTGGTAGGCACAACCGACGACGAAGTCACACACGAGGACGAGACTGGTGGTGAAGCGCTCGGAGGCCGACTATCTGTTGCGGCAGTTGAACCGCTACCTCTCGCGGCCGTTTTCCGCGGACGAAATAGTCGGCGGATTTGCCGGCGTGCGTCCACTGGTGAGTTCGGGCAAGGCGGGCAAGACCAAGAAGCTGATTCGCGAGCACGAAGTGGAAGTCGATCGCGAGAGCGGCCTGATCAGCGTGCTGGGCGGCAAGTGGACCACCTACCGCGCCATGGCCGAGGACGCGATCAACGCCGTGCAGCAACAACTCGGTCTGCCGGTTGGCGGATGCGTTACCCGCGAGCACCATCTCAGTGGCTCGGAGGGCTACAGCGCCGATTATCCGCAGACCCTGGCGGCTACCTATGGCGTGCCGGAGCCGACGGCGCGACACCTGTCCGAAAAATTCGGAACGAATGCTGCTGCGGTGCTCGACCTGGCGCGTCAACAGCCAGAGCTGGCGCAACCGATCGTGGCGGGATATCCCCGCGATCCAGGCGGAGATTGCCTACAGCGCCCGTCAACGAGATGGCAGCCACGCTCGACGACGTGCTCGAGCGCCGCACCGGCGTGCAGTTCTTTAGCTGGAAGACCGCTATGGAGGCTGCGCCCGTCGCGGCTGCGGTGATGCAAAAGGAAATGGGCTGGGATACGGCTCACAGGCGACGCGAAGTTGACGATTATGTCCGCACCATTTCCGGATGGATGCAGAAGATTGGTGTGGCGAAGGCCGAGGTGAAGGCGTAGAACCTTCCTCTCTGGGCTGAATTTCAATTGCGGGCAAAGGACAGCGAACCATGCCGGACTACGTCGGCGCCATCGATCAGGGCACAACCAGCACGCGCTTCATCGTCTTCAGCCGCTCGGGGCAGATCGTTGCCACGGCCCAGGAAGAGCACGAACAAATCTATCCCCAGCCAGGATGGGTGGAGCACAATCCCCAGGAGATCTGGACGCGGACCCAGGAAGTCATCGCGGAAGCCCTGCACTCGAAGGGGCTGAAGGCGAGCGACCTCGCTGCCGTGGGCATCACCAACCAGCGCGAGACCACGGTGGTGTGGAACCGCAAGACCGGCCAGCCGGTGTACAACGCCATCGTCTGGCAGGACACGCGCGTCAGCGGCTACGTCGAGGAGCTATCGAAATCCGGAGGGCAAGACCGCCTGCGCGCCAAGACCGGTCTGCCACTGGCAACGTATTTCAGCGGGCTGAAGATTCGCTGGATGCTGGAGAACATTCCCGGCGTGCGCGCCCTGGCCGAGTCCGGCGACGTCATCTTCGGCAACATCGACACTTTCCTGCTGTGGAACCTGACTGGTGGGACTAAGGGTGGCATCCATGTCACCGACGTCACCAACGCCAGCCGCACTCAGTTAATGAATCTCGAAACTCTGGCGTGGGACGAGGAGATACTCAGCCTGTTCGGCATTCCCGCGGCGATGCTGCCGCGCATCGTTTCCAGCAGCGAGGTGTACGGACATGTGGCGGCCGGACCGCTGGCTGGCGTTCCGCTGGCCGGCGACCTTGGCGACCAGCAGGCCGCGCTGGTCGGGCAAACCTGCTTCGAGCCGGGACAGGCCAAGAACACCTACGGCACCGGCTGCTTTCTGCTGCTGAACACCGGTGAGAAGCCGGTGCAGTCGAAGTTCGGATTGCTCACCACCGTGGCCTATCAGTTCGGCAAACAACCCGCGCATTACGCGCTCGAGGGCAGCGTCGCCATCACGGGCGCGCTGGTGCAGTGGCTGCGCGACAACCTGAATTTCATCCGAAGCAGCGCCGAGATCGAGACCCTGGCGCAGAAGGTGGACGACAACGGCGGCGTCTATTTCGTGCCCGCGTTCTCCGGACTCTATGCGCCGTACTGGAAGTCCGGCGCGCGCGGCGTGATCTGCGGGCTGACCCGCTACGCGAACAAAGCGCACATCGCGCGGGCGGCACTGGAGGCAACGGCCTTTCAGACGCGTGAAGTAGTGGAGGCGATGGAGAAGGACTCGGGCATCGCGCTCGACGTCCTGCGCGCCGATGGGGGAATGGTGGACAACGAATTGCTGATGCAGTTCCAGGCGGACATCCTGGATCGTCCGGTGGTGCGCCCGGCGATCAAGGAGACGACCGCATTGGGCGCGATGTATGCGGCAGGATTGGCGGTGGGCTACTTCCGCGATCTCGACGACCTGCGGGCCAACTGGTCCGTGGACCAAACGTGGAAGCCTAACATGGCGGCGGAGAAGCGCGAGCGCATGTATGCCCTGTGGAAGAAGGCAGTCACGCGTAGTTTCGATTGGGTGGAGGACGGCACGTAGTCTCGCGTGGAATACCAGTCTGCGCGCGACAACTCCTTACAGGCTGCCAAGGGAAGTGAACCGCCAAACCAGCGGCCCCTTAGTCCGCGAGGGAAGCGCAGTTCGATGTTTTTCAGCAGCCTCTAAAGCTGCGGGACTTCGTGGTTAACGGAAAGAACGAGGACACATGACATTCACCCTTCGTCGGCGAGTTTGCTGGAACCCTGGTGCTGATTCTGCTGGGCGATGGTGTAGTGGCCAACGTCTTGCTGAAGCATTCCAAGGCCGAGGGCGCGGGATGGATGGTTATCACCACTGGCTGGGCGTTCGGTGTGCTCTGTGGCATCTTCACAGCGGTGGCGTTTGGCAGTCCGGACGCGCACATCAATCCCGCAGTGACGCTGGCGTTCGCAATCACCAGCGGCAACTTCGCGAAAATCATTCCCTACTGGAGCGCGCAATTCCTCGGTGCGTTCACGGGAGCGACCCTGGTCTGGCTGTATTTTCTGCCGCACTGGAAGATGACCGAAGACCGCGATGCAAAACTCGCTGTGTTCTGTACTGCGCCGGCCATCCGGCATTATCCGGGCAACCTGTTCTGCGAAGTGATTGGCACCATGCTGTTGATTGTGGTGGTGGCGGCGATTGGATCAAAGGCCGTCGCTCCTGCCGGACTGACGCCCGGCCTTGGTCCCTACTTTGTCTCCGCGCTGGTTTGGGCGATTGGATTGTCACTGGGAGGAACCACCGGCTACGCCATCAATCCCGCGCGCGACTTCGGCCCGCGGGTGGCGCACGCGCTGTGGCCGGTGGCAGGGAAGGGAACTTCCGACTGGGCCTACGCGCCGATCCCGATATTGGGACCGCTGCTGGGCGCGGCGCTGGCGGCGGTGATCGTAAAGGCCGCGCATATCGTATAAGAAGTCGCCAGTCGCTAGTTAACAGCTACTTCCGCTAGATCTGGTAATCCATCTCAATCGCGAGGTCGAGCGAATCGCCTCCTTCACCCGTAACATGCTCGCGGCCTTCTAAACGGCAGACCTGATCCCGCAGCATCTTGACCTCGGTGGCGACTGCAGCCAGGGCCTCAGAGAGCGGATCGTTGATCTGTTTGGGATCGGTGATGACGACGCGCTTGCCCTGGCGGAAGACGATGTGTCCGGGCACACCGACCACGGTCGAGTCGGCGGGCACGTCGCGCAACACGACCGATCCGGCGCCGATGCGGCAGTTCTCGCCGATAGTGATGTTGCCGAGAATCTTGGCACCGCCACCGATGACCACCCGATCGCCGATGGTGGGGTGACGTTTTCCATGGCTCAGGGAGGTTCCACCTAGCGTGACGCCCTGATAGAGGGTGACGTCGTCTCCCACCTCGGCGGTTTCGCCAATCACCACTCCCATACCGTGATCGATGAAAAAGCGGCGGCCGATTTGCGCGCCAGGATGGATTTCGATTCCGGTGAGCCAGCGGGCGAATTGCGAAAGCGCGCGGGCAAGGAAGAGCCACCCGTGCTTCCAAAGCCAGTGATGGATGCGGTACCACCACAGCGCGTGCAGGCCGGAGTAGAGCAGCACGATCTCCAGCTTCGACCGCGCCGCGGGATCGCGATCGAGCACTGCGGCAATGTCTTCGCGCATCAATCGGAAGTACGAAACCATAGCTACACCGAACACCGGCTCCGTGGCTTGGGACGTCACTTCGTCGCGCAACTGCTGGAAAAGCACACTGCTCAGGTAGCGCTCACCGAACGATGGCAGCACGACCACGATCAGCTTGCCAGCATTCTCCGGGCGCTCGCCCACGCGAACTGCCGCAACCACCGCCGCGCCCGACGAGATGCCCATCAGCAGGCCTTCTTCGGTGGCCAGGCGTCGCGCCATCACCAGCGCATCGTCGCTCGAAACCTGCACGATCTCGTCGATGTAATCAGTACGCAGAATGCTCGGGATGAAGCCGGCGCCAATGCCTTGAATCTTATGCGGCGACGGCTGGCCACCGGAGAGTACAGCACTCTCGACCGGCTCGACCGCAATCGCTTTGAACGAGGCCTTGCGCGGCTTGATGTACTCCGAGACTCCGGTGATGGTGCCTCCGGTGCCGACGCCCGAGATGAGGATATCCACCTTGCCATCGGTGTCGGCCCAAATCTCCGGCCCGGTGGTCTCAAAGTGAATTTTGGGGTTGGCCGGATTGTCGAATTGTTGCGGGATAAAGCCATCGGGTGTCTTGGCGAGAATTTCCTGCGCCTTGGAGATTGCGCCCTTCATGCCTTTGGGGCCGGGGGTCAAGACGAGCTCTGCTCCGAAGGCGCGCAACAGGATGCGGCGCTCCGTGCTCATGGTCTCCGGCATCACGATGATCAGCCGGTAGCCTTTCACCGCCGCGACGAATGCCAGTCCGATCCCGGTGTTGCCGCTCGTGGGCTCGATCAGCACGGTCTTGCCGGGATGGATCTTGCCCGCTTTTTCGGCTTCGGTGATCATGCTGACGCCGATGCGGTCTTTGACGCTGGCGCAAGGATTGAAGCTCTCGAGTTTCGCGACGATGGTGGCGCCGACGCCGTTGGTCACGCGGTTGAGGCGCACCAGCGGAGTATGCCCGATTAGTTCGGTTACGTCATTGGCAATGTTCATGAACGTTCTCCATGCAGTTAGGACTAATCCCGAAGGCTTTTAGTTTCAGATTTCCGGGCAACGAGGGAACAGGACGGCTAGCGACAACAACAACAGCGGAGATTGCAGGAAGCAATTTCGATCCGGGACAGCGAGCACGGGTTGTCGGAAGCCGGATACATTGGTGCAATCGATGGTAACAGGAGAGCGGCGAGGCTGGCCAGCGTTTCATCCCGTCGGGCTTGCGGTTCGCCGCGCCCGCATGGCACAATGCCGCACCGTCTACACATCGAGGAAAATATGTCGTTGCGCAAGCTTGTTTTGGCGTGCTTCTTACTAACTGTGTTTGCCCTCAATTGTGCTGCGCAGTCTCAGCCGGCTCCAGCCAAAGGTATCGATAGCCCGCTCACCCCGGTCGCATGGCTAGTGGGTGGCACCTGGACGTCCGACGTCAAGGATCCGCAAGACGGATCGGTGACTCACGTCGAGAACCGCATCACCTGGGCGCCGAATCATCAGGCAATCCAGTTTGTGACGGACTTCAACAGCAAGCCGCACTACAACGGCTTCTATGCCTACGACGCGGCCAAGAAGTCGATCAGCTTTTTCTACACCTCGGAGTCGGGCCAGCTGACGATTGGCACTGCGACCCCTGACGCAGATGGCAAAACGCTGCACCAGGAGTTCGATGTGATGCAACCTGATGGCAAGACCCAACACATCCGGTCCACGCTTGTGCGCGACGGCAACGACGCTTATGACTTCAGCGTTTTCATGCAGAACAAAACCGGTGAGTGGGCGGAGTTGTTCAAGATTCGCTATGAGCGGAAGTAGCTCCCGCCACGTCGTATAATCACCAATTGCGCAACTAATCTTGAACACAGCAGGTAACTACCCTTGAGTTCTCATACACATTCGCACGGTACCGAGCCAGCGGGTCCGCAGCCTTTGCCGGGCGTGGACGCGATCATCGCAGTTGGTTCGGGCAAAGGCGGCGTCGGCAAGACCACGCTGGCCGTCAACCTCTCCATCGCGCTGGCCCGCATGGGCTTCAAAGTCGGCTTGCTGGATGCTGACGTCTATGGTCCCAACGTTCCCACCATGCTGGGCACAACGGTTGCGCCTGAAGTCGTCAAGGGTGACCGCATCCTGCCGCCCGAGCGCTATGGACTGAAGGTAATTTCGGTCGGCTTCCTCAGCCCGGGTGACAAACCGCTGGTGTGGCGCGGTCCCATGCTGCACTCCATCATGAAGCAGTTTCTCGGCCAGGTGGAGTGGGGACAGCTCGACTACCTCATCATCGATCTGCCTCCGGGCACCGGCGACGTGGTGATTTCGCTGGTGCAGACTGTGCCGGTGACCGGCGCAGTGGTGGTTACTACTCCCAGCGACGTGGCGTTGCAGGACGCGCGCAAAGCCATCGAGATGTTCAAGCAGGTGAAAGTCGACATTCTCGGTATCGTAGAGAACATGGGCTCGTTCCTATGCCCGCATTGCCAGCACGAGATCGACATTTTCTCCAAAGGCGGCGGCGAGCGCACCGCGCAACAGTTCAATGTGCCGTTTCTCGGCAGCATTGAACTCGATCCCGACATTCGCAAGGGCGGAGATACTGGCCAGCCGGTAGTACTGGAAGGCGACCAGTCGCCGCACGCGCGTTCGCTGTTCAAGTTCGCGCGGCATGTGGTGGACCGCGTCAGCGAGGTCCAGACCACGGCCGGACCGGTGATCGAGATCCAGTAAGGGATGGCGATTGACCCGGCTCAGTTACGCGATTTTGCGAAGCGCTATACAGCGGCCTGGTGCAGTCAAGACCCAGCGAGCGTGGCCGCCTTCTTCGCGCCGAACGGATCGCTCAGCGTGAATGGCGTTCCGTCAGCTCGGGCGCGATGCGATCACCGAAGTTGCTCGCGGATTCATGACTGCGTTCCCCGACATGGTGCTGACGATGGACGACCTCGACGCTTCCGGCGATCATGCCACCTACCACTGGACACTCGTACGGCACCAACACCGGACCGGGTGGGACGGGGAAACGCGTCCGCATCAGCGGATTCGAGGAATGGACGTTCGGTGCGACGGTCTAATCGCGGAGTCGCAAGGCCATTTCGACGAAGCGGATTACCAGCACCAGCTTCAGCACGGCTTCGACGGATCGCAGCAATAGCCTGTCTCGGACATCCCAGACGCACGAAAGCCCCGGAGTTCCCGGGGCTTTTCGTCGCAAACTAAGTTTTGGTGGCCCGTTCTTTCGTTGGTTGACGGAACTTGGCGACCTACTCCCATCCCTTGCGTCAGTTTCGGCGCGCAGGATGGGAAGGAACCTTCTCGGGGCACTCAATCCGTTCGCTGGTTGGCGAACAGACTGGCCCAATCAGAACTGCGGGTGCTCCATGCTTTCGCCGTTCTTGCGAAAGGTATGGAGCGAATCCCTTAACTTAGCAGAACACTTCGCCCGGCAACGCTGCCAGCGTGCGCGAGTCCAATGTGTTCTTCACGATGCGGGGCTTGATCGCCGCAGTCTCGAAGCTGTCGATCCGCTTGCGCGCGATCTTCAACTTCAAGGTGCGTTCGATGGCCCGCAATTCGCCGATCTCCGCTCCTGAAACGAGCGTCGAGGCGCGTCCCTTCAATCCGGCGCGGCCAGTACGGCCTACGCGATGGATGAAGTCTTCCGCCAGGTCGGGCAGGTCGTAGTTGATCACGTGGGCCACGTTGTCCACGTGGATGCCGCGCGAAGCTACATCGGTTGCGACCAGCACCTTGTAGGTGCCGGCGCCGAATCCGTTCAGCGCGCTGACCCGCTGCGACTGCGTACGGTCGCCGTGGATCATCGCAGCCGAGAATCCATCGCGAATCAGGTTCTTCGCAAGGCGCTCGGTGCCACGCTTGGTGCGCGCGAAGATCAAGGTCTGACCCTTTTCGTCGTAGAGCAACCGGCGCAAGGTGTCGGATTTGTCTGCCGCCGGTACTTCGAAGGCGTGCAGTTCGACACTCTCCACCGGCTTGCTGATCGAACCCAGCGCGACCCGCACCGGATTGCGCATGTAGTCGTTCACGAGCCCTGCGACCGATGCTTCCAGCGTCGCCGAGAAGAACAGCGTCTGACGCTGCTTAGGCAGCGAGCCAACGATGCGGCGTAGTGCGGGCAAGAAGCCCATGTCCAACATGCGGTCAGATTCGTCGAGCACCAGCGTCTCGACTTTGCTCAGGTCAACCAGCCTGCGCTTCAAATAGTCTTCCAGCCGACCCGGAGTCGCGACGATCACGCCTGCGCCTTTCCGGACAGCTTCGATTTGCGGCCGCTCGGCCATTCCGCCAATGACCAGCGCGGTCTTCGGCAGCTTGCCGTAACGCAGCTTGTCGTAAACCGCCTGGACCTGTATGGCCAGCTCACGCGTCGGGACGAGAATCAGTGCCCGTACACCAATCGCGGTGGGTTGCGCTCCCAGCTTCTCCATGATGGGAAGCAGGAACGCCAAAGTTTTCCCGGTGCCTGTCTGGGCTGTCGCCAGAACGTCTTTGCCTTCCAGCGCATGCGGGATGGCCATTTCTTGGACCGGAGTGGGAGTCGTAAAGTGTGCTGCCGCCAACTTCTGCTGGAGCCCAGCAGACAGGGACATTTCGCTAAATTGTGTCAATCGTTTTTTACTTTCTAGGAGGGGCAACTCGCGCATATGCATACAGAGATGCGAGTCGCGAAGATACTGCTGATGCCGCTCAAGTTATGTCGGTCGCTAAGTGATTTACGGAAGCCGAGAGGCGGGAATCAGATCAAGACTTGAGATCGGACTTTTCGCACCACATCTACCGTGGCAATAAGCGTCTACCGAGACTATACCACAGCGCCATCAGCGATACCGCGGATCGCGCCAAAAGGGAACCTATGTAAGCAACTACTTAGCGAAATCGTGGAAGTCAAAGCCAAGGGGCTGACCTTCTTCATCGTGCGTAACCACGAGTTCCGCTGGAGCTTCGGTGGGGGAATTCGGTTCCTGCTTGCGTTGGGCCTTTTTCTGGGCCTTTTCCGCCTGACGTTCCTGGCGGGCACGTTCTTTCTGCCGCTTTGTGAAGGTTGTACGTGAACTTCCTGCCATCCACCACGCTCCTTTCGCCCACCCCAATTAGACTCGGCAGGAACGAAAACGATTCACTCGTCTTCCCAAACACCAAGTATGCCAACTCACATCTGTAACGAGTGTAACACTTTACACGGAGGCATGGAGGCCCATACCCTTGTCGTCTGATGTTCATTCCGTCTACTGCTCTCACATCCGATTGAAAAGGAAGCGGTTGCTTATGACACCACGCAAGTTGCTGTTTGGCGCAATTCTTTTCGGACTTTGCGCAACGGGCTTCGCCCAGGAAGCCACCATCACGCCCGCCGCCATTACGCCAAATGCGGCCCTGATCCTGGAAAACATTCCGCCGATACCCGCCAGCATCGCCTCGCGAGCCGATCGTTACACCCAGTATCGTTCCGCGTCGATGTGGAGCTGGCATCCGCAGCGCCGCGAAATCCTCATCGGCACCCGCTTTGGCGACACCAACCAGGTGCATCAAGTCGCCATGCCGGGAGGTGCCCGCACTCAGCTCACCTTCTTTCCCGACCGCATTGCCGAGGCCAGCTATCGCCCTCATTCCGGCGACTACTTCCTCTTCCGCAAGGATATCGGCGGCGGAGAGTGGTACCAGATATTTCGCTTCGATCTGGCCACCGGCGAGACGACTCTGCTTACCGATGGCAAGTCGCGGAATACCGAATTCGCCTGGTCGAACAAAGGAGACCGCATCGCCTATGCCAGCACCCGGCGCAACAACGCCGACCTCGATTTCTTCGTGATGGATCCGACGAAGAAAGACAGCGACAAGATGATCGTGCAGAATCAGGGCGGCGGATGGCAGGTGCACGATTGGTCGCCCGACGACCGCACTCTGCTCGTGATCAACGATGTTTCCATCAACGAGAGCTACCTGTGGCTGGTCGATGCTGCCACCGGACAGAAGACCGAACTCACGCCCAAGGGCAGCGAGAAGGTCTTCTACGATCCCATCGGATTCAGCCGCGACGGCAAGGGCATCTACCTCACCACCGACAAGGACAACGAGTACCTGCGCCTCGCCTACATGGACCTGGCGACCAAGTCGCTGAAGTATCTCACCACCTATAAATGGGACATCGAAGACGGCGCGCAACTCTCCGAAGATCGCAGGCATCTCGCCTTCGTGCTCAACGAAAATGGCATGAGCACGCTGCACGTGCTCGACGTGGATTCGGGCAAAGAGCAGCGCATTCCAAAATTACAAGCGGGCGTCATTAACAATCTGCGTTGGCATGAGAACAATCGCGACCTTGCATTCAGCTTGAATACATCGCAGTCGCCTTCGGACGTGTACTCCGTCGATATTCAGACCGCGAAGCTCGATCGATGGACCATGAGCGAGATTGGCGGCATTCAGCCGCAAAACCTGGTCGAGCCCAAGCTCATCACTTGGAAGAGCTTCGATGGACGTGAAATTTCCGGCTGGCTCTACCTGCCGAAGGACAAGCCCGCGGCAGGGACGTACCCGGTCGAGATCGTGATTCACGGCGGCCCCGAAGGCCAGTCGCGACCGATTTTCCTCGGGCGTACCAACTATCTGCCCAACGAAATGGGCGTGGCGTTGATTTATCCCAACGTGCGCGGCTCAACGGGCTATGGCAAGTCGTTTACGCAACTCGACAATGGCTTCCTGCGCGAGAACACTTACAAGGACATCGGCGGACTGCTGGACTGGATCGCCACCCAGCCCGACCTCGATGCCAAGAAAGTGCTGGTCACCGGCGGCAGCTATGGCGGACACATGACGCTTGCCGTAGCGACGCTTTACAACGACCGCATTGCCTGCTCGGTTGACATCGTCGGCATTTCCAACCTCGTTACCTTTCTCGAACATACCGAGGCTTACCGGCGCGACTTGCGCCGCGTCGAGTACGGTGACGAACGCGATCCCAAGATGCGCGCCTACCTCGAAAGCATTGCACCCATGAATCACGTCAAGGCGATTACCAAGCCGATGATGGTCGTTGCTGGAGTGAACGATCCGCGCGTGCCCAAGAGCGAGGCCGACCAGATGGTGAAAGCGCTGGAGACGAACGGGACAACTGTGTGGTATCTCGCCGCGAAGGACGAAGGCCACGGCTTCGCCAAAAAGAAGAACGCGGATTTCCAGTTCTATACGACGGTGTTGTTCACGCAGAAGTATCTACTGGGTAATTAGTCCGCGGTCCTTGCCGGGCGGTCAGGCGTTCCAAATCGGGAAGGACTCGTTACTTTAGTTTTCAAGCCCGTGAGTTTCCGCTGTCATTCTCAGCCGCGATTGGATATACGTGGCTTCGTGAGGACGAAGGATTCGTGTCCCCACCTGCTGCGCCGCCTACGACGACGCTCGGGTTCCTTGAAACGTGAATTTCCCGGAGGCCGATACAATGTCCGTAACCTGTTTGTTTTCTATTAAGTACGTGCAAGCCGTGTAAAGGGTCTAGCTTGCACAGTAAATAGTTCGTAAGTCGTTGATTCTACAAGCAGCAGGGGGAGGGGGTATCCCACCTCACCAACCCGCGCCGCTATCAATGGCGTGTGAACTGTGCACACGTCGCCGCCACCGACCTACCTTTCTGGCAGTCAACTTGGCTGAGTGCCAGTATTGACAGCAAGGCCCGTGGTTCCTAGAATTAGGGTGTCAGCGTGTATCTTCCGCGTCTAAGTGCAACTTATTGTAAATCAAAGGTTTAATTGGACTGATGGGCTCACCTCCGGGAATTGGCAAACGCGAGCGCGAAATCCTGACCGCCATCGTCGAGACCTATATCTCGACCGGCGAGCCTGTGGGATCGCGCACGATTGCGCGCTCCAATCGCGAGAGCCTTAGTCCGGCCTCCATCCGCAACGTGATGTCGGACCTGGCTGATGCCGGGTTCCTCGAGCAGCCGCACGCATCGGCTGGGCGCATACCCACCTCGCAAGCCTATCGATTCTACGTCAAGCAACTCACGGGCGAGGCGCGGCTATCTCCCGCTGATGAAAGCCTGATTCAGGGAAACTTGCAGGGCTCGAACGACGTGCAGGAGTTCATGGAGCGCACCTCGCATGTGCTGTCGCTGATCTCCCACGGTGTGGGAGTCACGGTAACGTCCGCGCACGGACAGCGCAATGAACTTGAGCATGTGTACTTCCAGCGCCAGGGCGACAAGAAGGTGCTCGCGGTAGTCGTCATGCGCAACGGGCTGGTGCGTGATCGCGTGCTGCGCTTGACCGACGACCTCCAAGCCAGTGACCTCGAGATTGCTGCCAACTACATTAACCAGAACTTCCGCGGCTGGCAGATGGAAGCGGTCCGCAACGAGATTGCCAAGCGCGTGCAGCAGGAGCGCACCGAATATGATCGGCTGATGAGCTCGGTCGAGCAGCTTTACACCCAGGGAGCGCTGGCGACCGACGGAGCTCAGCAGAGTGTGTTCGTCGAAGGCGCATCGAACCTGGTGATTAATGAGCAGGACCGGGAGCGCCTCCGCCAACTTCTGGCCACGCTGGAAGAGCGCCAGCGCATCGTGGACCTGCTGTCCGCCTATCTGGATGCGCGCCAGGAGGCCGTGCGCGTAGTTGTGGGTCTTGAGGACGCTGTCCCGCATCTAAACAACTTCGTACTGATCGGCACGCCGGCGCGGGTGGGTGACGAGGTGGTCGGTTCGCTGGCGGTGATTGGCCCGACCCGCCTCGATTACGAGCACACCATCACCGCGGTTTCCTACATAGCGCGCATGTTCGACCAATTTTGGAATGAATCAACCTAGAGATGATCATGGCATCGAATAAGACAAACGGAGAGGCCGCCGACCTGGACATTGAGCACGAACTTCCGTCCGCCGAAAGCGAAGAAGCCACCGCCTCCCAGGGCCGCGAAGATGAGTTGGAAGCGCTGCGGGCGGAGCGCGCCGGCTATCTCGATCGCCTGGCGCGGCTGCAGGCCGAGTTCGACAATTTTCGCAAACGAAGCATCAAAGAACAGCAGGATTTCCGCGACTACGCTTTGGCGGAGGCACTCAGGTCGCTGCTGCCGATCCTCGACAGCCTCGACCGCGCGCTGAAGACCAATGCGACGTCGGTGCAGGAGTACCTCTCCGGCATCGAGCTGATCGACAAGCAGTTTCATGACGCGCTGTCCCGGCTGGGCGTGGAACCGATTCCCGCTGAAGGCGAAGCTTTCGATCCTAACTTGCACCAGGCGGTGCAGATGGTAGACACAGCGGAAGTGGCGGACAACCACGTGATCGATGAGCTGCAGCGCGGCTACCGCATCAAAGACCGGCTGCTGCGCCCCGCCATGGTGCGGGTGGCGCACAATCCGAAACATTAATTCCTTCATCAAAGGACCCAAGGGAAACAAAGCTGGCTACCAAAGAAAAACGCGACTATTACGAAATCCTGGGCGTGGGCCGCACTGCCACTGACCAGGAGATCAAGAGTGCCTACCGCAAGTTGGCGATGCAGTGCCATCCCGACCGCAATCCCGACAACCCGGATGCGGAGGATCAGTTCAAAGAGTGCAGCGAAGCCTACGCGGTGCTGGCTGACGTGGACAAGCGTGCTCGCTATGACCGGTTTGGCCACGCTGGAGTCTCTGGCAATGGCGGAGGCGGATTCGACCCATCGGGTTTCCCCGATATACAAGACATCTTCGGCGACATTTTTGGTTTCGGCGATATGTTCGGCAGTGGACGCGGCGGACGACGCTCACGCGCGCAGCGCGGTGCTGACATGCGTGAGGACCTCACGCTGGAATTCGAGGAAGCAGTTTTCGGCGTCACCAAGCAAGTGCAAATCCGGCGCCTGGAGGAATGTGACCAGTGCAAAGGCAGCGGGGCAGCCCCCGGAAAGGCCCCGATCGACTGCACTACGTGCGGCGGACGCGGACAAGTTCGCTATCAGCAGGGCTTCTTCGCCATCTCGCGTCCCTGTGGCACGTGCCAAGGATCGGGCAAGCTGATCATCGATCCCTGTCCTAAGTGCAGAGGACAGCAACGGGTGCGGCGCGAACGCAACGTGACAGTGAAGGTCCCGGCTGGTGTCGAGGAAGGCGCGCGCATGCTCTACTCGGGCGAAGGCGAGGCGGGAGTTTACGGCGGACCTCCGGGCGACTTGTACGTAGTGTTGCACTGCAAAGAGCACGAATTCTTCGAGCGCGAAGGCAAAGACCTGCGTTGCGTGGTGCCGATTTCGGTGGTGCAAGCGGCGCTGGGCACGGAGATCGCTGTCCCCACGCTGGAAGGCGAACACACGCTGAAGGTTCCCGAGGGCACGCAGACGGGTACGACCTTCAAGATCAGGAACAAGGGTGTACCTGAGTTGAATGGCCGCGGCCGTGGCGACCTGTACGTCGAGTTGAAGGTGCAAACTCCGACCAAGCTCAGCAAACAGCAACGCGATCTGTTGCAGGAGTTGCAGAACACTCTCAGCGTCGAGAATAAGCCGGTCAGCCGCACCCTACTGGGCAAGATGCGCGATATTTTCAACTAGGACCTCGTCGCCTTCAACGATTTTCCGGGCAAGACTCTTTGGACAAAACAGTTCGCATCTACGCGTGGTTTCTGTTGATCGTGACCGCGCTGCCCGCCTTCGCCCGGCTTGCACGGCCGCTTGACCTGGCGCGTATCCTGCTGCTTCGCTACCAGAACCCCACGCGCCGCAAGCGCGCCCGCATCGGAGGCGCCATTTACCTGGGCCTTGCTCTATTGGCCACGCCATTCCTGCTGCGCTCCCCTATGCAACAGGAACGCTGGCTGGTGATTGCGGTCCTTGTAGGAGCGGTGTCTGCCCTCGAATTCCTGATGAACAGCCGCCTCTTCAACGAAGAGGCCCTGACCCGTCAGAACCGCTATTTTGGCGGCGTGTATGCTGCCATTGCGATTGCCGTCGCGCTCTTGCTGATCACCCGATGACCCGCCGCCGCTGGATTGCCGACGAAGTAAGTAACGACCGCGCTGCGCTAACTGGTGAGCACGCCGCTCATTTGTCGCGCACCTTGCGGGCGCGCGTGGGACAGGAGTTCGAAGTGGTCTGTGGCGACCAAGTGCGGCACGCCACCGTCGCCAGAGTCAGCGACGAGCGCGTGGAGTTCGCGCTCGGTGAAGAAATTACCGCCACCACCGCAACTCCAATCACGCTGTTGCTGGCGGTGTTCAAGTTTGACCGCATGGAGTGGGCAATCGAGAAATGTACGGAGCTGAACGTGACGTCAATCGTTCCGGTAATCGCCCGCCGCACCGAGAAACATCTCGCACTCGCCGCCGACAAGCGGGTGGAACGCTGGCGTCGTATCGCGCGCGAGGCTTCGGAGCAGGCCCGTCGCGTAGCGTCGCCAGAGATTGGTGAACCGCTGAAACTATCCGCCGCGCTCGAGATATCGGCCGACCTGCGTATTGTTCTTTCGGAATCTGAACGCGAAGCGCAGTTGAGCGAGATTCTGCGTGTGCGGCGGGAAGCGCAGTCACTCGCGCTGGCGATTGGACCTGAAGGTGGCTGGACTGAGGACGAATTGCAGCTCTTCGAAAGTGCACGTTGGATTGCAGCATCGCTGGGTGACACCGTCCTTCGTGCGGAAACAGCCGCTATCGCCGCTCTCGCGGTGGCCAGAGCGGAAATCTTTTAGCCGGAAGTGCTTGCGGTCACGGTTTTCCTCATTGCAGCCAAGCTTCTGCACACAAATCACAATTCTTGCGCTTGCCTCTCGCCGCGCTCGAGACGATAATAGAGTTTCGCTTTTTCTTCGATATTCAGACAGGACCCATTTCCATGCGCTGGCAACCTCTCGAATTCACGCTTACGCCGCAGCAGAAAGACGCCGTGGACCACGTCGAAGGGCCAATCCTAGCGGTCGCCGGCGCAGGGACGGGTAAAACCACAGTGCTGGCCTGCCGCGTGGTGCGCCTGATCGAAGACAAGCTCGCCGATCCCCGAGAAATTCTCGCTGTTACCTACACGCGCAATTCGGCCCGCGACCTGCTGAAGCGCATCGCACGTCTCTGGAAGGGAGCGGACGATCTTGCAACGGTCGCGCAAGTGGCGAATTCTGGCCTGAAAGTCGGCACCTTTCATTCTTACTGCTACTCGCTGCTCAGCCAAGCGGGCCAGAAGTTCGAGTTGATCGACGACAAGGACCTTTACGTGCTGCTACGTCGTCGCATCGCTGACCTGAAGCTGCAGTACTACATCAAGGCGGCCACTCCGGGCGAATTCCTCGAGGGCCTGACCGGTTTCTTCAAGCGTTGCCACGACGAACTGCGCACCCCTGACGACTACGACGCTTATGTCGCAAAGCTGGAGAGCAAGCAGATTCCGCTGCCGCGCGTGGGGCACTCCAAAGATGCCGAGTCGATGTCCGAGGAGGAAGTGCTGGGCCGGTGTCGCGAGATCGCGCGCGTCTTCCGTTACGCCGAGGAGTTGCTGGCGCGCGAAAATCTTGGTACCTACAGCCACGTCATCACCCGTGCCATCGCGTTGCTGCGCGAGGGGAGCAACACAGCCCACCTGGCGCGCGCTCAACAAGGCGCACGCTTTGTGCTGATCGACGAATTTCAGGATTCCAACGTCGCGCAAATCGAGTTGACGCGATTGCTGGTGGGCGGTCAGGCCAATGTGTTTGCGGTGGGCGATCCCGATCAGGCGATCTACCGTTTCCGCGGCGCCACTGCGGGCGCCTTCGACCACTTCCTCAAGACCTTTGGAGTTGGCCGCGTAAAGCGCGTGACCATGAGCGAAAACCGGCGTTCGACCAAGGTAATACTGCAGTCCGCCTACTCCGTCATCGCGCGCAATCCGGAGATCACCAGCGTCGAGCTGCCGGGCGGCGAACGCTGGGAGCGCGCGCCATTGCTGCACGCTCGCACGAAAGATGAGCCGGACCCGGTGTCGCCGGTGCAGGTGAAGGCTTGGGAGCAGGCCGACGGTGAAGCCGCGTTTGTGGCGAAGGAAATCGAACGCATGCACCGGTCCGACGCCCGCCCGTGGCGGGATTTTGCGGTGCTCTACCGTAGCCACCTAAACCGCAACGCTCTAGTGGAACAGCTTCTGCATCGCGACATTCCGTTCACGGTGGATGGCATCGACTTGCTAGAGACGGCCCCGGTGCGTGATTTGCTGGCGGTGCTGCGCGCCGTGGAAGGGGGCGACTCCGTGGGGTTATTGCGGGCGGCCGCGCTCCCAAAGTTCAACGTTGACGGCGAAGCGATCCGCGCTGCGCTCGCAGCGGCGGAAGAAGACACCAGCCTTGAAGCCGTACTCGAAAGGGCTGCAGGCGGAGCTGAGGTAATCACCGTGTTGGCCGAAGCTCGTCACGATACCCGACGATTGCAGAACAAGGCCCTGGCCGCCTGCGGTATCGCGCTCAAGCATTTTGGTATCGTTCCGTCGGATGAAACCGAGGGCTTCACCCAATTCGTGCAGAGTTGGAGCCGCAAGCCGCGGCAGGTCTCGGGCGACGGTACGTTGCGTGAGTTTTTCGAGTATCTCGACTACTTCATCGAGGCCAACGGCAAAATCGTGGATCCCGAAACAGATGATGAAGGCACTCCGGCGACATTGCAGATGGAAATCGGCACCGCACCGAGGTCGGAGCAAACTGCCAATGCAGTCCGCCTGCTGACGGTGCACGCTGCCAAGGGACTGGAGTTCCCCATAGTATTCGTGCTGCGGGTGTGCTCTCAGTCGTTTCCTACTCTGTATCGCGAGGACCTGGTCGAGTTTCCTTCAGAGCTTCGCAATAAAGACACGATGCCCGAGGGGGCTCCTAAGGAATTGCATCGCGAAGAAGAGCGCCGGCTGTTTCTACGTTGCGATCACGCGCGCCGAGGACCAGCTCTTCCTCTGCGCCAAGAAGGGATCCGGCAAGATCGTAACCCCGCCCGGCTACTTGCGCGAGCTTGTGACCGCGGGCACGAAATCGCTCAAGGGATGCGTGGAATTTGGCCTGATTCCCAGCGGTGAAGTGATTCCAACGATCCATGCTGGCGCGGAACCAATGTCTCGTATGTCGGAATGGGTGAATCTGCCGCCCCTGCCGCAAACCATAAGCAGGTCGCTGAGCGCGAGCGCCATCGACCGCTATGAGCGCTGCCCCTTGAGCTACAAGCTGGGGCTCGAATGGAACCTTCCGGAGGAGCCAGGAGCGAATATGCAGTTCGGCTCGGCGATGCATTCGGCGTTGCTGGCTTATTTCGATGCGGTACGCAAAGGACGCCCGATGTTTGTCGAGGTCGCAGTGAGCTACTTTCTTGAAGAATTCCGGAAGGCGAAGATTGACGATCCGGTGCAGCGCGAACTCTACGAGCGCGACGGATGCCGGCAGTTGAAAGCCTTTCTGGAGTCCCACGCCGCTGAGCCACACGGAACCGTAGCCATGGTTGAACGGACCTTCACATGCGAAATCGCGGGCGCACGGGTGAGGGGACGGATCGACCGCGTCGATGAGGACGCAGATGGCTACGTGATCGTCGACTACAAGACCGGCAACCCGAAATCACAGGACGCGGCTGACAACAGCTTGCAGCTTTCCGTGTACGCGCTTGCGATGGGAGCCAGCAAGCCGGTGAAGACGCTCATCTTCCAGAACCTGGGGGACAACAGCACGGTGCAGACCTCGCGCACGCGGGAAGATCTGCTGGGTACGGAAACCAGGATTGCGGGAGTCGCGGCCGGAATCGCAGCTGGACGGTTCGACGCCAAGCCCGGGCGTTACTGCAGTTGGTGCGCGTACCGTACGATTTGTCCGGAGAAGGAAGTGAGTGTCCCAGCGCCCATTGGGGAAACAGTCGATAGCAATTGAGGAAGATTCGCGCGGCGCTGGAACTTCAGAATCACCCGATCGAGAAAAAAGGCCCGCAGAAAAGGTTGGGGGACGCTTGCGCGTCCCCACGGTTTACGATCTAAAGAAACGTTACCGCTTTTTCTTCTTTGCGGCCTTCTTCGCGGGTTTCTTTGCAGCCTTCTTAGTTGCCATGTTGTCTATTCTCCCTTTCCATCAGTGATGGATCATTGCGACGTAACATCATCGCAATTTGTTCTTTGTATAGAGTCAACGAAATAAATAGTCAAGAGAAAAACACACATCAAGTTGAGCATCTCGGTGACGCATCTCTCGTATCGTGACGCCAAGTGAGCGCGATCTTCGCCGTCCAGGTTGTCACGATCGGTCATGCCGATTCTGCATGTGCGCGGGACCCGCATGAATACAGGCGATTCGCATCATCGCATTTTCCTCTTATCAGATCGTGAGCGATGGTGTTCAGTCTTCGTCAGCGACGGTGCGCAATTTCGCCGGACCGATGCTCCCAAAATATTTTTTCGTCAGCGGGGCTGTTTGGTGTTGCAGAAGACAGTCGTTGCGGTCTCGGCGTGGTGCAACGCAACCGTGACGACGCCGTATTCGAGGAACGCACTGCCCGATCTCGCGCACCGGAAATCTCTCACTTCAACATGTGCAACACCGCGCCGCTGATCGCGTCGTGCCACGCATGAGCGATCATTCCCGGACGCAAACTCTTGCGCCACCAAGCGAGCACGCCGAACATGAGACCGTAAATCCCGATCAACAACATGCGCGGACCGCCTTCGTAGCCGTGCGCCGCCCCGAAGACCAGGGCCGACAGCAAAACTCCGGCCAGCATCGAACTGGTGAACGCCGCAAACTGGCGCTGCAGGTATCCGCGGAAGATGATTTCTTCGCAAAGGCCGGCAGTCGTGCTGACGCAGAACCATATCAACAGTTCGAGGGTCGTACCTGGAATCAAAAAGCCGAGTTGCTGGCGCATGCTGTCGAACTTGCCGGCCTGGTCGAGATGCATCAGCTTCGCACCCGTGCCTAGCACCGCGATGGCCAACAGCCAGAAGCCGGCGGCGATCATCAGGTCGAGCAGCACATCCTCTGGTCTTGCCCATCGACCGCCAATCAGGTCACGCAGTTTCATCCGTTTGCGGACGCCAAGATATACAAAGCCGGTGAGAATCCATTCCCACGCCATCGTCCAGAAATACTGTGGGAGTTTGCTGTGACCGGTTAACGGATGCACCCCGCGCGAGCCTCCCAGCGATGCCCCCAGCAGTACGAAGACGACTAAGGCTGTATGCCACAGCGGGGCTATCAACCGCCTCTCGCGGGTTGCAGGCGGCAAGTCAATCGGCGATGGTGTGTCGGTGAGCAATGTGGTTCCATCTTATAATCATCTGTTTGCCATTATGGGTTGAAAGGATCTGGGACCATGGCTCTCATCGAGGATGTCGTTATTGTCTCCGCGGTTCGTACGCCGGTCGGGAAGTTTCAGGGATCGTTGTCGGACCTCACTGCACCACAACTGGGCTCCATCGCGGTGCGTGAAGCGGTGAAGCGCGCCGGCGTCGATCCGGCCAGCATTTCCGAATGCATTATGGGCAACGTAGTAGCCGCGGGACTGGGACAGAATCCTGCGCGCCAGGCCGCACTCGGCGGAGGACTGCCATCGGCCGTGGCCGCCATGACCATCAACAAGGTTTGCGGTTCTGGACTGAAAGCCGTTGGCTTGGGTCAGCAGGCCATCCAGACGGGCAACTCCGAGATCGTGGTGGCGGGCGGCATGGAGAGCATGACGAACGCTCCCTACCTGCTGCCGCAGGCGCGTAAGGGCTATCGCCTGGGTGACGGCAAGATCATCGACTCCATGGTGCACGACGGCCTTTGGGACGTTTACAACCACTACCACATGGGACACACCGCCGAAAACGTTGCCGAGAAGTACGGCATCGCCCGCGAAGAGCAGGACGAGTTCGCGTTGCATTCCCACCGCAAGGCCATAGCTGCCATCAAGGAGTGTCGCTTCAAGGACCAGATCGTGCCGGTCGAGTTGCCATCGAAGAAGAAGGGCGCCCCTCCGCATTTCTTCACCATCGACGAATCGCCGCGGGAAGACACCACGATTGAAATACTTCGCTCGCTCAAGCCTGCGTTCAAGAAGGACGGTACCGTGACCGCAGGCAACGCGCCGGGTGTCAACGATGGCGCTTCTGCCCTGGTGCTGATGTCGGCGGCGAAGGCGAAGGAGTTGGGGCTCAAGCCCATGGCGCGCATCGTGGCGCAGGCCACCAGCGGTCTCGATCCCGCCTGGGTGATGATGGCTCCAGTGGAGACGGTCCGACACCTCTGGAAAAAGACAGGCTGGAAGAACGAGGACGTGGACCTGTACGAAATCAACGAAGCCTTCTCCGTCGCCGCCATCGCGGTGACGCGCGAGCTGAGCCTCGACCTGAACAAGGTCAATGTGAACGGCGGCGCGGTGGCGCTGGGGCACCCCATCGGGGCCAGCGGCGCACGCATCCTCACCACGCTACTCTACGAAATGATTCGCCGCGACGTGCACAAGGGAATCGCCGCCCTCTGTCTCGGTGGCGGAAATGCGGTCGGGGTTGCGGTGGAGCGCTAGTGGTATCGCATTTAGCGAAGCGGTCAGTTTGACTACCCATCGAAGTGACTCGCAGGATGCGCTGACCATACCTCGACCAAAGACGATCACAGGCATTCCCAGATGCTGGCCGACGTTAACGATCACACATCATTGTGACTCAATGCACGGAAACTCTCCTCGCCAGGGGAGACGATACTAGCCAGGTAGGATCCGCAACTTCTACAGATAAGGTTTGCGCCCCATCCGCGTGCTTCAGACAAGTAGGTTGACGGTAGATGTGGCCTGGTTGTGAATTCACCTCTGCGATTCTCGTTCTGTTCGCGGGACTGGGAGGGGAAATGGCAAGCCGAAACACCCATTTTGATAGTGTCTGCATCAAATCCACCGGTTCTTACGTTCCGTCCAAGATTTTGACCAACGAAGAAGTGGTGGTAAATTTGCCAACCTCTCCGCAGTGGATCTTCGATACGTTGGGGATTCGCGAGCGGCACATCGCTGAACCAGACGAATACACGTCCGATCTTGCTACCCGTGCGGGGCTGAACGCAATCGCTTCGGCAGGGCTCGAACCAAATGACATTGACTTAATCATCGTTTCCACCGCGACACCCGACCGCAAGATGCCCTCGTCGGCATGCATCGCGCAGTTCAAGATGGGCATTAACAACCGCTGCGCCGCATTCGATGTGGCGGCGGTGTGTGCCGGGTTTATTTACGCCATCACGATCGCCGGCCAATTCATCCAGAATGGCACATATGAGCGTGTGCTGGTGATCGGCGCCGACACCTTTTCCAAAGTCACGGACTGGAACCACCGCGACAGCGTTGTTTTCGGAGACGGCGCCGGTGCCGTGGTACTAGAGAGGAAGGACCGGGAGAATGGTCTCTTTTCAAGCATTCTCCTCGCCGAGGGCGAGGGCATGAACCATTTCACGGTCTACCCTGGGGACGCCTACTTCACAATGAACGGAAAAGAGGTTAAGGCGAAGGCTACAACCGCGGTACCCGAATGTATTCGGGAGGTTCTCCGCATCAACGGGCTGGGACTCGAAGACGTCTCGATGATCGTTCCGCATCAGGCCACGGCCGGCGTCCTCAAGCGCATCGCCGAGGTCCTCAACATGCCCTATTCCAGAATACAGACGAACCTGGAGTCGTATGCGAACACCGCTGGGGCCACGGTTCCGCTGCTCCTGGACCAAGTCAACCGGCGCGGTCTACTTCACGCAGGCGACTTACTCTTGCTCGTGTCCATCGGCGCAGGCTGGACTTGGGGTGCAAGCCTGTATCGATGGTAATGTCCGATCTTGATAACCAATCGCTCTGATGGGTATTGGGCGGAGCATGTGGAAATTTGGTTCCGCCGGGTCTCGTCCAGGCACTTCGCGCTGCTAGTAGGAGTGCCGGAAACTTGGGTGATCGCCCGCTGATCGTTCTCACGGCGGGGCAATATCGCCGTTTACAAATCGTAACAAGAGAAGGGGAGCATTCTGGCTCCCCTTTTCGTATGAATCAATATGAATCAAGAGGAAGGTCGCGGGTCTGCGCCGCAGCACAGCTTCGCCGCATCCAATGAGGCACAAATGAGTTCGTCACCAGTTTCAAAACTTGTCCCGGCGGTGCGCGCGGAAGATGTCACGCGCCACTATTCCATGGGCGAAAGCCTCATCCGCGCCGTGGACGGTGTATCGCTCGCCATTGAACCCGGCGAGTTCGTCGCCTTGTTAGGACAGTCGGGATCGGGAAAATCGACACTGCTGAACCTGCTCGCTGGACTCGACCGTCCGACTTCCGGCTCGGTGAGTGTTCATGGGCGCGACTTGGCGAGGTTGTCATCGGAAGAATTAGCGCGCTACCGCCGCAACGATGTCGGAATGGTCTTCCAGTCGTTTCATCTCATCCCGTCGATGACGGTGGCTGAAAATGTTGAGCTTCCTATGCGCTTCGCAGAAGTCGAACGCGTCGATCGGGCGAAGCGAGTTCGCGAATCGTTGGAGCGGGTGGGACTGAGCAAGCGCACCGAGCATCGTCCCTCGCAGCTTTCCGGCGGCGAGCAGCAGCGTGTATCACTGGCGCGCGCGTTGGCTAACCGCCCATCGCTGCTGCTGGCCGATGAGCCGACCGGCAATCTCGACAGCCGCACCGGCGAAGACATCCTCAACTTGATTCGCGACCTCAGCCTGTCGCTGGGCATGACGGTCGTGATGGTGACACATGAGCGCGCGTTAGCTGAGCGTTTCGCGCAGCGCTTAATTTTTCTGGCTGACGGCAAGCTGATCTCCGAGGAGGTGCGGGCGTGAAGGGCTACGATCTGTTCGAACTCGCGGTCCGCAACCTGCGCCAATCAAAGTTGCGCAATGGCCTGACGACCATCGGCATCTCGGTGGGAGTCGCGTCGTTGGTGGCGATGCTCTCGCTCGGCGTCGGACTGCAGCAGTTGGCGACCCGGCGCCTTGCCGGATCAGGCATGTTCGACACGGTCTTCGTGACCTCGCGGCAGGACTTCAGGGGATTCGATCGCGAGGACGACCAGAAATCGCCTCATCCCGAACAGGCGCCGGTGCTCGATGAGCCCGCGCGCGTTAAGATGACAAAACTCCCCTACGTCACCGAGGTTGAGCCCGAGATTCGCGTGATGGGCGAAGTCGTCTCCGGCGGCGAAACCCACTTCGGCTTCGTGACCGGCCTGCCGATGTCGGCGAGAGAGAACGAAGCCTTCGACAGCTTGAAGGGCAAGTTCTTCTCCAGCGACAACGCCGACGAGGCCATCCTGCTTTTTGATTTCGCCAAGGAGTTGGATCCCAAGAATCCCACAGCTCTGATCGGACAGGACATCAGCTTGCGCTACGGCGAACGGCAGGCGTTGGCACAAGATTCGTCCGATCGCCCGCAACTCACGGGCGGCGAAAGCAACGCCAGAAGTAATGGCGACGATTTCGGGTTTTCGGTCGTGCGCAGGGTGCAGAAGCTGCGCGTCGTTGGCCTGATTGATCAGGAGCCTTATGGCGGGATGCGAACGGTTTCGCGCGGGAGGATCTTCCTTCCCGTGGCCACGACCGAGCGGCTGAACATGGCGCAGTTCACCGACATGCGCAGCTCATTGCGGGGCGCCAGCGGCAAGACCTACATGACGCTGACCGTCCGCGTGAAAGACCCGGCCAAGGTCCAGGGCGTGCAAGACGCGATCAACCAGATGGGCTTCCGCACATTTTCAGTACTGGATGCCACTAAGAGCCTGCGACGTTTCTTCACCGTGCTCGACCTGTTCCTCGGGATCTTCGGATCGCTGGCGCTGGCCGTGGCTACACTCGCCATCATTAACACTCTGGTGATGGCGGTGCTGGAGCGCCGCCGCGAAATCGGAGTGATGAAAGCCATCGGCGCCAGCGATGGCGATGTGAAGAAGCTGTTCTTCACCGAGGCCGGAGCCATGGGCTTCTTCGGTGGTGTGCTGGGCATTGTGCTGGGCTTCGCCATCGGCAAAGCCATCAACATCGGCACCGGAATCTACCTGCAGCGCCACCAGTTGCCGGCCGAGCCGGTGTGGATCATGCCCTCGTGGCTGATCGGTGCGGCCATCGCCTTCTCCATCCTCGTCAGTCTGCTGGCGGGTCTTTATCCCGCGAGCCGCGCCGCCAGACTCGATCCGGTGCAGACGCTGAAGTACGAATAGCCCATGAGATTCAGGCCAACCTACATCTCTTACAGCTTTCGCATTGCCATTTGTCTGGTCGCGATGGCGCTGGCTCCGGCTCCGGTGGTTCATGCTGAAGGAAGGGCCGAGTGTTCGGTTGTTCAGTCAACGATTCTCGCGCGTCCGGTCCGCTACTGTGCCTATCTCCCGGCGAGTTTCGATCAGGAGAAGACGCGCCAGTATCCCGTGCTGTATTACTTGCACGGTCTTGGCGACAACGAGCAATCGCTCCTGAATCTCGGCGGATGGGACCTGATAGAAGACCTGCGCCGCCAAGGCAAAATTGGTGACTTTGTTGTGCTGGCACCCAGCGGCGGCCACACCTTCTTTTTGAATTCGGCCGATGGCAAGGTGCGCTACGAAGACTTCCTCACGAAGGAATTCATACCGGAGATGGAGAAGAAGTACCGGGTTGAAGGAAGGCGCGCGACGCGCGGTGTCACCGGCGTCTCCATGGGTGGATTTGGCGCGCTGCATCTCGCATTCAAGTATCCCCAACAATTCGCGGCGGTGAGCGCGCAGATGCCGGCGCTGATCGCGGAGATTCCGCCGAACTTCGCTGCTGGCGGTCCCGGATCGCCCGGCTCCATGATGGGCGACATCTTTGGCAGTCCGATCAATGTTTCCTACTTCGAGCGCAACAACGTCTTCTACTTCGCGAAAACGGATCCCGCGGCCGAACTTAAGCGCATGAAAATCTATTTCAACGTGGGCAACAATGACGATTACGGCTTTGAGGAGGGTGCGCAGAAGCTGCATCAACTGCTCGACTCACGCGGCATCGGGAACGAATTTCACGTGTTTCCGGGGCGGCACGATCCTCAGTTCGTCATGCGCCATTTCGGAGAGGTGATCCAGTTCCAGTGGCGAGCGATCGCGCCAGTTGCGTCCCGCTCGTCGAAGTGAAAATTCCGTCGAAATTCTCAACGCTTTCCGAGCAACTACGCCTCCGGGCGCGCTTCGAAACGCTTTTACGGAATGTCGATGGCCTTGGGATCTGTGAGCATCCGGTGAATTGCGATCGTCAGTCCGAAATAGAAGAACAGCAGCATCACCAACGTGTCGTCTCCCAGACAGTATTGCACTATGGACGGAAACAGGTAACCGACAAACCCGGCGAGCACGCCAGCCACTACACCAGTGGCGAAGCGGCTGTGTTCGCGGACCTGGCGCAGCAGGCGAACCAGGAATACGAGGTATGCCACGACGAACCACAGCCACGCTGCCAGGGTGAGCAGGCCCCGCTCCACGGCGATCTGAATGTAATCGGAGTGGAAGTGATAGATCACGCCGTACTGGAAGTACCCTCGAATGTTCCACTCCTGCCAGTGATTGAGTATCGTGTCCATTCCTACGCCGAACCAGGGATGCATCTGGATCAAACGCAATCCGTCTTTCCACATCATTACGCGGAACTGTGTCCCAACGTCCTCGGGACTGACCCAACCCACGTGGCGGGTGTGATAGATCCACCAGGTTGCAGCGAGCAAGAGTCCAGCCATGCCCGAAAGCTCCCAGAACCGAGTGCGCCGGGGCCCGAATAGCAGCAACGTGATGAGGCAACAGCCGGCCACCAGTCCTGCGATATCTGCTCGTGTTCGCGTAGCCATGAGCGACGCTGTGATTGCCAGGAACACGATTCCGAAGAACGCTTTGGACCGCCATTCTCGTGGCCGCGTGGCCAGCAATAAGGCCCACGCCAGACAGCCAACCTGCATCAGCATTTCCGCAAATACGACGTAGTGACCCAGTGTGCCTTGCGCGCGGCCTGGTTTGCCACGCGCTAACTGCAGGTCCGGGGTACCCAATCCGCTCTTCACAAATTGCTCACGAGCCAGAATCGTTTCCCATTTGCGGTATGGTTCTCCGGCCCGGTATTTGACCTGGAGCACGCTACCCGGCGGGCTCTCCTCCACCACTGCGCTGAGTTGCTCCGGAGTGTGCACGGAGCGGCCGTTGACCGCTGTGATGATGCTGCCGGGACGAATGCCGGCGTGATACAGGTCCGCTGTCGGCAGGATGTATTTCACCTGTACTCCAACTCCGTAGGTGTATTGCCACGACGTGAAAGCTGCTGCCCCGAGCGCCGAAAGCAGTAGCAGAATGGCCAGCGTACGCACCTGCGAGAGGCGCTTAAGATTCTGTGCGACCACGATTCCAGCCAGCACCAGGCAGACGATCTTCATGCGAGGCCAGCTTAGGTATGGATCGGGCGACAGCGCAGCCGAGACTCCGCTCAGCAGGAGGTAGGCAAGTAAGGGTGCGGCTAAAGGTTGCGGAAATGGACGTTTGCGTTCAAATGCCAGCTTCGCGATCCAGAGCAGGCCTGCCGCCATCCAGGCTCGCCTCGCTCCTTTGATCGAGTGCGGCAGAAGGACGGCGAACAGCATCAGGCAAAAATAAATCGCATTGTCGAGCAGCGCTCCCCAACCGAAAAAGGAAGGCTTTCTCTCTTCGGTCGGCTGAAATGTCTCAGTCATGGATGTTGGCGTTCCAGGAACCATCAGAGGACACACTTAAGCTAATCAGTAGCCTACACCACTGGCACGACCCCTAAAAGACTGGTACAGTAAGCATCAGGTTTATGTCCATCAGTCGGAGCTATGCCTTTGGTTGCGCCGACTTCGCAGACCTCTTAGGGCGGCCTGCACTGGTGCATTAGCTGTTCTGAGTTTCCACCTGAAGCCAACGGTAGTTACAGTGTTTGATCGACGTTCTAAGTTTCTGAGCACCGTAACACTGCTACAGGACCTGGCGGTGACGTGTGTGGCCTTTGTGGTCGCATACATGCTGCGCAGTTTCCTGGTGCACTTCGAGTTCTTCACCCGGCACCTGCCCGGAATCTATCCCTTCACCCATTACGTGCCGCTCATGCTGGTATTTCTGTTGGCATGGGCTGTGGTGGGCTACGCCTCCCGGTTCTATCGCGACCTGGAGATGTCCAGCCCGATTCAGCTTGCTTTGAATTTGCTGAACCAGCTTGCCATCGTGCTGGTCATCATCTACGCCGGACTCTACCTTTTCCGACGCATTGACATCAGCCGCACTTACGTCTTGTTGGTCGGAATCGTCGACTTTGTGCTACTCCTCGGCGGCCGCTACGTTTCGTACAACGGCATTGCCGTGATGCGAAAGCGCCTGAAGCGGTACCACTACTTCCTTATCGTGGGAGGCGGTGCCCGGGCCCGCGAGATGGCGACGCTCATCGAGGAGAGCCGCGGCATGGGACTTCGGCTGGTTGGCTTCGTTGACCCCAATAGCGAGGGTTCGAAACTGGCTGATAAATTTGGCCGCTATGAGGTCTTTCCGCCGAACGAGTTGGAGCGGGTTCTGCAAGACCGCGTCATTGACGAGGTCGTATTTGCCGTCAACATGCAGGAACTCGCGCGACTGGAACCTCTCATGGCGCACTGCGCCAACGTGGGCGTGAAGATCCGGGTGCAATTGGAATTTCTGCCCGAAGCCTATTCGCGAATCTATCTCGAGAATTTTCACGACGTTCCGTTACTCAGCCTTTCCAGCGCACCGGAGAGCGAACTACTTCTGTTCTTCAAGCGGGTCTTCGACGTGGTGCTATCGGCTGTCTCGCTGGTGGTGCTGTCTCCCGTGCTGGCCACGATCGCGGCCGCGATCCGCATCACTTCGCCCGGCGAGGTACTCTTCCGCCAGACCCGCTGTGGACTGGGTGGCCGCAAGTTCACCCTCTACAAGTTTCGCTCCATGGTCAACAACGCGGAACAATTGCGCGCCGAACTCCACCAGCTCAACGAACTCGACGGACCGGTGTTTAAGATCAGCGACGATCCGCGAATTACGCCCGTGGGCAGGCTGTTGCGCCGATTCAGCCTCGACGAATTGCCGCAGTTGTGGAACATCTTGTGCGGCGATATGTCGTTCGTCGGCCCGCGCCCGGCGATTCCCGATGAGGTTGAAAAATACGAGGCGTGGCAGCGGCGCCGTCTCCGCATGCGTCCCGGCTTGACCTGCATCTGGGTCATTGAGGGCCGCAACGATCTCGAATTCCACCGCTGGATCCAGCTCGACCTCGCCTACATCGACAATTGGTCGCTGTGGCTGGACGCCAAGATTTTCTTCCGTACGATTCCCATCGTCATTACAGGCCGCGGTGCATACTAGGGGCTGATGGTCTCAGTCCTCATCGTCACCTGGAACTCGACTCGATACTTGCAGCAGTGCCTCGCCTCCCTCGAACGGCAGGACTACCGCGATCTGGAAGTTGTCATTATCGATAACGCTTCCACCGATGGCACGCGCGACCTCTTGCGGTCGCGGGAGTCGCAGTGGCGCGTGATTTACAACGACCGCAACGTGGGCTTCGCCGCCGGACAGAATCAGGCCATCCGCGAGGCCAAGGGCGAGTGGCTGCTCTCCCTGAATCCCGACGTGCTGCTTGCTGAGGACTTTGTGCGCTGCCTGGTCGAGGCCGGCTCGGCACACCCCGAGGCTGGTTCGGTCTGCGGCAAACTGCTGCGCTGGGATCCCGCGAGCGAGCCCCACCAGACTCGGCTCATCGATTCAACCGGCATCTACTTCACACGCAACATGCGCCATCTTGATCGCGGAGCGGAAGAAACGGACAGCGGCCAGTATGATCGCGCCCAGTATGTTTTCGGCGCTACTGGCGCGGCCGCCATGTTTCGGCGTTCGTTCGTTGAGGATGTCTCCGTGGATGGTGAATTCTTCGACGAGGATTTCTTCTCGTATCGCGAGGACGCCGATCTTGCCTGGCGGGCGCAGGTCATGGGCTGGAAGTGCGTGTATACCCCAGCAGCGGTGGCGTGGCACGTGCGCCGTGTTACCCCGGAGCGGCGCGAACAATTGCCCCTCCTCATCAACTGGCACTCGATCAAGAACCGTTTCCTGATGCGAGGCAAAAATGCCTCTGGCTGGCTATGCCGAAGACTGTTCTGGCCCGTGGCATGGCGCGACCTTATGAACGTCGGCTATGCCGTGGTGCGCGACCGCCGGTTGCTGTCGGCGATTGCCTATCCCTGGAGAGTGCGAGACAGCATCCGCCGTAAACGAGCCATCATCCAATCGCGCCGCAAGGTGTCAGACCGTGACTTGATCTGGTGGTTCAGCGATATCCCGCGGGCCGTCGATGTCGGCCAGCCAACCGCGATGTCACCACTATCTGAAAAACCGGCATTCGCTGGGAAGACATCCATCTCCGGGGACCAGCGTTGAAGATCGCGATCGTCGGTACCCGCGGCATCCCCAATCGTTACGGCGGATTCGAGCAGTTCGCCGAGAAGGTCAGCTCGACCCTGACCGATCGTGGCCACGAAGTCACCGTCTATTGCCGCAAGCCTTTCACCACGCCGGACGACGAGTATGACCGGCGCGTGCGGCGGGTGATCCTGCCCAGTATCCATCAGAAGCATTTGGACACCTGGTCGAACGGCCTGATTTCCGCGGCCCATGCGGCGTTCAGCGACTACGATGTCGTGCTGCTTTGCAATGTCGCCAACAGCCCATTTGCGTGGTTCCCGCGCGTATTTGGGAAGCCGGTGGTGCTGAACGTCGATGGACTTGACCGCGAGCGCGGTAAATGGAACGCTCTTGGACGGGCAGTGCTGCACTTCTGCGAATGGTTGTCGGTGTTCGCCCCTACTCGCGTGGTGACCGATGCCAAATCCATCCAGGATTACTACCAGACGCGCTATCACAAATCGTCGACACTGATCGGATACGGTTCGGATGTTCCACCCGGCGAGCACAAGCTCGATAAGTTCAGTCTGCAACCGGGGCGCTATGTCCTGTACGTCAGCCGTCTCGAGCCGGAGAACAATCCGGACCTCGTGCTCAATGCCTGGCGCAAGGTCCGCACCGACTGGCCCCTGGTGATGGTCGGAGACAACCGCTACAGCGACGCCTACCTCGAGCGCCTCAAGCAATTAGCCGACGACCGCGTCATGTTACTGGGAGCGATCTACGGCGATGGTTACTGGGCGCTGCAAAAAAACGCCGGAGTCTTCGTGTTTGCCTGTGAAGTCGGAGGCGTGCATCCTGCCCTCATCGAGGCAATGGCAGCAGGTAACGCGGTGCTTTATCTCGATTCGCCGGAGAACAACGCGACCGCCGGGGATGCCGCGATTCGATTCAGCAAGTCGGCTGACGATCTGTCGTCAAAGTTACAGGTCCTGCTTGACGATCCTGCAGCACGCCAGCACTGGGCTGTCCGAGCAGTCGCGCGCGCCCACCAGCTTTATCGCTGGGATGAAGTCGCCGAGCAATACGAGAAACTATTCGAGGAAGTACTGCGCCGGCAGTGACTCTATGCGGTCCGTTTATCGCCACTCTGCCCGCCTAATCCCACCGCCCACTGCGCCACCCGCCAATAGCTACGAATGGGTTCCCCTGCAGGAAGGTCGCGCGGGCCACCCCCGAACAGCGACGCCAGCATACGTAGTCCCATCCCCTTGAATATCGCAAGCCTCAGAATCACGACTTGCCAAGCCGAAAAATGTTTCCTCGCATAGCGCACCATGTTCTGGTACCAGAACATCTGTTTGTTGCGGAACTCTAGTTGTCCCACACTGTGGGCCCCACTGTGACGAAAGCGCGCGCTCGGACAATAGACGATCGATGCGCCATCATCGAGCAATCGCTTGCAGAAATCCACGTCCTCAAACCAAACCGGATAAAACCCCGCATCCATGCCTTGAACCGAATCCCACGCCTTGCGCGTAACCGCCAGACACGCGCCTGCCGGCTGTTCGATCGGCTGCTGCTTTGAGTAGTCGGCATTGAGGCAGCGGTACCGGCGATTTACCGGATTCCCCGGCCACGCCTGATTGATCAGCAGCACTTCGAACAGTAAGGCGGTCAGCGTGGGAATTCGGCGGAAGGCGAACCCCCTTGCCGGTTGCCCATCGTTTTCCAGCAGCGCGCCACCGGCAGCACTCGCCCCGGAAGCAGCCATGCACGCGAGCATCGCGTCAATCGCTCCGGGCTCCGCCACCGCATCGGGATTGAGTATCAGAAGCACGTCGCCGCCGGCGGCGCGCGCTCCGTGGTTCACTGCTCCCGCAAAACCGATGTTGCGCGATATCGTCAGCAGTTGAAGTTGGATTTGTTCCGCCATGGCCCGCACTCGCGCCACCGTGTCGTCTTGCGAGGCGTTGTCCACTACGATGATTTCGCACTCCTGGGACGATAGGGCCCGCAGACACGCCTCGATTTGCGCACCCGAGTTGTACGTCACGAGTATGGCCGAGCAGCGAGGCATGATCAGGAACCACGGATTATAATCTTCCTTTCGCATCATCGGATTTCATTGGGGTGCACGGCGTCCTGCACCATTCTTGAGGCCTCGTTTGGAGATCGTCGAAACTTCCCTCCCAGGTGTGCTCCTGATCAAGCCGCGAGTCTTCACGGACCCGCGCGGATTCTTCATGGAGACCTACCGCTCCGATGTCCTTGCTGCGGCGGGAGTGCATGACACCTTCGTACAGGACAACCACTCACGCTCCTCGCTCGGTGTTCTGCGCGGGCTGCACTACCAATTGCGTCATGCCCAGGCCAAACTATGTCGCGTGGTCCAGGGAGAAGTCCTGGACATAGCTGTCGATATCCGCGTCGGCTCGCCCAGTTTCGGCAAGTGGGTGGGCGTGGTGTTATCTGCCGAAAACTGCCACGCGCTTTACCTTCCCAAGGGGTTCGCGCACGGCTTCGCAGTTCGCACCGAGACTGCGGACTTCCTCTACAAGTGCAGCGACTACTACGACGCTGCCGACGATCGCGGCGTGCTGTGGAACGATCCCGCGCTCGGCATTGACTGGGAGACGCCTTCGCCGATTCTGTCCGCCAAGGACCAGCGCCAGCGACCGCTCGCTCAGATTCCGCGTGACAGTCTGCCTGTGTATCAGCCATGAGCCTGCGCCTGCTCATCACCGGCGCCACTGGGCAAATCGGCTGGCAACTGCAGCGCACCCTGGCTCCGCTCGGAGAAGTGATGGCTTGCACTCGCGCCCAGGTTGACCTTGCCGATCCCGAGGCTGCGGCGCAGTCCGTGCGCGAACTCGCGCCGGATATTGTCTTCAACGCCGCAGCCTACACCGCAGTCGATAAGGCTGAGAGTGAACCTGACTTGGCGCACACCGTCAATGCGGTCGCCCCCGGTCGCATCGCCGAACAACTGGCCCGCACCGGCGGCCTGCTGATCCACTACTCCACCGATTACGTTTTCGACGGCGCCAAAACCAGCCCTTACGAGGAAGGCGACCCCACGGGGCCGCTCAATGTTTACGGCCGTACCAAGCTGGCAGGCGAGCAACTCATCGCCGCCAGCGGCTGCGCTCACATCATCCTGCGAACCATATGGGTTTACGATATCCGCGGCAAGAACTTTCTGCGGACCGTGTTGCGCCTGGCACGCGAAAGGGAAGAGCTGCGCATGGTCGGCGACCAACACGGCGCTCCGACATGGGCCCGTGCTATCGCCGAGGCCACCGCGCAGATCGCTGCCCGGTGCGCACAGCAGCGGGATTCGTCAGGGTGGGGCTACGGCGGGATCTTTCACCTTACGGCCGCAGGCCAGACGACATGGGCTGGTTTCGCTGAGCAGATTCTTGAGGAGTACGACTCACTGGCGTCATGGCCCGCCGATACCGGGGAGTTCGGATCACCCTTGGTGGCCAAGCGAGTTGTTGCCATCACCAGCGAGCAGTACAAGGCTCCTGCGCGGAGACCGCATAACTCGGTGCTCTCCACCGGCAGGTTGCAATCAACTTTCGGCCTGCAATTGCCGGACTGGCGCGTCCAGTTGCGGCTCGCCTTGCAGGATGCGGTTCGCTAAGAAACCATACAACCGGGGACGACAAAGACAAAGGGCGGCCCTTAGCGGCCGCCCTGCTTGTCCCCACCACAGAAAGTCTTTACGGCTCCAGAACGTGCTTCGAATTATCGCCGCGGAAGGTCATTTCGACCAGGACACGCTCGTTCTTCGCGTTCTCGGTGTAGCGCTGCTCGGTGCTCTTGGCTTTTTCATTCAACGGCACCAGGTTGCACTTTGCCTTGGCCTCGGCCTTGCCGCCGATCTGCTTGAAGATCATGATGTGCGCTGTGCCCTGCATCTCATGCGTGACTTTGTAGTCGCCGGCAGGAACCAACGTTCCACCGACTAGGGTTGGGCCGGTGAAGGTGATGTTCTGCTTGAGAGCGACGCCGGCCATCGGATTGTCAGTCGCCGTCAGCACCGTTACGGCGCCAAGCACCAGCACTGCCAGAAGGATAATGAACATACGTTTCTGCGATTGCATAGAACCTCCATAAATCCCGCGAGTTTGCGGGCACTTATAAATCCACGACAAGTTTAGGACGCCACCGCCATTGGAGCAGTGAGCTTCATCACATCGGGATGTGAGGGTGAACCATATGTTTCAGGCAATTACCACGGGAAGCGGATTCGATCTGTCTATTCCAATCTCGGACCAAGCCTGCTGCCCGTTCACGGGCGCGAAACGGGCCCCCGATCGAGGATCGGGTCAGTTGTTGTCGCTTCTTCGCGTAACCCGTTCTGCAGGCGCTCGGCCATCAATTCGAAGTTTCTGCGACCCATCGACTCAATCATGCTGCCCGCCATGAACGCCAGCATTCCGTCGACTGTGAGCTCGCCCCGCCAGTTCACCTGAGTTGCCGTCCCCAATGGAGCGATATCAAATCGCATGGCGAAACTGAGTTGACTGCCGGCGACGATCCCCTCGCCCCGGTACTCAACGTGACTAGGACGCATGGCCTCACGCAACTCCATCGCCAGGTTGACATGACCGCTGATTTGCCCGACCGCGATACTGATCCGCAACGTGAAGTGCGTCGCATCCTGGATCGACATGCTTTCGAAATCCGGCATCAGCGCCGCAAAGCGTTGTGGGTCCGCCACGACATTGAACACTTCCTCTGAGCTGCGGGTAGCGAGAAACGTGCCGAAATGAGTCATAACTGCGGTTGGCCTATCGACGCGCTACTGCTATGCCGGCCATCGCGTATCCTAACAGACCCTCGCCGCCGTGATTGCCATCACTGGGCCGATGTCGGGTATAGTGAGCGACAGGGACGATCACAGTCCCCGAGCGCAAGCCTGCCATCAGCGTGGCATGTCGAATGGACGATTCCATCACAGTAACACCGCAGGAATTTCGTGCCGCCCTAGGGCGTTTCAGCTCGGGGGTGACAGTGATCACCGTCGAGACCGCGACCGGTCAGGTGCATGGCATGACCGCGAGTTCGTTTTGCTCCGTTTCGCTGCGGCCTCCGCTGGTGTTGGTCTGCGTCGATCATCTTGCCGAGACCTACTTGCACTTGCGCGAACGCGGACGCTTTGGCGTGAGCGTTTTGAAGGAGGAGCAGGAAGCGCTCTCGGAGTTTTTTGCCGATCCTGAACGCGATCCTGATGCCGCGTTCCGCCTTGGCATACGTTACAACCAGATGAAAAGTGGTATGCCCGTCCTGGCCGATACGCTGGCCAACCTCGACTGCGTCGTGATGCAAACCCACGCCGCCGGGGATCACACCATCTTTGTCGGTGAAGTCAAAGAAGTTAGCGTCGCCGAAGGCTCTCCTCTCCTTTACTTCAGGGGACGCTACGGGGCATGCCGCGAGCGTCAGGAACAATAGCACTCTCGGGCCATCGCAGGCCGCACGGAAGATGCGGCAGTTCGCCGGTTGCGTTATCCTTCGACAATACAAGTTGCGAGACTCCTTCGCTCCCATGGCCTGATCTCCATGAATGTCGAGACGATAAAACGGCAAATACCTGAGGAGGCATCCTCAGCCGATCTCGTCGCATTTTTGCGCGAGGTCCGCAATGGCCAACTCGTCTCGCGCGAATCTGCGATTCAACTCCTGCATTGCGACCAGGCTGTCTTGCCCGAGTTGCTGGCTACGGCGTGCCACCTGAAAGAGCAGTACCGCCCGGGAATCATTACCTATTCGCGAAAGGTGTTTATCCCTCTAACCAACCTTTGCCGCGACTACTGCGCTTACTGCACCTATCGTCGCGATCCCGGACAACCCGGTGCGCACACCATGTCGCCCGACCAGGTTTTAGAGGTTGCCAGACAGGGCGAAAAACTCGGATGCACCGAGGCGCTGTTTTCGCTGGGCGACAAGCCAGAAGCGGTATTTCCGGAAATGCGTGACCTGTTGCGCAAACGCGGATATCGCAGCACGCTGCATTACCTCGAGGCCATGTGCGAACTGGTATTGCGTGAGACCTCGCTGTTGCCGCACTCCAATCCCGGCCTGATGAGCGCCACTTGGATCGAGCGCCTGCGCGCCAGCAATCCCAGCCTTGGCCTCATGCTGGAGACGACGAGCACCCGCCTCATGCGGCCAGGCGGCGCACACCATGACGCTCCCGACAAGCTCCCCACGCTGCGGCTGAAGACCATCGAGGACGCCGGCAAACTCGGTGTGCCATTTACCACAGGCATCCTGATAGGCATTGGCGAGACCCTCGAAGAACGCGTGGACTCGCTGCTTGCCATCCAGCGTCTGCACCAGCGCTACGGGCACATTCAGGAAGTCATCATCCAGAACTTCCGCGCCAAGCCCGATATCCCAATGGCCAATTCTCCGGAGCCCGACACCGATGACTTGCTTCGCACCATCGCAGTCGCGCGCCTCGTGCTCCGCGACATGAACCTTCAGGCGCCGCCCAATCTCACCGAAGTCCACTACGAGCGTCTCTTGCAGGGAGGCATCGACGATTGGGGCGGGGTCTCACCCCTCACGCCGGACTACATCAATCCCGAAGCGCCTTGGCCGCACCTGTCGGACTTGCAGCGCCGCACCGAAGCCGCAGGACAGCAGCTCCGCCAACGGCTGCCGGTGTATCCCGAGTTCGTTTCGGGCGTCGTCGATCGCGGCGGACTACTCGCCGGACGCCTGCTGGCTGCCTCTGACGATCACGGCTATGCGAGGGCCGCATAGATGATCGTCGTTCTCACAGGCGGCACGGGTGGCGCAAAACTGGTTCAGGGCCTGCATCACGAGGTCGCTCCAGAAAATCTGACCGTCATCGTCAACACCGGCGACGACGTTAACTGGTGGGGGCTGCACGTTTCTCCCGACATCGACTCCATCCTCTACGCTCTCGCTGGCCAACTCAGCGTCGACCGCGGATGGGGCGTCGAGGGCGACAGTTTCCGCTGCATGGAGCGCATGGCGCGTTTGGGGCAGCCTACATGGTTCAGCCTCGGCGATCTTGATCTTGCCACCCATCTCGCCCGCACCAGTCTGCTGCGCTCGGGCAAATCGTTGAGTGCCGTGACGGCGGAACTTGCGAAGAGAATGGGAATTCGCAGTCACGTACTGCCCATGTCTGACGATCGCGTCGCGACCATGCTCGATACCGCCACATGGCACGCTCAACTTTCAGGAGTATTTCGTGCGCGAGCGCCACCAGGCCGATGTACGTGCCGTGCGCTTCGAAGGCGCAGACACCGCCCATCCCGCCGCCGGAGTGATTGAAAGCATCGAATCGGCGGAAGCCATTATTCTGGCGCCCAGCAATCCCGTAACCAGCATCGGCCCGATTCTCGCGGTCCCCGGCGTGCGTGAGTCCCTGTGTCGCACCGAAGCCGCGGTTGCGGCCGTCAGCCCGATTGTCGGCGGCGATGCCGTCTCCGGTCCGGCCGGTGTGCTGATGAAGCGCAAGGGATGGCCCAGCACCATCGCAGGCGTGGCGCAAGCTTACGAAGATTTCCTCGACTTGCTGGTGGTTGACCTGGAAGATCATGCCGATGCCGATCATCTGCGCGAAGGCGGCCTGCACGTCCTCTGCGCCAATACCGTGATGAAGTCGCTCGACGATAAGCAGGAACTCGCGCGCTTCACTCTCCACGCCGCCCTTCAAGCCCGTGGAGTCAAGAGCTAGCCCATGCGCGCAGCTCTGTTGATTCCAGTCAAAAACCTCGGCAACGCCAAGCAGCGACTGGCACGAAGCTCTCGACCAGGCGCAACGATCGCAACTGGCCGAAGCCATGCTTCGCGACGTAATGAGTGCGGCGGCGGGAGTCGCCGAACGCCTCAACGTATTCCTGGTGACGGGCGACGCGCGCGCCGGCGCGATCGCGGCCGAGTTCCGCTTCGGTGTCATCGAAGACACGCGCAACGAGAGCGAGACCGCTGCCATCGAAATGGCGACCGCATGGTGTGAGCGGCAGGGGTACGATACTACCGTCGTCGTGCCCGGAGACATCCCCCTGATCACCAGCGCCGAAGTCCATCGCGTGCTCGATGCCGCTCCCCCGGAAGGCGCGGTGTTCGTACCTTCCTACGACCGGCGCGGCAGCAACTGCGTCCTTCGCCGTCCGGCGTCGATCATCCCGCTGCGCTTCGGCAACGACAGCTTCCTGCCCCACTGCGAAGCCATGAAAAAAACCGGCAAGCCGCTGATCATTCTCGAAATGCCGGGCATCGGCCTCGACATCGACAATCCTCACGAACTGGAAGTGCTGGTGCAGCGCGAGGGCGAGACCCACGCCCAGCATCTGTTGCGCTCGTGGGGATTCGCAGCGCCTGACACTGAACCATGGGAAGCGGCCGGCTGATGCCGCCGCCATTCGTGCCCGAGCCCACTGGCATGACCGAACTGCATGCTATCCCGGTTTGGGGGATTGGCGACGTGCTGCCCGGCGATTCCATTGCTGACCTCATCGTCGATGCCCTCGCTATCGGTGGGCTACGCCTGCACGTCGGCGACATTCTCGTGGTCAAGCACAAGATTGTCTCCAAGGCGGAAGGCCGCATGGTCGAACTTGCGGCAGTAACGCCATCGCCGGCCGCGAAACGTTTCGCGGCCAAGAACGGCGTCGATGCCCGCGTCATCGAGCTGGCCTTGCGGGAGGCCAAGCGCGTAGTGCGCAAGCAGCACGTGCTCATTACCGAAACCGCACATGGCCTGATTTGCGCCAACAGCGGCATCGACGTTTCCAACGTGGATGGCGGCAACACTGCCGTGCTGCTGCCGCTCGATCCCGACCGCTCGGCGGCCCGCATTCATCGCCAAATCAGGAAGCGCACCTCGCTGCATGTTCCTGTGATCATCGCCGACAGCTTCGGCCGCCCCTGGCGCGAGGGATTGAACGAGGTCGCCATCGGCGTTGCGGGAATGAAGCCGATCAATGACTATCGCGGCCGCCTCGATCCCTATGGCTACAAAATGCATGCCACCGAGGAGTGCGTTGCCGACGAACTGGCGTGCGTCGCGGGTCTGGTCTGCGGCAAGAACGCACTTGTTCCGGCTTGTATAATTCGGGGTTATTACTATCGTCGCGGGAACGGCAGCGCGCGGCAAATCGTTCGTCCCGCGGCGAGAGATTTGTTCCGGTAACGTCCGCGCAGGGTCGAGTAGAACGTGCTTGATAGATAGCTCTTTGAACGGGCGCGACGTCAACCTTGTTGGAAGATTCCGATGGTTGTGAAGGGGCACGGCTTCAGCCGTGCCGTAAGAGTCGCTTATCTTTTGTCATTCCGAGCGGGCTTCAGCCCGCGAGGAATCCGCTTTTCCGAACTTTCGGCAGATCCATCGCGCGGCGATAGCTACCGCGTACCTTGGGAAGCAGGGAAGTCATGCAAGATCTAAGCTGGTGCAATCGCTGGACGCTGCAAGATATCGCCTGGCACGACGTATGCGAACAAGTGTCTCCCACTGTGCGTTCACCACTGGAGAAAGTTCTCGCCTCCCTCGACGGCGGCGTGCTCAGTCGCGAGGAGTACGTTCGGCTAGCCCACGCCAAAGGCCTCGACCTCTTCGGGCTGGTGGTGGCGGCCAACGAAGTCCGGCGTCGCCTCGTTGGGGACGTCATCAGCTACGTCGTCACCCGCAACATCAACTTCACCAACGTCTGTTATGTGGGATGCAAGTTCTGCGCCTTCAGCGTGAGTCCGCGCGACCAGACTGCCTATTTCCTCACGCCCGAGCGAAGTCGGCGAAAAGTCGCGCGAAGCCGAATCATGGGGCGCAACCGAGGTCTGCATTCAGGGCGGGCTGCCGCGCAATCTTCCGCCGTTTTACTATCGCGACGTCCTGCGCGCGGTGAAATCGGCCACGCCAAAGATGCACACCCACGCGTTCTCGCCGATGGAGATGGTCTACGGCACCGAACTCACCGGCATGCCCATCCGTGAGTACCTGCTGATGTTGAAGGAGAACGGACTCGACACCCTGCCCGGCACGGCCGCCGAAATTCTCGACGACTCCGTGCGCCTGGTGCTCTCGCGCAACAAGCTCACCACCGCGCAGTGGTGCGAGGTGATCGAGACCGCCCACCAGTGCGGCATCCGCAGCACTTCGACCATGATGTACGGCCACCGCGAGACCCCCGAGCACTGGGTCAACCAGTTACTTCTGCTGCGTAGCATTCAGTCGCGCACCGGTGGCTTCACCGAGTTTGTCCCGCTGGGCTTCATTCATGACAACACCCTGCTGTTCGAGCAGGGGCTCGCCCGCTCCGGCGGAACGCTGGAAGAGCACATGAAAGTCCATGCACTCGCCCGCGTCATGCTTGCCGGATCGATCAACCACATCCAGGTTTCGTGGGTGAAGCTCGGTCGCGAAGTTTCGCAGCTATGCATGCTGGCCGGCGCCGACGACTACGGCGGGACGCTGTTTGAGGAGAACATCTCCCGCCTGGCGGGTGCGACTGCCGGGCAGTACGTCTCCGTCGACGAATTCCAGGAGCGCATTCGCGAGTTGGGCCGCATTCCTGCGCAACGCAATACCACTTACACGCACTACTTCAATCGCGATGCCGCCATCGCACCCGAGCCTGTCACCGCCGGGAGCGTCGCGTGATCGCCATCATCGGAGGCACCGGCCCGGAAGGGTCGGGACTGGCGCTGCGCTGGGCCCGCGCCGGAGAACAGATCGTCATCGGCTCGCGCGACGCCGCCCGCGCGCAGACGATCGCAACCCAGATCGCCGAGAAGGCCGGAGCACAGGGCAGCATCGAAGGCCTCGAAAACAGCCAGGCCGTGAAGATGTGCGAATGTGTCGTGCTCACCGTTCCGTTTGCCGCCCAAGCCGATCTGCTAAAGCAACTCAAACCGTCGTTTCGTCCGGGAACGGTGCTGATCGACGCCACCGTCCCGCTCGCAGCCGCTGTAGGAGGCCGTCCCACGCGGATTCTCGGCGTCTGGCAGGGTTCCGCTGCGGAGCAGGCAGCAGAAATCGTCGGTAAGAACGTCGCAGTTGCGGCCGCCTTCCACAGCCTGTCCGCTACAGTCCTCAATGGCGATCAGGAGGTGGACTGCGACGTCATCGTCTGTAGCGACGACGATAACGCCCGCCAGGTTGCCTCGGAACTAGCGGTGAAAATCCCCGGCGTGCGCGCCATCGACGGTGGCAAGCTGGAGAACGCCCGCATCGTCGAATCCATGACCGCGCTGCTCATCACTTTGAACATCCGCCACAAAGTGCACGGCGCGGGCTGGCGCGTCACGGGCTTGGGAATTTAGCAATCAGCAATAAGCTGTCAGCAATAAGCAATAATTCCCCTGCATTTAGCGGATTACTGCAAGCTCGCAACCAGTGCCGCACATTCTGGCGCGACCACGAGAGACGTTCGCCATTCCGCTAAGGCCCACCTCACTGCCCCAACAAGAATGCCTCGCGCCATCGCGAGGCGTTCTTGTTGACTGTTAACCGCTGATCGCGAATTGCTGACTGCTTATTGCTTATTGCTGACTGCTGACTGCTGACTGCTGACTGCTTAATGCTAGTCTAATTGCTTATTGCTGACTGCTTATTGCTTCTTACGCCTCTCGCAACGCCTTGGTAATCGGCATCCTCGACGCCCGCAGCGCGGGTAGCAATCCTCCCACGAACCCCATCAGCACCGCGAAGCTCAATCCCACGATCACGATGCCCGGGGTGATCTTGAACGCAAACGCCAACTCGCTGAAGCTCTGCGTCTGACCCGTCCCGGCGGTGAAGCCATTCATCGGGATAGCGATCAGGCAACCTAACACACCGCCAACCAACGCCAGCAAGACCGACTCCATCACGAACGACAGCAGAATGCTGAAGCGCGAGAAGCCCAGAGCCCGTAGCGTTCCAATCTCTCGCGTGCGTTGCGAGACGATGGCGTACATGGTGTTCATGGCCCCAAACACAGCGCCAATGCCCATCACGATGCCCACGAATCCCGCCAGGATTTTGAGCGCCGTCGCGATGCCGCCTGCCTGGTTCTCGTAATACGTCCTTTCCGAGTCGGCCTGCACCTGCATCTGCGGATTGGCGCGTAGGTCTTTATCGAAGCTCGCCAGTACCGCGGGATTGGTCAGCCTCACGGTGAGCGATTCGCATCCGCCGTTGCGGCCTACTGCCGGACCAAGGGCGTTGTAGTCGCCCCACATCTCGCTTTCGAACGAGCTGCCGTCGGCTGTAAACAAGCCCACCACCTTGAATTCCTTGCGCTGTACCCTGATGGTGTCGCCGACGTTGAGCCCTTTCACCCGATCGGAAATCTTTTTGCCGGCGATGACCTCGAAGACCCCGGGCGAGAACATCCGTCCCTCTACCAGGTTGATGCCGGTGCGCACCTTGAATGCCTCGGGCGTGACCCCGCGCAGCGTGATGTTGGTCGGTTGATTGTCAGTCTTCTTCGGCTTGCTGGCGATCACCACGATTTCACACGAGGCCATCGGAGTGCCGCTGCTGTCGCGTGCAATGCGTGGGTCGGTCATGATGGTCTGCGCGTTGCCGATGTTGATCCACGACGTCAGCTCCGACATGGAGCCCCGCTGCGTCACGATCGCGTTCTTATCGGAGCCCGTAGAACGCAACGCCGCCTGGAAACCAGCCGACATTGACGCGATCACCACCACCGCCGACACCACCAGTGCGATGCCAAAGATTGCCAGCAGCGTCACCTTCCAGCGCTGGCCCAGGTTGCGAATGTTGTATCGAATGGGGAGCGCCATCTTACACCTGCCTCAGTGCTTCGGTGATGCGTGCTCGATAAGCCAGAAGCGCGGGAATGAATCCGGCCAGCAATCCGAGCAATAACGCCATGCCAATGCCCAGCGAAGCGATTTGGGGAGACAGTCCGAGCGAGGGGAAGCCCCGCAGTATGTCGCCCAGGAAGGGCACGTTCACCAGCACGGCGATGATTCCTCGCGCGAACAGAATGCCCAGCAATCCGCCCATCAGCCCCAGCAGCAGCGCTTCGCTCAAGATGAGAGTCATGACCAGAAGGCTGGAGAACCCCAGCGTCTTCAGCACCGCGATTTCCTGCTGGCGCTCACGCACCGCAATGCTCATGGTGTTGGCCGTCACCAGCAGGATGGTGAAAGCGACAGCCATGCCGATCACGTTCAGTAGCAGCGCCAGGTTTCCGGCCAGGGCGACAAAACCGGCGCGAAACGCCTGCTCGGTTTCCGTCTTGGTCGGGTTGTCGCTGTTGTCGAAGGTCGCATCGATGGCCTTGCTCATTGCGCCCGCATGCGAGGGGTCGTCGATCTGCACGGTCAGGGTGCCGATTCCTACCCTCTGTCCTGTGGCTTCGTAGAGGTACTTGAAGTTGAAATACATCGAATCCAGGTTCGTACCCGGATAGCGCGCCTCGTCGGTGTCGTAGATCCCGTCCACTACGAAGTCGAAAGGCTTGCCGACGCGATACGGTGGAATGAAGCTCTCCAACTGGATATGATCGCCAAGCTTCCAGTTGAACCGCTGCGCCAGCTTGCGCCCGATGATGGCGCCGCGCACATCGCTGAGCCACGCCGCTTTCTGGTCGGGCGGCAGCATGATCTCGGGATAGATTCTGAGAAACGCCTCGGGCTCCACCGCCAGGTTAGCGAAGAAATTCTTGGGATCGCGGTAAACTCCACCGAACCACGAGACGATGGTCGTGTCGGTAACCCCGGGAATGGCGGCGATCTTCTGCTTGTAGCTGATAGGAAGGTTGTTGGCCAGGCTCACGTAATCGCGAACCACCAGCCGTCTGGTGCTTCCGGCATGCAACCCGAAATCGACCGCCGCGATCACGGTTTGCAGAACGCAGACCAGGAAGATGCAAACCGACATCGCCAGCACCGTGCTCAGCGTGCGGATCCAATTCTTGCGAAGATGTTTGAGAACAAGAGGTGCGAACTTCATATCAGGTAGTCAGCACTCCTTTCTCGAGATGACGCTGTGTATGGGCGCGCGACGCCGCACGCGGATCGTGTGTGACCATGACGATGGTCTTGCCGAATTCCTTGTTGAAGGTCTGCATCAGGTCCAGGATTTCCTCTGCGCTCCTGCTGTCAAGATCTCCGGTCGGCTCATCGGCCACCAGTACCGCTGGATCCGTGACAATCGCGCGCGCGATGGCCACGCGCTGTTCTTGTCCACCCGAAAGTTGCCGCGGATAGTGCTTCGAGCGGTCAGCCAGTCCCACGATGCGCAGCGCCGTCAGCGCACGCTCGCGACGCTCCTTCTTTGACAGGTGGCTGAGCAGCAGCGGCAGCTCCACGTTCTCCACCGCGTTCAGCACCGGGATCAGGTTGTAGAACTGGAAGATGAATCCCACATTGCGGCTGCGCCACTTTGCCAGTTCGCCTTCCGACAGCGGCGTGAGGTCGGTACCCGCGACCACCACGGTCCCCGATGTCGCGCGGTCGATGCCTGCGATCAGGTTCAGTAGCGTGGTCTTGCCCGAGCCGGATGGCCCCATCAATGCCAGAAACTCACCCTGCGGCACTTCGAGGTTGAGACCGTCGAGGACCGGGATCTGCTGACTGTCGCGGTAGTAAACCTTGCGCACGTTTTGCACACTGACGGCGCCTGCTTTGGCCGCCACTTCCGTCATCGCCATAATTGCTCCTGTATCGTCACTAACTCTTATCGCTGCTAACTCGTATTCTTCCAACACCGTCTTTCAGATGAATCACAATCTCCGTCATCTTGAGAGAGCGCCAATGTTTTGAAGGGGCACGGCTTCAGCCGTGCCGTAATAGTCCCTTCTTTTGTCATTCCTCGCGGACTTTAGTCCGCGGGGAATCTGCTTTTCTGGCTTTTTCAGCAGCCTCTTTGGCCCCTGAAGAAACTGCCCGCGTTCTAGCAAATTGATTCACAAAAAAAGCTCTCCTAACTCTTGATCTTCACGGCCGTGCCATCGACCACTTTTTGCGGAGGATTGTTCACCAGGGTTTCTGTACCCGCGAGTCCTGACTTTATGATGATCTGACCCTTCAACTCGTTGCCGGTCACTACCGCCACCTCGTGCGCCTTGTTGTCCTCAATCACGTAAACCACCTGCTTGCCATTGCGCGTCGTGATGGCGTCTTTCGGTGCGGTGACGATGCGCGTTGCAATTGCATCCTTCTTTTCGCCCTTCTTCGGAGGCTCCAGGAAGGTCACGTTGCAACTCATCTCTGGCTTGATCAGCCGGTCCTTGTCGAGAATCGACACCTTAACCGTCACGGTCGCCTTGGTGCGGTCGGCAGTCGGAATCACCTGCCGCAGCACACCCTTATAGGTCTTGTCCGGAATCGCCTGCACCGTGATGTCGGCGGGATCGCCCTGCGTCAGTTGGCCCACGTTCGCCTCGTTCACGTCGACCTCGGCTTCCAGCGAGTTCATATCGGCGATGGCAACAATCGCGCCCGAAGAAGTCGAAATGTTGACCCCGGGCGGAATGGGCGCTACGCTCTCTCCCACCTCGGCCATTTTTTTCACCACTACCCCATCGAATGGCGCGCGAATTTCAGTGAAATCGAGGTTCGCCTGCTGCATCTGCAAGGCAGCCTTGTCCTGATCGATCGTCGCTTTTGCCAGTGCTACCCGGGAGTCGGCAGCATCGAGCGCATCCTGCGAGACCACCTTTTCTTTGTACAACCCCTGCTGCAGCCGCGCCTGCCGCTCCATTTCGGCGAGGTTGGCCTTGGCATACTCAATATCTGCCTTCGCCTTGGCAACCGCGGCGATGTAATCGATGTCCTCCAGCCGGGCGATCACTTCGTCCTTCTTCACGTAGCTGCCCTCTTCCACGTAGAGCGCAGACAGGCGGCCCTGGATCTTCGACGAAATAACTGACTGATGACGCGCCACCAGGTAGCCCGACGCGGTGAGGATTGGCGTCCCTGCACTGGCGCCTCCAGCGGTCTGCACGCTGGCCTGTACCGGTTCCACTTCCACCGCAGCAAAATTCAAGAGCTCCGGCTTCGTCCTCACGACGTACAGCCCCGCCGCCGAGACCGCCGCTACCAGCAACAGAAGGAAGACCCATAAGCCCCACCGCATGCGTCTCCGCGGTTGGCGGTCGATCCGCAGTGATGCCAGTTCGTCTTTCAGGTCGTTCATGCCAGTAGTCCGACTCTCCTCAAGATGAATGCCACTAGCATCGCACTCTTCCGTCGCCTTTGGAAGTGGAGACGACTTGGTTGCCGCTGCCTGGGTCATTTGGTTTGCCTCGCGGTCCGTTACAACTTTGTATGACGCATACCATCATCATTTGTCTTCATAACGGCAACCAGTGTGGATTGTCAGTGACCGCGGATGACAAATGTCACGTGGCACACTAATGCAACAGAATGTTCATACTCGCCATTCTCGATACGGGAATAATTTGACTTGGAAGCCCAACGAACACGCTCAAGCGTTTGAAAACTATCGGTACCCGACCGCGAAATCAATGACGGAACCGCCTGACTCCGCTATCATCTTGAAATGGGCCGACGTTGGCTGTACTTGGTAGTCGTAGCGTCATTGCTTCTGGGGTTGGGCTGTCACCCGCAGGCCAAACCGCAACCCGTAGTCGTTCGCGTATTTCGCGACCTGCACTCGCCCTACGCGTACGAACTTGACCACCGGATATTGGAATTCCAGGCCAGCAACCCTCGCCTGCCGTCGGGAGCGCCCATCGTCATCAAGACGTTTGACGACATGGACTACGACGCCGCCCTCAAGAGCCACTTCGATAAGGATCTGAGAGTCGAAGTCGTCATCTTGAACGCCACTACAGATGCATCCGCGAACCCAGCAATCGCGGCCAATCTGGCCCACGCAGTCGATATCTGCGCCGCCGCCAAGGCCTGTCCCACCAACGTCCCCGCCTTCGTTCCTTCGAGTGCCACCGGAGCCCCGGCGGAAGGCGGACAGGTCTTCCTCAAGGCACTTTCACAGCACAAATAATCGACAGAGCCGGACTCAGGCTCGCCCCCTGGCGCCGCCAGACTTCTTCGCCGACTTTGCTGCGGATTTCTTCGCCGCTTTCTTAGGTGCGACTTTCTTGGCCGCCTGCTCGCCCACCATAGGAAGATCTTTCATCTCCGCTGCGCGCCACATATACCAACTGGCCACGCTGCGATACGGACGCCACCGCTCCCCATATGCCAGCAACTCCTTCGGCTTCGGCAACTCGGCCATCTTGTGGATCTTCGCGAACCCCTTGCGAATACCGTAATCGTCAACCGCCAGCACGTCAGGTCGCCCCAGGCGGAAGATCAACAGCATTTCGACCGTCCAGCGCCCGATGCCGCGCACCTGCACGAGCCGTTCCACTAGCTCGTCATCGCTCATGCGGTGTGCTTCGCGAGCGCTCGGCACAGTGTCGTCGAGCGTCTTCGCCGCCAGATCGCGGATCGCCAGCATCTTGGCCTGCGACAATCCCGCCGAACGCAATAGCTCTGGTGTGGCGGCGAGAATCTGCTCCGGAGTAGGGAAGCCCGCCACCAGCCCACGCCGTGTCCGCAGGTGATGCGTGTTCTCCGGAAACAGCGCTTTCACTCGCCCGGTAATCGTCGCCGCAACCTTGCCGTTTAGTTGCTGGTAGATGATCGATTCGAGCAGCGCTTCGAAAATGCTTTGCATTCTCTCGGGCTGCAACCGGCAGGGTCCTGACTTGGCGATGATGCGTGCCAGCTTGCGATCAACGCTCGACAAGTGCGAGATCGCGGCAGTGTGATCCAGTTTCGTCGGCATCAAGGAACCTCAGAGGAAGTCAGATTCGGGTAGTGTCGTCCTTCAGGCCAGCGTATAGGCCGTCCCGATAAATAATTCGGGGCTTTAGCCCCGTCCTGCAGTTCTCTACGTTTGTCATCCCTCGGTGGCTTCAGCCACTGGGGGATCTGCTTTCCTTCCGACTAACTAGGCTCTCGCTCCGGTGGTTCCACCGCCTCGCTCTCCAGCGCCGAAATCGTCTCGTCGTCCACATCCCACATCTTCAGGATGCGAAAGATAACACGACTGGGGAATCCGGCGCGCGTCAGGCTGCGAAACACCTTGGCTGCATCGCGCTGGTTCGCCGGCTTCTTCAGCCGCTTGCGCTGCAGATATTCCCGCGCCAACTGCTCCTCGTTGACGTCCTGATACGCCGCGCCGACCGTCTTCTCGATGATGTCGCCGTGAACCCCCTTGGCCTTCAGGTCCTGCACCACTCGCAGTCGTCCAAACTTCTCATTTTCTTTGCGAAACCGCGAGTAGCTTTCCGCATAATTAGTGTCGTTAAGATATTTTTGTTCCTTTAGTTTAGCGACCACAACTTCAACTAACAGTCGACCTACCTCTTCCTGATGCTTGACCCGCTCCCGCATCAGCCGCTTCAACTCGGCGACAGTCCGCATTTTGCGCCCCAGCGCGCCAATGGCGTACTCGTAGAGCATCGCTTCGTCATACACCTTTTGCGTGCGCTTGAACGCCATGCCGAGATTATAGGCGGCGGCTCTTGATGACTGGTAACTGGTCATTGGCAACTGGCAATAGGTGTCGGAGCTGCGCGACCTTCTAAGGATGCTTCGTACCGGAATCCAACAGTGGATCAGGTTGAGTCAGCTCAGCCGCTCACGTGCCAACCAATCACCAGTTACCAGCTACCAGTCACCAGCTACCATTTGCTCCCCCGACACCCCCGCTTTACACTCCTCCCGTCCTCTGGCAGAGTAAACAGTGGAAACTCAATCGATCGTTGTCCTCGACTTCGGCTCGCAATATACGCAACTCATTGCGCGCCGCATCCGCGAACAAAACGTCTTCTCCGTCGTTCTCCCTTGCACGGCCTCACTGAAAGAAATCCTGAGCTACGCGCCCGCCGGCATCATTCTCTCCGGAGGCCCGTCGTCCGTCTACGATGCCGACGCTCCCCCTGCTGACGAGCAGGTGCTGCACTTGGGACTGCCAGTGCTCGGTATCTGCTATGGACTGCACTTCATGACCCACAAACTTGGCGGCAAGGTCAGCCCCGGCGACAAGCGCGAGTACGGACATGCCGATGTCGAACTCTTGCGCGACGACTGTGCGCTGTTCAAAGGACTCAGCGGGCCGCTACATGTCTGGATGTCGCACGGCGACGAAGCCGAGCAACTTCCGCCGGGCTTCCAGCTTGTCGCGCAGTCATTGAACGCCAAGGCCGCCTTCGAGGATCGAGCGCGCAAGTACTACGCAGTACAGTTTCACCCCGAGGTCCATCACACCAAGCAGGGAACTGCCATCCTGCGCAACTTCGTCTTCGACATCTGCAGCCTCGCGCCGAACTGGACGCCGCAGCGCTTCATCGACGAAACCGTCGCCTCGATTCGCCAAGCAAGTTGGCAACGGGAAACGTGATCTGCGGACTCTCCGGCGGCGTGGACTCCTCCGTTGCCGCGGTGCTGGTCCATCGCGCCATCGGCGACCAGTTGACCTGCATCTTCGTCAACAACGGAGTGCTCCGCAAGAACGAATTCCAGAAGGTTCAGGACAACCTGCGCGACAAGCTCGGACTCAACATCGACGCCGTCGATGCCACCGACCTCTTCCTCGGCAAACTCGCCCGCGTCAAGGACCCGGAGAAGAAGCGCAAGATCATCGGCCGCGAATTCATCACCGTCTTCGAGCAGGAAGCCCGCCGCATCGCCGAGCGTCACGGCAAGGTCGAGTGGCTGGTGCAGGGCACGCTCTATCCCGACGTCATCGAGTCGCGCTCCGTGCGCGGCCCCTCGCAGACCATCAAGAGCCATCACAATGTCGGAGGCCTGCCCAAGCGCATGAAGCTCAAGCTCATCGAGCCGCTCAAAGACCTCTTCAAGGACGAAGTCCGCAAGATCGGCCGCGACCTCGGCATGCCGGAAGAAATCCTGCAGCGCCAGCCGTTCCCCGGGCCCGGCCTGGCAGTGCGCATCCTCGGCGAAGTCACGCCCGAGCGCGTGGCCCTGCTTGCAGGAAGCTGACGACATCGTAGTCGGCGAGATCAAGCGCGCCGGGCTCTACACCAAAATCTGGCAGTCCTTCGCCGTGCTGCTGCCGGTGATGTCGGTCGGCGTGATGGGCGACATGCGCACCTACGCCTACACCTGCGCCATCCGCGCCGTGAACTCCGAAGACGGCATGACCGCCGACTGGGTCGACCTGCCGCACGAGGTGCTGAAAACCATCTCCAACCGCATCGTGAACGAAGTCAAAGGCATCAACCGCGTGGTGTACGACATCACTTCCAAACCGCCGGGTACGATTGAGTGGGAGTGAGTAAGAAGCAAACAGCTCGATATCCGCGAGGCCTTTGGGGGTGACCATGCCAATTCCGAAAGGTTCAAAACTAGCCGCAGTAGCAGGGACGCTTGCGGCGAAGATTGCGACATATAACGACTTAGTCGGAGAAACCTACAATCGCCGATATTCGGACTACATCAATATTCGGAAGGACGGAATTGCGTCAGATGGGAGTTTGAGCGCCTGGCTCGGCAGGAATGGTGCGACGCACATTCGCGCGTTGCTCATTGCATTTGGCATGAATGCACGAAATTCTCGGCTAGTCCCTCTTGATGAGCTTCAAAGTATTTTTCCGGCCTAAGTCCTGCTATCGTCGATTGGGTTTGCGGTCTGACTCTACCCCTAGGTTTGGCGCCTCCTGGTCTGATCGATGCCGCCACTGGCGAAACCCTGTCCTCTAGATTACGGCTCTTATACGACGGTCTTGCGGCGCCGGGCTCAGTTACTGAAAGCGGTGGATATGTGGCGGCAAGCAAGACGATGCACTGTCTGTTTCCCGAACTCGCCCCGATGATTGATGGCAGGCATTCTGGGATTTCCTACTTCAACATCGATCGAGCAACTTACTCTCCGCCGCTCGGTATTCGCAGTTGGGAGGGATGGGTCGGAGTGCCGATTGACGGTGTGCCGAATCCAAGTCCACGGGGCGCGGGACGAAGTGGTGGCGGTGGCAGCAATTTGTGGCCGCAGTCGGCGTGAACCAACGAATCTACGAGATGTGGCAATCGGCTAATGGAAATCCAGGAATCCAGGCATTTCTCGCCCTCGACCCAGCGCCGGGAACCACTGGGATTCCAAGAATCATTGATAAGGGTCTGTGGTGACTTGCGGCAAACGGGTCTTCACTTCTTGTCGAGTGCTACAAACATCGACTGCCTTAGCCCGCAGGGCGACACAATCGTAGCCCGGCACGTGAGTGCCGGGAGAGCGTGTAAGAATATCCCCGAGTCCCGCGAAGCGGGACGGCACAATGGCGCATCCCTTACAATAGCGGTAGAGAGGGCAAATGAGTTCTGGATACGGTACAGAAAATTGAACGTGCCATAGGAACGTTGTCGCCGCGCGAGTTGGAAGAACTGTACGCATGGCTGGATCTGCACTGCCCGCAGCCCATTGACACGCAGCTTCAGGCCGATCTTGGTGCGGGGCGCATCGACGACCGCATCAGTCGCGCGGTGGCCGACCACCAAGCCGGAAAAACACAACTCCTTTAGGTCCGCTTCATGACGCACCGCGCCAACGCTGATTTCTGGAACGATTATCATGCGCTGCCCGCCGAAATCCGCGCCCGCGCCGACAAGCAATTCGCATTGCTGAAAGCCAACCCGCAACACCCTTCCCTGCACTTCAAAAAGCTTGGCGAGCGAAACGGGCAGGAAATTTGGTCGGCGCGAGTGACGCTGAAATACCGCGCCCTGGCGGTCAAATTCTCAGATGAGTTCGTATGGTTCTGGATTGGCGAACATAACGTGTACGACACAAAAACTTCATGATGACCTCCGCCGTGAACTCCGAAGACGGCATGACAGCCGACTGGGTTGACCTGCCGCACGAAGTGCTGAAAACCATCTCCAACCGCATCGTCAACGAGGTCTAAGGCATCAACCGCGTGGTGTATGACGTGACCTCGAAGCCTCCGGGAACGATTGAGTGGGAGTGAGGGATTGTGGCGCTTATTAGGCAGGGTGCTCCAGGTTCGCGTCCTTCTTCTGGGCGCTAACCTGGAAGGCGCGCCGCGTCTCGACTTGCCACTCGCGAAGTCGCGTCAAGCCCAATTCTTTCCCAACGCCTCCAGCCCCGCGCGAGCCAGATCTTCGGGGGTCATTGCGACGCGAAACTCGACATTCGCATTAAAGGTGAGAAACCAGGGTTCGGCGAGAGCCGGTATGCCGGAAGGATCGTCGAGATTCACGACCAGGGTTCCGCCACGTTGCCCGTTATGCTCACAGAAATAGGCGGCCTCCGGCTTCATAGCCTCGAGAATCCGCTTCATCTTTTCTCCCACGGACCCATCTCGAACGGCCGTGTTGAACGGTTCGAGTGGAAAGTGAACGTGCATAAGCATGCGCATAATTGAACTCCAAGTTTCGAGGATTCGCCCCAGATAAGAGTGGCGTTCGGTCGCGAGAATATCACAGGCCAAAGCCCGGCGGGTGGCCCAGGCGGCGGTTTCACCAAACAAGGAATCTGAACTTGGGTGGCCCATTCGGCCCGATTTTGGCCGGGTGGGTCTTTTAATTTTCACTGACCACCGGCCACTGACAACTGACCACTGCTTCTGGCGTGGCCCACATATCCCTTCTTTTGGGATATGTGGGGTAGTTTCCGCGCGGCCCTTTCCGCCACCATTCCTAAATTGGGAAAATCAGGTTACCTTCGTAACATCGCCCTGCATTTTTCCCCTCGCATTCTCCCCGCACGTGAACCTACGCTGAATGATTGACCCTGCGGAGGTCTCAATGAATTCACACGTGATCATCCGTATCTGTCGCCACACTTTTCCCGACGGCCGCCACTGCCGGGTGCCGCCGTCCGCGGACGCGCCTGCTGCCGCCATCACCGTGGGACCCGCACCCGCCTCCACAATATGGCCCGCGCCCGCCGCCTCGCCTGCATCCCTCGCCTTCGCGTGCCCATGACCCCGCGCGACCTCGGCTTGAACCGTGCTGAAGTCCTCCGCGTCGTCAACAGCGGCAGCGTCGATTTCGCCACCGCCCGAATGATGCTCTGGGCCATGGATCTCACCGCCGCCGCTCTCCCCTCCGAGCCGGCTACCCGCCTGCGCCGCGCCAGTAACCCCAATATTTTCTATTACGTACCTCGAAAGCCTTTGTTTTCCGAAGGCTGCGTCGTAAGCCCCTCACAAGTGCCTGAAAATACAAGGGAGCAGGGGAGGGGGGTACCACCTCACGCTCGACTTGGAAACCCAACCCGGGAACGTCGAGGCTTCCTCCAGCCCAGAAGGGGCGACCGGGCAAAGCTCCCCTCTTCTGAGAATGTGAGGGACCTCTAAATGCGACTTGTGGGTTGGGACGGTCCGGTGCCCCAGTTTCGCGCCGTTCTTTTGAGCGCTAATGCGGGAATAGTTGCTTCCGACAACTCCGCCCAGAGAAAATCCGGAGCCAACTACGGCCCCGGTGGAGTAGACGACAATCTGCAGGCTGCAATCTGGTTTGTCCCCACACCCGCCCGAGCGCTATCATCAGAGGTTTGGGTAGCTGTCCCCCGACATTTCTTATGCGCCATACTCTTATCGTCACTCAAGCCGAGCCTCTGCCGTCTGGGCCCGCGGAGGCTGCATGCTGAGAACCATCTTCATCAAGCTTTCCGAGAACCAATCCATTCGCCATTTTGCCGAGAACTCAGCCCTCGGGCTGCGCTTCTCGGGCCGCTTCGTCGCCGGAACGCAGCTTGCCGACGCTGTCCGCGCCACTGAGCGGGTCAACCAGCGGGGTGCGAGCGTCAGCATCGACAACCTGGGCGAGAACGTCACCAACGTCGACGAAGCCAAACACAGCGCCGAGCTCTATCACCAGATGCTGGATGAAATATCCACGCGCAAGCTTAACGCCAATATCAGCCTCAAGCTGACGCACATGGGCTTTGACGTGGACGAAGACCTCGCCTTTCGCCAGGTGACCGAGCTGGTCAGCCACGCGGTGCAGATCAACAGCTTCGTGCGCGTCGACATGGAGGGCTCGCCCTACACCCAGCGCACGCTCGACTTCGTCCGCCAACTGCATCGCCAGCCGGGCCACGCAGGCAAAGTGGGCACGGTCATCCAGACCTACCTGTATCGCAGCGAAGACGATGTGAACCAGCTGCTGTCAGAACGCATCCGCATAAGGCTGTGCAAGGGTGCGTACAAGGAGCCGCCGGAGATCGCCTTCCCCAAGAAGGCTGACGTGGATGCCAACTACATCAAGCTGGCGAAGACGCTGCTGAAGAGCGGCGTGTATCACGGGCTGGCCACACACGACGAAAAGATCATCGAGGAGATCAAGCAGTTCGCGCGTGCCGAGAACATTCCGCCGACCGCGTACGAGTTCCAGATGCTGCATGGGGTGCGCCGCGGCTTGCAGCAGAAGCTGGTGCGCGAGGGCTACGGGCTGCGGGTGTACATTCCGTTCGGGACGGAGTGGTATCCGTACTTCATGCGGCGGCTGGCCGAGCGCCCTGCAAACGTGTTCTTTATCGTCAGGAATATGTTTCGGCAATAGGCGCGTGGTGGCACGAATCGCCGTTGACTCGTGGTTCATCCAATCTGCACGCGATGACGGAAGGCGATCCATACCGAAGCGCCTTGCGGGGTTTTGCTGCCCTGGTGGAACCCGCGCACGAAGACGCGTCCATCGATCTGGCAGCGGCGGCACTGGCGATTGCGGGCACCGAGTACCCTAAACTCGATGTGCGCCACTATCTGGGGCGCCTCGACTCATTGGCGCGGCGTGTCCGGGGACGCATGCGAAGCAATCCCACGGCGCGCGAGGTCATTGCGCTGCTCAACCGTGTGCTGTTCGAGGAAGAGGGGCTGCGCGGCAACCGCGACCATTACTACGACGCCCGCAACTCGTTCCTCAACGAGGTGCTCGACCGCAAGCTCGGCATCCCGATTACCTTGTCGGTGATTTACATGGACGTCGCGCGCCGAGTGGGTTTTCCCATCGCCGGTACCGGCATGCCGGGACACTTTTTGCTGAAGCACTATGACCTGATGTCAGGGGAGATCGTGATTGATCCGTTCAATCGCGGGAGGATTGTAGGCAACGCAGAGTGCCAGCAACGCCTCAATGAGATCTATTCCGGGGAAATCGAGCTCAAGCCCGAGTTCCTGCAGCCGGTGACGCACCGCGAAATCCTGACCCGCATACTGAATAACCTGCGGCAGATTTACTTCACGCAGCGTAATTTTCCCAAGGGGCTGCAGGTTCTCGATTTGTTGTTGGCGATTCCACCGCGGAGTCCCGAATTACTGCGCGAAAGGGGACTGGTGCGCCTCAACCTGGAACAGTTTCTTGGGGCTGCGCAGGATTTGGGGAGCTACCTGCAGTTGCAGCCGGAGGCGCCGGACGCAGACGATGTGCGGGAGACCCTCGACATGTTGCGGCAATACCTGGCAAGGTTGAATTAACGCCGTTCGCTGCGATGATTCGCCATTCGCTGGACTTTGTTGGTAGAATTCGGGGAATTGATGCAGTCTTGGCAAAACGGCGAGATCCTTCGCCGGTTCAGGTCCCCAAAGTGAGCCATAATCGCGAGCCGATTCCCCGTGTCGGTTTGTGTTTGCGATTTTCGGAGTCATCCGGTGAGGTGGTTCCCGGTTGACGAAAGTGAGTCATCAAATTATTAACCGTCTTTGCCGCTTGCGTTTCAACAGCAAAGCTGGGTACGATAGGGACGTCCTCCAATCGCCGCACTTCCCGTGCTGGCGTTCCTCGCGCCGTGGGTTCCGGGCGCCAGACGGACGTAACTGATTCGATTTCATAGACGATTCCAATCGCAGCCGCGCCGATTTCGCGGGCCAGAACCCGAGTGCACGGCCAGCAAGCGCGGTTTGCAAATGTGGGAGTCCCGCGACCCGCGGGAAAACGAACGTAACTACTAAGAGAGCAACATGAATCAAGGAAGCAATCCTCCATCCGGCGGCGGACAGCCCGGAGGGAAGGGACGTAGACGGCGGCGCGGCCGCCGAGGACCTGTTGCGCAAGGCGCAGCTCCACAACATGGACGAGGCCCAGGACAAGGCCAGGGTTCTGCCCACGGGCAGAGTCAGGGCCAAGGCCCGGGTCAAGGCCGAAACCAGAACCCCCGCCGCTTCGGCAAGAAACGGCCTGCGGGACGCAAACCGGGCGGCCATCCCGGCCAACGTGAGCCGATTGGCGGCGGCATCTACTCCGCTCCCATGGACCACAGCTATCGAGCCGCAATGGGCAACAACGACGGCAACACTCACAACCCTGGCCGCAGTCGCACCAGTCAGAATTTCGGCAAGCAGTTTCTGCCGCCGGAACCTGAGCCGCTGAAGGTTATCAGCGACGCTCCGGCGCGGATCTATGCATTCGTGGACGACCTGTTCTTCTTGGCCAAGATCCAGGAGACGGCGCGCAAGATGAACGTCAAGGTCGAATTCGTCAAGACCGACAAAGACGTTTATGAACGCATGGGACAGAACGGCAACGACAAGCCAACACTCATCATCGTTGATCTGAACAACGCCGCCGCCAAGCCGCTCACCGTGATCCCGAAGTTGAAGAACAAGCTGAAGAAGGAAACCAACATCATCGGATTCGTCTCCCACGTGCAAGGCGAATTGAAGATGAAAGCCACCGAGGCCGGCTGCGACATGGTGCTGCCGCGTTCCGCTTTTTCGCAGAATCTCGCGCAACTGTTGCGCCGCCACGCGGTTGAAGAAGAAGAGTCACCCGAACACAATCAGCCCAGCTAGGTGCAAACCACCATGCGGAGTTCTGAAAGGGCACGACTCTAGTCGTGCCGCAAATCCGTACTTTCAATGAAATTTCCGAGCGGACTTCAGTCCGCGACGGAAACGTTTTCCGTATACTTGCCGCAGGCGTTGTTATCGCATCGGCCGCAATCTTCTCGCTTGCTCACACTGCACCCGTTCCCTCCTCAAAACGTAGTCCGACTTTTTACCGCGACGTTTTGCCGATCCTGCAGGATCGCTGCCAGGTGTGCCATCGCCCCGGCGGGATAGCTCCCATGCCACTGGTGACTTATCAGAACGCCAAAGGGTCTGGCGCGGCGATCAAGCAAGCCGTGGTTTCCAGGCAGATGCCGCCGTGGTTTGCCGATCCGCGCTACGGCAAATTCTCCAACGACCCTTCACTCACGCCGCAACAAATCGAACTGATCTCGAAGTGGGTGGATACCGGCGCGCCTGCCGGGTCCCCGAACGATGCGCCGCCGCTGAAGCAGTGGGCGGCGGGATGGAACATTCCGCAGCCGCAAAAGATCGTGCAGATGCCGGTTCCAGTCGCTATTCCCGCGCACGGAGACATCGAATATACCTACGAGATCGTGCCCACCGGATTCGCCGAGGACAAGTGGGTGCAGTTCTCGCAGATTCTGCCGTCGAGCCCGCAGTATGTTCATCACTGCGTGGTTTATGTTCGGCCACCGAATTCCACCTGGCTGCGCGCTGCGCCAGTCGAAGTTCCGTTCACGCCGTCGAGCTTCTCCGATCCCAAATTGCGTGCCGAAGCGCACGAGACCACGACCGACATGCTGCTGGTTTACGCGCCGGGGAGCGAGCCTGACCGCTGGCCCGATGGAGTCGCGAAGTTTATTCCGGCCGGCTCAGACCTGGTTTTCCAGATGCACTACACCGCCAACGGCACTGCGGGCAGCGACCAGACCAGCGTGGGCATGGTGTTCGCGAAAGAGACGCCGAAGCAGCGCGTGCTGACGTTGCAGCTCACCAACCATACGTTCATCATTCCGCCACGCACCGATGACTACCGTGTCGAGGTGCAGGGCACGATGCCCAATGACGCCACGTTACTGAGCTTCTTCCCCCACATGCACCTGCGGGGCAAACGGTTCGAGTACAACATCATTCACGCCGACGGTAGCGTCGAGACACTGCTCCGGGTGAACTATCACTTTCATTGGCAACTCAGCTATCGTCTGGCCGAGCCTCGCTTCCTCAAGGCTGGCACGCGTCTGCAGGCCGTAGCGTGGTACGACAACTCCGAGGACAACCCGCACAATCCAGATCCCAACAAGTCGGTGATGTGGGGCGGCCAGACCTACGAAGAGATGATGGTCGGCTTCTTCGATGTGGCCGTGCCGGCGAATGTAGATAAACAGCAGTTCTTCCTGCGGCATGCCGAAGCGCCCGCAACCAAATGAGAAAATGGGTGCCCCATCCTGCCGCCTGCCATTGGCGACAGGGTGGGAATTCGCCCCCCGTTACAATGAATCTCCGATGCTCCCACTAGGTTCACGCGATCTGCGCACACTCCGCCGCGCGCTGCTCGACTGGTACGACGCCCACCGTCGCGATCTGCCGTGGCGGCGCGATGGCGATCCCTATCGCGTCTGGGTGTCGGAGATCATGCTGCAGCAGACCCGCGTGGCCGCCGTGTTGGAACACTACGCGCGATTCATGCAGCGCTTTCCTACGGTCCAGGCACTGGCCTCGTCCCGCGAGCAGTCAGTGCTGGCGCTGTGGAGCGGGTTGGGCTACTACCATCGCGCGCGACGACTGCATCAGGCTGCCAAGGTTATCGTGCGCGAGCGCAACGGAGAGTTTCCGCGTACTGCGGAAGCTTGGCGCGAGCTACCCGGCATCGGACGCTATACCGCGGCTGCTATCTCGAGCATCGCCTTCGGCGAAGCCGTAGCCGTAGTCGATGGCAACGTCGAGCGCGTGCTGGAGCGGTTATTCGGCAGCGCCGCGGGAAGGGAATCGGCGTGGCAGCTAGCCGAAACCCTGCTCGACCTAGTCCGTCCGGGCGACTTTAACCAGGCCATGATGGAACTCGGTGCGACTGTTTGCACGCCGCGCGCTCCACAGTGTCTGCTGTGTCCGCTTTATAAGTGGTGCCATTCTCGCGGAGCCGATGTACGCAAGCCGCAACCTGCGCGCAAGCGCAAGCAGCTTCATTACGCTCTCGCGCGCCAGGGGGATTCGGTGTTGTTGGTGCAGCGTCCTGCCGATGCGGTTCGGATGGCGAAGATGTGGGAGCTTCCCGAGACAAACGCCGATACTCCCGCCGACAAGATACTGGCGAAATTCCGCCACTCCATCACCGACACCGATTACGAAGTATCCGTAGTGCAAGCTCCCGCCGCGCTCATCCGAACGCTCGACGGCGGCGCCCGCTGGTTCAGCCGCAAGCAATGGCAGCAAGCTCGCGCTCACCGGATTGACGCGCAAGATACTGCGGAAGCTGCTGGTTGAGTCCACGAACCCCGGTGTCGAATCTAACTACCAAGCTAAGTAGTCGGAGGAGTTACTCGATGGCTGCATTAGGTTCCGGCGTTCTCGCGCCTGACTTTACTTTGTCCACCCTGGATGGCAAGCAAGTTACGCTAAGTCAAATGCTCAAGCACGGCCCCGTGGTGCTGGCGTTTTTCAAGGTCAGTTGCCCGGTCTGCCAGTATGCGTTTCCCCTATACGATCGCATGTTTCAGGCCCATCAGACCGGCGGCGTCACTGTACTTGGCATTTCTCAAAACGGCTTCAAGGACGCCCGGGCGTTTGGTCGCGAGTATGGCGTCAGTTTCCCCATCGCCATCGACGACGAGGCTAACCACTACGCCGTCTCGAACGCCTACGGCCTTACCAACGTGCCCACGCTTTTCTACATCGGCCAGACTGGCGAAATCGAAACATCTTCTGTCGGATGGTCGAAACGCGACGTGGATGAGGTGAACGCGAAACTCGCTGCTTACCGCGGGCAGAAGCCGTCAGTACTTTGGCGTGCCGGTGAATCAGTCCAGGATTTCCGCGCGGGTTGAAGCTCGAAAAACTGATCCGCAGGCTGCGGATCACGAAATTTCAAGCCTTCCGGCGGCGAAAGGTCGTCCTATGCGGAAGAGAAAAAGTCGAAAGCTTCGATGTATTACTTCAACAGTCGCTGGTGCAGCGTCAGGAAATTCTTCCACGGATCGCGCACCAAGCGCGACTTCCACTCGTCGAAATCGGCGACCTGAAAGACTGGACGCTTGGGCAGTTTGAGATCGGCCCAGCCGAGAGGCAGCGCGACGGGCGCACCGGTGCGGGCGCGAGGAGAGTAAGGCGCAATCGCCGTCGATCCTCGTTCGTTGCGGAGATAGTCAATAAAGATGCGGTCTTTGCGCGCGGCCTTACTCATCTTCGTCAGGTACAGCTTGGGACGCTGCTGCTCCATCGCCAGCGCGAAGTCGTGAGCAAATTGCTTGACCTTCACCCAATCGAGCTTCGCGTCGATGGGGATGACGACATGTAGCCCTTTGCCTCCCGTGGTCTTGAGAAAACTTTCCAGGCCCAGCGACTTGAGTTGCGCGCGAACGTCAGCCGCGCTGTCGGCGAGAGTGCGCCATGAGATCGCAGCGTCGGGATCGAGATCGAAGATGATGACGTCGGGGCGTTCGAGGTTCTTGTTGGTCGAGCCCCAGGGATGAATTTCGAGCACGCCCATCTGCGCCAGTCCGGCCAGCGCCTCGGGAGTGGAGAGCGTGATGTAAGGCTCGATCTTGCCGGTCTTTTTGTCGGGAACGTCGACGGATTCTATGCCCGGGGGAAGGGTGCCCGTCACGTGCTTCTGGAAAAAGCACGGATGACCGCTACCTTCCGGACAACGCACCAGCGAGACCGGACGGCCCGCGATGTACGGGAGCATGTGCGGCGCGATCGCCCAGTAATAGTCCGCCAGTTGCTGCTTGGTGAGTTGGGATTCAGCGTCGAGAATTTTGTCGGGATGCGTGAGACGGACGGGCGCGTGCTCGGTTCCTGAGCTTGCCGACTTCTTCGGTTTCGACGATTTAGTGGGACGAGTCGTCTTTGCGGCTACGCCCGGCAGCGCGGCCAGGGAGGCTTGCTTCTCGGCGCGCGCTTTGGGCGACACGGTCGGTTCTTCGCGCCGAACCTCGCTGGCTGGCTTGTCTTCGCGCAGACCTTTGAACGCAGCCTGACGGACCACGCCATCGGAGGTCCAGGTGGCAAAATTCACCTGCGCCACCAGCTTGGGCCTCACCCAGATCGCGCCTTTTATCGCTTCAGCCGGTGGATTGTCGAAGGGCGTGGCAGTCTGTCGCAACTTCTCCAATTGGTCACGCAGAATGCGATGCGTCTTCTGTGTGAATCCTGTGCCCGTGCGTCCGGCATACACCAGCTTGCGGTCCTCGTAATAGCCCAGAAGCAGCGCGCCGACTCCGTGACTCTTGTTGGCGAGCTCGGTGAATCCACCGACCACGAACTCCTGTTCGTGAACGCACTTCAACTTGAGCCAGTCTCCACCGCGGCCCGAGTGGTATGGGCTGGATGCGCGCTTAGAAACGATGCCCTCAGCGTGCAGTTCGCAGGCCTTGCGGAAAATCACTTCGCCGTCAGATTCGATGTGCTCGCTGTAACGCAGACAGCCATCGACATCCTTTACGATCGGCTCAAGGATCGCTTTGCGATCTACAAGCGGCAGCCCCCGCAGGTTGTGTCCGTTGAGGTGGAGCAGGTCGAAGGCGAAATAAGTAAGCGGCTTGTTGGCGCCTTCCTGAAAAGCAGCCTGCAGGTCGGCGAAGCTAGTTGTGCCGTCTTCGTTCAGCACGACGACCTCGCCATCGAGGATCGCGTTCTCGGCGGCAATGTCTTTAACCTGCTGAGCGATGGGCCTCATGCGGTGTGTCCAGTCGAGCCCGGTGCGGGTGAGAAGCCGCACACGGGGCCCGTCTTTGCGGAGTTGAATGCGGTATCCATCGAGCTTCAACTCATGCAGCCACCCGGCAGTCCGGGGTGGATCGCTGGCGGCCTGCGCGAGTTCGGGAGGAATGAAAGCCGGCAGCTCCTCTTTCGGAGCTCTACTCAGCACCGCAGTCAGCCGGGAGAATATTTCGGCTTAGCTATCGCTCCGCTTTTCTTTGCGGCGGATTTTTCCTCTGCAACGGGAAGGTTGTCATTGCGATACCACGCCTTGCCTTTGGCCGTGTCCTTGGAGTTCCAGATATGGTCCTCACTGTGGGCGATCTGGTCAATGTCGCGCCCGGTGACGACGCTGTTGGGTTCAGCCTCGGTGACGGCGGGATCGTCGCTCTGGCGCTCGAATTCGTCATGCTCTTTGATGAGCAGCCAGTTCGGCTTTTTCTCGTTGGCCGCCTTGCCGCCCATGCGAATCAGCGCCCATTTGCCCTTCAGCTTTTCGCCGTGCAGGATGAACTTCAGCGAGCCCGCGCGCAGCGCCGCGTCCACATCGGCGCTGATCGCCTGCGGCTCCCAGGTTCCCTGGTCCCACACCATGACGGTGCCGCCGCCGTACTGGCCCTTGGGAATGATGCCTTCGAACCCGCCGTATTCCATGGGGTGGTCTTCCACCTGCACGGCGAGCCGCTTGTCGGCGGTGACGTAGCTGGGGCCTTTGGTGACGGCCCAGCTTTTGAGAACGCCATTCCATCCCAGACGAAAATCGTAGTGAAGGTGCGAGGCGGCGTGCTTCTGAATAACAAAAGGAAGCGCCTGCTGTTTCGATTTCGATGAGGATTTCTCGGCGGACTTCTTCGCAGATGCTTTGCCGCTGGGTTCGGCGGTGACGTTGAAGTCGCGCATCTCGCGATAACGCGCGAGCTGGCGATCGACAGCGTTCGACGCGGTGGCCCGGGACTTCGAGGCCGCCTTGGATTTGGTTGCCATCGCCTACGCAGACTTGCGCTTGGCGCCTTTGCCTGCTTTCACCAGCGAGATGCCCTCTCTCGCAGTTGCTGCCCCAGCCTTCTGCGGGGTCTTCTTGCCCAGCGCCGGCGTCTTGTCGCCCTGCACGCTCTTGCGCAGCGCGTCCATCAGGTTGATGACCTTGGCGGATCTTGGGGCCGGCTCGTCCTGCGGCACCGGGAGGTTCTGAATTTTGGCCTCGACCATTTCACGCAGCGCGGCTTCGTACTGGTCGGTGAATTTTTCCGGATCAAACTTCGCGGTCTTGCGCTTGATGAGTTCCTTGGCCAGCGATAGCTGGTCAGCCTCGACCGTGGTCTTCTTGATATCGGCGAAATAGCTGCCGGGCTTGCGTAGCTCTTCGGCATAGCGCAGGGTGTAGGCGATCATGCCGGGCAGCTTGTCGTCCGCCGGCGCCGTGACGGCGATGAGATGTTCACGGCCGCTGAAGGCGATCTTGCCCAGCGCGACTTTATGCGTGGACTGCAGCGCCTTGCGCACCACCGTGAAGGCCTCCGCCTGAGTGTCGTCTTCCGGAACCACAAAATAGGGCTTCTCGAAGTATTCGGGATTAATCTCCCCAGCATCGACGAACTGCGTGACCTCGATCGTATGCTTCGACGGGATGCGCAGGTTCTTGATCTCGTCGGGCTCGATCATGACGTACTCGCCCTTGCGATACTCGTAACCCTTGACGATGTCGCCCTTCTCGACTGGGCCCTCTTCGCCTTCGCCGGTGACCTTCTGGTGGCGGATGCGCTCGCCGGTCGCGCGGCTGAGCTGATGGAAGCGAATCTCGCTCTTCGATTCGGTGGCGGGAAAGAGGTTCACACTAAAGGAGACGAGGGATATCTGTATCTGACCTGTCCAGAAGGGTCGCGCCATGGAAAATTCTCCAAACTCAGTTTTACGCGACAGTTCCACGTGGTACATGCCGCGGGACTTTAACTAACAAGACGGGCCCAAACTCCGGTAAATCCTCACTCAGGCCGCAGCTAAGAGCAGACCCGCTACAGGCCAAAAACCCGTTCTTGGCACACGCCGACTGACGGCCGCCAAAACGGGCAATAATAATCTCGCGTCGAGGGTGGGCGAGTCAAGCGTAAGTATCGCAATTACAAGATCGTTGCCCTTATTCCCGCGGCATGTTACCCGTCCTGCATTTCACGTACAATCAAAGGTTTGCTTGGTGTTCAAGTTCTCATCCGGAGTCCATTCATGTCCAAACCACTTTCCATTGCACTGTTGATTACGTTGTCTTCTGGCCTTCTGCTCGCGCAGGCCGCCCCACCCGCCGCGCCCCCGACCACGATGCCTCCTGTCCCGAAAGTAGCAGGGTTGCCCCCAGCGGCGGAGCAGGCGATGGCCTCGATCGACTCCGAGAAGATTCGCGCCCAGGTCAAGTTCCTGGCGCACGACCTGCTGGAAGGCCGCGGTACCGGACAGCGCGGTGGCGATATCGCCGCGCAATATATCGCGACGCAGTTCGAGCTCTACGGATTGAAGCCGGCGGGCGACAACGGCACCTATCTGCAGAAGGTTCCGATGGTCGGCATCACCACGGAGACTAGCAGCACGTACTCACTGCTTCCCGCCAAGGGCGAGCCCATCGTGCTGCGCGGTAAAGACGACATCGTTGCCATGGACGAAACCAGCCAGACCTCGACCGAGATTGATGCGCCCGTCGTGTGGATCGGCTACGGCATCGACGCGCCCGAGTTCAATTGGAACGACTACAAAGGCGTCGACGTCAAAGGCAAGGTCCTGCTCATGCTGGTGAACGAGCCGCCCTCCAACGATCCGAAATTCTTCGGCGGCCCTGCGCTCACCTACTACGGACGCTGGACCTACAAGTTCGAGCAAGCGGCGCGCATGGGCGCGGCTGGCGTCATTCTCATCCATAAGACCGAAATGGCCAGCTACGGATGGGAAGTGGTGCGGAATTCCTGGTCGGGCGAACGGTCATACCTGCGTGGTGATCCTGCTCCCAAGCTGAAGATCGCCTCGTGGCTGCAGCTCGATGTCGCGCGCAAGCTGGCGCAGGACTGCGGCAAGAACCTCGACGACATGATGGCCGCGGCGGCCAAGCCGGGCTTCAAGGCCGAGCCGCTGCCCGCCACGTTTAAGGCGCACATCGTCAGCAAGGTGCGCCCGTTCGATTCCAACAATGCGGTTGCGGTGCTGCCGGGCTCCGATCCCAAATTGAAGGACCAGGCTGTGATGTACAGCGCGCATTACGACCACTTCGGAATTGTGCCCGACATGCCGGGCGACAACATCTTTAACGGTGCGCAGGACAACGCCACCGGCGTAGCCATTATTCTCGAAATCGCGCGCGTGATGAGCGAGGCCAAGGTGCCGCCGAAGCGGTCCGTCTACTTCGTGTCGGTGACGGCCGAAGAGCAGGGTTTGCGCGGCTCCGAATATTTCGGCAAGCATCCGCCGCTGGCAGCGAAACAGATTTCGCTTGACCTGAACTTTGACGACATCCCGCCGCTGGGTGTGCCCGAAGAAGTGAGCGTCGCGGGCGCCGAGCGCACCACCTTTTATCCCACCGTGGAGAGCACGGCCAAAGCGTTTGGGCTGACGATTGCACCCGACTCCAATCCCAATGCCGGGCACTATTACCGCTCCGACCACTTCAGCTTCGCGCGCGTGGGTGTGCCCGCTTTCTCGGTTGGCTCGGGTGATCTCTACCAGGGGCACGATCGTCAGTGGGGATTGCAGAAGGCGCGCGATTTCGTCGCCAAGGATTATCACCATCCCAGTGACGAGTACCATCCCGACATGGACTTCCGCACCGACGCCGACATCGCCCGCTTCGGCGTGGCGCTGGGATGGCAGGCCGCGAACCAGGCGAATGAAGTGGGCTGGAAGTCGGGCGATGAGTTCGACAAGATCCGCATCGCCAGCGGGATGGGTAACTGAGTGCGATATTCCACTTAGAATGTTGAGGGGGACGCGGTCTTCGTCCCAACCTTTTGCTGCGCAAAAGGTTGGGGCACCTTCTACGCCGGCGCGTCGGAACGCGTGACCAGCTCCGCGAACTTTGCCAAGTCGATGTTGCCCCCGCTCACCACGCAGACAATCTTTCCCGCGCCGCATTTCCCGCTGAGCCCGGCGGCCACGGCGCAAGCGCCCGCGCCTTCGGCGATTACATGATTGCGCTCGGCCACGAGTTTCATGGCCTGGCGGATCTCCTCGAGTGTCGAGACGATCGAGCCCGCCAGCAGATGATGCGCCAGCGCCCACATCCGCGGAAAGACCGATTTGCCTCCACATCCGTCCACCCAACTCGCCTGCCAGTCGGGAAAATTCTGCGCCGAGCCCGCCGCCAGCGACCGCGCCAGAGGAGCCGCCGTCTCCGGTTCGGCTGCGAACACCTTCACGTTCTTCCCGCGCTCTTTCATGGCTGCAGCAATGCCGCACGACAAGCCTCCACCGCCGAATGCCGCTACCACGCAATCCACGTCAGGCAGGTCTTCCAGGATTTCCAGCCCGATCGAGGCGTTGCCTGCGATGAATTCGTCGTCTTCAAAGGGATGCACGAATGCTCCGTTCATCGCCGGATGCCTGCGTTCCGCCAAGGCGGTCCAGCACTCGTCGAACGTTGCCATCACGATCTCAGCGCCCAATCGGCGCGCCGCATTCAGCTTGGCAGCCGGAGCTGTATCCATGACCAGCACCTTGCATGGCACGCCGGCCTTGCGCGCCGCCAGCGCCACCCCCTGGGCTGCGTTGCCGGCGCTGACGGTCCACACGCCTTGCCGCCGTTGCTCTTCGGGCAGCAGCCGGACCGCGTTATACGCTCCCCGAATCTTGAACGACCCGATCGGTTGCAGGCACTCCAGCTTCAGGTAGACCTCGGCCTCGCTGTTGTAGTTCAGCCGCACCAGCGGAGTACGAAGGGCCGCTTCGTAAACGTGCTTGCGCGCGTCCTCGATGAGCCCTGCAGAGATATTCCGCTGTACGGCGTGCTCGCCGAGAGAAAGATCGCTTGTCATGGGAACTATCATAGCGTCCGTCGGCTCGGCTAGCGTACGTGGTGCTTGCGGAAGGGAATCATCACCACGGCTTCCAGCTCCACCGGCTCGCCGGCCTTGGTGCCGGGACGGAACTGCCAGCGCGAGAGGGCGCGCGCAGCCGCTTCATCCAGCCGGGGATCGACGCTGTTCAGCACCTTGATGCCGCTCACCGTTCCGTCGGCATGAATCACGGCATAGAGCGTGACCGTGCCCTCCACGTTGTCGCGCATCGCGTCGGCAGGGTAGGAGGGATCGACCTTCGACACAGCGACCGGGGCGGCAATCGCTACCTTATTGTCCGACTGCTTCAGTTCGGCGAAGCGCACGATCCAGCTTCCTGTCGCCGACGTCAGATTCGGCATGTTCAGCACCAGCGAGTAGTACTTCTTGGGGCCAAATACCTGCCGCTCGACGGAGTCTTCGTCGGTGTCTGACGTTGTGGGAGGTGGCGGCGCAACCGGAGGCCGGCTAACGCTTGGCAGTGAAGGCCGCATGGCGGCCGCAATGAGCTTCCTGTTCGCTTCCGCCTGCGCGTCGCTCGGAGACTTCCCGGGCGTTCCCGTCACCGCCGCTGTCGCTGCACCAGGAGGCGCAGCGCCTACGCTGATTCCCGGCGGTGCGTTGCCGGTGCCGCCGTTACCTGAGCCATTTCCTTTGCCGCCGCCGGCTCCGCTACCAGTCGCTCCCGGACTCCCGGCAACGTTCGGCGTTCCCGGTGCATCCGGCTTCCCGCCGGGCGAGGCGTGAAATTCGCCACTGCGGTTGCCCGCAGGAAGTTCGATCGGTCCGCGCACCTCGGCCGGATTCAGTCCCAGTGCGATGATCTGCCCCTGGCCTTTCGAGGATTGCAGTCCCTGCAAGCTGGGCTGGGCCGGAACTCCCTTGCCCGCACTGTCGGTTCCTGTGCTGTCGCCGACTCCGCCTGCACGCTGGGCCGGAACTGGCAGTTTGGGCGCATCCACCTGTGGCGTCAGTTGCGCCATGTTGATATCGCCGCGCTTCAGCTTCAACTGGTCAGGCGACAGCGGAGGCTCTACCACAGAGGGTTGCGCCATGACCGGCAGTTGCAGACTGGATTTCATTTTCGAGACATCCGCAGTTGGTTGCACGACCGTCTGCTGCGCTACCACTGGTAACTGCGTCGTCGACTTCAACTTCGAGATGTCGGCTGTGGGTTCGACCACTTGCGGCGCAAACTGCGGCAGCTTGAGCTGAGACAACTGGCGCGACGACGCCGCAATCGGTTGGCCTGGGATGTTGGTCCAAGCCACGATGTTGGGCAGTGGCACGTCGTGGTTCAGCTTTACCTGCGGCGGTGTCACGATCGTCTGGTGGTTGTTGTCAGGATTAGGTGGGACGGACAGGATCTCCTGCTTCGCCAGCTTGGGCTCGCCTTTGCGCGGCTTGGCTTCGCCTCGCGGACCCGTGTTGATTGGCGGCAGGTACTCGCTCAGCGCGTAATGCTCCACCGTCGTGTTTTCGAATGGCGATTGCAACTGTACTGGACGGTCGAACCATGACGACGTCGAGAAGAAGTAGATCAGGACGACCAGGATAATGTGATATCCGTAGGATTCCAGATAAGGCCGCAGCCCCAGGCCGGTACGAATGAAGGTCTCTGGCGGGACGGGAACCGGCTGCGACGTGGTCTCGATTGGCGGAGGCTCGCGGCGCAGAAGGAAATCCGCAAGGTTACTGAAGAAAGCGCGGGACCGCGGCTCGAGCTCGTAGTGCAGAGCCGGCGCGTCTGCCCATCCGGGATCGTGTTCGGGTTGCGCGGACGTTACTTCAGACATCCTTCCCCGCCATGATACGTGTACATGGATTATAGCGAAATGCCACGTCCTTCTCTGAATTTGCGGCCGTCACACGGCTGCGGCTCGGCCGTTCAATTTCTTCGCCACGCGCTATCGCATTCTGTCACAGCATGAAATGATGGATGTCTCGGAGTTAATATGTTTAGCAAGCTTATGGCGAGTGCCGTCTTCACTGGAAGTCTTCTGTTGTTGGTTGCGGCGATGGCTGTCGCGCAGACGTCGGCTAGCGATAAAACAGACGATCCCTCGGGCGTTTACACGTTTCTTCAGGAAGGCGAGTTTGTTCAGCTCACCGTCGAGGATGGCAAACTGACGGGCTTCATTTCGCGGTTCGGAAATAGCGAAAGCGACAAGGACGAATTTATCGACCAGTTCTTTGACAAGGCGTCGCTCGAGGGCGAACACCTGTACTTCAAAACCAAAACGGTGCACGCGGCATGGTATGAGCTCGATGGCACGTTGACTGTGGTTCCGGGTAAGCACGTGGGCGATGAGGGCTATCGCGTGGTTCGCGGCAAGTTGACGGTCCACGCCAGCGACGCGAAAGGCAATGAGAGTGCCAGCGAAAAGACGGTGGAGTTCAAGTCGTTTCCGGATATGAGGAAACCGTAGTTGCTGAACTGGGTAGCCGTAGGCGCAGATTTCGTTTCAGTTCACGCCTTTATCGCTGCCCGTGGACGACGTCGCTAGCATCCTTTGCAGGTAAACCACGTGTCCATCTTCCATCGTCGATAGCTCGATATAGAGGCGCCGCAGCGGTCCGTCTTCTGTGCACTCGACCAGTTTCTTGTAAAAGTCGCGGGCACTGGTTTCGGCCGCCAACGCGACTTGGAGGGCCCGCTCGCGGGCGCTGTTCTGCGGCTCCGGGCCGGCCGCGAACACGTCCGCGGCGTCCAGACTGGGCACTTCAATCATTTCCTGCAAGTCTTCTTCGGTGAGCGCGCAACTGGCGTTGCCATATCGCTCCTGGTATCTCCCCTGCAGAACTCCGCTGTGGCGCTTTTCTTCCACTGCCATGTCCCAGAAGACGCTGGCTATTTCCAGAGACTCAGAGTCACGAAACTCGGTGAACATCTCAGCGAAACGGTGATAGATCCCAGCGTTCCGTTCTTCGATGAAAATGGCGACGTGAAGCGCTTCTTGGGGGTTGAGATTGGCGAACGCCCGTTGCATGACAAAACTCCCGAAAACACTGACTGTTCGGGATTCTAACCGCTACCGGGCGACAATAACCCGCAGTGAGGCCTTTTATTGTCGAACTTGTTTCATTTCGGAACTGATTGCTGGGCAATGGGTTCCGCTTCGTGCTGCGTTGCTGAGCTGCCATTGTTCTTCGCCCGGTCGGCCTCAATGCGCGCGATGGTGCGCTTGAGCCAGTGCTTCACATTCTCTCGCAACTCTTCTTCCGACTGTTCCGGCTGGGCGATCGTATCTCCCTGTTTATTCAACGGAACGTGATGGCACGGGACATCATCGGTGCGGTACTGCTCGGGCACGAAATCGTACAGCAGGCACTCATGGCAGGCATGGGGGCGCGAAGGGTCACCATGATTGGGACAAGTCAGCGAATCCTGGAAAATCGAAGCGGGCCCCCAAGGTGTGCTATACCAATTTCCATAGCCCCCTTGTTCGATAAAGTTGAGCTCGTAGCGTAAGACTTCCAGCACGTCTCGTTTATCCTCAGACATAACTGCCCTCCCAGGAAGCATCGGCTCGGTTATTCGCTCCCTTGCTGGCTATGATTCTGGTCGATCAGGAAGGGTGAGGCTGTGACATGGCTCACGTCGTGGTGTGATTTTCGTCCGCATCTGGAACATACGCGGTGACTTCCCGATATTTTCGACCTAGCGTGACTAACGTCACATCCGAGCGGCGGATGGCCTGCCATCGTATTGCTCGTACGTCCCATTCTGGGAAAGCGGAGGCGTCATGAACCCCAACCCTAACTTCGACGAGCGCCCATTTGTCGCCATCTGGGAGACCACTCAGGCCTGCGACCTGGCGTGCGTGCACTGTCGCGCCTGCGCCCAACCGTTGGCAAATCCGCTGGAGTTGAACACCACTGAGGCAAAACGCCTCATCGACGAAATCGCTGCTATGGAGGTTCCGGTCTTTGTACTGACGGGCGGCGATCCGCTGAAGCGTTCTGACATATTCGAGCTGATTCAATACGCCTCAGCCCACAAAGTCCGTGTCTCGCTGACACCAAGTGCCACGCCGCTGCTGACGCGCGAAAGCATCGTGCGCCTCAAAGAGTGTGGGCTGGCGCGCCTCGCTGTCTCGGTCGACGGGCCCACGGCGGCGATCCATGACGCCTTTCGCCGCGTTTCCGGATCCTATCAGTGGACGATCAACGCCGTGCGCTGGGCCCGCGAGATCGGCTTGCCGGTGCAGCTCAATACCACCATCACGCGTCACAACCTCGCCATGCTCGACGACGTGATTGCGTTGCTGGAGACCCTGGACATCACCTTGTGGAGCGTCTTCTTCCTGGTCCCCACTGGACGCGGAGCCAACATCGACCTGATCTCCGCCGAAGAGTTTGAGCAGGTTTTCGAGAAGCTTTACCGGACTTCGCAGCGCGTGCTGTTCGACATCAAGAGCACCGAGGCCCAGCACTATCGCCGTTATCTGTTGCAGCGCCGCACGGAGGCGAGGGGGATGGGACAGCAACCGGCACAGACATATTCCCGCATTCCTCAGTTTTCGCCCATGCCCATCGGCGTGGAGACGGCGGACGGCATTGGCCACGCCCCCCGCGGCATCAACGATGGAAAGGGGTTCGTCTTCATCTCACACCTCGGCGAGGTGTTTCCCAGCGGCTTTCTGCCAGTCTCGGGCGGAAATGTGCGGCGGCAATCGCTGGCGGACATTTACCGCAACTCGCCGCTCTTCCGTTCCTTGCGCGACAGCAAGAATCTGGAAGGTAAGTGCGGCGTCTGCGAATACCGCGAGATCTGCGGTGGCTCTCGCGCCCGCTCCTACGCTATGACCGGCGACATGTTCGCCGAGGAACCCTGTTGCATCTACGAACCTCAGACCGCAGCAAGGCAGGCCAGGGGCGCATAAAATTGCTTTTCGCGCTGCACAAAAACCGAGAGTTGTAGCACAATAGGACTCTGAAGCATCACGCATTCACTTGGGAGCAATGGCACTCGTGCAAAACCGTGGCAGCAGTCAATCGTCTTTGGAACTTCGTCCGGCCGACCGCCTGACCCTGGGCTTGGTCGGTATGGCAGTGATCTTCGCTTCGCTGGGGCTTGGCGAAGCGGTCTATCGGCTCTTGTTCTCCGATTTCGACGGAGCCACCGATCGGCTTCCGATCGAGATGATGTTCGGGCTGGCGTTCGCCTGGATCGTCATGAAGCTGGCGAAAAGAATTTACCAGCACCGCATGTTGACCTCGGCGAAGATCGACCAGGTCTGGGACCGGAACTACAAGATTCGTCACGCCGTGGCGGCCATTCCGCCGGTGCCGTTTCCCGCCCATCAGCAGGCGATCCGGGTGATTCGCGAGGAAGTGGACCACATCGAGTGGGCGCTGGCCGACATTCGTCCCCGATAGCGGCAGGTGGAGCATCATCGACTGATGCTCCTTTAGGCAGCCTCCCGATCTTCCGCAGTTTCTGGCTGGCGGCCGGATTCTCCCCGATCGCGCGGCGAGCGAAGCTTATTCACGCCTCTCCCAATCAGATCGGACAGAGTGAAGATCTGTCCCGCCGTGACGCCAGGCATCACGCGATAGTGTCCGACAGCCGCCAGGCCCATACTTGCGGCGCAGCCGCATTGCGAACAGTCAGGGTTGCCGCCAAACTGACAGGGCGTGATGCGCGTCTTCAGGTCCGCTGAAACCGTGAGTGTCGTTCGGGCAAAAATGCAATCCTCTGGCGACTCCGGCGGATGACCGAACTCTTCGACCATCTGCTTCTGCATATCAATCACGGGATACAGGATCCGCAAGCGCAGCAGCTCATCGATGACTCGTCTGCGCTGTTGGGGCGTGAGGATTTCCGGAGCAACGTCTCCCTGCTGAGGAGTGAAGAGGCTGAACCAGATTCGTTTTGTCTCCTGACGTTCACTCCAGAATCGAACGAAGTCCTCGAGGTAGTCCGGCCGATCCATCATCTGGCCCGTGACCGTGCAGTGAATCGTGACCTTGCTTCCCGCGATGCTCTTCAGAATGCGTTCGTAGGTCGCCGGCTTGCGCCGCACGTCATGCTCTGGTTGCAGCCCATCGACGGACACCACGATGCTCAGTCGGGAAAGCGCATTCCAATGCAGCGGAACGGAGCGAAAGGCGCTGGTCACGAGCTGAACATGAATGCCGCGCCGGTCCAACTCGGGCAGCAGTACTTCGAGTTCGCGAAAACGCACCAGTGGGTCTCCGCCAACGAGGGACACATGCAGCGGGCGGTGTTCGTCAACCAGCCGAAGAACGCCTTGCACCAAAGCGCTGCCTTTGTAGTCTGCAAGCTGACGTAGTGTGACGCCGGGCAACCCGAGGTGCGCTTCATCGTAGGCGTAGCACCCTGGGCAACGGAGCGGACACTCGCGGGTCAGTTCGATCGAGATGGAGGGAGGCCTGCCAGCGAGAATGGATCCCCATGCTCGCAATACTTCAGAAGTCTTCACGATTTCTCCTGGCTCTTATATAGGTAGACGGAGGGCAATGACGTTTAGATGTATGGCGTGGGCAATAAGTTGTGCAATCTGCAGCTAAACTCGCGCAGGCGGTGACATTTCGGATTCGAGATGCCGTGCGTGTCGAGTTTTCCTTACTTCGCGGTATTGGTGGCAGGCACGGTTTCCGGTAGCGGCCAGATCACGGACACGATCCACGCTACCACTAGACCGATAACGCAGCCGAACAATACCTCACCCATGCGGAATCCTCCCGCCTCAAGACCTTTGATCCTGGAATGATGCTCGAGCCCGGCAGCGATGACGAAGGCCGCGCTGATTGGTGCCTGCCTCCACATGGTTGGAATGCGGACGATGTAGGAGGAGACGAGTACAGTCGCCGCCATGGCAAGCGGCAGGGTTATGAGTCGGGTACCGCCGATGGCGATGAATAGAAGCCCGATCGCACAGCCTACCACCGAATTGATGATGCGTGCACGGAAAGTCGAAACGGCCTGCTTCAACTGCGGATCGCTGGTGGCGACCATCGAACTGATTGCCCATATCGGATTGCTCTCGGCCAGTTGATGAACCGTAATCCACAGTACCGTGGTCGCGATCGTGATGCTTACGGCATAGTGAATTCCGTGCATATCGCCCTTGGTGAACCGCTCTAGGACTTTCATGGTTTGGCTCGCCCCTCCGTTCGGCGCGATCTGGGTCATCGGCGTTGACTGATTTTAGCGTTGTGTCGCGGGTATAGCGCCAACGCAATGGCGCCACTCGGATGATGCTTGACTAGGGTTACTGCTTCGCCGCCACAATCCTGGCAGTGGTGATGGCCTGTCCGACGTGGCGCTGGGTGTGGTCAGCGACGTGAACCAGCAGTCCGCCGACTGTCGTGGGAAGGCGTCGTCTGCCTACGCTTCGCGGCTGTTCCAGCTCTTCGGGCTTGATGAGCCGCACGCGATCGGCGCTGGTCTTCAACGCCGCACCCAGTTCCCTGAATAACTCGTCCGTGCCGGCACTTGGACTCGACTCAGACCTGAGCGCCTGCATCTGTTCGTCATTCAACTCGCGGCCTTCGGCATAGGTGAGCAGGCGATCGAGGCTGCCCGTGATGTGCTTCAAGTGGAACGCCACTGAAGGCAGTCCCGAGGGACACGCATTGATCTCTTCGTTTGTCAGAGCCCCCAAGTGTAAGACAAGATCTTCCCCCGCGGCCTCCAGAGCGTGCAATACCGCGCGCTGAACGGCTGGCATGTCGCTCAGGGTTCCTCTGAGCCAGGGTTCGAGTTGTTTGTCGTGTGTCATGGTTTGGGGCGGGATTATCCGCGACCCCACATTTACCAACGACAAGCAAGTGTGGGCCACCAACGCCCAGATCAATGATTCGGCCCAGAAGCAACAACCGCGCCACCTGGCGCGGTCGATCAAAACTGGCTACTGGCAACTTCTTTTCTTCACTCCCGCCCCTTCTTCTTGATCTCGATGTTCAGCCGTTTGATCTTCTGGTTGAGCGTCGAAAGCGGGATGCGGAAGTGGTCGGCGGCCTCGGTCTGGTTCCAGCCGCTCTTTTCGAGCATGTCACTGATGATGCGGCGTTCGCAGTCTTCCATGATCTCGAACAGCGAGGCATCGGGACGATGCTCCATCAGCGCGAGTTTGCTGCCGCGGCCCACCATTTCGTCAGGTAACAGATCGACGGTGAGGCTCGGCCCGTTGGCCAGCACTACGGCGCGTTCAATCACGTTTTCCAGTTCGCGCACGTTGCCTGGCCATCCGTAGTCCATGAGAGGGCGCAGAGCTTCGGGCGGAATGTGCAACTGCGGCTTTCCGTTCTCCTGCGCAAATTTCTGCGCAAAATACTCGGCCAGCAACGGAATGTCGTTCTTGCGCTGCCGCAGCGGCGGCAGATCGATGGTGATCACATTCAAGCGATAGAAGAGGTCTTCGCGGAACTTGCCGTCTTTCACCTGCTGCCGCAAATCCACATTAGTGGCAGCGATGATACGCACGTCCACCTGAATTTCGCTGACGCCGCCCAGGTGCATGAACTTGCGGTCCTGTAAGACGCGCAGAATTTTGGCCTGGGTGTCGAGACTCATGGTGCCGATCTCGTCGAGAAACAGCGTTCCCCGGTCGGCCATTTCGAACAAGCCCTTCTTGCTGGCGATGGCGCTGGTAAACGCGCCCTTCACATGCCCAAAGAGCGTGGACTCCAGCAGGTCCGCCGGCATCGAGCCCGTGTTCACCGGAACGAACGCGTGATCCTTGCGTGTGGAGTTCATGTGGACCGCTTTCGCGATCAGTTCTTTGCCGGTCCCGCTTTCGCCCTGCAGCAGTACTGTCGAACGGCTGGGGGCAACTTGCGCCACCAGGTCGAAGATGCGCAGCATGGGTTCGCTCTTGCCGATGATGTGCTCGAAGTTATAGCGCTGCTTGAGTGCCCGCTTGAGTTGGATGACTTCCGCTTCGGCGCGCCGCCGGCCTACGGCCGTCCCCACGTCGGCCAGCAACTTCTCGTTATCCCAGGGCTTCTGGATGAAGTTGGTCGCCCCGGACTGCATGGCGTTCACCGCGTTCTCCACCGTGCCGTAAGCGGTGATCATGATGACCGCCAACTCAGAGTCGCGCTCGCGGATGTCTTGCAGGATTTCTATGCCGTTGCGCTCCGGCATGGCGAAGTCAAGCAACACCAGGTCATAGGGACGATCGGCAATGCGCGCCAGTCCTTCGCTGCCATCGCTGGCGGTTTCGACTTCGTAGCCTTCCAGTTCTAGCAGGGTTTGCAGCGACTCGCGTATGGCGGCCTCGTCGTCGATGATGAGCACCGCGCCCAGCGAAGTGGATTCCTCCCGCGCTGCATCGGACCGATAGACCGTGGCCTCAGGCATTGACGACCTTTCTTACCATCGGGAATTCCATGGTGAAGATCGTGCCCTGGCCCGGCGAACTTTCCACGTGGATCTTGCCCGCATGTTCCTGGATGATTCCGTAGGTCACCGAGAGCCCCAGGCCGGTTCCGCCACTGTGGCCAGTCTTCGCCTTGTTCTTGGTGGTGAAGAACGGATCGTAGATGCGATGAATATGCTCCTGCGCGATGCCGCTGCCGGTGTCCGCCACCGAAACGCGAACGTTGTGTCCGTTGCCCGTGGTGATGGTCAGCGTACCGCCGGCGGGCATGGCGTCCTTGGCGTTGAGGAACAGGTTCAGGAAGACCTGCTGCAGCTTTCCGGTATTGCCGAAAATCGGCGGCAACTGCGGATTCAGATCCGGAACGATCTTGATGCGTGCGGTTTTGAACTGGTGCTCGAGCAGAGTCAGCGTGTCGTGGATGACGCGATTCAGGTCCACGTTGTTGAACTCGGAGCTTGAGGTGCGGGAGAAGTTCAGCAGGCTGTTGACGATCTCGGAGGCGCGGAAGGTCTGCCGCGTAATCTTGTCGAGCAGCTCTGCCTTCTTCGGTTCTGCGCTGACTTGCTTGGCCAGCATCTGCGCGTACGACGAGATTACGGCGAGCGGAGTGTTCACCTCGTGTGCTACTCCCGCCGCCAGCAGTCCGATCGACGACAGCTTTTCGGCCTGCGTTAGTTGCGATTCCAGCTCGATGCGTTCCGTGATGTCATCCACGATGATCAGCCGGCCGACGACGCTGAAGTCCTTACTCACCAGCGGCGCGATGGCGATGTTGGTAATACGGGTGTCGCCCGCGGTAGTGCCCAGCCGGAACTTGTAAAGATTGTGGATCCCCGAGCTCTGACGCACCCGGTAATACTCCTCGAGAAATGCCGGGGGGAAGACATCCTTCAGCGAATGGCCGAGCGCTTCGGAGCGCGGCGACGCGTACATCACTTCCATCTGCGAGTTCCACGACTCGATGCGGTCCTCGAGATCCACCGCCAGCACTCCCACGCTGATGGACTCGACGATGTTCTCGTTGAACTCCTTCAAGCGCTCGTACTGGGCAGCCTTGCTCTCCAGCGACTTGTAGAGGCGCGCATTCTGCAGGGCGATTCCGATATAGCCGGCGAGGGTTTCGAGCAACTGCACGTCTTCGCTGGAGAGGAAGTCGCCTTCGGCCGTCTTGCCCAGGCCAAGCACCGCGATCATGCGGTTCATCACGGTGCAGGGAATGTAGTAGTTCAAGTCGAGACGGCGAATCGCTTCACGAGCCTCCGGAGTCTCGCGTACAGTCTGGCTGGTGTTGTCGAAGAACAGGTGGCCGGCTGCCCATTCCGGTCGTTCCACATGCAGGAAGTCGAGATCCAGACCGCCGGTGTTCGCGATGCCGAACGTCTTGGCCAGCGTGAACTGTTCCGGACTCTCCGGGTTCGACAGGAAGACAGCCAGCCGGTCCACCAGCAGCGTGTGCGACAGGCGATCGACGATCGAGGTCAGCATCTGGTCGAGATCGGTTTCCGAGTTCAGGTCGCGTCCAAACTCGATGAGCGTCTTCCGGTAGTCGTAGCGTTTCTTGTAGAAGAACTTATCAAGGTAGTCCTGTACCCAATTCTTGAAGGGATCGAAGAGCAGCGCCGTAACCGCAATCGCAATCACCAGCCCGATCGGTCCAGCGCTGGGGAAGCTCTTGTGAAAGAGTTCCGAGACCATTCCGACAGCTGCGAAATATGCTGCTAAAATCGCGCCCGCCGCGATGGTGTAGGCCATGCCGCGTTTGAAGATGAGGTCGACGTCCATCAGCCGGTAGCGGAAGATGGCGTAGCCGAACGTCAGGGGCAGGAACACCAGCGACAGCACGGAAAAGCGCATGCCCGCGGTCGGCACGCTGCCCGTCAGGTAAGGAATGACGTAGAAAAGCGTGAACGGCGCAACCGCCAGGATGGTGCCACGCGTCACCCATTTCATTTGTTGGCGCAAGATTGCCGAGCCCGCGTGACGGTAGCTGTGCCAGAGGACGAAGGTCGCGGCCACGAAGTAAGCGGCGAGATAAACCATCGACAGCCGGTCAAGGTTGAAACGCAGGTTCTCGCTGGGCTGCAGCCACTTGACGGAGACAACCTGCAGGGCCAGGATCAACGCACCCGGCAGGTACACCAGGGGAACCAACCAGCGGCGGCCGGTCAGCAACGCCTTGCTCTCGGGGAAGGTCAGCGAAAAATGCAGGAACAGCGCCGGTTGTAGCAGCCAGGCCACCACGTTGGACCAGTAGATGATCCAGTCAAAGTCGTTGAGCTTGCCGGTGTAGTGGAAGGAATAAAAGATGAACGAGACCAGGCAGAAGACGTAGAAGTGGGCGCTCTTCGGCGCCGTCCAGCGGCGCAACAGGACGTACAACCCAATACCGAGGTACACCAGCGCGATCAGCCGCAGGCCGAGGTACAGCGATCGATCGGCGGGAGCCAGGATCAACGGCGCTTCAACTGGGATCCCCTGGCGCACCAGCGAATACGTAGTTTTGGACCAGACACCAGTGCGATAGAGCTGCTGCTCCAGGCTGGCTACATTGGAGATTTTGCGCCCGTCTGCCGCGACCAGCCAGTCGCCTTTCTTGACGCCGGCCTTTTCGCCGGGACCGTTGACATCCACCCGTTGAGCCTGGAGGTGCTCGCCATCCTCGACCCACCATACACCATCGTACGGGCTAGAGTACTCACGGTCTTTCTGGAAGTTAATCGAGGCAAAAACGATGGCCGCAACGCTGAGCAGCGCTAGCAGTAAGGCTAGGAATCGCGATTGTAGCTCTCTGGCCATAGGGCTGGGCGGTTGAGTCCCATGCGGTCCGTACACGACCGAATTGGACCTAAACCCGTTAATCGAGTGCAACTTAGATGCCACGACGGGCGTCATTCTGAGAACCCGTAACCCTTGGCGTATGAATAGCTTCCAGAATTATAAATAAACCCGGGAATGAGAGATATGTTTTTTGGAATTTTCATGTGAAATTGCGAATTACTGGAAGTTACTAACGTGGTAGTACTTACGGGCCAAGATTGATCTGCGGCAAAGCTCGCTTTGCAATTTATTAGATCGTTCTAGGACGCAGAAAAGCCCCGATCCCGATGGCTGATCGATCCCCGTAGGGGCTTAAATCCCAGCCACCTTCCAACCATCATCCAACCCACTCCGTGTATCGTAAGCAGCTATGATGTCCGCCACGTTTCAAGCGTCAGGACTGAGTCTCTGTGCAGCCGCCTCATGGGGCGGAGGAGATTTTTGCGGCGGGTTGGCCGCCAAGCGGGCCAGTGTGTTCCGCGTGGTCGCGGTGGCTCATGGGTGCGGACTCATCGCCATGTTGCTGATGGCGGGGCTTACCGGAGAGCCTGTTCCGCCGGCCTCGGATCTGATGTGGGGGGCGTTCGCGGGACTGGCCGGCGCGTTCGGCATTGCGGCGCTGTACAAAGCGCTGGCCATCGGGCGAATGGGAGTTGTGGCGCCCGTGGCTTCCGTCATCACCGGAGTGATGCCCGTACTGGTTGGCTTTCGTACCGAGGGAATGCCAGATCGCATTCAGTTGTTCGGATTCGCGCTGGCCCTGGTAAGCATCTGGCTGGTGGCGCGTCCCAGTGAGTACATCGATTCGCATCGCGGGGTGGGACTGGCAATACTGGCCGGAGTGATGTTTGGACTCTTTCTAATCGCCGGCAAGCAGGCAGGGCATCATGGGGTCTTCTGGCCACTCGTGGCGGCGCGCCTGGTTTCCACGACGCTGATGCTGGCAATCGTCGCCCTTGCGCCGCGCGACCCGCAGCCGTTGCGGGCTGTGCTCTGGCCCATGGTGCTTTCCGGACTTCTCGATTCCGCGGGCAACGCGCTGTTCATCGCGGCAACTCGTCACGGCCGTCTTGATGTCGCCGCCGTGCTCTCGTCACTCTATCCCGCAAGCACCGTGATTCTGGCGCGCGTGTTGCTCAAGGAGAGGATCTCGAAACTTCAAGGCGCGGGAATCGCAGGCGCACTGGCGTCGGTTGCTCTGATAGCGACCCGTTGATCTCGCATGCCTGACTATCAACCAAATCCGGACGGCGGCGGGGACGACTGAAACTCGGCGCAGGGTATCGCTCGGTTATTGGCGAAAAGCGAAAAGAGCCGGAGCAGGTTCGCTTCGGCCCTCTTCTATCCAAGGAAGAATCAATGAACTCCAACTATCTCTTCATTGTGCGGCGGATAACACCTGCCAGGCCCAAAATGCCTGTCCCCATTAGGGCAAGACTTGATGGTTCCGGAACCGGAACAACCTCTCCGCTGGAAACGTAGCCCCACGTGTGTCCGTTGATCGGGATGTTTGACACCTTCGTTCTATTCTCCATATTGACAGTGAAATCAACGGTGCCGTCACCGACAGGCGAAAAGTCTGAGAGGAAGGTCATGGTTGAAATTGAGGTATCAAAAGTGCCACCAATTGTCGGATACCTACCAGTGCCTCCATACAAATAATCCAGCGACAGGGTAGTCATCAGGTCGCCCAGGGAACCGTCGCCGTTTGGGCCGAGTTTCACTTCCAGATAGATCGTGGCAGGTCCCATGTTGATGTCGTAATCGCTGGGACCTCCGGACAGCGTGGGAGTGCCCACCATCCACATCCAATACTTACCGGTGATAAGCAACGGATCCAGCAGCGCGTTTCCCGAAACGCAGTTGGCATGTCCGCACTGGGCGGCCGTGCCGCTGAACCAGAAGCTCAGGGTGCCACCATTGTTGCCAAAGAAAACGCTGCCGGCCGAACCCGAGGACAACGTGACTTGGGGGGGGATTGAGTCGGCCCACGCTCCCGTGGCGGCGACGACGGTGATCAATGCAACAAGAGCTATTGCTGTGACCAGATGCTTCATTGTGGTCTTCTTCCTGAGCGGTCGTTCGCGATCCGATCGCTCGTTTGGATAGAAATTCGGCCGGTCCTGCGAGCCGGGCGTCCAATCCGCCATACCCGTCACGCATGAACCTGCTTAGTAACTTTATAGCAAGTAACGTGCCAGAGTTTACCTTCTCGATTCATGTAGTTACTATTACCCATGTGCAAATATTTGCGACAATTGGGAGGACGCTTACCCACACCCACTTGGGGATTCCCATTTTGGCATTAACTGATTGTGTCCAACAACCTACGAGGACATTCAGGAGCGTGCGGATTCAAAGCCGATAGCTCAATAGCGTCGAGAGTCGAGGAGTAACTTAGCGTATTACTGCAGGTGACTACCATCCGATTGGCACTCGGCTGGGAGAGATTCACGAGGCGGTTGCGGGAAGTGGAACGCAATACCTGCATTAGGTGGTTTGGGCAAACACAGTCAGATATTTAGCCTGCCGCAGGGGCTTCGTGCCATGCACTAGAATCTAGAATGAGACAGGAATCGAGGCGATTATCGTGCCCACATATCAGGAAATCTTAGCGCTCGAGCAGAAATACCTTTTGAATACCTATGCCCGGTATCCAGTGGCCTTCGCGCGGGGCAAAGGCGTGTACCTCTATGATGTTGACGGCAAACGTTACCTCGACTTCCTGTCGGGGCTTGGCGTGAACGCATTGGGGCATGCGCATCCCCGCATTGTGAAGGTCATTCGGGAACAGGCGGCGAAGGTGATCCACCTGTCGAACCTTTACTACAACGAGTACCAGGGCCTGCTGGCGGAAAAGCTTTGCCGGAAGTCAGGACTCGATCGCGCCTTCTTCACCAACAGCGGTACCGAAGCCATTGAGGGAGTCCTGAAGTTGGTTCGAGCCGCTGGGCATGCCACCGCTGGTCCGGAAAAGATGGTGGTAGTCGCACTCGACAATTCGTTCCATGGCCGCACCATGGGGGCGCTCGCGCTTACCGGCCAACCCAAATATCGCCAGGGATTCGATCCCATGCTGGAAGGCGTGCGCTTCGTTCCGCGCAATGACATCGAAGCCTTGCGCGCCGCGGTTGACGATAAAGTCTGCGGCATTGTGCTGGAACCGATCCAGGGCGAAGGCGGCATCCAGGTTTCGTCGCCGGAATTTCTGCACGCCTGCCGCGAGCTCGCCGACCAGCATCACGCCGCCCTCATCTTCGACGAGATCCAGTGTGGTATGGGCCGCACGGGACAGCTCTTCGCCTTCCAGCACTTCGGCGTCATGCCCGACGTGGTCTGCATTGCGAAGCCGATGGCCGCTGGATTTCCCATGGGCGCGTTTCTCGCCAATGATCGCTTTGCCCAGCACATCACCCCGGGTAAACATGGCACCACGTTTGGCGGAGGTCCGCTGGCCTGTCGGATCGCACTGGAATACCTCGCGATCCTCGAAGAAGAGAAGCTGTTGGAGCAGGTGCGACGCGTGGGAGCCTACTTCACCACAAGATTGCAGGAATTGGTGGCGAAGTTCGAGATCGCAACCGAAGCTCGTGGCGTGGGCGCGATCCAGGCTCTGCAACTCAACATTCCGGGCAAGCCGGTCCTGGACGGTACGCTCGCGGACGGCTTGCTGATCAACGTCACCCAAGACAACATACTTCGCTTTCTGCCCCCATTTCTGTTGGAAGAGAAGCACGTCGATACCGGCATGCGGATTTTGAAAAAGCAGCTGGCATCGGCTCAGAAGCAGCACAAGGCGGAGCTGAAGGCGGCTAGACAGAAGAGCTCGGCCGCGACGGCCTAGAGTCGGTATGAGCGGATTTTTGCAGGATCTCGCCTTCGGATTCCGCCTCATGCGAAAGTCGCCGCTGTTCTACCTGGTGGCGGTTCTATTACTCGCGCTCGGCATCGGAGCCAACACCGCGGTCTTCAGCGTGGTCGATGCGGTTTTGCTACGCAAGTTGCCGTTCCACGATCCTGACGCGTTGGTCATGGTCTGGGAGAAGAACCCGCAACTCGGCGTGTTGGTTGGCGACCGCGTGCCCACCTCCTACACGAATTTCGAGGAGTGGGTTCGGCAGGCGAAATTCTTTGATGGCATCGCCGGTTTCGAGGATGTCAGCCTCAATCGCACGGGCAACGGAGATCCCGAACGGGTTGCGGGAGCGCGCGTTTCGCCCAACTTCTTCCAGGTGCTGGGAGTGGACCCCGCGGCCGGTACGACCTTTGACTTCGTCGAGCGCGATCCCAGCCAAAGCCACGCTGGGATGTTGAGCTATGCGTATTGGCAGAGTCATTTTGGTGGAAGCCGTTCGATCGTTGGCCAGACCATCACCTTGAACGACGAGTCCTACACTGTGGTAGGCGTGCTTCCGGCCAATTTCTATCTTCCGTCCACCCGTCAAGGGTCGGAGCAGCGGAAGCCCGACATTTGGGTCCCCTATGATGCCTCGCGGAAAGGCACGGAAGCCGAACGCAATCGCCGCCGCATGCAGGTCTTTGCGCGACTGCGTCCGGGCGTGACGCTGCAGCAGGCGCGTGGCGAGATGCAGGCGGTCGCGCGCCGCCTTGAGGAACAAAATACTGCACTGAATGCCGGCTTCAGCGCCAACGTGTTTCCCGTGTACGTTGAAGACCTCGGCGAGGAACTGCGGCGCAATTTACTGGTGCTGCTTTCCGCGGTGGGGATGGTCTTGCTGTTGGCGTGTGCCAATCTCGCGAACCTGATGCTCACCCGCGCCACCGCCCGGCAGCGGGAGTTGGCGATTCGCAAGGCTCTTGGGGCATCGCGTGCGCGGCTCATCCGCCAGATGCTGGCGGAATGCATACTGTTAAGCGGTATCGGCGGAGTGCTCGCCCTCGGAGTCGCCTACCTCGGCATCCAGGCGTTGCTGGCGCTCAAGCCCGCCGATCTGCAGCGTCCCGAGCAAGTGCACATCAGCCTTGGAGTGTTGCTGTTCACCATGGCAGTGAGCTTCGCTGCGGGCATTGTTTTCGGTGTGATACCCGCGCTTTACGTCTCGAAGACGGACGTCAACTCTGTGCTGAAGCAGTCGGGCGCCAGCCAACGGCATCCCAGCCGAATCAGGTCGGGCTGGTCGTGGGTGAGGTCGGCCTCGCGGTCGTGCTGCTGATTGGCGCGGTATTCATGATCCGCAGCCTGGTCTCGGTGCTGAATGTCGATCCAGGATTTCGTCCCGAGCACGTGCTGACCATGCATTTCAGTTTGCCGCCGTCGCACTATGCGAACAAAGACCAGATGGCTGCGTTTTGCCGGCAGGTGCTGGAACGAGTTTCTGCGTTACCCGGCGTGAAAGCCGCAAGTTTCTCGGATGGACTTCCGATGACGCGCATCCGCATGATGAAGTTCACCGTCGATGGGCAGCCCGCAGCCAAGCCGGGCAGCGAGCCGACCGCCGATATGCGCGGCATAACATCGCCCGACTACTTCGCGAGCGTCGGTATTCCCATCGTCAGAGGCCGTAACTTCACCGCCGACGAGATCGACAAGCACCTGCCGGTCATCGTCGTGAACCAGTCGCTGGCGAACAAGCTGTGGCCCAATCAGGACGCGGTAGGGAAGACCATCGTCGCCGGAGCCCGGCCGCCCGACCCTCCGTGCAGCTCACGTGTGATCGGCGTCATGGGAGACACGCACCAGGTCTCGCTGGAGAGTGGCACGCGCCCTGAGATCGTCAGGCCGATGGTGGATTACACCTTCCTCACTCTGTACCGTGCGGGGTACCGCCGATCCCGCGCTCATGACCGCGGACATTCGCAATCAGGTGCGCGGCATCGACAAAGACCTGCCCGCGTACGACATCGAAATCGATGCAGGAGATTGTCGACCAGAGCCTTGGCCAGCGGCGCTTCAACAGCTTTCGTAATGTCGATCTTCGGCGGTCTTGCATTGCTGCTGGCGGCTGTGGGCATCTACGGAGTGCTGGCTACGAGCGTTGAGCAGTGTACCCAGGAAATCGGCATACGCATGGCGCTGGGTGCACAGCGCGGCGACGTGCTCCGGCTCATCATGCTGAGTGGGCTCTTGCTGGTACTGATTGGGATGGGCCTCGGAGTCGTGGTCGGCTTCGGATTGACCCGATGGCTCTCCAGCATGCTCTATGGCGTGAGTCCAAGCAGCCTCGCGACCTACCTTGCCGCCAGCGCAGCGATGATCGCCATCGCTATGCTGGCGTGCTACCTGCCGGCGAAACGCGCTACGAAAGTTGATCCCATAAAGGCATTGCGAGCGGAGTAGCCCTCCTTAGTCCATGGACGGGTAAGTCAATAAGGCCGCGAAATAGTTTTAATCTTATCTGTAGGGGCCGGAGTACCTCCAGGATATGAGGGATCTAAGTCAAACTGAAGATCGACCGAAATGTAACGACACCTTTTGGAAACATAAGTCGCGCCATTCCTGAAGCTGTAGCTGCCTACCGCGAAGAATTTCTCCAGCTCCGCCCTGCTCATTCCCGCTTTCAGAGATAAGGTCTCGTCCAGGATTGACTTCACGGCATCGCAAGTCGATGTCTGACGTTCCTGCCCGATTCCTGGAGTGACGACGATGATTGCCAGGAGGAAAGGCAGCGTCACACGTGTTAATTGTTTACGCATTAGCGAGACTTCTCACCGTAGGACTGCCGTGTTCGTATAGATGGGTGCCTCATCCCATTTCCGTCCTGACTTCAGCGGCTACATGGGCTCGTCCGCCGATGGTCCATAAATCTGCGGCACCTTCGCCCCCGCCAGTCGCGAATAAATCGTGAACTGTCCGCGATGGTGGATGTGGTCCAGCATCATGGTGAACATTAACGCAGACATCGGCATCTGGTGGCCGAACGCATCAACCGGCTTCTGGAAGTCTTCCTCCGACAGCGTGGCGAGGGCTGCGTCAGTTTCTGCGGCCACTGCCTCGAGTTTGGCAATGCCTTCGGCCATGGTCGCGGGCGTCGCGGGCCTGAAGGTGGCCATGTCGAAGGTTCCGGTGCGCGCGTAAGAGAGGTTGATCGCCTCTTCGCTGATAAAGGTACCGAGGGTCTCGATTGCGCTGCGAATGATGGGTGAAGGCCTCAGGTCCTTCTTGTCCTCGGGATACATACGCAGCAGCTTGAAGGTCTTGGGAAACTCGTAGCGGCGGAATAGAGCGAATTCTGCTTTGGTCATGACGAATCCGTTATAGAACGGCATGCGCCAGCGCGCAAGAGGCAAGGTGTAAATCTGCGGTGAATTCGGCTGGCAGCGCAAAAAGCTCGCGGGCCACTGCGAACTCGGCATTCGATTTTGCCATAAGTTATGCCATGTGCCATAATTTACGGTATGAGACTTCGAATGGATAAATCGGGCCGCATCGTCTTTCCCAAGCCCCTCCGCAGACAGTTGGGAATTGGTTCCGGGATCGAACTTGAGGCGGTGGAGCAGCCGGGTGGGGTTTTGCTGCGGCCGCTCGTGCAGCGACCCTCGATGGTCCAGGTGGACGGACTCTGGGTCCATCAAGGAGCAGCTGAACTCGGCGCGAACTGGGAGCGCGTCTTGGATGACGTTCGCGAGGAACGGACCCAGACCGTTCTCAAGCCTTGATGGACATCTTCTTCGACACCACAGTATTGGTCGCGGCCTCAGTCCGCAGTCATCCCCACCATACACAAGCCTTCCCCGCGTTGCGGCGGGTGGCAACCGGGCGCGACAGGGGCTTCATCAGCACCCATTCGATTGCCGAGGTGTACGCAGCACTGACCCGTGTGCCGGTCGAACCGCGAATTCACCCCGCAGAAGCAGCCCGCATTGTGACCGAGAACCTCCTACCCCACTTTGAAACCGTCGCCCTTACCAAGAAGGATTACCTCGAAGCGTTGGCGGTTATGAAGGACGGGGGCTGGAGCGGCGCGAAGATTTATGACGCGTTATTGTTGTGTTGTGCGGCTAAGTGTTCCGCGGATCGCGTCTATACGTTCAACCTGTCGGACTTCCAACCGCTGGCGCCGGCCGGTTTGCGCGGCAAAATCTGCGCTCCGTGACCTTTCGTTGCCACTCGGATATACCTGAATCGTTACTTGGCGCTGAGCACGTGTTCCGCAATCCACTGGGCGCACTCACGTGTGCCCAGCATGCCGCCAACATCGGGGGTAGTCTTCTTCTCGCGGACCGCATCGAGTACGGCTGCTTCGATCTTTTTCGCTGCAGCTTCTAATCCCAGATGTCCCAGCATCATCGCTCCGGTGAGGATCGCGCCCATGGGGTTCGCGACATCTTTGCCTGCGAGTGGCGGAGCCGAGCCGTGCACCGGCTCAAACATCGACGTGCGGCCGGGATGAATGTTGCCGCTGGCCGCCATGCCGAGTCCGCCCTGTAGCGCCGCCGCCAGGTCGGTAATGATGTCGCCAAACATGTTGTTGGTCACGATCACGTCGAGGGACCGGGGCTCGCGCACCATCTGCAGGCAGAGCGCGTCCACATAGATATGCTGAGTTGCGATGTCCGGGTACTCTTGCGCGACTTCCTTGAAGACACGCTGCCAGAGTCCTCCGGCATAGGTCATCACGTTCGATTTGTCGGACATCAGGACTTTCTTGCGGCCGTTGGCCCGGGCGTACTCGAAAGCGTAACGGATGATCCGCTCCACACCCTTGCGGGTGTTGATGTCTTCCTGCGTCGCGACCTCGTCGGGAGTACCAAACTTGAAGTTGCCGCCAATACCTGCGTACACGCCCTCGGTGTTCTCACGAATGACGGTGAAGTTGATGTCGTCAGGCGTCGCGTTCTTCAGTGGGCATAGCGACGCATCGAGCAGGCGTACCGGGCGGACGTTGGCATACAGGTCCATCTGGAAGCGCATGCCCAGCAGGATTTCCTTTGCATGAACATTGGTGGGCACGCGCGGATCGCCCAGCGCTCCGACGAAGATGGCGTCGAAATCGTGCGCCAGCATTTCGAATCCGCCTGACGGAATGGTGGTGCCATCCACGAGGTAACGGTCGGCGCCCCAGTCGAACGTCGTGAACTCGAGCGGCGCGCCTGACGCCCGCAGCACGTCGAGTGCGTTGGGGATGACTTCCTTGCCGACTCCATCTCCGGGAACGACGGCGATACGTTTGTGATTGGCCACGGGGAATGACAATAACGAAAGCGACGGGCAAGTGGCAACTAGCAATAAGCAATAAGCCCCCGACCTCTCGATATCTCTCAGGATGGACGCCGTGCGTTGGGGCGAACCTATTCTTGCGCCGAGCCGGGCCAAAAGCAGATTCCTAGGTCGCCACGCCGAACTCGTGATGACGACCGAGTAGGCGGTATCGCGCAATGGCCAAGAAGTTGCTCTTGATGACAGCTTATTGCTAATTGCTTATTGCTGACTCCCTCGCGGCAGCAACCTTTTTTCCCCGTTATAATCAAAGGTTCGGTATGAGTGTGACGACCCTGCAAGACAAGCTGACCGCCGGCGGAGCGGCCCTCGGTTCGTATCGTGGCGCTGATACCCCGGCGTCGTTTGGCAATCCTGCGGCCGAGTTTCGGGCGCTGCTGGAAGACTGTGGTCTGTTCGACATGAGCTGGCAGGCCAAGCTGGTGTTGACTGGTGAAGACCGCGTCCGGTGGCTGAATGGCATGGTCACCAACAACGTTCGCGACCTCGCCGTCGGACATGGCGTGTACAACTTCGTGCTGACGGCACAAGGCCGCATTGTGGGCGATCTGGTTGCGTACAATCGCGGAGACCACTTGCTGGTAACCACCGATCGAGGGCAGTCGGCGGCAATCACGGAAATATTCGACCGCTACATCATCATGGACGACGTCGAGGTAGCCGACATCAGCGACAAGTTGTCGGCGGTCGGGCTCGCGGGTCCAAAGGCGGCGCAGGTTTTGCGGGCCGCTGGCATCGATGTCTCGCAACTTGAGCCGGGACAGGTCGTCGATTTGGTGTGGGATGACATGGGAATATCCGTGGCTCGAAGTACTCATCCGAACCTGGACGCTTACGAGATATGGTTTGCCACTGAGCAAGCCGATCAGGTGTGGGATGGATTGCTGGCTGCAGGCGCGACGCCCGTCGGCAGCGAAGCCCTGGAGTTGTATCGCATCGCGCGCGGTGTTCCGCTTTACGGACGCGACTTCGGGCAGCGCGACCTGCCGCAGGAAACCGAGCAAAAGCACGCGCTCAACTTCAGCAAGGGCTGCTACATCGGTCAGGAAATCGTAGAGCGCATACGCGCTCGTGCCATTCTTCATCGCACGTTCACCGGCTTCCTGGTGGAAGGCGAGCCGCCGCAGCAGGGAACCAAGGTGCAGTCCGACGGCAAGAACATCGGCGAGATTACCAGCGCGGCGCGTGTGCCATTCCCCAGTGGTGAGCGCACTGTGGCTCTCGGCTATCTGCGCCGCGAGTTTGAGGCACCGGGGACCGCCGTACAAATCGGCGAGCAACAGGCCACAGTGCAATCCATTCCGTTCAAATTTTGAGTAAAGGACCTATGGCAGACAAAGAAAAGAAGCAATCGGAGTTTGTAGTCAACGACCGTCGCCTGTTCAGCATGGACGGTGAGTTGCGCCAGGACGTCGTGGAAGCCGAAGAGCGCAGGGAAGAGCGCGAGCTGGAAGAACGCGAAGCAGCGCAGCGCATTAACGAAGAGCGCGCCGCGCAACGCGAGCCCGCCCCAACCGTCGCCGCCGCGACCGAGCCACCGCCCCTGCCGCCGGATGAGCTGCATGAAGCGCCGTCTGCCGCCGAGCAGCAGGCGTCGGTCGATGCCTACGCGGAGTCCACGCGCGAGATGGATAAGCAGATCCAGCGCGAACTGGGCAAGCAGGGGCAGGCCCATCGCGCCAAAGACTTCGAGATGGACTTCGAGAAGTTTGCGGCGTCGCTCTACATGAGCGCGCTGATGCAACTAGGACTCGCCGCTCCCCAGGGCGGAAAACCTCAGGTGGACCTGATGGGAGCGCGGCAGACCATCGACATCCTCGGCATCCTGAAGGACAAAACCAAGGGCAATCTGACGCCGGCGGAGGAGAACATGTTGCAGAACGTGCTCTACGAGCTGCGCATGGCGTACCTCGAAGTGACGAACATGATTGCGAATCCGCCCGAAGGCCGAGTGCCCGCTCCGTTCGAAAAACGATGAAAGCTACGCTCACCGTGCTCGGCAGCGGTACCTCGATGGGTGTGCCCACCGTCGGCTGCGATTGCCGGGTGTGCACCTCGATCGATCCGCATGACCGGCGACTGCGCCCCTCGATCATGGTGCAGTGGGACGGCCACACGGTGGTCATCGACACCTCGCCCGACTTTCGCGAGCAGGCGGTACGTGAGCACATCAAGCGCGTCGATGCCGTGCTGTACACGCACGGCCACGCCGATCACATCCTCGGACTGGATGATGTGAGGCCGCTCAGTTTTCCGCGCATTACCGGCGGAGGAAAGATTCCGCTGTACGCGACGGAGAACACAGCGAAGGTGTTGCGCAGCGTTTTCCGCTATATCTTCGAAGCCGATTACAAGTACGGCGGCCTGGCGCAGGTCGAGATTCGCAATGTGGATGGCCCGGTTGAATTGTTCGGCGCCATATTTACTCCGCTGGTGGTGAACCACGGCGACTTTCCCATCGAAGCCTATCGCTTCGGCTCGGCCGCTTACCTGACGGACTTCAGCACGGTACCGGACGAAACCATGGCGCAACTGCACGACCTCGACATTTTATTTCTCGACGCGCTGCGGCATCATCCGCATCCCACGCACTCGTCGGTCGAAAACTCTCTGCGGATCGTCGAGCGCCTCAAGCCGAAGCGCACCTTTTTCACCCACATGTCGCACGACATGCCGCACGAGGAGACCAATGCCTCGCTGCCGGAGAACGTGCGCCTCTCTTATGACGGGCTCAAGCTCGAATTCGAACTCTAGGACGCCGACCGACGATGCAAGTATTCCGCGAGCTTGAAGAAGTTCCGGCGCACCTAGCGCCGACGGTGGTGAGCGTCGGCAACTTCGACGGCGTACACGTCGCGCACCAGGCCGTAGTGCGACACATGGCAGAACGCGCTCACGCCATCGGAGGCAAAGCGGTGGTGGTGACGTTCGAGCCGCATCCGCTGCGCATCCTGCGGCCCGACGTCGCACCCAAACTGTTGACGCCGCTTGAGGTCAAGCTGCAGTTGCTGGAGGAGACCGGCGTCGATGCCGTGCTGGTGCTACCGTTCTCGCGCGACCTGTCGTTGATGACGGCGCACGATTTTGCGCGGCAGGTGCTGGTGGATGCGCTGCATGCTCGCGAAGTGCACGAAGGCTACAACTTCCATTTCGGCCACAAGGCGCAGGGCAATGTCGAGACCCTGTCAGCATTCGGGCGAGAGATGGGATTCGATGTGTACACCTACTCCGAACAGACGCTGCGTGGACATCACGTATCGAGCACTGAGATTCGCGCGTTGGTCGCCGCCGGACGCGTGGAGCGCGCACGCGCCTTGTTGGGACGACCGTTCAGCATCCTGTCAAGTCCGGGACGCGGCCGCGGCTATGGGACACGCTATACCGTTCCAACGGTCAACCTGGCGCGCTACGACGAACTGGTTCCGGCCAACGGAGTGTACATCACGCGCACGCGCATCAACGGCGAGTGCTTTGACGCGGTGACCAACGTGGGCGTGCGTCCGACGTTCGGGCCCGACTCATTCGCCATCGAGAGCCACCTGCTCAACTTCCACGAAATCGAGTTGCTGGCACAAACGGAAGTCGAATTGATCTTCCTGAAGCGGTTGCGCGAGGAGATCAAGTTCGAATCAGTGGACGCCCTTCGCGAGCAGATCGGGAGAGACGTGGCGCGGGCGCAACGGTTCTTTCGGATGGCGAAGAGTCATCGGTAGCTAGCAACGAGTGATCATCGCACGGGGGCGTGTTTGTCCCGGGGATCCCGCAGCGCCAGAGTCGTTTGCCGCACCGTTTCCTTCGGCAGGGAAAAGGTGCAACGTGGCGACGCAACTTCTGGAGCTAAGTATTCTGCGGAATGGCTACCAGATTTGAGACCTGATACTCCGCGTTCTCCGCATCGTAAACGAAATCGCGAGTTAGCGGTCCACCGTAGTCCCCAATGTCCGTTACTTTGTAGCCGTAGTTCCCAAAGACTCTGAGCAACTCATTGGGATTCAGACCGTTTATCTTCTTCAGGCAATAGGGATTGAACTCAAAGAAGACGAGGGGCCGGTCCTGTTCGAGAATCCGAGACATTCCTCTTGCGGCGTACAACTCAGAACCTTCGATGTCCATCTTGATGCAGCCGACTCGGCAGTCTGAGCGGACCACATCATCCAGCCTGACCTGCCTGATATCCAGCCCGTCGAATCCGTCAGTGCAGGCCGGAGAAGTAGGTTCGGCGACGAACATCGCGACATAGTCACTTTGTGACGCGCGGTCGACGAATAATTTGCCGGCAGACTCTTTCTCATGCACAGCATAAGGGAATGCACGGATGTTCGCGAATTTGTTTTCGGCGATGCTCTTTTGGAGCAAGTCGAAGTTTTTCGGAAAGGGTTCGAATGCGTACACGAGCCCACCGCTGCCTGCGAACTTGGACATGAGCAATGTGAAAAAGCCGATGTTTGCGCCCAGATCGCAACATACCATGCCGGGTTTTATGGCTGATTGCAGAGCCGCGGTCAATTGAGATTCGTAGGCGCCGCGAACCACACTCCAACCGACGACGCGGTCGCTCATGTAGAAAAACAAACGGAATCCCAGACGGGTTTCGCAAATCACCGGCACTTCTGGCAGATCAATACGGTTCACGTCCCATCGCTTCTGGAATTCCTCGGCATCGAGGAATTGCTTTACAAGGCCCGCCAAATCCGTGATTCCAGTACGAGACTCGAACATATCCAAGTCAGAGAATTCTGGAAACCTTTGCAACAGAAGGCGGTAACAGAAAAACAAATCCAGAGGGCGCGCTTTTCCGAATTGCGACTCGTCTACTAGCGTCTTCTCGAGGTCGGCACGAAAGCGGTCGTACAAGGATTTTCTAGCGCTACCGGTCTCAATCATTGCTGGCGACATTGACTTGCAGTGAGTCTCTTCATTTACGGTGGGACTCCACTGAGTACTATGCATATTAGCAGGAATTTCCGCTTAATTTCACGACGGCACTCTGCGACGGCCCGGTCAAGCGGACTCTGAAGTTCAACAGTAGTTTTTCAGGACACTCAGGTTCAGGCTTGGCTTATTGGCGCTAACCCGGGAATGATGTCCCGGGTTCCACGCACGAGCTTCTTTTGCTTGAGTGGATCTTTAGTATTTGAGCAAGAAAAACCCCGCCCGAGCAAAACCAGCCAACTGGGGCGATGGGTTGATGAACACGTTGTCGAACATGTCGTGTCCGCCCATGCCTGCCATGCGCGGAGCGTAGCTCATGTTGAGGCGCTGGTCAGATAGATCCACTCGCGATAATTTGCCGGGAACTCCGGCTTGCCGTCCGCCGTAAAACTGGGCACGTCTGACTGTGATTGTGGAGCCGCTTGCACGACGGAAAGGCGGACGGTGTTGGGAGCCAAAAACATCATTACCAGCACCACCAGGGAAAGGATGAGCCAGAGCCAGTAATGCTTAATGTTCTTGAGCTCAACCCCAAACTGTTGATTCGACGTAGGGCGAGTCTAAAACGAGGCAGTGCGGGGCATCTTGAACAAAATCAAGATTCCGGCGGGGAAGCTCAGAGACCCAGGTTAGCGCCAAAAAACGCGGCGCGGACCCAGCGGCACCCGGCATTCATTACAATATCCGCATGGACTCATTCATTATTGCTGGCAGACAGTTTCGCTCGCGCCTGATTGTGGGCACGGGCAAGTACAAGTCGGGGCAGGAAACGGTACGCGCCATCGAAGCCTCGGGCGCCGAGATGGTCACGGTTGCGGTGCGGCGCGTGAATCTCGACCGCAGCAAGGAGTCGCTGCTCGACTTCATCGATCCCAAGAAGTATTTTCTGCTGCCCAACACGGCGGGCTGTTACACGGCGGACGAGGCGATCCGCACCGCGCGCCTGGGCCGCGAGGTCGGCTTGTCGGACTGGGTGAAGGTCGAAGTGATCGGCGATCAGGCGACGTTGTTTCCCGACGTGCAGGCCACCGTCGAAGCCACCCGCGTGCTGGTAAAGGAAGGCTTTACTGTTTTGCCCTATACATCTGATGACATTGTAGTTGCTAGACGTCTGGTCGACGCCGGAGCGAGTGCGGTGATGCCGTTAGGCGCTCCCATTGGCAGCGGACTCGGTATTCAAAACCAGCCCAGCATGCGCATCTTGCGAGAGTTGATCACCGAAGTTCCGTTGATCGTGGACGCGGGAGTGGGCACGGCGTCGGACGCCGCGATAGCCATGGAACTGGGCATGGATGGCGTGCTGATGAATACTGGCATCGCCGGCGCGCAGGACCCAGTACTGATGGCCGAGGCCATGAAGAATGCGGTGATGGCAGGGCGCCAGGCGTTTCTGTCTGGCCGCATGGCGAAGAAGCTCTATGCTACGGCGAGTTCTCCGCTGGAAGGCGTGGTGCGGTAGGCGCTTCCATCGCGCGAAGTGTCTTGCATCACGGTGCAACTGAACAGACTGCGCAAGACCCGCTCGACCAAGGGTTGTATATAAGGGAACGGCTTCGGCCAACGGCGCACCTGCAGTGCAGCGGCACCGCCTATCGCGACGCTTCGACTACTTCCGAATCGCTTTCCACAGGTAGAGTCTTTGGGCCAGAGATCGGGCTCTTGCCTACTTCCCGACTGCCACTCGCAGGAGTTTCCCACTGGAAGTTCTTCCAACTTCGGACATGGTTCAGGTTCGGCTCGCGTGGCATTACTGTGAAGATTGCCTGAAGGGCACCGTCAGCGTGTGGGGATTCATCAAAAGCGTGTTGCACCTTTTCAATCAGGACGGATTCTCCGGATTTGAATAAGTCCTCGAGGTCCGTTGCCGTGCGGATGCCGAACAGACGCAGTTTCTCCCGACTCGCGTTGACGTCCTTGGACGAATTCGGAGGAAGATGAAGATACAGTAGGGATTGGTCAATCCAATCGATCAGCCGTTCCACCGGAATTCGCGTATTCAGCAATACGTCCACCAGATTGGCTGTAGCTAGATTCTCCATGTCCTCGACGCCCTCTTCCAATAGACGCGACTCGTACCAAATGTTCAGTCCGTCCAATTCGCTAGGCGGATATTTTGGGTTTAACGTCGTGACAAAGTATTTAATTGGCAACTTCACAAGAGTTAGAAGCGCCTGCAATCCGATGTGTGGAAATACTCCAATCAGGAAGGCTGTCGCGAGCCAGCCATCAGGCACTGAGGCTCCCGCTGCCGAGGACTTTCCGTAGACCGATTCCAGCGCCCAAATGAGGAGACTCACGACAATGATTCGCATGGTAGCTTGGACATAGGCATCGGTTTTCAGGTCATTGTGAAAATAGCGGCGCACTAACATCTGTAATATGTAGAAATAGGAACCAAGAAATCCATATCGGATTGGGTCAAGAGGAACGTCCCCAGCATGGCTGGGCAGCATTGCTACCATTGCCCATCCCACTGCGATAAGCAGGGTGGCCATGGCAACCGGCCAGAGATTCTCGCTCCGAATAGAAACGGAAATAGCAACGGAATCAGGAAGCAGCTTCCCGCCCACTGGGCCAAACCGGGCTTCGAATTTCTTTTGATACGTATTCGGCTCTCGGAGTTTCTTTAGCTCGGGGTGTTTTTCACGTGCTGTCTCCCACTCTTTGAAGAAATGGGAATCTGCGGGCGGACGTGGCAGATGGGCGAAATCATCGATCTGCAGACGAAACAACGCGAGAACATATTCGTCCCAAATTGTCTTTCCTTTCGTCGCCAGGAATTGCAGATAGAGCCAGGCTGGCAGGAAAGAAAAGTAGATGACCACAAGCTCCTTAAACACATGCAGTGGGTCACTTGGGGCAAACGGCACATTAACCATCGCCGCCGCAAAAAGTATTAGTAATACGACTATATAAGGTCCAAGGACCTTATATACATATCTTGAATCTTTCGACAGCGGGATATACAGAAATGCCACAACGGTCGCGCCCACGATAACAATAAGCCATTCAAATTTCGGATTGAGATGTGACATGAACATAAACGCGTAGGCGAGTATGGAGTAAAAAAATACCGCTACCACCAGGTTGAGAACGGTTTCAGTAAACTCGGACTGTTCGGTCGCTTTGTTCGAGGTGTCGGTCGCCGAAGCCGGGGTCCCGTCGGCGGGTACCTTCTCTTCGTTGTTGGGCAAGACGTGCCTCCGGTCCCTGAAGTCTGAGCATCCGCTGATCTTGAATGTGCCTTAATCCGGAGGCTACGTTATCACATTGTGCCGGGCACCCACGATTAACCCTGAAGGCTCTGCGCCTGCTCGCTCACAAGCTCAAAGCAATTCACCAGCATATCCACGACCTCGCGGCCGATTTCCAGAGAGGCAGTTGCGGCGGGTGACGGCACGTTGCAGACGTGGATCATTCGCTGGCTGTGAACAAAGCGGAAGTCGTCAACCAGATTGCCATTCCTGTTGACAGCCTGGGCGCGCACGCCGGAGCCACCGGGTGCGAGGTCGTCTTCGGTCAACTCCGGGACCATCCGCTGCAAGGCGCGGGTGAAGGCGGGCTTGACCCAGGCACGAAATTGTTCCTCCAGTCCCTTACGCCAGAACTTGCGCGCCATCTTCCAGAATCCTGGATAGGTCAGAGTCCCGACGGCCTCGGTGAGGTCGACCGTGCTGCCGGTGTAGCCTTCGCGACGGAAGGCGAGTAGAGCGTTGGGGCCGGCTTCGACGCTGCCGTCCACGTGGCGGGTGAAGTGCACTCCGAGGAATGGGAAGCGCGGATCGGGCACGGGGTAGATCGGGTTCTTGACCAGGCAGCGCCGCTCGGGCTTTACCTCGTAATACTCGCCGCGAAAGGGCACGATCTCGAGGTCGGTGTTGCAACCTGCCATGCGAGTAACGGCGTCGCTGTACAGTCCGGCGCAGTTGATGACGTAGCTAGCGCGAAATGCTCCCGCTGTTGTCTCGATCACGTTCGCGTCGCTATCGTCACGCAGGCCGACCACCTTTGCGCGAAAGACAATCTGGCCACCAGCACGCTCGATTAGCTCGGCATATGTCTTGGCCACCTCGGTGTAATCGACGATGCCGGTGGAAGGAACCAGCAGCGCGCAAATTCCGTCGCAGTGGGGCTCGATTTCGCGAAACTCATCGCGGTTGAGCAGGCGCATTCGCTCGACGCCGTTGGCGATGCCACGCTGATGCAATTGTTCGAGGCGCGGAACTTCTTCCGGAGTGGTCGCCACCACCAGCTTTCCGCATTCTTCGTAGGGGAGGAAGTGCTCCTGGCAGAAGCGCTTCATCGACTCACAGCCGGCCACGCAGTTGCGCGCCTTCAGTGAGCCCGTCTTGTAATAGAGTCCCGAATGGATGACGCCGCTGTTGTGGCCGGTCTGGTGAGCGGCGACGTGATCTTCCTTCTCCACCACCAACAGGCGTTTGCCGGGAAAGCGGCGAGTGTATTCGAGCGCCGTGGCGAGCCCGACGATGCCGGCGCCGATGATCAGTAGATCTGCCTGGCGATCAGCCATAAGAACCTGCGTTTGGGTGAACAGCCGATTATACGAGCGCAAGCCGGGCCGTGCATGTGATGCGATTTCGCCAAGAGTAAGATCGTTACAAGCGCCGGTTGTGCGTGGCGCAGCTGGCGCGGCGAAGAATTCCATGCGAATACTGATCACCGGCGGCGCGGGATTTTTAGGATCGCACTTGTGCGATGTGATGCTGGCGGAGGGACACTCCGTAATCTGCGCCGACAATTTGCTGACAGGCCGCATGGAAAACCTGGCGCACCTGGCGCGTGAGCCGCGATTTCAATTTTTGCAGCAGGATGCTTGCGAGTCCTTTGACCCCGGAAAGATCGACTACCTGCTTCACTTTGCTTCGCCGGCCAGCCCGGTCGATTACCTGAAGCACGGCATCGAGACGCTGCGAGTCGGGTCGGCCGGAACGATGAACTGCCTGGAAATCGCGAAGAAACACCACGCGAAGTTTCTGCTGGCCTCGACGTCGGAATGCTACGGCGATCCGCTGGAGCATCCCCAGAAGGAGAGCTACTGGGGACACGTGAATTCGATCGGGCCGCGCTCGGTCTATGACGAGGCGAAACGTTTTGCCGAGGCAGCAACCATGGCGTACTACCGTTATCGGCAGGTGGATACGCGAATCGTGCGCATTTTCAACACGTATGGCCCGCGATTGCAGATCGACGATGGCCGCGTGATTTCAAACTTCATGAAGCAAGCGTTGCGCGGCGAGGCCCTCACTGTTTATGGCGATGGGCTGCAGACGCGCAGCTTTTGTTACGTAAGCGACGAGATTTCGGGGATCGTCGCGCTATCGAAGTCAGACGAGCATCTGCCGGTGAACATTGGCAATCCGAATGAGTTCACTATGCTGCAGTGCGCCAAGGTTGTGCTGGAGGTTACGGGCTCGGAGAGCCAGATTCGCTTTGAGCCATTGCCTCAGGATGATCCCAAACAGCGTCGGCCGGACATCACCAAGGCGCGCGCGTTGCTCGGCTGGGAACCGAAAATCGACTTGCGAGCCGGATTGCAGTCGTCGCTGGACTACTTTCGGGCGGCTGTGTTGGCGAGCTCTCCTACAGTGGCGAAATAGTCGGCGGTAGTCTGCGGCGGAATCCCGTAGAATGCGCTTGACGCGGGCGATAGTCATGGAGATGAACCCTCAGGTCGAGTTCGACGAACTGCGCCGCGATAGCGAGTCGTGGTGGTACACGACACGCCGCAAGCTCTTGCGCGAGGCTGCGATGCAGGCCGTCCATGGCAAGCGCGAAGCGCGCGTGCTTGACCTTGGCTGCACCTCCCAACTGCAATTCGACGATCCAGCCGTGTATCGCGTGTGTAACGTCCACGGCTCTCTGCGGGCGCTGGCTTTTCGCCAGATTGAGGGCGACGAGAACCTGATCTGTTCACGGCCCGAAGAACTTGCGTTCACTTCGAATTCATTCGATGCCATCGTGGCCGGCGACGTGCTGCAGTCAGTCGCCGACGATGTGAGCGCGTTGCGTGAGATGCGTCGCGTACTGAAGGAAGACGGGTTGCTGTGTCTGACTGTGCCGGCATATTCGTTCTTGTGGGGCGAAGATGATGAGGCCCGTGGACATCAGCGGCGTTACACGGTCAGCGAGTTGCGACGCAAGCTGAATACCTGTGGGTTCGAGATTCATCGCGCGTCGTACTTCGTGGCCAGCGCATTCCTGCCGCTGGTGGTGGGGCGCGCCGCCAAGGACATATTCCGCAAATCCATCACGCATCACCGGCATTATCCCGACACCTCGCGCTGGGCGAACGGTGCCATGGCCGCGCTGCTTGACGGCGAGCGCCACCTGTTGCACTACATCAATCTCCCGTTCGGAACCCGCGTTGTGTGCTGGGCGCTGAGACCGGCGCTGGTTGCCGAAACCGTGACCGTGCCGGCATGGGAGCGCAGGTGGGCGCAGCGTCCGCTGGTGCAGGGCAGCGGGTGACACGGTAGAATCAAATCGTGGCCGTCCTTCGCAGCATTTTCCGCAACACCGGCACAACCCTGGAGATGATCAAGTGGGAGCACTCGGTGCTCACGCTGCCCTTTGGACTAACAGGCGCAGTGCTGGCGGCGCGTGGCATTCCCAATCTGCACTCTTCCATCTGGATCATCGTAGCGTTGGTCGCCGCGCGATCAGCCGCGATGGCCTTCAACCGGCTGGTCGATGCAGAGATTGACGCCGGGAATCCCCGCACTAGAATTCGCGCGCTTCCTGCCGGCAAGCTGTCGAAACAGTTTGTACTGGGATTCGTAGTCGTCACGTCCGCAGTCCTGATCTACGCCGCGTGGCAGTTGAATCCGCTGTCGTTCTATCTTTCGCCGGTGGCGCTGGCGATTGTCTTCTTCTACTCATTCACTAAGCGCTTTACGCGTTGGGCGCACGTGGTGCTCGGCCTGGCGATGGGCATTGCCCCGGCAGCCGCGTGGATCGCGGTGCGCGGCTCGTTCGATCCCCGCATACTTCTGCTGACAGGCGCAGTGGTGTTCTGGGGAGCGGGCTTCGACATCCTCTATAGCTGCCAGGATTACGAGTTCGACCGCGACGCGGATATCCATTCGATCCCAAAGGCGTTCGGGATTCGCAATTCACTGCTGATCGCGCGGCTGTTTCACGTCATTACCGTGCTGCTGCTGGCGGGGATGGTGGTGGCCTTCGACTTGGGAAAGATTGCGATGGCAGGTGTAGTGATGGTCGCCCTGCTGCTGGTGTACGAACACTCACTGGTGAAGCACGACGACCTCAGCCGAGTGAACGCCGCGTTCTTCACCATGAACGGGTTTATCTCGATGGGATTCCTCTTCTTTATCGCGGCGGACTTGCTGCTGGGGCGGTAGAGGCCCGATTTCCTTGGCTTACAAGGTTCCCAATCCACGTCACATCGGCCTGTGATTTAGCTGGCGGGGTGCGTTATCATTGAACGGATGGCAACAGTACAGCAGACACCTGCCGGCAAGAAGCAGCATCCCTTTCAAACCGATGATCCGCGGCTAAAGCCCGTGGCCGAAAAGGTCATGGCGCAGGAGCGCCTGTCCGAGGACGATGCCTTCACGCTCTACTGCTCGGGCGACATTCTGGCTATTGGGTGGCTGGCGAACCACGTGCGCGAGCGCATGCACGGCGACATTGCCTACTTCAACGTTAACCGGCACATCAACTACACCAACGTCTGCGTGGCCGCGTGCCGGCTGTGTGCTTTTGGCCGCAAGAAGGACACCCCCGGCGCTTACACCATGGCGCTGGAAGAAGTGTGGAACACCGCGGCGTCGGGCTACACCGAGGCGGTTACCGAGTTTCACATCGTCGGCGGGCTGCATGCCGACCTGCCGTTCGAGTATTACCCTGACATGATCGCCGGGCTAAAGCAGCGCTTTCCTCAGGTACACCTCAAGGGGTTCACCATGGTGGAGATTTCCTTCTTCGCCAAGATCGGCAAGATGACGCCGCGCGAAGTGCTGGTGCGGCTGAAAGAGGCGGGTCTCGACTCCATGCCGGGCGGCGGAGCGGAAATCTTCTCCGACCGGGTGCGCCACATTATTTGCGATCACAAGATCGACGGCGACGACTGGCTCGCTATCGCGCGCACCGCGCATGAAGTGGGGCTGAAGTCGAACGCCACCATGCTCTACGGACACATCGAGCACAACGAAGATCGTGTCGATCACTTGCTGAAGCTACGCGCGCTGCAGGACGATACGCATGGCTTCCAGACTTTCATTCCACTGGCATTTCATCCTGATAACACGCCGCTGCAACATCTCCCGAAGACCACCGGCATGCTTGACCTGAAGCAGATTGCGGTGTCGCGGCTGGTGCTCGACAACTTCCCGCACATCAAGTCGTATTGGCAAATGATGACCCCGAAGATCGCGCAGATTTCGCTCCGCTTCGGCGCTGACGACATCGACGGGACCGTGGTCGAGGAGAAGATCTACCACGACGCGGGCGCGACCACGCCGCAGGGCCTGAGCCGCCAGGACTTGATTCGGCTGATCACCGAAGCAGGACGCGTTCCGTTTGAGCGCGACACGCTCTACCGACCCGTCACCCGTACCGAGACCACGGTTACTGTGTCGGTGTAACTCCCACTACTTCTGCTCCGGTTTCAGTCTTCGGCCTCCCGGCATTGGCGGCCAACCTAGCGAAGCTCCCTGAAAGAGCGGTGTCGCTTTTTCGTAGCGCTTGCCTTTGTCGTCGTGTACAGCGTAGCGCCTGGGATGATCGGGCGGTCCGGCCCACAGCGACACTCCAGCGTACGCGCCATCGTTGCGCAGGATGTAATACGTCATGTCCATGTACGCTAGCTTGCGCATGTCGCCGTTGTAGTTGCGCACGATGCGGTTGAGGGCGTCCATACCCGCTTCTTCCGGCGACATCCCGTGGCGCATGTTCTCGACAATGGTGTGTCCGCCGCAGACTTTTATGTTCTCCTCGCCGTTCCCGGTGGCGCCCGCTGCTCCCACATCCTGATCGCAAAAGCAGCCGGCACCGATGATGGGTGAGTCGCCTGCGCGCCCAACAATTTTCCAGGCCAGTCCGCTGGTGGTGGTTGCGCTCGACATCTCGCCTTTTTCGTTGATCGACGAGCAATTGATCGTGCCGGTAGGAGGCTTGAGTACGCGCTCGATGGCGGCCATCCGAAACTCCGGCGCGATGCCGATCTTGGCAGCCAGCTTCTCCATCTTCTCGATGAGTTGTTGTTGCAGACCGGTGATATCGCCGCCGGTGTCGGGAAACTTGAAGTTCGGGCTGGCCAGTCCGGGGCCCCACCAGTCGTCGGTGGACATGGTTTCGCGCCACAGTTGCCAGGTCTTTCGTGAGCGCTCGGTCAGCAGGTTTTCCTTCGGGAATCCCATCAGCAAACCGAACTTCGATGCGCCTTCGCCCACCAGCATGACGTGGCCGGTGTGCTCCATCACGGTCTTCGCCAGCAATGACACGTTCTTGATATCGTGCACGCCGGCGACCGAGCCCGCCATGCGAGTAGGTCCGTGCATGCAGCAGGCGTCGAGTTCGACCACACACTCCTCATTGGGAAGACCGCCGAGTCCGACGCTGTCGTCGTTAGGATCGTCTTCCGGCCCGGTGATCACCTGGATGACGGCATCAAGCGTGTCGCCGCCGCTGGTCAGCACCGCGTAGCCGCGGTCGAGATAGTTATAGCCGTTGGCGGCGCAAATGATGACCGGGGACTTCGGCTTGGGCCCGGGAACGGGTGGCTTGTATCCCGGTGCTTGTTGCGCCTGTAGGTCAAGAGCGAGTGAGGCCGATGCGACAGCAGTGGTAGCAAGAAAATCGCGGCGAGTAAGTTTCATGACATCTCCAAGAATGAAGCGAAAGGCAGGATAGCACGCGGGACCGATGGGACGTCCGACGCGTCTCTCACACGACCTTACTTCGGAAACAGCGGATCAGTCGTCAGCAGATGCTGAAAGTATTGCTCTTTCCATTCCGGGTTGATGCGGTCGAGCAACAGAGCCTCGGCAGCCCCGAAAGAGTAAAACACTTCGCGTTTCGACTTGGTGATATCGATGTGCTTCAGCTCATCAAGCGTGCGCGATCTGGCGGTCACGGCGTAGGTGCTGAAAGGCGTGAAGTCAGGCAGCGCGGCATACGCGGCAGAGGGCTGATAATCTCCAGCGGCTTCTGCGGCCTTCACTTGCGTGTAGCGGGCGACGCCTTCCTGCCAAAGCTGGAAGCTGAAGTACTTGTGATCGCCAGGCAAAAGTTGTGCGAAAAACTGCTTGCGGTCCTTCAAGTACTGTTTGCTGAGTCGCTCAAACTTTGGCTTGTCCACCTCATTCAGCGCGTCCAGCAGCGAGTCACGAAGATGCTCGAACGACTGCGCGAAATCAGGGTCGTCGTAGGGAAACTTGTAGTTGAGCATCCACTGTCCGGTGGCGTCACCGTGGCTGAGGTCGAGATCGTCCACGGCCTTCAAGTAGCCGGGCTGCGCCCACTGCAATTGATGAAAGTGCTCACGCATGACCGCGATGAGCCACGGCGTGCTGGTCTTGCTTGAGGTATTCGACGGTTCGCCGATTACGACGACTGGCGGCAAGCCAAACGCCGGAAACGTCGCCAGCAAGTCGGTCGGGAACTGGCGCGGACGAGCATACAGGTCCTCACCAACCTTCTGAAATTCCTTTGGCGGAGTGGCGAAGTGCGTCAAGTATTCGGCGTCAGGTGTTACCAACAGGAGTGGCGCGGGCGCCTTGCTCCATCCCGGCCAAATCTTGTCTTGGATTTGGGGAGCGAGGCGATAGAACTCGCTTATACGAACAGCGTCGTCGGCGGGAAGTGGCTTCGGCGGTGCTTGGGCAAACAGCGCTGTCGAGAGTGCGAGCAAAGCCAGCAGGGATCGCATGCCAAAAATGGACCGGGGCAAAAAAGGCATCGTTAGCAGTCGCAATAGCAAGAAACAGGCGCCTGTTAGTTGGCCGCCACGCGGCCTGAAAGGTACTTAAACTGCTTACACCGGGGTTTGCACCCGGGGCTACAACAGCGACCCCGCTGCGGCGCAGCTTGGTCGTGTTTTGTGCAACCAGCATCGCCTCTCGCCGACCTGCTACGCAGCTCGAATCCTAGCCGGTGCACGCACCATCGAGGTATACGCCATCCTCGTTCCTGAACGTTTGCCAGCTACCAGTTCCCCGTCACCTGCTGGCTCGGAAATAAGAGAAGCGTCGCCTGCCGATTGCCACGGGGCGACGCTTCTACTTGTCTTATACCGCGACTTTGGCGGGCGTACTCTGGTCGGCGCGGAAGCGGAGCTGCGCCGCAATGCGGCCGATTTTGTCGAACTGCTCGTCATCGCCGACGTAGACGATCTCCAGTCCAGTTCGGATGGCATGTCCGACGATGGCGTCGCCGAGATCGGCGAGTTCGGTATTCGGCTTGCCGCACATCAGGCAATCCGGAGCCATGTGGTAATCCATATGGCCGCAGTGATAGCACTTCACGCCCGGCGCGCTGAAGCTCGACGCCAACATCAGCGTCTGTACTTCTCCGGCTTCGAGAGAGCGCAACACACGGCGCAATCCGATTGCGCCCCGCCCATTGCGATGGGCCTCGCCAATCACTTCGGTAATCAGTGACTGCTTGCGCTCCTGGTCATGCTGCTGCAGGAGTTCAAGGGCCGACTGGCGCACTTGCTCCGGCGTCGCCAGCTTAGGGTCGATGCGGAAGCGGCCTACCAGCCGCTGCCGGGAATAGGTGTGAAGATGCGGCATGAATTCGGACCAAACATCATCATGGCAGCCGACCAGCAGTTTCTCGCATCCGCCGTGCTCGACGTGCCCGGTGATGGCGTCGGAGACAACTTTGAAATGCTGCATGGTCTCGTTCATCACCCGGCGTTCGACGTGGCCGGCATCGTAGCCGCCCCATCCGTCGCTGCGGCCGCGGCGAGTCAGTTCGTTGATGAAGTCGAGCTTCTCGATGATAGCGCCGTCGGCAATCTCGAAGACGCGCGCCTTGGTGCGATCGACCAGCACCACACAGGCACGCTGCATGCCATCGAAGATTGCGGCCAGCGGCTTGAGATGAAAGCGCTGGTTGAGGATCAGGTTGGTTTTGGGCAGCTTGGCGGGTAGATCGAATTCGCGCCAGAAACCCTTGGCGGCACAGGCGAATACCGCCTTGCCGTGGCGTCCGTTGTTGCGCAACATTTCGTTCATCTCGAGGATGCGCTGCAGGTCGGGAACGGCGGCCTTTAGTTTGCTTCCTTTCTTCTCCGTCTCGCGGAGTGCGTTGTTGACCAGGTCTTTTACGAGGATGGTTTCGTCACGGTGCGATCGGTTGGTGGGCGTCGTGGGCTGATAGTAAAACGTGACCGCGCAGCCCTCCGGCGAATGGAAGTTAGCGAGTTCACGGATGTCATCTCTCGATATCATTCCGGTTCTCCTGGGTGAGTTCTTGCCTCATGGTTTGGAGGGACCGCCGGATCGCAGTCCCTTCAGGTGCTATGGGTATACTCCACGTGCTTGGTTTTGAAAAGGTCCTTGATGGGCAAGGCGCGTTGCAGATGCTGGCGGGCCTTGCGGATGGACGCGTGCACCTCCTCCAGCGTGTGGTTGGTAATGGTGGCAATTTCTTCCTCGGCAAAGCCTTCGACCGCGTAAAGAATAAAGACTTCGCGATCGGGTCGCTGGGCATCACGCAGTGCAAGTTGCACCACGGCGATCAACTCCCCACGGGCAGTCATCTCCTCGGGATTGCCGGCGTGACCGTCGGCGATGGTGTCCTCTTCGAGGAGCTTTTCGTCGGGCTGGTGGAACTGCAACCGTGACTCGTCACTGGCCTGGACATTTTGCGTGCCATGGCTGCGTTCCAGCGGGATGTCGCGCTGGTCGCCATCGCTGGCGGAGATGCGATCGATGGCCTCGCTGGCCAGACGGTAGAGCCAGGGCTCGATCTTGATGCGCTCGGGCTTTTCCAGGTCATCTCCCAGTGCGGTGGCGATGGCTTCGGCCACCACATCTTCCGGCGCAACCTGATCGGGCAACAGTTCTCCCAGGCTTTCGCGGTAGATGATCTGGCGCTCGACAAAGCGCTCCAGGCGCGGCAGGTTGATGTCGATGTAGCTGGCGATGTCGATCGACGAGACAGTCTCGGGCCGGACGAATGCGACAGTGTTCTCGAAGGGGACGGTGCCGGCGCCAGTGTGTTCCGCGCCACGGCGGCGGACCCACTTGTGTTTGCTGCGCAGCACCTGCTTGTGCCGCTTCAATTGCTCGATCAGCGCATCGAATGCGGCCCTGATCGCCGCCGCGGCGGTCGCGCTCTTCTCCTGCGCGGCCATCTGCCCGGAAGGCAAGCGCAGGTTCAGCGATACGACAAAGCCCTCCCGCGCCGAGTTTTCCTCGACGATGCCTTTGACATGCACCAGTTCGGGACGGAACACCTGCAGGTGCTTGCTCAGTTTTTCCAGTTGATGTTGGGTTTGTTTATCGAGGTCGGCAGTTTTAGAAATCTTGTAACTAAAATGAACGTTCATCAAAGGTTCTCCGGAGGAGATGTTCCAGCCGTAGTTACCTTGCTCTGAGGCCAGTTTACTCCTGTTGGCAAATAGTCAAGCGAGAAATAAAGGGCGGGATGTTCGGCAGAACCAGAGTGGAATGGAAAAAGGGCCCGTCCTGCGGCTGACTTGGAATCAGAATTCCAGCGGGGACGCGGCCACTCCGAGGTTGAGCAGCAGGCCGGAGGTTGCACCGCCCGATTCGCGAAACAGGCCCTCCAACGGGAGAGCCTGTCGTGTTGGGTGATGCGAATTGCCGTTACGGGATGCGCACCTTCGCGTCCGGACTACTGCTAACGTGAATGCTCTCGATGAATCGCACTTTACGGTTCTGAAGCTTCATCACCAGCGAGGAAGTACGCACGCCATCGCCAAAGAAGCGCACACCCTTGAGCAGCGGCCCATCGGTAACGCCAGTGGCGGCGAAGACAATGTTCTTGCCCGGCGCCAGCTCGTCGGCGGTGTAGAAGCGCTTGGGATCCTTAATGCCCATGTCGGGCATGCGCTCGGCCTGCTCCGGGGTGTAGCCGGTGAGGCGACCGACCATATAGCCATTGAGGCATCGGATTGCGGCTGCGGTGATCACGCCTTCGGGAGCGCCACCGATGCCCATCACGGCGTGAACGCCTGAACCGAGCATGCCGGCGGCGATGCCGGGCGACAAGTCACCGTCCGAGATCAAACGAATGCGGGCGCCCGCGCGGCGGATGTCTGCAATCAACTTCTCGTGACGTGGCCGTTCCAGGATGATGATGACCAGGTCTTCGACTTTGCGGCCTAGAACTTTCGCGATCACCTTGAGGTTATGACCGACCGGCGCCTCGAGATCGACCACGCCCTTACACGATGGACCGACGACGATCTTCTCCATGTAACAGTCGGGGGCATGCAGCAGGCCGTTTTTTTCCGACGCGGCCAGAACAGTGATGGCGCCGGGAGATCCGGTGGCGCACAAATTGGTGCCTTCGAGGGGATCGACCGCGATGTCCACCTGGGGATACTGGCCGCCGTCTTGCTTGCCGACCTTCTCGCCGATATAGAGCATAGGAGCTTCGTCGCGCTCACCCTCGCCAATGACGATGGTACCGTCCATGGGAACCGAGTCCATTACGGAGCGCATAGCCTCGGTCGCCACCTGGTCGGCAAGCTTGCGTTCGCCCCGGCCCATGGTCTTGGCGGAAGCGATTGCGGCTTCCTCCACCACGCGCAGAAACTCCAGCGCCAGGTCAGCTTCGAAATTGGTTCTCGGGGAGTAGTGATTGGCGTCGGTTGCCGGCTTCGGTTCAGCGTGGACCTTAGTAGCCATGTGGTCTCCGTGGAGGGCGCGACTCGCCGGGGCAGGGAAGCGGTCGCGCTGCGTATTTTAGTAAGAGAGCCGGAGGGGTAGTTACGCTCCTCGATCCGGCCCAAACGTTAAGGATACACAACTATCCCAGGGAGAACGCGAGAGAATTTTTGTTAGTCAATTCATTTCTTGTTCAGGGCTTCGATTTGCTGGACCAGCGTGTCGATTTCTGCCGATGTTAGTTTGCCGGCGTACTTGGGCATATGGCCTTTGCCGTTGGTGATGATGGCGCGCAGGTCGTTGGTGGAGGAGGAGGCGATCTTTTCGGAGGCGAGCGCTGGTCCGCCGAAGTGGTGGCCCTCGGCGGTTTTGCCGTGACACTTCGCGCAGTTTGATTGGAAGACGGGATTCGCGGTCAGTCCGGAATCAGGCGGCGGCGTTTGAGCGAAAACCGCAGTGAGCGCGAAGAATAAAGAACACATCGCGATGGCGAATCGGATAGTTTTCAAGTTCAACCTCGTCAGGATGGGATCCACGCAAACATTTTAGATGAGCGCGCGTCGGCTCTGTCCTGAGGTGTATTGCTCATCGCGATCACCTGTGCCGGAGGCGGCAAATTTGCGAGCGGGAGGACCCATGACCCCAGTCATTCAACAGTCGGTGGAGTTCGACGTCTCGCCGGAAACACTCTATGAGATGTACATGGATTCGAAGCTGCATTCGCTGGCGACGGGCGCTCCCGCCAAGATGAGTCGCAAGGCCGGCGGAGCGTTCACCGCGTTCGGGGGACAACTCAAGGGCCGGAACCTGCTGGTGGCTCCGAGGCAGATGACTGTCCAAACATGGAGGGCGGAGGGATGGAAGAAGTCTGACCCGGATTCAATTCTGGTCATCCGCTTCAGTAAGACGAAGAACGGTGGACGCGTCGATCTGGTGCACATCAATGTTCCAAAGTACGATCACCAAGGCGTTACCGATGGCTGGCGTCATTACTACTGGGAGCCGTGGGGCGTGTACCTCGAAGCCCTTCGCCTGAAGAAAGCCGCGGTCCGTTCGAAGTTGAAACACAAGTGACCCGATCGCTGCGCTGATGACTAGCGCGAAATCCGGCGTTGTGACGGCACGCCACTGGATCATTTGCCACTCGATCAAACTGTGCTCCTGTGATTGGATACGCTTCCTCCGTCGAGCGAGGTCGGCTCTTGGTCCAACGCTACAAAAATCCCCGGACAAAGCCGACTTCGACTGGCTTCGTCCGGGGAGAGCGTTTTATCCGCGGGGCGGATGGTTACAGTTTGCGACGAACCACGCCGAACAAACCCAGGGCGCCAGTTCCCAGCAGCATCAGGCTGGCGGGTTCGGGCACCACTGTTACTTCAAACGGCACAACGAGGCTGATTGGATTCAGCGCGCCACCGTCGCTGCCTCCGAGAATCTGGAAGTTGCCGAAGTAATTTCCCAGGGGAGTGGTTAGAGGCACGTTCACCGTGAACAGAAGCCCGGTAAAGGTGTCTCCCGGATTCATGGACAACGGAAAACCAAACAGGAACCCGCTGTCGTCCACGGTTAGCGGTGCGTCCACGTTGAAGCTGTCGCCATTGAGAAAGATTGGCGCGCCGTTAGTGATCGGAGCGGTCACGGTGGCCGTGAAGGTCACCGTGGTGCCCTGGCCGGTAATTTGCACCGGGTTCGACAGTGTCAGGTTGATCGCGTCGGCGGCCGCCGGTACTGACAGCAACAAGGTTGCCGTCAGTACCAACATGGAGAGAGTGAGAACCATTCTTTTAGTCATCGTTTCGTTTCCTTAAGTAATCGTGAAGCTACGGTAAGGTCGCCCTGATGCTGGCGCCGAACGATCCGCTTGTCGGACAAGCAGTATAGGTTCCGGCGTACTTCTCGGCAACTAAAGACCCAGAGAACCCGGACGAGGACGGGAAAGTAACTGTCGTCGTCGCGAAGCCGCCGCTAGGACCGATGGTGCCAATCGTTTGCGGAATTGGTGTGCCACTGCCCGCACCGAGCGTAGCTGCGGTCAATTTCACATTCTGTGCCGTACCTGTGCCGTTGTTGACCATGGTTACCGTCGCCTGATAACTGCCACCGCCCAACTTAACGAGGCTGGCCGTCGTCGTCAATTGTATCGTTCCGCACACAGTCGCCTGCGGGTTGACCGTCGTCGGGTCGTTGGAGGTGCTCGGGCTCGCCGCGCCACCGCCGCTCACAGTCGCCGAGTTGGTAACCAGCGCCGGAGCGTTGCTGGCAACCTTCACCGTAACCGTGATTGCGGGATAGCTTGAGCCAGCCGGTATATTGTCGGCCCTGGTGCAAGTCAACGTTCCCAGAGTGCAAGTCCATCCCGATCCGCTGATGGCACTCGCCACCAGGTAAGGAGCTGGCAGTGTGTCGGTGACCGTCACGGTACCAAAGGTATAGCCGGGACCATTGTTGGTCACCACGAGCGAGTAGGTTGCGCCAACCTGGCCCTGGGTGAAGTTTCCAGTGTGCGATTTGAGGATGGAGACAACCGGCAGCAGCGGAGTGCAGCTTGGGTACTTGAACGCAATGATCTGCGTCTGGTGGTTGCCCAGGCTGCCGTTCGCCTGACTGTTGTAGTACATGTTGGTGTGCCAGAAGGTGCAGTCGTCGGTGGGGTCTACAGTGGTGCTGCTGTAGTCGCCCCAACGATGGCAAACTGCGCCGCCGCAGTTGAAGACGCCCGAGCCTGCGCCGGTGACAACTTCTGTCTCACCTTGCGGGAGTGTGCCCAGCGCGTCGGTCGCCAGGCGTCCAGCGCACTGCATGCTCGGGAAGTTGGGATTGCTGGCGTTGGATGTGCTGTAGCACAGCGCCATGTTGCCGCCATTGTCCACAGCCAGGCTTCCCATCCACCGGTAAAGGGTTGTGTCTGGCCGGTAAATCTGCTGCTGGACAATGGGAGTATTGACGGTGCCGTTGTTGACACTGATCTGGCCCCACTGGGGAGAAGTGTTGCTCGAGCTGGAGTTCCGGGTGGTGTGATTGACCCAGATTGATTCGACCCCGCTGATCTTGCGGTATTGCACCCGCTGCATCAAACGGTTGCCGAGACTGTCCAGGGTATTTGACCCGGTAGCCGGAGGCGGCTGGGGAACGATGTTGCTGCTTACGCCGCTATACGTCGCGTGAGCCACGGCGGTAGCAGCGCTGATGGTGCCACCGGCGTTGCAGGCGCCAGTGGGCATCTTTCTCACGTTAAACGCATTCGACGTGCCCGACTCCGTGACGTAATATGCAGGGCTCGTGGGTGAGGGCAAGTTGTTGCCTTTGCCCATCATTCCAGCCGGCTCGTAACCAAAGTTGGCCGATCCTGACAGGTATGCGAGCGTCCAGCTCACCGACCCACCGCTGTACATCTGGCTGCGGTTGAAGCCGGCCATGATCCCCCCATTAAAGGAACTGGCATTCAGGTAGCCGTTGGCGCCCATGTAGAGGCAGCCATCGTTCCAGATACCGAACTTGGGATAGTCGTTCAGGGTATTGGTGGGGACCGGAGACTGGTCGATACGAAATGCATACAGCCACCAACCGCCAGCGACCGGATCGCCGCTCTTGGACACAGCGATGCACTCCATATAAGGAGCTACCGGATTTCCACTGCTGAGGTTAAAGCCGAGGTTGGTGAGTATCCAGCGATCGGCGGTCTGATCGTACAGCACAATCGGGTCGCCGAAGGGATTGGTGGTGCAAGGCGTGGTACCTGCTCCGGCCCACAGTGAAGCCTCTGTGAAAGCCGCCAGACGATTGCCGGTAGCTTTGTCGTAGATTGCGTAGGACTCGTTGATGCCTTCGATGTAGTGATTGATGCCTACATCGCCATTGGTGTCAGGCGGATGTCCCGAACCGCACTGGCCGCCCACACAGTAGTTGTCGAGGTAGCTCATGCCAGCAAAGTTTGCACTCAGAGCCGGGATCGGTCCCAGCGGTGCCATTGGTGCCATAAACTTCGGCGCGAGACCGTCAGGAATGTTCGCATGAACGTAATCGGCAGGCTCCTGCAAGTCCAATTCAACGGGCTCGCGAGACGGAATCTGCGGCAAGTCGCGGACGTCGCCGTTGAATTCGCCGACCGGTTCCACTTTGTCAGCCGAAACCATCTGATAGGTTCTAAGCTCATCAGCCGGATCGGGCGGTGGAGGCGGGGCTGCATTACTCTGTGCTGCCTTCGCGCTGCCCGAAGCGGTAGCGCGGGAGGCCGAATTTGAAGTCGTTCTTGTCTGAGATTTTGCTTTTTTGGCTTTGGCGCTGGTCTGGGGTGCAGCGTTGGGGCCCGAACTGGTTTGATCATTTGACGCGCCGAACATGCCAAGACCTAACAAACAAACCATGGCAAGCGCGAGCATAAGACGTGCAAGCAGTGGAGCTCGGGTCATTAGTTCCTCTCCTCGTAAAAAAGAAATCGCGTATCGGGCCGGTGTGGGCCTGACGGATGTAAGCAGTCACCGATTTTGGCTGGGAATAACGATTACGCGCGCCCAGTAAGGCACTTGAAAGTTACCTGACATACCAGCACTAGTCGGGGATACATCTGAGTCCGTTTCGTGCCGCGCTCGCACGGTTACCAGATCCCGGGAGTCAGACGGAAAGTGCTATCTCGTAAGTCCTTTTCGGGTGCCACAGAGAAGTTACTACCAGGGTGAGTACTATGCAAGTAAAACTTTCTGGGGGTCGTGAAAGAGGTTTTATGGCCCAAAATGGGGATGAATTTTATCCCATTAAGTAACCAGCTGCCAGCGCAAAAACGGTTACCTCCGTCAGTAGGAGTAGTCTTAATCGTGATTGCGAAGCTGAACCTGCGCAATTCCAAGGAGGCTCGTGATGCGTTCTTATCCTCTATGTCTGTACGTCGTGCTTTTGCTGGTTCTCTGCTTCGGAACCCTAGCTGTGGCGAGCGATCCAGCTGCGCAGCCTGCGGTTCAGTCAGCGAACGAGGCTTCAACGGTGTGGGGTGGCGAACACGTCGAGATGGAAGTCACCAAAACCGGCGCTACGCTGGAATTCGACTGTGCGACCGGAGAGATTACAGAGCCACTGGCGGTCGATTCCCAAGGGAAGTTCCGGGTCAACGGCACATTTACCCGTGAGGTGCCAGGTCCCACGAGGCGCGAAGGCAATCCGGTTGTGGCGGCGACCTATTCCGGCTCGATTGAAGGCGAGACCATGCATCTCACCATCGTCGCGGGACCGAACAAAGAAGGCATGGGCGATTACGTTCTGGTGCGCGGCAAGGCTGGGCGCGTAATGAGGTGCAAGTGAGGCGGCGGACATGACCGGATACGAGGGCATTCCGGGCCGCCGGCGGACCCGAAGGTCCCTCGCACCAGCAAGCCCAGCCGGGCGGGCGCATAGACGTAGCTATCTGCGAATGTAGAGGTTTCGGTCGGGCCATCCGCCGAACGGAACTTTGTCTTGTGTAACCGCATCGAAGTGGTTATAAGTGTTGGTTAAGGGTGGCCCACCTCGTCCGCGACCCTCGTCTCAACTCCCGCCGCAGAATGAAGATGAAGATCGGATTATCGTTAGCACTGCTTTTGTTGGCCTCTGCATCGGCGGTGTCGCAAACGCCCGCAAGTGCTGAAAACAGCGGCTCACGGCCAGCAAATGTCGCTGGCACCTCGACCAGCACAATCACCCCCGACCTGGACAGGCTGCAAACCGTTGCTTCGCAGGCCGCCACCCAGATCGGCGGATTGCGCATTGAAAAGTGGAAGGCGAATAGCAACGCGAGGAGCGCGGCGCAAGCGGACGCCGATTCGGTGCAGCGTAACCTCGCCTCGGCCTTGCCGGGGTTGATTAATGCCGCCCGCTCGGCGCCTGACGACGTGAACGCCGCGTTCAAGCTGTACCGCAATCTGAATGCTCTCTACGATGTCTTCGGCACGTTGACTGAAGCGACTCGTGTCTTCGGACAGAAGGGCGACTACGAAGCGCTGTCGCAGCAATTGGAGGTGATCGGTTCCACCCGGCGCAAGTTGGGAGAGGAACTGGAGCAGTTGACCGCCAGCACCCAAAACCAACTCAAGCAAATGCGAATCCAGATCAAGGACCAACAAGAGCAGTTGGCAGCAGCCCAGGCTGCCACAGCAGAAGCGCGCAAGGAGCTTGCACTGGCCCAGGCCGAGCCGCCGAAGAAACCTGCCCCCAAGAAAAAGACTGCGGCCAAGAAACCGGCCGCCGCCAGTAGCGGCTCCAATGCGAACTCCTCAGGTTCGAACTCCAGCGGCCAGACTGCCGCAGGCACTGCCGTTCCCAAGTCGTAATGATGTAGAAGTAGGTGAGACTCCACCCAGTCAAGACGGCAGCTTGGACGAGGCGCGCGCCTGTAGGCAGTTGCCGGCCCTCTGCCTGTGCGAAGAGTGGGAACTGGCAGTAACATCGGTCGTACAATCTCGCTGAATGGGGGGCGAATGCCGGTTGTATCTCTGCGCGACGTGGTCGAAGCGCTCGACCTGCAAAGTGATGAGCTGCGGTCTTGCCTTGATCCAGATACAGGCGAGATTGTTACTTTCAGCGAGGAAGAAGCGCAAATCGCCGAGAGCGGGGAATGGGAAGATGCTCCCGAATGGATGCAGGAATACTTGCCGAAGGTCAAGCGCGCTCTGGAGGACGACCGCATGTTAGAGCTGCCGGACCGCGTGCATATCGACGAATGGCGCATGATGCAGAACTTCGCCGACGAAAAAGAGCAGTGCCGGTGTCGTCCTGAGCTGTTGTCGGCGGTCCACGGTGCGGGTGCGTTTCGGCATTTCAAGGATGCGATTCGACGGCTGGGTCTGGAGGACTCGTGGTACAAGTACCGCGAAGCGGCGTTCGAGCAGGTTGCCAAAGAGTGGCTGGAAGAGAACAAGATTCCGTATCGCTGACGTGAAACCGCAGGGTAGCTGCGGGCCATGTGGGGCACCAGCCCGCCCAAAGGACGACTTACAGAAGATCACGCCACGCTAGTATTCTGAAACGTGACCCTCAGGCCATTTCAGGCAGCCAAGATCCAGCGTTGGAAGAGGTACCTGTGGTCGTTCGCGCGATGGGTGGTCGCCGCTTCCCTGGTTCTTTGGTTGGGTGCCGCGCTGCTGCTGGTTGCGGCGCGCTGGATCGATCCACCGACGACCGCGGTGCAAATCGAGCGCCGGTTGCAGGCATGGATTCATAACAAGCCGTATCAGAAACGGTATCAATTCGTCCCGCTGAACCAGATCTCGCCCACTCTGCAGCACGCGGTGATTGCGGCGGAGGATGCGCGCTTCTATCAGCACCACGGGTTCGACTGGCACGAGATGCAAATCGCTGCCCAGGAAGACATGGAAGGCGAACGCACTCGCGGAGCATCCACGCTTACACAGCAGCTGGTAAAGAATCTGTTTTTTGGGACGGGACGGTCCATCCTACGCAAGGGGGCCGAGGCAACCTTGGTACCGGTGGCCGAAGCGGTGCTGGGCAAGCAGCGCATTCTGGAGCTCTACCTGAACTTGGTCGAGTGGGGCCCCGGCATTTATGGGGCAGAGTGGGCGAGTCGTGTTTACTACGGAACGCCGGCGCGGAACATCGGGCGGGAAGAGGCAGCGCGACTGGCCGCGGTCCTACCCGGTCCGCTGAAACGACGGCCCGAGCGCATGAACCGCTACAGCGCGATCATCCTGAAAAGAATGCAACAGACGGGGTGGTGAGTGAGTCCACTTGAGGCCGAAAGATGCGCACCGTAGAGCGCCATACACCGGGAGTTGTAATACACAATAATATCTACTATTGTTAGCGTATTATGAGCGACAGTGAGAAGACTATCAGTTTTCGCGCGGATGCTTCAGAGATCGAGGAACTCGACGCGCTGGCGGAGGCGCAGGACCGCTCGCGCAGCTACCTGATCAACGAAGCCATTCGCAATTACATTGACCTGCATGCCTACCAGGATGCGATGGTGCGGCAGGGGCTGACCGAGATGCGACAGGGACGGGTGGTGAGCCATGACGGAGTCGTGACGCGGCTGAAGAAGACGGGCCGCGCCAGCCGATGATCCAGTGGACGGAGCAGGCAACACGTCATTTTGACCAGGCGCACGACTATATAGCGCTCTCCAACAGTAAGAAGGTCGCCGAGCGTATCGCGCTGCGGATTGTCCGCGCGGTGGAGCGGCTGGATACTTTTCCTCTTTCGGGTCGTGCAGGTCGAGTGCCGGGGACACGCGAGTTAGTTATTCCAAGCATACCTTTCGTTGTTGCGTACGCGGTAGAGATGGCGCGGATTTTCGTGCTGGCGGTGTATCACGGATCGTAGCGCTGGCCGGAAGGTTTTTGAGCAGGCAGGATTAAACGACGAAAACCCCCACTCAACAAATTGTGTAAGATCCGGCAGAAGGGCCGAATCCATTTCTTGATTGCGTCGCATCTGCGCGGGGCGCTGAAGCGCCGCGGAGCCATCTGCCGTCTCTGCCGGGACTCCAAGACGAATTACAGAATTTCTTAAAGTGCGTCTAGATCGACTGCACCGGCACCAGGCGCAAGTCGTCCACCAGTCCCACTTCTCTTTGGAAGAACGGCTCGCCGTACTTTACGCCGGCCATCATGCCGTAGAAGTGCGCCATGGAGGCGACATGCTCACGAATTTCGGCATGGGCGGGAAAGTCCTTGCTGCCCGCGGCTTGGTCGGAGTACTGCTCCTTATAGGCGAAGATGGATTCGAGCTTGCTCTCGAATTCGGCGGTGATGTCCACAACGAACGTGGGGCGCACGTCGTAATAGAGCGTTGCATAGACGATCTTGAAGGGGCGGTGCGGCGCGAGTTCGCGCAGAACGTGCACCGCGAAAGGGTCGATGTCGTGGGTAGCCTGAGTGTGTCCCAGCCGTGCGAGTCCAGCAAGAAAGCAGGCTTCGTAACCAAGCGTGGCACAGGTGTAGTGGTCGGGATGGCGGCCCTTCCAGTAAGGCAGGATGACCACGCGCGGTCGCTGCTCGCGAATGACGCGGGCGATCTTGATGCGGTTGGCGTAGGTGTTCTCGACCCGGCCATCGGGGATGTCGAGCGCTTCACGCCATGCCACTTGCAGGATACGGGCCGCGTCGGCCGCTTCCCTGGCGCGAGATTCGGTGGAGCCACGCGAGCCCATCTCGCCTTGCGTCAGGTCGAGAACGCCAGTGCGCGCGCCCAGTCGCGCCATCTTCAACAGCGTGCCGCCGCAGGTCTGCTCCACGTCGTCGCGGTGGGCGGCGATGGCCAGTACGTCGAGAGCAGGGGCGTTCACTTCTTTCGCTCCACCAGGTAAGCAGCGATCTCACGCAGGTCGCTGGCGTTTTCTCCAAAGCGGTCAAGCGCGGCGGATGCCTTCCCTACCAGTTCGTCGGCTTTCCTGATCGAAGCCTCGATGCCGAATAGCAAAGGATAGGTCGCCTTCTCGGTCGCGGTGTCCTTGCCGGCGGTCTTGCCAAGTTGCTCCGATGTCTGGGTCACGTCGAGCACGTCATCGACAATCTGGAAGGCCAGCCCAACGTTCATGCCAAAGTCACGCAGGCTCTGGACCTGCGAGGCATCGCCTCCGGCGTAGATCCCGCCCGTGACAACGCTTGCGGTGAGCAGCGCTCCGGTTTTGGAGCGGTGAATGTACTCCAGCGTTCTTGCGTCAGGGTGATGGTGTTCGGCCTCAAGGTCCATCACCTGTCCGCCGATCATGCCGTCGATGGTGCCGGTGGCATGCGCAACCTCGGCGATGATGGCGACACGCGACTCGGCGGGACACTGCAGCCTGGCGAGGACTTCGTAGGCGTACGTCTGCAGCCCGTCTCCGGCGAGAATGGCGATGGCATCACCAAAAACCTTGTGGCAGGTGGGACGGCCGCGGCGCAGGTCGTCGTTATCGAGCGCAGGCAGGTCGTCGTGGATGAGCGAGTAGGTGTGCAGCATTTCCAGCGCGGAGCCCAGTTCCTCGATGCCGGGAGGAACGCAGCCGGCGACGACGCGAGCGGCTTCCATGCAGAGAGTGGGGCGCAGGCGCTTGCCTCCGGCAAACACGCTGTGGCGCATCGCCTGGTGAATAGACGTGGGATATTGCGTGCGCGGGGGAAGCAGGCGTTCCAGGGCCTGGTCGGTGACGATGCGTCCTTGTTCGAGGATGTCCTTGAGCATGAAAAAGGAAGTATAACAAGCGAGTGATTGGTGGCTAGTGATCAGTGGCTGGTGGTTAGTTAGCGTACTGATACTAACAACTCTCTAATTCGGTGCGTCCTTCGGTGCGGGTTTCCTTTTAGCGGCAGCGGCGAGTTTGGCTTCGCGGTCTGCATCGGCGGTGCGGCCCGCCTTGCGGTAGGCGATCTGCAACTGGTTATGCACGTCGGCGAGCGTGGGATCGATCTTCGCCGCAGCCTGCAAATGAGGGATAGCTTCTTTTGTCTTCCCTTGTTCGAGCAGGGTCTTGCCGAGCAGGAACTGGGCGTCAGCGTCGTCGGGACTGAGCTTCACTTCCGCCTCGAACTCGGTCACGGCGTTGGCAGGTTGCTTGAGGTGAAGCTGAACCAATCCGGCAAGGTAATGCGCACGATGGACAGCCGGATTTTCCTGGCTGGCTTTTTGGAAAGCGTCGAGCGCCTGCTGCTCGTTGCCGATCTCGCCGTACACCTGGCCCACGAGCAACAGGCTGTCAGGCGAGAGTGGCTGTTGGGTCAGGCGCGCGAGGATGGCAGCAGCTTTGTCCCGCTGATCGGCATGAGCCAGCGATGACGCCCAGGCACAGGCGATGCGGGGATCGGAGTAGGCGACGTCACCCACCTGCTCGAAGGCCTTGGCGGCATCCGCATACTGCGCGCTGGAAAACAGCGCCATGGCAAGCATCGGCGGGATGATCTTGTCGCCGGGGTCTTGCTGCACAGCCACTCTCAAGGCGCGCGCGCTCTCGGCGTAATCAGTGGCGCGAAAGGCGGAGAATCCAACGTTGCGCATCAGGTGCGGGATAGCGGGGTTCCACTTTTCCGCCTGTTGAAAGTAGCTCAACGCAACCGGGTAGCGCTTCTGGCGCGCCTCTGACGTTCCAAGATCGTTGTAGGCATTGCCGAGGATCACGCTCACGCGCTGTTCTGCACTTTTGATTTGGCTTTTTTCCTGCGCCGTAAGCTGCGGAATTGTGTCGCCGGCCTGTGCCCCCGGATCGATCATCGCCGACGTCGGCACTGAGGGCTCTCCCGACATGCCGGAGCCCATGGTTCCCTGGGCCTTGGAGGCTGGGGTATTGGCGCGGCTTTCGGCCATGGTCTTGTCCTGCATTTCGGAGAAGATCTTGGTGTAAGCGACACCTTCATCCTTACGACCGCTGGCGATGCAGATGCGGCCCAAAACGTAATAGGCCCGGCGAATCTGATAGTTGTTGCGGGCCTTGTCGTCACCGGTCAGCGCGATGGCTTTGCGCAGAAGTTCCTCGGCGCGTTGGTTGTCCTGGCGGGCATAGGCGTTCAGGCCCATGTAGAGGTAAGGCTCGGGCCAGTCAGGCTTGTCGGCGGCGGCGACGGTCAGGTAGCGATCGGATGAGTCGTAGTTCTTGTCGACGCTGTCGATGTAGCCGAGAAAGAAGTTGCCGAAAAAGTCTTTGGGATTCACCGTGACTTCTTCGACGAACTCCTGCCGGGCCTGGGGAGTGGCCACCCACTCGTTCTGCACCATGTAGACCAGACCAATGAAGTAGTGCGCGCGCGAAGCCTTGGCGTCGATTTGCGCGGCGTGGGTAAACTCGCGCACGGCGTCGTTCATCATGCCGGCATTCTGGTAGGCCCGGCCGGTCATGATGTACAAACTGGCGCGGTCCCCCGTGGCGTCAGCGAGTTGCTTGAAGATGGCTGCTGCCTTGTCGGTTGCGTGCAGATCGAGGTAGGCGGTGGCCAGAGCGTAGGCCACCATGACGTTGGTCTGCAACTGCAGCGAGCGGATGAGCGAGTCGGCGGCCGGGCCATATTCCTTTTTGTCCATCAACAGCTTGCCCTGCACGTTCCAGGCATCGGCGTTCTTGGGATCGGACTTCGTGATCGGGGTGATTTCAGCCAGCGCGTCGTCGGTACGCTGGGCGCGCATGTAGGCGAGCGCCAGGGCGATGTGGGTGGTGGTTGCGTTGTCAAATTCGAGGGAGCGTTTGTACAGGTCGATGGCCTGCTTGCTGTCGCCCTGTGCCAACTTGAGTTCGGCCATGGCGCGCAGCCCGACCGCGATCAGGCTGCGGTTTGCTTCGGCGATCTTTACGACGTCGCCCGCTTGCTGGGCGGCACCGACCGCCTCCATGCGGGCAGGCAGATCGTCCATGGCGGACGAAGTGAGCGCGCTCTTCGGTGCCGGCGGAGCCTGGGCGAAAGCGGAGATCGGCACGCAGGCGATCAGTGCGATCAGTAAACGAAACAGGAAATTAGTCTCGCGAAGACGGAGTTGGAGTGCGGAAAATAGCCGGAGAGGTATCAATGCACAATGACTCGGGTGGAACTCTCCAAGCTAAACGGCGGTGGGAATGGAGTCAAGCGGGCGTCGCGGCGACGCCCGCGGTAACGCATCTCAGGCGGCGGTATGCGCCGTCGATTCCTTGATCGCAATATAGCGGTCCGACGCCTGCACGATCTTAGGCACGTCGCTGGCAAGACAGCAGTCCACGGCACCCATGGCAAGAGACTGAGACCACATGTCATCGTCCGCGAGACGATGGGTGCATACGAACGCGGTTGCGGGAAACTCGCGGCAGAGTTCCCGAAGCTGGGGAAAGTTAACGAGTTCGAGGTCTACGATCGCCAGCGGAGCTCGGGCCCGGGCGATGGTACCTCGAATTTCATCTACATTAAAAGCCGTTGCGACATTGCGAAACTGTTTCTGCACCGATCGAACCAGGTGGTCAGCCAGTGCGCGGTCGCGGTGAGCGAGAACGATATTGATTGGTCCCATGGCAACACCCCTTTGTTGAGCCGATATAAACGGAGGCGCCAGCCGTACAGACGAGCATTGCAGCGAGACACTGCGCAGAGAGAGGAACATCCGTAAGGCGACCTACGATTTACCAGTGTCGCCCAGTTGGGCCATGGATTCGAAGGCTTCCGCCTGAAGCTTGCCATCGCGCTTCAGCAGGATTTCAACCTTGCCTTCGGCTGCTTCGAGTTCCTTTCGGCAGGAACCCGATAACTTCATACCCTCGTCAAAAAGCTCCAGCGCCCGCTCGAGGGATATATCTCCCTTTTCCAGCTCGGCTACGATTGCTTCCAGACGTTGGAGAGACTCTTCAAACTTGGCCAAGCTCAGACTCCCTGCTCATTCTAGTCCCGTTCTGTGAAAAGCGATCATCAAGAATTTTAGAAATTTACAAGTAAATGGTGGGGCTGGAATTAGCGGTATCATAAATAGTGCCCATGGGGAACTTCGAATGCCCTCAGGGGCTAAAGCCCAGTATTTACGGGGCTCGATGCGGCACGGCTAAAGCCGCCCTTTCAAATCGCATCTATGAGACCCAATCGCTGCCCTAAACCGGCGCGCTCTTGGAACTGCCCAGCGCTTCCAGCACATCGACGGCGGAGGAGTAGCGTCCGAGGGGAGCGCTGATCTGCGCGCCCTGCACCATGTCGCGCACGGCGGCGAGCATGTCACGAGCGATGGCGACGCCTTCGGCGCGGGCAGCCTCAGCGGTACTGGCGCGAGTCATGCGTGCCAGAATCTCGTCGGGAACCGACACCCTCAACTCATTCTTCATGAACTCGGCGTTGCGGGCGCTGACCAACGGCCAGATACCGGCGATAACGGGAATCCGACAGTGCTCGATCCGGCGCAGGAAATCCTCCAGCAGCCGCAGGTCGAAGACCGGCTGGGTGACGGCATATTCTGCCCCCGCCTGCACCTTGTATTCGAAGCGACGAATCTCCTCGTCGATGTTGGGCACGCCGGGATTGGCGCCAACACCGATCACGAACTTGGTGCCGTTGCCAATGGGATTGCTGCCGATATCGAGCCCGTGATTGAGATTGTGCACGATATTGACCAGTCCGATGGCGTCAACGTCGAACACGGCAGTCGCGTCGGGGTAGTTGCCCATCTTCGGCGGATCGCCGGTGATGCAGATCAAGTTGCGAATTCCCAGAGCGCTGGCGCCCAGAAGATCCGACTGGATGCCCAGCACATTGCGGTCGCGGCAGGTGTAATGCAGGATGGGCTCAATTCCAACCTGCTGCGCAACCATCAGGCAAAGGGCCTGGTTGCTCATGCGCGCCGAGGCCCGCGGACTGTCGGGAATGTTCACGGCATCGACGCCCACCGATTTCAGGTAGCGCGAGCCTTCAATTTCTTTCGTGCCGTCGGTTCCCTTCGGAGGCACGATCTCCACCATGATGACAAACTCGCCATTGGCGATCCTGCGGCCAAGCTGCGAGCGTTCGGCCAGAGGCGGAGGATCCACAGGATGCTGGATTACAACAGCCTTGGGGACCCGAGGAGTCGGGACAAACCTCTTCTTGAGCCTCCCCTTCATATCGTGAATGTGGTCCGGAGTGGTACCGCAACACCCTCCGATGAGGCTCACGCCGATATCGACGAATTTCTCGGCATAATTCGCCATGTATTCGGGCGAAGACAGAAAGATGGTGCGACCGTCCACGGCACGCGGCATGCCGGCATTGGGTTGGGCTGAAAGCGGCACGGTGGTGACGGTGCGAACCCGCTCTAACGCATCAAGTACGGGTACCGGTCCGACGCTGCAATTGATGCCGACAACGTCGGCGCCCCACTCTTCCAGTTGCTTGCCGTAATGTTCAGGGCTCGAGCCGTCGAGACAGTTGCCGTCTTCATCGATGGTGACCTGGGCCACTACCGGCAGACTGGGATTGACTTCGCGCGCTGCCAGGATCGCCTGGTGTAACTCTTCGAGAGAGACGAATGTCTCCAGAATAATGAGGTCGACGCCGCCTTCGTTCAGGGCGGTGATCTGCTCGCGAAACGCTTCCCGCGCTTCCGAGAGAGCAATTTTGCCCAAGGGCTCGATGCGGACGCCCAGGGGCCCGACAGCGCCGGCGACTAAGGCGTCGAAGGTCTTGGCGGCCTCACGAGCCAGCCGGGCGCCTTGGCGGTTGATCTCGGCCAACTTGTCAACGCAGCCGTGTTTCGACAACCGAAACGAATTGGCGCCGAAGGTGTTTGTTTCAATGACCTCCGCTCCTGCCTTGAGGTATTCGAGGTGAATGCCACGAATCAAGTCAGGCTGTGACAAGTTGAGCTCATCATAGCAGCGGTCAATGAAGATTCCCTTGGACAACAGAAGGGTTCCCATGGCGCCGTCGCACAGGACGGCACCTTTTCGCAATCGAGTTATCAGGTCAGTCGCCATTGTTCTTCTTGTGTAAAGCCAATTGGATGTTATTGGAACTCTATCGTAAACGAACCCATAAGGCCACCCGGCGCAACCCGCTGAAATGGCCTGCACGGCTCTGATATAATCTGTCAGAAATTAAGCAACTCACGTTATATCAATAGTATGAGCGAGGTACGTGTTTGAAGCGGGCAGTACTCCTCCTGGGAACTCTGGTTCCACTCCTGATCATCGCATCCTGTGGTAGCAGCAACAACAGTGTCACCGGTCCCAACGGAAATGTGACGCTTAACGCGCCCAGCATGCTCCAGAATAGGGCGTTTATTACCAACCAGTATTCCGGAAGCATCCAGATCGTGGACAGTCAGAATGACACCACTGCTTATTACACTGCCACCAATAACAACACCGGGATTACCGGTACGGGGGTGACGGGAACAGCGGTGTCGATTATCGTCAGCAACTCGCTCACCTTCACGGTTCTGAGTCCGGACGATTTGGAGACGCTGGTCTACGACCCGACTACCACCAGCCTTACGTTCATCACCAATTCCTCGGAAGCCACCAACGGCTCCGTGAACCTGACGGGATACGCCACCATGGCGCTGTATTCTCCGGATTCCAAGTTCATCTACGTTCCGGAACCGAATATCAACGTTGCAAATTCTCCTCCCGGCGGGGTCCAAGTCATTACCAGCGCTACGGGTGCGATTTCTGGCACGATTGGGCTTCCTTCGGCACAATCTGTAGCGATCAGTCCCGACGGAAATACGCTGCTGATCTTTGCGCGTAATAGCGACTCAATGTATTTGATTAACCCCAATACGACCAACCCGACTGTAACGGCGATCCCAGGTTTTGCGCGTCCGGTTAATGCATTTTTCAGTAGCGACAACAGCACAGCGTATGTTCTCAATTGCGGACCGGAATGCGGGTCCACAGCAGGTCCGCCTTCGGTGATGAGTTTCGACGTCGCGTCCCAGACGATTAAGTCGACCGTCGCAGTTGGAGGCGCTACCGTTGGCTTGTTGAACGGCAGTACTCTCTACGTAGCGGGTTATCCCGGCGGAAATACCGGTACCTTCGACGTGGTCAATGTCGGCAGCATGACGCGCACTACCACCAATTCCGTCGCCATCGGAGACGGTACCCACACCACCATGGCGCTGTCGACCAACAACCAGCTTTACATTGGAGCCGCCACCTGTGCGAATCTCACCACCGGCTGCCTGTCGATGGTGGATACGGGGACCAATCAGGCTGCTCCACCGGGTCCGCCACGCGGAGCAGTGACCAGCATGCAGGCGATTCCCAAGCGCAATGTGATGTACGTGATCGAAGGCGGCCTGCTGAATATTTACGACACCACCACCGGACAAATGCAGGCCACGCAAATCGGGTTCCGAGGCGCCCTCTATGGGGTGGTACAGGTAGACCCGTAGTTTGTGAGTTTGGCTGGAATTTCGCTCGGGGCGGCCATCACGGCCGCCCTTGGTGTTTGGGTCGTGTGTTTAGGCGGTGCCGATCATTGCGGCTCAAGCTTCAGGTGATGCTGCGCTGCTCGCTCGACAGCCTCCGGAGAGAACGGCAGCTTAAACGTGCGGCCGTGGTAGTACGCATCCCATTGATCGTTGTAATGCTCGTCGAAGATGTTGCCCGACTCCCCGTTGACGATATTCAACGTGGAGTTGTCGAGGTCAGCCATGTCGGCAGTAAAGCGCTCCGAAGGACCGAACACCGGGCCGGCCTGCTTCACGGTCAGGCCATCGCCAGAAAGCGGCTGGGGTCCGGGACCTGCGCCACGCTTGAGGATCGGGAAGTTGCTCCAGAACGGATGTTTCACGTCGATCTGATGGACCCGTCCCCACTTCCAGAGGTCGAGGGACTTTGGAGTTTTGGAGTCGGTGACAGCAGCTTCGACTGCGGCCGTCAGCAATTCGTCGTAGTTAGCGTAGCCTGCGGGCAACCACTGCGGCGGTTGGTGCGCCAGCACGGCCTCGAGCCACACCGGACTCATGAACCAGCGCGTGTAGTTTCTCCATTCGTCGCCGAGCTTGGGTTTCAACAACAGTTCGTTCAGCTTGCCGCGCGAGAAGAATGCGATGGAGGGCGCGGCGGATTCGGTGTCCATTTTGCCGTCCCAACTGCGCAGGATATCGGCTGCGGCCTTGGCACGCTCCGACGCGTTCGGTGTGTGATCTATGGCGTAAACCAGGCGCTCGGCACAGTAACGGTCGAGCTCGGAGACCACGTCGGTCTGGATGGCCAGCATGTCCGCCGGAGCGTACTTCTTGGGTTGGCTCAGCAGCTTGTAGATGCGCTCGGTACGGTAGGGCGAGTCCCATTCAATGCTCATCGGATAGGGGTAGCCATCTGGAGTAACGCGGCCATTGGCGGTTGCGATGATGCCGGACGGTGGATCGAAGACGCGCGGCATCTGGTCGTAGGGAATGAAGCCCGTCCACTCATGGGCGTCGGTATCACCCGGAACTGGAACCGATCCATCACCCGAGGCGCGGATGGGAACAAAGCCAGTGGCCTGGTAGCCGATGTGCCCATCGACATCGGCGTAGACAACGTTCTGTCCGGGCGCACCGAAACCCGAAAATGCGGCACGGAATTCGTCCCAGTTCTTCGCTGAGTTCACCTGAAAGAACGGGACGCCGGAAGATTTTGGGTCGTAGATGATCCATTTGAGAGCGAGTCTGCGGGTTTCACCCGGAACCAGGTCGGTGATGATTGGTCCGTGACGAGTGACCACAACATCGAACTTGACCTCAGGCTTGCCTTTGACGCGGATGATTTCCTGACGATGGTCGGGTTCCACCCATCCCTGTGGCGTGAGGTATTCGCCCTTGTCATTGAACTTCTCGATGTAGATGTCTTCAACGGCCGGTCCCAGGTTGGTGAAGCCCCACGCGACGTATTTGTTGTGCCCGACGATCACGTAAGGCACTCCGGGCAGGGTAACACCGACGACATCGAAATCTCCGCAAATCAGATGGGCTTCGTACCAGGTGTTGGGCAGTCGTAGATCGAGGTGCATGTCGTTCGACAGAAGCGGCTTGCCAGTGACGGTATGGGCACCAGAGACGACCCAGTTATTCGAGCCGGGATGGAAACGGACTTCGGGAGCCGAGTCAGGCGATTGCAATCCGAAGGGGAGAATTACTGCGTGCGGAACGGGCTTCACCGCGGGAGCCTTGCCGGGCGCGGGTTTCGCGCCTTTCACGCCGGGGACTGGTTCTTCTTCGTCGGGAAGCGCTCCGGGCGGCAACTGGTTTTCCAGCGACTGGCCTTCGGATCCCGGAGGATGATCACGCCAGGAAGAATTCACGAACAGCTCCGCCGTGAGTTCGGGACCTAGCTTGGCCAGCGCCTTTTCCTTCAGCAATTCTTCCTTGTAATAGCCATGGTTGAGGAACTCGGTCATGGAGAGTCCCACCAGCAGCGAATCTTCGACGGTCCATACGTGAGGGGCGTAGGTCAGAAAGCGGAACTCCAACGGAAGCGTCTTGCTGTGCTCAGCGATGTAACTGTTAACGCCGTTGGCATAAGCCTGGATTTGCGCGCGCTGGGAAGGATCCATGAGGGCGACGGCTTTCTCCGCAGCCTGGCGCAGCCCGAGGATGCGCTGCTCGCGATCGGTCGCGACGAAGTCAGGACCAAGGATCACGGCGAGATCCCCTGAGGCGTAGCGCCGCGTCATGTCCATTTGCCAGAGCCGCTCCTGTGCCGTTATGTAGCCCTGGGCGAAGAAGAGGTCTTCCAGATTGGCGGCGGTGATCGTCGGGATACCCAACGCATCGCGAGCGACAGTGACCGACTGCTTAAGTCCGGCAAGCTGAATGGTGCCGTCCTCTTGCGGCAGCGCCGCACGCACCGCTCGGTAAAACCAGAAGTCGAAGGCCAGGAAGACGATCAGAAACAGCGCCAGCAGTGCGATGACGACCCGAAATAGTACTTTTGTGCGCGAAGCGGCGGCGGGAGATAGTATGGTCGTGGATTGCATACGAAAACCTGATTGTAACGGACGCGACGATCGCGGTGACACTTGAGGGATCTTCCTCGGTGCTATGCTGATATCCGAAATCTGCTGTGGATACGTGAAACATGGCTACAAAACGAGCCAGCAGCCAAAACGTTCTGCAAAAACGGGTCGACGATCAGCCGCACATTTCGCGCGAGATGGTGCGCGAAGCCGAGTCCATCTTCCACGATCACCTGCGGCATGTGGGCCTGAAACATACTGGGCAACGCGATATCATTCTCCGCACTTTTCTCGACACTCGTGATCACCTTTCCACCGACGAGCTCTACCGGCTGGTGAAGAAGCAGGACGACGGCATCGGATTTACCACTGTTTATCGCACTTTGAAACTGCTCTCGGAATGTGGCTTGGCAAGCGAAGTGGCCTTTAACGACGGCATTTCGCGCTATGAACACCAGTACAACCGGCGCAACCACCATCACATGGTCTGTTCCGAGTGCGGCAGCTCCGTCGAGTTCTTCTCCAAAGATATCGAACGCATTGAGCGTGAGATCGGCCGCAAGCACAAGTACCTCACCACCCGACACACCTTCCAGATCTACGGCGTCTGCGAAAAGTGCCAGGCGAAATCCAAGCGCCCGGTCGCCTAATGCCGGTCGCGATGCTCTTCCTCGCTGAGACTGCCGAACAAATACGAAGTCGCCAGCTTTCTGCCGTCGAACTTACGCAGGAGTGTCTTGATCGCACCGAGCGGCTGAATCCAGTCCTGGATGCATTCATCACAGTGATGTGGGAGCTTGCTCTACAGCAGGCAGAACAAGCTGACGCCGAAATCAGGGCCGGTAACTGGCGTGGTCCGCTGCACGGGATTCCGATAGCTCTGAAAGACCTGATCGATGTCGCGGGAGTGCGGACGACGGCTGCCAGCAGACAGTACAGTAATCGGGTCGCCTCGGAAGATGCGGCGATCGTCACGCAATTAAAGCGCGCCGGTGCGGTGATTATAGGAAAAACCAACCTGCAGGAGTTCGCCTTCGGCGGCAGTGGGATCGTCGGCGCGTTCGGACCCGCGCGCAATCCATGGGACGTCAGCCGCATCACTGGAGGATCGTCGTCGGGATCAGCCGCAGCGGTAGCAGCGGGCATGTGCGTTGCCGCCATCGGCACCGATACGGCCGGGTCGGTGCGGTGTCCGGCAGCGCTTTGCGGAGTGGTGGGCCATCGCCCCAGCCGCGGAAGACTAAGCAACGAGGGAATCGTTCCGCTCGCGGGTTCTTTCGACACGCCCGGCCCAATCACGCGGACGGTTCGCGATGCGGCAACCATCCTAGAGTGTCTGGCCGCTCCGGGCACAGCCACCTTCACTGCCCGCCTAGCCGAACCGGTCGCGAGACTGAAGGTGGGCGTCGCGCGCAATCTGTTGGATGATGCCGACCCGGAGGTGGCGCGTTGCTTCGGATGGGCGGTCGCCGCAATTTCGGAACTGGTCAGCGAAGTGAGTGAGTTCGATCTGCAATGGGTAACTCCACCTCAGGTTCGCAGCTTCGAGATCTATCGCTATCACCAGACAATGTTGCAGCGCACGCCGGAACTTTATGATCCCCGTACACTCGAGCGTCTGCGTGATACAGGAGGCATCGGCGATGCGGATTATCAGCAAGCGCTGCGAAAACTGGCCGAGTTCAACCAGGGTGTGCGAGTCTTCGACAAGCTCGACGCAGTGCTGACACCTACGGTGCTGGTTGCTGCACCGCCGCTCGCAAAGCTCGAAGCAATGGACTCACCCGCGTTGCGCGAGTACGAACTTCGCTATCTGCTGAAGAACACCTTTCCGTTCAGTTCACTGTGGTGGCCCAGTGTTTCCGTGCCTTGCGGGTTTAGCAGCGAAGGCTTGCCCGTGGGACTGCAAATCTCGGCAGCGCCCGGAGCCGACGACGTCGCGCTGCGCCTGGCACACGCTTACGAGCAGGCGACAGAGTGGCACAAGCGTGTGCCGCCGACGGCACTCTAGAAGCCCAGGAAAACCGGCTCAGGCTGCAACTGGATGCCGAACTCATAAAATACGCGCGACTGGATTTCATCCTTCAGCGCGACGATGTCGGCTGCAGTCGCTCCGCCGCGATTGACGATCGCCAGCGTGTGTCGACGGGAAATTCCCGCTTCACCACGACAGTACCCTTTGGTGAAGCCGGCGTGTTCGACCAGCCATGCCGCGGGCAGTTTGCGGAACCCCTCACCGGCGGGATAACTGGGCAACGCGAGCCCACGCGAGCGCAAGCTCTCCTCAAGATCTTCGAAGTGATGCTGAGGGACAATCGGATTTTTGAAGAAAGATCCCGCGCTGCGAGCGTCGTCTTCGCCGGGGACGATGAGCATCGCCTTGCCGTGACGAATCTCGCGTACAGTTGCACGCACCGCCGATAACGTAGGATCGGCGCTCGCTCCCTCAAACGCCTTTTGGAGATCGGCGTAGCGAATCTCCGGTCTCCCTCCGCGACAAAGCGCAAACGTCACCCGGAGAATGATGTAGCGATCGCGCTCGGTGGTGTTAAAAATACTGGTGCGATAGCCGAAGCCGCACTCTGCATTGTTGAACGTCGCCGAGTTGCAGCGATTGTCGATCGAGCACCAAGACTTCGCTAATCGTCTCTGACACGTCCTGTCCGTAGGCGCCGACATTTTGCACCGGAGTCCCGCCGACCGAGCCGGGTATTCCGCTGAGGCATTCGATGCCTGCGCAATCTTCCTCTACGGCCAGTGCGACAAAGTCGTCCCATTCTTCACCGGCGGCTACGCTGAACTCTACCGTGTCGGCTTCACCGGCCGATCTCTGAATCCCGCGCGAGGAAATCTTCAGCACCAGGCCATCGAATCCGTTGTCGGACACCAGCAGGTTGCTTCCGCCGCCTAATACAAAGAGGCGGACATCATGTGACTGCGCGTATTGCAAAGCTTCGACGACGTCAGATTCGGTGCGTGCTTCAGCAAAATAGCGAGCCGGGCCTCCTACGCCGAGCGTGGTGAGCGGAGCCAGCTGCACCTGTTCGCGGATGATCATTCGTAGAGCCACTATAAATGGTGGCCGAATATGCACTCGACATGGACCCCCAGCCGCCGCTAATCTGGCCGCGCCATTCAGGTGACAAATCCACGCGCCTGCTGAAAGGTTGCCACGATCCGCTGCGGGTTGCTTCCTTTACCGGCGCGACAAGCATCAGTATGAACACAACCAATCCCATACCAAGAGGAGCCACGATGTATCCAGAGATTCTGATTGTGCCCATGCGCGAGGAGTTGACGCGAGCCGGTGCGCGCGAGTTGCGCACAGCCGCAGAAGTCGATGCCGCGCTGGCGGACGCCAACGGCACCGCACTGGTCGTCGTCAACTCGGTTTGTGGTTGCGCCGCTGGGAAGATGCGTCCCGGCGTGCGCATGGCGCTGCAGAACTCTGCACGGCCCGATCGCGTGTACACGGTATTTGCCGGACAGGACCGAGAGGCTACCGAACGAGCTCGCCAACATTTTGGAACCTATCCGCCGTCTTCGCCAAGTCTGGCGCTGTTCCGCAATGGAGAGCTTGTGCATTTTGTCCCGCGCGGTGAGATCGAAAGCCGCGCCGCCGAAGACATCGCGCAACGATTGGCCAGCGCGTTCGAGCAGTACTGCGGGAAGGCCGTCGCCGCTAACGATTAGGTTGACCGGGAAGCGGCATGAGCGGTCCATTTCGCAGAATTCCGATCGAATTGGTACTAAGGCTCGTCAGCGTTCTGACGTTGACACTCTTTGCAGTGGCAGCGCCCGCTCAGACCCAGCCTCAGGCCACCAGCACAGCCGGGAAGGATTCCGTTGTGACGACACACGCCAAAGGAACATTTGAAGTGAGAGTCCTGCCCGAGACCGAGGACAAGTATGAGGGCTCGACCCTGGGACGCTATTCGCTCGACAAGCAATACCATGGCGACCTGGAATCCACCAGCAAGGGCGAGATGCTGACTGCCGGCACCGCCGTCAAGGGCTCGGCCGGCTACGTTGCAATTGAGCGGGTCAGCGGGACGCTCAAGGGGCGCAAAGGTACGTTTGTCCTGCAGCACACGGGCACCATGAGCCATGGCGCCTTTCAGTTGTCGGTGAGCGTGGTTCCGGACTCAGGCACCGATCAACTCACGGGCCTGACAGGGACGATGAATATCATCATCGCCGACGGCAAGCACTCGTACGACTTCGAGTACGCGATTCCCCAGGCACATTAGCTGCGCCTATTTTGCTCCGCTCTTGAAGGCTTTGATCAGGATGTCGTTGGGCTGATTCCCCACCGGAATCAGTGTGACCAGCGCGCGGTCTGCGCTGATTTTCGAGTTGTCGCGCGTCTTCACGGTGCGCACCACGGCGACATCTCCCGACTTGGTATCGACCACCAGCAAATGCTCCTCGTTGGGCGTGAGCGCCAGGCCGTCGGGCTGGCTGCCTACCGGCACCGAGCCGATCACGCGGCCTTCATCGATGGCATACACACTGATCGAGTCCGAGCCGAAATTGCTGACATACAGCAGAGAGTTGTCGGAGGTCACCAGGCCGCGCACCGGGTTGCTGCCGATAAGATAGCTTCCGCTTACTTCGTTGGTGTAGGCCTCGACGATAGAGAAGCTATTGGAGTCGAAGTTGCTGACGAAAATCTCGCCGCCATCGGGCTTCAGCGCCATCTGAATCGGCAGCTTGCCAATATCGAGCAGCGCCAGCAAGCGGTCGTTCTTGAGATCGATGGACGCAACTTGGTTTGAGCCGGGACATGTGACGAAGACCTGGCTGCTGTCCGGCAAAATCACCAGGTCTTGCGGCTGAACGCAGACCGGCACCGTGGAGCGCACCGCCAGTTTTTGCGTGTCGATGAGCGATACCGTATTGGACGCGCGGTTACTCACCGCGACCACGCGTCCATTAGGCGAAACCTTAGCGAGTCCCGGCGAACTACCCACCGGAATGGTCGCGATCACGGCGCGCTGATTGAGGTCGATGACTGACACGTTCGACGATCCCGAGTTGGCCACGTAGGCGCGTTTGCCGTCAGATGAGACCGAGACGAAGTAGGGGGCACGGTGCACGCCGATGGTGGCGGCTACCTGGTTGCGTTCCGCGTCGATGATGCTGACGTTGTTGGACTCGGTGTTGGCGACGTAGATTTCGTTGCGGACAGGATTGTCAGCCAGCCCGGTGGGATTCTTGCCAACGAGAATGGTCTTCACGTTGCGCAGTGCCAGAGTGTCGATCACGCTGACCGAATCGCTCTTGCCGTTGCTGACGTAAGCGAATTCGTGATACGCCGGATCAAAGTCCGTACGCTGCCGGCAGGCCGTCCCCGGCAGCAAGCACAGCAAAAGCGCGCACGCTGCGGATAACTTGCGCAGCGACCGTCGACGCGGAACTGAAAATGGCATCAGTCGGCGGCCGTGCCAGCGTGACGATGGGCCGAGGGGTTAGCCACCGGATCGGCTATCGTGCGTCCCAATACCAGCGCAATCTGGCGCACTTCAACCATGAGGTTGTCGAACTGGTCCGGGTAGAGTGATTGGGTGCCGTCACTAAGGGCGTGGTCGGGATCGGGATGGACCTCGATGATGAGGCCGTCGGCGCCGACGGCCACTGCGGCGCGCGACAGTGGCGTGACCTTGTTGCGCTTGCCGGTGCCGTGACTGGGATCGACGATGATAGGCAGATGGCTCAGCCGTTGCACCGCCGGGACCAGGCTGAGATCCAGCGTGTTACGTGTGTGGTCGGCGAAGGTGCGCACGCCGCGCTCGCACAGGATGACGTTGTAATTGCCCTCGCTCATGATGTACTCGGCGGCCATGAGGAACTCTTCCAGGGTGGCCGACATGCCACGCTTCAGCAGCACGGGCTTGCGGGCGCGTCCGGCGCGCTTGAGCAGCGAGAAGTTCTGCATGTTGCGGGCGCCGATCTGGATCACGTCGGCATAGTCGTCAACCAGCGCCAGCGATTCGTGGTCGACAGCTTCAGTGACGACCAGCAGGCCGAAACGCTCGCGGACCTCCGCCAGGATTTGCAGGCCCAACTCGCCGAGTCCCTGAAACGCGTAGGGAGAGGTGCGCGGCTTGTAGGCGCCTCCGCGAAAAAAGCGGGCGCCGGCTTTGGCGACGCGCTCAGCCGCAGCGAAAGCCTGCTCGTGGGATTCGACGCCGCACGGACCTGCGATGACTGCAACTTCGCTACCGCCGATAGTGGCATCGGAATCAGGAAAGCGGATGATGGTGTCTTCATCCTTGACGTCGCGACTCACCAATTTGTATGGCTTGCTGACGCGGATGACTTCCTGCACGCCTTCAAGTGATTCGAAGGTGCCGGTTTCCAGTTCTCCGCGATTGCCGGTGATGCCGATAGCGGTTCGCGTGGCGCCGGGCATCGAATGGGCGCGCAGTCCATAACTCTCGATTTTCTGGCAGACGGCTCGCACCTGCTCTTCCGATGCGTTGGCCTTCATAACGACAAGCATAACCAACCCCTTGTGACTAACTAGTGTACCGTTCGGATGCGCGTGGGGCAATAAAAACGCGGTTAGCGCGCACAGTCGCAGTAGCCCATCCACGTCGAAATGTAGAATCGACCAGCCATGACTGAATTATCAGGGGCGAAAGAAAAAGACATTCTGAAGCTGATCCCACCGCTGGCGAAGCCTCCGAAGCTGACGGCGAGGCGCATCGGCATTCACACCTCGACGGCGGGCGGAGTGGCGAATGCGGCGGAGCGCGCCTACCGATTGGGATGTAATACGTTTCAGATTTTTTCGTCGAGTCCGCGCCAGTGGAAGCCCTATGACCTCGCTCCCCGGCAGCAAAAAGAGATGGTGCGTCTGCGCGCAAAGTACGACCTGCGGCCACTGGCGATCCATGCCAATTACCTGGTGAACCTGGCGGGTGGCAATCCGGAATTTCACGCCAAGTCGATTGCAGCATTTCGCGGCGAAGTCGAACGCGCGCTGGCTCTGCAGGCGGAGTTCCTGGTGCTGCATCCGGGATCGTTCCGCGGTGGCAGCCGTGAAGAAGGACTACAGCGGGTAGCACTGGCGATCGAGCAGGCGGCAGACGGGCTCGACCTGCAAGCAGGAAACCTGCGCATCTTGATCGAGAACACCGCCGGATCGGAGTTCTCGCTGGGCGGTAACTTCGAGCAGGTTGCAGAGCTGCTGTACTTATTGCGTAACTTCGTGCCCTGCGGAGCCTGCATCGATACCTGCCACACCCATGTTGCCGGATACGACATCGTGAGCGAAGACGGGTATAACGAAACGCTCGATCAATTGGAGCGAACTATCGGATTGCACAATGTGTGCGTCTGGCATTGCAATGACGCCAAGGCGGAACGCGGATCGAAGCTCGATCGCCATCAGCACATCGGAAAAGGAAGCATTGGGCTGCAGACTTTTCGGAGGTTCCTGAATGACAGGCGCCTGGCCAAAGCGGCTTTCATCGCGGAGACTCCCATCGACGCGCCGCTCGACGACTTGGAGAACGTGAATGCGCTCAAGCGGCTCGTAAGAGTTCCGACAAAGACTGTAGGGGCGCGACGAAAGCGGAACCCGCTAGCGTAGACGGGTCAGCGGTTCAACAAAACGGTCACGGCCGGATGATCCGGCCCACCCGAGAGGAATGATTACAACCGCGCCCCGCCGCCGACTGGGAGCACCTCTCCGGTCATCCACGCCGAATCGTCGGAAGCCAGGAAGACAGCAACCTTGGCGATATCCTCTGGCTGTCCAACGCGGCCGAGAGGAGTGCGCGAAACCGCGTAGCTCTCGAATTCGGAGTTGCCGGAGGCGCGTGTACCTTCGGTCTCGACCAGTCCGGGAGCCAGCGAGTTGACGCGAATATTGCGAGGGCCTAATTCCTGCGCCAGCGCGCGCGTGATCACGTCGACCGCACCCTTGGTGGCACTGTATAGCGAACCGGCCGGAGGAGGCGTCAGCGACACGACAGAGCTCAAATTGATGATCGATCCACTGCCGTTCATCGCTTTGACCGCAGCCTGCGTGCTCAGCACGGTTCCGAGCACGTTGAGATCGAACATCCTGCGGTAGCTCTCTTCCGTGATCTGTTCAATCGGCGCAAACTCGTACACGCCCGCGTTGTTGACGAGAATGTCGACTTTACCGAAGGCTCTCGTCGCCTCGGCAAACAATTTGTCCACATCGGATTTTTTGGAGACGTCGGCCTGGACGGTGATCGACTTCCCTCCGGAGCTTTGGATGTCAGCTGCAACTTTTTCGGCGTCATCCTTGCCGCGCGCGTAGTTAACGACGACGTTGGCTCCTTCTTCGGCGAACGCGCGAGCGATCCCCGCGCCAATGCCCTTTGAAGCCCCAGTAACTACTGCTGTCTTGCCGGTTAGTTTTCCCACGGTACTGTACCTCACTTGACGCCATATCGACGTCCGTCATTTCGATGACCATCTAACTGATGTCGGAGCCGGAGGAAAGTTTCACAGTTCTGAAAGTTTAGCCAGGTAAGTTTTCCACACCTCGCGCTGGAAGGACGGCAGGGCGAACTTGCCATGGCGGGCGATGGTGATCAGGCCGGCCGACTCGAGCTCCTTGAGATGGAACGAAAGTGTTGCAGCACTAATCGGGAAGCTTTCGCGCAGTTCGACACACGTGCAGTTCTTTCGTCCAGCAATGGTTTGCAAGATTTCGTATCGCCGGGGATCGGACACGGCCTTGGTGATAGCGCGAAACTGCTGGTCAGAAAGCGGAACCAGATGGTTACGAGTTATACGTGCGCTCATGATTCGATAGATGTCCTGCCGGTTGCAAGTCCAGTATCGCACCGTGTTAGACAAGCGTCCCGTTGTAAAATCAAGGACTATCCCTTTCTCATCTAAAGAGTACATACATGGTCGAGTCGAAAACGCAACGCCCCAATCCATCCTCTCCTTCCGTCGGCGCACAATCCGAAGCCGCTGACGCCGCACGTCCCGAACGCTACGAACCGCAGGCCATTGAGCAGAAGTGGTCGGAGCGCTGGGCGCAGAATCCCGAGTTGTACAAAGCTGAGCCCGCGACCAGCACGCGAAAGAAATACTACCTGCTCGAGATGTTGCCATACCCTTCGGGCGCGCTGCACATGGGACACGTGCGCAACTATTCCATCGGCGACGCGCTGGCGCGCTACATGTGGATGCAAGGTTACAACGTGCTGCATCCCATGGGATGGGACGCCTTCGGACTGCCGGCGGAGAACGCGGCGATCAAGAACCAGACTCCACCGAAAGAGTGGACGCTGCACAACATTGCCAGCATGAAGGCGCAGATGAAGCGCCTGGGCTTTGCCTATGACTGGTCCACCGAAGTTACCACCTGCCTGCCCGACTACTACCGCTGGAACCAGTGGTTCTTCCTCAAGCTGCTGGAGAAGGGCCTGGCGTACCGCAAGCGGGCCAAGGTGAACTGGTGTCCCGAGTGCGCCACCGTGCTGGCCAATGAGCAGGTGTTGTCGAACGGATGCTGCTGGCGGCACGAAACCACGCTGGTTGAGCAGCGCGAGCTGGAGCAGTGGTTCCTCCGCATCACCGACTATGCCGACGAACTGCTGAAGGCGCTGGATTCGATGCCCGGCTGGCCTGAGCGCGTCACCGCCCAACAACGCCATTGGATCGGCCGCAGTGAGGGCACATATGTTGATTTCAAACTCGACGGCGAGGCCGGTGCGGCGGGCGACAAGATCACCGTGTTCACAACGCGCGTGGACACGATATACGGAGCAACCTCACTGCAACTGGCGCCGGAGCATCCGCTGGTGGCCGACCTGGTCGCGAGCGATCCAAAGTTGCTCAGCAAAGTCGAAGAGTTGGTGGCCGAGCAGCGCAAGGCAAGAGAAAAGGGAGACATTGGCGAGATCGAGAAGCACGGCATTTTCACCGAGCGCTACGCGCTGAACCCTTACAACAGCGAGAAGGTGCCGATCTGGATCGCGAACTATGTGCTGCTGGAATACGGCACCGGCGCCATCATGTCGGTCCCGGCGCACGACGAGCGCGACTATGAGTTCGCGAAGAAATACGATCTCGACATTCGCGTGGTCATCCTGCCGCGGCGCGAGCACGAACCCGCGCCCAATGGTGCGTCCGACGAATTGGTGCTGCCCTTCACGGAAACCAACAGCCTGGTGATCAACTCCGGCGAATTCAGTGGACTGCCGAGCGACGAAGCCATCAAGAAGATGTCGAAGTATGCCGAAGAGCACGGCTTCGGCAAGGCCACCGTCATCTACAAGCTGCGCGATTGGGGCATCAGCCGCCAGCGTTACTGGGGCACGCCCATCCCGATGGTGCATTGCCCCAACGACGGCGTGGTTCCCGTGGCGGAGAAGGACTTGCCGGTGCTGTTGCCCGACAACGTGCCGATCACGCTGGCGGGAGGCTCGCCGTTGGCGGCGGTGCCGGAGTTCGTGAACACGACGTGTCCGAAGTGCGGAGGGCCCGCGCTGCGCGAGACCGACACCATGGACACCTTTGTCGATTCGTCCTGGTACTTCTATCGCTACACCAATCCGGGGATCGACACGGCTCCTCTCGACGTGAACGCCGTGGCTTATTGGTTCCCCATCGATCAATACATCGGGGGAGCCGAGCACGCCATCCTGCACCTCATCTACTCGCGCTTCTGGACGAAGTTCATGCGCGATATCGGGCTGGTAAAGAATTCCGAGCCAGTCGACCGGCTGTTCACCCAGGGCATGGTGATCAAGGGCGGCGCCAAGATGTCGAAGAACCTGGGCAACGTCGTCTCACCCGACGACATGGTCGCGCGCTACGGAGCCGACACCACGCGCATGTACACGCTGTTCGCCGCGCCTCCCGATCGCGATCTCGACTGGCAGGATTCGGGACTGGAAGGTGTCAGCCGCTTCCTCTCGCGCGTGTATCGCTTCGTGTCGCGGAATGCGCGGCCTGCGGATCAGATGGGCGGTGCGGCGCTTCAGGCGGGTGCAACGGGTAGTGCGGCGCTTCAGCGCCGCGTTAGCGATTCCCCTCCTGAACGTGAGCCGGGTTTTAACCCGGCGACATCTTCTGCTGTCATCCTGAGCGAAGCGACCGAAGGGAGCGCAGTCGAAGGACCCCTTTCCAGCCACCAATCTCTCGTGTTGTCCTCCGCCGCCCGCAAGGTTCAGCGCAAACTGCACCAGACGATGCGCCGCATCACCGAGGATTTCGGCGGACGCTGGCACTTCAATACGTCGATCGCCGCCGTCATGGAGTTGGTGAACGAGCTCTATGCGTACGAAGACAGCACGCAGCGCGGTGGCGAACCAGCCGCTCCTGCTTCTTTGATGGCGGACGTGCAACGCAAGCTGGTGCTGATGCTGGCTCCCTTCGCGCCATATCTGGCGGCTGAGTTGTGGGAGATGCTGGGCGAAACCACGGACCTGTTGCGCGCTCCATGGCCGCAGTACGATCCCGCGCTGGGAAAGGAAGAGTTGATCGAGATGGCAGTGCAGGTCAACGGCAAGATCAAGGCGCGCATCACCGTGCCTCCCGACGCGGACGAAGCGCAAATCCGCGAGATCGCCCTGGCCGACGAAAAGGTCAAAGCCGCGATCGTCGGCAAAGAGATCGTGAAGGTGCTGGTGGTAATAGGTAGATTGGTGAATGTGGTGGTGAAGTAGGAACTGACAAGAGTCCTCTTCCCAATCTCATGCATTCACCACGCTGGCGCGACGAAAGAGCCCGTGTCCCCGCTTACGCCTTCGCCCAATCTTCGGTCTTCAGTCGCTTGATGCGCTGCAGGGCGCGATCGTGCGTCACCAGTACTGCGTTGACGGCGAGCGCATGCGCGGCAATCATCATGTCGAGGCTTCCGAGGGGTGTACCGGCCCGTTCCACATCGGCGCGAAGTTGAGCATACGCTTTGGCTGCGGGAGAGTCCCACGGCAAAATGGTGACCCTCACGAGAAATTCCTCCACCGCAATGGCAAGCAGTTTGGCGTGAGGTCTTCTCGCCAGCCCAAACCGAAGTTCCGCCTCCGTGACAACGGAAACAGTCACGTCCGCCATCGGCACTCTCGCCAGGTGCCGTCGCACCTCTGGAATGTTTCCCTTCAAAACGTAGCTGACTGTGTTGGTGTCGAGAAGATAGAAGGACGGCATTAGAAGAGGCGGCGTTTCTGTGGCGGCCGATCGTTGCGGTCCGCGAGAAAGTCATCGGGAATTTCCAGTGTCTTCAACAAATCGAAAAACTCCCCCCAGGACTCCGGGCGGCGCGAAAGGATTACGTCGCCAGTGAGCGGATCCCGCCGGACATAAACCTCGGAACCGTCGAAACGGTATTCCGCCGGCAGGCGCACGGCCTGGCTCCGCCCGTTGCGAAAGAGTTTTGCAGTTTGGGTCATCGCTCCTCCAACGTGATATATATCATGATATATCACTCACCTCAAGGGCTTCCGAATTCGGCTATTCGAACTCCTTCAACTCTTCCGGATGCCGCTTCAACAGCCAGCGCCAGAAGGCGTAGCAGAGCGCACCGGGGACAACGACGCCAATTCCGACTCTTGTTTCTTTGCTGCGAGTGGCTACGGCGAACAGCGCCCCTAACCCAGCGTCTGTCCCGCCTGCATCTCCACCATCTCCGGCCCGCCTGCGCCCAGCAGCGCTTTGAGATGAGCCGGTCGTCCCACCAAGGGCGGAAACGTCCCGTAGTGCATGGGAATGACGAACTTCGGCTGCAGCAGTTTGCAGGCAAGGGCGGCCTCGCGCGGACTCATCACGAAGTGATCGCCAATCGGCAGCAGTGCAATCTCCGGCGCATAGAGCTCGCGGATGATCGCCATGTCGCCGAACACGGCGGTGTCGCCCGCGTGATAGAGCTTCACCCCGCCCGGCAACTCCAGGACGTACCCAACCGCTTCGCCACCATAGACGACGCTGCCGTCATCGTCGAGGATGCCGCACGAGTGGTCGGCATGCGTCATGGTGACCTTGACGCCGGCCACGGTTTGCGTGCCTCCCTTGTTCATGGGAGCGATTGCCTCGACGCCTTTCTTCTGCATCCACAGGCATAGCTCGAAGATTCCGACCACCGTGGACTTGTGCTGTTTGGCAATCTTCACCGCGTCGGCGATGTGGTCAAAGTGACCGTGAGTGCAGATCAGCGCGTCCGCCTTCTTGACGTCCTTCTCGTCAAGCGGGCAAAGCGGGTTCTCCATCACCCACGGATCGACGTACACGGTCTTGCCTTCTTTGGTCTCAATGCGAAACGTCGAATGGCCGAGCCAGGTTAAACGGTTCCCTTGCAGATTCATGATTCCCCCGTCAATGTCGAAGCCTTTATGAAATTGCTATCGATGATCGTGTTACTTGGCAGCGTGGAGAATTCTAGTGGCTCCGCAGCGTGGCCGCAACCGCCGGCGTTGGCACGCGTCAAACGTTTCTGGACTTCCCTCGCCCTAGCGATATCCACCTCCCTCGCTGCTATCATGAGGGCTGAGTTTTCGCGGAATGACGACCCCCACAGAACCATTGATTACACCGGCATTTGACCGCTACCTGCTGGAAGTGGCCGATGCGGTGAATACCACCCTGGATCTCAACACGCTTCTGCAGCGCATAGCCGAGATGCTGAAGCGTTTCCTTGACTACGAAATCTTCGCCATTCTGCTGCTCAACGAAAAGACGCAGGAACTGAAAGTCCGCTTCCAGGTAGGACATCCGCCCGAGGTGGCCGAGCGCATCCGCATCAAGGTCGGCCAGGGCGTTACAGGACAGGCTGTCTTGCGCCGCGAGGCTGTGCTGGTCAACGACGTGTCGGCGGAGCAGAACTTCATCAACTCCGCGCCAGGAGTGCATTCCGAACTGGCCGTTCCCCTGATCGCTAAGAACAAGGTGATCGGAGTCCTCGACGTAGAAGCCGCGCAGGCCAATGCTTTCACCGAGGAACACAAGCAGTTGCTGACGGTGTTCGCGTCGCGCATCGCAGCCGGCGTCGAGAATGCCCGTCTCTACACCCGGGTTGCGCGCCAGGCCCGCCAACTCACGCTGTTGACCGAGATCAGCCGCGAACTCACCTCGATCCTCAACGTGGATCAACTTCTGCAGCGTATCGCCGACCTAGTCACCCGCATCATCGACTTCCAGATGTTCTCCATCCTGCTGGTCGATCCCACGGGTACCGTTCTACAGCACCGCTTCTCTCTACGCTTTAACGAGAGCGTACACCTCAAACATGAGGTCCCGATTGGCCAGGGCCTGGTGGGCTACGCCGCGCAAACCGGACAAGCCGTGCTAGTGCCTGACGTGTCTAAAGACCCGCGCTACATCAAGGCCAACCCGGAAACGCGCTCCGAGCTTTGCGTTCCGCTGATCTACAAGGAAAAGGTGATCGGTGTGCTCGACATTGAACACACGCGGCGCGGATATTTCGACGACCAGCACGTCCGCATCATGACCACCATGGCGGCGCAGGTCGCCATCGCGATTGAAAACGCCACGCTCTACGAGCGTATTGCGCGCCAGGAGCAGCGTCTGGAGCACGACTTCGCGCTGGCCCGCGAGTTGCAGTTCCGCCTGTTGCCGCAGAAACGTCCTGCCCTGAAACATGCGGAAGTGGCGGCGCGCTTCTCGCCCGCACGCCAGATCGGCGGCGATCTCTACGACTTCCTCAAGTACAGCGGCCACGGCAATATCGCCATCGCGGTCGGAGACGTCAGCGGAAAAGGCGCTCCTGCGGCCATCTATGCAGCGCTGGTCAGCGGCATCACCCGCTCGCACTCGGTCGAGGAGCCCTCCGCCGCGGGTATGCTGGAGGCCATCAACCTCTCGCTCGCCGAGCGTCCCATCGATGGCCAGTATGTCTCCATGATCTACGCCATCTGGAGCGACAGCCAGCGCACCCTGCAAGTCGCAAATTCAGGATTGCCCCGGCCGCTGCACCTGCGCAACGGAAGGTTCGAAGAAATTCCGGTGACTGGTCTGCCGATGGGTTTGTTTTCCAGCGCCTCTTACGACGAAAGTAACTTGCGCGGCAAACCCGACGATGTCTTTCTCTTTTTTAGCGACGGCATCACCGATGCCACCAGTTCCGCGGGCAACATGTTCGGCCGCGGCCGCCTGGAGAAGGTTGCTCTCAGGAACGCCGGCCGCTGCGCCGACGAAATCGCGCAAGCCATCTTCGATGCTGTCTCGGAGCATGCCGAGGGAGTGGAAGCTTTCGATGACCAGACCATCGTGGTACTCAAGGTACAAGGACAGCCAGCCAAAAAGTGAGCGACTCTCGACCGCAGGAACGCCCGCCCGCCTTCACCTACAGCCGGAACGAACGTTCGCGGGCATCCTCCCCGCGCGAACTCCTCGCCGACGCAGTCCCGCTCCGCCAACTCGCGGACCGCTATGGAACTCCTTTGTATGTCTATTCGGCGACCGCCATTCGCCAGCGTTACGTTCAATTCGACAAAGCCTTCCGCGATTGCGAACACACGATCTGCTATTCCGTAAAGGCCAACTCGAACCTGTCGATCTTGCGGCTGCTCGCCTCCCTGGGCGCCGGTTTCGACATCGTGTCGGGTGGCGAATTGCAGCGCGTGTTGCAAGCCAGCCGCAAATCGGCGTCCCAGGTTGTCTTCTCCGGTGTTGGAAAGCTGCCAGAGGAAATCGACCTCGCCCTGCAATCCCGAATTCTGCTGTTCAATGTCGAAAGCGCCGCCGAGTTACAGATGCTCAGCGCTCGCGCTACCCATCTTCGCAAGACTGCCAAATTCGCGATACGGGTAAACCCTGATGTCGATGCGCGCTCCCACCCCTACATCTCCACAGGTCTGCACGAACATAAGTTCGGCGTCCCGATGCGCGCGGCGCCCGAACTCTATCGCCAGGGTGCAACCTCGCGCCATCTGAAAGCCGGCGGCGTAAGCGTTCATATCGGGTCACAAATCACCGATGTCGATCCCTTTCGCGAGGCCATGGAGCGCGTCGCTTCCCTGGTTCGCGCCTTGCGCCACGACGGGCACGACATCCGTTACGTCGATGCCGGTGGTGGTTTGGGGATCTCGTACGCCAAAAATCCGAAGGGGAATTTCCCCGCCCGGGTGAAGTCCTACGCATCGGCCATCATCCAGCCGCTGAGGCGGCTCGATGTTCATGTATTACTTGAGCCTGGACGCTCCATCATAGGACCGGCTGGAGCCTTGCTGACTCGCGTTATCTATCACAAGCAGAACGAAAAGAAGCAGTTCCTGATCGTCGATGCGGCCATGAACGACCTTATGCGGCCGTCACTCTATGGCGCCCATCACGAGATCGTCCCCGTGTCGCTCGGTCCCAAGGGCGAAGGACTCTCCCAAGTTGACGTTGTGGGACCGGTCTGTGAGAGTGGTGACTTCTTCGCCCGCCATCGCGAAATGCCGCCTGCACGGCAAGGCGACCTTCTCGCCATCCTCGATGCGGGCGCGTATGGCATGTCGCTGGCGTCCAACTACAACACCCGTGCTCGCGCCGCGGAAGTCCTGGTCGACGGCAAGAAATCGCGCTTGGTACGAAAGCGTGAGTCGGTTGCCGATCTCATGGCACTTGAGCGCGCCTAGAATCCCCACCTCGGCTCCATGATGTTTAGCTATCCGATTACCGGGATTTTCCTGATTGCCTTTAGCCGCAAGTTAGCCTATCCTCGCTTTCCATTGGAGAGCCTCATGCAACCCAATCAATACGATGCTGCTACTTCCACCGCAGTGTGTGTCTGGTGTTATTCCCAATACTTACGCAGTACAAGCCGGGCGCGGGAAGGACAGACATTCTGTTGCAAGAAGTGCGAAATCGAGGCGCGTTTCTGGTGGCACGATAACTTGAAACCCGCAACTGAATAAATAACTAACCGGCGCGGCTCGCCAGTCGCGCCTCTCCCCACCACAGCTTTTGCATGAGATCGGGCGGAAGGACACTTTCCTCGTTTACATCAAAACTAATTTCTTTCACTGACAACTGACCACCGACAACTGTTCTACCGCTGCCCCCACTTCAATTTGTTGCGCAGCACTTCGAAGAAGGTGCGGCGCATGCGCATGATTTTTACCGTATGGCCGGCGCGCTGGCACAGCACTCGGTCTCCCTGCTGCACCGGAAGGCCAATCTGCCCGTCGATGCTGAGGAAGGCCTGTTCTTCGCCCGACTCAACTCGCAATTCGATCTGCGATGTTTCCGTCACCACCAGCGGACGATGGGTCAACGAGTGCGGGCACACGGGCGTAACCACGAATGCATCCACCGAAGGCATCAGCACCGGTCCGCCCGCCGCCAGCGAATACGCGGTCGATCCCGTAGGCGTGGAGATAATCACCCCATCCGCCTTGTACAGGAACACGAAGTTGCCGTCGATGTAGAGGTCGAACTCCAGCAACCGCGAGATCGCGCTCTTGTTGACCACGACGTCATTCAGCGCAAAGTTCTGGGATATGCATTGCTCGCCGCGGAACAAGCGGCAATCCAGCACCGAGCGCTCTTCCACGGGACACTGGCCCTGATCGACAGCCTCCAGCGCCACGTAGAGTTCGTTGAGCGGAACTTCGGTCAGGAATCCCAGCGAGCCCAGGTTCACCGCCAAGATGGGCACGCCTTCGTGCGCCACTGAGCGAGCGGCGGAAAGCAGGGTGCCATCGCCTCCCAGCACCAGCGCAAAGTCAGGATGCTTCTTCCCAATCTCCTCGCGGGATATCACCCGCTCGCCGTTGGTGTAGCGGGCGGTTTCCTCATCCATATAAAGTTGATACCCGCGCTGGCGAAACCAGGCCAGCAGCTCGGGCAGGATGCTACCCAGCTCCGGCTTCCACGGCTTGGAGATAATCGCGGCTGACTTCATGTGACTGCAAAAGTTCCCTGCCAGTGTAGCGCACGCCGCGCGGAACCCGCAGCGGGAGTGGCTTCTCTGGGTGATTGTGCACAACCGTCGGGTCTGACGCCCGGATGTGCAATTCAGCATTACTATAAAGTGGTCCCGGTATGTTCAGTTGATGAAGACGCAAGCGCGAGCCTAATTCGCGCAATGCGAACTCGAGAGTGGAGTACTCAGCGGAATGTTCGAGCGCTACACGGAAAAAGCCCGGCGCCTGGTCTTTTTTGCGCGGTACGAAGCCAGTCAGTTTGGATCTCCGTACATCGAGACGGAGCACCTGCTACTCGGCCTCCTGCGCGAAGACAAGGCGCTCACCCATCGCCTCCTTCGGTCCTCCGGCGCGGTCGAATCGATCCGTAAACAGATTGAGGAGCACACAATCATCAGGGATAAGATCTCCACTTCCGTGGACCTGCCCCTCAGCAATGAATGCAAGCGGGTACTGGCGTATGCGGCCGAGGAAGCCGAGCGGCTCTCTCACCAGCATATCGGTACTGAGCATCTTCTCCTGGGAATGTTGCGCGAGGACAAATGTTTTGCCGCTGAAATTCTGCACGAACAGGGACTGCGGCTATCGAGTGTGCGCGAAGAACTTGCGCGCAGCGACGACGCCTTTATCGCGGAGTCGCCTGCAACTCGTTCCCATCTCTCAATCGTGGCGATCAGTTCGAATCCCGCGGGCGCCGAAATCGAGGTTGACAATGCTTTCTTAGGACACACTCCCGCTGAAGTGCCCCTCGCAATTGGCGAAAGGATGATTACCATCACGAAGGCCGGATATAAGCCGTGGCAACGAAAATTGCACGTGTTGCCTAGCGGTAAACAAACTATATTGGCTGATCTGGAGCAGGTTTCCCAGTAATTTCTGGCGCTGAGGCAACACACTTGCTGTCACCCCTACCATCTATCCGAACCGCGCATGCAACAGAAACTCCTTATTGCCTTCGGCCCCTAGAATTGGGGAATCAATCACCTCAATCCCCTCTCCACCAAGTTCCGCCACTTTGTCACTGACTCTCCGCACCGCAATTTCATGTGCTTTGACATCACGCACAATCCCACCCTTCCCCACGTTCTCGCGCCCGACCTCGAACTGCGGCTTCACCAGCACCACAAGTTCCAGTACGCCGGACCCGATACCAGGTTGCGCGCACTGCACCACCGCCGGGAGAACCAGCGTCGCCGAGATGAACGACACATCCATGGCGATGAAACCGATCGGACTCCTCTGCGCAGCATCGGGCCAGATCTGTTCTGCCGTGAGATACCGCGCATTGGTTTTCTCCAGCAGCCTGACCCGCGGATCGTTCCGCAGCTTCATGTCGATCTGGCCGTAACCGGTATCGACCGCGATCACCTGTACCGCGCACTGCTGCAGCAGGCAGTCGGTGAACCCACCCGTGGACGTTCCAATGTCCATGCAAGTCTTGTCGCGCACATCGATGTGCCAATGCTCGAGGGCGCGCTCCAGTTTCAAGCCACCGCGACTGACGAACGGCATCTCGTCACCCAGAATGCGGATGGCTGCTTCATCGTCGACACTGGCGCCGGATTTCTCGACCTTCTGCTCATTGACCAGCACGCGGCCCGCCAGTACCAGGGCCTGGGCGCGCTCGCGTGAAGATACCAGGCCGCGCTGCAGAATCAGTTTGTCGAGCCGAACTTTCACCGCGTCAGACTAGCACGCCGGATTCGCGTTTCGCCTGTTCGTTTTCCCTGCGATTACCGCGCGTTTCGAAATCATTGCCACATCGCGCGCCGCGAATGCGCACATGGTTCGGTGCAGAATGTTGAAGGCTTCCTGTTGCGAGCAACTTAGCTTTCTGCGCCCGTTGATTTCCACAACCTTATGCACATTCGTGTTGAAAACTGTGACGAAATATTCATCTCGTGTTGCCAACCGCACTCGCTTCTTCATCCTCACCACCATCGCGGTCATCGCTTCCCCACTTCCGCGCTGCGGTTCCCCGCCGTCGTGGCATTCTGCTTGCTATACAATGATCGTTCTCGGAGACCCGCCCCGCATGGCCGCCACGACAACCCATCGCCCCAAATCAAAAGGGCGAAATCTTGATCCGGTAGTCAGTACGTTATCCGCAAAGTCTTCGCTCGCGACTGACGCTTCGCCGTCGAACCCTGAAGTACTGCGCACTCTGTACTCGGTGATGCTGAAGACCCGGTTGCTTGAGGAACAAGTCCTTGCCTTGCTGCGGGCGGGGAGAATTCCCGGCGTACCGGTGCCTATCCTTGGAGGCGAAGCCACCGAAATCGGCGCTTGCATTGGGCTTCAGCCGGACGACAGTTTCTCCACTGCCCAGCCCAAGTTGGCCACACATGTGGTCCGTGACACGCCACTCAAGCGGGTGTTCGCGCAGTTGTTCAACTTTGAGAAAGAATATCTGGCCGCGCATTCATCCAACGACGTGGCCGCGGTGCGCGTTGTTCCGCAAACGGCAACGATTGAGGGCCAATTCAATATCGCTGCAGGAGTTGCGTTGGTTTACCGCCGGCAAGAGAAGACCGATGTGGTGGTAACCATGGCCGACGACGGTCTCGCCGCTCTCGGTTACTGGCACGAAGCTGCCAGCATCGCCGCCAGCCAGAGACTGCCAATCGTTTTCGTGGTCGAGAACAGCGCGGATGCCCATCCCGAACTTGCCAATGTTTTCCGGGCTGACGAAGACCTGCGCGACCGCGCCGAGGCCTACGGCTTCCCCGGCATCACCGTCGATGGCAACGATATTGTCGCTGTCTGGCGAGTGACCCAGGAATCGATTCATCGCGCTCGTAGCGGTGCCGGACCCACGCTGATCGAATGCCGCACCTGGCGCTGGCATGCCGAGGCGGACCAGAACTCGAATGGCCGCGGCTCCAAAGGTAAGTCACTGAAGGCACGCACAGCGCACGACCCGCTCCACCACATGGAGCACTACATGAAAAAGCGCAGCCTGTGGAAGCAAGCGTGGAAAGACAACCTCGTCGCGGAATACCGGGCTGCGCTCGTCGAAGCTGTCGCGTTTGCTGAAAAGTCGGCCGACTCATCAAAGACCCCGAGTCAAGTCTGAAACGCCGTGACATCCGCAATCTACGGCATCCGTTGCTCCCGGCGTTGGCGGTGCTCGACGCCGCTCAAAATCAGAAGCTGTGCGGCGTAGTACGTGATCCAGATGAGCGGCCCATGGCCCGGAAAGGGACCGCGAAACTTGCTGATTGCGATCATCGCGTCGGAGACGATGAATAACAAGGCTCCAAACCCGGCCAGAGGCGTCCCCAGATCGGCGAGCATTGCGCTGATGCACATGCCCGACAACACCAGCGAATAAACCACCACCGGTATGAGCAAGGGACCGAGCGAGTGCCACAAGATTCCCAACACCGACCCAAGCGCAACTAGAATCGTCAGCACGCCCAACAACCGCATCGGGCCAGGTTTCCACCAGACAGCAACCCGGTATCTGCGAAACATCGCGATATAGACCAAATGGGCAAACAGAAAGGAACCCAGCCCGAGAAGAAAGAGCGTCTCACCGTCCAGACTTCCCAGTCGCCGAACTCCCAAGAGAAAGTCACCCAGACAGGAAAGTGCAAGCGCAGCACCAAGCAGCGCGTTCACGCTGAACCCAATCACCGCTAACAGAAGCGTGCTCAGCACCGCGAAGACCACCGGCCAGTCCCCTGCCGCGAGCGGGCGCGTTAGGAGGTAAGTCAGCGAGGCAGCGGCGGAGACAACGAAGAGTACCCTGGATGTTTGCATTTCCCACCGAGTGTATTCCCGCAAGAACGCGACGATGTCCAACGCACCTGTCGTGCAGCGACGGCGGCGCCTTTGTAGCCCGGTGCGAGCCCCCGAATGTGCAGCCCCAAAACATCGCAGGCCGCGCAGCAGCCAACGAACCCGCTACCCCTTCGGCAGCAGCACCAGAATCAACGTCGCCAGCGGTCCGAGAAAGATCGACAACAGAAACCACAGCAGGCCACTCTTCTGCTTGCCTTGCGCCAGACCCCCATTGATCAGCGCCAGGGTTCCCCATCCCACAAAGTACGGCGGCGCGAAATACTCGTACGAACCAGCCGGAAACAATGCCAACAATCCCGTCATAGACTCTCCTCAGACAGCGCGAGCGCGGAATCGTCCGCGCTCTGTCGCCGCTATTGATGTCGTCTGCTTGTCTACAGCTTCTCGTAAAACTCGCACGCCGAGCACGAAATATAGATGCCACCCGGAACATTGCGCTCGCGATCTTTCACCCGCTTCACGATGCGGGTGGGCTTGCCGCACTTCGGGCAATCCGTGCTCTTGGTGGTATCCATGACCTTCTTGCGGTCTGCAGTTTTTGCGATTTTTGCCATTGCTTTCTCCTGAGTAATTCTTCCGGACAGATATCTCCCGCGTTCTGCGACATTTGGCTTGATGCAGAGGGCAAAACGTGAAGGCCGAAGCGGAATTGCGCGGCCAGCGCGAGATGCACATGTCTCAAGCTCACGCCCCAACCTCGGTGCGGCTTCGACTGCAGACGGGCGCTGGTAGCGCCACTCTCTATTCGCCGGGTACTTTTTGATTTTACATGAGAGAGGAAGATCGTGCTCGGTTCGCAGCACCACCGAGGCTGGTGTTTCCCCGCAATTTGGCTTTGGGTAAACTGTCAAAAGCCTTCACTCCGGAATGACTCCGATGACGACGAATCGCCCGAGTATAAAGCTCTTATCATCCTTGACGACGCTGATGCTGCTGGTGGCTCAGACGTTCGCGGTAGTTGCAGGACCAGAGCTCCCGAATCCCGGAAGTGCGCACATGTCCCGGGAAGAGCAAACGCAGCTCGGCCTGCAGGTCGCCGCACAGGTTTACCAGCAGGTGCCGATGCTTCCCGACAGCAGTCCGGAGACGCAGTACATCCGGCAACTAGGCCAGCGTCTCGTGGCGACCATACCCGCCCAATATTCCTGGCCGTTTCAATTCCACGTGACCGCGCAGAAGGAGATCAACGCGTTCGCCCTCCCCGGCGGACAGATGTTCGTCAACGTCGGAACCATAATCGCGGCACGCAATGAGGCCGAACTAGCCGGCGTCATGGCGCACGAAATGGCGCACGTCTACATGCAGCACTCCGCCAAGCAAGTTAACAAGGCGCAGTGGACGGCGGGGCTGGCCGGGCTCGCAGGCGCGGTACTCGGTGCCACCTTGGGCGGAGGCCTGCTTGGCCAATTGGCGCAAGCCGGAATTCAATTCGGCGCCAACGGCGTGATCATGAAATATTCGCGCAGCGACGAGGCGCAGGCCGACGCTGTCGGCGCCATCATTCTCTACAAAGCGGGATACAATCCGCAGGCGCTCGCTGACTTCTTCCAGTCGCTCAAAGGCGAAGGAGGTCAACCGCCGGAGTTTTTTAGCGATCACCCGGACCCCGGAAACCGCGAGGCTGCTATCGAGAGAGAGATCAAGGACTGGCCGCCGAAGAACTATCTGACCAGCGATGTGGCCTTCAGCAAGGCGCGTCAACATGCGCTCGGCGTCAAGGCCTACACCAGCGAGGATATCGCGCAGGGTGCGAAGTCCGGTCAGTGGGCAGCGCTGAATCAGAAGAACGGCGCGACCTTCAAGGCTCCCGCTGGATATGCGGTCAGCACCCCAGTGGCCGCCAGCCCCAGTGCCGGAACGAACGTGTCCGCCATATCGTTGCAGAGCGTTCTGCCCAGTCAACGGCTCGTCGTAGCTGACCTGGGTCCCATGAAGGTCGCACATCCCGACAACTGGCAGATTTTTCCGCCGCGTCAGCAGGGTGATTCTCTCACCATTGCCCCCCAGGCTGGGGTGGTGGAAAGTGCCGTAGGGTATGGCGTCCTCATCAACGGCGTGTCCCCACCGCGAGGCGAACGAATGACCATCGATGACGTCACTGACGAACTCGTGCGCACCATGCAAAACGGCGGCGGTGGTTTGCGCCCAGTGGGCAATGCTCAGCCCATCAACATCGCAGGCGTTCAGGGCCGATCCGTTGTCATGAAGTCGATGTCGCCATTCCCCGACGCGAACGGCCAGCAGCAAAAAGAGCGCGATTGGCTGGTCACCGTCCCGCGACCCGACGGCACCGTAATTTATTTCGTCTTCGTCGCTCCCCAGGCGGAGTTCGAGCGCTTCCGTCCGACCTTCGACAACATGTTGAAGAGCGCCCAGTTCGAACGTAACTGACAAGCAGGTGTTGCTTCATCTTTTCCCATCGTTTCGGAAAAAGTACGAGCAACGACCGGGATTTCTCGAAACTCGAAACTGTAATAGAATCCCCGCCATGCCTAAATATGTCATCGAACGCAACGTCCCCGGCGTCGGCAATCTTAAGCCGGCAGAACTGCAAGCCATCGCGCAAAAGTCCTGCGGCGTGCTGCGCAATATGGGCCCGCAGATTCAATGGGTCCAGAGCTACGTCACCGGCGATAAAATCTATTGCATCTACAACGCTCCCGACGAGCAATCCATTCGTGAGCATGCAAAGCAAGGTGGGTTTCCCGCCGACAGCATCAGCGAAGTAAAGACCATCATCGACCCAACCACGGCGGAATAGTGTTTTCGGGTAGCCCAGGATGAGACGCCTGCAGCAGCCCTGAGGAGTGGCAGATCCAACATGTTCCAGAAATACAAAGAGATCCTCTTCGGACTTTCGTTTGGAATCGGCGCAGTCATCATCGATACCGGCATGGATGCCTTGGCTGACGGCAATAGTCTGACCGACGAAGTGGCCGAGCATCCGGGCATGTTGTTGTATCGCGCCGTCTTCATCGTATTGGGGTTAGCTCTAGGATGGGTGCTCTGGCAAAGGAACCGGCGAGAGCGCGAGTATCGGCAAATCGCAGAGACGCTGCGCAGGATACAGCAGGAATACGGAACGCAAGCATTACTCTTGCGTTCGACGCTGCAAAATCTGTTAATCCGCGATGACGTTCACCTCAGCGATGCAGCTTCGAAACTGGTGCAGGAGGCGTACCAAAAAACACAGGAGCTCCAGAAATTAGCCGAACTGAAGCCACCACCGGTTTGACCCTTTTCTCCATCCCCTGCTACGTTCATTGGTTCATCTCTCCCCGGCCTTTGATCTGGGTGCCCCGTTCTACCGCCGTTTTTTGGCGGTAGGGCGGGGTCACGAGACGTCACACATCCAAGAGGACCAACATTCATGGCCATCAAATTCAAAGGCGTCGACTTCCTCGAACTCGACACACTTCTCTCCGACGACGAGCGCCTCGTCCGCGACAACACCCGCCTCTTCATCGAAGAGAACCTCGTCCCCATCATCGAGCAGTGCAACCGCGACGGACGCTTCCCCAAAGAGCTCATCCGTCCCATGGGCGAGCTCGGCTTCTACGGAGCCTCCCTCACCGGCTACGGCTGCGCCGGCATGTCCGCCGTCGAATACGGACTCATGACCCAGGAACTCGAGCGCGGCGACAGCGGCGTGCGTTCCTTCGTCAGCGTGCAGTCCGCCCTGTGCATGTATCCCATCCACACCTTCGGCAGCGAAGAGCAGAAACAAAAGTACCTGCCCAAGATGGCGACGGGCGAAATCCTCGGCTGCTTCGGCCTCACCGAGCCCGACGCCGGCTCCAACCCCGGAGCCATGCGCACCCGCGCCAAGAAAGACGGCGACAGCTACGTCCTCAACGGCGAAAAAATGTGGATCACCTCCGGCTCCATCGCCGACATCGCCATCATCTGGGCCAAGGTCACCGACGAAGACGACCGCGTCCGCGGCTTCATCGTCCCCACCGACACCCCCGGCTTCAAGGCCGCCGACGTCCACGGCAAGTGGTCGCTGCGCGCCTCCGTCACCTCCAGCCTCTCGCTGCAAGACGTCCGCATCCCCGCCGACTGCCTCCTGCCCGGCTCCAAAGGACTCGGCTCGCCCCTCAGTTGCCTCAACCAGGCGCGCTACGGCATCGGCTGGGGAGCCATCGGCGCCGCCATGGCCTGCTACGACTGCGCTCTGCAATACGCGCAGTTCCGCAAGCAGTTCCGCGACATGCCCATCGCCGGCCACCAGCTTGTACAAGAGAAACTAGTCTGGATGATTAGTGAAATAACTAAGGCCCAACTACTCGCACTACAAGTAGGTAGATTGAAAGACGCGGGCAAGGTAAAGCCCTACCATATCTCTATGGCGAAGCGTAACAACGTCTGGATGGCTTTGGAGTGCGCCCGCATGGGCCGCGACATCCTCGGCGGCAACGGCATCGCCGACGAGTACCCCATCTTCCGCCACATGGCCAACCTGGAGTCGGTCAAAACCTACGAAGGCACCCACGACATCCACACCCTGATCATCGGCGAACACATCACGGGGATTGCCGCGTTCTAACGGTGCACTCTTTGATCGAGACTGCGTAAAGGTGCTGGGACGACATCCGGTCAGCCTGAACCGGAAAGACATCATGATTAGAGTTGAATTGCGCGAAAGTCTTCCCAGCTAGAGACGGGAAGGCGCCGCGAAGTATCTCCTATCTCACGAGGGGGCCGGATAGGTGTCGAAGCTTAATCAAGCATTCTTCTTGTTTGCTGTCCGAAGCAGGTCTCCGACGAGGAGCGGAGTAGTGGGAATTGTCTGGATTGCGTTTCGGATATGCGCGTACGACAAAATATAGTCTGTTTCAGATCTCGTGATGAGGCCCCAATGCCACCTTAATAAGAGGACGAGCGAACTCTCGGACTGCCAAAATGGAAGTGCCGCGGCAGGACGCCCATCACGGCCGATACTAACAAACAGCCCTAATCCTTTCTCATTTTCAGTAACTATGATTCCCACCTCCTTGAAAAATGCGATTGCCTCAGATCGGATGTCCTCAGGAAGTTCTCGCCCTGACTTGGGCAGTAATTTTCGAGGATCTGGAGGCAACCCCCATTTTTCGACCGAGCCGAATTGATTGATGTCATTAACGCTCTGGTACTGAATACTCGGACTCGGCGTTTCCCGTATTGTGGCCGGTGGCACAATAAAGACCGTCTTACAAAGCAGCTGGGGATCTGAAAGCAACTGGCTCATTTCCTCCCTTGTGCTGGAATTGTCTTGGCTCAGCGTGAAATGGAGAACGGGCGTTCTCCGTTAGTGTAGATTCCGCCCCTGCGGGGCGGGGATTTTCCAGGCATTGGGGGTCTATCGTCCGATGTCTGCTGCAGCACGGGGAAAAACCAGCGCGAGAGCAGTGAACTCCCGCGCCGCGTAACATCGGCTCGATGAGCCCCGCCAAAGTATCCCTCAGCATGGTTGCCTCCCGGCAGAGCCCGCCTCTGTTTCCTCTGGCGAAGTCATTGTAATCGGTGAATCCAGAAAGGTTGCAACCTGTTGCCGGCGAAGTTGCCGCAAGCGGCGAGCTTGGTCCAGTTTGAGATCGCGTTCAGCATGAATCTCGGCCTGGCGCCCCAGCAGCATGTCCTGCGGGGTCACATACCCGATCGCGCTATGCAGACGCACCGTGTTGTAACGATCCACATAGGCTTGAATCAAGCGCCGGGCATCATCCAGCGTCAACGGCGTGAGCGGCCGGATACATTCCTGCTTGAGCGACTTGTGCCAACGTTCGATCTTGCCATTCGACTGCGGATAATAAGGCGAGGTACGCACGTGCGTCATCCCCGAGATGCGAATGAACTCCTTGAAGTCGCGAGCGATAAACTGCGGCCCGTTGTCGGAAATCATCCGCGGTTTGGCCTCCGGATACTTCTCCCGGGCGCGTTGCAGAATCCGTTCCACGTCGGCTTCCTTCATCGACTCCCGCAGATCCCAATGCACGATCGAACGACTGTAACCATCCAGCACACTGCACAGGTAATAGAAAGTTCCACAGAGGTTGATGTAGGAAACATCGATATGCCAATGTTGATGGGGCTGCAGCGGTTGCTCGAAGCCGGTGCCCTTGCGCGACGGCTTGCCTTTCCACCGGGACAGCAGTCCGGCTTGCTGCAACACCCGCCAAACGCTCGCCGGACTGACCGCCACCACTTCAGCATCCAACATCATGAACGTCAGCCGCCGATAACCCTCCAACGGATTCTTTAGATGAAAGCTGATGATCGCTTCTTTCTCCCATGCCTCCAGCCAGAAATCGCGGGGAATCCAACCGTTGTGTTCGTTGACACAACCGTAGCGCTGTTGCCAGTCATAGAACTTGCTGGCGCTCACCCCCAGCCACGCAATGAACCGCCCGACGCCGATCTCGGTCTTCTCCGACCAGCGCCGGACGAAATCCATTACTTGGTCCCGCGTGTCATGCGGCACCCAGCCGCCGGTTAGAGTTCCCCAAGACTTTTTTTAGCGCCATGTGCTCGGCCATCAACTCGGCCAGGACCTCGTCCTTGGTCTGCACCTTCTTCTCCAAGAACGCAATCCGTTTCTGCTTCTCCTCCACCTGGCGATGGGGACGCTCCTGTGCCTGAAAGGCGGCCGCTCCGTTCTCGAAGAACTCCTTCTGCCAGCGGTAGAACACCGTCGGCCGCAAGCCCAGTTCCTCACACAGGTCCGAGACCGCAACCCTGTCCAAAAGGTGGCGCCTCAGAATGGCCACCTTCTCCTCTGCGGTGTAATGCTTTCGTTCCTTTTTCATACGTTCGCTCCGCTATCTTAACGGACGAACGCTCTCTCCATTTCCAGCTGAGGCAGGACAGAATGGCGAGAGGGTACTGCTAGAATTCGTTCCGCCCCGTTCGCAAGTCTCGCGAACTCATCTCTCCAGTTCGAATCCTCAGACTCAATTCGCCTAGCGCCGACGTGTTCACCTGGACGTCCGAGGGCCACAAAAGCCGCAATACGCTCGATAGCTTGAGCGATGACTGTCTCCATATCCTCCCAGACATTTGTCGTCTCGCTGCTCATACATTTGCTGCTCCCGGGTGGTGTGTACGAGCTCGTCTTACGCTTCACCAGCACTCGAACAGCGCCAGTTGAGACAAATGGCCTTAAATGTAGGACATAACGATCAGGTACGCTATCTGGCGTCTTTCCCCACTCTGAGTCCGAGATACTCGCTGCCACCTCATCTCTAAAACGCTGGCCACGTTTCTGTTCAAGAGTTCGAACCTTCCTCCCGAACTTCCAGACGGCAACAACCAGCAGAATCGGGAGCACATAGACAACTGTCATTCCGACTACATCAAGTAAAGTCGAGAGGATGCCAAAGTCATCAGAGCCACTTACGTTTGACAAGTGGTCGCTCACAAAACCGAAAGACCAAGCCAATACAAAACACAGTCCGATAGCAAGGACAATCGACAACGGCAGCGCCAGACAGTGGTAGAAAATGGTCAGGGTACCAGGTAAGAACGACGCCCGCATTCGAAGAAGCTTCATAATGTTCCCAACTTCCCGCGGTCTAGGCCAATGTCAGCGCCGGGCTGGTGGCCCGCACATCCCGCGGGCGGGTGGCCCGAGTAACCCATCCACACCGACGAAACAACCTCGAGGGTGCCCCACTCAAGGCCGTCCGTGGAACCAGAGGGCTTCCGTTCTCAATAGGGTAAGACCCACCCGGGCAAAACCAGCTTCGGTTCTGCACTGCAGGCACTGGAGAGGGTGCAGGGTTGTTATAAGTTTCACTTGCGCGAACCGACCCAAGGTACGGTGTCACCCGCGGCGCCTTAGAGTGACGACTGTACTGAACCCCGACAGGAACAGCAGTGCAGTTGTCGGCTCAGGGATAACCATCGCACCGCCCATCGTAACAACCGCCACCTCCGCATTGTTGACGTCAAACACCGCTGATTGGGCAAGGCCCGGGAACATGAAACCAAACGGCTCCCAGTCAGACGTCGCTGGCCACAACGCGACGTCAGCCAGCAGCGTCCCTTGGCCGCCGATGCCGTCGTACAGAAGAACGTCGCCAGTTCCGCCATTTCTGAAATAGAACGACAGACCATGCTGGAATCCCTGTTGGACGTCCATGATGGATCCGTAGCCAACAGTTGCCGAACAGGTGACTTGCGTGCCAAGGCAAGTGAAGTAGTCACCCGCGACCGCATAAAACCCGGTGAAAGTTATCCCTTCCGCCTGGTAGAAGTTTCCCACTGCATCGCCATTCGTGAGTCCTACGAAAGTCAGCGATCCGACGAACGGTGCGGCGTTCGCTGCGACCGCCGTTAACAGAAAAAACGAGACCAACCTGAAACCTGCGAGTTTCGGCATCGCGCACCTCTGCGACCTCGAGAATGTCCTTGCCCCCTCGACTGTAGCTTCCTTTTGCTCTGGCCGGGCGCGAATTTCGAAAGCAACACCTTTTCCTCCTGTCTCGATTCCCATTTCGGAACAAGCCGTGGGAGGCCCCTCCCGCCCCGTTCTTCACATCCCACGCGAATACCCCGTAGACGGTACAGTGTGTCAGATCTGCATGGTCGAGAATAGTGCCCACCAAGACGGCCCTCGACGCATTGGCGTTGGACAGGTTGGCCCCAGACAGATCGGCTCCGGAAAGGTTAGCACAAATTAGGTTGCTATCAGAGAGATCCGCCCCGCGGAGACTAGCCCCCGCGAGGTTAGACCCGGAAAGGTCGGCTCCACGGAGTTTGCTCACGGATAGATCGGCATTGGAGAGATCGGCACTGCGCACCCAACACCTCGCCAAGTCGATGCGTTGCATCTGAGCACCGTGGAGCTCAATGCCGTCAAGGTGTATCCAGCCCTCCCGGACTTCTTCTCCGGAGAGAAGGCCTGCTTCGTAGCGTTGATGAGCCTCCTCCATCTCGTGGGGGAACCTAAGTTCGTGCAAACAGAATCGGTGCCAGTCGAATTCTCGAAGGAAGTTCCCGTCCCAATCGGATAGTTCCGGTTGGAAGAACCACAGCCGTGCCCTGGAGCTGTGATCACGGTCGCAGTATTCGCGGTACCAGCCATTCCAGTGCTCGACCCCTTTACGGAGGATTCCTAGATGCTCGTCGGACGCCATAATCATCAACTTTAGTACGATTCAGTACAGAGTGGCTTTAACTGCCGGGCTGGTGGCCCACATATCCTGCGGCCCATATTTGCCTTCTTTAGGCAACTGTAGGCGGGTAGCCCATCCCGCTTTCTTTCTCTGTGCCCCAGTGGTGAAGATTCCCGCTGGGTGCCCCAGAGCCTGCCCTGAGCTTGTCGAAGGGTTGGCGTCCTTCTCTTGGACGCTAACCTGGGTCCACCACCAAGCAGCCTTCCCAAATCGGAATGGATTGGTTACCTCCGTCACATCAACCTGCTGATTTTTCTTTTCGTCGCCCATCACCAGCAGCGATCATCGAGTTTGCGTCCCAGCAACGTCGCTCGACCCGATCTCTGAAAATTCCCGACAACTCCCATGGGGTCAAGACTTTGCACAAAAAACGTCGCTAAGCTGTTGATTTTAAAAGACTACCCCAGCATTACCTGGCACTAACTCCTTTGTTTGTATTACTTTACCTATAACCGATTTGTTTGTGCGACTTTGCACGGGATTTGTTCGCAACTCACCGATTCCACATGACCGGGGTAGGGGGGAGGGGAGGGGGAGCTGTCCGTTGCCCGAACGTGGGTATATCACCACCCCATCTGTTGCATTCGATTCAGGATGATCGCGCTATAGCGGTTCATGCGCTCGGGCCGGCTGGTGCCCCACACATCCCGTGGCCCATATTTGCCTTCCTTTGGCAAATGTGGGGCTTTTGACAAAAGCTCCGATCAGCAATGATCAAACGGGCAGCCCACACCGTCGTCCCCTGCAACCGCCTGATGTTGGCAATTGTGGCGCTTTTTTCCGCCAGATAGAATAATCGGCTCAAATGAACTCTAGTTACGAAGGGAGACCCCCCGGCCCTGCCGGGGAGGCGTAGAAGTTTGACAAATACTGGAGTCCATCGCGGAGACTCCAAGCGTGAGCCGCCAAAGCACACGAAAGGGAGTTCGCGATGGACGAGATGGAAAGCCTAAGCCATACCAAGTGGGAGTGCAAATACCATGTGGTGTTCATCCCCAAATGTCGCAGAAAGACCCTGTACGGGGAATTGCGGCGGCACTTGGGAGAGGTGCTCCGCAAGCTGGCGGAGCAGAAAGAGAGCCGGATCGAAGAGGGGCACCTGATGCCGGATCACGTGATGATCGCGACCCCGCCGAAGTATGCGGTGTCGCAAGTGATTGGGTTTATCAAGGGCAAGAGCGCGATTCACTTGGCGCGGGTGTACGGGGACAAGAAGAGGAACTTTGTGGGGCAGCATTTCTGGGCGCGAGGGTACTACGTGTCCACGGTGGGCCGAGATGAGGGTGTGATTCGAGAGTACATCCGAAAGCAGGAGCAAGAGTACAAGCGATTGGACCAAATCAACCTGTGGCGCTAACTGGCCACCGTAAGGTGGCCAAAAACATCGGGGCCGCGTTAGCGACCCCCCACAGCCGCTTTGAGCGGCTCACAAAATAAGGCCCCCGGCTCAGCCGGCGGATACTTGCTGCACTATTGTTATAGTTAACTATAACACTATATAACATGTCGAGCCTTTTCCTTATTTTTCTTGCGTCTGACAGAGCCTGACTCGAGATGGCGAAGCAGGCTCGTCAAGGATAACCAATAGCCGGAGTTGCGCGACCGAATGCACTTTTCTGTATCTAATCCCAGTAGACAAGCCAGAAGTCTGTAATTATCCCGTTGCCCGAAACCGAGACCAAGCATGGCCAAACCAATTTTGCTAAGCGTGGACGACGACTCCGATGTTTTGCGTGCCATTGAGCGCGATCTTCGTTCACAGTACGGCGCTGCGTATCGGGTCATAGGAAGCGATTCTCCCGAAGGTGCGCTCGACCTATTAAAGCAGTTGAAGGTGCGTAACGACAGTGTCGCGTTGCTGCTTGCCGACCAACGCATGCCGCGTATGGACGGAGTGGAATTCCTGCAAGAAGCCATGGGAATTTTCCCCAGCGCGAAGCGGGCTCTGCTCACCGCGTATGCCGACACGAACGCCGCGATCAGCGCCATCAATCAAGCCAGCATCAACTACTTCTTCTTGAAGCCATGGGACCCTCCCGCGGAGCATTTGTATCCACAGTTGGATGACTTGCTCGATGACTGGCAAGCTTCCTACCGTCCAACCTTTCAAGGGATCCGAGTGCTGGGCACTCGCTGGTCGCCGCGATCGTACGAGTTGCGGGACTTTCTGGCGCGCAACCACGTCCCGTATCAGTGGATCGATGTCGAGCTTTCCGCTAATGATCCGGAAACCAAGCGCCTTCTAGAAGCTCTGGGTCCCGAGGCGGCCAGTCTCCCGGTCGTGCTTTTCCCCGACGGGACGAAGCTGCTTGAAAGTGTTCCCGCCGAGGTGGCGCAGAAGGTCGGATTGCGCACGCGTGCTCAAACCAGCTTCTATGATCTGGCGATTGTGGGTGGAGGTCCGGCCGGTTTGGCGGCTGCCGTTTATGGAGCCTCTGAGGGCTTGCATACGGTGATGATTGAGCGGGAAGCGCCTGGCGGCCAGGCTGGTATGAGCTCCCGCATCGAGAACTATCTTGGATTTCCGACCGGGCTCAGTGGAGGCGATCTGGCCCGGCGTGCGGTGGTGCAAGCCCAGCGTTTCGGAGTGGAAATCCTCTCTCAGGAAGCGGTTGGAGTTCGAGCGGAAGGGCCTTACCGCATCATAAAACTGGCGGATGGAAACGAGATTTCGTGCCACGCGCTGATGATCGCTACTGGAGTGCAGTGGCGTCGGCTGGAAGCACCGGGAATAGAAAAGTTGCAGGGTGCCGGGATCTACTACGGCGGCGGCGCTACCGAGGCCCTGTCCTGCCAGGGTGAAATCGTCTATGTCGTGGGCGGCGCTAACTCGGCAGGCCAAGCGGCAATGAACTTCGCGAAATACGCCGAGCGCGTCATTATTCTTGTGCGCGGCGAGTCGCTGTCGAGCACCATGTCGCAATATCTGATCGATCAGGTCCAGGAAACACCGAACATTCAACTGTGGACCCATGCCAGCGTGGCCGAAGCGCACGGCGAAACACATCTGGATGAGATTTCAGTGCTCTGTTCCGATACCGGCAGGATTGAGCGAGTGCCGGCGAGCGCGATGTTTATCTTCATTGGAGCGTTGCCGCGGACGGATTGGCTGGCCGATGTCGTCGAGCGGGACGAGCGCGGTTTCCTACTGACGGGGCCTGATCTTATGCGTGACGGGCAGCGCCCGAAGGGATGGGGACTCGACCGAGATCCGTTCCTGCTCGAAACCAATGTTCCCGGCATCTTTGCCGTAGGCGATGTTCGCCATGGCTCCATCAAACGGGTGGCTTCCGGGGTTGGGGAAGGATCGGTGGCGGTGCAGTTCATTCATCAGTATCTCAGCAAGGTATAAATGGTCGACAAATCAGAACTAGTTCGCGTCCCTGTATTCGCTGATCTGCCAGACGATCAGATCGCCTGGTTCATTAGCCAATCGCAAGAGATGAACCTCAAGTCGGGAGATACCTACGCACGCCAAGGCGAGCCAGCTGATGCGATGTTTGTGATTCTTGAGGGAAAACTTCAAGGGCGAGGCGAGCGTGGCGGCGAAACCTTTGTGTTCGAGCTGGAGCCGGGCGACGTTACTGGAGTATTGCCGTTTTCGAGGATGAAACAGTTTACGGTGAGCGGGCGAGCCGAGACCGACAGCCGCGCCCTGCGATTTCCTGCCTCGCTGTTTCCAGAGTTGGTGCAGAAAATGCCAGAGCTGACCAAGCGTCTCGTGGGCCTGATGTCGGACCGGATCCGCGAAACCACCCGGCTCGAACAACAGCGAGATCGATTGGCTTCCTTAGGGAAGCTTTCGGCAGGACTTGCGCATGAGCTCAACAATCCGGCTTCTGCGGCGAAACGCGCAGCCAGCCAATTGCACGACATTCTAAAGAAGATCAGGGATGCAAGCCTTGAGCTGGGAAGGCGTGATCTCACGCCTGCGCAGAAATCGGAAATCGAGAAACTGGAATCCTCCTTCACGCAACCGGACGTAGTTCCACCGGATGCGCTGACCATCAGCGACTTGGAAGACCAGATTGATTCCCTTTTGCGCAGCCATGGACAGAACGACTTGTGGCAACTGGCGGCTGGTCTGGCGCGACGGAACATCAAACCGGAGGTGGTCGAATCGCTGTTCGCGAACCTCGATGGAGACACGGCTCGAGCCGCTCTGGTCAGGATCGCCGCTTCGGTAGAGGTTGCAAGTCTGTTGCACGAAATCGAGAGCAGCACCTCGCGGATATCGGATCTAGTTGGCGCCATCAAGGAATACACCCACATGGACCAGGCGCCGGTGCAAAACGTGGACATCGTAAGAAGCCTGGAAACCACGCTTACAATTCTGAATCACAAGTTAAAACAAGGAGTGGCGGTGCAGCGCGATTACCAGCGCGTTCCTCTCCTGGTGAATTCGTTTGGAAGCGAGCTCAACCAGGTCTGGACCAACATTATCGATAACGCGATCGACGCAATGCGCGGAAAAGGCGAACTTCGCATACGGACCTATCGAGACGACAGTTGCGTCGTCGTTGAGATTGGCGATAACGGTCCGGGAATTCCCGCCGAGGTGGAGCCCCACATCTTCGAACCATTCTTTACAACCAAAGGAGTTGGGGAAGGCACGGGCCTCGGCCTGGACACGGTCCAGCGAATTGTGAAGAAGCATCGGGGAACTATTCAGGTTACTTCCAAACCCGGTGACACGCGTTTTCAAGTATGGCTCCCGTTGTCTGGGACTCCGACCTGAGGCATTGTCGCCTGTGCGGGTCGATATCAGTTCGCGGTGGAGACTGGTGCCCTTTTGCGAGCTAAGCCTTGGGCTCCAGGCCTGCGCCGAGAGCGTTTAAATGTCCCAGCCGATTTGCATGCTGGAAGAGCGAGATGATGCCGTTTTCTCTGATCTTGATGACGCCACCAAATCGCGAGGCCCCCATTGGGCTGCCAGCGTGGACAGCCGTCAAGAGGCGATGGTAAGCTTTCCGTCCGATTGCTTGGGTGCGAGCCGGGGCGATATTTTAGAAAGCGAAATTCTTCTGGCCCTTATGAGGACGACGATCGATGGCATCCGACCCAATCACCGCGCCCGTAACGGCTGGCGCCGCGCGGGTTATCGCACAACCGGTAGCCGCGCCGCTGGCTCGCACCGCTATCTTCCTCGTGGTGACTCTAAACCCGGGCCCCGACACCCGCACGACGCTCCGATCGTTCTGTGGAGAGCTGTCCGCGCTGTTGCGTGCGGTGGGATTTCGTGACATTGAGGCAGGGCTGTCGTGCGTTTTAGGGTTTGGGTCCGAAGCCTGGGATCGGCTCTTTGGGCCGCCGCGTCCGGCGGAACTACATCCTTTTCGTGAGATTCGTGCGGGGGATCGACATGCCGTTTCTACGTCCGGCGACTTACTGTTTCATATTCGGGCGAAGCGCATGGATTTGTGCTTCGAGCTGGCGACACAAATCATGGCGCGTCTTGGCAACGCCGTTTCTCCGGCAGATGAGGTGCATGGATTCCGTTACTTCGACGATCGCGATCTCCTCGGTTTCGTCGACGGGACGGAGAATCCGACGGGCCAGGCAGCGACCGACGCCGTGGTTATTGGTGAAGAAGACCCCGAGTTCGCGGGTGGCAGCTATGTCATCGTGCAAAAGTACCTTCATGATCTCGGGGGATGGAATGCGCTGTCCACGGAGGCGCAGGAACGCATCATCGGCCGCACCAAGCTGTCTGACATTGAATTGGACGATGCGGTCAAGCCAACCTCAGCGCACAACGCACTCACCACCATTGTCGAGGATGGGAAAGAAATCAAGATCCTGCGCGACAACATGCCCTTCGGGCGCGCCACGGAGGGAGAATTTGGCACCTATTTCATTGGCTACAGCCGCTCGCCCTCGACGATTGAGAAGATGCTGGAGAACATGTTCGTTGGCAGCCCACCCGGCAATTACGACCGGCTGCTCGATTTCAGCCGCGCCGCCACGGGAAACTTGTTTTTCGCTCCCTCCGCGACATTTCTTGAAAACGTAGCCGAGGACCAGCCTGCGGTTGCAGTGGCTTCTGCCGAGCCAGCGATCAAAGCCTCTCAGCCAGCGCGCGAAGAGGACGGCTCGCTAGGTATCGGTTCCCTGAAAGGAGACATTCCCCATGAATAATCTGCATCGAGAGCTTGCCCCCATTTCCGACGCTGCGTGGGCGCAGATCGAAGCGGAAACATCGCGCACGCTCAAGCGCCACCTCGCGGGAAGGCGCGTGGTCGACATGCATGGGCCGGCGGGCACAAGTTTCTCTGCCGTCGGCACCGGACATCTGCAGACGATCTCGGCCCCGAGCGACAGCGTCGTGGCCCGACAGCGCGAGGTAAAGGCGCTGGTCGAACTGCGGGTTCCGTTCGAGTTGCAGCGCCAGGCCATCGATGATGTCGAACGTGGCGCGAACGACGCCGACTGGCAGCCGGCCAAGGACGCCGCACGCAAGCTCGCTTATGCCGAGGACGGCGCTATCTTCGAAGGTTATCCCGCCGCCGGAATCGTGGGTATCCGGCAAGGGACCAGCAATCCGGCGATGACGCTTCCTACCGATGTGCGGGAGTATCCGTACGCAATTGCTCAGGGCCTGAGCCAGTTGCGGCTGGTCGGCGTCAATGGTCCCTACGCGGTGCTACTCGATGCGGACGTTTACACTGCCCTGGCTGAGACCAGCGATCAGGGATATCCGGTACTGGAACACGTCAAGCGGCTCGTCGACGACAAGATCATCTGGGCACCTGCCATCCAAGGAGCCTTTGTGGTGACCACTCGTGGCGGCGATTTCGACCTGCACATCGGCCAGGACGTTTCCATTGGCTATTTGAGCCACACGGATACCACGGTAGGCCTGTACTTGCAGGAGACATTCACCTTCGTGATGCTCACAGCTGAAGCGGCCGTCGCGCTGGCTTCGCCTGCGAAGGCGCAGAAGAGCTGATGCACAGACTATCGCTTAGACTATCGCTTAGTCGCGAGGGAGACCCTATTCTAGTTGCAACAACCAAGGCCTTGTATCCCCCAAGGGCCCCGTTGCTCGAATGCCGCGCGACCAGGTAGCAGGAGCAAAGACGGGCTCACACGGGATGGCGACTTTGGTCACTGAATCGTTGCGCACCAGGTGCGACCACGATGGCCACTTGAAGACGGTTACCGCCCGCTCGATAAAGGAGCACCAGGTATCGGGCCTGGCGAATCTCCAGCACTCAGTGCGCCGCGTCACTGAAAGCTTTCGCAACTGGTGCTATTCGTTGTAGGCGTGGAGGTGTTTGGTGCCGTCCCGAACCAGTTCCCGCATTCTCGTCACCGAGACATCGCTGCCTCTTTTGACGCCGGACGAGTCGCGTATCGATGCACTGAATTGAGCCGACACCGGTGGCGCGGGTTTTACCATCAAGTAGATGAACTTGCGAAAAGGTAAGTGCCAGAATTGCTAGAACCCCATCCCGGGCGTGTGGCAGGCTTAGCTGGCGGAGATCGCGTCCATTATGCGAAAAATATCCACCTTCACGATTCCGCTCTTGATATTCCTGGTGGTGTGCTGTGCCTCAGCATGCTCGCAAGGGAAAGCGCGGCAGGCCGGTGTGGCCGGGGCGTTCTATCCCGCCAATCCCGACGAACTGAAAGACATGGTGGATGGATTCTTGGCCAAGACGCAGGTGCCACCCACTAGCGATCCGTTGGTCGCATTGATTGCACCCCACGCCGGATACCCTTACTCCGGTAGCGTGGCGGCGTTCAGTTACGCGGCGCTCAAGGGCAGCAAGTTTCAGCGTGTGGTGATCATCGCTCCTTCGCACTACGACAGCTTTCCGTTCTCCTCGGTCTATGACGGCGAAGCCTATGTCACACCCTTGGGCAAAGTCCCAGTCGACAAGGCTTTTGCAGCGAAGTTGGCAGCACAAGGCAACTCGATTCGCTTGTCGAGCCGCGGACATGAGCGCTCGGGCGAGCAGTCCGAACACTCACTCGAAGTCCAACTTCCATTCCTGCAGCGGACGCTTGGGCAGTTCGAGTTGGTTCCCATCATCATGGGTGATCAGAGCTACGAGGCCAGTCGTGCTCTGGGCGTTGCACTCGCAAAGTTAATCGGCAACTCCGACACCCTCATCGTCGCCAGTTCCGATCTCTCGCACTATCACTCGTACGATGAGGCCTCCACGATCGACCACAACACCCTGCATGCTATCGAGGCGTGGGATTATTACGACCTCTCGCGCAATCTGCAGTCGCGTGTGTGGGAAGCCTGCGGTGGCGGCCCGATCGTCGCCGCCATGATGGCGGCCGAACGCCTGGGCGCAAACCGCGCCGCATTGCTGAAGTACGCCAACTCCGGCGACATCACCGGAGATCGTTCCCGGGTTGTGGGCTACAGCGCTTTTGCGCTATACAAGTCCGCGGCGAAAGCCGCCAGCGCCCAGCCGTTTTCGCTGACCGCGAAAGAGAAGCAGGATCTCTTGAGCGTTGCTCGCAAGTCGGCAGAAACCGCGGTACGCGAGCACAAGCAGTACATACCTGCTGCCGCACCGCTGGCGCTGCAGCAGGACCGCGGCGCTTTCGTCACCATCAACAAGAATGGCGATCTCCGCGGATGCATCGGATACATTGCTCCCCTGGAGCCGCTGATCGACACTGTGCGCGAAGTGGCGGCGTATGCGACGTCGAAGGATTCTCGTTTCCCTCCGATCACGGCAGCGGAGTTGGGGGAATTGGAATACGAGATCTCTGTCCTGTCTCCGTTGCGGCGCGTGCTCGACGTGAAGGAAATACAAGTCGGCCAGCACGGCCTTCTTATGAAGAAGGGCAACCACGAAGGAGTGCTGCTGCCGCAAGTGCCCGTAGAATTCGGGTGGGACCGCAAGACTTTTCTCGAAGAGACAGCGCGGAAAGCCGGTCTGCCTGCTTCCGCCTGGAAGGACGATGACACCGACATCTTTATGTTTACGGCTCTGGTGTTTGGCGAAGCACGACTGCCAGAGAGTTCTACGCCGGACGCTTCTTCTCCCGTAAAACGGCCGTGAAGGCCGCCAGCGCCGTCCCCAAATTAAAAATCAGGATTAGCGTAGCCGTTTTGAGGAGTCCAAAGACCGGTACGGCATTCTGGCGGTCGTCATTTCATCCTAAGCGCCCGAGGATCGGAATTCAGGCTCACAAAAACGAATGAGCACCGGATTATCCGGCGCCCATTCCTTAACACATGCATTCGTCTAAGAGCCTGCCGGGCTAGACTAGCCCCGTCAGGATCAGCCACTGAATCGTTTATGGCAGGTAGTAGCGGAACGAAGTGAAGACCATGTTATCGACAGCCGTCGGGTTCGCTCCCGGAGGCGCCGGCAGCTTTGTGCCGTATCCCGTCCAGGCAGTCTTGGTCAGATAGGAGTACTGAAGACCGATCTGCAACCTACCCTTCGGGCCGTTATACGGCTTGTACCAGAAGCCCATGGTACCTTCCCAGAGGTCCTTGGTGTCCCCGTTGCAGTTCGCCGGGCCACTCGGGCTGAACCCCGCACTCAGGGCGGGGCTGGGCAGACCCTCAATACCGCAACCGGTGTTGTTGAATAATTGCGAGCCATAACCCACCGGGGCCCCTTTGGCATTCAAGAAGGCAGTCCGACCGTCATACTCGGTACCGCCGTAGCCGTACACATCCCATTTTGGGGAGTGATATTCAAGAGTGAGCAGAGCCTGATAGGCAGTGATGGGAACAAGCGAACTATATGGATTTACGGTTATATCCGACAGTCCAGCGTCTCCGTACCGGCCTACACCCCTGCCACCCAAGCCGTGCAAGCCCACTTCGATGTGCTTCTGGTAGAACAGCCAGCGCGCGTTGGCTCCGCCACCACCTGCCCACGTCGATTTGTTGAATGCGCCAGCGGCGCTCGGCGTAGTTGCCCCTGCGTTGGGGAAGATGCGATCGCGGAATTCCGAGAGGACACCAAAGACTTCGTAGTGCCCGAAGCCCGGCTCAAATGCCAGTTTGCCGACGAAATCCGGAGAGGGGTTCCAGGAGTAGTTGGCGGCATTGGAGCAGGTGGTAACCGGTGCGCCAGTAGAATTGAGAGTGGTTGAACAGCCGGTGACCGCCGAGTTATACAATCCGCCCCCGTTGCCCTGCGAACCAATCAGGTACGAATTCGCGGTATTACCGTGCGTGGTAACGGTCTCCTGCGAGTTCTCTATAGAGAAACCGGCCCACACTTTGTTATTGAAATTCTTGACCACGCGGAACCCATACTGCCTGGCCCAACTGAAGCCCACGGTATACTGCGCGTCAATTTGCAGAGGAGTAGCTTCGGTACGGTTATCCAATCCCTTCTTGGTTTCTGTCACCAACGACCACATCTGGCCTCCGGTGAAGCTCCAGCCATTGTGTAGTGCAGCCTGGCCCCAAACCTGCCGCTGACGCATCACATAGCTATTGCTCTGGTTATTGTTCGAGGTGATCCCCGCGCCGAGGAAGTCCATCTCGTAGTAGCCAGTAAGATTCATGTTGGCCGCCTTGCCTTGGATTAGGAAGGAAAGACGCGACTGACGGCCCGATCCGTAGAACTCGGACAAGGAGGCATTGTTAGCGCCAGGATAGGGAATTCCGTTGAGGTTGGTGTTGATGTCAGCACCTTCCGCGCGTTGCCGCCACACCGTTTCTGCTGCCAGGAAGCCACCTGGCGTAATGGTGACGCCCTTGTAGTGGATAGCCAAGGGGCTCTCCAGATCGTTGACCCGCTTCTGGGTGTCCTGCAAGCCCTCCACCGTGTTGGCGGAGACCGCCTTCAGATCCGTGACCTCATGCTGCAGCGCATTAACTTCCTCGGTACTCAGCGCGCCTTCTTTCTTCTCGCCGCCGAGAGCCGATTTTGCCGTCGACTGCGCCTGGGTGGCCGCCGCTTCCGCCTGGCTTACCCGCTGCTCCAGTGTCTGAATTGCCGCGTCGCGGCTTTGAATCTGCTGTTGAAGTTGCTGGATTTGCTGCTGCTGGGCAGCAATGGCATCTTTCATTTCCTTCATTGCGGATGAGTTCTGCGCGAAAGCGCTCGCTGTCGACAAGAAGGACAGAGCTAGTGCTAGAGCTAGAACTAGAGTAGGTTTCATCTTCTCTCCTGAAAAGTCAGTGGCACGATGAACTGCAAACGAGTGCCGAAGCGTAACGAATTACATCGAAAGTCAGACCCCGACCGATGTGACATTCTCCCGAATCGTAGGTGAGGAGTATTAAGAAACTGTGAATAGACAATGAAAGTTGCGCGAATCGCCACCCGCCGGCGCAACCCCAAGAGTAGTAGGGAATTACGGGGTATCAAGTAAGGAAAGTTTTCTGCGAGCAGTTCTTAGTGCCGGAATGTCGCAAACAAATTCATCAGCCTGTAATAGAAGAAGACCGCGTCTGTGGACCGGGGCTGCCCGAAGCCGGGGAAGCGGACCTCCACTTCTCCTATGGGTTTTCCTCCTCCCCCGGCATGCGAGCAAAGTTTCTCAGCAAATGCAGTTGGACCTCACATGGTCAGGACCACCCGGAATTCTGCTTTCCCGCTCATCATCCGTGCGTAGGCTTCTGCCGCTTTCGCCAGCGGATACTTTTCGATCATGGGGCGGACGCCCGTCATCTCCGCGAAGCGCAGCGTGTCCTCGGAGTCGGTTGGGATCCCGGCCGACCAGCCCTGAATGCGCTTCCTGCCCAGGACCAACTGGACGGGAGCCACCTCGATGGGGTCCACCGATACCCCTATGACGACCAGCGTGCCGTTGTCTCCCAGGCCGTCGATCAGTGAAGACATCGCTTTTCCGCTGGGCGCGGTGGCGAGAATTACGCGCGCACCGCCCAGTTTCTTCAGTTCGGCCGCAGGATCCGTTGCAGCGCTGTCGATATAGACGTCCGCTCCAAGCTTTTTCGCGAGTGCGGCATTATCCGGCCCGCGCCCTATTGCCGCGACGCGATAGCCAAACTTCTTGGCAAACTGAACTCCCAGGTGACCCAGTCCGCCTATTCCCTGAACAGCGACCAGATCACTCGGAAGCCCACCGTTCCGGCGAAGAGCGTTAAACGTGGTAATTCCAGCGCACATCAGCGGCGCGGCTTCGGCGGCATCGAGCGATTCCGGCATGTGGGCCAGCGCCTCGACTGGAGCAACCATGAATTCCGAGTAGCCGCCGTCATAGCTGATCCCGCAAACAATGCTGCTCGCGCAATTCGCGATATCCCCCCTTCTGCAGGCCAGACACGTGCCGTCCTGGCCGCCATACCAGCCAACGCCCACCCGCTCGCCCTTCTTCCAGGCCTGCACACCAGCGCCAACCTCATCAATCACGCCGGCGACCTCGTGTCCAGGCACACGCGGATACGTAGATACCGGGAAACAGAGCCGTCTTTGGTCACTACATCGCTGTGACAGACTCCACAGGCTTGAATGCGAATCCTCACTTGTCCCGGACCGGGCGCGGGATTTCACGCTCCACGACTTCGAAGTCCGCACCCGGTTTCGGCACTTGTACTGCTTTCATTTTTGCCACTTGCCTTCTCCTTTTTTTGCGAATCATTCTTTCTGCGACCGATGAATAGCGAAACCTCTCCTCCTGACCGGTTGTTGTGATCTTTGAGTTAGCCGCCGCCCAGCCGTTCACTCTTTGGCAAAATCCAGCGCGATCTTCTATCTGCCTTCCGAAGTCTGCCTCTGCAATTCCGCCAGGTGCTTCGCCTGTATCCGGCCTGTCAGTCGAATAGTCGTGTTAACAGGAGTGACGAGATGCACGTCACGTGCGTCATCCTTATCCGCAAAGCGCATGAAATTTTCTTTGCGATAAGATTCCGGCGCGCTCATGACTGCTCCAGCGGGAGTTTAGATTCGCCGGCACCAAGATTCGTTTCAGACTTGCAACGAGCGCAAGTCATGACGGCAGCTTCCCACAGAAGGCTTAGCTAACCATCTGGCACAGGAGAGGGCTTAGGCGAACATCGCCGCCATCGGCACCGAGCTGAATTCCCGGCCAATGACGACTATGCCGGAATCGGTCACGTGCCATCCACGCTCACGGTCGGCGTCGAGATCGTAGCCGACCGTGGTGTCTTCCGGAATACGGACGTTTTTATCCAGGATGGCGCGGCGCAGCTTGGCGTGGCGGCCGATGTCGCAGTTGTCCATGATGACGCAGCCCTCCACGAGCGCACCAGTGTGGACGTGGACGCCTCGCCCGAGTACGGACTTGCGCACAACCCCGCCGGAGAGAATGCATCCGCCGGACACGATGCTGTCGATGGCCTGGCCGCGGCGATCTTCGTCATCAAAGACGAACTTGGCGGGCGGATCGGGGTAGCTGGTGCTTCGCACCGGCCATTCTCGATTGTAAAGATTGAGATCGGGCTTGACGTGGTTCAAGTCCATGTTGGCTTCGTAGTACGCCTCGATGGTGCCGACGTCGCGCCAGTAGGGCATGGAACCTCCGGCCTCGCCGGGGATCCGGTTGGCTTCGAAGTTGTAAGCATAGATGGGGGAGTTGCCGGCGAGCGTGGGCAAGATGTCCATGCCGAAATCGTGATGACTGCCGGGGGTTCGGGCGTCGGCATTGAGCAAATCCAAAAGCGTGCGCGTGGAGAAAATATAGTTACCCATGGAGGCGTAGACGCGATTGGGATCGCCGGGCATGGTGGGCGCGTTAGGTTTCTTTTCGTGAAAGGCCAATATGCGTCCATCCTCATGGGCCTCAATGACGCCGAATTCGACCGCATACTGGCGGGCAACCGGGATGGCAGCGACGGTCACTTCTGCTTGCTTCGCCAGGTGAAAGTCGATCATGCTGGCGACATTCATGCGGTAGATGTGGTCGCCTCCGAAGATGGCCACCAACTGAGGATCGGATTGCTCGATGAGGTTAATGTTCTGAAAGATTGCGTCGGCAGTTCCCAGATACCAGGATTCGTTCTCCGAGCGCATCTGTGCGGGCACGTTGATGATGAAGTGGCTCTTGAGCATTCCGCCGAACTGCCATCCCTCGCTCAGATGCTGGAGCAGTGACTGGCTGCGAAACTGGGTGAGCACGTAGATCGAGTTGATTCCGGAATTGACGAAATTGCTGAGGACGAAGTCGATGATCCGGTATTTGCCTCCGAACGGGACCGCAGGCTTGGCGCGTTCCCGCGTGAGGGGAAAGAGCCGGGTTCCTTTGCCGCCGGCGAGTACGATACCCAAAACGCGAGGGTGTATGGTTCTTTGCACAGCGTATGCGGATTCTCGTTCGCGGACCATATTCTCAGGCATTCTCTGCCCTCCCAGTGCGGTGCTCCAGCAGGATGTTATCAAACACACAGTGCGGACCCATCGCCTATCGTTGTGGCTGTCCAGAAATGCGGAGCTCTGCCTTCCCAGCGACGTCCGGGATGGACACGTGGAGCGCCTGCGCGATTGCATCGTAAGTTGCTTTCAGCGATTCGGTGGAGTTCGAAAGCTTCGCCCGGGCCTCAGCGGACGGCCAACCGTAGACTACTATTTCGATCGACTTCCACCACGGTGAGTAGGTTCCCTTACGTGTGCCGAATTGAACGCTGAAAGAGTTACTGCCGGATTGACAGAAAATTCCTGACGAAGGAACTCGCCCCGCTGGTAGGCGAAGGTATGGCCATCATCCAGGTAAATTGAGCCTGTGCACTTCTCGCCTGGGTAGACCCGCAATTCGAGAGGGCCATCAGGGGTCTGGTCGGTGCTCTGTACGAGGGGCTGCAGCGGAAGAATGCTGCCGCCGCGCACACCGTTGAGGGATGAGTTGGAGTTATGAGGCGGGCAGATTGTGTTTTGCGGTCCAGGCTTTGGGTGTGCGTTCTGCTACCCGTTGGATGGAGAGGTTGTTGAGACCCCGCAGCACTGTTGCGAGGTATGCGCGTACTGAAATCTTCGTTCGACGGCAACTCTCTATGACCGAGAAGATCGCCGCAACGTTGGGTCCGGCCTGCGGGCTGCCGATGTGTATCCAGTTCTTTCTGCCAATCGCGATGGGGCGCATGGAGTTCTCCGCCAGGTTGTTGGATAACTCCAGCTCGGGGTATTCGAGGAATCGCGTGAGCTTGTTCCATAGTCCCAGCGTGTAGCTGGCGGCCTTGCCCGTCGCGCTCTGTGGTAAGGCGTTTCTCTGTGCCTCAGGATCTGCGCACGGATTTCGTCCAGCAGCGCAGGCGCCTTCTCCCGTCGCAACCCATGACGCGCAGCGTGGTTCATGTTTTTCTCGCGCGCTTCGGCATCGATGGCAAACAGGTCATTCATCAACTTCACGATGCCGTTGCCGCCAGGTCCTTCGGGTTCAGCTTGACCGCGTCGATGAACTTCCTCCGCGCATGGGCCCCCAGCACCCAGCATGGACGATCTTCGGCTCGCCGACGTGCTCGTAAGCGGCGTAGCCATCGGTCTGCAAGATGCCTTCGAATAGTTGAAGAAACTGCTTGGGCCCTTCGCGTCCGCGCCCCAGCCGGAAGTCGAAGACGACGTCACCGCCCGGAGTTCCGTACTGCCAGAGATAGGCTTGATGATTCTGGCCGCGGCCATCGTTCGGGCTGTATATCGGCAAGTCTCCCGAACGCGAGGCCGATATCACGGGGTATCGTCTACCTCAAGGTTCTTCAGTCGCGGACTACCGTGCGAAGGTCAAGCAGTTCCGCGATCGTGGCCAGGCTATCGCCGTGCATCCGCCTGAGGAGCGCGTGTCGCGCGAAGAAATGCGTACGCCGGGGAAGCAGCCGCGCATTCTGCTGACCAACGTCAAGCAGTTAGAACTACTGCTCACGCGCCACAATGATGTCGAACTATTTGCTGGCGCCACGCTTGGTTACCTGGTTGTGGATGAAGCCCATACCTTCAGTGGCGCAAACGGTGGGGAAACGGTGTGCCTCATTCGACGGCTTCGCACTTATTGCGGGAGAACCGCCGAGCAAACCGTCTGCGTCGCTACCTCGGCAACATTGGCCGACCCAAGCAGCGGTACGAGCGCAGGCAAGAACTTTGCGCGACGATTCTTCGGTGTTCCGGAGAGCCAAGTGGAGGTTGTGCTTGAGGAATATGAGCCGGACATTTGGGCTGAGTCACGAATCACTACTCCAGTTCTCTCCGGCGAGCCAAAGACCCACCTCCAAGCAATTCCCGATGCAGTCGGAGAAGTCGAATCTGATCCCACCGTTTCTCTGGCCCTTCTCAAAGCTACGGTTCAAACCATTACCGGCAAGCCACTGGACACCTCTCACTGGCGAGAGAGTCTTTACGATCAGATGGCCGAAAACGAGGTCGTGTTCCAGATTGCAGAAGTGCTAACTAAGCCACGCCCGTTGCGCACGCTTCTTGAAGATCTGGAAAAAAGAGTCGGCCGGCCGGTTCCAGAGGAGGAGGTTCTGCTGTGGTTAGCTCTGGGGGCAGCCTCAAGCAAGTTCGGCAGAGCTCTACTCCGACCCGTCGTTCATGGCTTCATGAGGGGAGTTCTGGGTGGCGTTGTCGTCTTCCCATTATCCTCGACTGGTCCGCAGCTTTGGCTAGCGGCGGAAGATGTTCCGCCTTCGGGCCAAGAGAGGCTGTTTTCTCTCCAGATCATGACGTGCAACACGTGCGGCCAGCACTACTTTGTTCATCACGTGGCCGGATTCGATTTCACGAGCCAAGCTCCGGGTGGCGGCGACCTGAAATCGGTGCAGGGCCAGATGCGTCATATCGATCCCAAGCTGGCGATGCTCGTGTATGCCCAAGTCGCTCCCGCTTCGCAAAGGAAGGCTGTCACACAAGATGATGGACATGCTGGAGAGCCGCAGAATGCCCGTAAACGTGCAATGAGCTGGACACTTGCCGGTCAATTGGAACGTCAATGGAACGTAGGACAGATTGGATCGTTCGCAAGTCGTTGAAAAAGATGGTGGACCTGAGCGGGATCGAACCGCTGGCCTCCTCGTTGCGAACGAGGCGCTCTCCCAGCTGAGCTACAGGCCCATCTTTGGCTGGATGCGAGGTGTCGCCCAACCACACAGGGCAACGATGACCTCACATGATTCATTATACAAACAATCGCGGCCGCATGATCATCTAGCAATTACGCTGGGCGCCCGTACTCATCTAAGGCTTGGCCGAGGCGCTCCAGGCCCAAGCGCGTCATTTCAGGATCGCCGCCGATGCCGATGCGGAAGTGCTGCGGCATGTCGAAGTAGCTGCCGGGAACAACACTGGTTTCGTACTTGTCGCGCAGCAGGCGCACGAAGGCTTCGACATCTCCCGAGCGTAGCTTCGGAAAAATGATGGTTCCCTGCTCCGGACGATAGAAGTCGAGATCATTTCGCGAGTCCAGAAGGGCGTTTAACGATCGGCGATTTTCCTCCAGCAGCAGTTTCGCGCGTGCCGCGACCTTGTCCAAATGATCAAGTGCAATCACGCTCAGCAACTCGGCAGGGTGCGCGGGGCTCGCAGCGTAAAGATCATTGATGCGCCACATTCGGTGCACCAGTTCCTGGTCGGCCAGGACCCATCCGCATCGCAATCCGCTCAATCCGAACGCCTTGGTCAGGCTGCTCGTAACCAGGAATTGATCGCCGAAGTGAAATGCCGGACGTGGCCGGGCCTCGTAAAACCCCTCCAGGTAGACTTCATCGACGAGTACGCGGGCTCCTCGAGCTTTGGCAACTTCTCCCACCGCGCGCACGGTGGCTTCGTCGGTGTAAGCGCCGGTTGGATTGTGGAGGTTCGTCAGAATGATCAGTTTCGTGGCCGGCGTAATGCGCCGCTCTATTTCGGCGGGGTCAATGCGGAAATCATCCTCAAAGCGGCGCTCGAAGCGGCGGATCTTCGCCCCGAGGTAAATTGCCGTCGACTCCAGCAGTTCATACGTTGGATGCTCAATGAGGACCTCGTCGCCCGGGTCAAAGGTCGCTGCCATTGCCATGTGGTTGGCGAACGACGTTCCCGCCGCCGCAAACACGCACTCCGGCGAAACCCCGTTGTATTGCGCCAGACGCTCTTGTAGCGGAGCGTAGCCGTAGACCGTTGGTCCGTTGATCTCCAAATCTTCGATGCGCACGGGCAACTCGGCCAGTGGATAGCTCAGGATTCCGCTGGTAGCCAGGTTGTACTTCGCGCCGGAGCACAGCTTGGCAAATTCCATGTAAGGCGAGCGCATGTGGGTGCGTGGAGACATTCGTGATCCCTTTTGGTGCGCTGACTAAAGTCCGCGCTAGAAGAAAATAATCGACTTGAATGCTGGCCTAAAGACCAGCACTACCCGAGCGTCGCGCCCAGAAGGCGTACACCGGCACTCCGAGCGCAAGAATTGCCATTCCCAACAGCGTGTTTGCGGGATATTTGTAAATTGTGTTGGCCACCACCAACCAGCATATGGCGACGAAGAGTCCCGTTGTATACGGGTGACCGGGTACTCGATAACTGCCAATTGCTGTGTCGGGTGACGACGTCGATTTCTCTTCCCGGCTGCGGAAGACGAACAGGCTCGCACCTGTCAGCCCGAAAAATATGAAGTCCATAGAAACAACATAATTCAGAATCTTTTCGTAGCTGCCCGACAAGGCGATGACCAGCGTCAATACACTCTGCATCACGATAGCAAGCACGGGCACATGGGATTTCTTGTTAATCCGTGCCACAGCCTGGAAGAACAATCCGTCGCGCGCCATGGCGAAATAGACGCGGGGCGCGGTGAGGACCGACTGGCTCAGGAAGCCGAGGGTCGAGATCGCGATTCCCAAGGCGATGAGGCGAGCGCCAGCGTTCCCCATGGCCATGTGCATCACCGCAGATGCTGGAACCGTGCTTGCCGCCAATCCCTCTGCGCCCAGCGCGCGGACGCAAACGAAGTTCACCCCGAGGTACAGCACGATCACGCCGGTCACGCCCATCACCAACGCACGCGAGAGATTGCGCCGTGGATCTTTGATCTCGGTTGCGATGAAGTTGGCGGTCTGCCAGCCTCCGAAGGCAAACAATACCGGCACCATCGCCGCTCCGATTGCGGTAACAAGATCAATCGACGGTTCGCGATCCAGCACAGGATGCAGCAAAGGATAGGGCGAACGGATGAGAAACAGTCCCGCCAACACGAGGGTGGCGATTGCCCCGATCTTCAGCAGCATCAGGATGCTCTGCACGCGACTGCCGGCCCGCACTCCGAGGCAGTTGATAATCGTCAGCAGCACGATTGTCATCACTGCGACAAAGCGTTCCGACACCGGCCAGCCTGTCAGTTCCAAAAGGTAGCGTGCAAACGTGACGGTCACCGCTGCCATTCCTCCGGTCTGGATCACCAGCAGCAGCACCCAGCCATACAGAAATCCCGCGATAGGATGAAAGGCCTCGCGAAGGTAGGCGTACTGGCCGCCGACGTCAGGCATTCGCGCCGCCAGTTCAGCGTAGACGAACGCTCCCAGCATGGCGACGACTCCACCCGCCACCCACACACCGAGGATCAGCATGGGCGTGTGTACCTGGCGTGCGACGACGTATGGGTTAATGAAGATGCCCGCGCCAACGATTCCGCCCATTACGATCATGGTGGCGTCGAACAAGCCGATCTGGCGCAGCAGTTGGGCAGGAGCCGCTGTCGTCGATGCTGTGCTTGCGGTAGCGTCGGGCGTCATCAGTTGAACCGACTGTGGGAATGTAACACGTGGAGAGAACGACTCTGATTATCCACGCGTCAGCTGTCCGACGTCGCTGCGCGCCGCAGGCGGTCGAGGACACCTTCCCATTCCGCACCGGGCCCGGGCGTCTCGACCGCAATCCAGTCGTAGCCACGTGCATCGAGAGCGTGCAGTACGCCGTAGAGACGCGCGGCATATTGGGAAGCGTCGTTTGGCATTCGCACTACCTCCCGCACGGGCGCGACAGGCTGTTTCTCAATCTGCAAATACGCGCCATCACCTTGCGTCGGCAGGTGTCCGTCATGCACGAGGTATAGCGGCGTACGTGGGCTGTAGTGGCGGGGATGCATTCCGGGAGAGGGATGCGCTCCCGTCGGATTTTGTTCTGCTTGGGCGATAAGGCCGATCAACTCTTCGATTTGCCTTCGCGAAATAGCTCCCGGCCGAAGCAAGATGGGCACCTCGCCAGCAAGTGACAACACAGTGGACTCGATCCCCACCTGGCATGGGCCGCCATCGAGAATGTAGTCCACGCGGTCTCCGAGTCCCTGACGCACATGCTCAGCGGTGCTGGGAGATAGCTGAGTAAAGCGATTTGCACTGGGCGCTGCTATGGGAACCTGAGCGGCCTCGATCAGCGCCAAAGCAACCGGATGCTCCGGCATGCGCACTCCCACGGTTGGCAGACCAGCTGTCACGATGTCGGGAACTTCGAGTGTTTTGGGAACAACCAGCGTCAATGGTCCCGGCCAGAACCGCTCAGCGAGGACGTGCGCTTTGTCCGGCCATGAGGAAGCTAATCGGCCGATCATCTCCGGATTACTGACATGCACGATGATGGGGCTGGAGCTCGGGCGGCCTTTGACTTCAAAAATCCGCGCTACTGCTTTGGCATCGAGGGAGTTTGCGCCCAATCCGTAAACCGTTTCGGTCGGAAACGCGACCAGCTTTCCGTTTCGAAGGAGTTTGGCGGCCCTACTAATCTCGTCCTCGGACACTCCGAATTGTTTTGTGGTACTCAATCGAGCTAAAGAACCTTCATTCCTATTTCTGGCCTCGTCCATGCGAAGGGTCAGCCGAATCGGCCGAATCGACGTCGATGTGCAAGCCGGAATTCGGTGCAACACCCGGCGGATAACAATTGTTGTCCGCCGCATAGGTTTGCCGGCAAGCGGCGGTCATTTCAGGACGTCGCGGCGATTGCGCATACTGCCATATTTCGGCAAACGAAACTCCACTCTTCGCGGGAGCAGGCGATGCAGTAGGAAACACGCAACCCGGCGCCGGGCCGCATTGATCATTGCTGACGAAGAAATGAATATCCCGACCGCCAGCGTGTTCGCGGATGTCGTTGGCGGTGACCACTGACACCTTGGTCGACTCGCGAAAGGCTATCCCGGAGCAGTACACGCCCACGCCATAGCCGCCCTTCACAACGCCGTCGATCCAGGCATGAATATAGGCGCGTTGCTCGGGAAGCATGCGGCCTCCCTGCTCCTGATCGAGAAAAATGATTGCGCGCTTCGGGAAGCCTTCCGACGCGGCAGCCCGAACTGCCGCGGCTGCGTCCCGGGAACCGACGCCGGCCGCATCGCCTGAGGCTTTCAGGTCTTTGTATTCACGTCCATTGAAGAGCAACAGGAAGCCATATCCCATCGCTTCCAAGCGACTGCGCCTCCCTGCCCACGTGTTTTGTTCCGCGCCAGGCGGGGTGTTCAGCCAGTATCCAGCGAACGCGAAGCTCTTGCGCAACACCTGCATGTTGGCGTCGCCGGGATAGTCATTGCGGTCCATGCCCAGGAACGTCGGGTGCTGCTGCGCAATCGCCTTCTGCGAAGCGGCCATTGGCCACAAGGAAGCGACGCACAATATCAGGACCCGGCCTCTGGCGAAATACCACACTCATCGAATATCGCACGTCCGCGGGCTCGGACGACAGGTTCGGCCTGCGATGTCCTAGTACGGCCCGATGATGCCGCCGATATTTCTCGACGCGGGCAATTTGATCGACGCTGCGAATTCCTCGACGCCCCAGTAGTTAGCGAATGTGTCGAGGTACTTGTAGCCGGAGCCGGTGTTAAACAGCACGACGCTGTCACTCTCTTTCAGGAATCCCTCTTCGAGGAGCTGTTGGTACGCGGCCAATGCGGCACCACCTTCGGGACAAGCAAAGATGCCTTCGGTGGCTGCCAGTTCCTTGACGCCTTGCATGATTGCATCGTCTGTCACCGCGACAGCCGTGCCTGCACTCTTGCGGATGATGTCGAGGATGATGAAGTCGCCGTAGGCTTTCGGAACCCGTAACCCCGCCGCCAACGTATGTGCGTCGACCCACATTTCTGAAGCCGCTTTTTCCTCATGTAAGGCTTTAATAATGGGTGCACACCCGCTGGCCTGAATGGAGATCATCTTTGGTCGCCTCCCGGCCTCTATCCAGCCCAGCGCCTCCATTTCTTCGAATGCTTTCCACATCCCGATGAGGCCGACACCGCCGCCCGTAGGATAGAGAATTGCGTCGGGCAGGCCCCAGCCCATTTGCTCGGCTACCTCGTACCCCATCGTCTTCTTGCCCTCGACGCGAAAGGGTTCCTTCAAGGTCGAAACGTCGAACCATCCTTCCGGATCTTTGCGCTCGGCCACCATCCGTCCGCAATCGCTGATCAGGCCGTCAACCAGCGTGAGATGAGCGCCGGCTTCGACTTCCAGCCGATTGGCGAGCGGGACATCCTTCGGCATGAAGACGTAGGCATCGATTCCGGCTGCCGCCGCGTATGCGGCGAGTGCTCCGCCGGCGTGTCCCGCGGACGGAGCGGCGAGTTTCTTCAATCCATAGTGTCGCGCCATGGTGAGCGCGGCACTCATGCCTCGTGCCTTGAACGACCCGGTCGGATTCAACCCCGATCTTTGATCAGCAGGTTCCGGTGTCGTCGGCTCGGCAGCATGGGAGTCATGCCCTCGCCCAAAGTCACGGGTTCGGCGTCTGGGAGAACGGCGGAGTAGCGCCACATGCTGGAAGGGCCGTCGCTGACTGACTGGCGTGACGCATGCTGACGAATCGCCGCCAAGTCGTAGCGGACATACAGTGGGCCGCCGTCTTTTGGACAGATATTGCGAGCGACGTCGGCAGACAGCTTTTCGCCGCATTTGCTGCATTCAAAATGAAGTATTTCGGTCATGATGATTTCTTCCGGAAACATGGCAGTGTAGCACCGGGCCTGACGGTCGGGGATCTTTGGCAGCACCCGCGGCTGGTATAGACTTTTGCTTCGATGAGCGAGCCGTCCACTCCGCTGATGCGGCAATACGCCGCGATCAAGAAGGACCATCCCAACGCCCTGCTGTTCTTTCGCCTCGGTGACTTCTATGAGCTGTTCTTCGAGGATGCGCAGGTGGCCGCGCGCGAGTTGCAGATCACGCTGACTTCGCGCAACAAGGAGAAGGGCACGGCGATACCCATGTGCGGAGTCCCCTATCATGCGGGGCGGAAGGTTACATCGCCAAGTTGATCCGCAAGGGCTTCAAGGTCGCTATCTGCGAGCAGATGGAGGATCCTCGCCTTGCCAAGAAGCTGGTGAAACGCGAAGTGACTCGCGTAGTCACTCCGGGGACCGCGGCTGATGCGCAGCTTGGGGCCGAGGAAAACAATTTCCTGGCATGCGTCGCGGGAGCAAAAGATGTCATCGGCTTTGCTGCGCTCGATCTCTCGACGGGAGAATTTCGCGCGACGGAATTTCGCGGCAGTGACGCCGACCGCAGAATTCGCGAAGAGCTGCTCGTGCTGCGTCCGCGCGAAGTGCTGTTTGCCTCGTCGATGCCGCTGTTCGACCAACCGCGCCAGCAGTCTGCCGTTGCCACGCCTGCCGCCGCGCCCCGACTGGCCAGCCTGGAGAATGCGACCTGGGCCGAGACTCCGTTGGAAGATTGGGTGTTCGCGCCGGACTACGCGATTCCGCTGGTCGAAAATCACTTTGGTGTTCTTTCGCTCGAAGGCTTCGGTCTGGCTGACCGCTCGGCCGCGGCCATTGCCGCCGGAGCCATTCTCCACTACATTCGCTCGACCCAGGGTGGGTCACTCGATCACGTCGACCGCGTCGGCTATTACGAGCGGCAGGATTGCCTGGTTCTCGATGCGGTCACCGTCCGCAACCTCGAACTTCTCGAACCGCTGTTTTCCGGAGGCGGAGACGCCGTCACGCTCTTCCGCTCGCTCGATCGCACGGTGACGCCGATGGGCAAGCGGTTGCTCCGCGCCTGGATGCTTCGCCCCTCGATTGATCGCAGCCGGATCGAACGGCGGCTTGATGCAGTCGAGGTCATGGTGAAAGACCTGGTCGCGCGCGAGGAACTGCGACGCTCGATGGATGGCATTCTCGATCTCGAGCGCTTGCTGAGTCGCGTTACTCTTGAAACCGCCAATCCGCGCGACATGCTGACCTTGGCGTCGTCGTTCGCAAAGCTGCGGGCGGTTCGTGGGTCGCTGGCGGGATTCGCAGCCGCAAGGCTGCAAGAGTTGCACGCGCAATGCGACGAACTAGCCGATCTGCGCGACCGAATCGCTTCTACCCTGGAAGACGAGCCTCCCATCACGCTGAACGATGGAGGCGTGATTCGTGCTGGAGTCGATCCCACGTTAGACGAGTTGCGCAACCTCAGCCGCAACAGCAAGCAATACATCGCACAAATCGAGCAACGGGAGCGCCAGCGCACGGGCATCGGTTCGCTGAAGGTCAAGTTCAACAGCGTATTTGGCTACTATCTGGAAATTTCCAAAGCCAATCTCCAACACGCTCCCGCGGATTACGAGCGCAAACAGACATTGGTCAATGCCGAGCGTTTACTACCCCGGAGCTGAAGGAATACGAAACCAAGGTACTCGACGCGCAGGAAAAGATGGTGGAGATTGAGCGCCGGCTGTTTGCCGAACTGCGGGCCGCGATTGCCAGGGAGGCGCGGCGTGTCCGGCAGACGGCGCTGGCTCTTGCCGAGATCGACGTTCTCGCCAGCTTTGCCGCCCAAGCCGCCAACTGCAACTATTGCCGGCCTCGCTTTGACGACAGCAACGATATTGAAATCGTCGAGGGTCGTCACCCCGTGATCGAACAGCAGGACTTGTCCGGCGTGGCGGATCGCTTCGTCCCCAATGATCTCTTCCCTAAATGCGACTACGCATTCCGTCCTGGTCATCACCGGTCCGAACATGGGGGGAAAGTCTACGTACCTGCGGCAGGTCGCCCTGATCGTGTTAATGGCGCAGATGGGGTCGTACGTTCCGGCGCGTTCTGCGCGGCTTGGGCTGGTGGACCGCATCTTCACCCGCATTGGCGCGTCTGACAATCTGGCGCGCGGCCGCTCGACGTTCATGGTGGAGATGACCGAGACTGCCGCCATTCTTAATACCGCGACACCGCGGTCGCTGATCCTGCTCGACGAAGTTGGGCGCGGCACGTCGACCTACGACGGTCTCGCCATCGCGTGGGCGGCCATTGAGTACATCCACGCCAACACTCGCGCCAAAACCCTCTTCGCTACCCATTACCACGAGTTGACGGAGCTGGCGGATCGCCTCAGCGGCGTGAAGAATTTCCATGTGACAGTGAAAGAGAGCGGTGGCGGAATCGTCTTCCTGAGAAAGGTCATTGAGGGCGCGGCCGATAAGAGCTATGGTATCGAAGTCGCAAAACTGGCAGGGGCTGCCGGTTGATGTGATTCATCGGGCGCGCGAGGTGCTGGCCGAGCACGAAGCCGCTGAGCAAAGCGCAGTCACGCATCTTGCCAAAGACGAGGCGAAGGGTTCGGGTCCCTTGCAATTGACGATTTTTA